>CAVQVZ010000009.1:0-95194 GCA_963717335.1 uncultured Gammaproteobacteria bacterium | reverse complement strand
GGAGCGACGTGTTCGAGCACCAGGGGGGCCTTCAGGCCTTCGTCAACCACCTGAACCGCGGCCGCACCCCGGTGCACGAAAACGTATTCTGGTTTCGGACCCAGGAGGGACTGGTCAACGTGGAAGTCGCCCTGCAGTGGAACGATTCCTACCAGGAGAGCATGTACTGCTACACGAATAATATTCCGCAGAAGGACGGTGGCACGCACCTGTCGGGATTTCGCGCCGCACTTACCCGCACGCTCAACGACTACATCGAAACGGAAGGGGCGGCCAAAAAAGAAAAGGTGCCGACCACGGGCGATGATGCGCGTGAAGGACTGACCGCCATTCTGTCCGTAAAACTTCCGGATCCGAAGTTCTCTTCCCAGACCAAGGACAAGCTCGTCTCCTCGGAGGTCAAGGGCGTGGTGGAAACCACCGTCGCCGGAAAACTGGGCGAATTCCTGCTCGAGCAGCCGGCCCAGGCGAAGGCAATCGTCGCGAAGATCATCGATGCGGCGCGGGCGCGCGAGGCCGCCCGTCGCGCGCGCGAGATGACGCGCCGCAAGGGCGCACTCGATATCGCCGGCCTTCCCGGGAAACTCGCCGACTGTCAGGAAAAGGACCCGGCGCTCTCGGAAATATTCATCGTCGAGGGCGACTCGGCCGGTGGCTCCGCCAAGCAGGGGCGCGACCGGCGCACGCAGGCGATCCTGCCGCTCAAGGGCAAGATCCTCAACGTCGAGCGCGCGCGCTTTGACAAGATGATCTCCTCGGCCGAGGTCGGCACGCTGATCACCGCGCTGGGCTGCGGCATCGGCCGCGACGAGTTCGACATCGACAAGCTGCGCTATCACCGCATCATCATCATGACCGACGCGGACGTCGACGGCTCGCACATCCGCACGCTGCTGCTGACCTTCTTCTACCGGCAGATTCCGCTGCTGATCGAGCGCGGCCACATCTACATCGCGCAGCCGCCGCTCTACAAGGTCAAGCGCGGCAAGTCCGAAACCTACGTCAAGGACGAGAACGAGCTCAATGCGTTGCTGCTCTCCAGCGCGCTGGACGCCGCAACGCTCCGGGCGAGCCTGGGTGCTGCGCCGATCAGCGGCTCAGCGCTGGAGTTGCTGGCGCGCAAGTACATGGAGGTTCAGGCCATCATCCGCCGCTGGGCGCGCCGCTACGATGAACGGCTCCTGGATGCGCTCATTTACCTGCCCGAAGTGACGCTCGAGAATTTCGACCGGCCCGAGTTCCTCACCGCCTGGTGCGCGCTGCTGGCGCAGAGCCTCAATTCCACCGACGATTCGGCGCGCAGCTTTCGCGCCGAGGTGCGCAGCGCGACCGACGGGCACGCGGCACGCGTGGTCGTGCACCGCACCGAGCATGGGGCCACGACGGACAAGCAACTGACGCGGGAGTTCTTTGAGTCCGCCGAGTATCGGCGCATCTTCGAGCTGGGGCGAACGCTGACCGGCCTGATCGGTGCCGGCGGCTCGGTATCGCGCGGCGATGAACACGCGGAGGTGGGCTCGTTCAAGGAAGCGATGCGCTGGTTGTTCGAGCAGGCCCGCAAGGGCCAGTCGATCCAGCGTTACAAGGGACTGGGCGAGATGAATCCGGGCCAGCTCTGGGACACGACCATCAACCCGGACACGCGCCGGCTGATGCAGGTGCGAATCGACGATGCCGTGGCCGCCGATGAGATCTTCACGACGCTGATGGGCGATCAGGTCGAGCCCCGGCGCGAATTCATCGAGAAGAACGCGTTGTCGGTGGCAAACCTCGACGTGTAAGCCGAGGGCGCCAGCGGGCTTAGGGCCTGCGCAGGCGCCCGACTCGCTTAAGAGCGGCTCAGCGCACCAGCGGCAGCTGCGATGAGAGCATCACCTGCCACGCGTTGCTCACCCGCCGGGGATTACGCGCACCGCGGAGCCGCGGGCCAGGACCCTCTGGAACTCCGGCAGCCACTTGCGGCGCAGTGCCACCATCGCCTCATCGCGCTTTAGCATCGCATCGATGAATGCTAGGGAGCGCGCATCATCGAGACCACCAGCATGTGCAACACAAGGGGCATATGAGCAGAGGTCGGTCCACCTGGCCCATAAGCCATACTAACGTATGGCTATTTCTACATATCAATGCTAGCATTCCTCCATGGCGTCTGACTTTGAGTGGGACCCTGTAAAGGATGCGGCGAATCAATTGGCGCATGGGGTCTCATTCGGAGAGGCCCAGTTGGCGTTCCTAGATGCCAATCGCATCATTGCCAAAGACACCACTCACAGCAGGGTGGAGGAACGGTTCTATTGTTTCGGACAGGTAGCCCTTGGAGTGCTAACTGTTCGATTTACATATCGGGAACGTAAGATTCGAATTATTGGCGCTGGCTTTTGGCGCAGAGGTAGGAAGATCTATGAAACGCACTACAAGATACACCGATGAAGCTCTAGGCAGGCTGGAGATAGTGAAGGACTTTTTGCCGTCACCTGATCAACTGGTGTTGAAGGAGGACGGGATTAAAGTCACCTTGTCGCTAAGCAAGCGCAGCGTCGCCTTTTTCAAGGCGCACGCGGCTCGGTCTAAGGTTCCATATCAGAAGATGATTCGGAGCCTCGTTGATAGCTATGCGGCGCAGTATGAAGAGGCGACCTCTAACAACCGCATCGAGCGCTCGCGTGCACGATAAATCGCCAAGCTCAAGCATGGGTGCCCGCGGCGCTCATGCGGAGCGTTAGGTCTTTATTGTCCGGCGCCGCTTAGACGCCGGCTTTCCCGACATGCAGGAATTGGCCACAGCCCGCCGCCGGGCGCTTTACTGGGGTTGGGGTTTCGGCAATGATGTTTTCCAATCACGCGGCGGGATGAAGATGATTGCCTACGCACTTGAGCCTGAGCTCACGGCCGCCGAGTTTCGCGCGGTGCTGATGGCCTCGACCTTAGGCGCGCGCCGGCCGGTCGATGAGCCCGAGCGGCTCGAGAGAATGCTGCGCAACGCGGACGTCATCGTCACGGCGCGCGATGGCGAGCGACTGGTCGGCGTATCGCGCGCGATCACCGACTTTGCCTATTGCTGTTATCTGTCGGACCTGGCGGTCGATGTGGCCTACCAGCACCAGGGCATCGGAAAACGCCTGGTCGGTGAGACGCAGCGCGCGGCGGGCGAGAGGGCTTTGCTGATGCTGATCGCCGCGCCCGGCCGCCGAGGGCTATTATTCGAAGATTGGCATGCAGCCGATCAAAAGCGGCTGGCTGCTGCCCCGAAGCGGCTAGCGCTTAAGTGCAACCTGAGTTCATTTTCATGGCAGATGCAGCAGTAAACCAGGACCCCACCGCCGGAGCCTACAACGGCCTCAAGCAGGCCGAGCGCACGCTGGAGAGTTCCTGGTATTTCGATCCTGCCCATTACCAGCGTGAACTCGCCGCCATATGGCGACGGAACTGGATCTACCTTTGCCGCCTCGATTCGCTCCCGGCGGCGCCGTCATTCCGAAGCTTTTCGATCGGCGATCAGCCGATTTTGCTGGTGCGCGACCAGGCCGGCGAGGTGCGGGCCTTCTACAACACCTGCCGGCATCGCGGCTCGATCCTCTGTGCCGCCGCCTCAGGACGGCTCCCCGCCGGCCACATCACCTGCCCCTACCATGCCTGGAGCTACCGGCTGGATGGGACGGTCGCGAAGATTCCATCGAAACGGCCGGACGGGTACTTCGACACGCAGCAGCTCTCGCTCTATCCGATCGCGCTGAAGAACTGGCGTGGATTCCTCTACGTCAATCTGGCCGCCGAGGCGAATCGGCAAGCCGACCATTTCAATTCGAACCGCGAGAGCTTCGGCAACTGGCCCCTCGAGGAACTCGCGGTCGGTCGCACGCTCACCAAGCGCATCGAGTGCAACTGGAAAATCTTCTGGGAGAACTACAACGAATGCCTGCATTGCCCGGGCGTGCACCCGGCCCTGAGCAGCCTGGTGCCGATCTACAAGCGCGGCATCATGGAGCCGCGCGATGATCCGCAGTGGCGCGAGCACGCCGGGGTCCAGAACCCGACCTACGCGGGCGGCTTGCGAAGCGGTGCGGAAACCTGGTCGCTGGATGGCAAGACCGTGGGCGCGCGCTTCCCGCAACTGACCGAGGAGGAGAGGCGCCTGGGCTATCACTACATGACGAGCCTTCCTTCGCACTACGTGGTCTTGCACGTCGATCACGTGCGCTCCACGCGCATCCTGCCGCTGGGAGCCGAGTCGACGGAACTTGAGATCGAATGGTTGTTTCCACGCGAGACGCTGGCCGACCCGAAGATCGATATCGCGCGCGCCTGCGACTTCTCGGCGCAGGTGATGGCCGAGGACGGGGCGGCGTGCGAGCTGACCCAGAAGGGTCTGCATGCGGCAGCGCACGTGCGCGGCCAGCTGCTGCCCGAGGATTACGATGTCTATCGCTTCCAGCAATGGGTGCGCCAGCAGCTGAGCTGACCGTTCGGACCAGGCGGCATAGCGTATCAATCCACCCGTACTCGATGCCGTGCTGCTGGCCCTCGCGCTGCTCCTCGGCGCGCTGCTCTCGCGCGTGAGCCTGTGCGCCGTGGCCGGCATGGAGCGGGCCGTCGTGCACGGCGATTTCGCGGGCCTGGAGCGCATGGTGCTTGCCGCCTGCGGGGCGGGACTGAGCCTGCTCCTGTTCGCCGGCCTGCTGCCCGATCGGGTCTTGCTCCCGAACTATGCGTATTTTCATCCGGGCCTGATCGCGGGCGGCGTGTTGCTGGGGCTCGGGGCGATGATCAATGGCGGCTGCTACCTGGGGAGCGTCCTGTATCTGGGGAGGGGCAATTTGAATTTCCTGTTTACGCTGCTCGGACTGGGCTTGGGTCTTCGGGGCGCCGCGGCCTTCTCACCGCTTCCTTTTTTCGCGACGCCCATGCTCCGCACCCGCATGGGGTACCTGTGGCTGATGGGGTTGGCGTTGTTCGCCGTGCTCATCATCGTGCTGATGCGTCGCCGCTCCCACAAGGGCCAGTGGCTGGCGCTGAGCGCGGGTTTGCTCGCCGGGCTCGTCTATGCGCGCCATCCCGGCTGGAGCTACGGCTCGGCACTCGAGGCGCTGGCGCGCGGCCACACCGCACTGGCTCACTGGCGCATGCACGCGCCAGCGGTCGCACTTTTCGTGGGCGCCGTGGGGGCCGCCATTGTCGGCCAGAGATTTGATTTGCAACGACCCAGGCTCTGGCGCGCGGCGCGCTGTTTCGTGGGTGGTGCAATCATGGGCTGTGGCGCGGCACTGATCCCGGGGGGAAACGACACCTTGCTGCTTATGGGCGATCCCCGGACTGACCGCGTACGGGGTTCTGGCCTTTGGCCTGATGCTCGCGGTGATCGGCGTGGGCTTTGCACTGGCCCGTCGCTGGCCGCCCCGGCTCGCTGGTCCGTCTACCCCGGCACAGTAAACTAAGGCATGCCCGAGACCGCCCAGGCCCATGACGCTCGCCGCCTTGACGGCCTGCGGCTCATCGGATTGCTCAAGCTCGGGAAGGCCGCTCTGGTGCTGGCCACCACCTATGGGCTGTACCGATTGCGCAGGCCCGATGTGGTCGATCACCTCTATGACTGGATCAACACGCTCAGCGACACCTTCGAGCGGCGACTCCTGGAACACGCACTGAATTGGGTGGACTCCCTGGGCGCCGATCGGATCCACAGCATCGTGCTGGCCACCAGCGTGTACACCGGAGTTCTGCTGGTCGAGGGTATTGGATTGTGCATGCGCAAGACCTGGGCCGAATGGTTCACGGTGGTCGCCTCCGGCTCGCTGATCCCCTTTGAGCTCTGGCATCTGTTCTTCGGCGTGCGCCACAATACCCTGGCGGTGCTGGCCGCCACCGCCCTGAACGTGGCGATCGTGATCTACCTGGTCCAGGTCCTGCGCCGATCGCGTCGCGCGCGCCAGCGGCACGCGTGATGGCGGCGCGCTCACGCCTGCGGGCCGTCGTGCTTGTGGCGCTGCTCGTCGCCTCGCTCGCCGGGGCCCTGATCGGCCGCCGCTCGATGGGACACGCCCTCGCGCTCTCGCCCGCCGCCCCCGATGTGCTGCGCATGGGCCAACTGAGGCTCGAGCCGTGCACGATTGGCCGTGCCGATGCCGGGATCGCGACCGTGCGCGCCTACTGTGCGGCGGTGATCGTTTCGGAGGATCGGCGCGCGGCCAACGGCCGCCGGCTGCAGCTTAAGGTGGCCGTGCTGGGCGCAGAATCTGCGAAGGCGGATGAGGATCTGATCGTGTTCCTCGATGGCGGGCCAGGGGGAGCGGCCACCGAGGATTATCCGGCCCTGTCCGGCGCCTTTGCACCGCTCCGCAAGCGCCACGCCGTACTGCTCATCGACCAGCGGGGCACCGGGGGTTCCAATTCACTGGATTGCGGCGATAACAAGGACACGGCCTCAGCGCCCGACCTCGAGCAACTGCGCCAGTGCCTCCGGGAACTCGCGCCCCGCGCCGCCCCGGAGTTCTACACCACGAGCGATGCGGTCGAGGATCTTGAGGCCGTGCGCCTCGCGCTGGGAAGTCCGCCGCTCGATCTGATCGGCGTGTCCTACGGAACGAGAGTGGCGCAGCAGTACGCGCGACGCTACGGCCGGGCGGTGCGAGCCCTGGTGCTCGACGGGGCGGTGCCCAACTCCCTTGCCCTGGGGAGCGAGCACGCCGCCAATCTCGAGGCGGTGCTGCGCGACCTGTCGGCGCGCTGCCGCGCCAGCGTGGCCTGCGCGGAACGGTACGCTGATCCCTACCAGACACTTAAGCGCGTGCAGGCGCGATTGCAGAAGGCGCCGCAGAAATTGAAGCTGCGCGATCCCTACACCTCTCGCGTCCAGGAAAAGACCATGAACGCCGAGGCGCTCGCGCAACTGGTGCGTGTCTACACTTACAGCCCCTACACCTCCGCGCTCCTGCCCTACATCCTGCAGCAGGCGGACCAGGGCGACTACGCGCCGCTCCTGGCGCAGGCGCAGGTGGTGGTGGGCGATGTGGCCGAGGGTCTTTCGAGCGGTGCGGCCCTGTCGGTCAACTGCGCCGAAGACGCCGACCGCCTGCGCGTGGAGGCCTCGGCTGAGGATACGGTCCTGGGCAACAGCCTCATCAACGCCTTGCTCAGCGCCTGCCCGCTGTGGCCTCACGCCGAGCGGCCCAAGGACTTCGGCGAACCGCTTCGCGGCAACCTGCCGGTGCTGATACTGGCCGGCGAGCACGATCCGGTCACCCCGGCACGCTACGCTGAGGCCATCGCGAAGACCCTTCCGAACGCACGCGTTCTCCGGCTCTCGGGCCAGGGGCACGGGCTGCTGGCGGTCGGGTGCGTGCCGCGGCTGCTCGATGAGTTCCTGCAGACAAAGGATGCGCGCTCGCTCGATGCGCATTGCCTCGATGTGCTGGCCCAGACCCCGCCGTTCATGGATGCCAACGGGGCCGCTCCATGATCGAGGTTCGGGCCTTGAGCAAATCCTTCGGGGGCCATCGGGCGGTCGATGAGGTGTCCTTTACCGCGGCAGACGGTCAGATCACGGGGCTGCTGGGGCCGAACGGCGCGGGCAAGACCACGACGCTCCGCATGCTCTACACCCTGATGCGCCCCGACGCGGGCACGATACGGATCGATGGGCGCGACGCGCTGCTCGAACCTCTGGCGGTGCGGCGGCTCCTGGGGGTGCTGCCCGATTCGCGCGGCCTGTACAAGCGACTCACGGCGCGCGAGAACATCGAATACTTTGCCGCGCTCCACGGCATGGCGCCTTCCGAGGCGCGCGCGCAGGCCGATGCGCTGATCGCGACATTGGGCATGCAGGACATCGCCGAGCGGCCCACGGGGGGATTTTCCCAGGGCGAGCGGGTCAAGACCGCGATCGCGCGCGCGCTGGTGCACGGGCCCCGAAACGTGCTGCTGGATGAGCCGACCAACGGTTTGGATGTCACCGCCACGCGGAGCTTACGCGATGTGCTGCGTGGCCTTAAGGCCTCGGGACGATGCATTCTGCTGTCCACGCACCTGATGCAGGAGGTGGCCGCGCTGTGCGATCGGATCGTCATCATCGCGCAGGGGCGGGTGGTGGCCGACGGAAGCCCCGATCAATTGCGCACGATGGCCCAGGAGGACAACCTCGAGGAGGCTTTCGTCAAACTCATCGGGGCGGCGGCCTTGAGGGATACCCCGTGAGCCCGGCGTTGACGGTGTTCCTCAAGGAATGCCGCGAGAGCCTTCGCGAACGGCGCGTGCTGATCAACAGCCTCCTGGTCGGTCCGCTGATCGGCCCGCTCCTGGTGCTGGTGCTGATGCGACTGGTGATCGGGCGCGAGGTGGAGAAGGCCGAGCGGCCCCTTCCCGTGGTCATCATCGGGGCCGAGCGCGCGCCCGGGCTGATCGAGGCTCTGCGACAGATGGGCCTGCGGCCCTTGCCCGCGGTGTCCGATCCAGAACGGGCGGTGCGCGAGGAGCGGATCGATCTCGCGTTGCGGGTCGCCCCGGACTTCGGCGCCGCGTGGCGCAGCGGCCATCCGGCCCAGATCGAGCTGCTCTACGACTCCTCGCGCCGGGAAGCGCGGGGCGATGAGGAGCGCCTGCGCACCATGCTCGAGAGCTACAGCCGCCGCAGCGGTGCGCTGCGACTGCTGGCGCGCGGCATCGCCCCGGCGATTGCAACGCCGCTGGTGGTGGCGAGCCGCGATGCGGCCACGCCCCAGGCCCGGGGCGCGCTGCTGTTTGCCATGCTGCCCTACATGCTGGTGCTCACGATGTTCGTGGGCGGGATGTGGCTCGCGGTCGATTCGACCGCCGGTGAGCGCGAACGCTTCTCGCTCGAACCGCTCCTGATCAATCCGGTGCCACGCGATCGGATCCTGCTGGGCAAGCTCCTGGCCACGGCGCTGTTCAGCTTCGCGAGCCTGACCTTGGGGCTCCTGGCATTTATGGGGGCCGCGCATTTCATGCCCACCGAGGAAATGGGGCTGAGCTTGGCGCTGGGGCCGCAATTCTTCGCCCTTGCGCTGCCGATGCTCGTGCCGCTGGTCCTGCTGATTGCCATCAGCCAGATCCTGATCGCCGCTTTTGCGCGGAGCGTGCGCGAAGCGCAGACTTACCTGGGCCTCGCGCAGCTCGTGCCGCTGATTCCCTCCGTCGTGCTGAGCCTGGTGCCGGTCAAGGCGCAGCTTTGGATGTACGCGGTACCGCTCTTAGGCCAGCAGCTCTCGCTCATGCGCTTGCTCCGCGCCGAGGCGGTTCCGGGCGTTGCAATCGCCTTAAGCGCCCTCATGACACTGCTGGCCGTGCTCGGCGTGTTCCTGCTGGCACGGCGCGTCTATAACTCCGAGCGATTGGCCATCACGGCCTGATCGCCACTTTCGAGGTCCATCCCGATGTGCGGACGTTTCGTGACTCGTGAACAGGCGGCCCTCGAGCGCGAATACAACATCAAGGTCCGTAATCCCTTCGAGCGGGTCTACAACGCCGCCCCGACCATGACCTTGCCGGTGATCCGCCAGGAAAAGGGAAAGCCCCGCGAGGAGCGCGAGGCGATCGGGATGCGCTGGGGACTTATTCCCGGCTGGTGGTCTCAACCGAACCTTCCGACCTCGACCATCAATGCGCGAAGCGAGGAGGCGGCCACCAAGCCCATGTGGCGCGGGGCCCTGCGCCACACGCGCTGCCTGGTACCGGCGCTCGGCTGGTATGAGTGGCATGCCACCCCGGAGGGCAAGGTCCCTTATTTCCTCCACGCGCCGGGAAAGGCCGGCGTGTGCTTTGCCGGGTTATGGTCCGAGTGGCGAAACCCCGCCGGGGAGGCGCAGCTGAGTTTTGCCATATTGACCCGGGCGGCCTCCCCGATGCTCTCTTTCGTCCACAACCGCATGCCGCTGGTTCTGGCGCCGGAGGCCTTGGATGCCTGGCTCGAGGAAAGCCCGGCCGATCCGGCCAGCCGGCTGGCCGAGCAGCTTGCCGCGGCCCCGGGCGAGTTTGAGTACTACCCGGTCAGCCGCTACGTCAACGCGCCGCGCAACCAGGGGGAGCGCTGTATCGAAGCGGCAACAATCTAGGGGTATAAGAGCGCCAGAAATCGCCGTTCGGCCCGACAGTTAGGCCCACTGGGAGCGGAAGGGGGCAAGGCCTAGAATGCGCCCCCGGCAGATCGGGAAAAATGCATTGAAACCTCCGGCCACATTGCTGAGTCTAATTAGCTAATGACGGGCGGGGATGTGCCTGTCGCGTGCAGGTGGAGCGCTATATGATCGGATGGTTACCGGGCTCGAGGGGCCGCAAGCCTTCTCGTCGGGTTCTTATTGGGATCGGGATCGCGGCCGTTGTGGTTCTGGCCGTGGGCGGATGGCGAATGACCCGGGCCCCGGCGGATGCCGCCGCCGCCATGGCCAAGGACAAGGACGGTGCCGCACCGCCCCTGGTGACCGTCGTTGTCCCCTCGATGGGCAATGTGGCCACGACCGTGTCGCTGACCGGACTCATCAGCGCCCAAAACGATATGCCGATCGGCGTCGAGGGCGACGGCGGGCGCGTGGCCGCGGTGCTGGTGGAGCCGGGCGATCACGTCAAGCGCGGGCAGGTGCTGGCGCGACTCAACCCACTCACCGCCCAGTCCCAGGTGGAAAGCGCTCAGGCCTCGCTCGAGGAGCTCAAGGCCGCGGCCGCCTCCTCGAAGGCCGAATACGCGCGCGCCGAGAAGGCCCGCGATTCATTCTCGGTGGAAGAGTTCGAACGCCGCCGTACCAACGCACTGACCGCCGAGGCCAAGGCCAAGGCGTCCGAGGCCCAGCTCGCCGAGGCGCGCACCCGCTGGCAGCGCATGATTGTGGTGGCGCCGAGCGATGGCATCGTGCTCACGCGGGCCGCGGAAGTGGGCCAGATTGCGATGCCCGGATCCCCGCCGCTGTTTCAGGCTCGCACGGGACGGTGCGATCGAGATGCGAGGGGAGGTCGCCGAACAGGACATGCCGCGTCTCAAGGTGGGGCAGGTGGCGACGGTGCGCCTGGATGGCGTGGCCCAGCCCTTCGAGGGCAAGGTCTGGCAGATCGGGGCGATCATCGATGGGGCCACGCGCCAGGGAACCGTGCGTATCGCGCTACCGAACCAGGACCAGAATCTTCGGCCGGGCGCTTTTGCGCGCGCCGATATCCAGGCGGGCGCCATGGTCGGGGTGATCCTGCCGCAGACCGCCGTGTTAAGTGATGAGCAGGGCACCTACACGCTGATCGTCGGCGCCAATGACAAGGTCGAGCGGCGCGCGATCAACGTGGTCGGCGCGCGCGCCACCGGATTGCTGGTGGACAGCGGTCTGAGCGGCAATGAGCGCGTGGTCGCCGTGGCCGGCGCGTTCCTTAGGACCGGCGAGCAGGTCAAGGTGGCTCCGATCGCGGTGGCCGCCGGGGCCTCGGGAGGGAGCGGCAAAAATGTCCGTGTGGTGGCCGGCGGTGCCGGCGCCGCCGTGAGCGCGCCATGAGACGCATATCGGCCTGGGCGATCACCCACCCGGTGTTCCCGCTGGTCCTGTTCGCCGTGCTGACCGCCTTTGGCATCGTCGCTTTCGTGCGCATGCCCGTCACGCTCAATCCCGACGTCACCGCGCCCTTCGTCCACGTGCTGATCGGTGTGCCGGGAGCCGCCCCGAGCGAGATCGAGACCCAGGTCCTGCAGAAGGTCGAAGGTTCGGTTTCGAAAGTCGGCAACGTCAAGAACATCATCTCGCGCGCCACCGAGGGCCAGGCGATGGTGTTCGTCGAATTCCAGATCGGCACGCCGGTCGATCGCGCCACCACGGATGTGCGCGATGCGGTCGCGCGCGTGCGTGGCGAACTGCCGCAGGGGATCCTGGAGCCCAACATCGGGCGCGAAGAAATCGACGGCGGCCCGATCGTCTATTACGCGGTCAGCACCACCGGAATGACCGAGGAACAGCTTTCCTGGTTCGTCGATGACACCATCAACAAGCGATTGCTCGCGGTACAGGGCGTCGCCCAGGTCAACCGTTCGGGCGGCGTGGACCGCGAAATCCGCGTGGACCTGGATCCGGCGCGCATGCAGTCCTTCGGTATCACCGCGGCCGAGGTCAACGACCAGCTGCGCCAGGTGAACATCGACGCGGCGGGCGGCCGCGCCCAGGTGGGCGGGAGCGAACAATCGATCCGCGTGCTCGGTGGCGCGCACACCGCGCAGCAGCTGGCCAACACCCGCCTCATGGTCGGCATCGCACTCTCGGGCGAAAGCCGCGCGATACGGCTGGGCGACATCGCCGATGTGCGCGATGGCATCGCGGAGGTGCGCTCGATCTCCCGGCTGGACGGGCGCCCCGCGACCACCTTTGGCGTGCTCAAGGCCAAGGGGGCTTCCGATGTCGACACGCTCAAGCGGGTCGAGGCGGAACTGGCCAAGATCAGCACCGAGAACTCCAGCATCAATCTCAAGCAGGTCTTCACGACGGTTGATTTCACCAAGCAGCAGTACCACGCCTCGATCGAGGCATTGATCGAGGGCGCGCTGCTCGCGGTGGCGATCGTCTACCTGTTCCTGCGCGACTGGCGCGCGACCGGCATCGCGGCGCTCGCGATTCCCCTGGCCGCGCTCCCGACCTTCGCGTTCATGCAGTGGTTCGGCTTCACGCTCAACCAGATGAGCCTGCTGGCGCTGTGCCTGGTCACCGGGGTGCTCGTCGACGATGCGATCGTGGAGATCGAGAACATCACGCGCCACATGAAGATGGGCAAGAGCGGCTACAAGGCCGCCATGGACGCGGCCGATGAGATCGGCCTGGCGGTGGTGGCCTGCTCGATGGCGATCATCGCCGTGTTCCTGCCGGTGAGCTTTATGGGCGGACTGGTCGGGCAGTTCTTCATCCAGTTCGGCTTTACCGTCGCGGTCGCGGTGTTCATGTCGCTGGTCGTGGCGCGGCTGATCACGCCCCTGCTGGCCGCCTACACGCTCAAGCCGCACGCGGACCTGCGCAGC
Organism: uncultured Gammaproteobacteria bacterium; assembly: GCA_963717335.1. GTDB lineage: Bacteria > Pseudomonadota > Gammaproteobacteria > Steroidobacterales > Steroidobacteraceae > FEN-1191. The sequence goes on along the minus strand of CAVQVZ010000009.1, from coordinate 82,215 downwards.
GCCGATGGCCCGGTGATGGACTGGTACCTAAGGACCCTGCGCTGGACCATCAAGCACCGCGTGATCACGATGGTTGCCGGTTTGGTGTTCTTCGTGCTCTCGATCGTGGGTCTGGCCATGGTGCCGCAGACCTTCATTCCCGACAGCGACAACTCCTCTTCCGCGGTCACGGTCGAGTTGCCCCCCGGTGTTCTGCTCAGCCAGACCGCGCAGGCTTCGGCGGCCGCCACCCAGATCCTGCGTCGCCGCCCGGAAGTGAAGAGCGTCGTGGAGTCCATCGGTGAGGACGAGGATGGCGAGGTTCGTTCGGGCAACATCTATGTCCAGCTGGTCCCGCCGAGCCAGCGCAAGCTCAGCCAGAAGCAATTCGAGGCCGAGGTCACCAAGGACCTGCGCAAGATTCCCGACGCGCGGCTGAATTTCAGGAGCCAGGCCGACGGGAGCGGGCGCGACCTGTCGCTGTTTGTGGTCGGAAGCGATCCGGCGCTGGTCGAGCGCACCGCGCATACCGCCATCGAGCAGATGCGCACGCTCAAGGAACTGCGCGATCCACGGATCAACGGCGACATGGCGCGCCCGGAACTGGTGATCCATCCGCGGCTCGATCTGGCCGCCCAGCTCGGGGTCACGGTGGCGGCCATCAGCGACACCGTGCGGGTGGCGACGCTCGGGGAGATTGCGCAAAACGAAGCCAAGTTCTCGCTCGCCGGCCGGCAGATCCCGATCCGCGTGAGTCTGGTGGAGTCCGCCCGCAGCAACCTGGCGACGCTGGAGAACCTCCCGGTGCGCACCGCCAGCGGCGCGACCGTGCCGCTCAAGGCGGTGGCCGAGATCGGCTTTGGGCAGGGGCCCTCCAAGATTCGCCGCTACAACCAGACCCGCCGCCTGTCACTGGAGGCGGACCTCAACCACACCGAACTGGGGCCCGCGCTGAAGAAGATCCGCGCGCTCCCGATCTTCAAGAACCTGCCCACCGGCGTGCAGATCGTGGACGTCGGCCAGGCCCAGTACATGGCCGAGTTGTTTACAAGCTTCGTGTTGGCCATGGTCGCGGGCATCATGCTGGTGTTCGCGGTGCTGGTGCTGCTGTTCGCGCGCCTGTTCCAGCCCATCACGATTCTGGCCGCGCTCCCGCTGTCACTCGGCGGCGCGGTGGCGGGGCTCCTGGTGACCGGGAGCCCGTTCTCGATGGCCACGGTGCTCGGCATTTTGATGCTGATGGGCCTGGTGGCCAAGAACTCGATCCTGCTGGTGGAATTTGCGATCGAGGAAATACGTGCCGGCAAGGATCGGCTCACCGCGCTCCTCGAAGCGGGCCACAAGCGGGCCCGTCCGATCGTCATGACCTCGGTGGCGATGATCGCCGGCATGATGCCCTTGGCGCTCGGAGTCGGTGACGCCGCGCTGCAGGGCCAGATGGCGATCGCCGTGATCGGGGGCCTGGTCACTTCCACCGCGCTCACGCTGGTGATGGTGCCCGCCGCCTTTACCTGGATCGATGATTTCGAGCATTGGCTCGGACGGAAACTCCACGTGCACTTCGGGAACAAGGGCGCCGCGACGGACGAGCTGCCCGCCGCGCCCCCGGCCAAGGCCTGAGGGCCGGTCCGATAACGGGGGTAGGGAACGGGCGCGCTCAGTGGCGCGAGTGCGCCTCGATCCATCGTTGGGCTTCCTCGTTGACCGCCCGGGCATCGCGGCCCGCCGCGGCAATCGGCGGGCCGATGACCACGCGGATGGTTCCGGGTTTCTTGTACAGGCCGCGCCGCGGCCAGTAATAGCCCGCATCGTGGGCCACCGGCACGATGAGCCGTTCGTTCTCGGCCGCCAGCAGCGCGCCGCTGATCCCGTAGCGACGCGTCTGGCCCGGGGCCATGCGGGTGCCTTCGGGAAATATCACGATCCACAATCCCTCCGCGAGCCTTTCCTTGCCCTGCGCCAGGACGCCGCGCACCGCCGCGCCCCCGGCGCCGCGGTTGATGGAGATGGCGTGCATGAATCGCAGCGCCCAGCCCAGGAACGGCACCCAGGTCAGTTCGCGCTTGAGCACCCACACCTGATCGGGGAGCAGCGCCACCTGGGCGAAGGTCTCCCAGCTGGAGGAATGCTTGAGCAGCGCGATGTGGTTTCCGGAAGGAAGGTTCTCCGCGCCCTCGATCCGGTAGTCCAGCCGGCAGATGACCTTAAGCATCACCAACAGCGTCTTGCCCCAGCCGCGCGCCAGCTTCGAGCGGTAACGAAACGGAATGAAGAGGGCGGTGGCCGAGAAAAGCACCGCGTAGGTGCCGGTCCACAGGAAAAGGAAGATCGTGAACAGGAGCGAGGCCAGCCACTGCACGCGTTACACCCCGAATCGCCTGCGCACGGAGTGCATCAGCCCGGCAGGCGCGAGAGGTCGGCGATGCCCGACATCAGCGCGCGCAATTCGCTAAGCAGCGCCATGCGGTTGGCGCGCAGCGGCGGGTCCGGATCATTGACCAGCACCTCCTCGAAGAAGGCGTCCACCTCAGCTCGGAGCCGTGCGAGTTCCTCGAACGCGGCGCCATAATTTCCCTCGCGCACCAGGGCTTCGACACCGGCCTTGCGCGCGCTCAGCGCGGCGTTCAGTGCCTTTTCGGCCGGCTCGCGCAGCAGCGCTGGATCGATCGCCGCGGGCGCGGCCGTGGCGGATTTCTTCAGGATGTTGGCAATGCGCCGGTTCGCGGCGGCGAGGCTTAGAGCCTCGGGGCGCTTGAGAAATTCCACCAGCGCCTCGAGCCTTGCCCCGGCATCGAGCGGGGAGCGCGGGGCGGCGGCAAGCACGGCCTCGAAGATTTCGGTGCTGACGCCCTGGGCCGGATCGTCCAGGTACTGGGCGCGCAGTCGCTCCATGATGAATTCGTAGACTTCCGCCGCGACGGCCGCGTGGCGGGAAGAAAGCTCGGGGACCGGCTGCGCGCTCAAGGCCTCTTCGATCAGCGCGCGCAAATCCACGATCAGATGGCGTTCGCGGATGATGCGAAGCACCCCGATGGCGGCGCGACGCAGGCCAAAGGGATCGCGCGTGCCGCTGGGCTTTTGCCCGAGGGCGAAAATTCCGGCCAGCGTATCAAGTCGGTCGGCGAGCGCCAGCGCCATGCCGGTGGGCGTCGCGGGCAGCTGATCGCCCGCGCTGCGCGGCAGGTAGTGCTCGCGGATCGCCGCGGCGGTTTCCGCATCCTCACCGTCCGCGTGCGCGTAGTAGGCGCCCATGACGCCCTGCAGCTCGGGAAATTCCCCGACCATGGCGCTGACCAGGTCACACTTGCACAGCGCTGCGGCACGCGCCACGCGCTCATCCGCCGCCCCGCAGGCCGCACTGACGCTTAAGGCCAGCGCAGCGATGCGTTCGGCCTTGTCCGCGAGGCTCCCGAGCTTCGCCTGGAAAGACACGCGCGAGAGCGCCTCGATGTTCATCGCCAGCGGCGCACGGCGGTCCTGTTCCATGAAGAAGGCGGCATCGGCGAGCCGAGGGCGCACCACGCGCTCGTTGCCTGCGCGCACCACGCCCGGATCGCGACTCTCGATGTTGGCTACCGCGATGAATTGGGGGAGCAGCGCTCCGGTGGCCGATTCCACGGCGAAATAGCGCTGATGATCCTGGAGCGCGGCCAGCAGCACTTCGCGCGGCAGGGACAGAAAGCGTTCCTCGAACTGCCCGGCGATCGCCACCGGCCATTCCACCAGGGCCGTGACTTCTTCGAGCAGCGCCGCTTCGATGAGGGCGCGGCCGCCCGCCTGTGCCGCGGCAGCGCTGACCTGCGCGCGCACGCGTTCGCGCCGCTCGGCAAAATCGGCGATGACCCAGCCGCGGGCGAGCAGAGTCTTCTCGTAACTGGCCGGCGCGCGCAACGCCAGTTCGCCCGGTGCGTGAAAGCGATGACCACGGGTGCTCCGTCCGGAGGGCGTGTCCAGGAGGGTGGCGGGCACGAGCTCTGTGCCGTAGAGCATCACCAGCCAGTGCACCGGGCGCACGAATTGCGCGCCGCCCGAACCCCATCGCATGCGCCGCGGGATCGGCAGCGCTTCGAGCACCTGGCTGAGGATTTGGGGCAACAGGCTTAGGGCCGCAGCGCCGGGGCGCGCGCCGGCGAACCACAGGTACTCATTGTTCTGCTCATCGCGCTCGCGGCCGATCAGGCTCAAGTCCACACCGCAGCTGGCGGCAAAGGCCAGCGCCGCGCGGGTCGGTGCACCGGCCGCATCGAACGCGGCGCGCAGCGGGGGCCCGCGCCGCCGGACATTCTGTTCGGGTTGGTGCGAAGCGAGGCGCGCCACGCGCACCGCCAACCGGCGGGGCGTGGCGAAGGAGACGATCGGGCCATGGCGCAGATGGGCCGCCGCCAGTTGCGCCTCCAGGCCGGTGCGCAGCGCCTGCTCCAGTTCCGGCAGCGCCTTGGGCGGCAGTTCTTCGGTGCCGATCTCGAAAAGAAAATCGCGCCGTTCGATGCGGGCAGGTTCGCTCATGGGCGCGCCTGCGCGGTTATGTCCGATCGGGGCGCGAGCAGCGGGAAGCCCAGCGCCTCGCGGCTTGCCAAATAGGTCTGCGCCACACCGCGCGAGAGCGTGCGCACGCGCAGGATGTAGCGCTGGCGCTCGGTGACCGAAATCGCGTGGCGCGCATCGAGCAGGTTGAACACGTGGGAGGCCTTGAGCACCTGCTCGTAGGCGGGCAGCGCCAGGCGGGCCTCGAGCAGCGCGTTGCAGGAGCGCTCGTGGTCATCGAAGTGCCGGAACAGCACCTCCGTATCGGCTTTCTCAAAATTGTAGACGGACTGCTCGGCTTCGTTCTGGTGGAACACGTCCCGGTAGGTCACCCGTCCGTGCGGACCATCGCTCCAGACGATATCGAACAGGCTCTCGACATCCTGCAGGTACATCGCCAGCCGCTCCAGGCCGTAGGTGATTTCCCCGCTCACCGGGCGGCAGTCCAGGCCGCCGACCTGCTGGAAGTAGGTGAACTGGCTGATCTCCATGCCGTTGAGCCACACCTCCCAGCCCAGCCCCCACGCACCGAGCGTGGGAGACTCCCAGTTGTCCTCGACGAAGCGGATGTCATGGACCAGAGGATCGAACCCGAGGGCGCGAAGGCTCCCCAGGTACAGCTCGATCATGTCGAGCGGGGAGGGTTTGATCAGCACCTGGAACTGGTAGTAATGCTGGAGCCGGAACGGGTTATCCCCGTAACGGCCATCCGTCGGTCGGCGTGAGGGCTGCACGTACGCGGCCGCCCAGGGTTCCGGCCCGATCGAGCGCAGGAACGTCGCCGTATGGAAGGTGCCCGCCCCGACCTCCATGTCGTAGGGCTGCAGGATCACGCACCCCCGCGACGACCAGTAGCGCTGCAAGGCAAAAATGAGTTCCTGGAACGTGGCCGGCCGGTCCCCGATTTTGGCGGTTTTCATGCAGCTCCTGATTTTCCGCACGCTCTGGGGAATTGGCGCGCGAGTATACAGAACGCGTGCTGTTTGCTCTTCCGCCGGCCGAATTTCGGACCGATCTGCACATAAATAGGGCATAAATGTCCTCGCTGCCCTATACTGGTGCATCGGTCAGGGTACCGCGACCTACGCGATTCGTAACCTGCTGATTTTTGGGGGCAATAACAGATTCGTAGATTGGCATGCTCCGTGCAGTATCCCGGGGCTTCGCGTACACCCATTCCTGAGGAGGCGACATGATCCCGACCGACGTAGTGAAGCTCATCCAAGAAAAAGAAATCCGGTTTGCCGACCTGCGCTTCACCGACACCCGCGGCAAGGAACAACACGTCACGGTCCCGGCCCGCTACGTGACCGCCGATTTTTTTGTCGAGGGCAAGATGTTCGACGGCTCCTCGATCGCCGGATGGAAGGGCATCAACGAGTCGGACATGATCCTGCTGCCCGACGCGGCCACCGCGGTGGTGGATCCGTTCGTCGCCGACCCCACGGTCAATATCCGCTGCGACATCATCGAGCCGGCCACGATGCAGGGTTACGAGCGCGATCCGCGCTCGCTCGGCAAGCGCGCCGAGGCTTACCTTAAGTCCACCGGCATCGCCGATGGGGCGCTGTTCGGACCGGAGAACGAATTTTTCATCTTCGACAGCGTCCGTTGGCACAACGACATGCACGGCTGCGGTTATGAGATCGATTCGGTGCAGGGCGCGTGGAATTCCAACACCGCCTATCCGGAAGGCAACATGGGTCACCGGCCCGGCGTGAAGGGCGGCTATTTTCCCGTCCCGCCGGTCGATGGCTTCCACGACATCCGTGCCGCGATGTGCAAGGCGCTCGAGGAAATGGGCCTGGTTGTCGAAGTGCACCATCACGAAGTGGCCACCGGCGGGCAGTCGGAAATCGGCGTGGGCGCGGGCGGCCTGGTCAAGAAGGCCGACGAGGTGCAGATCCTCAAATACTGCGTGCACAACGTCGCGCACATGCACGGCAAGAGCGCCACCTTCATGCCCAAGCCCCTGGTGGGCGACAACGGTTCGGGCATGCACGTGCACCAGTCGCTCCAGAAGGCCGGCACCGCGCTGTTCGCGGGCGACAAGTACGGGGGCCTTTCAGACATCGCGCTCTATTACATCGGCGGCATCATCAAGCACGCCAGGGCGATCAATGCGTTCACGAATCCCGGCACCAACAGCTACAAGAGACTGGTGCCCGGGTTCGAAGCGCCGGTGATGCTGGCGTACTCGGCGCGCAACCGGAGCGCCTCGATCCGCATTCCCTGGGTTCCCAATCCCAAGGCGCGCCGCATCGAAGTGCGCTTCCCGGATTCCGCGGCCAATCCCTATTTCGCCTTCGCGGCCATGATGATGGCGGGGCTGGATGGCATACAGAACAAGATTCATCCCGGCGACCCTGCCGACAAGGATCTGTACGACCTGGAGCCGGAGGAGGCCAAGCACATCCCGCAGGTGTGCCACTCGCTGGACCTCGCGCTCGAGAGCCTGGACAAGGATCGCGAATTTCTGACCCGCGGCGGTGTATTTACCAACGACCTGATCGACGCCTACGTGAGCCTGAAGTATCAGGAAGTCACCCGTTACCGCATGTCGACGCACCCGTGCGAGCTCGATATGTATTACAGCGTCTAGGCCGGGAGCGCCCGACAGCCCTTCGCGGGCACGAACAGGTGACGATCATCACAGGATCGTCCCTTACGCTTTGCGCGCCTGAGCGCGAGAGGACTATGCTGTGCGCTGTGCGTACTTATATGGGTTTGCTGAGCCTGTTGGTGGCGCTGGCCGCAGTCGCCGGCGGCGGCCCGACGTATCGATGGGTCGACACCGACGGGGTGCATTACTCCGATCAGCCGCACCCGGGCGCGGAGCAAATTACCTTAAGCCAGAGCCAGACCTACAGCAGCGCGCAGGCCGCGCTCTCCCCTCCACCTCCCTCCTCCTCTCACGCCGGTCGCGAAGCGAGCGATGCCGGGGACTTTCGCTACGAGAGCTGCGCGGTGATCCAGCCGGCGCAGGACCAGATGCTGATCGACATCGAATCGGCCAATATCGCCGTGCGCGTGCAGCCGGAGAAACGCAGCACCGATCATGTGGTCTTGAGCATGGACGGCCAGGCGATCGAGCCGAAGAACAACGAGCAGACCGAATTTCTCATAGAGCCGATCGAACGGGGTACGCATACCGTTTCGGCCAGCGTGCGAAGCGCCGACGGGCACACCCTTTGCCAGTCCCAGGCGTTGACCTTTCACGTGCGCCAGCCCTCGGTCAGGAAACCGGCGACCATGGCGCGCCCCCCCACCCCCACGCCCCACTAGCGCTCGCGCGCCTTTCCCATGTCCGCTGAGCCGGCCCGCTCGTCCGTGGCCGGCCACTTCCATGGCCTTGAGCTGCTGGATGTCCTGTCCACCGGACTGGTCCTGCTGGATTCGCAACTGTGCGTGCTGTACGCCAATGTGGGCGGGCAGGACCTGCTGGGCGTGAGCCTCAGGCAGGCCCACGGACTTCCACTCGGCGACTTGTTCGCGGGCGTCGAGCCGCTGGTTGAACTGTTGCACCGCGCGCTCCAGGACAACAAGGGCTGCGCCGGACACGAGCTTGCCCTGGTACCGGTCTCGACCCTGGCCGCCGCGCGCGCTCCGGCCGTGGTGGATTTCACCATCACCCCGCTCGAGAACCCGCTGGCCGGCCGGCAACTGCTGCTCGAGCTGGTCGATGCGCGCGCCCGCCAGCGCATCGCGCGCGAAAGCGAGTCGCGCTCCCGCGCCGATGGGAGCCGCCTCATGGTTCGCCAGCTCGCCCACGAGATCAAAAACCCGCTCGGTGGGCTGCGCGGTGCGGCACAGCTGCTGGAGCGCGAGCTGCACGAGAGTCGCCTCAAGGAATACACCACCGTCATCATCAGCGAGGCCGACCGGTTGTGCAGCCTGGTCGACACGATGCTCGGGCCCTTTGGTCCGCCGCGCACTCGCCTGATCAGCGTGCATGAGATCTGCGAATACGTGTACCAGCTGCTGCGCAGCGAAGCACCTCCTGGCGTGAGCATCGAGCGCGACTATGATCCGAGCCTTCCCGACGGACACTTTGATCGCAACGAGATCATCCAGGCGCTGCTCAACATCGCCCGCAACGCGCTGCAGGCGCTGGCCGGGAGCGGCAGGCTCGTGTTGCGGACCCGGGTGCTCTCGAACCAGAACCTCGGCGCGCATCGCCACCGCCTGGTGGCCTGCGTGCAGGTGCAGGACGATGGTCCGGGCGTGCCCGATGAGATGCATCAGACCCTGTTCATGCCGCTGGTCACCTCGAAGGCGGAGGGAACCGGCCTTGGCCTGTCGGTCGCACAGGACATGGTGAGTCGCCATCAGGGCGCGATCGATTTCGAAAGCCGTCCGGGGCGCACCGTCTTCTCCTTGCTGTTGCCGCTCGGAGCAGGCGCCATGAGCAGCGCAGCGCTCCGGGTCTGGCTGGTGGACGATGACGCCTCGATCCGCTGGGTACTCGAGCGCGCACTGAGGAGCGATGGCCTGCTGCCGCAGGTCTTCGATTCGGCCGAGCCGGTGCTCGCAGCGCTCGGAAGCGACACGCCCGATGTACTGATCACCGACGTGCGCATGGCCGGCCGCTCCGGGATCGAGCTGCTCAAGCGCGTGCACGCGACACACCCGGCGCTCCCGATCATCGTGATGACCGCGCATTCGGATCTGGGCACCGCCGTGTCGGCCTACGAAAGCGGCGCGTTCGAATACCTGCCCAAACCCTTCGACATCGATCACGCCGTGCAGCTGGTGCGCCGCGCCGCCCACGGCAACGCGCGGCCCCGCTCCGAGTCCCCGGTCGCACCGCCGGTGATCGCGCAGTTGCTCGGCCGTGCCCAGGCGATGCAAGAGGTGTTCCGCGCGATCGGCAGGCTGGCGCGCAGCAGCGTCAACGTGCTGGTCACGGGCGAGTCAGGAACCGGAAAGGAGCTGGTGGCGCGCGCGCTGCACGAGCACAGCCCGCGTGCGGCGAAGCCTTTCATCGCGCTCAACACCTCGGCCATTGCCGCGGAGTTGCTCGAGTCCGAATTATTCGGCCACGAGAAGGGCGCATTTACCGGCGCGGACAGCCTGCGGCGGGGCCGTTTCGAGCAGGCGGACGGCGGCTCGCTGTTCCTGGATGAGATCGGCGATATGTCCTTGGGGCTCCAGACACGCCTGCTTCGGGTGCTGGCCGAAGGGGAGTTCTATCGCGTGGGCGGTCAGACCCCGATCCGCGTGGACGTTCGTGTGATCGCCGCCACCCACCAGGACCTGGAGGCGAGGACCCGGAGCGGAAAGTTTCGCGAAGACCTGTTTCATCGCCTGGATGTGATCCGGATCGAGCTGCCGCCGCTCCGTGCGCGGCGCGAGGACATTCCCGACCTGCTGCAGCATTACCTGAAATTGGCCGCCCAGGAACTGAGCCTCTCGCCCAAGTCACTGAGCGCCGAGGCCGGCGCGCTGCTTGCCGCCTATTCATGGCCCGGCAATGTGCGCGAGCTGGTCAACCTGTGCCGCCGCGCGACCGCGCTCGCTCCCGGGAATGAAATCCGCATCGCCGATCTTCCCGCATCGGTGAGGCGTCCCGCCGAGGACGTACCTGCCGGTGCCGAGTGGACGCGATCGCTCAGCGAGTGGGCCGAGGCGAGCCTGGCCTCCGATGACACGCCGCTCCTTGATGCGGCACTGCCCGAGTTTGAACGGACGCTGGTGCGCGCCGCACTTAAGGCCAGCCAGGGGCGCAGGCAGGAGGCGGCGCGTCTTTTGGGCTGGGGACGCAATACGCTGACCCGGAAACTCAAGGAACTGGAGCTGGACAATCCCGAGCCGGATTCCTGAAATGACCATCGGTCCGCGCACGCCCTGGCGCTGTTTCGCACGGGCCGGAAGCTGCGGTGAACGGCGCGCCACAGCGGTTCAGGCCGCGGAGCTTTGCGCGCCGCCGACAAAGCCGGTCGTGAAGGCGGTGCCGGCCAGAGTGATGAGCATGCCCGTCACGATGTGCGCGGTGACCTGCTCGTGCAGGAACAGCGCGCCCCAAAGCACGCCGAACACCGGGATCACGAAGGCCACCCCGGTGAGCGCCGTGGCGCTGATCCGAAGGATGAGCTGGTAGTACAGCAGGTACGCGCAGGCCGTGCACACCACCGCGAGTGCTCCGACCGCGAACCAGTCGGCGGCCGGCGGGACCGTGGCCGGCCACAGCCAGCAGCCCAGCGGGATCACCATCAGGGTCGATGCGAGCATGCTGCCGGCCGCCGGCAGCATCACAGGCTGGCCGGCGAAGTGACGCTTGCCGAAATGCGCCGCGCAGGCATAAAAGGCCGCCGCGGTCAGCGTGGACAGCACCGCCCAACCGCTCCCGCCCTTTCCAAAGTCGAAGTGATTCCAGGCGAGGATGATCACGCCACCGAAGCCGAGGGCCAGCCCGATCAGTCGCTGGCGGCTCAAGGGTTGCCGCCACCACAACGCGTCGATCGCGACCGCAAACAGGGGCACGGTCGCTCCGAGCACGGCGGTGTACCCGGCCTGCAAGCGGAGCGTCGAGAACGCCAGCAGCGTGAAGGGAATGGCCGAGTTCAACGCGCCGAGCGCCATCAATCCACCCAGGTTCCTGCGCAGCAGCGTGCGCACCGGTGCCCTCAGGAGCCAGGGCAGGAAGAACAGCGTCGCGCCGCCCAGGCGCAGCAGCACCAGCGCGAAGGGGCCAAAGCCCGGCACGGCGATGCGCATGTACATGTAGGAGGAGCCCCATATCGCGGCCAGCGACAGGAAGCGCAGCAAATCGAGCTGTGACACCCGTGAGCTAGCCCGTCTTCGGAAGCGTCGGTGGCGGGGCACCTGCGGGAATGAAGATCCACAGCAGCACGTAGAACAGCAATCCGATGCCGAAATAGAAGACGCTCACGCAGAAGATGACGCGCCACGCCCAGGACGGCAATCCGGTGTGCGCGCCCAGCCCGCCACAGACCCCACCGATCACCTTATCGGTCGTCGACAGGCTCAGGCGGTGCAGGAACGTGTCATGGACGGGCGCGGTGGCGTTCGTTCCGCCCCCGAGTGCGCGCGCCTTGGCCTGCGCGAACTCGCTCTCGCTGATCGCGCCGCGTTCGCGCAAGGCCTGGAGGCGCTCGAGTTCTTCGGTCATGTTCATGGTTCTTCTACCCCTGCAGTGTGCCGACCAGTTGCTGCACGTTGTCCAGCCGCGCCTCGCGAAGGTAGGCGGCGATGCCCGAATTGATCTGCGGACAGATCAGTGGCTCGTAAAAGAGCGCGGTGCCCACGCCAATGAGGCTGGCGCCGGCGATCAGGAACTCGATCGCGTCGGTGGCGTTGGCGATTCCGCCCTGGCCGATGATCGGAACGTTGTGGGGCCTTGCCACCTCGTAGACCTCTCGGACCTTGAGCAGCGCGATGGGCTTGATCGCGGGTCCGGAAAGTCCTCCCTGGATGTTCCCCAGCACGGCGCGGCGCGTGCGCGAATCAATCGCCATGCCGGTCACGGTGTTGATCGCGGCGAACGCATCGGTGCCGGCCTCGATGCAGCGGCGTGCGTTCTCGCGGATGTCGGTCTGGTTGGGCGAGAGCTTGGTGATCAGGGGCTTTCGCGTGACCGCGCGGCAGGCCGCCACCACGCGCGCCGACATCTCCGGTACATTGCCGAACTGCACTCCGCCTTCCTTGATGTTGGGGCAGGAAATGTTGATCTCGATCGCGTCAATGGGCGAGTCATCGAAGCGGCGGGTGACCTCCACGTACTCCTCGATCGTCGAGCCGCAGACGTTGGCGAAGAAACGGGTTTCGCCGAAATCGAGCGACGGCAGGATGGAGCGCACCACGTGCTCGGCCCCAGGATTTTGCAGCCCGATGGCATTGAGCATGCCCTCGGGCGTCTCGGCCAGGCGATGGGGCGGGTTGCCGGCGCGCGCCACGCCGGTCGTGCCCTTGAGCACCACCGCACCCACGTCCCGGTTCGAGAATCCCGCCACCCGTGTGTACTCCTCCCCGAATCCGACGCACCCGGACAGCAACACGATGGGCGAGGCGAGCTCCAGCCCGCAAAAGCGCGTCGCAAGGGAGACGGGGAGCGAGCCCGGGGGCGCGCTGGGTGAGGCGGTGGGCACGGCACTCATGGGCGCCAATTATCGCCTGAATGTGGGCCATGTTTGAGGTCATTCTGTACCAGCCGGAAATCCCGCCGAATACCGGCAACATCATCCGGCTGTGCGCCAACAGCGGCTCGCGATTGCATCTGATCGAGCCGCTCGGGTTCAACCTCGAACAGCGCGAGCTGCGCCGGGCAGGGCTCGACTACGCCGACCTCGCCGCGGTCCACGTCCACCGGGATCTCGAGTCCTGCCTCGCGGCCCTGCGCGGGGCGACGCTCTACGCGGTGGAAACCGCCGGTACCCGGCCCTACAGCGCCGCGCAGTTTCGGCGCGGCGATGCCCTGTTGTTCGGCCAGGAGACGCGCGGACTCCCGCAGGAAGTGCTGCAGGGAATGGCCCGGGAGAATGTGCTGAGTATTCCGATGCGGCCTGGAAACCGGAGCCTCAACCTGTCCAACGCGGTGGCCCTGGTGGTCTATGAGGCCTGGCGCCAGCTGGGGTTCGCCTGAGGCGCCGGTGTCAGTCGAATTCAGGCCGGATCGGCCGCATCATCAGCCCGCGCACCACCTCATCGGCGGGCAAGCCCGAGTAGAGCACCGCGTAGATGCCGGCGCAGATGGGCATCGTGACCCGCTCGCGTTGCGCGACCTGGTGCAAGGCCTGCGCCGCGCCGTAGCCCTCAACGATCTGGCCGATCTCAGAGAGCGCCGCTTCCTTCCCGCGCCCCTGCGCCAGCAGCAGCCCAAAGCGCCGGTTGCGCGACTGATCGTCGGTGCAGGTGAGCACCAGATCCCCCAATCCGGCCAGACCCATAAAGGTTTCGCGCCGTGCGCCTAAGGTCACCCCTAAGCGTGTCATCTCGACCAGGCCGCGCGTGATGAGCGCGATGCGCGAGTTCGCCCCAAACCCCAGGCCGTCGGACAGCCCGGCACCGATGGCCAGCACGTTCTTGACCGCTCCGCCCACCTCCACGCCGACGATGTCGGTGTTGGTATAGGCGCGAAAGGCGGGCGTGGAGAAGTCATGCGCGAGCTGCTCGGCGTAGTCCGCATCGCGTGAGGCGATGGTCATGGCGGTAGGAAGTCCCGCGCCGACCTCACGTGCGAAGGTCGGCCCCGAGAGCACGGCGGTCAATCGACCGGTTCCCAGCACTTCCCGGGCGACCTCGTCCGGAAGGCGCCCGCTGCTGATCTCAAATCCCTTGGTGGCCCAGCACAAACGCTGGCCCGCGGTGAGAAGGTCCCGGATCGCGCTCAGCAGTTCACGAAACGCATGGCTGGGCACGGCGATCAGCACGTCCTCCGCGCCCTCGAGCGCCCCCTTGAGGTCGGAGGCCACCTTAAGGTTATCGGGGAACGCGGCCTGCGGGAGGTAGCGCTGGTTGACGCGCGCCTGTTGCATCGCCTCGCGGTGCGACTGTGCGCGTCCCCACAGCCGCACCAGGTGACCGGCACGCGCCAGCTGAATGGCGAGCGCCGTGCCCCACGAGCCCGCGCCCAGCACGGCGATCTGTGAGGGCGGCGCGTCGTTCACGGTCAGTTTGTGGCCACGCCGCTGGCCTGGTTGGCGCCCGCGGCGAACAACATCTCGAAGTTGACCGGCGGCAGCAGCAATTGCGGGAAACCGCCCTGACTGACCAGGTGAGAGACCACCGCGCGGGCGTAGGGAAACAACACGCCCGGACAAACCACACCCACCGCACGCCGAAAATCGGGCTCGGACAGGTTCTGCATCAGGAACGCGCCGGCCTGCTTGACCTCGGCGAGAAACATCGTCTGCTCGCCCTGCTTCGCCGACACCGTCACCGTGAGCAGCACCTCGTGCAGGTCGCCGGTGATGTTGCTGACCGCGGTATTGATGTCCAGGCCGATCTGCGGGCTCCACTCCCCGCTGATGCGCGGGCCCTGCGGGGCCTCGAACGAGCAATCCTTCAGGTAGACCGCCTGCATGGTCAGTGTGATTCCGGCGCCGGCGGCGGCCTCGTTGGCCGGTGGTGGGGCTTCAATGCTCATCGTTGGGATTTCCTTAAGGGTAGTTGCAGGCGAATGTACTGTTGCCGCGAAACGTTCAGCCGGCCAGGAGCGGGTCGAGTCCGCCCTCGGCGTCCAGCTCCGCCAGGTCATCCGAGCCGCCGATGTGTCGTTCGCCGATAAAAATCTGCGGCACGGTGTGACGACCGCTCCGCTTGATCATTTCCGCGCGGCGCTCGGGATGTTCTTCCAGGCTGATTTCCTCGAACTGCACGCCCTTGTTGCGCAGCAGTGTGCGAGCGTACTCGCAGTACGGGCACCAGGAGGTGGCATACATTTCAATTTTGGGTGCGGCCATGATCGGCGGGGGATGAACGAAAGCGCCTCGACGCCGCCGGTCTAATCGCGCGCCACCGGGAGCTGCTCGGCGCGCCAGGCGCTCAGGCCGCCGCGCAGGTTGACCACCTTGCCGAAACCCTGCTGCGCCATCTGGCGAATGGCCGAGCTCGCGCTGGGGCCGCGCTCGCAATAGACGATGACCGGTTTGTCCTTGTAGCGCTTGAGGCTGTCCAGCCCCTCGCTCAGTCGCTCGAGCGGAAGACTTCGGGCACCGCGGATGTGACCTGCTGCGTACTCCTCGCTCGCGCGCACGTCCAGGAGCGCCGCCCCTTGGTTCATCAGCCGCACCGCGTCCTGGGGTGAGACCGCGCCCGCGCGCTGGGCCCGCTCGCGCAACTCGTAGATCAGCACGCCGATGACCGCGGCCACGGCCAGCAGGCTCAGGAGCGTGTGATGGGAGGTGTATTCGAGCAGGCGCTGCATGGATGGGCTTTGGGGTCCGGGGCGTTAGACTGGCACCGCGTTGAAGCGGGCCGCGCATTATAGCCTCGCTGCGATAGACTTTTCCGTATGGCACCGCCGCGCCCACTGATTATCCTGCTGATATTGCTGCTCTCCTGGCCCTTTGGACCGGGGCGGGCGCCCGCGGCCACGCCCTCGGCCGACCGCACACAGGCGCAGCTTCGGGCGCTCAAGGAGCGCATCGAGCGCGTCACCCGCGACGTCGGGCGCGATGCCGTGGAAAAGGACCGCCTGGCGCGGAATCTGCGCACCGCGGAACTGGCGGTCGCCTCGGCCCAATCGGATCTGGACGCGCTGCGCTCGCAGGAAGCCGCGCACGGCGCGCAGCGCACGCAGCTCTCCGAGGAGCGAGAGCGCATCAGCGCCTCACTGGTGCGCGAACGGGACAGCCTCGCCACCCAGCTGCAGGTCGCCTACCAGATCGGCCGCCATGAACCGATGCAGCTTCTGCTCAACCAGCGCGATCCAGCCGCCGTCGCGCGCATGTTCACCTGGTACGGATATTTCGGTCGCGCGCGCGCGGCGCAGATCGAGGGGATCGCGCAGCAGGTCAAGCGCATCGATGAACTGGATGCGGCGCTCGCCGAGCAGGAAAAAGCGCTGGCGCAACTGCACCTGGCCAAGCAGGAACGGCTCGCGCAGCTGCAAACCGGCCGTTCGCAGCGCCAGAGCGCGCTCAGCAACCTGCAGCTCGAGGCGCGCTCGCGCCAGGCGAGCCTGACGCGCCTTCGCGCGCAGCAGGCGGACCTAGAACACCTGTTGCGTGAACTGGCGCGTGCCGTGCCGCCGAGCGCGCCGATCGATGAGGGCTCGGGCTTCGGTCGCCTGCGCGGCCGGCTCGACTGGCCGGTCGCCGGGCGCATCGTGGCCAGTTACGGTGAGGCGCGCGCCAGCGGGGTCGACTGGGACGGCATGGTGGTGTCCACCGAACGCGCCGCCCCGGTGCACGCGGTGGCCGCCGGGCGCGTGATCTACGCCGACTGGCTACCGGGACTGGGCCTGCTGACGATCGTCGATCACGGTTCGGGGTACCTGAGCCTGTATGGCTACAACGACCAGCTGCGCCGTTCCGCGGGCGAGTCGGTGGCCGCCGGCGATGTCATCGCCTCGGCAGGCGACAGCGGCGGGCGTCCGGAACCCCAGCTGTACTTCGAAATCCGCCGCGGCGGCAAGCCGATCGACCCGCGCCCCTGGTTTCGCCAGCGCCGTCCTTGAGGCCCAAGCGGGGCTGTGACCCGTGTCACATATTGAGGGCGCGCGCGGTGCCTAATCAGTTTTACCCTATTTGACTAAAGCGCGAACCCGGTCAAGGTCACGCGCGGTGCTTTGCACGATGCTTGCCCGTGGCAATTCACCCCATGAATTCAGACACTGCGACACCAGAGGCGGGCGAGGCGGCGGCCGACTACGAGGCCTATACGCGGCTGCTCCGTGCGCTCCTTCCGCGTCTGAGCGGCGTGTCGCTGTTTGACGCGGCCGGTGAACTGATCTGGTCGAACGATATGGTGGCCAACACCGGGCTGCAGAAATTAATCACCGACTCGATGCAAACCGCCTGCCAGGATCCGGCCACGCCGGGCGTGCTGGTCAACGACGGGGAGCCGATGTACATCTTCTGGCTGGGGCGCGGCAGCGCGAGCGCCCCGACACCGCCACGCGCGGCCGTGCTGCTGCGTTGCAAGGCGGGCTCGCAGTCCGATCAGCGCACCGTGGCCTTCGTCTATGCCCTGGTCCGTCCGGCGCTGGAAATCCTGGCGCGTGAGCTGATGAACAAGGACCAGATCAAGAACCTGCACGGCTCGCTCGCCGAGCAGGACGGCGATCTGGACATGCTCCTTTCGGTCAGCGCCGCAGACTCGGCGAGCGAGGATGGGGGCGGGGATGAACTGAAGGCCATCCTGCGCGCGGCGGTCGAGCGCATCCAGGCCGGACTTGTGGCGATCATCGTGCCGGACAAGGGTCTGGTGATGGTGAGACGCGAGCCCAAGCACTCCATCGATGCGAGCCTGGTCGCGCGCGCTCACCGACACCTGATGTCCACCGCGCAGCTGAGCCGCGAGCCGGTCATCGTCAACAACATGAAGCTCAAGGCCGGGAATGACACCCATTCCTACCGCGTCCTGTCCTGCCCGATCACGCGTTCCGATGAGCGGGCGATCGGCGTGCTGGCGCTGTTTCGACCCTTGAGCATGCCCGAATTCACTCCGCGCCAGGCGCGGCTCACCGAACTGCTCTCGCAGCGGGTGGCCACGGTCATTGCCGGAAGCTACGATGGCCTGACCGGCCTCCTCAACCGGCCCGCCTTCGAACACCGCGTGCAAAGCACGCTGCGCCACACCGACAGCGCCAAGCGCTGGTGGAGTGCGCTGGCGATCGACACCAACCGCATGCACGTCATCAACGACAACTACGGCATGCACGTGGGCGACAAAGTCATCGCCCAGCTGGGAGAGCTGATCCGCAATCGCCTGCCGCCGGGCGCGCTGGCCGCGCGCATTTCCGGGGATAGGTTCGCGGTGCTGTTGCCGATCGGCCTGGACGATGCGGCAAGCTTTGCGGAATCGCTCCGGCAAGGGGCCGAATCGCTCGGGAGCGGGATTGGAGATGGCACCCTGATCGTCTCGATCAGCGTCGGCGTGGCGGTGATCGAACCGCGCGCGCAGGAATTCACCCACGCCTTCGCGGCCGCGGAAACCGCCTGCAAGACCGCCAATGATCGGGGCCGCAACCGCGTGGAGATCTTCCAGGAGGCGGATGAGAGCCTGATCAGGCGCTTTGCGGACATCAACGTGATCACCGACCTACGCGCCGCCATCACCGACGGGCGCTTGCACCTGTACGCACAGGTGCTCCTGCCGCTGGGTGCCTCCAAGAGCAGGCCCCACTTTGAACTGCTGCTGCGCATGACCGATGCGCAGAAAGAGACCGTGGGCCCGGGTCACTTCATGTCGGCGGCGCACCGCTATCAGCTCATGCCCGAGATCGACCGCTGGGTGGTGACCGAGGCGCTCAGCGCGCTTAAGCCCCATGCCGATCTGCTGGCCCACAGCGGCATCGTGTTCACGATCAACTGCGACGGCCAGTCTCTCAAGGACGATGCCTTTACCGATTTCCTGGAAAAGCAGATCATCGAAAGCGGCATCAATCCGGCGGCGCTGTGCTTCGAGCTGACCGAGAGCGCGGCGGTCGGAAACCTAAGCCACGCCGACCGGCTGATGCGGCGCCTTCGCAAATTGGGTTGCGGTATCGCGCTGGATGATTTCGGCACCGGCCTGAGCTCCCTCGCGTATCTTCGTTCCCTGCCCATCTCGATGCTCAAGATCGACGGGAGCTTTGTGCGCGACGTGCTGAAGGACCCGAAAGCCGAATCCACGATCCAGGCGATCGCGCAGCTGGCGCGCGCCATGGCACTGACCACGGTGGCCGAATACGTGGAAACCGACGAGATCCGCTACAGCATTGCCAAGCTCGGCGTGGACTACGGCCAGGGCTTCGCCATCGGGAAACCGGTGCCCATCGCGGATGTGCTCGAGCAGCTCCCGCTGTATGCGGCGGTCACCGACGCCCCGCTGGAAAATATTGATGTAGGCGAGGCTTCTCCCATCGCTCAGGCCATGTAGTATCCGTCCGCATGCGTGCGGTGCGGAGCCCCTTGGAAAATCCATTGCTGGCCGGTGCGAGAGCGGGCACTTACGGCTTGCCTCGGGTGCGGATCTGATCCATGACCGCCCTGCACTGGCTCTCCGACGTCGTGCTGCACCTGGATCGCCACCTGGTCGAGCTCGTGGCGCGCTACGATCTTTGGATCTACGCGCTGCTGTTCCTGATCATCTTCGCCGAGACCGGACTGGTGGTGACCCCGTTCCTGCCCGGCGACTCGCTGCTGTTCGGCTGCGGTGCGCTGGCCGCCGTGGATACCACCCACACGCTGCACCTGTCCTGGCTCCTGCTGCTGCTGTCGTTCGCGGCGATCGCCGGCAATACCCTCAACTATCACATCGGACGATACGTGGGGCGGCGCGCCTTCAGTGGCAAGCATCGCTTCTTCAAGCTCGAGCACCTCAAGCGCGCGGAAGGGTTTTTCCTGCGTCACGGCGGGTTCGCGATCGCAATTTCGCGTTTCATGCCGGTGGTGCGCACCTTCATGCCGTTCGTGGCGGGGATCAGCCGGATGCCGGAGGGTCGTTTCCAGCTCTTCAACGTGCTGGGCGCGGTGGCGTGGGCGGGATCG
Source organism: uncultured Gammaproteobacteria bacterium (assembly GCA_963717335.1). Classification (GTDB taxonomy): domain Bacteria; phylum Pseudomonadota; class Gammaproteobacteria; order Steroidobacterales; family Steroidobacteraceae; genus FEN-1191. The sequence continues at coordinate 62,557 of CAVQVZ010000009.1, read as the reverse complement.
TTTCTGTGCGGTGGATTCCTGTTTGGAAACCTCCCGCTGGTTAAAAATAACTTCGGCATCGTGACGCTGTCGATTATCGGCCTCTCGCTCCTGCCGCTCCTGTGGGTGATGATCGCCGACCATCGGCGTGGCGGGAAGGACCGTGCCTGAGCGCACCCGCGGCTTTGCGCACCGGGTCAATGTCAACGCTCCGCTCGAACTGGTGTGGCGCGGCCTGACCGAGCCTGCGTTGCTGACGCTGTGGTGCGGGCCCGGGGCGCGCGTGAGCGCTCGTTCCGGGGGCAACTTTTACGTGCGCATGAACGGCGACATGGAACGCGAGGCGCTGATCGATGTGTTCGATCCGGGGCGACGGCTCCGGCTGATCTATCTGCCGCCCGCCGACGCGCCGGAGGGTGAGGCGGTGATCGTCGATGATTTCATACTCGATACCGAGCAGGGCGTTGCGGTGCTGCGGCTCCTGGGCTCCGGGTTTCCGTTCGAGGAACGCTGGGAGCCGATCTTTGTCCGATTGCGGGCGGGGTGGGGACTGGCGCTGGCACGCCTCAAGGTGTGCATGGAGCAGATCGCCAGCGGCAAGGAGCCTGGCCAGATGAAATTGCCGGGCACTCGTTAATTTAAGAATCCCTAAGGCTCAGAAGCGCGCGGCCTCAGAAGCGCACCCGCGCGATCCAGCGATAGAGCAGGAACGCGATGAGCACGAAGGCTCCGCCACCGATCCACACCGCGGCGTGATCGGCAAATTCATCCCCGACCAGCGCGAGCGGGTAATCCTTGCCCGAGAAGGCGACGAAGGCGGCCAGCAGCACGCCGACCAAGCCTTCCCCGACGATCATGCCCGAGGCCAGCAGCACGCCCAGCTGCTTGCGCGCCTCGGCTTTGGGCGCCCGTTCGGCGCGGCGATCGTAATACCAGCCGGCGACGGCACCGACCACGACCATCAGGGTGCTCTGCGTCGGCAGATAGATACCCAGGCCCACGGCCAGCGGTGAGAGGTGCGCGGACTTGGTGGTGCGGCGCAGGATTTCATCGGCGGCGATCACGAATACGCCAATCAGGGCCCCGACCTGGATCAGGCTCCAGTCCACGTTGTTCTGGATGACCCCTTGCGCCAGTGCCGAGATCAGCCCGGCCTGCGGCGCGGGGAGCGGGTGCTCATGGTGGGCGCCGGTCGCGCCCGCAAAACCGTAGGCATGGTTGAGCAAATCGAGGATGGGCGGGATGATCGCCGCGCCCGCCAAAACGCCCACGACCAGCGCCACCTGCTGCTTCCAGGGCGTGGCGTCGACCAGCTGGCCCGTCTTCAGGTCCTGAAGGTTGTTGTTCGCAATCGCCGCGACCGCGAATACGACGGCCGTGACGAACAGCGCAAAGGCCACCAGCGCGCCCTGCCCGCTGACGGCGATGTGGGACTGCACGCCGAACACCAGGAGCAGTGCGGCGCCGATCACCACGAGGATGCCGATTCCTGAGAGCGGGCTGTTGGAGGAACCAATCAGCCCGGCCATGTAGCCGCACACGGCCGACACGAAGAAGCTCATCAGCACGATATAGATCAACCCGCCCACCACCAGCACCAACATGTGATCGGCCAGACCGCTGATGTTGACGAAATGCACCAGGAGTCCCGCGACCGGCACCATGCAGATCAGCGAGAGCGCTCCGACCCAGCCGATCGGGATGTCCTGCTCGGTGCGCGGGAGCAATGCCCCCTGGCCGGCCGCGCGCGCGCGCGAGGCGGCCATGGCCGAGGCGAGGCCCGCAATCACGGGCCGGACCAGTTTCGCCAGCGTCCACACGGCCGCCACCCCGATGGTGCCGGCGCCCACGAAGCGCACCTTGTGGCTCCAGGTGGCGAGCGCCAGATGGGCGATCGAATCGGCGCCGCCGGCCAGCGCCGAATAATGCGGCACGCCCCAGCCCCAGCCGATCAGCGCACCGACCAGCATGGCGACGCCCACCCACAGGCCCACCAGGTGCCCGACCGCGAACAAGGCGAACGACAGGAGGAAATCAAAGCCGCTCACTCCCCCGCCTTCGCCCCCGATGCGGAAAAAACGCACCACATCGCCCGCGAACACTCGCGTGGCGACGATGCAGGCGAATGTGGCCGATACGATCGAGCCCCACACGACCGCGGCCAGTCCTGCGCGGCTCTCTCCCACGGCGGCGGCATCGGCGTGCTCGCCGCCCCCGACCTTGAGCACCTCGGCACAGGCCACGCCCTCCGGATAGGGCAGGTCCGATTGCGTGACCAGCGCACGACGGAGCGGGATCGAGTACAACACCCCGAGCGTCCCGCCCAGAGCGCAGATCGCAAAAGACTCCCAGTACGGGAATCCGCTCCACCAGCCGATCATCACCAGGCCCGGGAGCACGAAAATAATCGAGGAGAGCGTCCCGGCGGCCGAGGCGACGGTCTGGACGATGTTGTTCTCCTGGATCGTCATGCCCCGAAACCCCCGGAGCACCGCCATCGAGATCACCGCGGCCGGGATCGAGGTGGCGAAGGTCAGGCCGGCCTTGAGCCCGAAGTAGACATTCGCGGCCGTGAACACCACGGTGATCAGCACGCCCAGGATAAGGCCGCGGATGGTCAGTTCGGTGCGTACGGCATCGGCCGGTGCGAGCGGCACGGGCGTGGACTTGCTCATGGACTTTCCCCCTGGGAATTTTCTTGTTTGGCCCGGGCGCGCGTCACCAGGCGTGCGAACAGGATCCCGCCCTCGTACAGAAGGTACATGGGTACGGCCATCACCGTCTGCGATATGGCATCCGGGGGCGTGAGTATCGCGGCGATGACGAACACCGCGATCAGCACGTAGCCCCGGATCCGGGTCAGTTTTTCCAGCGGCACCAGGCCCATCAGCACCAGCAGCACGACCGCCACCGGTACTTCGAAGGCGATGCCGAAGGAGAACAGCAGCACCAGCACGAATTCCACGTACATCGAGATGTCGGCCATCATCTGCACACCGCGCGGGGTGGTATTGACGAAGAAGCCGAAGATCATCGGGAAGACGATGTAGTAGGCAAAGGCGATGCCTACATAAAAGAGTACGACCGAGGACACCAGGAGTGGTACCGCGAAGCTCTTCTCGTGGCGGTAGAGCCCGGGCGCCACGAACGCCCACAGTTCGTACAGCACGTAGGGCATCGCCACCACCAGCGCGGCCACGAAGGAGAGCTTGAGCGGGGTGGTGAAGGGGGCGGTGATGCTGGTGGAGATCAGCATGCTGTTGGCGGGCAGTTGCTGCAGGAGCGGATGGGAGAGCCACTCGAACAGCTGGTTCGAATAGAACGCCAGGGGAATGAACACCAAAATGACCGCGATGAACGCGCGCATCAAGCGCGTGCGCAGTTCGAGCAGATGCGAGATCAGTGTGCCCTCGAGGAGCGGTTCACTCTCCCCGGTCATGCGGCGCGCTGTTCTGATCGTGCGTGGTCGGTGAGCTCGGGGCGGCAGGGGCGGGAGATTCCGATGAGGACTCCGGCGCAGGCGCAGGTGCCGGCGTGGGCTGCGGCGGTGGCGCGGGCGGCGGCGACACGTTCAGGTCCACCTTCAGGTTGTCGGTTTCGGCCTCGAGCTGATCGCGGAACTGGCGCGCCATCGCCCGTGCCCGGCCGGCCCACCGGCCGACGGTGCGCGCCACGTGCGGGAGTTTGTCGGGACCCAGCACGACCAGCGTCAGACCGAAGATCAGCAGAACCTCGGAAAAGCCGATATCGAACATCGCAAGCGCCGGTTCAGGCGCGCCGGTCTTCCTGGCGTGGAGTCTCTCGCGCCGTGGTAGATTCCGGGAACTCGGCGTCCTTGGCCGCGCCGGTCGGAAGTTGCTTCTGGGCGGCGGCCTGCTGCTGCTCGTCCTCGCCCTCACCCATCGATTTCTTGAAGCCCCGGACGGCCGAGCCCAAGTCCGAACCGATGGTGCGAAGCTTCTTGGTGCCGAACACCAGCAATACGACCACTAGGATGATGATCAGGTGGCGGGGTGAAAACAGGTCCATAGCGTTCTCCAGGGATCGAGCCGTAGAGGTCCGGCACTCAATAATAGGCGAACTTCAGCTCCAGCCGTAGCAGGGCTGTTCCGACACTGATGCCCGGTTCACGCTTTGGGGGGCACCTGGAGCCAGAAAGTGACCGGTCCGTCGTTGGTTAGGGACACTTGCATGTGGGCGCCAAACTCACCGCTGGCCACGCTCGGATACGCCGCGCGGGCCGCGGCGAGGAATTCTTCGAACAGCGTCCGCGCCGTTTCCGGGGCGGCGGCGGTCGAAAAGCCGGGACGGTTTCCGGAACGGGTATCGGCGGCCAGGGTGAACTGGGGCACCAGGAGCAGTCCTCCGTTTACATCGCGCAGCGACAGGTTCATTCGCCCGGCCGGATCGGCAAACACGCGAAACTCGAGGAGCCGTTCCAGCAACCGGGCACTTCTTGCCGCATCATCATCTCGCTCCACTCCAATCAGCGCGAGCACTCCGGCGCCGATCTCAGCGCACGTGCGCCCATCGATGAGCACGCGGGCTGTCGTTACGCGCTGGATCAGGGCAATCATGCAGTGGCAAATCCGGGGCTGAGTCCGTACACTTTGCCGCCATTTTACGGCCTTGCGTGCCCTCTGCTGCTCCGGAGTTCGATTATGCCTTCCACGTTGCGTTGCTGGGTCAGGGTCGCGTGTTTCGCGCTCGCGTTGGCGATCGCAGGTCCTGGGCAGGCCGCCGGGGACGCGCAGCGCGGCAAGCAGATCGGCTACACCTGCTTAGGCTGCCATGGCATCGAAAACTACAAGAACGTGTACCCGACCTACAGCGTGCCGAAGCTGGTCGGACAACATCCCGAATACATCGTATCGGCGCTCAAGGCCTACCGCAGCAAGCAACGCTCGCACGGCACGATGTATGCGCAGGCCAGTTCCCTGAGCGATCAGGACATGGAAGATCTCGCCGCGTACCTGTCCAGGCAGGCGTTGCCCGCCAGTGCCGCGACGGTCGGCACAGCTCCCGCCAAGGTGACCGCGCTGTGCTCGGCCTGCCACGGGTCAAATGGCGTGGGGCTCATGGGGGAATATCCGACTCTGGCCGGACAGCACGGCGATTACCTGGCCCGCGCGCTGGTGGAGTACCAGAAGGGCGATCGGAAGAACGCCATCATGCAGTCCTTCGTGGTGCAGCTCTCGGCCGCCGATATCAAGGCCATCGCTGATTTCTACGGCGCGCAGCGACCGCAACTGGAAACCGTGCTGCGCCGCAGCTGGAGATAGGACTTTACCTTCAGCAGAAGCGCGCCCGGCTAGGTGCCGAGCTGCGCGGCGATAAACTGAGCAATCACGCCCTGCGCGCTTTGCTGCTCGCTCTCGCTCGTGAGCCGTTCGCGCCGGTCGCGCGGAGCCACGAACCAGCTGTCGAGTTTCTGGGAGCGCAACCGCCACAGGAGCTGTTCGGCCGAGGCGGCATCCAGCGCCGGAGTGCTGTAACCGCGCACCAGCAGCACGGGCTTGCGAATCCGCATGACCTGAGGGCCTGAGGCCATCCCGTCGATACTGACCGCGGCGCGCAGGCGATCGCCGTACAGTCCAAGTCCGGTCAGGGCCAGCGTTCCACCCGCCCCGGTTCCCTGCACCATGATCCGATCGCCGCGCAGGTCGGGCTGCGCGCCGAGCCAGGCCAGGACTGCCCCCAGGTCCACAACCCCCGCCTCTCCGTCCCTGAGTCCCGGGGCGATCACCGCCACCTTCAGTTCGTTGACGCAGTACTGCACGAAGGCATCAAGCTTCGCGCTCGGCGCCATGCCTCCAGCGTTGAGCAGGATCAACACTGGATAGGGCCCCGCACTCCGGGGCCGATAGAGCAGTGCGGTCAGTGCGCTGCCACTGCCGCTGGGTCGGTCCCAGGTCGGAAATCGCACCGTCTGCGGCGCGATCAGGCGCTCGGCGGTGTATTGCCCGAGCTTGCTTTCGGTCCAGCGAGCGCAGGCCTTCGCCCCGAGCTCGCACACGTACACATCGCTCGGCGCGGTGCTGGCGGTCAGTTCCACGGCGAGGTGCGAGCCACCGTGATCAAAGCGCAGCGCGCTCACCGCTCCGGGCGGCAGGCTCGGGACGACGCTCACTCCGCCGGTGACCCGGTCCAGCAGCGCAAGGCGGCTGTAGCCGAATTCGGTCCAGCTGATGGCGATCGAGCGATTGTCCGGACCGACATCGAAATGCTCGACCTCATGGCCGAGTGGCGCGCTGAGCTCCACCGCGCGGCTGTCGTACAGATCGAGGTAGCGCAGCGCGCGACGCGCGCCGGCCGACTCGCTGAGGAAGTACACGCCGCGATCATCCTTGGAGAGCCTGGCCTCGCCGATATGAGCGTACGCGCTCGCGCCTGCGGCCGCCGCGTCCACGCGCCGGGCGGCGCCCGAGTCAATGTCGACCAGGAGCAGTTCATCGCCGATGCCGGTTACCGTATGACGAACCAGGAGCGAGCGATCCGCGCTGGTCCAGGCCAGCACCTTCCGTGCGTCGGCATTGCCGCTCGCCACCAGGCGCGGGCCGGAGGAATCGGCGGTGTCGAGCACGTACAGGTCCGTGCTCTTGCCATCCCGGAGCGTGGCGGTAAAGGCCAGGCGCCGCCCGTCATGCGCCCACACGGGCGCGCCCGGATGCGCCTCGGGCCGCATTAGTATTTTGCTGTCACCCTCTGAAAGTGGACGAAGGGCGAGGGCCGCACCCTCGGCGCCCTCGGCGCCGGGCGCGACACCGAGATAGGCCACCTGGTCATTTTGAAGGGATCGCGCCGTCGCAAAACGCACCGAACCCGTGGGCACCCCCAGCGCCTGCGATTCGGTCTGCGGAGGGGCGCCGGTGATTTTGCGCATCTGATCCTGCCCGGCCTCGTGCACGGCCACCAGCAGGGCGCCATCGCCGGTCCAGTCCAGGAGCCGCGCTTCGCTCCCGCTTTGGTACTGCTGCAATCCGGCGCCGATCCCAGCCCCTGTCGGGGGCACGCCGTCCTTCAGTACGCCATCCTGCACGCTGCGCCCGGCCCAAAGCGGAGCGCAAAAGAGCGCCAAGCACGGGCCGAGCCAGGGCGCCACGGCGCGTGCGTAGTTCAGTTGGCGCATCCTTGATATCGTTCCTCGAATGGAAGTGCGGGTATTGTGCCTGCAGCGGCGCACAAGGCAACCCATGCAGACCCCCTCGGCCCCAGACCTGCGCGGCGGTGCGCTGCAGCTCGGTGTGCCGCTGGACGACGCGATGGCGGCGAGGCTCCTGCGATTGCTCGATGAGCTTGAGCTCTGGAACCGCGCCTACAATCTGACCGGCATCGAAGATCGTGACGCGATGGTGGCCACGCATCTGCTCGACAGCCTTGCCGTGAGCGCTGATCTGGCCGGAGAGCGCATCGCGGATCTGGGGACCGGCGCAGGGTTTCCCGGATTGCCGCTCGCCATCGCCAACCCGCGACGGCATTTCACGCTGATCGACGCCACCGCGAAGAAAGTCCGCTTCGTTGCCCATGCGGCGCGCGCCCTTAAGCTTACTAACGTTGAGGCCGTTCAGGCCCGCGCCGAATCGATGGTCCCTGAGCGGGCCTTCGATACGATCCTCGCACGCGCCGTGGCGCCGCTCCCAAAGCTTGCGGTCCTGGCGCGGCCCCTGAGCCGTCCGGGCACGCGCCTTCTGGCGCTCAAGGGAAAGCGCCCCGAGGCCGAGCTCGCCTCGATCCCCGCCGATTGGGAACTGTTCGGTGTGCGCGAACTTCGCGTGCCCGGCCTCGATGCGGAGCGGTGCCTGGTGACCCTGGTCGCCCGCCCCGATGCCGGGGAGGCTCCAAGTTCTCCCGCCAGCCCCTGAGCTGACCTACACTTAAGGTCCATGAAGCGCGTTATCGCAGTGGCCAATCAGAAAGGGGGCGTCGGCAAGACGACCACCGCGGTCAATCTCGCCGCCTCGCTCGCGGCCACCCGCCGTGAAGTGCTGCTCGTGGACCTAGATCCCCAAGGCAACGCCACCACCGGATGTGGCGTGGACAAGTCCTCGCTCACGCGCGGCACGCTCGAGGTGCTGCTGGGCGAATGCAGCGCCGCCGAGGCCATTATTCGCCCCGAGGGCCTGACGATGGCGCTGCTGCCGGCCAACCAGGATCTGACCGCGGCGGAGGTGAGGTTGCTGGCGCTGCCGGCGGGCCGCGAGCAGCGTCTCAAGGAAGCGCTCGCCCCGCTTCGCACCGGGTTCGATGTGATCTTCATCGATTGCCCGCCCTCGCTCAACATCCTGACCGTCAACGCCCTGATCGCGGCCGACAGCGTGCTGATTCCGATGCAGTGCGAGTTCTACGCGCTCGAGGGACTCTCGGCTTTGGTGTCCACCATCGAGCAGATCCGCGATGCGGCCAATCCGCAACTGGAGATCGAGGGGATATTGCGCACCATGTACGACCCGCGCAATAACCTTGCGCTCGAAGTCGGCGGGCAGTTGCTGGAACATTTCGGCGACAAGGTCTTCCGCACCGTGGTGCCGCGCAACGTGCGCCTGGCCGAGGCGCCCTCCTTCGGCCGGCCGGCGATCCTGCACGACAAGGACTCCCGCGGCGCACTGGCCTACCTGGCGCTCGCCGGAGAAATGCTGCGAAGGGACGATGTGGTGCAGGCGGGAGTGGCGACATGACTCAGAAAAAGGCGACCCTGGGCCGTGGACTGGCGGACTTGCTGGGCCAGGCGCGCCCCCATCCGCCCGCCCTGGCCCCGAGCGGGACGGCGAGCGGGACGGGGAGTGTGGGTGAGCAACTGGCGCGCCTGCCCGTCGAACTGCTGCAGCGGGGGCGTTACCAGCCGCGCACGGACCTGCGCACGGATACCTTGAATGAACTGGCGGAGTCCATCCGCCAGCAGGGGGTCATCCAACCCATCGTTGTGAGGCCGGTGGGCGGGGCCGGTGCCGAGCAGCGCTATGAAATCATCGCCGGCGAACGGCGCTGGCGGGCCGCGCAACTGGCGGGCCTGAGCGAGATCCCGGCGATCATCCGGGAAGTCCCCGATGAGGCCGCGGTGGCCATGGCGCTCATCGAGAACATCCAGCGCGAGGACCTCAATCCCCTAGAGGAAGCCCGGGCGTTCGAGCGGCTGATCGGGGAATTCGGCCTGACGCACCAGCAGGTGGCCGACGCCGTGGGCCGCTCGCGCGTGTCGGTGACCAACCTGCTGCGATTGATCGACCTGGCGCCGGAAGTGGGCCGGTTGGTGGAACGCCGCGAGCTGGACATGGGCCATGCCCGGGCGCTACTTGGCCTCGAAAATCATCGAAAACAGACCGAACTGGCGCTATTGGTCGTGAAAAAGGGTCTATCTGTCCGGGAAACCGAGGCGCTGGTTCGGCGGCTCAATAACCCCGAACGCCGCAAGTCCGAGGACAACGGGACAGGGCTGGGCGCTCGCGATCCCAATGTCACCCGGCTGGAAAGCGAGCTGGCGGACAAGCTCGGGGCTCAGGTGCAGATCCAGCACACCAGCGCCGGTCGCGGGAAGCTGGTCGTGGCCTACAACAGCCTCGATGAATTGGACGGGATTCTGTCGCATATTCAGTAGGGTACGGCGCGACCTCGCGGCCCTTTTGCAACGCATTAAAAGCGTTGAAGCCCGGTAGCGTCCTCCCTATAATGCGCCGCCTTCGCGATGGGGGCTAAGGTCGCGTCCTGAGCCATAGGGATTCCGCTGACGCAATACAGTTTTGCGCTCGCCCGCCGCCAGGCGCTGATGCTGGTGGTCGGCCAAGTGGCGATCGCCGGGATCGTCGCGCTGATATGCGCACTCTGGCTAGGCGCGCCGGCGGCGATCGCCGCCGCGGTCGGCGGGGGCATCGGGGCCCTGGCCAGTCTGGCGCAGGTGGCCAGCGGATTTCGGCGCAGCGCGGCCGGGGATGCGCCGGCGATTGCGCGCGGCTTTTATCGCGGTGAAGCGATAAAGATTGCTTTGACGGTGCTGCTTTTCGTCCTCGCCCTGCGGGGACGGCACCTTGCAGCGGGCCCGCTGTTTGCGGGGTACGTGGCGACCTTCGTCGCGTACTGGTTCGCGCTTTGGCGGACGGTGGGCACGCGCGGGGCGTGAGCGTTGGGTCGGGACTTATATATAGGTAGACGGGCACGATGGCTGCAGAAGCTGCGCACGGACCGGCCACGGTCACTGAGTACATCCAGCACCACCTGACCAACTGGACCTGGCAGTTTGGGCCGAGCTCGTTCTGGACGCTCAACCTGGACAGCCTCTTCTGGTCGGCTCTGATGGGCGCGCTGTTCCTGCTGTGTTTTGCGATCGCGGTGAGGACCGGAAAGCGTTCGCTGGACCATGCGCCGAGCGGTTTTCAGAAATACGCCGAAGGCGTGGTCACGATGGTCGATAACAACGTCAAGGACAGCATGCACGTGTCCAGCCCGTTGATCGCCCCCCTGGCCATTACGATTTTCTGCCTGGTGCTGCTCATGAACGCCATCGACCTGTTTCCGGTCGACTGGTGGTCCACGGTGGTCGCCGAGCGCGGCTTTGGACTGCAGAGTTTCAAGTCGGTGGCCACGACCGATCCCAACATCACCTTCGGCATGGCCATCACCGTGTTCCTGCTGGTGCAGTATTTCAGCGTCAAGATGAAGGGCGCCGCCGGCTATGGGAAGGAATTCCTGTTTCATCCCTTTAATCACTGGGCGCTCGCGCCGTTCAACATCCTGCTCAACCTGGTCGAGCAGATCGCCCGTCCGGTGTCGCTCGCATTGCGGTTGTTCGGCAATATGTACGCCGGCGAGCTGGTGATGATCCTGATCGGACTGTTCGCCCTGTCCAGGGGATGGCCCACGCACGTGGGCGTGGCGAGCCTGTGGGTGCTCCAGTTCGTACTGGGCCTGCTGTGGGGAAGCTTTCACGTGATCATCGTGCTGCTGCAGGCGTTCATCTTCATGATGCTGACCATCGTCTATCTTTCGATGGCGCACGAGCACAGTCATTAGTTTTGTAAGGGTATCCGGGTTTCGTTTCTAAGGAGTTGACATGGGTAACGTAGCAAGTTTGGCGCAAGTCCAGGGTATGACCGCGGTCGCAGTGGCGATCCTGATCGGCATGGGTGCGCTGGGTACGGCGATCGGCTTCGGTCTGCTGGGCGGCAAGTTCCTGGAGGGCGCGGCGCGCCAGCCGGAGCTGGTTCCCATGCTGCAGATCAAGATGTTTATCGTCGCGGGCCTGCTGGACGCGGTGACGATGATCGGCGTGGGCATCGGCTTGTTTTTCACATTCGCCAGCCCGTTCCTCAAGGGAATCGGCTGAGCCGTCCTTAAGATAGCCGCGAGGTACGCAGCGTGAATCTGAATGCAACGATTCTGGCGCAGATGTGCATCTTTGCCCTGGTGATATGGGTATCGATGAAGTATCTGTGGCCCGAGATCACGGGCTCCATCCAGGAGCGGACCAAGCGCATTGCGGAAGGGCTGGCGGCCGCCGAGCAGGGCCGCAAGGATTTGGTGGAAGCCGAATCCCGTGCCGAGGAACTGGTCAAGGCCGCGCGAGAGCGGGCGTTGGCCATGGAGAATCAGGCCCAGGCGCGTGCCAATCAGATCATCGAGGCGGCGAAGCAGACCGCGCAGAGCGAGGCGGCGCGCCTGCTCGAGAGCGCGCGGGCGCAAGTTACGCTCGACACCCAGAAGGCGCGCGAGGAATTGCGCGGCCAGGTCGCCTCCCTTGCGGTGAGCGGCGCGGCGCAGATCATTGGGCGCGAGATCGACCCGCGCGCCCACGCGCAATTGCTCGACAAGCTGGCCGTGGGGCTCTGAATCGATCATGGCTGAACGGATCACCATCGCCCGTCCCTACGCCAAGGCCGTATTCAAGCTGGCCCAAAGCCAGAAGCGCCTGGCTCAATGGTCCGAAGCCCTGAGCGTCGCCGCGAGCGTGGTGAGCGATGCGCGCGTCGCCTCGCTCCTCAACAACCCGGCGGTGTCCGCTCCGCAACTGGCCGGACTGGTCGGCGAGGTGGGCGGGGATCGCCTGGATGAACAGGCAAGGAACTTCATCGCCACGCTGGCCGCCAACCGGCGCCTGGGGTTTCTGCCCGAGATCGCGGCACGGTATGAGCAGCTGCGGGCGGATGCCGAACGCACGGTCGAGGTCACGCTCACCTCGGCCATCGAATTGAGCGCGGAACAGAAGAGCCAATACGCGGCGGCGCTGGCGAAGCGCCTCGGACGCGAAGTGCACTTGAGCTGCCAGACCGATCCGTCGCTCCTCGGGGGCGCCGTGGTGCGCGCCGATGATCTGGTGATCGACGGGAGCGTGCGCGCCGGACTGACGCAGCTGGCGGCCGCGATCGCACACTAAAGGCGAACGCCACAGCAAGAGTTTGCAAGAGGAACGTTTTCATGTCGATTAAAGCTTCTGAAATCAGCGACCTGATCCGCGCGCGCATTGAAAAATTCAGTGCCGCCAACGAGGCGCGCAACGTCGGCACCGTGGTGTCGGTCACCGACGGCATTTGCCGCATCCATGGACTGGCGGATGTGCGCTACGGGGAAATGATCGAGTTTCCGGGGAACTTGTTCGGCCTCGCCCTGAACCTGGAGCAGGACTCGGTCGGCGCGGTGGTGCTGGGCGATTACAAGACCATCAGCGAGGGCGACACCGTCAAGACCACGGGTCGGATCCTGGAAGTTCCGGTGGGCCCGGAATTGCTCGGCCGGGTCGTCGATGCGCTCGGCAACCCGATCGACGGCAAGGGCCCGGTCAACGCCAAACAGTCCGCCGCGATCGAGCGCGTGGCGCCAGGGGTGATCTACCGCAAGAGCGTCAGCCAGCCGGTGCAGACCGGCTACAAGGCCATCGATTCGATGGTGCCGATCGGCCGCGGACAGCGCGAACTGATCATCGGCGACCGTCAGACCGGCAAGACCGCGCTGGCCATCGACACCATCATCAACCAGAAGTCCTCCGGCATCAAATGCGTCTACGTGGCGATCGGACAGAAGCAAAGCTCGATCGCCAACGTGGTGCGCAAGCTCGAGGAGCACGGGGCGATGGCGCACACGATCATCGTGGCCGCATCCGCTTCGGTCCCGCCGGCCATGCAGTATCTTTCGGCCTATTCGGGCGTGACGATGGGCGAGTATTTTATGGACAACGGCGAGGACGCGCTGATCATCTATGACGATCTGTCCAAGCAGGCCGTGGCGTACCGGCAGATTTCCCTGTTGCTGCGCCGACCACCGGGTCGCGAGGCGTTCCCGGGCGACGTGTTCTATTTGCACTCGCGTCTGCTCGAGCGCAGCGCGCGCGTCAATGAGCAGTACGTGGAGATGGTCAGCAAGGGACGCGTCAAGGGCAAGACCGGCTCGCTCACCGGACTTCCGATCATCGAGACCCAGGCCGGTGACGTCACGGCCTTCGTGCCGACCAACGTCATCTCGATCACCGACGGGCAGATCTTCCTTGAGACGGACCTGTTCAACTCGGGCATCCGTCCGGCCATGAACGCCGGCATCTCGGTCTCGCGCGTCGGGGGCGCGGCGCAGACCGACATCATCAAGAAGCTCGGCGGCGGCATCCGCCTCGCGCTCGCGCAGTACCGTGAACTCGCGGCGTTCTCGCAGTTCGCCTCGGATCTGGATGAGGCGACCCGCAAGCAGCTCGAGCGCGGGCAGCGCACCACCGAAGTGATGAAGCAGAAGCAGTACGCTCCGATGTCGGTCGCCGAAATGGCGCTGTCGATCTATTCGGTCAACAACGGGTACATGGACAAGGTGCCACGCAACAAGGTCGTGGATTTCGAGGCCGCGCTCCAGGGCTACGCGCTCAGCAGCTGCAAGGCCGACATCGATGCGATCAATGCCAAGCCGGAACTCAAGGCGCACGAGGCGACGCTGAAGAAAATCTGCGAGCAATTTGCCGCCAGCGGCTCGTACTAAACCCGTGCCAGCCCCGAGCATTTACAACTGGGTACTGAGCGTGCGGCGCATAGCAGCGCGGGCGCGGGGCTGAGCCATGGCTGGCACCAAGGAAATCCGCAGCAAGATCGCCAGCGTGAAGAGCACGCAGAAGATCACCAAGGCCATGGAAATGGTGGCGGCGAGCAAGATGCGCCGGGCCCAGGATCGCATGAAGCTGGCCCGGCCCTACGCGGCCAAGATGCGCTCGGTGATCGGCAATCTCACCGAGGCCAATCCCGATTACCGTCACCCGTTCCTGATCGCACGCGACCCGAAGTCGGTCGGCATCATCATCATCTCCACCGACCGCGGGTTGGCCGGTGGGCTCAATACCAACGTGTTTAAGAGCGTCATCCACCTGATGCGCGAGTGGCAGGAGAAAGGCGCGGCCATCAAGCTGTGCATTCTGGGCACCAAGGGCCTGGCCTTCTTCCGGCGCCTCGGGCTTCCGATTCTGGGCAGCGCCACGGGACTGGGGGATCGACCGCACATCAAGGATCTGATCGGCTCGGTCAAAGTGATGCTCGATGCCTATCGCGATGGCTCGATCGATCGGCTGTTCCTGGTCAATGCGCAGTTCATCAACACGATGACGCAAAGACCCCTGGTGCAGCAGCTGCTTCCGGCCCAGGCGCACAACCAATCCGAACTCTCTGAGCATTGGGACTACATCTATGAGCCCGAGGCGATCCAGATTCTCGATGGTCTGCTGATGCGTTATATCGAATCGCAGGTGTACCAGGGCTCGGTGGAGAACGTGGCCTGCGAAATGGCCGCGCGCATGGTCGCGATGAAGAGCGCCTCGGACAATGCCGGCAACCTGATCGCTGACTTGCAGCTGGTCTACAACAAGGCGCGGCAGGCGGCGATCACCAAGGAGCTGGCGGAAATCGTCGGCGGCGCGGCGGCGGTTTAGCGAAACATTTTCAAGTTATGAGGCACTGAGATGGCAACTGGTAAGATTACGCAGATCATCGGCGCGGTGGTCGACGTGGAATTTCCCCGCGAGTCCGTGCCGCGCGTCTACGAGGCGCTGCGGCTGAGCGATGTCGACCTGACGCTCGAAGTGCAGCAGCAGCTCGGAGATGGCGTGGTGCGCACTATCGCTATGGGTGCTTCCGAGGGCCTCAAGCGCGGACTGGCCGTGCAGTCCACCGGGGCGCCGATCATGGTCCCGGTCGGTGAAGCCACGCTCGGTCGCATCATGGACGTGCTGGGGGTGCCGCAGGACAATCGCGGTCCGGTCGAATCGAAGGAAAAACTCCCGATCCACCGCCCGGCACCCTCCTATGACGAGCAGGCGGGCGGACAGGACCTGCTGGTCACCGGCATCAAGGTCATCGACCTTCTGGTGCCCTTCGCCAAGGGCGGCAAAGTCGGCTTGTTCGGCGGCGCCGGTGTCGGCAAGACCGTCAACATGCTCGAGCTGATCAATAACATCGCCAAGCAGTATTCGGGACTCTCGGTGTTCGCCGGCGTCGGCGAACGCACCCGCGAAGGCAACGACTTCTATCACGAGATGATCGAGTCGGGCGTCATCGACAAGGACACACTCAGCAATTCCAAGGTCGCTATGGTCTACGGGCAGATGAACGAGCCGCCTGGCAACCGCTTGCGCGTCGCGCTCACCGGGCTGACGATGGCCGAATTCTTCCGCGACGAGAAGCAGGCGAACGGACGCGGCCGCGATGTACTGTTCTTCGTCGACAACATCTATCGCTACACGCTCGCGGGCACCGAAGTCTCCGCACTCCTGGGCCGCATGCCCTCGGCGGTCGGCTACCAGCCGACCCTGGCCGAGGAGATGGGCGTGCTGCAGGAGCGCATCACTTCCACCAAGACCGGCTCGATCACCTCGATTCAGGCCGTGTACGTGCCCGCCGACGACCTCACCGATCCCTCACCGGCCACGACCTTTGCCCACCTGGATTCCACCGTGACGCTGTCGCGCCAGATCGCTTCGCTTGGCATCTATCCTGCGGTCGATCCGCTCGATTCGACCAGCCGGCAGCTCGATCCTCTGGTCGTGGGCGAAGAGCACTACAACACCGCGCGCGGCGTGCAGGCCGTGCTGCAGCGCTACAAGGAGCTCCAGGACATCATCGCGATCCTCGGCATGGACGAACTCTCGGAAGAGGACAAGCTCACGGTGTTCCGGGCGCGCAAGATCCAGCGCTTCCTGTCTCAGCCCTTCAACGTCGCGAAAGTGTTTACGGGTCAGGACGGCAAGATCGTGCCGCTCCAGGACACGATCCGCGGCTTTAAGGGAATTCTGGCGGGCGATTACGATCATCTTCCCGAGCAGGCGTTCTACATGGTGGGCGCGATCGAGGAAGTCGTCGAGAAAGCCAAGACGTTGCAGTAATGAGCCAGACCATTCACGTCGACATCGTCAGCGCCGAGGGCGAGATCTTCTCAGGTCCCGCAAAGATGGTGTTCCTGCCGGCGGCCGAGGGCGAGATCGGCGTCGCCCCACGGCACGCACCGCTCCTTGCGCTGCTCAAGGCCGGCGAAGTGCGCGTGCAGCCGCCGGAGGGCGCGGAGATATCTTTCTTCGTCGGCGGCGGAGCGCTCGAGGTGCAGCCTTCCCGGGTGACGGTGCTGGCCGACACGGCGGCGCGTGCTGCCGATCTGGACGAGGCCGCAGCGCTCACCGCGCGGCAGCGCGCCGAGGAAGCCCTGGCGGCCAAGGTCGACAAGATGGATTTGGCCGAGGCCCAGGCGGAGCTGATCCGCGCCGCCGCGCAGCTCAAGCTGATCCAGAAACTGCGCAAGCTCAAGGGCTAGTTCAGCTTCGCGCAGCCGCTGGAGGCGCCGCGCTCCTGCTGGGCTGCTGTGTTAGATTGTCTGTCCTCCATGACGGCAAAGCCCTCCAAAACCCGGCCACTGTCCGTAGTGATCCTCGCGGCGGGTAAGGGCAAGCGGATGCACTCGGACCTGCCGAAGGTGCTGCAGCCACTCGCCGGCCACTCACTTCTGTCCCACGTGCTCGATGCGGCCACGGCGCTCGAGCCTGCGCTCATCCATGTCGTCTACGGCCACGGCGGTGAGCGCGTGCGGACGGCCGTGCGCGCGCAGAACCTGCGCTGGGTGCTGCAATCGAAGCAGCTCGGCACCGGGCACGCTGTCCAGCAGGCCATGCCGGGCATGCCCGATGATCACCTGGTGCTGGTGCTCTATGGAGACGTGCCGCTGATCCGGACCGAGACGTTGCGATGCGCTCCTCAAGCTGGCAGGACCGAAAAGCATCGGATTGCTGACCGCGAAGTTCCCCGATGCGAGCGGGTACGGACGGATCATCCGCAATGCGAAGGGCCAGGTGCGCCGGATCGTCGAGCAGCACGATGCCACGGCCGCAGGAGCGGAAGATCCGCGAGGCCAATACCGGCGTGCTCGCCGCGCAGGCCCACTTGCTCAAGCGCTGGCTGGGAAAATTCAAGAATCGCAATGCCCAGCAGGAGTACTACCTCACCGACATCATCGAGATGGCCGCCAAGGACAAGATCAAGGTGATGCCGCTGATTGCCCCCACCAGCGCCGAAGTCCTGGGGGTCAACGACAAGCTGCAGCTCGCCGGGCTGGAGAGCGAATACCGGCGAATTCGCGCGCGCGAACTGATGCTGGCGGGCGTGACGGTGATCGACCCGGAGCGGATCGATGTGCGCGGGGCGGTCAGCTGCGGTCGAGACGTGGTGCTCGATGTCAACGTGCTGCTCGAAGGGCCGGTGCAGCTGGGCGATGGCGTGCAGGTCGGCGCCAACTGCGTGCTGAGCCAGGTGAAGGTCGGGTGCCGGCACCCACATCAAGCCCAACTGCGTCATCGAGCGGGCCGAGATCGGCGATGCCTGCCAGATCGGGCCCTTTAGCCGCATCCGCCCGGAGTCCACGCTTCACGATGGCGTGCACATCGGCAACTTCGTCGAGGTCAAGAAATCGGAGATCGGCACCGGCAGCAAGGCGAACCACCTAAGCTACATCGGAGATGCGATGGTCGGTGCCGGGGTCAACCTCGGTGCCGGCACCATCACCTGCAACTACGACGGCGCCAGCAAATGGATCACGGACATCGGTGACCAGGCTTTTATCGGATCGGGCGTGATGCTGGTGGCGCCCGTGAAGATAGGTGCCGGGGCCACGATCGGCGCCGGCTCGACGATCACGCACGATGCGCCGGCAGGGAAGCTCAGCCTGGAGCGCTCCACGCAGCGCACTGTCGATCACTGGCAGCGTCCCGGTAAGAAATAGCCAACCCTAAGGCGAGCCAGAAGCATGTGCGGGATAGTCGGGGCGATTGCCGGGCGCGACGTGGTGCCGCTCCTGATCGAAGGCCTCAAGCGCCTCGAATACCGCGGTTACGATTCCGCCGGACTGGCCGTAGTCGCCGCCGACGGGCAGATGCGCCGCCTGCGCACGGTCGGGAAGGTGCGGGCGCTGGAAGATGAGCTGGCGGCGACCCCGACAGCCGGTCCCCTAGGCATCGCCCATACCCGCTGGGCAACGCACGGTGCTCCCAGCGAGCGCAACGCGCATCCGCACATTTCACGCGATGGCCTCGCGCTGGTGCACAACGGCATCATCGAGAACTACGAAGAGCTTCGTGAGGAGCTAAAGTCCGCGGGCTATCGGTTTGAATCCGAGACGGACACCGAGGTGGTCGCCCACCGGATCCACTTTCATATGCAACGCCTGGCCGACCTGTTCAAGGCGGTGCGCGCCACGGTCGTGGAACTTGAAGGGGCGTATGCGCTTGCCGTCATCAGCCAGCAGGATCCGAGCCGGATCATCCTCGCCCGCATGGGGTGTCCGGTCGTCGTCGGCTTCGGCTCGCACGAAAACTATATCGCCTCGGACGTCGCCGCGCTTCTGCCGGTCACCCGAACCTTCACCTTCCTGGAAGAGGGTGACGTGGCCGAGATCACGCGCGAAGGCGTGCGCATCTTCGATCGCGAGGGTAATCATGCCAGCCGCCCGGTACGGGAGAGCGAACTGTCGGCCGATGCCGCCGAGAAGGGCCCTTATGAGCACTACATGCTCAAGGAGATCCACGAGCAACCCCGAGCGGTCGCCGACACCCTCCAGGAACGCGTCGCCAACGGGCACTTGCTCGAAGCAGCGTTCGGCCCCGACGCCGCGCAGGTCTTTGCGCGCACGGAAGGGGTGCATATCGTCGCCTGCGGCACCAGCTTCCATGCCGGCATCGTGGCCCGGTATTTTATAGAGCAATACTGCCGCATACCGTGTCGCGTGGAAATTGCCAGCGAATACCGCTACCGCAATCCGGTCGTGCAAAAGAAATCACTGCTGGTCACGATTTCGCAATCCGGAGAGACGGCCGACACGCTAGCCGCGATGAGGCTGGGCAAACAGCTCGGGTACCTCGCGACGCTCGCGATCTGCAATGTCCCGGAAAGCTCGCTGGTCCGCGAAGCCGACCTGGTGATGCTGACGCGGGCAGGTCCTGAGATCGGTGTCGCCTCCACCAAGGCGTTCACGACCCAGCTTTCCGCCCTGGGAATGCTGGTCATCGCGCTGGCCCGGCACAACGGCGGCGATGCCGAGAGCGAGCGGGGCCTGGTCAGCCGGCTGATCGAGTTGCCCGGCATTGATCGAAAAGACCCTCCAACTTGATCCGGTAATACAGAAACTCGCTCAGCGTTTTGCGGACAAGCAGCACGCCCTGTTCCTGGGCCGCGGCGCGCTGCATGCCGTGGCGCTCGAGGGGGCCCTCAAGCTCAAGGAGATCTCGTACATCCACGCCGAGGCCTACGCGGCCGGCGAACTCAAGCATGGCCCCCTGGCGCTGGTGGATGCGGACATGCCAGTCATCACCGTTGCCCCGAACAACGAGTTGCTCGAGAAGCTCAAATCGAACCTGATGGAAGTCCGGGCGCGCGGCGGCGAGCTGTACGTGTTTGCCGATCCGGACTCAGGCTTTCACTCCAGTGACGGAGTGCACGTGATCCAGATGCCCAGGCACGTGGGGTATTTCCAGGCCCCGATCGTGTACACGGTCCCACTCCAGCTGCTCGCGTATCACGTCGCCATTCTGCGCGGGACCGATGTGGATCAGCCGCGCAATCTCGCCAAGAGCGTCACGGTAGAGTAAGCCTGCAGGCGAATTGGCGGACGTAGTTAGCGGTCCAGCGGGCTGCGCACCGCATTCGCACCCTTCTGCATGACGTGAGTGTAGATCTGCGTCGTTGACACATCCTTGTGGCCGAGCAGCTCCTGGACGGTACGGATGTCATAGCCTGCCTCGAGAAGGTGGGTCGCAAAGCTATGGCGAAAGGTGTGTGGTGAGACCGACTGCATGATGCCCGCCCGTCGTGCCGCCGCACGTACGGCCCGCTGCACCGTCGCTTCCCGCAAGTGATGCCGGCGACGAACGCCAGAACGCGGATCGGCGCAGGGTTGCGCCGATGGAAACACATACTGCCACGCCCATTCGAGATGGGCCTGCGGATATTTTCGTTCCAGTGCAAAAGGCAATTCGACGCCGCCAAATCCGCGGGCCTTGGCCAGTTCGTGCTGTTCCCTGATCCGCGCCAGGTGTACGGTAAGGGGTGCCACCAGAGCGGCCGGCACCATCGTCACTCGGTCCTTGCCTCCCTTGCCATCCCGCACCGTCAATTGCTGGATCCGAAGGTCGACATCCTTTACCCGCAGGCGCAGTGCCTCGAGCACCCGCAAGCCGCTGCCGTATAAGAGGTTAGCAACCAGCCACTGGGGTCCCTCGATATGCCCGATGACGGCGCGCGCTTCCGTTGGGGTGAGTACGACCGGAAGGCGCCGCGGTCTTGTAGCCCTGACGATGTTCTCCAGCCACGGCAATTCCGTCCCTAGGACGGCCTTGTACAGGAACAGAATGGCTGCCAGCGCCTGGGCCTGCGTTGCCGCTGCCACATTGCGCTCAGAGGCCAGGTAGGAAAGGAAACCCTCCACTTCCCGAGCGCCCATCGAAGCTGGGTGCCTGCGATTATGGAAGACTATGTAACGACGCACCCATGCGACGTACGCTTGCTCCGTCTTATAGCTGTAATGGCGAAGACGGACCTGGTTACGAAGCTGATCGAGGAGGCGCGGGGGTTCGGCCATGGAAGAAAAGAACAGGTTGCATAATGCAGAGGATACAGTTGACGCCCTAATTAGACAGTGCTGTAGTAAGCGCAAGTGGTTACAAATTCCCAACCATGTTATACGCCCAAAGTGGCGCTTTATAAGGCGCCACTTCGGTCGCCTATTAGTAGTTAGGCGTAGATTTATGCGGCCAGCGCTCTTTCTGCCTATTGGCAGTTGTTACTTTACCGGTTATGGGGGCTGCGCCTTCCGCCACAGACAAAGCAGCAACTGATGCCTGTTTTAAAGTTGCGAAGGATCAGAAGGGCATGAACGTGTGCGCTTCGGCGCATCTCGCTCGGGTCAACGCCGCGCACGATCAAATATACCAGCGGCTCTTGTCGAAGGTAGCGAACGACACCCTGGTTCTTGGTCGTGTCAGATCCATGGAACAATCGTGGATATCGCTATCGTGACCACGTACTCGACGCGGCTTTCCCAGCGGCAAAACAAACAGGTCGAGTACGGCTCGCATATACCCGATGGAATCGGCGATGCTCTTAGCAGAGCTTACTTCCCGGCATGTGGAATCGCTTCGTGCGCTGGATAACAGGTACACGGTGCATTGAATAAATCTACGCCTAACAACTCGCTCCAGCGCGCGCCCCGGCATTCGCTTCGCATGCCGAGGTTCCCTCGTTCGCTGCGCTCGCTCGGCGCGCCTGAGCTCAAGCGTTAGACAGCATGACTGAGGTCATCCCAGCGTCTACCCGCCTAGTGCTCGCCCGCTGGATACAGCTCCAATCTGCAGATGGACTAAAGCACGCTCGCCGTCTCGAGATCGTCCTGGTGGAAATGGGATGCGTATTCTTAATTGTCGCTGTATTTGGCGTTGTTTATGGGTTTCACCCAGGCATCATCGCCGGGGCCGCGCTAATTGCAGGTTGGCTGATCGCAGAGCGCAATGCACTACGGAATAGAATCGCACAGTGGCCAGCCCTAAGCGCGTATCTGGACTGGACCCGTATCCGCAAGGATTCGGGTCCTGCTGTCTAACAACCGCATGGAGCGCTCGCGTGAACATAAAGTGCCAAGCTCAAGCGTGAGTGCGCGCGGCGCTCATGCGGAGCGTTAGCAGCCACGCAGCCCCATCGCCCTGAATGCGCCAAATCATCATTGTTCTGATCGTGGGCGTCCTGGCTTGGAGAGGCTACGAGATCTACGTCGCCCGTTCGCAGCTCAGCGGACAATCACCGGCGGCGAGTCAGGCCGCCCCACACGTCAACTCGCTGTTTGAGGCCACGCAAAACGCGCCTGCCTTTAGGTGCGATGGCCGCGTGCTCTGCTCCCAGATGACCTCCTGCACCGAAGCGAGGTACTTTCTGAAGACCTGTCCTGGGGTGAAGATGGACGGGGATCACGACGGCGTGCCTTGCGAACAGCAATGGTGTAAGTAGTGGCTTCTAACAACCGCATCGAGCGCACGCGTGACCAATAAACTACCAAGCTCAAGCCTGAGTGCCGGCGGCGCTCATGCGGAGCGTTAGGCGCCAATGCCTTATCGCTCCTTTTTTCTAATGTCCGCGCTGCTTCTGGCCTCGCAGGCATTTGGAACCATAGGTCCTGCTCCGACGGAAGCAGGCGCCGTTACCATCACTGTCACTGTCGCCTCAAACGATAGCGCCGAATTCCTATTAATATCCGGGGTTGTCGACACAATTGACCTCAGCGTGCTCGGAAGGAAGTATCACCTTTCGTTTCAGGGATGTAGCCCCATCCGAGGGGTTCGCTATGAAACGGTAACGTTGAATTTCAGCTCGAAAGTTGACTCCCGGGCGCAAGGCTCATTCGCCCTAGCGTTTAATTTTGGTCCGGAGGCAACTCCCAGTGATGAGCTGTCGCGAGCTTTGATTTCCTTCTTGAATGGCAAACCATCTATGTCGATATTGAAGAAGGAAAGTGGTATCTGGGAGCCATGGTGCACGAGCCGATATGGCGCCTAACAACCGCATCTAGTGCTCGCGTGAACCATAAACTACGAAGCTCAAGCGTGAGTGCCCGCGGCGCTCATGCGGAGCGTTAGCGGACCCCATAGTACGAGCGTTTTTGGGTGCATTGGGCTCCGCGGTATACTGCTTGAGAGGTGTCGGCCATGCGCAAGATTGAACATATTGAACAGCAGATCCGTGAGCTCTCCG
The DNA here is from genome assembly GCA_963717335.1 of uncultured Gammaproteobacteria bacterium. GTDB lineage: Bacteria > Pseudomonadota > Gammaproteobacteria > Steroidobacterales > Steroidobacteraceae > FEN-1191. Next base: position 39,362 of record CAVQVZ010000009.1, on the reverse strand, counting down.
CGCACGAATTTTCGGAGCTGCGGGATTGGATGCTGGACCAAGATTGGAAGGGCTGGGACGCCCAGATTGAGGCTGACTCCCGATCCGGCAAACTCGATAAGCTTAGCTCCGAGGCACAGGCCGATTACACCGCAGGGCGGACACGACCTCTTTGAAGCATGTCGCGTCGGCCAAGTTCTGGGCGCTCTACCAATCCATGCCCGCTGAGATCCGAGCCGCAGCGGATAAGCAATTCGCACTGCTCAAGAGTGACTCTCGCCATCCGTCACTGCACTTCAAGAAGGTGGGTTCATTGTGGTCGGCGCGAGTCGGAAACCAATACCGAGTTCTCGGTAAGGAAATGGAAGACGGCATTGTTTGGTTCTGGATCGGCTCACATGCAGACTACGACAGGCTGGTCCACTAACAACCGCATCGAGCGCCGCGTGAGCCATAAAGTGCCAAGCTCTTGCGTGATTGCCCGCGACGCTCATGCGGAGCGTTAGAGGGGAGCACCCATGCGAACTGCCCTTCTAATCATAGCGGCGTTGGTGCTCTTCGAGCTGTATGAGATCTCGCTCGTCTATGGCATTGCCTCTCCGATTGGAATACTCGACCCTCCGTGGTGGGATGCTATGTTCTCGTCCCGAGTTCACGCTATTCTAGTTTGGCTGTCTCTCCACCATGCTCTGGCCGTGTTTCTTGTGTCGGTACCCTTTGCCTGCGTACTTCGACTCCTCTACGGGCGACATGGCGTCGCGGTCGCACTGGCCATGACCTGCCTCGGAGTTCTTTTAGACCTACACTCGGCCTTCTCCGGATTCGCGCAAAGCCCGGTGCGACATCAGGTAGTCACCATGCTCGATCAACTCAAGCTTATTGGGACTTTACCGCTTGTGACGTGGGCGGTGGGAAAGCTCCCCTCTAACTACCGCGTCGAGCGCCGCGTGAACCATAAACTGCCAAGCTCAGGCATGAGTGCCCGCGGCCCTCATGCGGAACGTTAGGCCTCATTAATGAATCGCTGGTGGCAGATCTTGGGGATCGCGTACATTGCAGTGTGCCTTGTAGCGCTTTGGGTCGCCCCCACCCAGGGGCTCGCCACGGTGGTTATTGGTGGTTGCGTTGTATGGCTGGGCGGCGCCTCGGCCCGGGCCGATCCACATGATATGCGTGACTTTTCACTTGCTTCTGCCCTTCGTTGGTGTGCTTTGGCGCTCACCGCATTCGGAGGCTCAATAATTTGGGTATATTTTCTTGCGCACCGCGTTCCCGACACCGGGCTAGGGGCAATTGCCGTTTTCGGACCATCTCTAGTCGCAGCAGTAATTGGTGGTGCATTCCTCGGCAAAGGATGCTGGGTGCTCATGCGCGGCACGCCCAAATGAGGCCTAACAGTGCGTTCGAGCGGCCCATGAAAGCACCGAACATGCGCCTCGCGCGCGGGATCAATTGTGGGCGCTCGGCGCCTGGACGCGGCAGCCTTGGGGCCGCTCAACTTAAGCGTTAGGTGTCATCCCGTGCATTTCTACTCAAATCGAGCACCTTCCCGTTGTGTTAAATCGCACCGTTGACGCTCTTTTTCTTCGGTTATATGCGAAGAATTTATCTCGCTCCAGTCGCAGTGAGCCGGAGAGTGCCTGTACCGACGCAGAGATTCAGATTAGTACAATGCTATTGCTGTTGATTGGTGCTGTAGTCCTAATAGCGGGCTCCGTCTTATTTCCTGCATACCTTTTGGCCTGGATAAATGGCGGCAGTCGGGCCGTTACGTTCCTAATTATTTTGAGCCTCTCTATATCAATATGGGTGCATAGGCGATTTGGTGGATACGCAAGAGCCCCGGAGCTAGCACGCGCTTATCGCACGCCCGACAATCTTAGATGGGCAGTCCGTGTTTTTTGGGGCACCGCAATCGGGTGGATAATTGTGATGATGGTCTCATTAGGTCACATACGATCCTAAATGACGCCTAACAACCGCATGGAGCGCACGCGTGAACCATAAACTACCAAGCTCAAGCGTGAGTGCCTGCGGCGCTGATGCGGAGCGTTAGGCGGCGTTGATTAGTCAAAATCGCGCGTACGAACGTCCTTCGGAGGCTCGGACATGATGAAAACTCTAATCATTGTCACCGTCGGGATGGTCTTATCGTCGCTCCTGACTTTGCAAGTCGGGACGGCCGTGAACCAGGAAGCTCAGGTGCCCAGCACCACTGCCGACGAGCCCTTGACTGAAGTGGCGTGCGTGGACGTGTCGGCGGGCGAGACGCGGCCCGAATTTGGCTGCTTCAACGTCGGAACGGTTGCGGGACTCCAATTCAGCCAACCGACCGTTTTCTGGCATCTCAGCACGTTTGAGAGCAAAAGAGCGGCAGATGCGGCTAAGAGCGCGACGGGACTTGTTGTGGAGGAAGATGGACGAGTGTGGCTCTCTGAATTTGGCCCCAAGAACGACCCTCCGCGTGGGGGCGAAGTGATCGCAGTAATCGGCCCACTGCAGCTTCCTTTAGCCAAGAAGTATAGTGCGGTTCTCTCATATGCTGTCATGCGTCCGGGCGATAAATCGAGGGTGCATACACACCCGGGCCCTGAAGGCTGGTATGTGTTGGCGGGAGAGCAGTGTCTGGAGACACCGGCTGGCACTAGCATGGCTCGAACCGGAGAGGTAATGACAGTACCACCCAATATTCCAATGCAACTAAACGTGACAGGTACGGCACTTCGGCGGGCGTTTGCCCTCGTAATCCATGATTCGAATCAGGAAAGAGGGACCGCTTCCGCCTGGAAATCACCCGGCGCGTGTAATCGGGAATGACCGAGAGCGTCGGGCTCATGTCGTGACAGTTCTGTTGACGGGCAGCGCGAGCCGCCTAACAAATCGCTGGAGCGCAGCCGTGAACGGACAGGTGCTCTTTCAGTGCGCTTACGAGCGGCGCGCTCAGCTCAGGCGTTAGTCGTCATGATTCAATTCGCCGCCATAGTCACCTTCTGGGTCGCGGTAGCGTTGTACTGGCTCTACGTGTCACGCCGATTCAGCCGCGCGGACGGAAACTTAGCGTCGCCCCTTATCCCGGCGCGTGGAAGACACCCGGTGTTGCTTGTGTTCGCTTTGATTGTGAGTGTAGTCATACTCGTTCCGGCCGTAACAATTACAGTCGGTTACATTTTCGGCATGACGAACTGCGCCGCTCATCTCTCACCGAGTGCACCTTGGCGATGCTCTGCGAAGGGCCGGCTGCTCTTCGCTTCACTGGGGATAATTATTGGATTGCCATTGGCGGGTCTGTGGGCGCGAGTGCTGGTTCGTGTGACAGGAATGCATTCCACCCAATGACGCCTGACAACCGCATGGAGCACGCGTTTGAACCATAAACTACCAAGCGCAAGCGTGAGTTCCCGCGGCGCTCATGCGGAGCGTTAGACCACTCCGGAATTATGGCGTACAAATCGGCCTCGCGAAGAATGGCCTCACCACATTGTTCCTAAAGATCAGGAGCCACATCATGCCGATCACCGCATTCAGTAACTTCACGGATGGTCTCGATGCGTCTCAGAGAAATCGCGGTCACTTTGTCGCGAACATCGATGTTGACGACCAGCGTCGGTGGGTACCTTATGCCGAAGGCGTGTGGATACAGCCGTGTTGCTTCAACGTCACTTCAGGGGGCTTCAGCACCCTACTGAAGGGCTTGCCCGGTGCGCAGCTGGGCGTTCACTACCACGTCGGCACTGTGCGCGGCTACACGATCGCAGGTCACTGGCGGTACCTCGAACACGACTGGATCGCTAAGCCTGGCACTTTCATCTATGAGCCGGCTGGAGAAGCTCATACGCTCGTGATAACCGAAGACTCTCCGGAGCCCGCGTTGATCTTCTTTGCAGTTGAAGGAGCCCTTATCTATTTGGACAAGCCGGCGGGAGGCGGGCTGGCCGCCTACGAAGACGGATTCACGGCTCTCGAACTCTGTCGGAAGTACTATCGAGATGCAGGTCTCGATCCACGTTATTTGGACTCTCTTATCAGGTAATTTGGAGCGGTCTAACCACCGCATCGAGCGCGCGCGTGAACCATAAACTGCCGAGCTCAAGCGTGGGTGCCCGCGGCGCTCACGCGGAGCGTTAGGCCTCTCCTTATGGCGGTGGCACAGGTAAAGATTCGGCTCGCGGTGGCGGCAGAGCGGGAATCCTTGGAAGCGCTTCAATGGCGCGCCTCTCTCAACAATCCCGATGATCGGGCCGCGCTGATTGCGAATCCGGACGCGGTGGAACTTCCGCGCGGACAAATTGAACTGGGTGGCGTGTTCGTGGCGGAGGTAACGAGTTCCCTGAAGGGATGGGCCGCTATTGTGCCTCGTAATGACGGTGATGCTGAGCTGGACGCATTGTTCGTTGAACCGGAAGTTTGGGGACGTGGCATTGGTTCCGCGCTGGTCGAGCGCTGTGCTGTCGAGGCAAAGGCCAGCGGAGCACAATCAATCCACGTTATGGGTAATCCCCACGCTGAGGGCTTCTACAAGAAGTGTGGGTTCGAGATACTGGGCGAGAAGCAAATGCGATTCGGTTTTGGTCTAGTAATGAAGAGAGACCTCAAGTGAGCCCAAATATCGTGTCCTGTTCTAAGAGGCCTAACAATTCGCTGGAGCGCAGCCGTGACCGATAAAGCGCCCTGTCATGGCGCTTGCGCGCGGCGCGCTCAGCTCGGGCGTTAGGTTCGCATGCGCAGACTCGTGGCAATGGCGGCAATTCTGGTCATGAGGCAAGCGGTGGCGGACGTGCCGCCGCCCACAATCCCCTCACTGGAATCCCTAAAGGAAACACGCGTTAGCGTTCAACCCGCAACAAGCGTTTCCCTTGGAAAATTAAGCATTTCTTTGGAATCGAGTACCTTTGCTGATGCCTCAGTGTTGGGCCCCGCTCCGGTCGGCCAAAGAGGCGATGCCTCGGCGTTTGTAATGTGGGTTTGCTTCACTCTACCGCAGGAAGTGCAACGCCTGTGGCTCACATCGAGCGAACTCGGTGGTCGCAAGTACATAGACAGCCTAGTGGCGAAAGTTATTCCTAGTGGAACGCCCGCGACGGACGACTGCCCCGAACTACCCAAGAGATTTCGGCGCATCCACATAGACCATGGTGTTTGGCTTGGGACTTCGCTCGATGCACTAAAACGACAATTCGGCTCGCCGACTCAAAATGGAGACGGCACGTTGAATTTCACTTACATTGGCACGAGGGGGGAGTTCGATGTGGCCAGCATTCTCATCGTTCGGCTCATTGACAATAAAGTCGTCACGCTCCATGCAAGCCACACCACTACGAATTAAGGGCCGCGCACCTAACAACCGCATGGAGCGCCCGCGTGAACGATAAAATACCAAACTCGAGCGTGAGTGCACGCGGCGCTCATGCGGAGCGTTGGGCGTCACAGTATGCAGGCTCGACCATTCTCACTTAGTCCCTTGCTTAGGATTCACGCATGAAGGCAGCCGCTTGGATCTCAGGACTTCTCAGCATTGGCGCAGTTCTGGAAGTTCTGGCCGGGCTGGGCCTGCTGATTACTCCGTCGCTGCTCGTTTCGCTCCTCCTGGGGTCACCTTTGCCGGTAACGGGATTGGTTATTGCTCGCCTCGCGGGCGGCGGCTTACTGGCCTTGGGTATCGCATGCGGGTACGCCCGAGCGACACCCATTTCCCGGGTGAGCCTCGGGGTTGCCGCCGCCCTTCTCACCTACAACAGCGTCGCCTGTGTCACGCTGGCTTTGGCCCAGCCCGTTTCGACCCATCCCACACTATTACTAGGCGCGACTGCCTTGCATGGATTGCTAGCCGTTGGTTTATTGGCCGCGCTTGTGGTGTGGAACCGCCATAAATCGCCAGCATGACTCTCTAGCAAATAGGGTGCATTTACCTGTGATGCCTAACTACCGCATCGAGCGCCGCATGAACCATAAACTGCCAAGCTCGAGCGTGAGTGCCCGCGGCTCTCATGCGGAGCGTTAGGTGCGAGCCAGACATCTCATCGTGGCGTTGATGTTCATCGTGGCCATTCCTGGCGGCGCTTCCCCGGATGAGGCATGGTTTAACCCGCCCGGGGGAGACTGGGTGCCAGAGCAAGCGGTTGTCGCTGCGATGAAGGCCGACCTCGACGCGAATATTAGTGTTCTAAAGAAATACGTTGACCTGCAGAAGCGACCCGCCAAGTATTGGTTCCAGTATCAAGGTAAGGGCTTAGGGCCGAATCGCAGCATAGAATTTAATGGCCACCTCTACCCAATATCTCCTGAAGCGGAAAAGAGCTTCATTGACATGTGGATTCCAGAGAATTGTGTTATCTCGGCAATTTACCTGCCGAAGGAAAGGAAATTCACCTATCTAGTGCTTGGCGGTATTAAGTGTCCAGCTCGCATCTAACTACCGCATCGAGCGCCGCGCATAGACTGCCAAACTCAGGCGTAGGCGCGCTCGGAGCTCATGCGGAGCGTTAGGAGACGCTAAAGGCATACGCATGGACCCATTTCAATTCATCTTCGTCGGCATATTCGCCCTCGTTGCCGGAAGCTTCCTATTCAAACGCATCAAATATGGAAGCTGGACCGGCGCCTTCTTAGGGGCTTCGATCAAGCGAGAGGTAGGGGAAGTCACGTTGGACCGGTTCCAGACGGCCACTCGCACCATCAAGGTAGCTACGTTGGAAAATACCAACTCGAATGACGACTTCGTGGGCCTTACGCTCGTTTCGAAGGCGGCGCTCGGCGCCAGCATGATGCCCTATAAACTCACGCGTCAGCAGGCTCTTCAACTGTCATCGCTCTTGCAAGAGGCAGCGAAGTGAGGCGTCTCTTAACAACCGCATGGAGCGCCGCGTGAACGATAAAGTGCCAAGTTCAAGCATGGGTGCCCGCGGCGCTCATGCGGAGCGTTAGGTGGCATAGGCTACAGGTACCCTTTGGCATCTACCGACATATCTGCGGAGGCGTGTGTTTTTTGTGACTACCTTGCCGGTACAAGACCATGCGCAATTATTCGCCGTACCGGAACTGTCGCTTCGCTTGTTAATCTGCGCCAATACGAGAAGGGCGCCCTTTTGGTTATCCCTGTCCAACACGCCGTAACAGTGACGGACCTTGATTCAATCGTTGTGGGCGCGGTTCATATCGAGGCCGCCCTCCTCGGAAGGGCTCTGATACGCGCTTTCGCCGCAACGGGCCTTAACATTTTTCAGAACAACGGTATTGACGCCGGACAGCACGTGCCACATTTTCACGTACACGTAGTGCCCCGTTACCCTGGAAGCAACCCAACGCGAATCTTTCTGCAGGCAGATTACGAACCCGTGTCTATGTCCGAACAGACTGCAGTCGCAATCGTCATCAGAAGTGCACTCTATGCCACCTAACAACTCGCTCCGGGCGTCGCCCCGGCATTTGCTTCGCATGCCAGGGTACTCTCGTTCGCTGCGCTCACTCAGCGCGCCTGATCTCGAGCTTTAGCGGTCATGAAACGCGTCGCACTGACCCTCGTCTCTATCGCCGCATGTGTCACGGGGGTCGGGGTCACGGCCTCGCCGGACGACAGCTTCTTGAAGACACTTAATCGCGCGCGCCCAGACGTCCGTTGGGACGCTTCGACACTATCGACGGGAGACTTTGACGGTGATGGGAATACTGATGCTGCGGCGGTTGGCTACGCTAAGACTGGCGTAGTACTTGTTGTGGGCATAAACAGCGGTGGCACGCGCTTCCACATGAATTTCGTGGACTTTGCGGTTAGCGCATCGATACAAGCAGCAATCTGCGCCACCCCAGCACATCTATCCGTAGTCCCTCTGTCATGCACAACTGACGGCGGACACCTTCCCGGTTGCGTGAATTCGCCTCATGCATCGGCTCTAACTTTGGACGACGGAGGTCAGTGCGATCCAATAAATGTCTATTGGAACCATCAACGAAAGAGCATAGCTTGGTGGCGGAATTGATGACGGCTAACAGATCCCTCCAGGCGTCGCCCCGGCATTTGCTACGCATGCCGGGATACCCTCGTTCGCTACGCTCACTCGGCGCGCCTAAGCTCAGGCGTTAGGCGGCCTGTCCATAACCGAATCAATTGCGAGGTGCTTATGCCGAAGTTCCTTACCATCGGATATGGAAACCGCGAGGGCTACGACAGTACGCCTAAGTCATTGAGAGAGGAGGCTCATGCTCAAGATGCGAAGCTCGTAAAAGCCGGTGCGGTGATGGGAGTGGCTGGGGAGCCTGTACAAGTGAGAAATCATCAAGCAGGCGGGGTGCGTACGCAATCTGGTGCTTATATGCGCGCGGCTCTTCCGGTTGCTGGTTTCGCTGTGGTCGAAGCCGCAACGCTTGATGACGCTATACGAATGGTTTCGGGAGTGCCTTGCGCGATCGCAAATGGCGTTGTTGAAGTCTGGCCAATGCAGGACTCGCTATAGGATTCGCCATGGGGTATCGCATGCAAGTGCCGCCTAACAACCGCATGGAGCGCCCGTGTGGACCATAAAGTGCCAAGCTCAAGCGTGGGTGCCCGCGGCGCTCATGCGGATCGTTATGCGGCTTAATCTGTTGAAGCGTGCGCACTGCGTCGCTTTGGTAGTAGCGACCGTTGCAGCATACGGCTGCACGTTCTTCGATACGAAACTCAACTCTTGGATAGGTGACAACTGGACAGATTACGCGGCGGTTCCGGGTAGGCTTATTGAGGACGCGCAGGGACCAAATTCGAGCGGGCTTACTACCTATAAAGTAAGGGTCGAGAAGGGAGGCGACTGCATTATTTACTGGGACGTGAACAGTGCAGGGAAGATCGTGGCGTGGCGGCACGAAGGCTCCTCATGCAAATACTATACAAACTGAGGTCAGCTACGCGCACTGTGGCGAGGGCTCGCCGCATAACTACCGCATCGAGCGCTCGCGTGAACCATAAAGCGCCAAGTTCGAGCATGGGTGCCCGCGGCGCTCACGCGGAGCGTTAGATGACGACAATGGGTACTCGGCTTTGGCGGACCCTCGGCTTAATTGCAGGAGCATTTGTCATCCCAACCGCGGCGTTCTCGGCGATCATTGCCATTTGTAGGGCTATGCCAAGCTTGGCCAGTACTCTGTTTCTCTACTGCGCTATTGTTGTTTCCGCTGCGCTAGGAATACCATTCCTATGGAAAATCTCGCAGATCTCTCACGTGCGCTTTGCGCTATGCGTGCTTGGTGGCTTCGTCATGTCGATATGGCTCGTCATTTACGGACTTCTGTTTGTGTGTTCGATCTACCAGGACTGCCCGTAGGCGTTGCCGTCATATAACTTACGTTGGAGCGGACCCGGGGGACTACAGTGGCAAAGATTTTGTGTTTGCAGCTCGCCGCTCAACTTAGGCGTTAGAGGGCTCTGAGTGACACCTCATCAGATAATCGCCGTCGCTACTCGCCTATTTGCGATATGGCTTGCGCTCTACGGCGGCACTATCGCGCTGTCGCTTTTCTCTAGAGGTGACGTACCGGTCGCGCTCCTAATCTCTGCCTTTGCTGATCCTCCTGGTCTTGGTTCTCTGGTTTTTCCCTCAGACCATAGCGCGCAGGCTTCTTTCATCCCGAGCGGTTACGTCGACCTCTTCCCTCACCACGGCCGACCAGTGGCTTACCATGGGCTGCGCGCTTATCGGGCTTTGGTTACTTTCAACGTCGATACCGGGGCTCGCGCGCGACTTACTGATGCTACATAGCGCGGTCGCCCACTTGGACGACACGGCGGGAATAATGCACTTGCTTGCTTATTACGCCGCGCAGATCGCGATTGCTCTTTGGCTGATTTTGGGGGCCAGGGGGTTTCGTCGATTCTACTGGTGGGCCCAGACAGCCGGTCGCAAATAAGCCCTCTAACAACTGCATCGAGCGCCGCATGAACCAGAAACTGCCAAAGCTCAGGCGTGAGTGCCTGCGGCGCTAATGCGGCTCGTTAGGCGTCATGTCCACCTACGCAGCACAGTGGCGGCGACACCGAATTACGGCTCGGGTGGGCATCGCGGCGCTGGCAGCGGCACTTTCGCTGTTTGGCATCGGCCTTGGGCTTAATACATTTGCTGCATTACGTCAGGTTGCTTCCACGCTCCTCGTCCTTGGGCTGCTGTGTTGGGCCACTGTGGTTGCCATGACGGCAGATCAGGCATTCTTCTTTCGGTACCCGCGATGCCTAAAGCGATTCTCCTGTAAGTCGTTGCCGAAGTGCTTCTCTCGCCGACACTGCGTTCACTACGGGGTACAGCTATATGCAGACGCCTAACCGCATGCAGCGCCCGCGTGAACCGTAAAGTGCCAAGCTCAGGCATGAGTGCCCGCGGCGCTCATGCGGAGCGTTAGGTCGCACGAACGCCTCCTGAGTGTTTACTACCCCCGCAATATTCCTGTCCTGCCTGTTAGGGATTTGGAGGTTAATCGCATTGAGTGGCAGACCTTATCCGCCTCTTAACCAGTACTCTTGGCTCAATCTGCTTCGACCAATATTGTGGGCCGCACTAGGACCAACGCTATTGTGGGCATCGCCATTTGGCCCGGGAAGAAGTATCGCGAATCACCTTCTATCGATCGCCGCGTATCCCATTTGGCTAATCGACTCAGTAGTGTGGCTTACCCCTGGCATTTTTGTTTGGTAGGCGTTTGGGATCCACGCCTGTTTGGATAGTGCCTGGCTTAGCGGGACTTACTGAGGTATTGATCGGTGCCATTAGACATTGGCCCCCCACTCAGTGGCGGCCGGTCATAATCACCGGCGGCATCCCTAAGCCTACTGGATACGTGTTGGGAATTCCCATCGAAGCATGGTGCGGATATATCTATAGCATTTGGTCCATAACTTTTACGGCGATGACGGCCGCGCTCTCGTTCCTTATTACGATACGATTTGTGCGCCCTAACAACCGCATGGCGCCCGCGTGAACCATAAACTACGAAGCGCAAGCCCGAGTGCCCGCGGCGCTCATGCGGAGCGTTAGGCGGCAGCCATAGCGTTCCAGGAGCCCAAATGAAAGCACACGCAGTTCTGTTGACTGCCAGATGCGTTGTATTAGCGCTACTGACTTCCGGAACAGCACTGCCTCAAGATGCCGCTGTCGCAAACCCGACGACGGTGCAAGTGAAGCTCGACAATGCTTCGGTGCGCGTCTTGGAGACTATGCTGACCCCTGGCCGGAAGGAGCAAGTTCACTCCCATCCCGCCTGTGTCATTTATGTCATATCCGGAGGCAAGGTCCGAAGCCACATGGCTGATGGCAGTTCCGTTGATGGCGAGCTAAAAACAGGAGCGGTCATCTACCGTGATCCCATCACCCATTGGACGGAAAACATCGGTACCAGCCCGATACATTTGATTATTACAGAGCTCAAGGATCTCAAATGAATTGCGCCCTCGGCGACAGTGTGCTCTTCTCGTGGCAATGAGACGCCCAACGCGAAGCAGGCGTGCTCGCCCCCGCCTAACAACCGCATGGAGCGCCGCATGAACGATAAACCACCAACCCGAAGCGTCGGTGCCCGCGGCGCTCATGCGGAGCGTTAGGCCTGCGTGCATACACTGCGCGCGAAACTAGTCGAGGTGGCCCTGGAGTGGGAGCAGGCGTTTGTGAATGCTCCGCACATCACCGCAGCGTTGTCTGAATTAGATGCCGCTCTCCTCGTGGGATTTGATTTGGAGAATTACGCGGTTTCTATGCGTGGAAGTTCTGCCGTACGCAGGGGTTATGACTTCACGTTCAACAAGGCTCGGTATCAGGTTAAGGCTAATCGGCCCAGTGGAAAACCAGGTAGCTTCGTTACATTAGTACCAAAGGCGAAGAACTACGAGTGGGATTTCCTCGTGTGGATCTTATACAACCGCACGTACGAGGTGCAGGAGGCTTGGCTGTGGGAAGTGGACACGTACAGAGCTGCATTCGACTCGATTAGGAGACTTTCGCCAGTGCACTATCGTGGTGGACAGCGCCTTGCCTGATATCGCAGGATTAACAACCGCATGGAGCGCCGCGTGAACTATGAATTACCAAGCTTAAGCCTGAGTGCCCGCGGCGCTCATGCGAAGCGTTAGGCATCTTCGTTCCCCACACGGATTGAACACGATGGACCTGAAGTTAATCGCAACTGTATTTGGCACTGTGTTCCTGGCGGAGCTAGGAGACAAAACCCAAGTGGCAACGCTGCTTTTCGCGTCGCGCGAAGGGTCAAAGCTGCTCACGGTCTTTCTGGCAGCCTCGTTGGCCCTTGTCACAACCTCCGCAATTGGTGTGCTTGCTGGCGCGGTACTTGCAAACCACGTCCAGCCAAGACATCTGAGCTATGCAGCGGGCCTCGGATTCATTGCCATTGGCGCTTGGACACTATGGCAGGCCTAGATGCACGTGTCGGCAGAGCGTGTCATGGTTACGTTATTCCGCCGATGCCTACTACCGCATCGAGCCGCGCGTGAACCATAAACTAACCAGCTCGAGCGTGTGCGCCCGCGGCGCTCGTGCGGAGAATTGGGTAACGCATAAATGCCACCTCAAACCGCGACGAGCGCACGTGAACCACAGACTAACAAGCTCAAGCGTGAGTTCCCGCGAGCTGCTGCGGAACGTTAGGTGATATCACGCATGCTGATAACGTCACTGTACGCGGCGATTCTTGCGCTGATCTTTGTCGCGCTAAGCATTCGCACCATTCGAACTCGTCGTCGCCAGAAGATCGCCATTGGAGATGCTGGCGACGCCACGATGCTTCGGGCGATTCGGGTTCACGCAAACTTCGCCGAATATGTTCCGTTGACTCTTGTGCTCATCTCCCTTGTTGAGGCTGCACGTGCCAGTCCAAAACTCGTTCATGCTCTCGGACTGTGCCTTGTAGCAGGGCAGCTCCTGCACGCTATTGGCGTTAGTCAAGCCGACGAGAAGTTCGGATTGCGGGTCACAGGCATGGCGCTGACCTTTGCAACAATCCTCTTATGCTCTTGTTTCTTGCTCTATTCGTACGTCCGATATGTTCTCACCTAACTACGTGCTCGAGTGGTCCGTGCTGCGTAGGCAGTGCACTCCGTGCACGCAGGGACAGCGTGCACCCGCAGCGCTCATTCAAACAGCGTGTCCGGCCACTCAACTTAAGCGTTAGGGCACATCGTATATGTCCACCGCATTCATGACCGGAAACATCGCAGCACTTGCAGGAATGGCTTTGGCCGTAATCACCGTCAAGTGGATCGCCCGTGTCTTGTATTCCCTTCGCATCGTTGATTTTTACTTCTTCTCGACACCCGACACTGCCAGTCGGAGTGCTGGCTACGCCGCAATACTCATCAATCCGGCGCCTTGGCTCCTCTGTATCTGCGGCTATCTACTTGTGCTTTGGGCGAAGTCACAAAGTGACGTATGGCTTAGGTCCATTGGGATCAGCTGGTCAATTGGAGCCTTTGCCGCAGTATCCGCATTCACTCTTTACGCCGCACATCGCCAGGCGCAAAGGCGCCTAAACGGCACCGGTTCCCGGCGAAGTGGGGATAAGTAATGTGCCCTAACAACCGCATCGAGCTCGGCGCTCATGCGGAGCCGTCGGCCCCAAATTAGATGGGGCGCTCTCCACGCAATTAGAACTTGCTTGAGTCTTGTATCCTCGGCCCTCTATACGTGGTTAATACTTGGTGTCTAACAATCGCATGGAGCGCCGCTTGAACGACGAATTGCCAAGTTCAGGTCTGAGTGCCAAGGACGCTCATCGGAGCGTTAGACGCCCAAGGTCCTACCGTGTGCGCAGTGTCTGGGTTCTATTATTGGCCGGCGCCTTTACTCCTGGATTTGCCGGTAGCCGGGCGTCCCTCGAGGATCAAAAGATCAATTTCCTGATTACTTCGATTGAAACACTCGGCAACGCAACGTTCGTTAGAAACGGCACCGCGTACGACGCCAAGACCGCTGCGGATCATCTGCGTTTAAAATTGAAGCATGCCGGGACGCGGGTAAGGACTGCCGATGACTTTATCCGATACTGCGCCTCGGTGTCCTCGCTCACTGGAGTTCCGTATCAAATTCACTTTGCTGATGGACGCGTGGAAACGTCGGAAGTCTTCCTTCGCCAAAAGCTATTCCAATTTCCTACTCAATAGCGTAAGGGCGTCTAGCAATCGCATGGAGTGCTCGCGTGAATCATAAACTACTAAGCTCAAGCGTGGATCTCCGCGGCGCGCACGGTTCAAGCGTTGGGCTGCTTAGCTGAGGAATCACAATGAAGAAAGGTCTCGCCTCGATATATGGCGCTGGAATTGCCTGCCTGATTTCTGGTTCAGCGTTCGCTGAGACACCGCACTGTAAGGCCAATGACTATCAGACCGGACACACGGGCAAGTCCAGCGACTTCCTTGATCGGTACTGCTCCAGCGCCGGAGCGGTCTCGGGCCATGTGGTACTTGCGGTAACACTTCATCACAGTGGAGGCGTCAGCGACATTGTGGCCACCTCCGTTGCGATGACCCCTAGCCGTACGGCCGAGTGCGCTTCACAAGCCGCTGTAGATTTCGTTAAGCACTGGGAATTTCAGGTCAGCGCTTCGATGTGTACCACACTCATTGTGGTGTCATTTGATCGAAAGTCGTAACCGCGCGCCAGCAGCCTGACAACCGTATCGAGCGCCGTGTGAACCATAAACTGCCAAGCTCAAGCATGTGTGCCCGCGGCGCTCATGCGGAGCGTTAGACGAATGCCCGCCGCGACCATTCACCGAGTGATTGAAATTCTGATTGGGCTTGGGTTGCTTGGCTTCTGCGCTTATGAGGCTTACACGGGCGAGGCCAGAGGCGCATGGCGCTCGTACTGCCGGTCTGAGGCGCCGTGGTCATATTGGACGAGCATACTATTTAAGCTCGGCATCACAGCTGCGTTCTTTTTTGGGTACACCGCATGGCGCAAGTGACGTCTACCGCTAGCCCCGGTGGATGTGATGCGACGGTGGTGCCCCCCACCGGCGATTCCGCCGAAAACTTGCAGGGATCGCGCTTTTGTTCGACTCTCAAGGCAGGCCGCTGCCTGCGGAACAGGGCCGCTCCGCCTGCGCGATTGTATCGCTGATATGAAGGGGATTAGCATGGCAAAAGTGATCCTGATTGGATTTCTCAGCGCGGCGGTAATCGCGTCGGTTGCCTGCCACCCCCAGGAGAAACCCATCAAGAACGACCTCACCGATATGGGAACACGCTACGCAGCGGCCTGGAGCAGTCAGGATCCCGCGAAATTGGCTTCGTTCTATTCAGAAAATGGATCCCTTATCGTCAATGGAGGGCCACCGTCTACAGGCCGTGCCGCGATTGCTAAAAAAGCGCAGTCCTTCATGAGTGCTTTCCCGGACATGGTCGTAAAGCTCGAGCGCATGGATCAACATGGAGCTCATCCGGTCTTCCGCTGGCGTTGGACAGGCACCAACACCGGGCCGGGCGGCACGGGGAAGTTCGTCCGAATTACCGGGTATGAGGAGTGGACTATGGATCCCGCCGGGCACATCGCGAAATCGGAGGGCCACTACGATGAATCTGAATACCAGCGCCAACTACGGACCGGCGCACCGCCGCAGCCATGATGGCGGAGGCCACCACCTATAACGCACTGCAGCCGGCGGCTCCTGTCCTGCGTGCTCGGCCAGTGCATGACCGTGCGCCTCCGGCGGCAAACGGGATTCAGATCTGCGGTCAATTTCCAGCAGGACCACCGTGGCCAAATACCTGATCTCCTTTCCGAGCGCGGCAATGGTAGTGGCCGATGGCGAATGGGAAGCGGTAGGGCGCGCCGCGCACGCTGTGATTGATGAGGCGAAAGCCGCCGGTGTCTACGTCTTCGGCGGCGGCATCGATGAGAACGTGCCGCCCGTGCTCGTCTCCGCTGACGGGACGGTGGCCATGGGCGGCTATTCTTGGGCGCCTTCGCTTGATGGCGGCTTCACCGTGTTGGAGCTGGCCTCGCGCGAGGAAGCCATCGCGTGGGCGGCGCGTATCGCCAAAGCCTGTCGATGCGACCAAGAACTGCGCGTCTTCGGGTTCGACCCGCGGTCTTGAGCGCGGTACTGGAATGGCGCTTATTTCGAAATTGGTCGGACATTCTCTGACCGTGACGGCCGTCTGGATCACGCAACGGACGCAATAGAACGCCGGTTATGATGAAGTCGCCCCCATTGCCGCTACCTAAAACCGTATCGAGCACGCGCATGAGAGGTAAAGTGCCGCAGCCAGCGCGAGTGTTTGGGGTATTCATGCGCAGCGTTAGGACTTATAACATCGTGTCTGGCATACGGAGAGGACGAGCTATGTATAGAGCCAGCTTGACAGCAGTATCACTGACAGGATTGCTGTGGGTGTCGTTCTGTACGCCAGTTGTTGCTGCGCCAGAATCCCCCGATGGATCGAATATCGGCTTCGTGCTGTACACAAAGAGCCTCGCGCCGGGAACCCTAAACGCAAGATGGATGTACTCAACCAAGTACAGCGGACCCGGGATCGCAACAGGCGGGCCGAAGTCGGGGTTCGTCGGCAATTACCACGTACGCTACTTCTACGACAGCGGTGAGTTTTCTGACGAATACGACTTGGTCATCACCAAGATCGGGGATATTTACAAGGTGTCCTGGCTGGCGAACGGCAAGGTTCAGGCGATCGGCGTTGGCATGGAGGTTGAAAATGGCTTGGCTGTCGGCTGGCGGAGAGTCGTCGACTAACTGTGTGGTATTGCGCAGTCTCTTGGATAAGCGTTTGTCCGGTACGACTTTCCCCGGAGCGGTCGAGCCGGAGTGCTTCCGGAACATCCAACCGAGCCCAAAGGAAGCAATGCATAGCCTCACTGAGGCATCGTTTTCGGTCTCGCGCATGCCACCTCTCTAATAGCCCAATGGAGCGCGCGTGAACCATACAGCACCAAGTTCAAGCGTAATTGCCCGGCGCCCTGGCGAGACGCCAGGAATACCGGGGATCATCTGATGATTGAAGCGTCTTGCCATTGCGGAGCGATAAGAATCGGCTTATCTCGGACGCCTCGCACGCTTACCGATTGCAACTGTTCCATATGCCGGCGCTACGGAGCGCTCTGGGCTTATTACAAGCAAAAGGATGTCCGGATCCGGGGCGCGCGTGGGGCAAAGTCATCGTATTCATGGGGAGAGAGAAGTATCCGGTTTGTCCGATGTCAAAGTTGCGGTTGCGTCACGCACTGGGAGGAAGTAAACAGGTCGGGTTCGGGCCGGGTGGGTGTCAATGCCAGGAACCTTGACCCAGCGGTAGTAATGAACATACGCATTCGACACCTGGACGGAGCCTCGACATGGAAGTATCTGGACTAGCGCTTTGGATGGCCAGGACTTGCAGCAATCGCACAGCGCGCCGGGTGATCGAACTGTCATGAAGCCACTCACAGACGCCCGCCTCATCGGCTTGCTCGGGCTATGCGCCATCGCGTTGATCGGGTGTGGCACGCTCCCGACCAGTGGCGGATCGGTTCAGCCGATTGTCGGTGCCTGGCTCGTGACGATCCCTGAAGCCCCCTTTCCGCAGCACCTGATTATCTTCCATGCGGACGGTACTTTGCTCCAGAGCAACCCTGATGCGGGTGATCCTCGCACGAGCGACAGCAACGGCATGGGCGCTTGGATTGCCGAG
The DNA here is from genome assembly GCA_963717335.1 of uncultured Gammaproteobacteria bacterium. Classification (GTDB taxonomy): domain Bacteria; phylum Pseudomonadota; class Gammaproteobacteria; order Steroidobacterales; family Steroidobacteraceae; genus FEN-1191. The sequence continues at coordinate 21,733 of CAVQVZ010000009.1, read as the reverse complement.
GGCGATCACATTGCCGGACGGTTTATAGAGGTTACGGCCGATCGCTCGACACATAAGTTAGTAAGCCGTGGTGAGCTCACGTTTTCAGTGCATGTGCAGGCCGATGACATGCGGGGCAGCGGCAGTGCTCATTTCTTCGATCACAGCGGGACTCCTAGCGGTGAGCCCATTGCATTCACGGTGTCGGGCTACCGAATAAAGCCCAAGTGAACCGCTCGCTGCCTTACCTCCGGTCAGATGGCCGATTTGCGATGTGCTGGCCCGGTGTTTGGCGTACCAATCGATCGACGGGAACGGGCGACGCCCTGGTTGGCTCCATACTGCAACGAGCTCCGCCAGCTGCTCACGTCCAGCAATCGGAGACACTTGCCCTGGACGCCAGCTGACAGGTAGAGCAAATGAAACAAGCCGTCATTTTCCAGCCATTCTTCGCCACCATGCTTCTGACGCTTGCGGTGTGGCTGTATATGTATTGTCGCCGGCTCTCGTTCATATTCGCTAAGGGCCTCGACTCCCAGCAGATGACCCCTCAGGAACTGGCCCGGGTATCGCCACCCGGGGTGTCCAGTCCCTCCGACAATCTCAAGAACCTGTTTGAGCTGCCCACGGTTTTCTACGCGACCGTGCTCTACTTGTACGCCACCAACCAGGTAGATGCCCCGTATGTCACTGCGGCGTGGATCTTTTTTGCGTTCCGGGCCTTGCACAGCGCGGTGCATTGCACCTTTAATTTCATACCCCTGAGATTTGTCCTGTACGTTATTTCTGCCGGGGCATTGTGGCTAATGGTCGTAAGGGCGGCCATTGGAGCCTTTAGATGACGAGCTGGGGCTGGGCGTTACTTAGCCCGGCTGCGCAATAGTCAATTGCGAAGAATCCGAACCCATACCCTGATCTGCCGTGGCTGCTTTAATCGCGAGCAGGTTGCACCGCCCGCGCGGCAAAATGCCGGTGTGCGGTTGCCGGGCTTAGCGTTCCCATCCGTAGGGTAGGAGACATCGATGTCCGACAGCGACAAGGTCTTCGACGGGTCCATCCCAAGGCTCTACGAAACCTATCTCGTGCCTCTGATCTTCGAGCCGTACGCTGCAGAGCTGAAGGGACGCATTGAGGCGATGAAGGTTTCACGTTTATTGGAACTCGCTGCGGGCACTGGCGTGGTGACACGTGCTCTGGCAACTATCGAAAACGAAGCGATGTCGATCGTGGCGACCGACCTGAATCAGGCGATGCTCGACGAAGCGGCGAGCTTGGGTACGCCGCGCCCCGTGCAGTGGCAACAGGCCGACGCCATGGCACTGCCCTTTCCGGATGCGCAATTCGACGTCGTGATATGTCAGTTCGGCGTGATGTTCTTCCCTGACAAGCCCAAGGCCTTCGCTGAAACACGCCGCGTGCTCAAGCCAGGCGGCATGTTCATCTTCAATGTCTGGGACCGGATCTCAGAGAACGAATTCGCCGACACAGTCACGCTGGCCCTGGAGACGGTCTTTCCCAAAGACCCGCCCCGGTTCCTGGCCCGGACACCCCACGGCTATCACAGCCGATCGATAATCAAGCGCGACCTTGCGGAAGGTGGATTTACCAAGCCCTCTCGTATAGCCACCGTCACAGCGCGGAGCCGCGCGGCATCGGCTGATGTGCCCGCCATCGCTTACTGTCAGGGCACGCCGCTCAGAAATGAGATCGAGGCGCGCGACGCCTCTCGACTCGCCGAGGCGACTAACACGGCGTCGGCCGCACTGACACAGCGGTTCGGAACGCATTCCGTGGATGGCAAGCTCCAGGCGCTGGTGATCACGGTCGAAAACTGACCCCAAGCAAGACCGACACTGCCACAGCAAAACGTCGCGGCGGCGCATCGGCATCTTGCAGGTCATCATCAGGTTAAAGGGCACTCGTATTGAGAGCATATTTGACAAACATCGGTGCACTGTTCATTTTGGTGCCTTAAGGCACATCAGGCGAGTGGATTGATTCTAAATTCGCAGAGCGAGCGGTCTATGGGCCGCTTCTTGGGCAAATACAGCGAGATGGCTGCGCGGCGGTAGGGAAAAGGGAGTCTCCGTGAAATCCAAGTTTGACGAGCGCATCAAGAGAGCAATCCATGCATAAAACATCAGCGCTGGACGAAAATAGCCGCGCAGCTCGTGCAAACCCTAGACAGTCAGGAAACACCCAGGCTGACCCAGACGAATCCCAGCCCAATAGTTCCGGCGGACGGGCTTGGTTGCAGGGGGGCGCTGTTCTGTTTCTTGTACTGATAGTCATAGGGAACCTCATGCTCGCCACGATGGGACTCCTTGGTAACTCCAGGCCGCGCGGATATCTGTTTCTTTTTTTGGCATGGAGCATGGGAATTACCGGATTGGTCATGCTTGCCCGGCTTTGGCGTGCACTGGTGTCTCAGCAAGAGTCACAACCGCCCGAGCCACCGACGTGACGTTCGGGTTGAATGGCTACCGATTTTGACTGCACTTAAATTACAGCCGAGGTCGCAATTTATGGTCAATGGCTACCCCTTAGTATCAGGCGTCGTTTTTGCACTAGTGGCCGTTCTTCAAGCAGCACGAGTACTGGCCGGATGGGCGGTTCAGATCGGCCCCTTTACCGTCCCTTTAATGTTCTCCTGTGTTGCCGCGATCGTTGCGGGCGGACTTTCGGTTTGGGCATTTAGATCGCGCATAACATGATCCTGCTACTCAGCCAACTTGGAGTTTCTTAAGTTTTGCGTAAAGCGCTAGCGGCATAAACCTTCGCCGGGCGAGGGAACTCCGCAGGCTATTTCCAAGTCTATGAATTCACAACTGATTCTCCAATCTGTCCTTAGCTGTCCCACGTGCGGGCTCCAAACCATTGAAACGATGCCCACCGACGCGTGCATATATTTTCATCAGTGTCCCGGCTGTCACGTAATTCTCAAGCCGGCACCGGGTGATTGCTGTGTCTTTTGTTCGTATGGTTCGGTGAAATGCCCGCCGATCCAACAGCAACGCGATTGCTGCGGCGGCTCCGACCCCTAGTGTTCCTAAGCCGGAGCGGTTTCGACCGCGAACGGACACAAATGGATATTACATTTACCAAAGGCTCCGGAAAGTGCGATCACATGCGCGTGATGCGCGAGGGCCAAGTGGAAATCATTGACTGTCCGAAGCAGCGCATCATCCCACACGATATGGTGCACTACGCGGTCGAAAGCACCCTGCAGAAACGTGGATTCCTAACGCGCATAGGTCAAGGCGAGAGGGCGACCTTTCAAATGGGTCCCGAGCCGCACAGCGATGGTGTGGAACGCCTAGTAGAGGTGTTGCAAGGCGATGAATGGTCTGGCGGAGCCGCAGCTCTCGATGACATCCTTGAACTCTACCGGGTAACTTGCGAAGCTCGCGAATGCCCAATGTTGGCGGTGACGGCGGAGGACATTCGGATGGTCCGCGGTAAAATCAGGGAGCTTGATTGCAAATGGCAAGCACTCGCCGTTGGCGAGTCTATGAGTCTGCGCCTATAGACGGCCGCGACCCGATGTAAGTGCCGATAGGCAAGATTCCATATCAGGAGACCGAGGAGATTGAGGGGTGTTCGGCCGGTATATGCATCGAGCGCTGACCAGTACCGCCAACCACTCCAGCCCAGGCACAAGTGCCGACGCCCATTGACGGCAATGCATGACCCTTACGAGGAGATCACCATTCGATGACGGACCTTATCCTCACCACATTCGATTGGGTACCACAGAAGCCGCGTGGCTACGTGCGAGATCTACGGGTGCGCTGGGCCCTGGAAGAGGCCCAATTGCCCTATCGAGTCGAAAGTGTGTCATTCCGTAATAGGGCTACCGAGCACTTTTCACACCAGCCGTTTGGCCAGGTGCCGTGGTTGACTGACGGAGACCTGTCGATTTTCGAGAGCGGTGCAATCCTTCTTTACCTGGGCGAGCGCAGCAACGCGCTGATGCCAGCCGATCATCATGGTCGCGCCGAAGTTAAGCAGTGGTTATTCTCGGCGCTCAATTCGGTGGAAGCGGCGAGCCTGCCATGGTCCATATTGATATTTACCGGCGAACCGCGTGACACTTCGGCATGGAAATTGTTCGATGAGTTCCTCAAGAAATCCCGGCTGGGGCACCTTGAACCTCTGCTTGCAAATCGCGAATGGTTGGCGGGAACCTTTTCCGTCGCCGACATCCTGATGGCGGATGTTCTGCGCCTCGTCGATCGTTTCGATGGACTATCGGGTTTTCCCGCCTGCCGCGGCTATGTCGAGCGTGCCACCGCGCGCCCGTCGTTCGTGAAGGCTCACGCAGACCAGATGGCGCATTTTGCGGCGGCGGATGGAGCACAGGTGCGTGTCTGAAAAAAAACAAGAATGGCATGTCCTGACGACCGCACCCGACTTGCCCTCGGCCCATGCATTGGTAGGAACTCTCATGGCGGAAGGCATCGCCAGTCACGTTGTGCCCGATTCGACCTTGCTGGGCCAGGCATTACCCTGCCGGGTGGTGGTCGATGCCGCCCTCGCGCACCGGGCCAGGTGGGTTATGGCGCAGGGCAAGTTTACCGACGAGGAACTCACTTTCTTGGCCACGGGCACGGTGTCGTGCGACGCGGCGAAGGAATAATCGCTCCCCCGTCACCGAATGAATGGGGTCGTCAAGTTATCAGCGCGTTGGCGAAAACTTCGGGAGCCAACGGATTGGAAGCAGCGCACATAGGTACATTGCTTTGCTGCGGCCGCGGGGTACTTATACATGTCTCTCCTCTACCGATACCTTTTCACCGCCATGTGGGCGGCCTGGGCTCTCTTTTGGTTAATTTCCGCGGCGGGCACGAAGCAGACTGAACGCCGCGAGCCTTGGCGATCGCGCCTTTTGCATATACTTCCTTTGACGGTCGCTGGGTGGTTGCTGTGGGCCGATCGTGTCCCGGGTTACTTTCTTAACGAGCGAATATTTGCCTGGTCACCCTGGACATTTGCGACCGGGGTGCTCATTACTGCGACGGGCCTGGCAATCGCGGTCTGGGCGCGCGTTTACCTTGGACGAAACTGGAGCGGCACAGTCACCATCAAGCATGACCATGAATTGATTGACACCGGTCCCTATGCGATCGTCCGCCACCCCATCTACACCGGATTGCTGTTAGCGCTGATAGGCTCAGCACTGGCTCGAGGACAATGGCGAGGTCTGTTCGGCGTCCTTATTGCCTGGGTCGCCCTATGGCGCAAGCTTCAGGTTGAGGAGCGCTGGATGGAAGAGCGGTTCGGAACACGATACAAATCCTACAGGCAGCGCGCGCCAGCGTTAGTACCGTGGCTGAAATCGACTGGGCGAAAACTTAAAGACCGCTCGGCCTCGTAAACACGTGGGGCGCACAACTAGGCCGGTAACAGAAGCGAGCGCTTAGGGCGTTGGATCCAGAGCCCAAAATAATCACAGCAGATGCGCGTTAGGTGTTGCATGGACGAAACCCGAAAGCAAGAAACCATAGACCTTCTGATCAGCCGTTTCTTCGCCGCCTTTGACAATCGAAATGGCGCAATTCCGCGCTTGGCCAGTTTGACGGACTGCTTCACGGACAAAGCCACGATAGCCCAGAGTTCCGATACAGGAGTTGCGCTGTACACCGTGGCGGAATTCGCGGCACCCCGGATCGAATTGCTGACAAAAGGCGAGTTACGAAATTTTCACGAATGGGAAGTGAGCTCGGCAACTCAAATATTCGATGGGATAGCGACGCGAACGTCTCGCTACCGGAAATCGGGCTTGCTCGGTGCTGGGAATTACTCCGGCTCAGGAACAAAATGCTTTCAACTTGTGGAGTTGGACTGCGGCTGGCGAATCGCATCGCTTGCGTGGGTGGATGACCGGGCTTGACGAGGTGCTTAATGAGTATGGCAAAGCCGGTCTGCCCAAGATCTGGCCCTTTCCTCTGCGCGAGGCAGCAACGCCGCTGGGATGACCGCTTAAGAGCGTAGTTGGACAAAAAGGAAAGACATGAATTCCAATATCAACTGGATCTTGGACTGGCCGCCGCTCTTGCGACGTTCATGATCGCGGACCCTGGTATCCACCGTCACTTTTTCTCAAGCCGTGGTTGCGAGCCATGAATGTCACAGCGATTAAGCAGGGGCATCCTCTCAAGAGTTTCGGTCTCGCTTACATGTTCAGCGTCCTGTCATGGGAGGATGCGCCTGGAGCGCGACAGATCGTGGAATAAAGGGGTTTAATTCTCATGCAAGATGGATTGCAAAACATCAAGAACTTCCGACAGGCGTCACCGGATCTCGCGACCTCGGGCCAGCCTGGGAGTGAACACTTTGGCGCCATGGCGGATCTCGGCTACGTGGCTGTCATTAATCTTGCCTTGCACGATGACCCCAGGTACTCGTTGCCGGATGAGGCAGCGGACGTGCAGGAGGCGCGAATGCGCTACATCCACATCCCGGTGCAATTCGCTCGACCCACCGTGGCCGACCTGAGCGCCTTCATGGATGCCATGGATACCTATCAAGGAAAAAGGGTGTGGTTGCATTGTGCGGCCAATATGAGAGTCACGGCATTCCTCGGACTGTATCGCGTGTTGAGGAAAGGTTGGGCGGAAGGGCCGGCGTTTGAGATCATGAACAGTGTGTGGGAACCCAACGAGGTATGGAAAGCATTTATCGCCGAAGCACTTGCAAGCAACTCACTTGGGCGCGCGACTCTCCGAGGGGTGCCTGATGCAGTTCTCTAGGCGGTCAATCGGCGGCGTTGGCAATCTGCGATGGCATCCGCGCAGCAGCGCTGCGGATTTCTCGTGAGGTAAAAGTTGGCCCGATACACCTACCTTTGGGCATTTCGGGTCCTGCCCGGCCGGGCTGAAGAATTCCTGGCGCACTACGAAAGCGAAGGCACGTGGTCGCAGCTCTTTCGCCGCGCTCCTGGTTATCTGGGAACGCGACTTCTGCGCGACCGGGCCGACCCGCTACGCTTTGTAACGGTCGATGACTGGGAGAGCGAGCAGCATTACCGCGAATTGCTCTCGCAGTTTTCAGCCGAATATGAAGTTCTTGATCGGATTTGTGACGGCCTGACCTCGGAGGAGACGGAGCTCGGGCACTTCTTAGATGTTGCCGGATAATCGCTGCAGTGAATGGGTGTATCCGCCACAGGTCGCGTGGTGGGTGGCGATTGCGCAGAGAGTGGAATCTTTGCATAGGCTCCGATTCCTGAGCAGAATTGCTTGGTCCTCTGCTGACTCTATGGTTCGTGTAGACGCCTCTTCGATTGACACCAGGATATCGGTTGACTCGCCTGGCTGGCGATGGTTACGGTTTGACCAGGGCAACAAGGGTGCAAGTCATGGAAACTCCCGAAGTCGCTGATGGTGAGCGCTGCTCGGTCGTGCGCGGTACGCATGCCGGCAAATCCGGCCAAATCAGGGACATCAAGACGAGTAAGACCGGGCATGTCACCATAACCGTCGTGCAGGACAACGGTGAGCGATTTAAAACACTGGCGCGTAATGTTCTCGTCAGGGGCGGGGAGTAAGGGCTAGTTTAGACATCAGGATATTGGGCAGACCTCGGGCGTCTGGAGCGCTTGTTCGGGCGAAGCTGGTGTGAGTGCGGACGACCGGCCTTCGTGCAGCTGGAGTGTTGGTGTTGGCCGCCGCATCGGTGGCGTCCACAAGGAAACGTGCTAGGGAAGTGAGGGAGGACCGAGTGGCTAGACCTATTATGAATCTCGATGAAGTCGAGTTCGACGACGTGGAGGAAAATGGACGCTACACCTCCAGTCGTGGGCAGATCAGCAACCATATCGGCGCGAAGAAACTCGGTTACAACCTGACGGTTCTCCCGCCCGGCAAGGTGCAGTGCCCATTCCATAACCATCACGCCGAGGAAGAAATGTTTTTTATCCTCGAGGGCGAAGGCGAGCTGCGCTTCGGTGAAAAACGATACCCGATCAGGCAGTACGACATTATCGCCTGCCCCACGGGCGGCGCCGACGTTGCCCACCAGATTCTCAACACGGGCAAGACGACCATGCGGTACCTGTCCCTATCCACAAAGGCGGATTTGGAGATCTGCGAGTACCCGGACTCTCAGAAGGTTCTCGCTTCCGTACGCAATCGGGGTCCGGCGGGCCTCAGAATGCTGTTTCGCACGGAAGACTCGGTCGATTATTACCAGGGTGAGAAGCCCTGAAGGGCATCGGAGTGCGGCAGCGGCCTAGGCGTCGTCCGCAGCCCACCTGACGTTGTTCGTGTCTGAAGACGAGCAGGGCCACGTGTATGGCCTTCAATCGTGTATCCGCACGCCGTCGGCTCTCCCGCCCTGAGCTTCCCCGAGCATCGCACGCACAAAATCGAGAGAGCGGTGACCGTTCTGATCCAGCTCACGAGTCACGAATTCGAGCAATGCACGCTCGTGGTCCGTGACGAATCGCGCAAGCGCCATCAGTTCCTCGGGCATCCTGGACTCGGCGGCCTCGAAGCTCCGAACATAGCCGGCCAACTCTGGCCGTAGCTTTTCGAGCATCTGGCGCCACGTCAGACCCGCGTAGCATTGCGCCGAGTTCAGTCCGCGCTGTAGGTCAGCCTCAGTCGAAGGAAGCGGGACTTTGCGTGCCACCAGTTCCGTGAGAAGCCGATGTCCGACAAGAATCTCAAGTTGCGCAAGCTTTTCCCACTTAGCGGCGGGGCCTTGCTCGCGGGCCCCTCTCGCTAGGGCCGAGAAGAAGGCCTCACCCCCTATTTCACCGCAATACCACTCCAGCAGCTCGGCAAGGTAACTTTCCATAGTTGTCGGGGATCATAGTAATTGAAGGGATCCAATTATTATCCGACAGGCCCCGTGCCCGTGGCTCGCTCTTTTTCGTTACTCAGGCTCTATGTACGCAGTGGTAGGGGCGCGTCGTCTTTTTACGGACACTCGTCTGTGTTGGCCGTCAGAGCTGCCCAAAAAGGTCGCTCTGTGTACATTGCGCTTTACCGAGTGGAGAATGGGCGCATTACGGAAGCATCCGAGAACTGGGACAATTTGGCGGACCTTCGCCAACTTGGACTGATGCCGGGATTGCTTAAGCATCGCGGGCGTTGAGCTACCAGTTTGCTCACATAACAGGTACCGATCCTCACCGTTCGGCTACCCATGGCGTTAAATGGCATGAAATCCTCTGTATTTGCGGAGCTTTATTTTTGGTTGCTGGTGGCTTGCTCGGTGGTCTTCCCGACCGCCATTTACATCGCTTTGCTTTTCAAACGCGCGGTTTCGCGCGGCACTATCCTCATACTCGGGCTCACCCTGGTGGCGGTTTCGGGCGTGGACGTGTTCTTGCTGCAGCGACTGGAGGCCATGTCGAAGCTGAGTCCCTCGCTGCTGGATGATGCGGTTTTCAATTCCGAAGTGACTATTGGGTTCTACCTGTTGCCGGCATTGTTCGCAGGCATCGGGATCGACGTAATCTCGCACGTGCTCATCAGGCACCTCGATAGGGCTCAGAAGGCTTTCCGCCAAGAGCATCGGGACGCGCAACTTTAAGGAGTTTTTCACCATGCCCACAGGAACCGTCCGCCTTCACCGCGTATTGCGCGCGAAACCAGAGCGCGTTTATCGCGCTTTCCTCGAAGCCGACGCGATGGCCAAGTGGCTACCGCCGTACGGTTTTAGCTGCAAGGTGCATCACATGGATGCACGGGTCGGGGGGACTTTCAAGATGTCTTTCGCGAATTTTGGAAACGGCCAGGGGCACTCCTTCGGCGGGGAGTACGAGGAGCTGGTTCCCCACACGCTTATTCGCTACACGGATCGGTTCGACGATCCAAATATGCCTGGAGAAATGAGGGTCAGCGTCTCTCTTAAGCCGGTGTCGTGTGGCACCGAGCTAAATATCGTCCAGGAGGGAGTGCCGGAAGTCATCCCGGTCGAGATGTGTTACCTGGGGTGGCAGGAATCGCTTCTGCAGCTGGCCAAGCTCGTGGAACCGGATATCCAAGGATAAGGCAGTAACATCCGCGTTCGTTGAAGCGAGACCAGGAAGGCCACGCTGTGCGTGTTGCGCGATCCGCGGGCGGGCAGTGACGGACTTGTGACGCCTTGCCATAACCTGAGGCTGTTCCCGCGTCTGAGGCCCCATGAACAATGAGCATTTTGCTATTCGTCCCATTCGCCCGGAAGATTACGACCGATGGCGTCCGCTGTGGGATGGGTATAACAAATTCTACGGTCGCTCGGGAGATACCGCGCTACCAGAGCCCATTACTGCCGCGACGTGGGAGCGGTTCTTCAGCGCCACTGAGCCAGTCCACGCCTTTGTCGCGGTAGACCGAGGGGAACTGGTGGGTCTCGCTCACTATTTATTCCACCGCAGCACAACTCGCCTGCGCGATGTTTGCTATCTGCAGGATCTGTATACGCAAGAGTCACTTCGCGGCAGAGGCGCGGGCCGCCAGATGATCGAGGCGGTATTCGAAGCCGCCCGGGAGGCAGGCAGCAGCAGGGTCTACTGGACCACCCATACCACCAATGCGGCGGGCCGCGCCCTGTATGACAAGATGGCAAAACATCTCGGCTACATCGTATATGTCCATGAGCTCTGAGGGCTGAAGGCGACGCAACGTTCGCAGAGTCCTGCCCCGCGCAGATGATCCCCGCGAGAGCGCGTTGGGATGGCCTCTTCCCGCGCCGGAAAGAACGTTCCAAGGGCAACCTTACTACAACTGACCAATTGCACCACGACCCTGAGTTACAAAGGAGGCTGTTACTGGCGGCGTATCTCATTCGAAGTCGAACGGGGACGGTGTTCGAATTCCGTGTTATGTTTCCAAGCGCCAGAATCTGGTGAGATGACTTAGTGGTGATGTTTGTTCTCTGGGGGGAAAATGAATCTCGATAAAAGATATCTCGTTTGGTCACTTTGTTTCGCCGCCGTAGGGCTGCTCTTGGGAATATTCATGGCGGCCACGCAAAACCATTCCGAACTTGTCGCTCACGCGCATATTCTCTTGATCGGATTCGTGCTCTCGTTCATTTACGGGATCATCCACAAGCTTTGGCTTGCTCAGCCGAACCGCGCGGTCGCCAATTTCCAGTTCGTGCTGCATCAGGCATCCGCCGTCACGATTTCAGTAGGCTTGTTCCTGCTCTACGGAAATTTCGTCGATGGAACGAAGATTGAGCCCGTCCTTGGAGTGGCTTCGTTCGGTGTACTTTTAGGCATGCTGCTGATGATATTCATGGTTATGAAGTTCACCCCGAAAAGGTCAACGGCCTCGCAGGTATAAACGGGTGGCGGTCTGACGCTGAGCCCGGGCCACTCGGCCCGGGCCGGGCGTCCAGGGATATTCAAATGCGTACTCCAGAGCAACTCAATGAGTTTGGCGCGCGAAACCTGCCGGGCCACCTCGGCATCGTGATCACCAAGGTCGCAGGCGGGCAAGTCAGCTCGGAACTGGTGGTGCGAGAGTCCCACATGGCCCCCAATGGCTACCTGCATGCGGGCACGGTCGTTAGCCTCGCCGATACCGCGGCGGGGTACGGCTGCACGGCCAATCTGCCAGCGGGCGCCGTGGGGTTTACTACCATCGAACTCAAGTCCAACCACCTGGGAACGGCGGTGGATGGAACCATCGAGTGTGTCGCGAAGGCCGCGCACCTTGGCAGGACGACCCAAGTTTGGGATGCCGTCGTCACACACCGGGAATCGGGGAAAACCATTGCTCTCTTTCGCTGCACCCAACTGGTGCTCTATGCCCGAGCGGGCACATGAAATCGTGAGTCCCCGCCATTCGGCAGCCCCGCAAAATGACTTCAACGAGTTCGTGGCGAGCGCAGACCCTGTGCTGCGCCCGATATGTCTATCGCTGCGGCGACACGCCGATGCCCGGCGCGATCGCAGATCGAGATAGAGCGTCTCGGCGAGGTACTGCAGCGCCGCCTTCGTCGGCCCGTAGGCCATGGCGTGCGGCAGGCCGCGGTAGCCCGCCACGCTGGCCACCAGGCTGACGTGGCCGTGCCGCTGCGCGCATCATCACCGGCAGCACGCGCGTCGAGCAGGTGCAGTGCGCCGACGTAGTTCACCTGCAGTGCAGCTGCATCTCGCCGAGGTCGAACTCGGTCGCGCGCATCGCGCGGTAGTGGCCGGCGCAGTACAGCGCCAGGTCGAGCGCGCCGCGCGCAGCGCCAGCACCTGCCGCGAGCCGGCTGCCAGCGCCGGCGCGGTCGCTCGACGTCCAGCGGCAGTGCGCATGGCTGCCCGGGTGGTCGGCCACGAAGGCGTCCAGCGCGGCGGCATTGCGCGCCGACACCACGACCATCGCGCCCGGCGCATGCAATTGCGACGCCGTCGCGCGGCCGATGCCCGACGAGGCGCCGACGATCCACACGACGCGGTCGTGCCAGTCCGCGATCGCGGGGTTCAGCGCCATCGCATCGCTCAGGGCCTGCTGAACGACAAGGTGACGTCGCCGACGCGGACGCCGAACTTGCTCATGACCGCCTTGTTGATCACGATGCGCTCGTCGATGCAGGTACATCCAGTCGTCGAACTGCACCTCGTAGACGCGCCGTCGCACCGGCAGCTTCAGCGTGTAGCGCCAGTTGAAGGCGCGAGCCCGGCGCCGGGCCCCACGGCCTCGCCGACCACGTCGTCGGCGCGGGCCGTGTAGCTGCCGTCGGGCGGCGCTGCGAACGCGCCAGACGCGTTGCTGCCGTTCGCCGTCGTCGTAGACTGAACGTCCTCGTCCAGCGTGCCCGTGTCGCCGATCCAGCTGCAACGCATCGTGACGACGAAGCGGCGCAGCACCTTGCCGCCGCGGTCGGTGACGATGCCGTGGCCGAGCACGCGTGCCGTCGAAGTACTGCTTGAAGTCGAAGCACCGGCGTTCGGCGGCATGGTCGGCGTCCGGCTGCACGGCGCCGGCGCAGGCGACCAGCGGCAGCGGCGACCGCGGCACGCCGCGGCGAGGCGCCGTGGCGCATTCGATGTCGTCGGGTTCATTCGTCTCCTCTGTCGTGATCCAGCCGCGCCAGAGCAGCGCCGCGGCGGCGAGCTTCAGCACGCAGGGCACGGCGACGTAGGCCGAGCGCCAGCGCCTGCAAGGCCTGCGGCGTCGCGCTGGCCCGGCGCGTAGCCCGCCAGCGCCAGCAGCGGCAAGCGCCAGGCCGGCGGCCAGCGCCAGATTGAGCTTGGTGGCCGAAGTTCCACCAGCCGACGTACACCCCTTCGGCCTGCCGCGCCGTGGCCGGCGCGCTGGATGACGCCGGTGAGCAGGGCGCCGGGCAGGCGTCAGGTCGGCGCCCAGCGCCACGCCGCTGGCGAGGCACACCGCGACGAAGCCGGCCGCGTCGCCGGCGCCGAGCAGCCAGGCGCCCAGCGAACGCCAGCACCGCCAGGCCCATGCCGGCGAGCCAGGCGCGGCGCCAGGCCCCATGCGGCCGCACGGCGCGCACCCACAGCGGCACCGACAGCACGGCGCGCCGCGAAGTACGCGCCGAGAAACAGCGCCTCGCGCGTTCGCGGCGCTTGCAGGCGGTCGCGCACGAAGAACAGCACCAGCGTGGCCGGCACCGCGCTGGCGATGCCGTTCAGCATGAACACGGCCAGCAGCCGGCGGAAGCGCGTGCTGCGCCAGGGCAGGCCCAGTGCCGCGCGCCGCAGGCGCGCGCGGCTGGTGCGGCGGTGCGCGGCGCTGGCGCGGCCTAGCAAGCGCGACGCCGCACGGCCAGCGTGACCGCCAGTGCCACGCTGGTCACGCCGACGCCGACGCAGAGCGGCAGCACGCTGGCCGCCAGCACGCCCGACGAGGCCGCAGCCTTCGCGCCAGGCGACGACCCGCGCGCGCTGCGTCGCGTCGCCGCCCAGCCGCGCGCCCCAGGCCTGGTGCACGACGGTCAGCACGCTGAAGGCGACGGTAGGTGACGACAGCAGGCCCGCCGGCCAGCCAGGCCAGCAGCGCCTCGGCCGTCGACCGGCGGGAGGAACAGCGCGGCGAAGCCCACGGCCAGCAGCACGCGCCGCAACCGCAGCGAGCCGCCAGCGCGGCGCGCTGCGAACGGGCGAACAGCGCGTCGGCCGCGCGCCCGATGAACGGGTCGAGCACGGCGTCGAGCGACGCGCGTCGCCAGCAGCACCACGCCCAGCGTCGCCAGCGGCACGCCGTGCGCGCGGCGTAGTGGTTCGGCAGCACGCACGTACAGCGGCAGCGCGACGAAGGCGAGCGGCAGGCCGAGCGCGCCGTAGCGCAGGCCCGCCCACGTGCCGAAGGCGGGTGCCGCGACGGCGGCGCGCGACACGGTGCGGCATGGCGATGGTCAGGCGCCTGCCCGAGCAGCCGGCGCGCAGCGCCGGCTCCGAGGTTGTCGGCGCCAGCCAGATGCCGAAGAAGCGCCGCGCGAACGCCGGGTCGCTCACGCTGGCCGTCGGGCCGCGCCGTTGTGGAAGAAGCGCGTCGTGCCGTCGCCTGGTGCACGCCGGTCAGGCGGTCGCCGGCGAGCACGTCGGGAAAGGCCCGCGTCATGGCGGACTGCCAGCGCGCGCCTGCGCGTCGTCGACAGCGGCCGGCGCGCCGCATCTCGCGCAGCGAGCGCTCGGCGATCGCCGCGCCGTCGAGGCGCGCGGCGTAGCGCAGTTCCAGCGCGAAGGCCTGGCGTCGTCGTAGCGCTCGGGCGCGAAGCCCGCCGCCGCCCACAGCCGCGCCTCGTAGATCGCGAAGCCCGAGAAAGCGCATCGTGGCGTGCCCTTGCAGCGCGCGGCAGGCAGCGCGGACGCGATCTCCGGCGGCGGCGGTGCGGCGGCGCTCGGCGGGTCGGCCGCGAGCACCTGGCGGCGGCCCAGCAGCATGCCGGCGACGCCCAAGCGCCGCAGCACCGAGCGCCACCGCATCAGCACGCGGCCTTCACATCGCGCTGCAGCGTGAACTGCACGACGTCGGTGTTGCCCGGCGTCGAAGGCCGCCTCGCAGTAGGCCAGATAGAACTCCCAGAGGCGCATGAAGCGCTCGTCGAAGCCCTGGCGCGCGCACGTCGTCCGTCGCGCCGAGGAACGCGTGCGCGCCAGCGGCGCAGCGTCTCGGCGTAGTCGGCGCCGAAGGCGAGGCGGTCGATCACGCGCAGGCCGCGCGGCCGCGGCCTGCTGCGCGAACAGCGACGGCGCTGGGCAGCATGCCGCCGGGGAAGACGTACTGCTGGATGAAGTCGGTCGAGCGCGCGTAGCGCTCGAACAGGTCGTCGCGGATCGTGATGCTCTGGACGCAGGCGCTGGCCGCCGGGCTTGAGCTGCGCGCGCAGCGTCGTCGAAGTAGCGCGTCCCAGTACTCGCGGCCGACGGCCTCGAACATCTCGATCGACACGATCGCGTCGAACGGCGCCGTCGGCGCACGTCGCGGTAGTCCTGCAGGCGCAGGTCGGCGCGCTGCGCGACGCCCGCGCGCGGCCAGCCGCTGCCTGCGCCCAGGCGAGCTGCTCGGTCGACAGCGTGACGCCGGTCGACCTGCGCGCCGCTCGCGCGCCGCGATCTCGGCCAACGCGCCCCAGCCGCAGCCGATCTCCAGCACGCGCTGCGCCCGGCCGCACGCCGGCCTCGCGGCGATGCGCGCGGCGCACCTTGGCGTGCTGCGCCTGCGCCAGCGGCTGCGTCGCGGTCGCCGTCGAACCAGGCGCTCGAATAGTTCATCGTCGGGTCCAGCCACAGCGCGTAGAACGCGTTGCCGAGGTCGTAGTGCGCGTGGATGTTGCGGCGGCTGCCGCGCCGCGTGTTGCGGTTCAGCGCGTGGCGGACGCGGTGCAGCAGCGAGCCCCACCAGCGAGCCGTAGATCGCCGTGCTCGATGCACGTCGCGGTTGGCGAGCAGCAGCGCGCAGCAGGTCGGCGCAGGTCGCGGCGTCGTCCAGTCGCCGGCGATGAAGCCCTCGGCGAAGCCGATGTCGCCGGCTGCGCAGCGTGGCGGCGAACACGTACCAGTCGTGCACGCGCAGCGTCGCGTGCAGCTCGGGCCGTGCGCCGAGGCGCGTGCGCTCGCGCCGTCGGGCGTGTGCACGGTCGAGCGTGCCGTGCGCGCAGGCGCGAGCAGCAGCGCCAGCGCGGCGCGCGCGGCGGCGGGCGGGCGCGCGCTGCGGCGGGGCGCGGGGCGGCGGAGCGTCGAGAGTCGTCGATCGGCCGGTGGAGGTCATCGCGTCGTCGAAGTGCGTCGCGGCGTGCGCGGCGGTTGACGAAGGAAGGGCACGCGCTTGCAGGGCGCAGACGCTCAGCGCCTGCCAGTGGATGCGCGCGACGACGCCGACGGTCATCGCGGCAGTGCCGACGAAGGCGCGCCAGCACGGCGGCGCGTGAGCGGCTCGAGGCGGCCGCCGACGCTGGTCTGCAGCAGCGGGCCGCCGTCGTCGTCGTGGTCGACGCGGCCGCGGTGCGGCCGCGGCGCGTCGCCGCGGCGCGGTCGGTGCGCATGAAGCGGAAGCGGTAGTCGCCCCGCGACGGCGCAGAACGGCGACACGTGGAACACCTTGCGTCGCGGCCAGCGTGCGCGCCGAAGTCGCAGCGTCGGCGCCGCGCAGCAGGTAGCAGTGGCGCTCGCCGAAGGTGTTGTTGACCTCGACGACGATGGCCGCCAGCGTGCCGTCGGCGCGATGCGCGTACCAGAAGCTGACCGGCTTGAACGCGATAGCCGAACATGCGCGGGATGCAGTGCAGCCAGACCTCGCCGTCGGCGTCGTCGATGCCCTCGCCGGCCAGCAGCTCGTCGAGCCAGGCCAGGCTGTCGGCGCGGCCGTCGCCGTGGTCGGCGTCGCGGAAGCCGAACAGCGCGCGAGCGGTTGCGCGCCAGCGCCGGATCGGGCTGGCGCCGCAGCGAGCGCAGCGGCAGCAGCAGGAAGCAGGTCGGATAGCGAACGCGTGCTCGCACCGGCGCGCAGGCGCCGATGGCGCACCTCGCCGAAGCCGATGCGCGCGCGCGGGCGGCGTTCACGCCGCGCGGCCTCGCGTGCGGCGCGCTGCGCCGGCCCGCGGCCAGCGCCTGCGGCCGACCGCCAGGCCCGCGGCCGCAGGCCGTCCTCGTGGAAGCCGTAGCCCGTCCAGGCGCCGCAGAACCACACGTGCGACGCCCCTGCAGCTCGGCCAGCCGGCGCTGCGCGGCGATCGCGGCGTGGTCGAACACCGGATGCGCGTAGGCGAAGCGCCGCAGCACCGTGCTCGGCCGCGGCTCGTGCAGCGGATTGAGCGACACGATCACCGGCTGCTGCCAGGGCAGCGGCTGCAGCTGGTTGAGCAGGTAGTGCAGGCAGACGCTGGCCGTTGCCGCCGGCGCGACGTCGCGCTCGTAGTTCCAGGCCGCCCAGGCCGCGCGGCGGCGCGGCAGCAGGCGCGCGTCGGTGTGCAGCACGGCCGCGTTGGGCTGGTAGCGGATCGCGCCCAGCGACCTGGCGCTCGTCGGCGCTGGCGTCGCGCCAGCAGCGCAGCGCCTGGTCGCGTGGCGGCCAGCACGACCTCGTCGAACCGCTCGACGCCCTGCGCGCGTGCGCACGACACGCGCGCCGGCCGGCGCCGCGCGCACGCGCGCAGCACCGGCGTGCTCAGTCGCGGCGTCGGCGAGGCGCCGTCGACGCATGCGGCTGCACGTACTGGCGCGAGCCGCCGCCGCACGGTGAACCACTGCGGCCGGTCGCGCACCTGCAGCAGGCCGTGGTTGTGGCAGAAGCGGATCAGCGTGCCGACCGGAAAGCGCAGCATCTGCACGGTCGAGCACGACCAGATGCAGCCGATCATCGGCAGCAGGTACCAGTCGCGGAACGCGCGGCCGAAGCGGTGCGCGTCGAGGAAGTCGCCGAGCGGCTGTGCGAGCTCGGCCTCGACATCGCGCTGCGCGAGCGCGGTCGCGAGCCGGTTGAAGCGCACGATGTCGACCAGCATGCGCCAGAAGCGCGGGCGCAGCAGGTTGCGCCGCTGCGCGAACACGGTGGTGAGGTTGGTGCCGCTCCATTCGAGGCCCGTGGCCGCGCGCCTGCACCGAGAACGACATCTCCGACGGCGCGGTCTCGACGCCCAGCTCGGCGAACAGCGCATCAGGCGCGGATAGGTGCGCTCGTTGAAGACGAGGAAGCCGGTGTCGACGCCATGCGTCACGCCGTCGAGCGTCACGTCGACGGTGTGGGCGTGGCCGCCGAAGTGCGCCGCCTGCCTCGAACAGGGTGACCTCGCGGCCGCTGCCGCGCGGGTCAGATCCGGGCGGCGCCAAGCCGGCGATGCCCGAGCCGATGACTGCGATTCGTTCCACGTTCGATCCGGTTCCAGTGGGTGGGCTGCGCCCGCGAGCCTCTCGGAGCGCGTGTAAACGTAGCGGTACCGATTCTGAACTCAGCAGTTCATATTGTCAACTCATTAGTGCTCGTCAGATACTTAGTGGTTGATCGAGACCGCATCGTACAAATGGCGCCCGCCTCGTCTACAATCGGGCATGGCGACGGTTTCCTTCCGTGAACAAGTCCTGCGTGCGCGCGAGGACGCCATCGTCGTCGCCGTCAACCGGCTGCTGGCGGAAAAGGGCTTCGACTCGATGACCGTCGACGAGGTCGCTGCCGAGGTCGGCATTGCGAAGGCAAGCCTGTACAAGCACTTCGGCTCCAAGGAGGCGCTGGCCGCGGCAGCGATGATCCGCGTGCTCGACCGCGCGCTGGCCTTCCTGACCGCTGCTCGATGCCGATCGCGAGGCCGCCGCGATCGATCAGTTGAAGGCCGTGGCACGCTGGACGATGCAGGTGCAGCTCGCCGGCGAGATGCCGGCGCTACCGGCGCAGAACTCGGCCCTGCGCGCGGCGCTGACGTCCAACAAGGTCTATCTCGACCGCTTGATGACCGTGAGCGACAAGCTCGGCGCGTGGATCACCGCGGCTCAGAAGAACGGCACGCTGGACCGACAGATCCCGGCCGAACTGATTCTCTACACGCTGTTCGCCCGCGCCTGCGACCCGGTGCTCGGCGTGATGAAGGCCACCGGCCAGTACACCGACGAGCAGATCGTCGACTGGCTGGTTGCGACCACCTTCGGTGGTCTCGCTCCCCCGGAACGGCACGCAGCGAAGGCCGCGAAGGCACCCCTGGGCAAGGCCAGCGCGCGCGCCGGCTGATGCCGGTGCGCGAAGCGCGCTAGCGGTTGTCTAACTCTCTAACGATGGGACGCGAAGCAGCAGGCCCTGAACTCGTCCTTCACGAATTGCGACAGGTCGACTCCGGCAGTTAGTCCTACTGTGTCAGAAACGCAGTTGCAGAGATGCATTGCCACAGCACGGACAGTATCCCATCCGCTCAATCAGTTGGTAGCTCAGCCGCTGGCGCAAGCTCGTGATGGAGGATGGGACGTGGCGCTGCGCGCGCTGGGCTGCCCCGAGGTTTGTAATGCGTGGGTAGGGCAGGCTCCTCGCGTTCGCGGAGTTTTTTTTGCCGCCGACCTTGTCGGGGTGCTGAGTCGCTCGGCCATCAGGAAGCCGTAGGCGGCGATGCTCAGGCTGGCGTGGTGGTGAAAGCCGCGCCAGCCGCGGCCTTCGTAGTGCCCGAGGCCCAGGTCCTGCTTCAGATCCTGGTAGTCGCGCTCGATGCGCCAGCGCATCTTGGCCTCGTAGACCATGCGCTTCGAGCGGCGTGTCCTCGGGCAGCGTGGACAGCCAGTACTTCATCGGCTCGTCGTGGCCCTCGGGCCACTCGATGAGCAGCCACTGCCTCGGGCGCAGCTCGCTGCGCCGGCGTCGCCGCCGGGCGTGCCGCACCCGCACGCGCGGCGAAGTGCGAGCGCGAGCGTGTCGTTCGTGCCCTCGCGCCAGGTGACGCTCTGCCAGTCGTCGGCGGGCAGTCGAAGGCCAGCGTCCTTGACCGTCAGCGGCTGGTGCTCGGCGCGTGCGCCGCGGCAGCAGCCGGCGGGACGGCCCCTGCCGCTGTAGGGCTTGGGCGGCAGCGGCTCGACGCCCGGGCGGCCACACCGTCGACCTGCCGGTCACGCCCACGACGTAGGGCAGGCCCATGTCGCTCAGGCGTCTCGCGAAACGCCGTGTCCACGCCGTAGCCGGCGTCGGCCAGCACGCAGTGCCTGCGGCGCGCCTTGGGCCAGCAGGTCGCTCGATCTGCTGCAGCGCGATCTGCGGCTTGGTGGCGAACTCGAGCGCTTCGGGCACGCCGGCCTTCTCGCGTCGGGGCGCGGTCGTCGGCCCACTCCTGGGGCAGGTACAGCTGCCACGCCACCGGAATGCTGGCCGCCGCGCAGGCCAGCGACACGCTCACCGCCACCTGGCAGTTGTCCTGCTTGCCCAGCATCCCGCAGTACTGGCGCGCCACGCCCACCGAGTGCCGCCCCTGCTTGGGAAACCCCGTGTCGTCGATGATCCACCAGCCGCCGTCGCTGAAATCCATCAGCGGCACGACCCACTGGCATATCCGCCAGCAGCATCTCGCTCGTCCGACCAGTTCGCGTCGGCCACGAAGTGATGCAGCGACTGGTGGCGCGAACGCGACATTCAGCGGGTCCATGTGCGCGGCCATCGGCTCCACGCTCTTGCGCGGCAGCGGCGACATCAGCCCGTGCAGTAGCCCCGCAGCCCGGCGTGCCGATCTGAATGTCCCAGCCCTGCAGCCCAGATGCGTCCAGGTAGCGATCAAACCGCTCGCTTGCACCCATCGTTCCTCACGTGAAGAATGAAGAGATGCGCATAATGCCTTGATTTTACTGACACAGTAAGACTAGGGAAGGTCTGCGTAACGTGTTTGTACAGCCCGCGGGTCCGAGAGCTGAAGGTGAATTGTCCGAATCGGGCTGCATCAGAAGCCCGCGTCATGTTCTGCACGCCATTCGAGCCGTTTGCTGCCCCGACGAGCCGCAATCACGCCCAGCGGCGCCATTCGGACGGACTTCCTCATCCAGTACCCGCCAGCGCCCGTCGCGCCATCCACAGGTTCGACAGCGCGAACAGCGTGACGATCTGCGCCGTGTTCTTCGCCAGCCCGCGGTAGCGCACCTTCGTGAAGCCGAACTGGCGCTTGATCACGCGGAACGGGTGCTCGACCTTGGCCCGGATGCTGGCCTTCATCTTCTCGACGCGCTCGGCCACGAAGTCCGGCTCGATGAACGGGTTGAGCTTGCGCTGCGCTTGCCCGGGCGCATGGCCACATGCCAGGTCGGGCCCGGCGGCCTCGGCCGCTTGTGCACGCCCTGGTAGCCCGCGTCGCCGAAGGCGGCTTGCTCCTCGCCGTGCAGCAGCGCGCCGGCCACGTTCACGTCGTTGACGTTGGCCGCCGTGCCGACCACCGTGTGCACCAGGCCCGAGTCGCGCATCCACGCCGATGTGCGCCTTCATCCCGAAGTACCACTGGTTGCCCTTCTTGGTCTGCTGCATCTCCGGGTCGCGCTCGCCGTCGGCGTTCTTGGTCGAACTCGGCGCCGCGATCAGCGTGGCGTCCACCACCGTGCCGGTGCGCAGCATCAGGCCCTTGGCCTGCAGGATGTCGTTGACCACGCGCAGCATGTCCGACGGCCAGGTCGTGCTTCTCCAGCAGGTGGCGAAACCGCAGGATCGTGGTCTCGTCGGGCAGCCGGCGTCACGCCGTCGCCAGGCCTGGCGAACTCGCGGTACAGCGGCACGTCGTGCAGCGCCTCTTCCATCGCCGGGTCGCTCAGGCCGAACCACTGCTGCAGGTAGTGAATGCGCAGCATCGTCTCGATCGCGAAACGGCGGGCGGCCGGTCTTGGCCCGCGGGCAGAATACGGTACCAGTCGAGCCAT
>CAVQVZ010000008.1:0-240123 GCA_963717335.1 uncultured Gammaproteobacteria bacterium | reverse complement strand
CGACACCGGCAGGCTCAAAGCGCGGCGCGTTCCCGCGTTTCGGCGCGGAGTCGGCGTGGTCTTCCAGGACCATCGTCTGCTGGTCGATCGGCCGGTATTCGACAACGTCGCCCTGCCGTTGATTGTCTCCGACAGTTCGCTGAAGGAAATCGACAAGCGGGTGCGCGCGGCGCTCGATCAGGTGGGCCTGCTGGGGAGCGAGCGCCGGCTTCCGGCTGAGCTTTCGGTAGGCGAGCAGCAGCGCGTAGGCATTGCGCGCGCGATAATCAGCCGCCCGCCGATTCTCATCGCCGATGAGCCCACCGGCAATCTCGACCCGCAGCTGGCAAGCGAAGTGATGGCGCTGTTCCGGCGCCTCAATGAGGTCGGCGTCACCGTGGTGGTGGCCACCCACGATCTGCACCTGGTGCGCGAGTCCGGATTGCGCTCCATCGTGCTCGAGAACGGGCGCATCGCCGGGAGCGAGCCCACCGGCGTGCTGCCGGTGATCGAGGCTCACCGATGAGCGGCGGTCTTCCGGGTTACCTCGCACGCCACACGCACGCACTGCTGAGTTCCGCGGGCCACCTGACACGCGCGCCTGTGGCCACCATCTTTACGGTGCTGGTGATGGGCCTCGCGCTCGCCTTGCCTCTGGGCCTTGATGTGCTTGTGCGGAACGTCCGCACGGCTACAGGCGACTTCAGCGGGGCGGTGAGCCTGTCGGTATTTCTCAAGACCGGCGTCCCCGAAGCGCGCGCACAACAGCTGGCCCGGACGGCACGCGAGCGACCGGGCGTCGCTTCCGTGCAGCTGATCACCGCCACCCAGGCGCTGGCGGAATTCCGTGCACAGTCAGGTTTTGGCGCCGCCCTGGACGCCCTCGAGGACAACCCGCTGCCTCACGTACTGGCCATCACGCCCCGGCCTGCGAATTCCAATCCCGCCGACATGGAATCGCTTCGCCGGTACCTCAAGGCCTGGCCCGAAGTCGACTCGGTCCAGCTCGACGGGGACTGGGTCGCAAGATTCAACGCGATTCTCGCTTTACTCCAAAGGGCTTTGCTGATTGCCGCGGGCCTGCTGGCCTTAGGGGTGGTGGCCGTCGTCGGCAACACGATCCGCCTGGAGATCCAGAACCGCCGCGCAGAGATCGAGGTCACGAAGCTTGTCGGGGGCACCAACGGGTTTGTGCGCCGACCTTTCCTGTATACCGGCGCGCTGTACGGCTGCCTGGGCGGGCTCACGGCCTGGCTGGTGGTCATGGTGGCGATCCATTTGCTCACCCCGGCCACCTCGCAGCTGGCCCGCTCTTACGGCAGCAGTTTCGACCTGGCAGGCCCCGGAATCCGGGATCTGCAGATCCTGCTGGGCTCCAGCACCGTGCTGGGATGGCTTGGATCTTGGCTAGCGGCCGCACGGCACCTCGCGCGGATCGACCCCGGCTCCGGGTAGTTCTAAGCCATTGATTTTCGGCTCTTTTGCTCTGATTATCAGCTCATGGCACCGTTAGCACTCTGGCTCCAAGAGTGCTAAAATTGCCTCCATTGATTTTCAGGAGAACTAAAGAGGCATGAGTGCACAAACCGCGATTATGACGCACGTCGGCGAGCTTGGCGTAGCCGGCCCGCTGGGTAGTTTTGACGCGTACGTAGACCGGGTAAGCCGGGTGCCGGTGCTGAGCCGCGAGGACGAGCAGCGGCTGGCGCGCCAGTTCCGCGACCACGATGATCTTGATGCGGCCACGGCAGCTGGTGCTCTCGCACCTGCGCTTCGTCGTGCATATCGCCCGCGGGTACAACGGCTACGGATTGCCTTTGAGCGATCTGGTCCAGGAAGGAAATGTCGGCCTCATGAAGGCCGTCAAGCGCTTTGACCCTGCCGTGGGCGTGCGGCTGGTCTCCTTTGCCGTGCACTGGATCCGCGCCGAAATCCACGAATACGTGCTCCGCAACTGGAGGCTGGTGCGAATCGCCACGACCAAGGCGCAGCGCAAGCTGTTCTTCAACCTGCGCCGCCTCAAGCGGAACTTAAGCTGGCTCAGCGCCGAGGAGACCCGAGCGGTGGCCCAGGATCTGGGCGTGCCGGCCGCGGAAGTCACGGAGATGGAGCAGCGCCTGTCCGCGCATGATCTGAGTTTCGATCCGCTGCCGTCCGGCGAAGAGGAAGAATCCTATGGACCGGCCGCCTATCTGGGCGCACCCGATGCCGACCCGGCCAAGCAGGTCGAAGCCGAAGACTGGGAGGGGGATTCCGTCGCGCAGCTGAGTTCCGGGCTGGAGAGCCTCGATGAGCGCAGCCGGACCATCGTCAAACGTCGCTGGCTGGCCAGTCCCAAGGCCACCTTGCACGAACTTGCCGCCGAGTATGGGGTATCGGCCGAGCGCATCCGGCAGATCGAGGCCAGTGCGTTCAGTCGGTTGCGCGGGTTGCTGCCCATGCCATCCGTGTGATTCTGACCACACTAGGGTCGCTACTGAGCGTTCCGTGTCGTCGAAATACGACATAATTCCGTACTCAAAGTGATGATTTGCTATAGATTTTTGTCTCCAAAAATCCTATTCTCCACCCATGCAGCATTGCGGGCTCTTGCGATGCGCAAAAGGAACAGCCCAGAATTTTCAGAAATCTGGCTGTCCGGGTGGACACGGATGAGGCGGCCAACATTTTTGGCCTCCGGGCATGATCAAGCGCGAACTAACGCGCTAACCCCGCAGTTTCGGGGGAGGCAATTTGCCAGCTCTGCCAGTCCGGAAAAATATTGGCCCGCCCGTGGCAGACCGGATCTATTTTGAAAAGTTAAAAGCCCCGCCTGGCGGGGCTTTTTTTTGCCTCGCGCCCCGGATCCGGGGCCGCAGAATGGGGCCATGAAGAAGCAACCCCTCGTCCGGCTCGCGATCATCGGAATGATGTTCGGGACCTTCGGCCGCGGCCTAGAGGGGGCCCACGCGCAAGGGGTCGCAAGCGACTGGCCGGACACATTCGACACGCGCCTTGAGGCCCTGGCCCTGCTCGAAACGCTCAACGCCGATCTGCTAAGCCACGACAGCGCCACCACGACCCTGGGACGATGGTGCGCTCTGCACAAAATGGCCGCTGACCCCCACATCATCGCCGTGCCAACGCATGAAGATCCCAAGCCGCCCACCGCTGACCAACGCGTGGAGTTAGGGGTCGCGCCCGCGGAAGTGGTTCGCTATCGCCGTGTCGAGCTCAAGTGCGGCTCGCTCGTGCTCTCGAAGGCCGACAACTGGTATGTACCGGCCCGCTTGACGAGGCAGATGAACCATCTGCTCGAGACGACCGACACGCCGTTCGGAGTGATCGTCCGTGAACTGAATTTCCGCCGGCACACTCTATCCGCGCGATTGTTGTGGGCCCCTCTGCCGGAGGGCTGGGAAATGAATTTGCGCGACTACGAAGGGTCATCGGGAAAACTGCCCGTGCCCGAGGAAGTACTTCAGCACCGGGCGGTGCTGAGCCTTCCGAACGGCACGCCATTCAGTGAAGTAGTGGAGACTTATACGGGTAACGTATTGGCGTTCCCCGCACCGCAGGCGCCGGCAAATCACTGAGTCCTGCGCACATTGAGCGCGCAGGCCGCCGTATGAGATTCCCAGGGGAATCTTAAGCCTTGTTTACGGCCGGGCGAGCCAGTCACGGCCGCGCTGCGTCGTGAGCAGCGGCAGCAGCCGGGCATCGAACTCGGGGTCCGGTGAGCGGTACGCCCACTGCGCCATGGGCGGCATCGACATGAGAATCGCATCGGTGCGTCCGTTGGATTGCAGGCCAAACAAGGTGCCGCGGTCGAACAGCAGATTGAATTCCGCGTAACGGCCGCGCCGATAGAGCTGGTAGCGCCGTTCGCGATCGCCGTAGGGCAGTTCACGGCGCTGGCTTACGATCTGCTGATAGGCCTTGAGGAATTCATGGCCGACGGCGCGCATAAAGTCAAAGCAGCGCTCCCAGGGCATTCCAAACTCCGGCGTCCCGGCATTCAGATCATCGTAGAAAAGGCCACCGATGCCGCGCGCCTCGCTCCTGTGGCGCAGATAGAAATACTCGTCACAGGTCCGGCGGAGCTGCGCATACAGTCCGGCGTGAAACGGCGCGCAGGCCGCGGCCGCGGCGCGATGCCAGAGGACCACGTCTTGTTCGTAAGGCAGATAGGGCGTGAGATCGAAACCGCCCCCGAACCACCAGGTATCACCGGCGCTGAAGTAGCGTACGTTCATATGGCTGGTCGGCACGTGGGGATTGCGTGGGTGCATCACGACCGAGATGCCCACCGCGCGATAGGGCCGGCCGGCCAGTTCGGGGTTGCGCGCGCTCGCGGCCGGCGGCAATTGCCTGCCGCGCACGTCCGAGAGGGCAACGCCACCGCGTTCGAACAGGGCACCGCCCTCCAGAACTGCGGTCACTCCATCGCCGGCCAACCCCTCGCCTTCAGGTGCCCGGCTCCACGGATCGAGGCAAAACTCGCCTCCGCCATCGGCGGCGGCCAAGGACGCGCACAGTTCATCGTGCAATCCACCAAGATAGCCGCGCACCGCGGCGCAGCCCTGCTCGTTCACGCCTTCGCGCCGCCCATCATCAGTGCTTGACCATCACGTGGCGGACCACGGTGTAGTCTTCCAGCGCGTACATCGAAAGATCCTTACCGTAGCCGGAGCGCTTGAGGCCTCCGTGCGGCATTTCCGAGATAAGCGCGAAATGGGTGTTGATCCACGTGCAACCGTAACGGAGTCGCGCGGCGACCTGCATGGCGCGCCCCACATCGTGCGTCCATACCGAGGAGGCCAGGCCGTATTCGGAATCGTTGGCCCAAGCGATGGCATCGTCGGTGTCCTTAAATCGCGTCACCGTCACGACGGGCCCGAACACTTCCCGGCGCACGATCTCATCGCTCTGCCGGGCGCCGGCAATGACGGTGGGTTCGAAGAAAAAGCCCTTGCCCGTCTTGGCGTGGCCGCCGGTGACCACCTCGATGTGCTTCTTGGCCGCCGCGCGATCCACGAACCCCGCGACGCGCTCGCGCTGTTCCGCGCTGATCAGCGGCCCCATCTCGACGCCGGTCATTTGCTGCGTGCCGACTTTGATCGTGCCCACGGTCGCCGCCAGATCGGCGACCAGACGCTCGTAGACCTTGGAACCGGCATAGATTCGGCAGGCCGCGGTACAGTCCTGCCCGGCGTTGTAGTAGCCGAAAGTCCGCACGCCGCTGACCACCGATTCAACGTCCGCGTCATCGAAGACGATGACCGGCGCCTTGCCCCCCAGCTCCAGGTGAGTTCGCTTGACGCCCTTGGCCGCGGCGGCCAGGACCTTTTCCCCGGTCGATACATCCCCGGTCAGGGAGATCATGGCCACGGCCGGATGTGAGATCAGCGGAGCGCCCACACTCTCGCCGCGTCCGCAGATGATATTCACGACCCCCGGCGGAAAGATCTCCCCCAGAGTCATCGCCAGCCTCAGCGCACTGAGGGGTGTTTGTTCGGAGGGCTTGAGGACCACGGTGTTGCCAGCGGCGAGCGCGGGCGCCAGCTTCCAGGCCGCCATCAATAAGGGATAGTTCCACGGCGCGATCGAGGCCACCACGCCGACCGGATCTCGGCGGATCATGCTGGTATGGCCCGACAGATACTCCCCGGCGACAGCGCCATGCATAGTGCGCGCCGCGCCCGCGAAGAAGCGCATGACATCGGCCACGGCAGGAATTTCATCGCCGCTGACCGCGGCAAGCGGCTTGCCGCAATTGGCCGACTCGAGCGCGGCGTAGTCAGCCGAATCGGCCTCGATCCGGTCGGCGAGTTTTAACAAAAGTGCCGCCCGGTCCCTGGGCGGCGTCGCGGCCCAGCCATCGAACGCGGCGCGTGCGGCCTCGACGGCCGCGTCGATCTGCGCCTTGGAAGCCTCGTTGACGCTCGCCAGGACTTTGCCGCTGGCCGGGTCCAGAACTTGCTCTGCGGCACCTTTGCCGGCGACCATCTTTCCGTTGATCAAAAGCTTGGTGTTCATGCGGTTACTTGTTGGTTACTAGTTGTGCGCCAAGAACTTTGCCGATACATTCCCAATCATAGGTGGCGCCCGCCATACTGACTATATTCCCACATTCCGAGGAGCCGATCGTGCACACCCTGACCCGCACTCGAATTACCCTGACAGCACTGGCGCTGGTTGGCGTCAGCGGCATTGCCGCCGCAGCGACGACTGTTGCCACGGATCCGCAACTTACCGTGATGGTTGCCAGCCCGGACCGGACCGACAGCTTCAAAACGCGCGACGCCGCGCGCCATCCGGCCGAGGAACTGACGTTCTTCGGGCTCAAGCCGAACATGACCGTCGTGGAACTGTGGCCCGGTTCCGGTTACTGGAGCGAAATCCTGGGGCCGTATCTGGCGGCAAGCGGCAAGTACTACGTCGCCCAGCCTCCGGCGGGCGATAAGGAAGAGGACGAAGGGATCGCCAAGTGGCGATCGCGCATGGCCGGCCACAAGGACCGCGTCGGCAAGATCACCGAGACCACCCTCGGTAAGGATCACTTCGATATCGCACCACCCAATTCCGCCGATCTGGTGCTCACGTTCCGCAATCTGCACAACTGGGTCAACGGCGGATACGCCGATGCCGCGCTGGCCGCCTGTTTTCGGGCACTCAAGCCCGGGGGAATCCTCGGCGTGGAAGATCATCGCGGCCGTGCGGATCGCCCGCAGGACCCGAAGGCGGAGAGCGGGTATCTGCGCGAGGACTTCGCGATCGCGCTCGCCAAGAAGGCCGGTTTCGAACTGGTGGGCAAATCTGAGATCAACGCCAACCCTAAGGACACCAAGGACTGGGCGGACGGGGTTTGGACCTTACCGCCTACCCTCTCGCAAGGGGACAAGGACCGCGCCCGCTACATGGCCATTGGCGAGGCCGATAACTTCGTCCTCAAATTCCGCAAGCCCGCGCACTGACAGGCGTGACGGTCGGGCGGCCCTAATCGGCCGCCCGACCCCCGCTTCTGGCTCGATCAAACCAAAACGTTACAGCGACAACAGCGCCTTGCGCCGCGCCAGACTAGAGGCCGGCCAGAATTTCTCCCGGTCGTAGTATTCGGCGACCGCGGGCGCTCCTGGGGTTAACACCAGCCAGGGCTGTTTCGTGCTCGTATAGATATGGATGTCCGGGGGAAATTGTCCCGGTGAATCGAGCGTGCCCACCCGCACGAAGCGTACTCGGTCACCGGCGCCGGAATAGCAGCTCCAGAGCGCGATACGGCAGGTCGGGCAGCGCGCAATTTTCTGCCCTTTGCCGCTCGCCGAGGGCGTATTGACCACATCAGGCTCTTCGCCGAGCAGATCAACCTGATCCGCTTCGATCATCGCGTTGAGCGCGAATGAAGCGCCGGACTCGCGCTGGCACCAGGTGCAGTGGCAACAGTGCACGAAAAGCGGTCGCCGGCGCAGGCGGTAGCGCACTCGCCGACAATCGCACCCACCTTCCTCTGAAATACTCTCAATATTCATACTACGACCCCCATCCTTTTTTTCGACCGCATGACCGCATCCACTCGCAAGTATTGCGTGCATCATTCCCGCGGCCCTCGCCGCCGGAGCCCTTGCCCTTCGCTATGACTGAGGGGGCCTGAAATCCCTGCGGAGGATGACGATCCAAGTAATCAGTGCCGCCATAAAAGTCGCCAGGCCGGTTGAGAATCGCATGCTGTCGAGTACCGGTGGCGTGTGTCTGTTCGCCTGCACCACCTGCCAGTGCACGTAGCAGAGGAACGCGACCAGCAAAACTCCAAAGAAATTCATGTGCCGCTGCATTCGTACGACCGTATCGGCCCGGCGCTCGGGCGCAAGCCAATAATCTCGGTGTGGAATGTTGACCCGTGCAATCGGGAGTCGCAGCGCGCGGGCGATCAGCAAGTTCAAGGCCAGAGGCAACACGACCACGAAGATCAACATGAATCGCACGTACGCGGTTCGTGACATGGAGCCGTTGGCCTCCCCGGAAGCCCCAAAGTGCGAGGCGACCACCTCGGGCATTGTCCCGCCCGTCCGGATCACGAACCACGCAGCCATCGCTAGCGCCACATACAACAAGATCGCCGCCGCAGATTTCTTCACGTGCGCGCTGTCAGCGGACCGGTTAACTCGACCCGAGGGCCGTTATCGCCGACCGGTACACGGCCGAGGGTTCATCGGAGCCGGCCACCGTCGTATTCAGGTCGCGCAATAGTCCATCCTTCAAGCCGTACACCCAACCGTGGACCGACAGTTCCTGGCCTCGTTCCCAGGCGTCTCGGGCGATCGTGGTCTGGCAAACGTTGGCGACCTGCTCAATCACGTTCAATTCGCACAATCGGTCACCGGCCGCCACGCCAGTGCCGGCAGCCTCGACACTGTCCTGGTGTTTCTGCCTTACGTCCTGAACGTGCCGCAGCCAATTGTCGCTCAGACCGATCCGGTCCCGACGAAGTGCCGCCCCTACGCCGCTGCATCCATAGTGCCCGCACACGATGATGTGGCGCACCTTCAGGATATCGACCGCGAACTGCATGACCGATAGGCAATTAAGATCAGTGTGCACGACGAGGTTCGCGACGTTGCGATGCACGAACAATTCCCCCGGCAGAAGCCCGACGATGTCGTTCGCCGGCACGCGGCTGTCCGAGCAGCCGATCCAAAGATATGCGGGCGATTGCTGCCTGGACAACTTGCTAAAGAACTCCGGGTCCTGCCGGAGCAGGTTCGCAGCCCAGCGCCGGTTGTTCTCAAAGAGTTGTTTCAGTTCGCGCATCTCGATTCCCTCAGCGCTGTCATGGTCGCGGCGACAGGTGCGGCCTGGACAATCACTCCGTTAGCGATCAGCTTAAGAGTCGGTTGTTTCATGGCAACGGCCTCAAGCCAGCCACACAACTCAGCCTGCCAGCCGAACAGTGTCCCTGCCCACGGCTGATCTTAAGGCGTGCCCGCCATCCGATCGTGTTTCACAAAAAAACGCCGGGCGAGCGCCGCCAGCTGCCCGTCGGTGGGATGGTCTACGGTTTCCCAGCCGACGATCCGCGGGGAGATATGGGCGCGATGTTTGTCGACGTAATGGCGAAAATCGGCCTGCGCTGTATGGGAGCCGGTAACCAGCACTTCCTTAATGTTAGAAAGTGCATCGCAGACTTCCCCGAAGAACTCGTGTTCCGTGCGGACCTGGCTGCCGTGTTGGCGAGTGTGGTGGCTGTGGGCAGCGATCTTCTGCACCTCCATGGACGCCGAGTCCAGGTGCAACACCTGCGCATGGTGATGATCGACCCATACCACTGCGTGCAGTTCCTGCATCGCCTTTCCCCCGTTGCTTTTATCGGTCCGGATTATAGCCGCGATTGGCGCCCGAGGAGTCGTGGTCGCTTATTGGGTTGCGCCCACCGCAGGCTATCTGCGCAAATCGCGTCCAGCGAGAACGCGGGCTCCGATACCATTGTAGGGATCGCCGCTTTGGCGCAACCCGAGTTCCCAGGATTCCAGCACTCGCATCTTCGTTCCATTCGCCCCCGCATTGGACTCCAAGGGCGCGCGGTTCAAGCTGTTCCGGACAGGGCGGGCAGCCACTGCATGGTGGAATTCGCTTTGCTCTCGTTTTGAGTGGGACATGGTGTACTCCTGCGCCACTATTTTAAGAGAGACTTCCCCTCGGCCCTAGTCAGTTGGTCGGCTGTTAGCCGCCATTGGTCGACTGCTTTGCCGCCGATCACTCAGATTCGACCGTTCGTCCGGGCACATCCGAAGACCCTTAAGGCGCATTCTTTGCTCTCAAGGCAACCCTTACCATGCTATCGCCAGATACGAGTTCATCCAGGATTGCGGATCAAGGTGACGATATAGGCCAGGGCCGCGATCCCCATCGCCGCGGTCGCGATCCAACCGATTGTGGTTAGAAGCGTCGAGATGCGGAACTGTCCCATGACCCGAGGACTCCTTGCCATTACCATCAACATCACCATGACCGGCACGGCAAGCACGCCATTGATGACCGCAACCCAGACCAGCGCGGTGATCGGGCTGAGCTCCAGCATGTTGCTCACGGCCCCAAGCAGGGTCGCAACCCCGATGGCCCCATAAAACGCTTTCGCCTCCAGCGGCTTTCTCGCCAGTCCCACGGGCCAGCCCATGGCCTCTCCCGCGGCGTAAGCTGCGGAGCCTGCCAAGACGGGTACGGCCAGAAGGCCGGTGCCCACGATACCTAACGCGAACAACGCAAAGGCGAAGTTGCCGGCGATGGGACGCAGCGCCTCGGCGGCCTGGGCGGCGCTGTCGACATGGTGAATGCCCGATCTATTCAGTGTGGCGGCAGCCGTCACAAGGATCGCCAGCGCCACAAGATTCGAGAAGCCCATGCCGATCACCGTGTCCAACTGGATGCGTGCCAGTGCGACCGGGGCCTGCCCGGGCTCTTGCCGGAGCGGCGTTCTTTCAGGCTTAGCCTTTGTATCTTCGACTTCCTGCGCCGCCTGCCAGAAGAAAAGGTAGGGGCTAATCGTCGTGCCCAGCACGGCGACCACCATCATCCACATGTCTTTGCTGAAGGAAACGCTCGGCCATAGCAAACCGCGCAACAGCTCGTTCCACCGCACGTGCACCATGAACAGTGCCCCAAAATATGCGAACAGCGAAAGGGTCACCCATTGCAGTATTGCCACGTAGCGCGTGTGCTTGAAGAACACCTGCCCCAGGGTGCAAATCGTTGCAAAGCCCAGGATATAGACCCATGCAGGTATGGCAGGCACCAGCAGCCGGCTCGCTTCGCCCATCGCTCCCAGATCCGCCCCGACATTGAGTACGTTGGCGGCGAACAGCAGCACCACAATGGTCCGCAACAACCAACTCGAATAATGGCGGCGCAGGTTGCCGGCGATTCCGCGCCCGGTAATTCGCCCGATACGAGCACTGATCATCTGCACCGCCGTCATCAGCGGATAGGTGAAGAGCAACGCCCACGAGAGCTGGTAACCAAACTGCGCGCCCGCCTGTGAATAAGTGGCGATGCCGCTGGGATCATCATCGGAAGCGCCGGTGATCAGTCCGGGGCCGAGCACCTTCCAGAATCTGGGCTTGCTCGGGCCCACGATGCTGCTCTTGCGCGCTTTTGCTTGGCGCTCTGCCAGCAGCCTTGCCTCGCCTACTCAAGGACGGGCGGCGGGTAATTCCGTGCCGTCCTTTCGATACGCCGGGGGGTTGTAGAAATTCAAGGTTCGCAACGGTTCGCGCCCGGTGTTCTCGACCTCGTGCTTGTTGCCTCTCTCGATCAACAGCAGAACGCCGGCGGATAACGGGTAAGCGCGTCCGTTGACGCGGGCCAGACCTCGCCCGGAAACCACGTACAGCCACTGGTCTGCGCCATGATGTCGATTGCCTGGGCCCCCCTCAGAATCGCCGGGCTTGATGACCATTTCAGCCGCCTGAGAGCGGCGATTCCCCAACGCCACCCGAAAACCGATACCAAATCGAAGTTTCTTGCGCTTCATATCGGTCTAGTCACGTTCATTCCGGGGCGTCGTCCTCAATCTTAGCCGCGGCCCCGAAATCGCGAACTCAGTCCTTGTCCTACAGGAGAGTGGGCCTGCGCCCGCTCGCCAGCACAGTCGCTATGAATCCTAATGCGCACGTGATAGATCCTTTTTTGGGGAGATAACTATGCTTCATTACGCAGTTGTGTTTTTTATCGTCGCTATCATTGCTGCCATATTCGGATTTGGCGGGATTGCCGCAGGCGCGGCCGGAATCGCCAAAGTCCTGTTCGTGGTATTTCTGATTGGCGCGATCGTTTCTTTCTTGATGCACAGTCGACGTAGCACGACACTTTAGGTCTCTACAGAGTGCCTAAAAATGCCCCACTCGGTATCGGCTGCAAACGGCCGATATCGAGTCGGGCGATTAGGCGATGAGATCAGATGAGTCGAACTTTGTCCGCGGCCTGTTTGAGCATCCTCCTTATTCAATAGCGCATTCGCTAGAGCCTTGCGCTTCCGTGGCGCTGGTGATCGAAATCCTTTGACACCAGTTCCAAGCACCGCCGCCGCGACTGATCCACTACTCTTTCCTATTACCCGCCATTACGCGCCTCGTGCGCGGTAGGCGTTTGCATGGGCTGATCGTGCGCAGCAGCTCGGCAGCCTCTAACTTTGCTTCTGTCTTTAGCTGCTGCTCACCTCTATCCGCAGACCAAGACAACGCGCCTGCGATCCGGCCGCGTCTGTGTGTGAAATAACAGTCCGTCTTCCGCCGCTTGCGACAGGCAAGTTGACCACAAAAATGGCACGGACACCTTTTAGAAAAAGGTGCACGCAGCGCACGTAGTGGGCGAGGCAACCGCAGCTCGATATTTTTGCCACGTAGGATCGCACCTACATTTGATTGCTCGAGTGTAGCCGGCAGGAGATGTGCAGAAATTCTTCTGGCCTCGATGCACTGTGCGAAATGGCGCTTCGATTATCGAGGGACTTTGCGCTGTATTTCTCTTTGTGCGCGCGGGCGCGATCCACTTACATTTCGCGAATGCCAGCTCGAGCGCTCACAAATCGCCTGCTGTCGTGCTATGGCGACATGTCGCGGATTGCGCGCACGTTGATGATGGCGCATCAGGCCTGTAGTTTTTTTGCAGGAGCGATGCACCAAAGGGCGCAGCGCTGGCGCACGCGCGCAGGCATGGAAGAGTCTGTGATCAGGCTTGGTGTTGGTGCTAAGGAAATCTTTGCACCCAGCATGGTGCGGCTTCGGCTGCGGTAGGAACGTTCCTATTGTGAGAAGTCGCTTTCATTTATCGAACAGGGAGAGAGAAACATGGGAAGTGGCACGCTGACGCGAGGACGGGAACTCATCGGGCTTTTGGTATTGCTGGTGATGATTTCGGGCAATACCGCCAAAGCAAATGACGGATCGGCGGCGGCGCTCTCAATGCCTACTTCGAACTCTTATGAGACGCAGTCAGTCTCGAATGCAGCTGCGAGCCATTACGGTCATTATTTCTCGACCCATTATTCGGACACTCCCCAAACAGCCGCGATGCTGTGCGAAAAGGCTGGCGTCACTGGCGTGGTATGGCGGCAGGCCTGGAATCAGGTGGAACGCACCCCCGGGAGCTACAACTTCGGCGCCTTCGATCAGGTTCTGAGATCCATAGCCTCTTCCCGCAATCCGAAGTGCCAGCTATGGGTGTTCGTTGAATTTAAGAGCTTTAATAACAGCCCGGTCAAGAATCCATGCCCGGCCAATTTGAAAGCCCAGCATTCCGGACTGAACGTATTCGGAAAGGGGGCTGCCACCTGCTTCATGTGGGAGCCGGTTGTGCGCGACGCCTATGTCTCGATGCTGCGGGCCGCCGCGGCGCACTTCCGCTCGAATCCACGCATTGAGGGGTTCGTTATTCAGGAATCGTCGCTGGGCTTTAACGGCCGATATTCCCAGGACAAGGGCAGCGGGGGTACCTATACCCCCATGGCGTGGCGTGATTCTCTGATCCACATTATCAGCGAATGCACGGCAGCATTCGCCAACAGCCACTGCATGGCGTTCGTGAATTTCCTGCGAGGGAACCAGTCGTACGTTGCCGATATTTCAGCGGCAATCTCGGCGATACCCAATCATCACGCGTGCCTTTCGGGGCCCGATCTGCTGCCCAATGAACGCGCTCTGTACGCCGGCAACGACGCCATCTATCCGGTCATCGCCCGCCACCCGGGTTGTCGCTCGATTAGCGCTCAAAATGCCTCTTACCATGTGCCCGGGTGCTCGCTCGATTGCATTTTCCATTTCGCCGTGGCTGGCACGCTCGGAGCATTCCCGGTGTCATTGCCCCTGCGAGGCGGACTGTGTGTGAATTCCTACATTTTTTGGAACGATAAACTCAAGAAGAGCCCCCAGGGGCAAGGGTGGCAGGATGCGTTGCGGGTGATCGCGGCCCATCCCTATGGGCACAGCTGGTTTAGCCAATGTGCCGGCAATGACGGCCCACCGTAGGTGGAGGCGCGCAACATGAGCTGAGTGCCGGAGTCGGGCGGTCAGGAGGAACTTGAGTCCGCCCCACTCGGCGGGCGGCCAGCGACCTCTTGATCAACGCGGATTGGCAAGGTTATCCGCACCACCAGCCCCGAAGCTCGGTCCGCGCGGGGCAAGAGCGTTACCTCCCCGCCCAATCTCGCGGTGATATTTCGCACTGCGCGCAGCCCGAACCCGCCCAGTCGTTCACCGACGCCTGCCCGCGGCAGTGTGTCCGTGGCCTCGGCCGCGATTCCGGGACCGCAATCGCGGACCTCTGCGCTTACCGACACACCGTCGCTCATCGATTCGACTTCGACGATAGAGCCGGTTGGGGCGAAGCGGATCGCGTTGTCGAGAAGATTCCCGAAGACCACGAGCAGGTCGCGCGGATTGCAGCGCAGCGAGACACCCGAATCCGCCCGCAAACGCAGCTGCACTTCGGTGTCCGAGGCAATCGCACGATACAGATCGCAGGTGTCCTTCAGGATGAGGTCGAAGTCGACGAGTTCGAGTGGCTCTGGTCCAAACGCTGGAATGCGGGCCACGGCCAAGAGCTGCTCTGAGAGCCGGGCAACGCGCTGGATCCCAGCTCGCAGTGCGGCAAGTCGCGCCTGGCGTTCGATCGGGTCCTGCGATCCATCCAGCACATCCACCTGGAGCTGCAGCGCGGTCAGCGGTGTGCGCAGCGCGTGCGCGGCATCGGTAAGAAAGGCGCTCTCTTCCTGCAAGGCGGCGTGCTGACGCTCCAACAGCCGATTGATTTCTTCCACCAGGGGGGCTATTTCCCGAGGCATTCCCGAGATGTTCAGCGTCTCTTTCGATAAGGGTTGGCGATCAGCGACGATCTTTGCGGCTTCCCGCACAGGCCGTAACAGCACACTGACTACGGCCGCTATGACAAGGGCGAGCACCGGCAGCATGAAAAGCGCCGGCGTGAGAGCGGCCAGAGCCGCCCCCTCGGCCTGGTCGTCCCGCGCATCCACCGCTTGGGCCACCGCCACGGTCCGGTCAGGAAAGTCCGCCGTATAGAGTCGGTAGGGCTCCCCTTCCACATCGATTTGCGAAAAGCCAGGCGGTTGCCTGGGGGTCAGCTTCAATCCTGGATTAGAGGCATAGCGCCGCGAACCGTCCAGGTTCCAGACCTCCACTTGAATCGTATCGTCACTATGGGACTGCAGTATCGCAGTCGAGGCCACAACGGCGGCGACCTGCCGAAGCTGGTGGTCCAGCAATCGCTTGGTCTGGCGGCTGATCTGAAAATAGGCGACCGCGGCGCCGGCCAGACCCACCAACAGGGTCGCCGCGCACATGTAGATCACCAGGCGGCGGCGGAGCGACATCGCTG
The DNA here is from genome assembly GCA_963717335.1 of uncultured Gammaproteobacteria bacterium. Classification (GTDB taxonomy): domain Bacteria; phylum Pseudomonadota; class Gammaproteobacteria; order Steroidobacterales; family Steroidobacteraceae; genus FEN-1191. Next base: position 224,784 of record CAVQVZ010000008.1, on the reverse strand, counting down.
TGCTAGCTAAGAACACGCCAGCCCATGCTTCGGACATTCTCGATCTGGTCGGCGCCGATCTTCTGGCGCAACTTGTGCAGCAGGAAGTCCACGGCGTTGCTTTCGATCGTATCGCGCCAACTGTAGATCTTGGCTTCGAGCTGCGACCGCGACAGAACGGCACCGGGCCGCACCATAAGAGCGTGCAGCATTGCGTATTCCTTGGCGCTCAGCTGGATCAGTGTTTGATCCTTAAATACCGCACGCAACGCCGGGTCCAAGGTCAGATGCGCCGTCCGAAGCTGCGGGGCCGCTCGACCCTCGCGTCTGCGTGAGAGTGCGCGTATGCGCGCCTCGAGCTCGGCCAGTTCAAACGGCTTGATCAGGTAATCGTCAGCGCCTCGATCCAGCCCGTCCACCAGACTGTCAGTCTTGCCGCGCGCGGTGATAACCAAGATCGGCACCTCGCTCCCCGAGCGACGGACAGCGGCCAGAAGTTCCAAGCCGTCTGTGGAGGGCAAACCCAGGTCCAGCAGCACCATCTGGAACTCTTCTGCATCGGCCAGCAATCGAGCCTGCGCTTCCGCACCATCGCGAATCCAGTCCACGGCATAGCCATGGTCGGACAGTCCCCGCACCAGACTTGCCCCGATCATCGGGTCGTCCTCGATCAACAACACCCGCACTGGGGTCTTCTCCCAAACCTGCTCGTAGAGCTTACCGAGCGCCCCGCCATGCTACGCCTATCCCCGGAGCGCATACTCCTTAGAACTTCTTCGAGAGGCCCACGTAAATAGAGTTTGGCATCACGCTGAGCACATAAGGCGTATTGGGATTCCGGTGCATCCACCAGCCGCAGGCCGTACCAATGGCAAATCCAGCAAGCACGTCGGTCTGCCAGTGCGCTTGGGATTTCAATCGTGCAATACTGTCGTAGACAGGCAGTAGCTCCAAGCCGTAGACCCAGGGATGATCGTGGCCGTACTCGAGTACGACCGGAGTCACGATCGAGCTTACGACGGTGACCTCGCCGCTCGGAAAACTTTCGTTCCCATTTCCCTTAAACCACAAGTCGGGGTTGCCGTTCGCGTCCCTCGGCCTGACCCTGGAGAAGGCGTACTTCAGAGTCGTGGTAACGACTGCGCCGCTTACCGTGGCGTCCACCGACTGCCACATGGTTCGGCCCCAGCGCGATTCACCGCCCTCCCAGAGGGCGCTGACGACCTCGGCGGCCAAAAGCCCGTGCTCCAGCAACAGCTGATATTTTCGGTTCCAAATGCCGCTGTCGTCATAGTTGAGCATGTGATCGATCCCCAAGGGCCGCCCGCCGCCTGCGTTGGCACCGGAGTGCAAAGCCCCGATAGCAAAAATAACAGCGCTCCCGCGCCCATTGCCCGCTTGCCACACCTCGCCCATCATGCTCTTGACCACCTAAATGCCCGGAATGGAAGCGTGCAGTCTGAGGGCAAAGAGTTAGCCAGGAATTAGTGCGCAGGACGCGTGTATACGACCCGTCCGGGCAGAACTCCTCTACCCCTGCGCGAAGGAGTTCGATGAGACGCTAACTGTCGGCTAACTAAAACGCAGTGCAAACTAGCGTTCAGGGCACCGACATCGGTGCTATGGCGGGCCCGGGTCCGCCTGCTTACTGGCGAGGTCAAAAATGTCAAAGATCCGCTTTCTACAGCTCCTGCACCGCATTTGCGGCAATTAGCCTAAACAACCTTGTGTGGGCCGACACGCCGGTACCCCGTCCGGAATATTCCACGGTCCAAACAGTCTCCGTCGGCGCGCCGGAGCGCTGGGACTACCTGGCGCTGGATCCCAAGACGCGTCGTCTCTATCTTGCTCACGGGGATCGAGTCGATGTGCTGGATGGACGGAGCGGTGCGAAACTGGGCAGCGTCTTGGGCATTCCTGGCGGCACTCACGGAATCGGCATCGTCGATGCCTTAGGCAAGGGGTACACCGACGATGGCAAGGCTGGAGAAGTGGTGGTCTTTGAGCTTGGCACTCTCAAAGTATCTGCATCGCATAAAGGGAGAGCCCGACGCGGACGGCATCGTGGTCGATCCGAAAACTCAGCATGTCTTTGTGATCAACGGTGATTCGGGAAACGTCACGGTCATCGATCCCAAAGTCGACAAAGTGATTGCCACCATCAAGCTTGGCGGGGGCCTGGAATTTGGCGTCGCGGACGGTGGCGGGAAGTTATACGTCAACGGCGAGGAAAAGCGCGAGCTGGTGCGAATCGATACCGCTCTCTTCCTCGGTCGACGCGCGCTGGCCCATTCCGGATTGCGAAAGTGCCCACGGCCTGGCCATGGACACCCTCACGCGACGACTGTTTGTCAGTTGCGCCAACCGCATTCTGACCGTGGTCGATGCCGACTCGGGCGCCGTCATCACCCAGCTCCCGATCGGGCGAGGCACGGACGCGGCCGCGTTCGACCCGGCGCGCAAGCTGGTGTTCAGCTCCAACGGGGCGGACGGAACCATCTCGGTCATTCGAGAGAATTCGCCGCTTAGCTTCACTGCGCTGGGAGATATTCCAACGGCCGTTACTGGCCGCACGATGAGCATTGACCAGTCCACCGGGCGCCTGTACGTGGCCGCGGCCGCGATCGATCCATCGGCGCCATTGACCCCCGGCCCCAATGGACGCCCCGGGCGTCCCAAGCCCCTGCCCGATTCACTGAAAGTTCTTTTCCTGGATCCTAAGGACGTGCGGTGAAGGCCCTCACACGATACACCCGCCTTTTTGCGCGCTTGCGCAGATGATGAAGGGCGCGCGCTCAGAACGCGCCTTGACTGGGGCACCGGGCCGCCGGTTGCTGCCCCTGCTCGCCTGCGCGCTGCCGGCCTTGATGATGGCCTGTAGCCGAGGCGCACCGGCCCCTGAGGAGCCGGCCCATGCCGATCATGCCGACGGTGTTCCGCTCAACACTGAGCAGGTCCGAGCGCTGGGGGTCACAACAGAGCCCGCGCACGCCGGCGATTACCAGGAGAGCATCCAGGGCTTTGGTGTGGTCATTAGCCTTGAGACTTTTGCCCAGGCCTACGCGGACGTGGCGACCGCATCGGCATCCGCCGCCCAAAGTTCCGCCGCACTGTCCCGGGCGCGATCACTTGCTGGCGGCGAGGAAGCCGCGGTCTCCCAGGAAGTGCTGGAAGGCGCGGCGAGTAAAGCCGCCTCCGATGAGGCGGCACTGGCGCTGGCCCAGCGCAAATCCGAGGCGATATTCGGCCTGCATGCGCCATGGCGAACCGCGAGCGATCGGAAACGGGTCATGGACCAGCTCACCCACAGCCACGCGGTCCTCGTGCACGTGACTTTCCCCTTGGGACTGTTGACGGGCAAAACGCCCGAGGAACTAACGATCGCTCGCATCACCCCTGACGCTCACAGCTGGTACACCAAGGTGATCTGGCCCGCACCGGCCGACCCGACCGTGCCCGGGAGCGGGTTTTTTGTCCTGCTCGAAGGATCGGACTTGTCTCAGGGCGAACACGTTGTGGCAACCGCAGGCGTGGGAGAGCGTGTCAGCGGTGTTTGGATACCGCAGTCGGCGCTGCTGCTGAGTGAAAGCAGCACCTGGGTGTACGTGGAGACCGAGGCGGGCCGCTACCGCCGCATTCGCGTTGATGTCGGCCAGCCCCACAACGCCGGCTACGTACTGAAGTCCGATGCCGGCATCAAGCCGGACCAGAAAGTGGTGGTTACCGGCGCCGGCCTGCTTCTGGCACATGAACTCAATCCCTCCGGACCGGCCGTGGATTAAATCGTGAAGCGCCTGGTCGACCTGTGCGTTCGCTACGCCGGCACCCTGACCACATTAGCCTTAATTCTGCTGCTGGCGGGTTTGTGGTCATTGCGAACCGCGCCGCTCGATGTGTTTCCCGATTTCGTGCCCTCCACGGTCGACATCCAGACCGAGGCGCCCGGCTTCACCGCCGAGCAGGTCGAGCAGCTGGTCACCAAGCCGATCGAAAATGCGGTCAACGGCGCCACCGGTCTGGCAACCATCCGCTCCGAATCCATTCCCGGCCTGTCGGTGATCACCATCCAGTTCTTGGACAAGATCGATCTCTACAACGCACGCCAGGGCATCGCCGAGCGACTGAGTGAGCTGGGCACCTTACTGCCGCTGGGTGTCGGCACGCCGAAGCTGTCGCCGCTGACCTCCAGCACCATGGATCTGCTGAAGATCGGCCTTCGATCCGACAAGCTCGATGCCTTTGCGCTGCGCGATCAGGCCGACTGGATGATGAAGCCCGCGCTGCTGGCGGTGCCTGGGGTGGCGCATGTCATCGTCTTCGGCGGCGAGGTGCGGCAGATCCAGATCCAGCCCGATCCGCAGCGCCTTGCCGCCTTCTCCTTCACCCTGACCGACCTGGCCGATGCGGCGCGGGCCGCGCTGTCGCTCAAGGGCGCGGGCTTTGTCGACCTGCCGCATCAGCGGGTGCTGATCCAGACACCGGTTCCTGGACCGGATACCGCGGCCTTGGCCCGGGCGGTCGTTGTCGTGCGCGGCAATACGCCCGTGACCCTCGGCGAGGTCGCCACCGTGCAGGAACTTCCGGCGCTCAAGTCCGGTGATGCTCTGATCCAGGGCAAGCCCGGCGTCCTGCTCTCGCTGGCCAGCCAGTATGGCGCCAACACGCTGGAGGTCACACACGCGCTGGAAGCGGCGCTGGCCCAACTGACCCCGGAGCTGAAGGCGCAGGGCATCAAGGTATTCCCCCGGATGCACCGGCCGGCCAACTTCATCGAACAGGCCCTCTCTTCGCTCCAACAGTCCCTGGTGATCGCCGCGGTCCTGATCCTGGTGGTGCTCTTTCTGTTCCTGCGCGACTGGCGCTGCGCGCTGATCACCTTCCTGGCCATTCCCTTGTCGCTGCTGGCGGCCGTGGCGGTGCTGAAGGGCCTGGGCAAGACCCTCAACACCATGACCCTGGGCGGGTTCGCGGTGGCGCTGGGCGTGCTGGTGGATGACGCCATCATCGGCATCGAGAATATCCTGCGGCGGCTGGCCGAGAACGGCAAGCCGCCGCTCCAAAATCGCGCTTGCAGGTGATCGCCGACGCGACCGTCGAAGTGCGCGGCCCGGTGGTCTACGCCACCCTGGTCGTCATCGCAGTCTTCCTGCCAGAACTCTTCTCCACCAGCGTGCAGGGCCATTTCGTCGGACCGCTGGCGCTTGCCTTCATCCTGGCGGTGGTGGCCTCGTTGCTGGTGGCGCTGACCGTCGCGCCGGCGCTGAGCGCCCTGATGCTCAAAGCGCCCCGCGACCATGGCGCTACCGGCTGGATTCAAAACCTTAAGGAGCGCCAGGCGCGCGCGGTCGCGGCGGTACACCGGAATTTCCGCATCGTTGTGGCGATCCTGATCTGTCTGAGCGTCGCCGCACTGCTCCGCTGCCATTCCTGCCCTCCAGCTTCATGCCGGACTTCCGCGAAGGCCATTTTGTGATGCAGGCCGACGCCGCAAGCCCGGGCGCCTCGCTGGAGGAAATGAGCGCGATGGGCGCGCGTCTGACCCGCCAACTGCTGGCCCTGCCCTACGTCGCAACGGTTTCGCAGCAGATTGGGCGCGCCGAGATGGGCGAGGACACCAGCGGCCCGCATCAGAGCGAATTCCATATCGAACTGAAGGAGGATGCGAATGTCGACCAGACTCAAGCGGAAGCTAAGATGCGCGATCTGGTAGGAGCCGTCCCGGCTTCCAGACCGAGGTCATCACCTTCCTGGGCGATCGCATCAGCGAAAGCCTGACCGGTGACACGGCCGACATCGCCGTCAAGGTCTTCGGCAACCAACTCGACACGCTCGACGCCGTGGCCCGCCAGATCGTGGCGGCACTGACCGGCACGCCCGGGGTGATGGACCTGCAGTTCAGGCCCGAGAGCGCCACGCCGACACTGTCGTTGCAGATGGATCCGACGGCGCTGGCAGCCATCGGACTTAAAATGGGAGACGTGCTGGATGCGGTGCAAAGCAATTATGCCGGCGCAACGGTCGGCCAGACCTTTAAGGGCATCCGTTCGATCAACGTCGTGATGCTGTTGCCGGAGGCGGAGCGCAACCGTCTCGAGTCGCTCTCTGCCACGCTGATCAACAGCCCGTTGGGACCGATCCGGTTGAGCCAGATGGCCCGCATCGTTCCCACCGACACGCGCTACGTTGTGACGCACGATGGCGGGCAGCGATTTGATGCCATCACCTTCAACGTGTCGGGCCGTTCGTTGCAGGCGACGGTGAGCGAGGCCAAGAGCCGGATCGCGGCGCTCAAATTGCCGCCAGGAGTCGTTGTCGAGTTTTCCGGCGCCGGCGCCGCGCAGCAGGCGGCGCAGCGAGAAACGCTGATGCATTCGGCGTTGGCGCTGATGCTGATCGGCATGATCCTCGTCGTCTGCTTGCACTGGCGCTCCAACACCTGGCTGGTGCTGCTCAATCTGCCCTTCAGTCTGATCGGTAGCGTGGCGGCCATCGTGTTGCTGCGCGGTGGCTTGTCTTTGGGCGCCATGGTGGGTCTGGTGACCGTGTTCGGAATCAGCGCCCGCAACGCCATCCTGCTGCTGTCTCACTACGAGCATCTGGTGATGATCGAAGGCGCGCCCTGGACCGCCGAAACCGTGGTGCGTGGTGCGCAGGAACGGCTCATCCCCATCCTGATGACGGCCGCAGTGACCGCGCTGGGTCTGATGCCGCTGGCCTTGGGCCTGAACCAGCCCGGTCAGGAAATTGAAGGCCCGATGGCGGTGACCGTGCTGGGCGGGCTGGTGAGCTCGACCTTGCTGAATCTGCTGGTGCTTCCGGCGTTGGCCGAAAACTTCGGCGGCCCGAAGGAGCGCTCATCGTGAAAGAAATATGCTTCGCGCTGTTCACTGCCGCCTGGATTGCGGGCTGCACCAGTACCCCGCCGGCGCCTATACCCCCGAGCGAAGTTCCGGACCGATTCGGTCAGTCGCTCGATTCGACCGCACCGCTCTGGCCTTCCCCGACCTGGTGGCAGGCTTTTCAGGATCCACAGCTTGACGAGCTCATTCAGAGGGCGCAGAGCCATAACTGGGACATCTATCAAGCCGCCGCCCGGGTGCGGCAAGCGGATGCGCGGGCGCGACAGGCGGGGGCCGCCTTTCTTCCGAATGTCGACCTTAATGCGAACTCAAACTCCTTCTACGGACACAGTCATGGTGTTTCGGCTCAAGAAACCGATTACGGAGTGTCACTCGGGGCCGGATATGACCTCGATTTCTGGGGCAAGCACCGTGACGCGGCCAACTCCGCCGACTCGACGCGGCGCGCCACCCGGGCCGAACGAGAGACGGTGGCACTGACCGTCACGGCTGGCGTCGCCACGACTTACTTCCAGCTTCTGGCCGTACAAGAGCATCTTGAAATAGCTACGGCTAACATAAAGGCGTCCGAGGCCACGCTGGGTATCGTACAAAGGCGGGTCGATGCGGGATACGCGGCCAGTACCGACCTGAGCCAGCAACGCGCCAGCCTTGCAGCACAACGCGCTGCTCTACCCGCTCTCGAGCAACAAGAGCTGGAAATCCGCGACGCGCTGGCCGTATTGACCGGTGTGGCTCCCGAAAGCTTGAGCCTGCATGGCGCCAAGCTGGCCGGCCTGCAGACGCCAACGGTCAGACCCGGACTACCCTCGGAACTTCTGACCCGGCGGCCGGATCTGGTCAGTGCAGAGGCTGCGTTGCTCGCCGCGCATGCCGATTTGTCCCTGGCCCGCAAGGCTTACCTTCCGGACATCACGCTGACCGCCAATGGCGGTGTCGCCTACCCGGCGCTGGCCGCCGCGGTGAAAACGCTCCCTGGCTTTGGCCTGGCGGCCAACGCCGGAGCCTCCCTGACACAAGCCATATTCGACGGAGGGCGCTTGCGGAACAAGGTCGAAGAATCCGAAGCGCGCGAGCAGGAACTTCTGGGCGCGTATCGCGCGGCCGTGCTCTCTGCCCTATCCGATGTTGAAAATGCGCTGGGCAGCCTCGTCCACCTTTCGGATCAAGAACTGGGGCTGCGCAGGCAAGTGGACGAGTCACAGAACCTTCTGCGCACGGCCAGGCAGCGCTACGTGGCGGGCTCGGCGGATTTTCTCGTTGTCACCGATGCGCAAAAATCACTGTACGGCGGCCAAGACCAGCTCGTGGATATCCACCGAGCTCACCTGGCCGGCATCGTCACGCTGTTCAAGGCTTTGGGCGGAGGCTGGGAAGCATCGCCTGAATCTGAAGCGGAGCCGAAGTGAGGCCCGCCGGACCGGATACGCCGTGATTTGCACCCGAGCAAGGCCACTCATCCTTTAGTCCAATGACCGCTCCGATAAGTGCGAACCTGCAACCCACCGATAGTTGGGCGCAAGAGGGCGCGAACTGAGTCGTCGAGGTTGCGACCGCGAGCACTGAAGTGGCCGTTTTATCCGCGACGCACGGCCAGAAATACACCGACTGACATCAGGATGAGACCCACCAACCTCTGCGCAGTGAGGGCCGTCGTTGGAGCTCCCAACAGGCCAAATTGATCTATGGCCGCCATGGATATGATCTGGCCCAGAAGGACGAAGGCCACCGCGTTGCCGATCCCGAACTGTGGGGCGACCCAAGTGACGCTAAGGACGTAAAATGCCACCAGTACGCCGCCCATGTAGAAATAGAACGGTACCGGCGCCTTCGGGAAAGGCCTCAGGCCACCCTCCACTGCGAAAAGGAAGGCCACCGAAATCGACAGCGCCACGAAGAACAAAACCGAGGCAGCGAAGGCCGGGCTGGCGTACCTTGCGCCCAACCCCGCACTGAGTGCCGCCATAACAGGGATGCCAATGCCTGTGGCAAGCATGAGGCAGGAAAGGAAAATTTGGTTTGCCATGTCCATGGGCTCTTAATTGGAAGGGCGCCTACCGCTCTTCGCCAAATGGTGGGCCCGGCATGCAGCATTGGCAACTTTGGGGGTCCGGGCCACTGGGTTTGAATGGATTTTTCCGTCGAATCGATGCCGAGTGGCAGACTGCGCAAAGGCAGTTTTGTTTTTTTCGACGCCCCGCGCCCAGCCCAATGGCGATGTACAGAAGAACCATCAAGGCAGGCTCAAATCCCGGCGCATTTGGATTCGAACTTTGCGCCTGTCATAAGTTAACTGGAATTGGAGACGCGATCGATCAAAAGAACCCTCGAGTCAGGCTCAAACTCCGGGCGCAAGGAATGCAGCGAGCCTGTCATAAGTGCATTGAGGTGGAATTCTAGTGACGTACGTCACAAAAACAGGAATTTGCGTTAGCCCGATGGGCATCCGAGGGCGGCCAGAAGGCCCGTAGAATCCCCAGCTCTCCGCAACCGCACTCTTCAACTGGGCTAAACGGAAATATAAGAAATGTCCAAGTTAACCACCGGTCCGCTGGCTCGGCGTGCCGAGACGGTTCTTCTGGCGCTACTGCTTGCGAACACGGCGATAAACCAGGCCTCGGCACAGATCGCGTTTGAGGACGTATCGCTCGCAGCAGGATTTGCCAATACGGCGACCGAGACCTGGGGCGCCGCCTGGGGCGACCTCGACGGCGACTATTATCCGGACTTGTTCACCGGCAATCACCGCATGCGCGCCACGCTGTTCCACAACAACCAGCACGGCACTTTCACTGACGTCTCCGCGCAGGTCGACCTGTCCAAGACCGGCGGCTGGACCGGCGGTCGCGCCGACGTCGATACGCACGGTGCTGCGTGGGGCGACGTCAATAACGACGGGCAAGAAGATCTGATCGAATCGGTTTCAAGCAGCGCCGATAACCTCTGGATCAACAACGGGGGGAAACTTACCCTAGCCACAAAGGCGTATGGGGTAGATAAGTTACCCACCCACTCCAAGCGTCAAATTCTGTTCTTCGACTATAACGGCGACGGCCATCTGGACTTGGCCTCGGTGGGCCTGCACACCTCGAGCTTCTCTCCGCAGCTCGGCAACGGCACCTTTGGCTCCGGCACGGCCGATGTGGCACCGATGGCCTGCACTACGGACGGCGAATGGGGACATCTCTCCAATTTCAATGCCAGTCCCGGGTTTGAAGTGGTCTGCGCTCCGCGTATTGCCACCTACCCGAAGGTCAACGCCTTCGCGAACGGGGTGGTCTCGGATCTATCCTCTCAATACACGCAGTACGGTCCGATCAATGACGCGGCCACCCTGGATTACGACGGGGACCTCAAACCCGATGTGTTCCTGGTGCGCGGCTCGGAGCGACCCTCCGACGCTTATCAGTACTCGCCCCAGGGGTTCGAGATGCAAGTCATTACAGCGGCCGGAAACAGCAAGTCGGTGACTTTCCAGACCAAGGGCGTGCTGAGTTTTTCGGTGAGCACGCGCTCGGGACGAGTTTCGGGCGATCCCCAGTTCGAGGGGGATCCGGCCTATGTCTACCTCGGCGCCAGCGGTTATCACCCTGCGAGCCTGACTTTCCAGCTCGACCCGGCTTTCGCCAAGAACGGGGGCATCGTGAGCAAATCCGATGGAATCAATATCGGTTACACGGCGGCGACCGGTACCTGGAAGATCTCGCAGGCCAACACTTTTTATAACTACAGCTACCTGCAGGTGACCTCAACGCAGCCGATCAGTGGCCTGACGTTCTTCGGCGCTAGCCGCTCGGACCAGGGCTATGCGCCATTGTTGTTGCACAACACGGATGGCGGGTTCCAACAAGCGCAGAACGCCGGCCTCGGTGCGACGCTACATTGCCAGAGTGCTGTTAGCGGGGACTTCGACAACGACATGCACGAGGACCTCTTCCTGGCCTGCACCGGAGGTTCCCACAATATCGCCAATCGCCTGTTCAGGAACAATGGCGACGGGACCTTTACCGAACTTGCGAACGCCGGTGGGGCCGCGGGTCTGATCGGCGCCGCCGTGACCGAACATGCGGGCACCAGCGAGAGCGTTGTGACGGCTGACTACGACCTCGACGGCTTCTTGGATCTGCTCGTGACTAATGGGGACAACATGCGCCCGCTCAATCGCGGTGGTCCGAAGGAACTTTTCCACAACCTTGGCAACGGCAACTCATGGGTGGAGTTTGACCTGGTCGGCACGACCTCCAATCGCGACGGCATTGGCTCGACAGTTTATGTAACTGCGGGCGGAGTGACTCAGTATCGGGAGCAGAACGGCGGCTACCACCGCTGGTCGCAAAATTTCATGCGCGTCCATGTGGGGCTTGCGACTAACACGGTGGTGGACACCACTACGGTCGTGTGGCCGGACCACACATCGACCACGTACACCAACTTGCCGGCGGATCACATCTATCAGCTCAAACAAGACGGAACTTACACGCAGATCCACTAAAGGGGGCGAAAGATCCGCTCACATGCCGGACTGAAGCGTTGGGCAGCCTGATCTAGAACGAGCTACGCGTTTAGCTCTGAAATATGCGGGCGACCGAGTCGGCATCGGACTACTTCTAAGTAGTCCCGCAACCTAAGTAATACACTGCATTGGAATCGGATTATGTTCGTTGTAACGTCGGCTAAGTCCACAATATAAGGATGGCGCCCGGGGACTGGGTTGTAATGGTTCGTCAATTGGCCAGGTCGAGGATCGGCGCCCGCCTCCGCTTGGCCCGGAGGCTTCTATGAATACATGGAATCGAACGCCGTCGGGCTTCCTTGGATCAGTTGCCCTGCTGGTGTGCTCAACTCTAATCACCGCTCAGGGATATGCCGCGACGCCCCGACTGGCAAGTATCGCAGTCACCCCGGCGGCCAGCTCAATTTCTGTCGGTCAAAAACAAGCGTTCACTGCGACCGGGACATTCAATGATGGATCCAAGCATGTGCTCGGTCCGGACATTAGCGATATAGCGCCGGGGTTTGAGACCACATGTGCGCTGCTCCGCAGCGGTGGCGCGGAATGCTGGGGCCACAATTACCAGGGAATTCTCGGCAACGGCAACCGGGTCGATTCCCTCATACCTCGGGCCGTCAAGAATGTCTCGACCGCCACAGAGGTGGCTCTAGGGGAATATCATGGCTGCGCGCTGCTGGCCAACGGCTCGGTAAAATGTTGGGGCTACAACGGCTATGGAGAACTGGGCAATGGAACCAACCAAACCTCCAGCGTTCCGGTCCCCGTCAGCTCGATCGGCACTGCGACCGCAGTAGCCCTGGGTAACACCTACAGCTGTGCGCTGCTGGCCGACGGCTCGGTAAAGTGTTGGGGGAGCAATATTCAGGGAGAGCTGGGCGACGGTTCGAATACGAATTCGAACGTCCCTGTACCTGTAAGTGGAATAAGCACGGCCACTGCGCTGGCGACCGGCCACGGGGCTCACAGCTGCGTGCTACTGCCCAATCGTACGATCCAGTGTTGGGGCTACAACTTTTACGGCCAACTGGGCAATGGAACGACCACCAATGCTGCTACGCCCGTCCATGTCGCGGGGATTGGAAGCGCCATTGCGGTGGCCGTGGGTTTGGAGTCCAGTTGCGCAGTACTCGCCAGCGGCGCGGTCCAGTGCTGGGGAGATAACAGCTTTGGTCAGTTCGGAAATGGGTCCACTAAGGATTCCCTTACGCCTGTGCCCGTCACCGGAATCAGCACGGCCACAGCAATCACCGCCGGTAGCAATCATTACTGCGCCATCCTTCAGGACGGCTTCGTTGAATGCTGGGGGGCAAACGCCTACGGCCAACTCGGCAATGGCACACGCACGACCTATACGAACCTCCCGGTTCGTGTGCGCGCAATAACTCAGCCTAGCAGGCTGGTGGCCGGATCTGAGTCCACTTGTGCGCTATTCTCCGGAGGCGTCATGAGATGCTGGGGCCAGGACAATTACGGGCAACTCGGCGATCGGCAGAATAAAGTGGACGCCCACTCTTCCCCCGTTACCGTCGTCGGCACGCCGGGCGTAGTTTGGAAAAGCAGCGATCCCACGAGGGCGACGATCACTGACCGCGGCGTGGCCACTGGTTTGGCCGGCGGCAATACCACGATCACCGCCACCACCACGACCAACATTGATGACAGTGTGGTGCTGACGGTGAAATAACACGGGCAATTCGGCTGCGGTATCGAGCGCGGAAGTCCGTGATGCCCTTTCGGGCATGGGGTTGCAGATTATTCCGGGCACATAACGTACGTGCCCGGAATGATCCGCTACCTATGTCTTAGGCAATAGACAGTGCTTTGGTTGGTAGCGGGGCGTGAGATGAGTTGCACAGGATTGATTCATCGACATTGAAATGCGGTGGCTACGCCTCGGCGTACGGCTACTACAGTGCTCAGCTGAAACCCCCGGAACCCCTTTAATAAGCTTCATTTAATAAGCTTCATTGCTGATGGTGATCGCGTTCCCTGAGCGCGGCGACGCTCCCCTCCAGGACGGCGGCCACCTGCAATTTGCGCGCAATCGCGCCGATGTCCGCGTCCTTGCCCTCAAACGAGAATGCAGACGCGCGCACCGCGACTTTAAGCTCGTTGACGGCCAGGGAGTTGAGCACCTCCTCGGCCGAGAATATTCCTGCTCCTTGTCTCCGCTCATGTTCGCGAATGGCAGCACGGCCATGTAGTGCGAGGCAAATTTCGGCGATGCTTTCAAGCCACACGATGCGGTGTTCACGCGTGCAGACAGCGGGACATTGGGTGTTAGGTCATGCGCTTGGGGGCCATCAGTTTCCCCCCGTCGAGTTGTAGGAGTTGTCGGCCTAACACCGACGATTAAATGCCAAGACATTACCGGCAACTCGCAACGGGTAGTCACAGGCCCGTCATCTTCTTTTGCCAATGTAGCGGCTAACTCCAGTCCACCATCGACAAACCCGAGGGATGACCACCATGAGTATTTCTCTCTCCTCACGCCAGCTGATTTTAGCCGCAGCGATTGGGGCCTTTCTTGTACCGGTCAACGCGCGCGCCGCAGGTGCACCAGTTAAACACGTTGTTGTCATTTCGATCGACGGTCTGCACCAGACAGACCTCGATACCTACGTTTCGACACACTCGACTTCCACGCTGGCTAGGCTTGTCAACGAGGGCGCCACGTATACCAACGCTCACACCCCTTTTCCTTCGGATTCCTTTCCAGGCCTTACGGCGATCGTAACTGGCGCCAATCCGAGAACTTCCGGGGTCTATTACGACGATAGTTGGAATCGCGCCCTGCTACCGGCAGGCACGACCCAGTGCGCACATGTCGTCCCCGGAGTTGAAGTTACTTACTTTGAGGCTCTGGATTTGGATCCCAACTCGATCGACGCCGGCTTCGGTGTAGGAAGCCTCGCCACACGTGCAGATATCCGGCGCAACATCTACAAAATGCCAAACCAGGCTCGTGATTTGATCAATAAGGCATTGCTCCCGGTTGACCCCACCACTTGCAAAGGCGTCTACCCGCACGCCTACATGCATGTCAACACCATGTTTGAAGTAGCTAAGGCCCATGGTTTGCACACCGCCTGGTCTGACAAGCACGCCGCTTACGACCTTATCAACGGCCCTTCTGGCGAGGGGGTTGACGACCTGTTTGTGCCCGAGATCAACAGTCTAGTCCCGCATGCCGACGGCAATGATTGGACCAAGGACAATCTCGACACCCAATTCTACGACTCACTCAAGGTCAAGGCCGTGATCAACTGGGCGCACGGCGACAACCATGACGGCAGTCACAACGCAGCCGGGGAGCCAGCGATATTCGGCATGAATTTCCAATCGGTGTCGACGGCCCAGAAATTGAATTTCTCCCACTTTGCAGACGACGGCGGCATGCTGGGCCTTGGTGGGTACATGGCCGGCGGTACGATGGCCGGCCCGGTGCTGAACGGAGCGCTTGATTACATCGATGCCCAACTGGCCAGAATCGTTGGCGCCCTCAATCCACACGACACGCTCCTGATTGTGTCGGCGAAACATGGCCAGTCGCCCCTGGCTCGTGCCCAGTTGCGATTGATCGATGACGGCGAAGTGACCGGTGCGCTCAACGACGCCTGGGCGGCGGCGCACCCTTCGCCAAGAGTCCGCTCGTCTCCTTCGCGATCTGTGACGATGGAATGCTCATCTGGTTGTCTGATCGGTCAAAAGTGGCGACCGAATTTGCAAAAACATTCATCTGGAACTATCGCCCCCTTCAGGTTGGTGGGTCCAACGCCAAAGGGGAATTGGTCGATTACAGTGGCACTGTGCATCATTCTGGTCTGCGGCAGATTCTCGCTGGCAAAGAAGCCTCGATTTTAGCGGCGTGCCGGCGCCACCGCCCGCGCCACGCTTGATCTTCTGCCATTCACCGCTCCAGGATAACTTTGGAAGTGGCTACGTGCTGGGTGCTTTGCGCTTGTTAAGCAACCTCGCTAGATCAGCCCACTCCTCCTTGATGACGAACGCCTTTATCCGTGACCGGCTATCAGAAAATTTCGGTCGCAGCGCGTCGCCTCTAGCTCCCAAATGCTCTCGAGCCCCCCGTGCCTGAGGCATAGCTCAGAAACACGGCCCCGCCTGGGACGTCAGACCCCAGCACTTCTCGAATTGAGGTGGCTATATGAGGGGGAGAGCTGACATCAGTCCTGCCCTACCCTCACGCTGCTGTATCGATTGTCCGTAATCGACGGGCCACTCGCCGGGCGGCGCTGTAGTATAGGAGCGAGCATGGGAACCGAGGCCGCTGCGAATTTAACCCGCCTTAAGCTGGGCGAACTGATCGCCGAGGTTATTGCGGCATTCATCATCCTGGGAATCGGCGATTCGGTCGCCGCAATGTACGTGCTCTACGACCCGAGCCCCTATCAACATGCCTACTGGGGCGTGTGCATCGCGTGGGGTCTGGCCGTGACGCTCGCCATCTACGTCACCGGTGCGGTTTCGGGTTGTCACGCCAATCCGGCCGTGACGCTGGCGCTGACGCTTATTCCGCGGCTTCCCCGCGAGGAAAGTCCTGCCCTATGTGCTGGCGCAGGTTGTCGGGGCGTTCCTGGGCGCGGCGCTCGTTTACCTGCTGTTCTCGCCAGTGATCGATCAATTCAACGAGCTGCATCATCTGACGCGCGGTATTGACGGGGGAGCCGCCGGCGTATTCTTTACACACCCGGGTACGGGCATCACCCCAACCCATGCCTTCGTCGATGAGATTGTCCTTACCGCGATTCTGGTGCTCGGCATCTTCGCGATTACCGAGCCGCGAAATTCGGCGGCGCCGCCGCACGGCGCGCTGATGGTGGGTCTGCTGGTGGCAACGATCGGCGCCTGTGCTGGCTACCTCGAAGCCTGGCCGATCAACCCGGCGCGCGATTTCGGGCCGCGTCTGTTTTGCTTCCTTAACGGCTGGGGTGCGCAGGCCTTTCCTGCGCCACAGAATTACTGGTGGGTACCGATCGCCGGGCCGCTGCTGGGTGGTGTGGCTGGGCGGGGCTTTCTATCAGGTGCTGGTGCGGCCTTATTTGCCGGCTGTCGCGGTGGGCGGAGCACGAGGAATGAGTCGCGCTTGCCACGTGCTGGCGATCGATCAGGGCACGACCTCGACTCGCAGCATCATCTTCAACACCAGTGCCCGCGCCGTGAGCATCACGCGACGCGATCTCGAGCAGTATTACCCCGCGGCCGGCTGGGTCGAGCACGATGCCGAGGAGATCTGGCGAGCGACCGCTCGCCACGGCGCGCGAGGCGATTGAGGCTGCGAAGCTTGGCGACGATGATATTGCTGCCATTGGCATCACCAATCAGCGCGAAACGGCCGTGATCTGGGACCGTTCGAGCGGCAAGCCGATTCACCGGGCGATCGTCTGGCAGGACCGGCGCACCGCCGATGTCTGCGCCCAGCTGCGCCAGGATGGCCACGAGGAACTGGTGAGCGCGCGCACCGGTCTGCTGCTCGATCCCTACTTCTCCGGCACCAAGGTCGCCTGGCTGCTCGATCAGGTCCCCGGGGCGCGGGCCCGAGCCGAACGCGGCGAGCTGGCCTTCGGCACCATCGACTGCTTTCTGCTGTGGCGGCTCACCGGCGGCAAGGTGCATGCGACCGACCTCACCAACGCCTCGCGCACGCTGCTGTGCGACATCCATCGCGGCTGCTGGGACGAAGATCTGTTGCGTCTGCTGCGCGTACCGGCGGCGATCCTGCCGCAGATTCGTGACAGCAGCGAGGTATACGGCACGACGGCGCCGGGTCTGTTTGCCAAACCGATTCCGATCAGCGGCATAGCCGGCGATCAGCAGGCTGCCCTCATCGGGCAATGCTGCTTCGAGCCGGGCATGGCGAAGTCGACTTATGGCACGGGTTGCTTCCTGCTGCTCAACACCGGAGAGCAGGCGGTCCGCTCGCGCAATCGCATGTTGACGACGCCCGCCTACCGCATCGGCGGGCGCACGACCTACGCGATGGAGGGCTCGATTTTCGTGGCTGGCGCCGCCGTGAAGTGGCTTCGCGATGGCATTGGCATCATTGCTCAGGCGGCAGAAACGGCGAACCTCGCGCGCGAGCGTTGCCGATGATCATGGCGTCTACATGGTGCCGGCCTTCGTCGGACTGGGCGCGCCTCACTGGCAGCCCGATGCGCGCGGCCTCATCTGTGGTCTGACACTGGATGTCAATCGCGCGCACATCGTGCGGGCGGCGCTCGAGTCCGTGGCTTTTCAGACGCTGGATCTGACCACAGCGATGGCAAGCGAAGGCGCACGGCCCGCACAGGCGATGCGCGTCGATGGCGGTATGGTGGTGAACGACTGGTTTTGCCAGTTTCTTGCCGACATCATCGAGGCGCCGGTCGAGCGACCGGCGGAACTCGAAACGACCGCGCTCGGTGCGGCGTTTCTCGCCGGGCTTGCCTGCGGCGTCTGGCCTGATCTCAAGGCCCTATCGGCGACTTCCGCAACCGCCAGTGTATTTCGCCCGCGCATGTCCGCCAGCGGCCGCGAAAAAATGCTGCAGGGCTGGCGCGCTGCGCTTCGGCGCGCTCTGCTGAGCTGACTTGGGTCTATTTATTCAAGTCGATCCATCGCCGAGCCATAACTACGAAGCTCTAGGCGCCATTGTTCTCAGCTTGCCGGTCCTGGACTGACGGATCTGGTGCTGCAACCCACGGGACAGGGCGCGGGACATGACGAGAGTTTAATCCGGTATACGTAGTACTACTCCCGTAATCGCAGTTCCAGCTCTGCGGTATAGATGCTCACCAAGAGTATATTCCGAGCTTCGGGTCAATCCGTTACACCAAAAACAACGCAGAGAGACTCATGAGTGGACATCTTGTCGACAGATTATATGATCGCGTGAAGGTTCACGACCGCCGCGCATTGGCGCGACATTTGTTGTTGGGACTCGCATTGGGGCTCGCCTGCCAGTCCGCGCTGGCTCAGGCCATGTATCGAATCGTTCCTCTTCGGTGCCCGGGTCGCTGTACCTCGAGTTTCTATGCTCCAGATGCAAATGGCTTTAACAACGCGGACGAGGTCGCGGGGACCGTGTATTTCGCAAACGGCAGCTACCACGCGTTTTTGTGGAAGAACGACGGCAATCCGATGATTGATCTCGGGCCAGACAAAGTCGGTTCGGATAGCGTCGGCTATGGCTTGAATGCTTCCGGACAGGTAACCGGATCAGTCACTGACAGCACAGGCACCTTTGCGTTTGTGTCCTCGGGCAATGGCACGCCCATGAAGCTGATCCACGACCGTCTGGGCGGGAATTTTGCCGCGGCTTACGCCATAAACGATCTGGGCGAGGTGACGGGGGAGGCCGCGTTAAGCGACGGTACCACGCACGCCATTGTGTGGAAAAACGACGGTTCGTCGATGCGTGACCTGGGCGCACTCTGCTGTGACTGGACAAACACGGCAGGTTTTGCCATCAATGATGCCGGACAGATCGCCGGGGACGCGTTTTATAACGGCGCTCCAGGGGAGCAGGCGTTTTTATGGGAGGGCGGTGGAAAGCCGCTGCGTGCAGTGGGCCACCGAGGCTCCGCCGGTCTCATCAACGCTTCCGGACAAGTGGCAGGCTTCAGTTTTGTCGTCGGGCAATCCCCAAGGGTCCATGCTTTCCTATGGCGGAATGATGGAACACCCATAAAGAACCTAGGCACGCTGGGTGGGGCGGAGAGTTTCCCGTATGCCCTTAACGATTCGGGGCAGGTTGCGGGGAGCTCGAGCACGCTCCGCTTCCTCAATCCCCACGCGTTCCTCTGGATGAACGATGGGACACCGATGAAGGATTTGGGGACCTTGGGTGGACACTACAGCGGAGCCAAAGGCCTGAACGCCGCAGGACAAGTGGTGGGCTATTCCTATCTTGCCGGTGACAAGGCGGCGCATACCTTCCTGTGGAGGAATGATGGCGGCGAGATGCTGGACGTGAATGCACTTATTGACCCCACCGACCCCCTAAAGCCCTACGTGACCTTCGATGGCGGCCTAGCCCTCTGCTGCGCTGCGCACAACATGTTCATCAACGACTCAGGTGACATCCTTTCGGAGGGAGTCGATAGTCGTACAAGGGTCGTAGGCCTGTACCTGCTGAAAGGGACGGTGCTCACCCTGGCTCCGCGGTCGCTTGGCTTTGGCAACCAACCGATCAAGATGTCGGGGACTCCTAAGCTGGTGACCCTGACCAACACCAGCCCCAAGGTCGTGGCGGTCACCAGCATCGCACTCACCGGCACCGATGCTGACCAGTTTGCTGAGACCAACAACTGCGGCAGCTCGCTAATGGGTCACGCGACCTGCACGATTAAGGCGACGTTCAAGCCGACTACGAAGGGAGCGAAGTCCGCTTTCCTGAACGTGAACGGTGGCGGTGGGGGATTGCGAACGGTCGCACTTACGGGTACGGGCACGTAGCCTGACTCACGTGTAGCCCTTCGAGCCCCTGCGCGCGAACCAGCAGAAGAGCGACAACGGGGGACTCAGTGGGACCAATCGCCACGTGCGCAGAATCGCGATCAACCCGCGTTTAACCCGTTGATTGTGATCTGAGCCCGGGTGGGACGGAAATCGAGCACGATCTAAGCGCTTGGCGCGCGACGTATATCTTGTTGTGCGCTGCAAAATCAGGGCTTGCGTTTCGGAATATCAGAAATTCGCTTGGCAGATAGGTCTCCTGCCTATATGATTTCTGATATTCCGAAATAACACGTTGAGCGAGCATCTTTATGCAAAATTTCCGATATTCCGAAACTGAAGCTCATACTACGGCAGACTTGGGTCGTCTAATTCGACTCCGACGCAAGACAAGCGGTCTCCGAATAGATGATGCCGCCGCATTATGCGGAGTGTCGGTCGATCTACTTTCGCGACTGGAAAACGGGCGCGCTGGCGTTAGCAGTGACCGGCTATTCAAAGTGCTGGAAGGGCTGGGGCTCAGCTTGCTAGTTGTCGCAAAGGAACGCCTGACACCGATCTTGTCGGCTGCGACACGGAATGAAGAATGAGCCGAGACGAGCTCTCCGTTTTCGATGGCACTGCCCAAGTGGGCACCCTCGCGTACGAGTCTCTCGAAGAGCGTTTTTCCTTCAATTACGAGGCAGCCTGGCGCGCCAAGCCTAGCGCTTACTCGATCTCCCCTCACATCCTGATGATGGCCACGGATCCCTATCCATCAGGGAACGTGCGCCGTTTTCTGGAAAATCTGCTTCCCGAGGGCAGAGCACTGGATATCGTCGCGACGACGCATAAAGTCTCTAAGAATAATCTCTATGGGTTAATACGTGAGCTGGGCCGGGAGACTGCGGGAGCCCTTTCCTTCACGGCGGAGCGGAAGGCCCCCAGCGAACGAAAGACAACGCAGAGAGAAATATCGCGCGAAGAGCTTGCGCGCCGGATCGCAGAACGGGAACACCTTCCTTTCGCTGTCTGGGACGGGCGTGTGCGAATGTCGATCGCTGGCTACCAAGACAAGCTCGCCGTATACATGGACGACGGGCAGATGTTCCTCGTCGAAGGGGCGCTCGCCTCAACGCACATCTTAAAGCCTGAGCCGGCCGAAGATCGCCTGCCGATGCTGGTTGCCAACGAGCATTTTAGTATGAGTTTGGCACGCCGCCTTGGCCTCCCTGTCGCACCCGTATCTATTTTACGGCTGCCCGCGCCCGTGTTGCTGGTCGAGCGATTCGACCGAGCGAGGACCGAGCACGGCGTGCGGCGCCTGCACATTATCGATGGCTGCCAGGCGCTGAACTTTCCCGTGGCCTACAAATATGAGCGGACTTTCGGTTCCGGTCACGACGTTCGACACATTCGCGACGGAGTGAGTTTCGAGCGCTTGTTCTCAGTTAGCCGGTACACCGTGAGAAGGGCATTAACGCAGCGTGACCTACTGCGTTGGTCGCTATTTCAGTACTTGATCGGCAATGCCGATGCCCACGGGAAGAACGTTTCGTTCTTTTGCACGCCCGAGGGCCTCGCTCTTGCCCCGTTCTATGACCTTGTCAGCGTCGTCCAGTACGAAGGTCTGGACCACGAGATGGCCATGGCATACGGCGATGAGTTCGTGCTCGCCGAAATGAGAGCCTATGACTGGGCACTGTTTGCCAAATACACCGGCATTCCTCGTGTATTGCTAGCTCGGGAAATGCGCAGGATGGCGAAGATGGCCGCGCCCGAAGCCCGATCACAAGAAAGTGAGCCAGATTACGTCGAGGCGGAGCGACCAACTATCCAGCGCATCGTGAATTTCGTCGATCGACAAGCAGAGCAAATGCTCGCCGCAGCAACAGCTGTCGCGAAAGTGGAGCTTGACTAAGCACTCAGACTGACAAAGAGCGCTTTGGAACGAGCCACGCAGGCCGAGAACCTTCCATTTTCCTGACGACCTGGGACTAGGGAATTGCGCCCTGCTTCCGATTTCAACAACTTAATAATCAATATTCAAAGGGTTATTGTGGGCCCGGTAGGATTCGAACCTACAACCAAGGGATTATGAGTCCCCTGCACTAACCGTTGTGCTACAGGCCCGCCGCACGAATCGGGAACGCGGCAGTTTAGCAGGGCACAGTGCGGGCCTGTCAGGCGCTTGCCAGAAAGGCATCGCAGCTCGCCCGCGCCGCCTCGGATTGTGGAATCTTTACGCAAATCTGCTGCATGCGCTCGCGCAGCCCAACTATCACGGCATGGTGCGCGCTACCGGTGTCCGTGTCCCACTTGCGCAATGATTTGTCGAGGCGGGCCAGGCGCATGCGCGCTCGACGGTAAATGCGATCGGGGCCGTCGAGCTCGCCTAGAACCTGGCCTGTGACATCGAGGATCTTGTCGGCGTCGTTCGGGTCCAATCGCAACAGGCTGGCCGCGTAAAACGTTCCCCACTGGAACCGGGTCGCCGGGCCGCGTGCCTCGGCATACCCTTCAGAGAACCACTTGAGCGCCTCCTGCTTCCGGCCAAGGCCTTCGGCAAGATCACCCAGGTCTGCCTTGTAATAATAAGGAGTCGCCGTCTTGGCCAGCTCGCCCTGCACGACTTTGTAGGCCTGCTCGTTCTGGCCTAGCACATCGTAGATCGGCAGCACGGCGTTGATGATTCCCGAGCGCACATACGGTATCTGATTCTCGGCAAGCGCCGAGGCCACGCGTGCCTTGGCGGCCCGCGACACGCCGGCGGGAACGGCTCCCTTGATGACTTTGATCGCCGTCAACTTCGAGCCGACGGCGCCGAGCTGATCCGCCTCAGCGAAATCAGGATCGGCCGCGGCGGCGTCCATGACCTTCGTGAACTTGTTCAGCCAGGGGTCAGGCGATGATCCGCTGGCTTTTACGGCGCGGAAAAAATTCTCATTCAGAGTCTGCAGCGCATCGGTGACTTTCAGCGCAACGGATTCAGTACCCAATACCTCGTAGACCGCCGCCACATGGGCTCGCAAAGCCGCACTCGGCGCCTGACCTGCCTTGAGGGCATCGGCTTCCGCCTGAGTCGCGTAACCTGCGGCAAAAATCCTAAGCCGGGCACGCTCGGTGTATGAACCCGCAGGGCAATGATCGGCGGCCGCCGCAAGCTGCCCGGCCAGTTGCGAATTGCCGGCCGCATCATCGGCCTGATCAGGCTCCCAGCCGTTATAAGCCAGGCGGCGGCACTGTCCCGCATCGAGCATCGCGCCGGTGGCAGCCTTGCCAAGCAGAGCTTCGACGGGCTGCACGTCGGCGAGCGCCGTATCCAGCACGCTCGCATAGAGCGACAGGTCCATGCCGCCGGCGATTCGCATCAGTTCGTGGCGGTTGGCATCCAAAACCACGACCGTCGGATAGCCCGAGACCTTGAAAGTCTCGCCCCACTTCTGCGCGCCCACATCGTCACCGTCCAGATGCACCGGAACGAACAAGCGGCTCTTTGCGATAAAATCCGGTCGCGAGAATACGGTGGATTTAAGCTGCTGGCAGGGGGGACACCAGGTGGCCCCCCAATACAGAAGAATAGGCTTGTTGGCGCTCTTCGCCGCGGCGAAGGCGTTGTTCAGATCCCCCTGGAACCAGTCAATGCCCGCCGGATCGGCATGTCGGAGACCGGCGGCTGCCGGCGGATTGGGCGAGGGCGACTTTGCACAGGAGGGCAAGAGTGAAACTGCGACCAAGCCCATTAGCCCGGCGCCCAGCTTTTGCAGAGTTTTCATGGTCCGAAAGATAGCCGCTGGTCGGGCAGCTGCCAATGATCGAGGGCGCATATGATCATGCGCCGGCGGCGCGGGCGTGCCGTAGCTCCCATCAGCGACGGCGGATCCCGCGCGTAGGCGCCGCCTCCAGCGGGTTTTCCGGCCAGTGGTGCCTTGGATATCGGCCCCGCATTTCCTTGCGGACTTCGAGATAGCCGGACTTCCAGAATCCGGCCAGGTCACGCGTGATTTGCACCGGCCGGCGCGCGGGGGAGAGCAACTTGAAGGTGACCGGTACCGCCCCTCCGCCGATGCGCGGCGTTGCGGCGAGGCCGAACACCTCCTGCAATCGCACCGCGATCGATGGGCCCCCCTCATCCGTATAGTCAACGCGGATTCGCGAACCGGAAGGCACGCTGAGCTCGCGTGGCGCCAGCTCATCCAGCAATGCGCGCTGCGGTGCGCTAAGCCGCGCCATCAACGCCTCGCGCAACGGCAGGCGCCGCAGGTGTTCGCGTCGCGTCATGCCGTGGGTCCATGTGGGCAGCCATTGCTCCAGGGCACCGAACAGAGTGTCATCGTCGAAAGCGGGCCAGGGCCCGGAGCGGACTTGCTCCAGGTGCCGGACGAATTCAAGTCGTGCCTGCAAATTCCGAAGCTCATCGTCCCAAGGGAGCGCTGCGATCCCGAGTTGCCTTACTCCAGCCAACATCGCCTGCTCGGCTAATTCCGGGGTTACCGCCTGCAGGGTTCGGGTCTCAATCACCAGGGCTCCGTAGCTTCGGGTGCGCTGTGCCTGCACGGCGCCCGAGCGCTCATCCCATTGCACCTGCTCGTTCGTGCTGATCTGGGCGCCAAACACCTGTTCCAGTTCCTCGAGCGCCAACGGCACGGCAAGGTCGATGCGCGCCTCCCGCTCCCGGTCGTCCAATTCGACCGCCACAAGATATTCTTCAGCGCTGAGTCCCGTGGCCCCTTGAAAAGCCGCCCCGCGCCCGTTCGCCAAAAGGTATCGGCCGCTCCCGCCCGGGCGCCGCTTGGCAATACGATCGGGAAAGGCCAGGGCCATCAACAGTCCGGCAGACACCTCCCCCGCCTCTCTGGCGAGCGGCCTTACGCCCGAGCGCGCCGTGGCCAGGCGCTGAAACTGGGCGGCATTGCGCTCCACGTGCTGCCTCGTGCCGCGGTCTGCCGATTGGGCCCCCGCTTCTCGACGTAATATCTCCAGCCGCGTTCGCAAGTCCGGATCGCGCGGCGAGCCGGAGTGGCGCATCAGGTCGCGTTCGGAAAGCAATGCCGCCAGTTCTGCCGCCAGCGGCACCGCGCCCAAAGAGCGCGCGGCCAGCAGCATGTGAGCGAGCCGCGGATGCAAGGGGAACGCCGCCATCTCGCGGCCCAAAGGCGTAATTGCGCCCTTGCCATCCAGGGCCTCCAGCCGCCGCAACAGTTCTCTAGCCTGTCCGAGCATGGGCGCCGGTGGCGGATCCAGCCATTTGAGGTCCGTGGCCTGCGTGCTGCCCCATTGCGCCAGATCCAGTGCCAACGGGGCCAAATCGGTTTCGGTAATTTCCGCGGGCGAGAAGGCGGCCAGACTTGTCTGTGATCCTTCGCTCCAGAGCCGGTAAGCCACCCCGGGCGCGGTGCGCCCCGCGCGGCCGGCGCGCTGGTCGGCCGCCGCGCGTGATATGCGAGTGACTTCCAGCCGGCTCATCCCACTTGCCGGATCAAAGAGCGAACGCCGAGCCAGGCCCGAGTCGATCACCACGGTGACTCCCGGGATCGTCACGCTCGTTTCGGCGATGTTGGTGGCGAGCACCACGCGGCGCAGGCCGGGCGGTGTTTCGGCCAGCGCCATGTCCTGCTGCTCTGCACTCAGCTCGCCATAGAGCGGCATGATCTGCAGCTTGGGACCCGACAGATCGGCCAGTTGCGATTGCAATCGCCTGATTTCCCCCGCGCCGGGCAGAAAAACCAAAAGGTCCCCGGCGTTTTCCTGCAACGCCTGACGCACGGTGCGGGCAAGGAGGCGTTCGACAGGTTCTGCCCCTCCAGGAAGCAATGGCCCGCCCCGGCCGACGTAACGGACCGCGACCTCAAACTGCCGTCCGGGCACGTCCACCACCGGTGCATCGCCAAGCAACGCGGCCACGCGCGCGCCATCGAGGGTCGCCGACATCGCCAGAATACGAAACTTGGCCTCCAGTGCGGCGCGCGCGTCCAGGCATAAGGCAAGTGCCAGATCGGCCTGAAGGCTCCGTTCATGAAACTCATCGAAGATCACGCAACCCACCCCGGCCAGCTCCGGGTCGGTCTGCAGCATGCGGGTGAGCACCCCTTCGGTGATGACCTCGATCCGCGTGGCGCGCGATACGCAGGTATCGAGGCGCATGCGATAACCGATGGTCTCGCCGACCGGCTCGTCTCGCAGCCAGGCCATGCGTCGCGCTATCGCCCGTGCCGCCACCCGGCGCGGCTCGAGCAGCAGGATCTTGCGGTTGCCGAGCCATGGCTCATCGAGCAAAGCGAGGGGGACCTGCGTGCTCTTTCCCGCGCCCGGCGGTGCGCGCAAGACCGCGTCGCGATGCGTGGCGAAGCTCGAACGCAAAGCGCCCGAAATCGTGCGATCGGGGGGCGCCGCGCCCGCGTTCACGGAACAGGCAGGTCGCGCGTTCGAAGCAGCGCGGCGGCGGCCATGCACCAGCCGACGATCAGGCACAGCCCGCCCACCGGGGTCAGAACGCCGAAGGGACGCGGGGCTCCCCACAAGAGACCGTAGAGGCTTCCGGAAAAAAGGATCACGCCAGCCAGCAACAGATCAGCGGCCGCGGCCAGCAGGCGATCGTCCCGGCGTTGCAGAAGAATGCCTAACAAAAGAAGTCCCAGCGCGTGGAGAAACTGGTAGAGCACGGCGGTCTGCAGGACGCCATAGAGTTCGGGCGAAAGAGATTGTTTGAGCCGATGCGTGCCGATCGCCCCAACGGCGGTGGCTAAGGCCATCAACAGCGCTCCGCACGTCAGCGCCCGCCTCGAGGAGTTGTGGGAGCGATTCGTTACCGTCACTTCCGGCCCTTACGGGGCGCTCGCGCCGCGGGAGGGCGCGGTGTAGTGGGCAGGCCGGTGTGCTGGGTCCGAATGGATTTGCCGCGCGCGGGCGCGGCGCGCTGTCCTTCCCTCGCCAGTCCCGTGCCGGCCGGCTGCCAGGACGGGATCAGCTGGTGCCGGCCCGGGCCGATCAAATCGGCACGGCCCATCCGGCGCAGGGTTTCGCGCAGCAGCGGCCAGTTGTTGGCATCGTGATAGCGGAGAAAGGCCTTATGGAGGCGGCGTACGCGCAGACCCTTGGGCACATTTACACCGGCACTGCTTCGCGTAACCCGGCGCAGCGGGTTTTTGCCGGTGTGATACATCGCCGTGGCGCTCGCCATCGGTGAGGGCAGAAATGCCTGGACCTGATCGGCGCGAAACCCGTTGCTTTTGAGCCAGAGGGCGAGCTCGAGCATGTCCTCGTCCGTGGTGCCGGGGTGCGCCGCAATGAAGTAGGGAATCAGGTACTGCTCTTTGCCCGCGGCCTTCGAATACTGATCGAACAGCTGCTTGAAGCGGTAGTAGGTGCCCACACCCGGCTTCATCATCATGCTCAAGGGTCCCTCGCGCACATGCTCGGGGGCGATCTTGAGATAGCCGCCGACGTGATGCTGCGCGAGCTCGCGCACGTATTCCGGAGATTCGATGGCAAGGTCGTAACGCACGCCCGAGGCGATCAGCACCTTCTTGATGCCCGGCAGCTCGCGTGCTCTGCGATACAGGCCGATGAGCGCGCTGTGATCAGTATTCAAGTTCGGGCATATTCCGGGGAAAACGCACGAAGGCCGCCGGCAGGCGCTTTCGATCTGCGCGCTCTTGCATGCGATGCGGTACATGTTCGCGGTCGGTCCGCCCAGATCCGAGATCACTCCGGTAAATCCGGGGACCACGTCGCGGATCTGCTGGATTTCGCGGATGACCGAATCTTCCGAGCGATTCTGGATTATCCGCCCCTCGTGCTCGGTGATCGAGCAGAAGGTGCAACCGCCAAAGCACCCGCGCTGTATGGAAACCGAAAAGCGAATCATCTTGTAGGCCGGGATGTTCGCCGCCCCATAGGAAGGATGGGGCCGCCGCTGATAGGGCAATTCATAGATCCAGTCCATCTCGCTCGTGGCCAGCGGGATGGGCGGCGGATTGAGCCACACGTCCTGGTTGCCGTGCCGCTGCACGAGCGCTCGGGCATTACCCGGGTTTGATTCCAAGTGCAGGATGCGCGAAGCATGGGCGTACAACACCGGATCCCCGCTCACCTGCTCAAAGGAGGGCAACCGGATGACGCTGTGCTCGCGATCGATATTCGGAACCCGTCGCACGAAGCGCACCACATTGACGCCGGGCTCGGGACTGGATGTCGGGGTGGTTGCCGAAGCATTGCCCGCCGGTGTCAGGGCATAAGGGTCGGCGGGCGGGTCGATGGGGCCGGGGGCATCAAGGTGCGTTGAGTCAATTTCAGTCCATCCCGCGGGAGGCTCGCGGCGTACGAAGGCAGTGCCCCGAATATCGGTGAGCGACTCGATGCGCTCGCCCGCATCCATGCGTCGCGCGATCTCCATGATCTGACGTTCCGCATTTCCAAAAACCAGCAGGTCCGCCTTGGCATCGAGCAGGATCGAGCGGCGCACCTTCTCCGACCAGTAATCAAAGTGTGCGATGCGCCGAAGCGACGCCTCAATGCTGCCGATGACGACCGGCACGTCCTTGTAGGCTTCACGCACTCTCTGTGCGTAGACAATCACCGAGCGATCCGGCCGGCGGCCGCCGGCCCCGTCCGGGGTATACGCATCATCGCTCCGCACCCGCCGGTCCGCGGTGTAGCGATTGACCATCGAGTCCATGTTGCCTGCGGTGACGCCGAAGAACAGGCGCGGTCGCCCCAACGCGCGAAACGCCTCGGCACTGTGCCAGTCGGGCTGGGCGATGATTCCCACACGCAACCCCTGCGCCTCAAGGACCCGCCCGATCAGCGCCATGCCGAAGCTCGGATGATCGACGTAGGCGTCCCCGGTTACGATGATGACATCGCACTGCTCCCAGCCGAGCAGTTCCATTTCCCCCCGGGACATCGGCAGAAACGGCGCCGCGGAGCGGCGTTCGGGTCCGGGAGGTGGGAGCCAGGATTGAAGTTGCGGTGCCGGGAGCATCCGAAGATTATAGGCGCGCCGGCAAGTGGGCAGGAGGCGAGAGATGAAAATAACCGGGGGATGCCTGTGTGGTGCGGTGCGCTTTGAGACCCCGGATGCGCCTGTCATCACGCGCGTGTGCTGGTGCCGGCTTTGTCAGTATCTGGGCGCCGGGAGCGGCACGGTGAATGTCTGCTTCAAGACCGAGACTTTCACGATCCAGGGCGTGACCAGTGATTACTCCAATATTGCCGACAGTGGGAGCCTCATGCATCGGGCCTTTTGCCCACGCTGCGGCACCCCGATGTTCAGCAGCGCGGAGGCTCGCCCGCATCTGATCTTCGTCCGCGCCGGCACACTCGATGATCCCGAGTTAGCTCAACCGGCCATGACCATCTGGACCTCGCAGGCACCAAGCTGGGGCGCCATCGCCTCCGCGCTGCCGCGCGTGGAACGCCAGCCCCCACCGCCCGGGAGCAGCCCGTGACTTGCCGACAACTCTTCAGCCTGGTCCTCGCCACAGGATTTTCGCTCTGCACTCAAGCGGCGCCCTCCTCGTTCGAGGCTGGGGTCGATGCGGCCGCGGCCGAGATTTTGCGCACCACCGGCGTGCCAAGCGCATCGATTGCGGTCATCAGGGACGATCGAGTGGTGCTGGTGCGCGCTTACGGTCGCGCGCAGATTGACCCTGACGTACCGGCCACTCCGGCCATGCGCTACTCGATCGGCTCGGTCTCGAAGGAATTTCTGGCCGCAACGATCATGTTGCTTGCCGAGCAGGGCAAGCTGACGCTCGATGACCCGGTTGCAAAATATTTTCCTGCCCTGACCGAAGCCGGCCAGGTGCGCATCCGCGATCTGCTCAATCATACGTCCGGATATCGCGACTTCTGGCCACAGGATTACGTCCCCGCCACGATGTTGCAGCCCATTGCTACCGACAAGCTGATCGCCGACTGGGCGACGCTTCCGCTGGATTTCGCGCCCGGCACCCAGTACCAGTACAGCAACACGGGCTATACCATCGCCGGAGCCATTGTCGAAAAGGTCACCGGTGAGCCGGTGATGGAAGTCATGCGAAAGCGCATATTCGACCCGCTCGATATGCAGACCGTATTGGATGTCAATCTCGGGCGACTCGAGCCCAAGGATGCCCACGGTTATTTGCGCTATGCCCTGGGACCGCCCCGTCCGGCGCCCAAGGAAGGCGCAGGCTGGCTGTTTGCGGCGGGCGGCCTTGCCATGACGGCCGGCGATCTGGCCCGGTGGGATCTGGCGTTGCTCGATGGCAAGCTGCTATCGCCCTCTTCACTTCTGGCCATGTCCACCACGCGGGTCCTGGCCAATGGCGCCAGTGCCGACTATGGGCTGGGCCTCGCTGTGTACATGGCCTCGGGCCGGCGAGTGCTCGAGCATGGAGGAGAGGTTTCCGGCTTCGTCTCTCAGAACACGCTCTATCCGGACCAGAAAGCCGCAATCGTCGTCCTGACGAACCAGGACGCCAGCGCCGCCGCGCAACAGATAAGCGAGCGCATACGGGATCTGCTGTTCCTGGCGGACTCTCCGGACTCTGCCCGTCAGCTGGAGCGCGCACGTAGGGTATTTGCCGACCTGCAGCACGGCACAATCGATCGCACCCTGCTGACGGACAATGGCAATGCCTATTTCAATGCGCAAGCCCTGCTCGATGCCAAGGGGAGCCTTGCACCGCTCGGCGCCCCAAAGAGCTTTGTGCAGACACTGGAGCACGATCGGGGAGGCATGCGGATGCGACGCTTCGAGATCAAATTTCCAGGGCGGACGCTGATCCTGGTGGCGCGCGAGCTGGCCGATGGGCGCTTTGAGCAATATCAGCTACGGCCCGAATAGCTACGCGATTAGGGCTCGCTCTTTCACAGACGCACGCTCACTGCTTCGGCAAGCCGCGCCGGCGCGTGGGGCGAGTAACCCAGGTAGAGCGATGGCTCGGCCAGTTCGAGTTCCAATACGCAAGGTGACCCGCTGGCATCGCGCAGCAAGTCGATGCGCGCATAGAGAAGGTTCCCGAAAGGAAGTTGCCCCAATACCCGAGCGCCCAGTTCGAGCTCGTCGGGCGCGGCCGTGCGCGCGATGACCTCCTCGGGCGCGAACAGAGCGCGCGTGGGCTCGGCGCCGCGCCTTAGCACGGCGCCCTTGCCGATCGCGTGGCTGAACTCACCGTCGATGTAGACCAGCGCGGTTTCGCCCTGCTCATCCACGCGCTCCAGATAGGGTTGAACCATCACACTGCGCCCCCCGGCGAGGAGCCGCGCCATGTGAGCGCTCATCGGCCCAGTGGCCGAGCGTGCGTGCCGCTGTGCATCCCGCGCGCCCGAGCCCACCGCCGGCTTTAGGACCAGCTCCGTTGCCGAGTGCTGCTCGAGGAAGCCGGCCAGCACTTTGGCGGGATCCTCCCCACACTCGGCATAGCCTGTCGGCACGATGCGCACCCCGGATCGATGCAATTCGGCCAGATAGTGTTTGTCCAGACTCCAGCGAATCACATCGGGCGGATTGAAGATTCTCGTCACGCGCTCAGCGCGCCCAAGCCAGCTGAGGAATTCGCCGAGCCGCCCCGAGTAATCCCATGTGGAGCGGAGCAATACCAGCGAAAACTGCGACCAGTCGACGCTCGCATCGTCCCAATCGAGGATTTCCGCGCGCAGTTCGCGCGCTCCCAGCGCCGCTTCGAGCAATGGCAGGTCCGCATCATGGGCGCGCGCAGCGCGCGCGGTGATCAGAGCAACGGATGGATCAACTGCGGCGGTATTAGCCATCGGTGGAATCCTACAAGCGGGCGCTATTCTACAACTACGGTAAAATGAACCGATGAATTCGCGCGCCGCAGAGGCCATCGTTGTCCGTGGCGCCTGCCAGAATAACCTCAAGAATCTAGACATCGATCTGCCCCACGGCGAATTGATCGTGGTCACCGGTGTTTCCGGCTCAGGTAAGTCCTCACTGGTTTTCGACACGCTCTACGCGGAAGGTCAACGGCGTTACGTCGAGACATTCTCCCCCTACGCCAGGCAGTTCCTCGATCGCTGCGACAAACCCCATGTCGCCAGCATCGAAGGGATTCCACCGGCCATCGCCATCGACCAGGTCAACCCGGTGCGTACCTCGCGCTCGACCGTCGGCACGATGACCGAGATCAACGATCACCTCAAACTCCTGTTCGCGCGCACCGCCACGTTGCATTGCCGGCGCTGCCACAGGCCGGTGCGCCGCGACAGCGCGCCGAGCATCGCCTCGGACCTGCAGGGCCGGGCCAAGGCGGCCGGCGCCGTCCGGGTGCTGGTGTGCTTTCCGGTCAAGATACCCGCGCGCATGGCGGTCAGCGAAATTCGCGCTGAACTCCAGCGTCAGGGCTATGCGCGTCTTCATAGTGAAACCGCGGAGGAACTGGAGGTCATCCAGGATCGGCTGCGGATCGGCGAGGACGATGGCGCGCGCCTTAGCGAAGCGCTGGAAGCTGCGCTGCGCGCCGGGCACGGGAAAATCGTGGTGCATGCGCTCGATGATTCCGAGCGCGATTGCGGCAACTGGCGCTATTCGAGTGACCTGCACTGCGCCGAATGTGACCTGCACTACCAGGATGCCCTTCCGTCGTTGTTTTCCTTCAATTCGCCGATCGGCGCGTGTGAAGTGTGCCGCGGATTTGGCCGCGTCATCGGCATCGACTATGCGCTGGTCGTCCCGGATCCTGGCAAAACCCTGGCGGAAGGGGCGATCCGTCCGTGGCAGACACCCTCCTTCAAGGAATGCCAGGACGACCTGGTGCGCCACGCCAAACGGCGCGCCGTGCCGCTCGATGTTCCCTGGCGCGATCTTAGCGAAGCCCAGCGCGAGTGGGTCATGGCCGGGGAAGGTCCTTGGGTCAAGAAGAACTGGTATGGATTGCGGCGCTTCTTCGCCTGGCTGGAGACCAAGGCTTATAAGATGCACATTCGCGTGCTGCTGTCGAAGTACCGCAGCTACACCCTGTGCCCCGCCTGCCACGGTGCACGCCTCAAGCCGGATGCGCTGCTCTGGCGCGTAGGTCCGGACCGGAACGGTCAAACCGCGACCATCCATGATCTGGTGTGCCTGCCGATATCGGAGTGCCGGGAGTTCCTTCAATCACTCCAGCTTTCCGCGCCGCTCGATGAGGCCGCGGAGCTGGTGCTCGGGGAACTTCGAGGGCGGCTGCGATTTCTTTGCGATGTCGGTTTGGGTTACCTGACACTCGACCGGCAATCGCGCACGCTCTCGGGCGGCGAAGTGCAGCGCATCAACCTGACCACCGCGCTCGGCACTTCTCTTGTCAACACGCTCTTCGTGCTCGATGAGCCATCGATCGGCCTGCACGCGCGCGACATGGGGCGCGTGGTTGCAGTGATGGAACGGATCCGGGATGCCGGCAATTCGCTCCTGGTCGTCGAACACGACCCACAAATCATGCGCGCCGCGGACCGCCTGCTCGACTTAGGTCCTGGTGCGGGCGAGCACGGCGGCGAGATCGTCAGTTACGGCACGCCCGCGCACGTGGCCGCCGATCCCGCCTCGCTAACGGGTGCGTGGCTGTCGGGGCGCCGCCAGCTCCCGAGCAGCCGGCCATCACACCGGGTCAGCGAGCTGGCGGCCCGGCGGTATGACCCCGAGGCCGCGCTCGAATTGGTCGGCGTGACCGCGCATAACTTGAAAAACATCAACGTGCGCATTCCGCTGCACCGGCTGGTATGCCTCACGGGGGTATCAGGCTCGGGAAAGTCCACGCTCGTCGAGCAGGTGTTGTATCCGGCGCTGCAGCACGCCAAGGGCAAGGCGGGAGAATCTGCGCTCGAGCATCGGGAGCTGCGCGGCACCGATCTGATCGAGTCGGCCGTACTGATCGATCAAAAGCCCATCGGCCGTACAACTCGTTCCAACCCGGTGAGCTATGTGGGCGCATTCGATGAGATTCGTGCGCTGTTTGCCGCCAGCCCTGACGCAAAACTGCGTCACTACACGGCGGGCACATTCAGCTTTAACGGCGGCACCGGTCGCTGCCCGGTGTGCAGCGGGAATGGCTTCGAGCACATCGAGATGCAGTTCCTCGCCGATGTGTACCTGCGCTGCGGGGAGTGCGGCGGGAGTCGTTACCGTGCCGAAACCCTCAAGGTGCGCCTCGAGGGAAGCGCTGGCCGTCGCGCCGACATCGCCGAGGTCCTTAACTTTACGGTGACCGAGGCACTGGTTTTCTTCGCGCGCTCCCCGCGCGTGCTCGCCCGGCTACAGCCGCTGGCGGATGTCGGCCTTGACTACCTTCGGCTGGGTCAGCCGGTGCCCACACTCTCGGGCGGCGAAGCGCAGCGACTCAAACTGGCCGGATACCTGGCCAGTGCCGCCACGGTGCAGCGGCCACGATCAAGTGCCGCAAAAAAAGGCCCGGGCGCGCCACTTACCGGCACCGGAAAGCTGCTGCTCTTTGACGAGCCCACCACCGGCCTCCACTTCGAGGACGTGGCCCGACTGTTGAACGCCTTCGGCCTGCTGCTCGAGGCCGGTCATTCGCTACTCGTGATCGAGCATAACCTTGAGGTGATCGGCGCGGCGGACTGGGTCATCGACCTCGGGCCCGAGGGGGGCGCCGAGGGTGGACAAATCGTGGGCTGCGGGCCTCCGGAGTTGATCGAGGCGATGACCGAATCGCATACCGGAGCAGCCCTGCGCGCGCAGCGCCAAAATGGTTTTCTGGCTCCCGCGGCTGATCGCGACCGAAAGCCCGCAGCTGCCGTGGCACGAAGTGCCCCGCGCATCAGTGTGCGTGGGGCGCGCGAGCACAACCTGCGCGACCTGAGCGTGGATGTACCGCGGGAGCAGTTTACGGTCATCACCGGAGTTTCGGGCTCCGGAAAATCCACGCTGGCCTTCGATATCCTGTTTCATGAGGGACAGCGTCGCTACCTGGAGTCTCTGAACGCCTTCGCGCGCCAGTTCGTGCAACCGGCGGCGCGTCCCGAGGTCGATTCGATCACGGGGCTTCCGCCCACGGTGGCCATAGAGCAGCGCGCCAGTCGCGGCGGGCTTAAGAGCACCGTGGCCACGCTCACCGAGATCTACCATTTTCTGCGGCTGGTGTACGTCAAGCTGGCGACCCAGTACTGCCCGGACTGCGACATCGCCATCGCGCCCGCAAAGTCTGGAACAGATTGCATCGCAGCTGGAACGGCGCCAGCGTGGACGCCGCCTCCAGCTGCTCGCGCCGCTGATCGCCCAGCGTAAGGGCATCTACACCGATCTGGCGCGCTGGGCGGCGGCGCGCGGCGTGCGTCAACTGCGCGTTGACGGCGAGTTCGTGCCCACCGAACCCTTTCCGCGCCTCAAGCGCTTCGTTGAACACAACATTGAAATGCCGGTCGCGACTCTCAAGCTGGGGCGCAGCACCGCAAGCGAGCTGCGCGCCGCACTGGCCACGACTCTGGAGGCCGGCGGCGGCGTCGCGCATGTTCTCGATGAGCGCGGGCGAGTGACGATCCATTCCACTCGCCGGGCCTGCCCCGGGTGCGGTCGCGGTTTTGCCGAGCCTGATCCGCGGCTGCTGTCATTCAATTCAGCACAGGGCTGGTGTACGCAGTGCCACGGGACAGGAACCACGGAGAGCGACTACGACGCCGAACAAACCGGCGAGGAGTCGCAATGGCTGGCGACAGACGCGGCCAGCGCGATTCCGTGCCGGGCCTGCTCCGGCGCGCGCCTCAATCCGCTCGCACTGCACCTGCGCCTGGACGGGAACTCGATCAGCGAGCTTACCGGCCTCAGCGTCGATGCGCTCGGCAAGTTCTTCACCCGGCTGCGCCTGGACGCACGCGGTCGGGCGATCGCACTGGATGCGATGGCCGAGATCCGCAGCCGCCTGGAGTTTCTCTCGCGCGTGGGCTTGGGCTACCTCTCCCTCGACCGTGCGGCCCCGACGCTGTCGGGCGGCGAGGCGCAGCGCATTCGGCTGGCCGCGCAGCTGGGCTCTAACCTGCAGGGCGTGTGCTACATACTCGATGAGCCGACCATAGGGCTACATCCACGCGACAACGCGGTGCTGCTGCGGGCGCTGGATGCTCTTGCCGGAGCTCGCAACACTCTTATTATTGTCGAGCACGACGAAGACACGATTCGTCATGCGGACCACATCATCGATCTGGGACCTGGCGCGGGTGTTCGCGGCGGCGAGCTCATCGCCTCCGGTACGGCCGAGGAGCTGCTGCACAACCCGCTCTCGGTGACCGGCCGGATGCTCGCCGAGCCGCTTCGCCATTCGCGCACTCCCCGGCGACCCGTGAGCAGGTCCACGCCGGCGTTGCAGCTCGAAGACATCACGCTCCACAACCTGCGCTCGGTGCAGGTGCGCATTCCGCTGGGACGGCTGGTGGTGATCACCGGGCGTGTCGGGATCCGGAAAATCGACCTTGGCGCGCGATGTGCTGTATGCACGGCTTCGCGCGGTTCTAAACCCGGGTACCGAGCCGGCGGTGCGACTGCCCGGCCGAGTGCTCGGTGCCGAGCAGCTCACCCGCGTTCTGGAAGTTGACCAGACACCGATCGGCCGCACCCCGCGCTCCTGTCCGGCGACCTATGTCGGCTTCTGGGACGACATCCGCCGCATCTACGCGGGGAGCGAGGAGGCGCGTATCCGCGGCTATGACGCCAGCCGTTTTTCCTTCAACACCCCGGGAGGCCGCTGCAGCGAGTGCGACGGCCAGGGTCAGCGCACCATAGAGATGAGTTTTCTGCCCGATGTCAAAGTGCTTTGTGAGCAGTGCGGCGGGCGGCGCTTTGATGCGGCGACCCTCGAAGTTCACTGGCGGGGTCGCTCAGTGGCCGATGTGCTGGCCATGAATGTCGATGATGCCGTCGATTTCTTTCAGGCCCACGCGCGCGTGCGCCGCCCCTTGACGCTGCTTCGCGATGTGGGGCTGGGCTATTTGACGCTGGGCCAGCCCAGTCCCACCCTTTCAGGCGGTGAAGCGCAGCGCATCAAGCTGGTGACCGAACTGGCTCGGCTGGCCGCGCGTCAAGCCGGGACGTCGAACCCCTCCCCACACCCTGTACGTCCTCGATGAGCCGACCGTGGGTCTGCATATGGCGGATGTCGCAAGGTTGAGCACCGTGCTGCACCGGCTGGTGGACGCGGGCAACTCGGTGGTGATGGTGGAACACAACCTCGACCTGTGCGCGGAAGCCGACTGGATCATCGACATGGGCCCTGAGGCCGGGGATCGCGGCGGGCGCATCGTCGCCCAGGGGAGCCCCGCGCAGATTGCCGCGCGACGCGCCCGCTCGCATACTGGCGCCGCATTGGCGCCGTTCCTGCGCGCTCGCGCCGATTAGAGCTGGGGGAATCCGCATGGATCACGGGCTGGTGTGCTGGAAGTGCGGTGCGGACCTTGCCGCCCTCACCCTGCCGCTTTCACGCCGCGATGAGTGCAAGCAATGTCGCGCCGAACTGCACGCGTGCCGGATGTGCGTCGAATACGATGAACGCGTCGCCAAGCATTGCCGCGAACCCACCGCGGAGGAAGTGAGCGACAAGCAACACGCGAATTTCTGCGATTTCTATCGCCCGCGCCCCAAGGCATGGGTGGCGCCGAACACGGCCGAGATCGACAGCGCGCGCGCCGAGCTCGAACGGTTGTTCGGCAAGCGCTGAGTCGGACTCGATCAGCTCAGGAGTTGCCCAGCCGCTCGGCGAGCCGGTTGATCAGGCGTCCAAATCTCGACACGCTGGCGGCCGGTCCCTTTCTATCGCGCACTGCGGACTCGCTCAGAAGGTCGCGGCGGCGCGCGCTTTCGATCTGCAGTTCACCGGCACCGAGTATTTCCAGCGTTTCCTCGAGCGAGAGCGTGCGGTTTGGTCCCGGCCGCTTGGCGACGGGCTTGGCGGGTGGGGGATTTCGAAGCTTGGCGCGCTTTCCGGGCGTGGCGCGCGCACCCATTCCGAGGGCCGCCGCGACCGCCGGCCGCAGCGTGGGCGCCGTACCTGGGGCGGGGGCCGCTGCCTCAAGAGCGGGCCGGCTGCCGCTGGTGGCCGTGTCGGTGGCCACCTCGTCGATGAAATTCAATTCCGGCCCGTGGCTCTTGGGCTCGGCAGGCGCCGGTAACGGCAGGGCACTGGCGGCCCCGGCGCGGGTCCGTTCCCGCTCGGTGACCGGGACTACGGACACGGAGGCGAATTCGGAACGCACGTATTGCGCCACCTGCTTGGCCGAGACCGCGTCGGTAAAGAACCCGAGCCGCAATCCGTACCAGCGGCGCCCGCCGCGATTGCCCTCGGCTCCATACAGGGTGTAGGCGCTGAAGATCGCGAGCTGCGGTACCTTGCTCATGTCGATGGGCTGCACTGACCAGAGCAGCTGGACGGCAAACACGGCCTGCTCCGGTTGCGCCTGCGACCTGTGTGGCCGCCGGTTTCGCTACGGGAGATGGCGCCTTCGCAGTCGCTGCGCTTGGACGTCTTAGGCTTGGGGGCGGGCTGCATGGGGGCCAGCCGCGCGGCCGGCGCGGGGCGCGCGGAAGTGAGCAGGCGCAGTATCGCCGCGCCCTCGAGGACCGGCAGGGGCGGCGGGGATTTTAGTTTCAGCGGTGTCGCTCAGCGAGGCGATGGTCGCGCGCACATCGCTTAAGGAACTGGTCACATCGTGAGCGGCGTTGCCCGGGGGCACTCTCGGCCGCCGGTTTTGCGCGCGGGAGGTCCGGGGCGAGTTCGAGTTTGAGCGTGGCCACGCATCGCTTTCTGCCGGCGCTGCGGCCGTCGGGCCTGTCACAGCCGGCGACGGTCTGCGATTTTTCGGGCGCCGGTGCGGCAAGGGCCATCGCAGGTTCGGCAACCGCAGCGGCGGAGCCGCGCCATCGCGACCGGCGCGGCCGGCGGTTCCTCGGTCCTCGCCGGTTCGGGGAGGGCCGCGCGCGCGCGCAATTTGATGCCCGGGGCCGCGCCGGCCCAGGCCGCCGGATACACATCGCGCACCAGGTCGAGGATTTTCTCGGCCTCTTCCTGCGCTGTCGAAGTAGCCCATGTGCAGGCGAAAGCGCTCGCGGCCTTCTTCAAGCCGGCGCGAAACAAAAAACGTGAAGCGCTTCAGGCCCGCGTGTGTCGGGTGGACTAAGCCAACCGGCGTCGTTGAGGCGCACAGATTAACGACGAAGCGAGGAGGAGCGACGGGCTTCGGCGATAAGGAGCTACCAACAGTAGTGCCACGATGGTCAGTCGAACTGATGGCCTGCTGCATTTTTAATCTTCCCCGCTGCGCTGTGAAAAAACTACACCAGCGACCGATCATCGGGGATGCGCCTCAGTTTAGAGAAAAGCCGCGCATCCGCATACGCGCGGTCTCTACACTTCGGTGGCAACCCCGCTATCCCCCGCATTTGCGGAGGGACCGGAGGCTTTGCGTCCCTGTCTCTCAACAGGTATGCCAATCACTAGAACGTGACGCAGTTTGGCACGGTGACGTCGGGGGTCAAGAGTGGAGATGGAGAGACAGTTCACAACTGTCGCAACTTCGCGAATCCGGTCACACTTCTGTCAAATGGCCCTGGAATCAGCCCGTGGCGCGCAACTGGGGGTCGCTTTCCCCCTGCAGTCGCTCGAGCAGCGCGGTGATCTCTTCGGCCGCCGCCGGGCGGGCAAGATAAAACCCCTGCGCGTAGTCGCACTGCCGGCTACGCAGGAATTCCAGCTGCTTTAAGGTCTCCACGCCCTCGGCCACCACCATCTTGCCCAGGGCATGGGCCATCGTGATCATGGTTTCTGCGAGCGTCGCGGCGGTCAGATTGGTCGCCACTTCCTCGATGAATGAGCGATCGATCTTGATGGACTGCACCGGGTGGGCCCGCAGGTACCCGAGCGAGGAGTAGCCGGTGCCGAAGTCATCCAGCGAGAGGTGCACGCCCAGCGCCGCCAACTTGTGGAGCGTCGCCAGCGCCTCTTCGTCGGCGAACACCGATTCGGTAACCTCAAATTCCAGTCGCCCTGGGGCTACGCCCGCGCGATCGAGCGCCTGGCGGACGAGCTTGGGAAAATCGGCCTGCCGCAACTGGAATACCGACACATTGAGCGCGAGGCGTGGCGGCGCCACACCCGCCGCGCACCATTCGGCCATCTGCGCGCAGCCCGCCTCGAGAACCCACGCACCGATATCGACGATCAGTCCGCTCTGCTCAGCAGCCGGCACGAAAGCGCCCGGGTAACGCATCGCCTCGCGCGGCGGCTGCCAGCGCAGCAGCGCCTCCAGTCCGGACAGTCGCCCATCGGCCAGCGCGTACTGCGGCTGGTAGTAGAGCGAGAATTCGCGGCGCAGCAAGGCATTGTGCAGGCCGCTCTCGGCCGCCAGCGCCGGCATGCGCTGCATCGCGCGGTCATAGAATACGGCCCGCGCGCGGCCGTCGGCCTTGGCCCGATACATGGCCAGATCGGCATTGCGCATCAATTCATCGAGCGCCGTGGCGTCGTCCGGAAACAGCGTGATGCCGATGCTGGCGCGGACGAAGTGGTCGCGGCCCGCCGATATTGACCGCTTCCTGCAGAGCCTCGATCACCCGCGCGGCCACGCGTTGTGCGCTCTCGGCGGTGCCCACGCTGCGCAGGATGATCGTGAACTCATCGCCCCCGAGGCGCGCCACGGTATCGCCGTCCTTGATGCAGGCGCGCAATCGCTGGCCGACGATCTGCAGCAGCTGATCACCGGCGTTGTGGCCGACGGTGTCGTTGATCTTCTTGAAGTGATCGAGGTCCACGTACAGCAGCGCGCCGCGCAGGCGCCCGTCGGCCGCACTGGCGAGCTCCTGCGAAAGCCGGTCGCGGAACAACAGCCGGTTCGGCAGCCCGGTCAGGGCATCGTAGTGCGCCTGACGGTACAGCTGCTCGCCGCGCGCGCTATTGGAAAGGGCGACACCGATGCGCGCCGCGCACTCGGTGCCGAAACCGGCGACCTCGGCCGCCACCTGCGGCACACCGCGGTAGCCCACCGCGAGCACCGCGGCCATGTTTTCCTGAGAAAGCACCGGCCAGAGCCAGAAGAACTCTGCACCATGCATGTGGAGCGGCTCGAGCACGCTATGGCGTCCGGGCTCGAATCGCGCCACGGTCAGCCCGCCCCGCTCCTGCGCCAGCTGGGAGACCAACAGCGAATCGAGGCTGATCCGAGTGACCGGCGCATGTTCGCCGGCTGCCGTCAGGTAAGCGCGGCCGTATTCCGAGGCATCCTGATCCAGCAGCACCAGCATCGCCGAATCGCACCCGGTAATGTTGCCGACTCGGTCCAGGAGCGCATCCAGGCAGGACTCCAGGTCCACCGATTCGAGCAACATGCGATCGATGTCGTTGAGACTGGCCATCGCGCGCATTTTGTCTTCAAGAATGGCGATGGTGCGGTTGAATTCCTGCGCGGCAGCGCGCGGCGCATCGCCCGCTCCATCGAGCGTCACCGGCTGGTAGCGGCCCGCGGCGAGTTCGCGCAGCGCATCGGTCAGATTTTCGAGTACCGGTTCCCAGCGCCGCCGCAGCCAGACGAGCATAGCACCAGGATCATCAGTACGGCCAAATAACAGTGGCAGCGGCAATAATCCGGCGGCCTGCCTCCACGATCCGAGCCAAGGAGAGGCCGGGCCGGCTGGCGATGACTGTCCAGCGACTCGCCTCAAGGTGCCCTTCGCCGGGCAATACCTCGACGGCCGCGCCGCGCCACTCATGTTGGCGCACCGTCCAGGAGCGCAGCGCCACGGACGCTATGCCGGTCGCGCTGCTCGGCCGGTTCGCGCGCGAACACCGTCCACAGATCCATCGGCAATGGATCGCTCGAACTGAGCAACGAGCCGCTATCGTCGTAGACGGCGAGCAGCGAGAGGGCCGCGTCCGATTCTTCCCGCCCCTGCCACAGCCACTCCGACGCCAGCTCGAAGTAGGCAATGGCCGGAGCGCCCGCCGCGCGCACCGTGTGCACGAGGTACTGCGGCGCATTCCCCCGCCGGGCGCGGGCCGGACCGAAGCAGCGTGCCCCCGGCGCTGAGCGCCAGGCGATCGGCGTTGTTGATCGAAACCGGGCCTGAGTCCTGTCCGGGTGCGGCGAGCATCACGCCGTGAATGATTTCCGAGCGCAGAACGCGAGCCCGCAGCAACGAGCCGCCGGCGCCCGCGTCGTCCCCGATGAGTGTCTGCACCACCAGCTCACCGGCGGCGAGCCGCGTACGCAGTTCTCGCGCGTAGCTGCGGCTCTCCGTAGCCACGGCATCCAGCGTCTGGCGCTCCTCGGTGATGCGAAGGTCCCGCACCGTGCTGGCCACCGCTACCAGAAGGATAACGGCGGCGAGCACGGCCATAGCCCCGGCCAATCGGCGGCCTTGCGGCGAGGAAAATATTCCGGTGTTGGAGGCCATGGCTGATAGTGACCCGACAATACTGGGTCCAATTTAACGGCGTTGGCGCCCCTGCCAATGCGCGCCAGATCACGCTTGCCGCACTTATGTCGGATCGAGTGGGAAGCGCGTCACACTCGGGACGGCAATCGGCCGCTGTCCGCCAGCGATTGCAGGGCGGCCCAGGTGTGGCGGTGCACGCCCTGGATTTCCAGCGCCGCGGCCGCACCCATCGCCGCTGCGACCGTGCGGGCGGGAATGGCGCGCCAGAGCCGAAAGCGCCCGACCAGCAGCGGATTGATCACCGGCATCAGCGCGCGCGCCAGAGCCTCGGCGGGCCGCCACTGGCTTCTCGATCCCAACAGGAGCGAGGGCTGCATCAGGTGAAGCGCGCGAAACCGGAGTGCGATCAGGGCCAGTTCGGTTTCGCCCTTGACGCGCAGGTAGAAATTACGCGCCTCGGGCGCAGCTCCCGCCGCCGATACGGCCACCATCGTTCTGGCGCCGCTCGACTGGGCAAAGCGCGCGAACTGCAGCACCAGATCATGATCGATCGCGCGGAACGCCTGCTGTGAGCCCGCCTCACGGAGCGTCGTGCCCAGACAGCAATAAGCGTCATTGCAGGCCAGCCCGCGCAGTTCCGTCTCGATGGTCTCGAAGCGGATGATTCGGTTGACGAGTCTTGGCGCGTCGAAAGCCAGCGGCCGCCGGACAGGGCGATGATGCGTTGGTAGGCGCCGCTGGAGGTCAGCTCACGCAGCAACGCGCGCCCGACCATGCCATTGCCGCCCGCCACCAGCGCCACCCGCCCTGGCTCTGTTCTGCATGGACGGAGCTTAACCCGAGAAGCGTCGGGCGCGTTACCAGCCCAGCTCGAGTTGCCCGCTGAGGCGGGGCGGAGCAAAACCGGCCGGTATCGAGCTCGGGCCCGCGCTTGGCATTCAGTCCCAACCGCTTGCTGGCCAGCTCGAAGCGCGCGCGCAACATCTCCGCCCAGGGACCGGTACCGCGCATGCGCGTCCCGAAGTTCGGATCGTTGTCCCGACCTCCTCGCGCCTGCTGCACCAGCGACATGACGTGCGCGGCCCGCAGCGGCAGGTGCTCCTCGAGCCACGCACGGAACAGGTCCTTTACTTCGTACGGAAGACGCAGCAACACGTATCCGGCGCGGGTGGCGCCGGCGGCAGCGGCGGCCGCCAGAAGCTGCTCGAGTTCGGCGTCGTTGACCGCCGGAATGAGCGGCGCGAGCAGAACGCTGACCGGAATTCCAGCGCGCGCCACTTCTGAAATCACTCGCAGCCGCCCCTGGGGCGAGGCGGTGCGCGGCTCCAGGGTGCGCTTGAGTTCGGGATCGAGACGTCGTGAGGCTCACCGTGAGGCTGCACCAGGTTCATGGCGTTGAGTTCGCGAAGCAGATCCAGGTCGCGCAGCACGAGCGTGCCCTTGGTGATGATCGACACCGGATGGCGCGTCTCCAGCATGACCTCGAGGATCTCGCGCGTGACGCGCAGGCGTTTTTCGACCGGCTGATAAGGATCGGTATTGGCGCCGAGCATGATGTTTTCGCACCGATACCCCGGCCGCGCCAGCTCGGAGCGCAGCAGCCACGACCCGCGTCGGCCTTGTAGAGCAGGCGGGTCTCGAAGTCGATTCCGGGCGACAAATCGAGGTAGGCGTGGCTGGGGCGCGCGTAGCAATAGATACAGCCGTGCTCGCACCCGCGGTAGGGATTGATCGATTGCGTAAAGGAAATGTCGGGCGAGTCGTTGCGCGAAATGATGGTGCGCGCGGAGTCCGGTCGCACCTCGGTCGCG
Organism: uncultured Gammaproteobacteria bacterium; assembly: GCA_963717335.1. Lineage (GTDB taxonomy): Bacteria > Pseudomonadota > Gammaproteobacteria > Steroidobacterales > Steroidobacteraceae > FEN-1191. Next base: position 180,837 of record CAVQVZ010000008.1, on the reverse strand, counting down.
ATCGAATCCGGAACCGCCTCCTGATGCCACCCGTCATCGACCGTTTCGTGGGTGGTGCGCGCAAACCGGCCCGCCGGATTGATCGTCGCGCCGCGACCTTTCAGAACGCCGTCCATGGCCATATTTTACTACGGCACAGGGGGCGTTTTGGCATTCTGCCGGCCGATTATCTTCTTGCATCCGCGTAGGTCAGTGGCCAGCCTCTTGGGGGCCGGATTACTGCAAGCTTAATTATCCCCGCGCCCACGCGGCGCGATATAATCGAGTTCTCCCCCCCAAATTGAAGAAATCCATGTCGAATTTAAAGAATTCAGTGGCCGCTGCCCTGGCACTGGCCGCCGCAACGCTCGCTCCGGTTTCGCTCGCCGCCGACGCGCCGGTCAGCTGGATAGTCAACGGCGGGTGGACACCGACCACAGGTACCACTTCCGATTACCTGAAGTCCGGCTGGACGCTGGGCACCGGCGTGGTCATCCAGCCCAATTCATCCAGTCCCTTTGCTCTGCAGCTTCGATCTGGCTATTCGGACTTCAACGCCACCAGCAAGCTGATCCAGCTCGGCCAGAGCCAGAGTTTCCGAACGGACGGGGGCCGCGGCGATGTGTGGTCGTTGACGGCCGCCGGCAAGTACACGATGCCCGGGGACGGGCCGCACGGTTACGGTCTGCTGGGTCATCGGCGCCTATCATCGCTACGTCGAACTGACCCAGACTGCACTCGGCACCGGCTACATCTGCGATCCCTGGTGGGGCTACTGCTATCCGGGCGTAGTGGTGGGCGATGTGATCGTTGCGAACAAATCCAACACCAAATTGGGCTTCAACGTCGGCGTGGGTATCGAATTTCCGCTGTCGACCACTCGGCGTGGTTTATCGAGGCGCGTTATCACTGGATCGACGGCAGCAAGGCCACGGAGTTCATTCCGATCCAGATCGGCTTCAGGTTCTGAAGCCCGTACGGGTCGGCGCGCGGCTTGATCACCGACAGCCTGAGTATGTTCGCGCCCGCGCGGTTTCTTGGAGTACAGTTCGCCGCACTGCTGGAACCCGGCGCACACGGGCAGGCAAGCCTTCGGAGCATCTGTGAAGAAGAAGAGGTCAGACCGACTCCTCGTTTCCGCTGGCCGGCGCACCGCTGCTGCTTACGGCCATCGCCTCGGCCCAGCAAGGAACGCCGCCCGCTCGCCCGCTGCAGGTTCTCTCCCCACCCGCCTCCGGCGCAGGCCGCGGCGCGCAGGTGAAGCTGTCCTCGCAGCAGGACCTCGATCAGCTCCTCGCCCCGATCGCGCTCTATCCGGACGACCTGCTCGCGCAGATCCTGATGGCCTCGACCTACCCGCTCGAGATCGTGCAGGCGGCACGCTGGGTCGCGGCCAATCCGAACGTGAAGGACAAGGCGCTCGAGGACGCGATGCAGAAGCAGACCTGGGATCCGAGCGTCAAGGGGCTCACTTCCGTGCCCGCAGGTGCTCAAGCAGATGGACGAGAACCTCGAGTGGATGCAGAAGCTGGGCGATGCGTTCCTGGAGCAGCAGGCGGCGGTGATGAGCACGGTGCAGGCGCTGCGCGCCAAGGCCAAGGCAGAGCGGCAATCTCAAGTCCTCGCCTGAAATGACGGTCAAGAAGGAGACGGTCGAAAACAAGACCGTCTACGTGATCGAGTCGACCAAGACCGAGACGGTCTACGTGCCCACCTACAACCCGGCCGTGGTGTACGGCGCTTGGCCCTACCCGGCCTATCCGCCCTACTACATGTACCCGCCCGCCTACGTCTACGCGCCCGGCCTGACCTTTGCCGCCGGCGTCTTCGTGGGCGCTGCGATCTGGGGCGGCTGCGGCTGGGGCGGCAACAACGTCTACATCAACCACAACAAGTACAACAATTTCAACCGGAACAACGTCAATACGGGGGACATCGGCAATCGCGGCAACGGCAACCTCGGAAACGGCGATCGCGGCAATGGCAACCTCGGGAGCGGCGATCGCGGCAATGGCAATCGGGCAACGGGAATGGAAACACAACCCCGAGCATCGTGGCGGCGTGCCCTATCGCGATCAGAAAACGGCCGAGCAATACAATCGGGGCGGTGACAACGGCGCGCAGGCCCGTGAATCGTTCAGGGGGCGCGATCAGGGCGGCGGAGCCGACCGCCCTGGCGCGAGCGCCGGCACGCGCGATATGGGCGGCGGGGCTTCTGCGTCCACACGAGACATGGGCTCGCGCAACGGCGCCTCGGCCTCCACGCGTGATACCGGCTCGCGCAGCGGCGCCTCGGCCTCAACGCGTGACCGGGCTCGCGAGGTTCCAGTTCCGGATCCTCGCGCGGAGGCGGATTTCAGTGGCATGAACAGCGGAAGCAGCGCGCGCGCCGCCAGTTCGCGCGGCGGCTCGAGTTTCGGCGGCGGACGCGCGGGCGGCGGTGGCGGCGGCCGTCGCCGCTAGGGCTTGTGATGTTGGAGTTTGCTCACATGACGCTAAGGAGACTTTCATTCACGGCCGCGTGGGGCGTAATCCTGGCCCTGAACGCGCCGGTCATGGCGCAGACCCCTACGCGCCCGCCCAGGCGTCTGCCGCGGCCGAGGGCAAGTCCGGTTCTGCGGCTCATTCGACACCGCCGGCGATCTTCGCGACGCCTGAAGAGGGTTCCGCAGCTCTTGCGGCCGCCGTCCGCAAAGAGGACCCGCAAGCGTTGGCGGCCGTCGTCGGCCCAAGCTTCGAAGGACTGGATCTTCTTCCGGCGACAGTGTCGCCGATCGCGCCGACTGGAAAAAATTTCTGGCGCTCTACGATGAAAAGCACGCCATCGAAAGGAAAGGTGATACCAGCGCCGTCGTAGTCGTGGGTGCCGACGCCTGGCCGTTCCCCGCGCCGCTGGTCAAGAATGCCGCCGGCTGGCATTTCGATTCGGAAGCCGGTCGCCTGGAAATTCTCAAGCGCCGCGTGGGCCGGAACGAGCTGGACACGATTCAGACCATGCTCGCGATCGTCGATGCCCAGCGCGAATACGTGCGGGTGGACAACGACAAGGATGGTTTTAGCACATACGCCAAGCTGTTCCGCTCGAGCCCCGGGAAGAAGGACGGCCTGTACTGGCCGGCCGCCCCGAACGAGCGCCAGAGTCCGCTGGGTGATTTGGTAGCGCAGGCGACTCTGGACGGTTATAAGGAATCGGCCGCGGCGCCAACGCCGTATCACGGTTACCTGTTTCGGATGTTGACCGCGCAGGGACCCTCGGCCCGTGGCGGGGCCCTCGACTATCTGGTTCGCGGCAAGCTGTTCGGTGGTTTCGCGGTCATCGCCTGGCCGGCCAAGTACGCCAATTCCGGGATCATGACTTTTATCGTCAATCACGACGGCGTCGTGTACCAGCGCGATCTGGGTGAAGACACGGCCGCGCGCGCGGCCAAGATCACGCGCTTTGACCCTGATAAATCATGGAAGCGTGCTCAAGAGTAGAGGCGCGCTGCCCTGCCGACGTTTTCCAGCGCTAGCGCAGACGCCGTAGGCGCCAGAGCGATGGGAACATCCACGCCCAAGACACGGCGACCGCCAAAGTCACCAATCCACCCAGCACCACCGATCGGACCGTCCCGAACCAGCTCGCCGTGAGGCCGGATTCGAATTCGCCCAGTTCGTTGGACGCACCGATAAACATCCAGTTGACCGCGCTGACCCGCCCGCGCAGCGCGTCGGGGGTATTGAGCGGCACCAGTATTCCCCGGATGTTTACGCTCAGCATGTCGCCCGCGCCGCTCAACACCAGGGCCGCGATCGACAGCGGCAGGCTCCTTGAAAGACCAAAGACAATCATGCTGATCCCGAACACCGCAACGCCCCCGAACATGGCCCGCCCGACGTGATCCCGGAGCGGGCGCACTGCGAGCACGGCGGCCGTCAATGCAGCGCCCACCCCGGGCGCCGCGCGCATCAAGCCGAGGCCCGCCGGCCCCGTGTGCAGAAGATCACTGGCGAAGATCGGCAATAACGCCATCGATCCGCCGAACAGCACGGCGAACAGATCGAGCGAGATGACTCCGAGCACCAGAGGGTTGTGGCGCACGAAGCGCAAACCATCGAGAAACTGCCTTCCTGTCCCCTCCTCCGGCGGCGCCTTGGGGCGAGTGTCGGCCCGGATCAGCAGCATCAGGATCAGCGCCGCGACGTACAACAGCACGCAAGTCCCGTACACGATGGGAGCTCCGGCCAGAAACAGGAATCCGCCGATGATCGGACCGGCCACCGAGGCGAGCTGATAGAGCATGGAATTTACCGCCACGGTTCCGGCAAATTGCTCGCGGCTCACCAATCCGGGCAGCATCGCCTGCATGGCAGGTCCCCAGAAGGCCCGGGTCGCGCCAAACACGCTCAAGGTCAGGTAGATCATCCAGATGTGGGGCCCCTGGTACAGGCTCATCAGGAGCAGCGCGATTGCGCAAAGGATCTGCCCCGAATAAGCACAGCAGACAATGGCCCGCCGTGCGGCGTGGTCGGCCGCGTGACCGCCAATCAGCACCAGCAAAATGAACGGCAGAAATTCGCTCAGGCCCACCAGGCCCAACGCCAGCGGATCGCGGGTCAGCGCATAGACTTGCCAGCCCACGGCGACCGCCAGCATTTGCCCTGCCAGCGTTGCACTGCAACGTCCGATGACAAAGCAGGCCGCATCGCGGCGGCGCGGGGGCAGGACGGAGGACGGTCGTTGGTCCTCTGAGGCGTCGTTCACGCCTGGGCCACCGCGAACTGTGTGATGGCGCGCGCGACCTGCTCGGGCTGTTCGTAGGGCATCAGATGACCGGCGGCGCTGATCGGTTCGATGCGCAGCGAGGGCATGATCTCTTGCAATTGTGTGGGCAGCTCGGTGCCCAGAACGCGCCTTGAGTGCCCTGACTGGGCACCATAGAGCAGCAGGTGCGGCGCTCTTATGCGCGACCAGCAGGCCTCCAGTTCGGCGCGCGAGTAACGCATCGGCGTTCGAAGCTGATGACGCGGATCAGCAGAGCATTTCAAACCCGCCCTCGACCGGCCGCGTCCAGACCTCGGCCAGGAATCTCGCGTTCGCGAGCGGCAGGCAGGGGTTGGCGCGGCGAATCGCCGCAACGAGTTCTTCAAGATCCGGGTAGTGGCGCGCGGGCGGCGATGTGTGCAGGGCACCGAGCCATCCACTGATCAGCGGCGGCAGTTCGCCGGCCGGCAGCTCGGGCATGCCGATGCCTTCCATGTTGACCAGCCACGCGACCCGCTCGGGACGCACGCCGGCGTACATTGATGCGACCGTTCCACCCATGCTGTGGCCGACGATCCGGGCGGGCTGGTGCGGTGATATCTCATCGAGCAGCCAGTCGAGTTCGGCCAGGTGTTCCGGAAACCAGTAATGTTGCTCGTGCCGTTCGCTTTGTCCGTAACCGGGCCAGTCCAGTGCCACCAGCGGCCAGTCCTCCGGAAGCTGATCAACCAGCAGCTGCCAGGCCGCGGCGCAATCCATCCAGCCATGCAACAGCAAAATCGGCGAGGGATTGGGCGGTCCCCAGTGAGTGAGAGCAATCCGGCCGGCGCGTCCGTTGCGTTCGGAATGGCGCGCCGCCCGGCGCGGCACGTAGACCTCCCTGGCCCCAGAAACACCCATCGCGCTCACGCGGCCAGGAAACTGCGATACGCGGGGTTGGCCGTCTCTTCGGTGTACGGATAGCCCAGAGCCTGCAGGTGACTCATGAGCAGCTCGCGTCCTGCGCGCGGTACCTCAATGCCGGTGAGCACGCGACCGTTGTCCGAGCCGTGGTTTCGATAGTGAAACAGCGTGATGTTCCAGGTGCTCCCGATGGCCTTAAGGAAACCCAGCAGCGCGCCGGGACGCTCTGGGAACTCGAACCGGAACAGCAGCTCGTCGGCGAGACCGTGCCCGCTCCCGCCGATCATGTAGCGCACATGAAGTTTCGCCATCTCGTTGCCGCTCATGTCAATCACACCGTAGCCGGCCGCGGTTAGGCGCGAGATCACCGCGGCGCAGTTTTCCTGTCCTGCATTGAGGCCAAAGCCCACGAACAACCGGGCACGATCGGCGCCCTGATACCGGTAATTGAATTCGGTAACGTTGTGCTGGCCCAGTGCTCCGCAGAAGTTAAGAAAACTCCCGGGCTGTTCGGGAATTTCCACGGCCAGCAATGCCTCGCGGCCGGCACCCAGATCGGCGCGCTCGGCGATATAACGGAGCCGGTCGAAATTCAGGTTGGCGCCGCTGTTGATTGCCACGTAGCGCTGGCCGGACGCGGCCGTGGCCGCGTGGCGCTTGATGCCGGCCACCGCCAGCGCCCCGGCGGGCTCGAGGATCGAGCGGGTATCTTCGAACACATCCTGGATCGCCGCGCAGATCTCATCGGTGTTGACCGTGATGATCTCATCGACGTAACGGCGCGCCAGCGCAAAACTCTCCTCGCCCACCCTGCGCACGGCCACGCCGTCGGCAAACAGGCCCAGCTTCTCGAGCGTCACTCGGCGCCCCGCCTTGAGTGATTCATACATGGCCGCCGCGTCTTCGGGCTCCACGCCGATGATGCGCACCTTCGGGTGAAGTTGCTTGACGTAGGCCCCGATCCCCGCGATGAGTCCGCCGCCCCCGACCGGCACGAAGATGGCATCGAGAGCGCCCTGGGTCTGGCGGACGATTTCCATCCCGACGGTTCCTTGTCCTGCGATCACATCCGGGTCATCGAACGGGTGCACGAAGCACAGGTTCTGCTCACGCGCCAATTCCGTGGCGTGCTCGAAGGCGCTGTCGAAGACATCCCCGTGCAAGACCACTTCCCCTCCCAGATCCGCAACCGCCTGGACCTTGATCGCCGGGGTCGTTCGGGGCATCACGATCAGGGCCCGCACGCCCCGCCGCTGCGCCGCCAGCGCCACCCCCTGGGCGTGATTACCGGCCGATGCGGTGATTACGCCGTGCGCCGCGCTGGCCCCGAGCTGCGCGATCTTGTTATAGGCGCCGCGCAGCTTGAATGAGAACACCGGCTGCAGGTCTTCGCGCTTGAGGCGCACTTCGTGTCCCAGCCGCCGAGAAAGACGCGGGGCGAGATCCAGGGGCGATTCGATCGCCACCTCGTAGACCTTGGCTTGCTGGATGCGCTGCAGGTACCCATCGCTCATGGAGCGAAGCTTAAGGCATCCGTAGCGTCGCGGGTGGAAGCGCTTGCCGCGCCGATGGACCCGCTCAAGGAGCCGGCAGGGTGGCCGATCCGATTTCCGGCTTGAACACGTATCGGAAGTTGGTCTTGCCGATCGTGAGCACGTCCCCCTCGCGCAGGGTATGACGCGTGACCCGCAGGTTATTGACGAACACACCGTTGGTGCTGTTGAGATCCTCGACCACGGTCTCGGTGTCCGTGACCAAGACCACCGCATGGCGGCGGCTGATATAGTCCGTGTCGATGCACAAATCATTGGCCGCGATCCGGCCGATGGTCGTGCGTCGCCCCAGCACATGCACGATGCCGGCGTCGCCCTCGGTGCGCACCAGGAGCCTTTGTCCCCTCGGGAAGCGGGCCGTGGCGGCACCCACGACCGCATCGGACTGCGCCAGGCGCGCATTGCTCTGCCTCAGTTCGCTGGCGACCTTGTGCAATTCCAGCTCCACGGCCGCCAGGTCACCGCGCAGCGCCTCGTTCGCGTTCCGCTCATCCTCGAACTGCAAGCGCAGTGCGCGCAATTCTTCCTTCAGTTCGATGGACGGAGCTTGCGCGCCCGGATCGGCCGGCGCTGCATTCGCCTCGTTGACCGTGGGTTCGACCTCGGGCAGCGTCGGGCGCACGGTCTCAGCGGCCGGCGCCGGGATCCCGTCAAACTGTTGCGCGAATTGGCGCTCACCGCCGCCGGCACGGGAGATGTCCGCTCCCGGCTGGGCGTTTGCCTGCTCCAGCGCCGCTCGATGCTCGCGCCGCTGAGCTTCCAATTGCTCCGTCAGCGCGCCCACTCGCGCGTCACGCTCATCGATCATCTCTTCGCGGTCGCGCAACATGGATTCGAAGACCTGACGGTGCGCTTCGGCGCGTTGCAGGGCCTCACGGAGGGCGGCCACCCGGCGCTGCAGCTGCGTCATCTCATCATCATTACGCGCCAATGCCGCATTCCGGCGCGCGAGCTCCGCCGCGGAGGGCTGGAGCCGTTGTGCCATGGCGCTTAAGTCGGCTTTGGCGCGCTGCAGGCGCGCCTGCAAATCATCGCGTTCGGCGGTGACCAGGAAGTGTTGCTGGGCGCGCCCTGCCAGCTCTTCATTCAATTCAGCCAGCTGCTGATCGCGCGCCGCGATTAGGCGCTGTTGCTCGACGCGCTCGGCCTGCTCTGCGCCCTCGGGCCTTTGCAGTTCCTTGAGCTGGCCTTCCTGAGCGTCCAGATCGGCCTGGAGTTGGTTGCGGCTGGTGGTGACCGCGGCGAGAATTTCCCTCAGCTTGCTAATTTCGTCCTGAGCCGCGCCCAGGTCGCGTTCGTGTTTGGACAACAGCGTGTCCCGGGTCAGCAGCAGCTCTTCCAGCTCGTGTCGCGTGGCCGTCAGCGCGCTGAGTTCGGCCTGCAATTGGTCGCGCACCAGGGTGACGCCCGCGACGCTCTGGCGGAGTGCTTTTATCTCTTCGAGATGGGCGCGCAGCGGATCCTGGGCGGCGACCGATTCATCGCGCGGCGGTGCGATCCAGGTATCCATCGGCGCCCCGGGAGTCAGGGGCGGATATTCCGCGGTGGTTTCCAGATCCGAGGCCGTGGAGTACGGCCCCTGCGGTGGGGTGTTCATGACTTCCCGAAGTCTACCTTCCGCTCCGGGCTTCCGACCTTAGCCAGCTCAAATTTGCGGTTGCCTTCACGTGGGCTTTGCAGCACCTAGAAATTCAATCAATTCAATGGCTTGAGGTGTTCCCAAGGCCCCCACCACACTTGGCGCGGCCGATCCCACCAGAGACAGTTCACGAAATGGGACATTGAGGCGGCGCACCGCCTCGACCGCTTCAGGCGAGGCCGCGCTCAGCACGATTCGCCTTACCAGAGCGTGGGGACGGAGCTTTTCGATCGCAATGGCCGCTTCTGCCCCTTCGGCGTGGGCCAGCAGGTCGATTTGTCGCTGGCGTAGCGAATCGAGCAGATCGGTGAAGGCCAGGGCGTATTGCTCGGGACCGGCACCGTCGCCGGCGCCGTCGGACTCCCCGCAGCCTGGAAGGTCAGGTGCGTAGATGGAGCGGTCCGCGCCCAGGGCCGCCAACACTGCATAAAAAAAACGTCCCGTCCCCTGCTTTCCGGGGATGCACAGCAAGGGCGCGGCCTCGTCAAACCCGCCGCCGGGCGGGATGGCCTGATGGACATGGATCTGTCCGTAGCGGCAATCAAAGTAGGCGCGCCGAAGACGCGCGTTGGGGCTCAATGCGGCTCCTCTGAATCGGCGTGGAGCCGATGCAAGAAGCGATGAACGAGCGGTGCGGCAATGACTCCTGCGATGGCAAGTACAGCGATACCGGAAAAAAGAGCGTACGACCCTGCGAATAGTTTGCCGGCGAAGGTGCTCGGGGAGGCCAACGGCCCCATGCCCGAGAGGATCATGGCCGCATTCTCGTACGAGTCGATCCACGACAGCCCGACGTACCCGTGGTATCCGGCCATGCCAGCGAGCAAAGCGACCGCGATGAAAAGGGCCCCGATGCCAAGGGCCCGGAGCTGGCGTTGCAGATATTGCGGCAGCGGAGCAACGGGATCCGAGATGCGTTCGTATCGGTACAAATTTCTGTTCGCCGCCACGGTCAATCAAACCCCTATTCTCTTCGGCTGGGCCGCATGATAGGCGATGCGGCACCGGGGTTGGCAACGTTATGTAGTACGGCGCAGGGCGCAAGCCCCAAGCTGAGTCGGACCAATTGTCTTGCCAGTGGCATAGGGCTGCGTCACACTCGATATTCGCACGCATGACACCCATCCAAGAACTCCATTTGCCCCGCAACCTGCCGCGCCTGACCAGAGACTGCCCATGAACATTGGCGCGGCCGCCCAGCTGATGCCCAGCGCCCTGGACGAGGACGCCTGGGACGATCTGCTCAGCTACATTGAAGAGAAGCGGGTCATTCCCATCATCGGACCGGAGCTCCTGCTGGTCCGCACCGACAAAGGGCCGCGCCTGCTGTACGACTGGCTGGCCGAGAAGCTCGCCGGCCGCCTCAACGTCGACGTATCCCAGCTGCCCCAACCGTACACGCTCAATGATGTCGTGTGCTGGTTTCTGGGGGCGCGAGGCCGGCGCGAGGAAGCCTACGTGCGCCTGCGCGGACTGCTCAAGGATGCGACCTTCGAGCCTCCCCAGGCTTTGCGGCGACTGGCCGCCATTCCTGAGTTCGACCTGTTCGTCTCCACGACCTTCGATCCGCTGCTGGAGACTGCGATCAACCTGGAGCGTTTCGGCGGCGCCCCCTCGACCGAAGCGCTGTCATATTCGCCCAACCGCGTCGTGGACCTGCCCGCGGAGCGGGACCAGCTGACGCGGCCGGTCGTCTATCACCTGTTCGGCAAGATCTCGGCTTCCCCGACCTACGTGATCTCCGATGAGGACCTTCTGGAGTTCATCTGCGCGCTGCAGAGCGAGCACCTGGCTCCGGAGAAACTCTTTCACGAGCTCGAGCACAACCACCTGCTGTTTATCGGCAGCAACTTCACCAACTGGCTGGCCCGATTGTTCCTGCGCATGGCCAAACGCCAGCGCCTCTCCGACCCGCGCGATGTGGGGGAGATCATGGCTGATGACCACACCAGCGAGGACGAGCGCTTAGTCGCCTTCCTGCAGCAGGTGAGCGTGCGCACCCGGATCTATCAGGGTGCGGAACGGTTTGTGGACGAGCTGCACGATCGCCTCGCGGCGCGCCGTAAGCCGGCAACGCCTGGCGGCCATGCCACGGCGCCCCTCCGGTTCGCGCCCCCGGCGCGCGACATGCCCGACAACGCCGTGTTTATAAGTTATTCACGCGAGGACCTGCCGGCGGTACAGCAGATCAAGGCGGGGCTGGAGGCCGCAGGCGTCACCACTTGGTTTGACATGGACCGGCTCGAGGTCGGCGATGACTACGACCGGAAGATCCAGCGCAACATCGCGCGCTGTTCGTACTTCATACCGGTGATCTCCGCCAATACTCAGCGGCGCCTGGAAGGTTACTTCCGCCGCGAGTGGAGCTATGCGATGGACCGCGTGCGCAACATGGCAGATGGCGCACTGTTCATTCTTCCTGTGACCATCGATGGCACCAGCGCCACGGAGGCCCTGGTGCCGGACAAATTCAAGGCCCTGCACTTTTCGCAACTTCCCGGCGGCAGCGTACCTGCTGAGTTCGCGCACCGCCTGCGCGACTTCATGAGAGCCCGCCAGCTGTGAACGCCCGGCCCGAGCAGATCGAGTCCGCAGAATCGGCGGACTCGACGATCGATTCGAACCATCCGTGGCTGGGGCTGGCCTCATTCACCGAAGAGACCCGCGCTTTTTTCTACGGTCGGGATGAAGAAGTTGCGGAGCTCGCCCGCCGGGTGCAGCGCAAGCTCCTGACCGTCCTGTTCGGCCAGTCGGGCCTCGGCAAGACCTCGATATTGCAAGCTGGCTTGGTTCCGCGACTGCGCGAGCAGGGTTATTGCCCGATCTACGTACGCGTCGACTATGGCCGCGACGCGCCGGAACCTGCCGAGCAGATCAAGCAGGCCATTGCCCGCACCGCACGGCGCGCCGGCCAGTGGACGCAGGTCGGCGTGGCCAGCGCCGGCGAGTCGCTCTGGGAATTCCTGCATCACCGCGACGATGTGCTGCGCGATGAATCCGGCAAAACGCTGATCCCGCTGGTCATCTTTGATCAGTTCGAGGAAATCTTCACGCTCGCCCAGAGCGATGACTTCGGGCGCGCGCGCGCCGCGACTTTCGTCGCGGACCTGGCCGATCTGGTCGAGAACCGTCCGCCGCATGCGGTCGAGGTCAAACTCGAGACCGACGATGAGATGGCCGAACGCTTCGACTTCGCGCGCAGCGACTATCGGGTACTGATCTCGCTGCGCGAAGACTATCTGGCGCCTCTCGAGGGACTCAAGGCGGCGATGCCGAGCATCACGCAAAACCGTCTACGACTCGCGCCGATGACCGGCACTCAGGCCATGACCGCGGTCATGAAACCCGGCAAAGGTCTGGTCACTGAGGAAGTGGCCGCCGCCATCGTTCGCTTCGTGGCCGGCGGCGCTGAGCTGGCCAATGCCGAGGTCGAGCCCTCGCTCCTTAGCCTGATCTGCCGCGAGCTCAACGATGCCCGCCTCGCCCAGGGTCGTCCCGAGATTTCCCTCGACCTGCTGGCTGGCTCGCACGCAACGATCCTCAGCAACTTCTACAAACGCGCATTGGAAGACCAGCCTGCCGCGGTCCGCCGCGTGATCGAGGATGAATTGCTCACGGCCTCGGGGTTCCGAGAGAACGTTGCCGAGGAGCGCCTCAACAGCGACTTCGCGGCGGCAGGCGCTGCGCCCGGCACGCTCGCGTTGCTCGTCAACCGCCGGTTGCTGCGCATCGAGGAGCGACTCGATGCACGCCGCGTGGAGCTCACGCACGACGTGCTGTGCGGAGTCGTCAAGTACAGCCGCGACCAGCGCAAGGAACGCGAGGCCCGGGAAGCAAGCGAGCGAATGCTCGCGGCGCAGCGCGAACGCGAGCAGGCCGCGCGCCGCTCGCTACTGCGCGCACGCCAGGCGGCCACGGTATGCGGCTTGCTGGCCGTGGGTGCGGTGGTCGCGGCCGTGATTGCCTACGTGAATACGCAGCGTGCGCACCGCGCCGAGGCGCAGGCCGTGCAGGCGCGCGCCGGCGCTGAGCACCTCCTGGGTTACCTCACAGACGACTTCGTGCGCGAGTTGGAGAGCTTCGGTCGACTGGACGTGGTCGCAGAGTTCGCGAAGCGCCAGATCGACTATTTCCACAGCCTGCCGGAATCGCTCAAGGGCCCGGACACCATCCGCAACGGGGCGCTGGCGATGGTGCACTTCGCCCGCGCCAAGCGCGTGCTCGGCGATCCGGATGCCGCCAAGTCCTTCGCGGCCGAGGCCGTGCGCCTGCTTGAGCAGCGCCGCAAGGCCGGTGATGATTCCGAATCGGTAGTGATCGCCCTCGCCCTCGCCTACAGCACCCAGGCGCAGATCCAGGAATTCCTCAACGATCCGAACGCTCTGCCCAACTCCCAACGTGCGGCCGATCTACTGCAGCCGCTGGTGTATGCCCCGAATCCATCGATTGTGGCCCGGCGCGCCTACGTCGAGGTGCTGGTTCGGGTGGGCTTCGAGCAATTACGCAGTGCGCAATTCGAGGAGGCGGCCCGGTCACTGGCGCTGTCGGCAAAAATCGCCTCGGACCTAGGTGCGCACGACCTGAGCGATTTCGGCATGGCCGCCTACTATGCCGAGGCGAACGCATGGCGGGTCGAGGCACTGCAGCGGCTCGGACGCATCGACGAGGCGAAGCGCGTGGCGGAGGACGCGAATGCCGTGGCTGAAAAAGTGCTTGCGCAGCGCCCCGGCTATCGTCTCGCGCTGCATGCGCAGCAACTGCTGGTGGGGCAGCTGGCCATCGCCTCCCTGTACAATCTCGACCCGCTCGCCGCCTTGCCCAACTGCAAGCGCGCCGTGCAGATCTCTCTGACCTTGCTGGACTTTGATCCGGGCAACATCGTTACCACCAACAACCTGGCCGTGGCCCGTACTTTCGTGGGTGACACTTACTGGACGGCGGGTCAACTGCGCGAGGCGCTGCCTCACTACGATCAAGCGGTCAAAGATTCCTTAGCGGTGACTTCCGGCGGCGCCAATCTGTACGTCACCGGCTTCTACACTCTCGCCTATGCCGCCTGGCGCCACGCGCAGCTCGGCGATCAAGCCGGCGCCGGCGCGATCATCGATTCGGGCAAGCCTTACCTGGCAAAACTGCGCCAGAGCGAACCACCGGGAAGCATAGCGCTGGGCTACGTGGATATGATGGATCGCCTGGCCGTAGCGCTCTCGGCTCAGCAACGGGACGATCACACCGCGTCGCGACGCATCGCCGGCGACGCACTGAAACAGTTGCAGCAACTTAAGGCCCAGAGCGGCCAGCTGGAGGATCAGAGGAACTCCTTGGTCTTCTGGGCGGGCGTCACCGATGGTCAATCCGCGGTCATCGAGAAAGACTACGCGGGCGCCGAGCAATCGCTGCGGGCGGCGCTGGCGGCGCGCCAGGCACAGGGCGCCTCATCGATGGACGATCTGCGCATCGAGGGTCTCGTGTCGACGTGGCTGGTCATGGCGCTGGCCCCACAGGGCAAGACCGCCGAGGCCGCCAAGCTCATTGCGCCGGTCGTGAAGTACGAGCGGGGTCTGGCGGCGCGCAACCACGGCGATGCCTGGGTGCCGCTTGAACTGGGCGGCGCGCTCTACGCGCAGGCGCTCTCCGACCGCGTACAGGCCCCGGCGCTACTGCGGGAAGCCGCCGCGTTGCTCGATTCGCTCCCCGCCGAAGTGCGCGCCATGCGCGATACGCGCCTGTTGCGCGAGTACGTCGCCGCCGAACGCAGCCGGATCCATTAGGCCCGTTCGGGCGCGCCCTTGGCGCGCCGATGCACCCATCAGAACATGCTGGAGGGATCGATATTCCCGCCATCCTTCGGGTCCCTCGACGGGATGAACTCGCCGGTGATCATCGCCTCATACCCCTGCCCGGGTCCGACCATCGGATAGACGCCGGCATCGGGGTCGATAATGACTTCCAGAAACGCCGGTCCCTGGAAGGCCAGGAACTCGGCGATCACAGCCGGCACGTCCTGCTTGCGATCGAGCCGGCGGGCATAACGAAACCCATCCGCCTGGGCCGCCTTGATGAAGTCCTTCTTGTGCAGGGACTTATCGCTCCCGGAGAGCCTCCCCTTAAAGAACAGCTTCTGCCATTGCTTGACCATGCCATCGCCAAAGTTGTTGAGCACCACCACTTTGACCGGCAGATCGTAGGTGGTCACCGTTTCAAGCTCGCCGATATTCATGCGGATGCTCGCATCGCCATCGATGTCGATCACCAGCCGGCCGGGACGGGCTACCTGGGCGCCGATGGCCGCCGGAAGCCCAAAGCCCATGGTGCCCATGCTCCCGGAAGTGAGCCAGCGCCGAGGCGCCCCGAAGTCGAACATCTGAGCCGCCCACATCTGGTGCTGGCCGACTCCGGTGGTGATGATCGCCTCCCCGCGCGTGTGCCGGTTGATTTCCTCGATCACGTACTGGGGCTGCACCAGCTCGCCGCTGCGCTGGTAATTCATGCCGTAACGTTGTTTGAGCGCGTTCAGGTGCGCGTGCCAAGCCTGGTAATCCCTTTGGCGCGCGGCCTTCTTGACCGCTCCCAGCAACTGGCCCAGAGCCTCGGGCAGGAGCCCAACGTGGCTCCAGCGCGCGGTCTTGACCTTGTTGATCTCCGAGCGGTCGACATCCAGATGGGCGATCGCGCGCGCGGCGCGCGCGAATTTCTGGGGATTGCCGGCCACGCGATCGTCAAAGCGCGCCCCCACGGCGATCAGGAAATCGCAGTCCTCGACCGCGTAGTTGGCGGCGGCAACGCCGTGCATGCCCAGCATGCGCATCGACAACGCATGCGCGGTATCAATGCTGCCGATTCCCATCAGCGTCGTGACCACCGGGATATTGAGCCCCACGGCAAAAGCGGTCAGCGCCTCGGAAGCCTCCCCGTTGATCACGCCGCCGCCCGCATAAATCAGTGGGCGCTGGGATTCGGACAACAATTCGACAAAGGCGCTCTGCTGTTCGGTGCTGAGGGTGTTCGCGGCCAATTCCGCCGAGCGACGCCGGAATCCCGGGATCGGCAGCGTGCCGGCGCCCTGATACGTGCCCGGAAAGTTCTGTATGTCCTTCGGGACGTCGATCACCACCGGGCCGGGGCGTCCGGTGCGCGCAATCTCAAATGCGGTGCGTACTGTCGCCTCAAGGCGCGCCGGGTCAGTGACCAGGAACACGTGCTTGGCGACCGAACCCATGATCGCGGCGACCGGCGCTTCCTGGAACGCGTCCGTGCCGATGGCCGCGGCGGGCACCTGCCCGCAGATGACCACGATCGGTACGGAATCGGCCATGCAGTCGCGCACCGGGGTCACGGTGTTCGTCGCCCCTGGCCCCGAGGTCACAAGGCACACCCCTACCCGCCCGCTGGCGCGGGCGTAACCGGCCGCCATGAAACCGGCGCCCTGCTCATTGGCAGGAACGATGAGCGGAATTTCACGCCTGCCGCCGAGTCGTTGCGCCTCGTTGAACGTGAACACGGCATCGTAGGTGGGCAGGATCGCGCCCCCGCTGTAGCCGAATATGGCGGTTACACCTTCGTCGGCCAGCACCTGGACGATGATCTGCGCCCCGCTCATCGCCTGTCCGGCAAGCGGGTGGGTCGCGGCCTGATTTTGCTGGACAAGCTGATCCATGAGCAGAGCCTAGCAGCTTGGCGCGCCCGCACAAACTTGGCTATTCTGCAGGCGGTGTCCGGACTCCCAAGGGCGATCCACTTTCAGGCCATGCGCCACATCATCGGCATATTGCTGCAAAACGAGGCCGGCGCGCTTTCGCGCGTCGCCGGCATGTTCTCGAGCCGCGGTTACAACATCGAATCCCTGTCAGTAGCGCCCACCGACGACCCCACGGTCTCGCGACTGACGCTGGTTACGACCGGTTCGGATGCGGTGATGCTCCAGATCACCAACCAGCTCAACAAACTCATCGATGTGGTGCGTATCGATGACATGACGCGCGGGGAGCATCTGGAGCGTGAACTGGTCCTGGCGAAGTTGCGGGTGGATCCGGCGAGGCGCGATGCGCTGCGCGGCTATGTGGTTCGCACGGGCGGGCGCGTGCTGGACCCCTCCATTGACAATTTCATCGTCGAACTGCTGGGGAGCGAGGCCGAGGTGAACGGGTTTATGCACGAAGTGGCGGCGCACGGGGAGCTGCTCGAAATCGTACGGAGCGGCGTGCTCGGCATCAGCCGAAGCGCGCGAGCCCTGCGCCTGGTCACACCCGCCTAGCCGATCAGGCCGGTCGGCTACGAAGCGTTGTGAGCCTGCCCTCTTCCTCCGCGGCCGTCGCATTTCGAATCAGCTGCTCGCGTTGCGCCCGGGTCCAGGCGGAGACCGAGCCGGCGGGCATCGGCCGACTTATAAAATAACCCTGCGCCAGATCACAGCCCAGGCGCAGGAGCGCCGCCCAGATTTCCGGTGTTTCGATGCCCTCGGCCACCACCTTCAGTCCCAGGCTGTGGCCCAGTTCCACGGTACTGCGCACGATGGCCAGATTGCTCGTCGAGCGGTCGAGATTGCAGACGAAACCCCGATCGATCTTGAGCTCATCGACCGGCAGCGCGTGCAGCTGCGCGAGGCTCGAGTGGCCGGTACCAAAATCATCGATCGCAAAGGACACGCCGCCGGTGCGCAGCTGCTGCATGATCTGCGCTGCGAGCTGCGGTTCGCGCATGATCGCACTCTCGGTCACTTCGAGCAGCAGACGTGTCGCCGGCACCTCGTATTCGCGCAGCAGCGCAAAGACGCGCGCCGGCAGGCCGCCGTCGGCGAAGTCCGCCGCCGACAAATTCACCGCCACCGAAAAATCCAGTCCTTCGCGCTGCCACACCCCGAGCTGTGCGATCGCGGCACCCAGTACCCAACGCGACAGGTCGGGCATGACCGAAGCCCGCTCGGCCAGCGGAATGAATTCCGCAGGCGATATGTTTCCCAGGCTCGGGTGGTTCCAGCGCAGCAGCGCCTCAAACCCAAGCACCGCGCGGTCCTTCATGCTCACCAGCGGCTGGAAGTGCAATGCGAGGCCGTCGGCGACCAGCGCGCGGCGCAGTTCCGCCACCAGCATGACACGGCGGCGATGGTCGGCGTCGTGCGTGGGCTGGTAGACAATGGCAACGGTGGATTGCTCCTTCGCCTGGAGCAGCGCAACGTCGGCCTGGCGCAGCAGATCGTCGACCGAAACGCGCGGTGCGCGCCACTCGCTGATGCCGGAGCGGATATCGACGCTCAAGCGCAGCTCGCCGAGCGTTACCCCGTTACGCCACTCATCGGCGGCCAGCAACAGCCGATGGAGCAGTTCGCTGTCGTGAAGCGGCCGCGGTAACCACGAATTGATCGGCCCCGATGCGAGCGCAGGTGGTTTCCTCACCGAGCAGTTTCGACAGCCGGGCCGCCATGGCCTGCAGAAGATGGTCGCCTACCACGTGACCCACCGAAGCATTGATGTCGCGGAATCGGTGCACGTCCACCAGCGCCACGCTCAGCACCGTTCCTGCGGGTATCCCCGCCAGACGCTCGCGCAAGCCTTCCCGATTGGGCAGGCCGGTCAGTGTGTCGTGGGTCGCCTGGCGCACGATGTGCGCCTCGCGATCGCGGATTCCCTGTTGCATCGAGTTGAAAGTGCCGGCCAGCTGCTTGAATTCCTCGCCACCGCTCACCTGGACCGCTTCACTGTAGGAGCCGCGCTCAATCTCGCGGGCCGCGGCGACCAGCACCCCGAGCGGCCGAACCGCGCTCCGGCCTGCGAACACCGCCACCACGATCGCACCCAGCAGAGCCGCGCCGCCTATCAGCAACAGCGCCAGGCGCATCTCGCGAAATTGCGTCATCGCGGCGGACTGGGAGCGCTGCGCGACCAGCAGTAGCGTTCCGGTCTGGGCGCGCAGCGGTGCGCTGAGCGTCAGGTACTGCTCGCCGGAAATCGTCGACAGCACCGGATCGTTGCTTCCCTGATCGGCCAGCCCCAGCGTCGCCAGCTGCCCTGCGGTGGCCGCATCGAGCGTGGAGATCGTGCCGCTTGAGCCATCCTGCTCCCGGTAGACGAAACTCACCTCGGTGCCGGCCAGCGCCGCAAGCTGCTGCGCCAGCGGGCGGTCGAGCGCGAAGCCGAGCGCCACCCAGGCGATCACCTGCGGGGCTCTAAGGGGCGCGAACACAATCTGGTACGGCCGGCCGCCGACGATCGGCGAAGGGCGCGGCGCTGTTGCCCTCTGGCAGGCGCAGGCCCGCGCCGGCCTGCTCGGCCAGTTCGGGGGTGGTGGCGGTCAGCACGCGCCCGGCGGGCGCGTACAGCACCGCCAGATCCGCGCCGATTCTTCCGGCCTGATTGCTCAGCGCCGATTGCATGGTCGGCGTATCGGCGGTGGCGACCGCCTCGCGAAACGCAAAGTCCCCCACCATGGCGTCAACCGCCGCGCGCAGCAGACGCGCGCGTTCGGCGAGCGTGCGATCGAGCATCGCCCGCGTTGCCGAGAGCTGACGGATCGATTCTGCGTGCACGGCGCCCCGAATCGAGGCCAGCGTGAGCAGGATCGTCACACCCTGGGCAAGCGCCATCAGTGAGACGATCAAAATGAGCAGTCGGTTCTTGAAGCTGGTCAACGTTGGGCGCTCTAATCCAGATGACATATGCATGGTAGAAGCGCCACGTTCCTCGCCTGTGTGACGGCCTGCACGATTTTTGCGGTGCCACAGGGAATTTGTGCCCCTTCGGGGCTTTCCGTCACGGTTGTGAGCGCAAGCGCCGTGCCGCTGGCGGGCGTCGTGGTGGTTGCCGAGCCGCTGGCCGGGGCACCCCAAGCCGCAGCCAGGCCTGAAGGCCATCATGGATCAGCGCAATCTCGAGTTCGTCCCGGAGGTCCTAATCGTGCAGACCGGCACCTCGGTCGATTTCCCCAACAGCGACCAGGTGCGCCATCAGGTCTATTCGTTCTCGGAGGCGAAGAACTTCCAGCTCTCGCTTTACGCGGGGCGTGCGCACGAGCCGGTGGTGTTTAACCGCGCGGGACTGGTGACGCTCGGCTGCAACATCCATGACAGCATGGTCGGCTACATCTACGTCACCGACTCGCCGTGGTACGGACGCACCGGCGCCGATGGGACTTTGCGGCTGCAGAATTTGCCCCCCGGCGAGTACACGGTGCGGATCTGGCACCAGTTGCTCGACGAATCAGGACCGCAACTGAGCTCGCGGCTTCGATTGGCCGACGGCGCGGCCGGCAGCGTTAGCTTCCACCTGACGCGACCGTGCGGGCGCCATTGCACCATCACGGAGCGGACAAGAAATGGGAAGATTACTAGCTCCATGCTGCGCCGTTGCGGCGCTGGTGCTTTCGCAACTGTCGCCGTCGCGGATGAATTTGACCTTAGCGTGGACCTGCGCGCGGTCGCGACCGATGCCACCCAGTCGCGCCTGACCGGCGGACTGGGCAAATTGCGTTTCGACGACACGCAGGACGGGCTGCGCCTGGGTTATGTCGACATCGGCTATCGGGCCGATCCTTTCGAGACGCTGCACTTCAGCGCGCAAGCCTACGCCTACGGCGATCATGACGTGAACACGGTCGACCTGACCGAGCTGTATGCCGAGTGGCGCCCGATCCCGGCTTCCGACTGGCGCTCACGCGTCAAGGTCGGGCGCGTTCTACCCGGCCATCTCGCTCGAGAACCGCATGCAGGGATGGCGCTCGCCGTACACGCTGTCGTTTTCGGCGATCAACACCTGGATCGGCGAGGAGCTGCGCACGATTGGCGCCGAGTACAATCTCGACTGGCTCGGGCGCAGCCATGGTCATGACTTCGACTTCACGCTGAGCGCGCGCCGCCTACGGGTGGAACGACACCGCCGGCACGGTGGTCGCCACCCGCGGATGGGGATTGCACGACCGGCAGAGCACCTTGTTCGGCCGCTATGCCAACAATGGCTCGCCGCTCTCGGAACGCACCCTTTTCTTTGATGATCTCGACAAGCGCGCGGGCTACTACGTCGGCGCGACTGCGAACTACCGGGGCCTGCTCGAAATGCGCGCCCTGCACTACGACAATCGCGCCAACCTTGCGATTGAGTCCGCCACGCTCGATGACAGCGCCTGGCTGACCTTCTTCGACAGTCTGGGGGCGCGCTGGACTCCGAACGACGACTGGACCCTGATCGGTCAGTGGCTGCACGGGCGCACCTACGAGGACCCGCGCGTGCCGCAGAATCGCCTGGAGCTACGATTCGGAATTCCTGCTGGCCAGCCTGCAAACGCGGCGCGATGCGCTACTCGGTGCGCTACGACCGCTACGAGATGCAGCAGACCTACAGCACTTTCGAGTACATACCCATCCTGCTCGCCGACGACGGTCACGCCTGGACGGTGGCCTGCATACGCGAATTCGGCCCGCACTGGAGCATGGCCCTTGAGGGGATCGAATCCGACAGCACCGTGCCGCTGCGAGTCCTGCTGGGCGAGCCAGCGCTACGCGCGTGAACGGGCCCTGCAGCTCTCGGTGCGCTACGACCTGTAG
Organism: uncultured Gammaproteobacteria bacterium; assembly: GCA_963717335.1. Taxonomy (GTDB): domain Bacteria; phylum Pseudomonadota; class Gammaproteobacteria; order Steroidobacterales; family Steroidobacteraceae; genus FEN-1191. The sequence goes on along the minus strand of CAVQVZ010000008.1, from coordinate 159,487 downwards.
CGGCTCGTTTCAGCGCGTTTCACGGTCCAAAAAAATCGCTCGCTCACGCCATGGGCGGCGCCGCGGCTCGCGATCGCGCGGCTCAGAGGGCCTGGGGCGCCAAGGCCTTCGCCAGATATTCCGCAAAGGTTCCCCGATCGGCACGCTCGAGCGCTTCCTGCTCCAGCAGGGACTCCTGCGCTTCCGCCGCAAATTGCGCCTGCGCGGCAGGATCGCGCCCGGCCTCATCGAGCAGTGTGCGCCAGGTGCTGGGCGGAGAGCCCAAGGGCGTATTCGGCAAAGCTGCTCCCTGATCTTGAGAGCTCCTGCAGGTGCCTGCCCGAGGGGGTGCGCTCCGGATCGCGCAATTTGTCCAGCTGCTTGGCGAGCGCGCGTCGATACGGCTGAGCCGGATCGTTGGCATCCAGCAATTCGCAGATCCCGCCGAGCTGGTCGAGCAACTCCGCGCCCCAGGCCTTGAGCGACACGGACCGTCCGTCACGCTGCAGCTGCAGATCCGGCTCGCGGCCGCGCCGCGCAACCAGCAGGTGATTGTTATCGAGCAGAGCCTGTTCCGTGGCGTCGATCGGATCGCTGCTGCGCGCCAGGCACAGCGCAAGAAACGCCTCCATGAAATGCATCTCGTCCGTGCACACCCCGGTGGGCTCGAAGATGCAGATGTCGAGCGCCCGCACCTCCACGTACTCCACCCCGCCACGCGCGAGTGCGCGCATCGTGCTCTCGCCGGCCTGCGGCGCGCGCTTGGGTCGGATGTTGCTGTAATACTCGTTCTCGATCTGCAGGATGTTCGTGTTGAGCTGCCGGTAGTGGCCATCGACACACAGACCGAGCGCCGCAAAGGGCGGATGCACGGTATGCGTCGCGTGCTGCAGGTCGCGCAGGTACTCATGCAGTGAGTTGACGGAGACCGAGACCGCCGACTGGTCGCGATTGCGGTAACCCAGATCACTCATCCGGAGCGAGGTCGCATACGGCAGGTGCAGGGTGCCCGGCCCCAGGGGGCGCATTTCGGTCGCGCTCTCCTGCGAAACGAAGCTGGCGCACAGGGCCGGTGAGACCCCGAACAAATACAGCGACAGCCATCCGTGCCGCCGGTAGTTGCGCACCAGGTCGAAGTATCTGGCCGAGACGAACTCGCTGTCGTACCTGTGCGAACCCAGCAGGTCGGCCCACAGGGGCCAGAACCGCTCGGGAAAGGAGTAGTTGTAGTGGGCTCCGGCGATGGCCTGCATCAGCCCGCCGTACCGGGTCTGCAGGCCGCGCCGATACACTTCCTTGAAGTGTCCGCGGTGCGAGCGTCCGTACTGGGCGATCGGCACCTCCTCCTCACCGGCGATCTCCCCGGGCATGGAAGAGGCCCAGAGCAGTTCGTCATCGAGACGCTGGGCGACGAAGTGGTGCAGCTCAGTCAAGGTAGCGGGCCAGCGCGCTGTTGTCGGTGAAGGTCGGTGTCACCAGCTCGAGCAGCGCCTCGGAAAAATCGGTCGTGATGTGCGGATTGCAAAGCGCACTGCCCAAGGCGCGCGGATGGGCACTGGAGGCGATGCGCCCGGCCCGCGTCACCCGCAGGCCCTCGCGCTCCAGCCCGCGCCGGCCGCCCGCCAGAGCACCGCCGTGCTCGCGGTTGTTGGCCAGCGCCGCCAGGCGCCGCTCGAAGGCACGGTCTGTCACCGCTCGCGCCATTGGCTATGGTCCCCTGTAGTTTTCGAGCCGAATACATGAGCCCAATGCGCTCCCGGCACCCGTGGATACGGGCACGGGCCGTGCACAAGCAGGCGCAAAATGGCATTCTACGCGACCAGCGCCGCTCCCGGCGGCGCGCCGCTTCCGGAGTCCGCCATGCTGGTCCACACAGCCGCCAGACGGGTCGCAATCGTCGGTGGTAGTCGTATACCGTTCGCGCGCTCGTACGGCGCATACACCGGTCAAAGCAATCAGGATCTGCTCGTCGCCGCGCTGCGCTCCCTGGTGGAACGCTTTCGCCTGCAGGGCCAGCGGCTCGGCGATGTGATCGGCGGCGCAGTCATCAAGCATTCCAGGGACTTTAATCTGGTGCGCGAATCCCTGATGTCAGCCGAGCTCGATCCGCAGACCCCCGGGCTCGACATTCAGCGCGCTTGCGGAACGGGTCTTGAGGCGGCGATTCTGGTGGCCAACAAGATCGCCCTGGGCCAGATCGATGCGGGCATCGCCTGTGGCGTAGACACCGTAAGCGATCCCCCGGTGGTGCTCCCGAGCTCCTTTGGCTCGCTGCTGCTGCGCAGTTACCGGGGACGGAACCTTGGGCAACGGCTCGCGCCGTGGCTGAATCTGCGGCCCCGCGATCTCAAACCCATCCTTCCGGCCGTGATCGAGCCACGTACCGGCTTATCCATGGGCCAGCATTGCGAGCTGATGGCCAAGACCTGGAAGATCTCGCGCGAGGAGCAGGATCGCGTGGCGCTCGACAGCCACCGCAGGGCGGCCGCCGCCTGGAAGGAAGGCTTCTACGACGACCTGGTGACACCGCACGCCGGTTTGCAACGTGACAACAATGTGCGGCCCGACGCCGCATTGGAGAAACTGGCCACGCTTCGCCCGGTTTACGACACCTCCGGCAGCGGCACGCTCACCGCCGGCAACAGCACGCCCTTGACCGACGGCGCGGCCGCCGTGTTGTTGGCGTCGGAAGATTGGGCGCGCGAACGACGACTCCCGGTGCTGGCGTACCTGCGCGCCGGCAAAAGCTGGGCGGTCGATTTCGTCAGCGGCAAGGAGGGACTGTTGATGGCCCCCGTATACGCGGTCTCGGCGATGCTCCAGGACGTGCAACTTTCGCTGCAGGACTTCGATTACTACGAGATACACGAGGCCTTCGCCGCGCAGATGCTGTGCACGCTCAGGCGCATGGGAATCCCCGGAGTACTGCCGTGAACGGCTCGGGCGCGATGCGCCGTTGGGCTCGATTCCGCCGGAAAAGATCAACGTCAAGGGCGGCAGCGTCGCGCTCGGTCACCCGTTCGCCGCCACCGGCGGGCGGATCCTCGCCTCGCTCGCCAAGCTGCTCGCCAACGACGCCCAGGCGAAACGCGGACTGATCTCGGTGTGCACGGCCGGGGGCATGGGTGTCACCGCCGTGGTGGAGCGCGCCTGATGTCGCGCCAGAATTTTGCCTCCGGCTCACCCTGGGAGCCGATCGTCGGTTATTCGCGGGCCGTGCGCGCCGGGGACTACGTCCACGTTTCGGGCACGACCGCGACCGGGAAGGATGGGCGGATCGTCGGCCTCAATGACCCGTACGCCCAGACCGTGCAGTGCCTGAAGAATATCGAGGCCGCGCTCGGCGCGCGCCGGTGCGAGCGTCGCCCAGGTGGTGCGCACGCGCATTTACGTGATCAACATCGCCGACTGGGAGCAGGTCGGCCGCGCCCACGGCGCCGTGTTCGGGGAGATACGCCCGACCACCTCGATGGTGGAAGTCAGCCGCCTGATTGTTCCGGACATGCTGGTCGAGATCGAAGCCGACGCCTGGCTCGGAAAGTGAACCCATGGGCCGCTGGCAGACATTGATGGCGCGCGACGGGCACGAATTCTCCGCCTACCTGGCCGCCCCCAGCGGCGCGCCGCGCGGCGCGGTGGTGGTGCTGCAGGAAATATTCGGCGTCAACGAACATATCCGAGCGCGTGGTCGAGCAATACGCCGCGGCCGGTTTCCTGAGCATTGCGCCGGCGCTGTTTGACCGGGTCGGCCGAAATATCGAGCTCGGCTACTCACCCGCCGACATGGAGCAGGGCGTCGGCTACCGGCTGCAGATCGAGGACGCCAAGGCCCTGCTGGACATCGGGGCGGCGGTCAATGTCGTGCGCCACGCCGGACGGGTCGCGCTGGTGGGATTTTGCTGGGGCGGGCAACTCACCTGGATCGCCGCGGGCGCGCTGCGCGTCCAGGCGGCGGTCGGCTATTACACCAGCCGTATCTGGGAGAAGCTCGATCGGCTGCCGACCTGTCCGGTCATGCTGCACTATGGCGAGCTCGACAAGAACATCCCGCGCGAGCGCATCGAGCAGGTGCGCGCGGTGTTCCCCCAGGCCATCTACTATTTTTATCCCGCCGATCACGGGTTTCAATTGCGACGCGCGCGCCAGCTACGACGCGCCCAGCGCCAAGCTCGCCTGGGATCGCACCCAAGAATTCCTCAAGCAGCACATAGGTTGAACCATGGAGCTTAGCGATCCAAAACTGCTGCGAAGTCAGTGTTACGTCAACGGCCAGTGGCTCGATGCCGCTGATGGCCGAAGCACGACGGTCCACAATCCCGCCACGGGCGAGGCCATCGGCACGGTGCCTCAACTGGACGGCGCCGCCACTCGCCGCGCCATCGACGCGGCCGCGGCGGCATTTCCGGGCTGGGCCGCGCAGACCGCCAAGCAGCGCGCCGTGATCCTCAGGCGCTGGTTCGATCTGATGATGGCGAACCAGAAGGACCTGGCGCAGCTCATGACCGCCGAGCAGGGCAAGCCCCTGGCCGAGGCGGCCGGGGAAATCGCCTACGCGGCGGCTTTCGTCGAATGGTTCGCCGAGGAAGCGCGCCGCATTTACGGCGAGGTCATTCCCGGGCACCAGCCCGACAAGCGCATCGTGGTACTGCGCCAGCCCGTCGGGGTGGTGGCCGCGATCACCCCGTGGAATTTTCCGGCCGCGATGATCACGCGCAAGGCGGCCCCCGCACTGGCCGCGGGCTGCACCTTCATTGTCAAACCGGCCGGCCAGACTCCGCTCTCGGCGCTGGCCATGGCCGAGCTCGCCGCCCGCGCCGGGGTGCCGCCCGGAGTGTTCAACGTCGTGACCGGGGCCGCTCGGGAAATCGGCGCTGAACTGACCAGCAGCCCGGTGGTGCGCAAGCTCAGCTTTACGGGATCGACGGAAGTGGGCCGGTTGCTGATGGCCCAGTGTGCGCCGACCCTGAAGAAACTGTCGATGGAGCTGGGCGGCAATGCGCCGTTCATCGTCTTTGCGGACGCCGATCTGGACGCCGCGGTGCAGGGCGCACTCGCCAGCAAGTATCGCAACACCGGACAGACCTGCGTGTGTGCGAACCGGCTGCTGGTGCAAAACGAGGTGTACGATGAGTTTGCCTCCCGCCTGCACAAGGCGGTGGGCGCGCTCAAGGTGGGCGATGGCCTGAAGGGCCCCACGGACTTAGGTCCCCTGATCGACGCCGCCGCGCTCGCCAAGGTGCAGGAGCACGTCGCCGATGCGCGCGCCAAGGGCGGCAAGGTCACCCTCGGCGGCAAGCCTCACGCGCTCGGCGGCACATTCTACGAACCGACGATCGTGACCGAGGCCACCGGCGAGATGCGCTTTGCGAAAGAGGAAACCTTCGGTCCCGTGGCGCCGTTGTTTCGGTTCGGCACCGAGGCCGAAGCGCTGCACATGGCCAACGACACCGAGTTCGGCCTGGCCTGTTACCTGTACACGCGCGATCTGGCGCGCGCCTGGCGCTGCACCGAGGCGCTCGAGTACGGCATCGTCGGCCTGAATACCGGCCTGATTTCCACCGAGGTCGCACCCTTCGGCGGCGTCAAGCAATCGGGCTTCGGGCGCGAAGGCTCGCACCACGGCATCCACGATTACACCGAGCTGAAATACCTGTGCATAGGCGGCATTACGCCGTCCTGAAGGAACCGCGGTCGTGCTGGGCGTAGTCTTGGTCAACACCGGAACTCCCGAGGCCCCGCAGGCTCGCGAGGTGCGCCATTTCCTGGCGCCGGTTCCTTTCCGATCCGCGCGTGGTCGAACTGCCCCCCCTCTTCTGGCGCCCGCTCCTGTACGGCCTGATCCTTCCGCTGCGCGCACCGCGCAGCGCGCGCAAGTACCGCAGGATCTGGATGGATGATGGCTCACCGCTCGAGGTCTACTCCAGGCGCCTGCGGCACGCCTTCGAGATGGAGCTGGAATCGCACCGGCCCGGCGCTGTGACGATCGAGAGCGCATTCCTGTATTCCGAGCCCACGGTGGATGCCGCCTTGCAGGGACTTCGGGCCGCGGGGGCGCAGCGCATCGTCGTGCTCCCGTTGTTTCCGCAGGGGAGCGGCACCACGACAGGGGCGGTCTTTGACCAGGTCGGAGCGGGTCTGCGCCTCTGGCGCGCGCTGCCCGATCTGCACCTGATCGGCGATTACCATGACGATGCGGGCTACATTGGAGCGCTGGCCAACAGCGTGCGCGAGCACTGGCAAAAGCACGGCCGCACCGCACAGCTCCTGATGTCCTTTCACGGCATCCCGCAGCGCTGCGTGAATCGCGGAGACAACTACGAGAAGCAATGCCAGCAGACCGCACGGCTCCTGGCTGGGGCGCTCGAGCTACCCGCCTCGCAATGGTCGCTGAGTTTCCAGTCCCGATTCGGCAAGGCGCGCTGGCTTACGCCCTCCACCGATAGGGTGCTTGCGGAACTCCCGGGCCGTGGCACGCTAAGCCTTACGGTCATCAGTCCCGGCTTCGCGGTCGACTGCCTTGAGACTCTGGAAGAAATTGCCCTGGAAGGCCGCGAGATCTACCTGCGGGCCGGCGGCACTCAGTTCCAGTACGTGCCGGCCCTCAACGATCGCGGGGATCATGCGCGGGCACTCGCCCAGCGCGTACTGAGCGCTGCCGGATAAGTCGTGTTCGGCCGTTTTCTGGAACTGAGCCTCACCACGGCCGATATCGCCGCCTCGGTGAAGTTCTATGAGCAGCTGGGCTTCTCGCAGCTCACGACCGGCGATACCTGGACTCATCCGTACGGTGTGCTCAGCGACGGGCGGATCTGCCTAGGTCTGCACCAGCGGCGTGGACCGCCGAACATGCTCAGCTTCGTGCGGCCCGAGCTCGCGCGGCACCTGAATGAAATGCTGGTCGCGGGCTTCGAGCCCCATTACACGCGGCTGGGGGACAGCGATTTTCACGAGCTGCAGCTGCACGACCCGGCGGGTCAGAATATCGCGTTGCTGGAAGCGCGCACTTTTTCTCCGCCGCGCCCCGATCATCCCAGTTCCGGGTGCGGATGGTTTAGCAGCTACAGCGTGCCTGTCGCTCGATACCGAGGCGGTTCGGGCTTTTTGGGAAAACGCCGGCTTCGTGGCCCTTGAGGTGCCCGATGATCCGCTGGCGCAAGTCGCACTCACCAGCGATGCGCTGACCTTGACCCTGCATCGGCCGCGCGCGATTGCCGCGCCGGTACTGGTGTTCGTCGATCCGCTGATGCCCGCGCGCCTGGAAGCGCTTGCCGGCAGCGGGATCGTCGGTAGCGCCGAACTTCCCGCAGGTTTCGATCCCAGCGCCAACGCCGCTGCTCGAAGCGCCCGAAGGCACGCTACTGCTGTCTGCTGCAGGCTGAAAGGCCTAGCTGCGACCGAGCGGGTGGCAGCGGCCGTTGCGTGCGACTGAGAACCACCGCGTTCGCGCAATTGAGTGCCCTGGGCTACATCCTTCCTGCGGCTATCCAGCCGCAGCGTCGTTTGCGTCACGGACTGCCCTTTGGTCGCTTCGCACTCAGGCCGGACAGGCTGCACGGCTACCGTACACCTTGATCATCTTGCCGGTGAACCTGTTGTCATCCTGCTTGTAGTCCTTGGACACGGCAGTCTCAGCGTCCTCGCCCACATCCACGCCTTCGTCGGCCGAAAACATGAAGGGCTGGGTCTTGGGAATGTGCCCGCTCGCCACCTGCTTACCATCCACATACAGCGCGCACTTGCCGCCGGTGCCCGGCTTGGCGGCGTCGGGGATGAACTCATACCTGATCACATGCTTGCCCGCGGCGAGGGCCGTCGGGTCGCCAATGTTGGTGCGCTCGACTCCGAAGTAGTTGTACTCGTGATGCGACCTTGCCGTCCTTCATGTAGAGCGTCCAACCGCCGAACGCGCCGGCCTGGGCAATGATCACGCCGTTGGTGTTTGCGTCGCGCAGCTCGACTCGGCCGTAATCGTGTAGCGGCGGTTTTTTACGTTGATGAACGCATTCTCGGTGATGCCGTTCATGCCGGGATAAACGGTCAGCGAAGTGCGATTGCCCATCAGATCGGGTCGGCCCGCGATCGCCGCATTGAAGCGCTCCGCTCGGCGATCGTCGATGGGCAGCACGTGATTGCGCTCGGCTTCCTTCATGAACAGATCCTGCATCTCCTTGAGCTTGGCAGGATTGCTGGCGGCAAGATCGTGGGCCTCGCTGAAATCGTCGGCGACGTGGTACAGCTCCCACGTATCCTTGGCCAAGCGGCGGATTCGGCACCATCAGCCAGGGAATCGAGTGGCGTGTGGCCGCGACCCAGCCGTCGTGATAGATGCCGCGGTTTCCGAACATTTCGAAGTACTGGGTCGTGTGGGTCTCTGGTGCCTTGGCATGATCGAAGGTGTAGACCATCGAGGTGCCGTCGAACGGCCTTTGCAGCGTGCCGTTCACGCTCTTCGGGAACGGCAGCTCCGCGGCCTCCAGCACGGTCGGTGCGATGTCGGTAACGTGAGTGAACTGCGAGCGGACTTCTCCCTTGGCCTTGATGCGCGCTGGCCAATGAATCACCACGCCGTTGGTGGTGCCGCCGTAGTGTGAGGCGATCTGCTTGGTCCACTGGAACGGCGTATCGCCGGCCCACGCCCAGCCGATGGCATAGTGAGGAAAGGTGCTTGGCCCGCCCCACTCATCGAGGTGCGGCATGTTGATCGCCGGCCGTGTTGATGATGCCGTTCAGCGCCATCATCTCGTTGTAGGCGCCTTCCGGTCCGCCTTCGGCGCTGGCGCCGTTGTCGCCGACGATGTAGATGAACAGCGTGTTGTCCATGACGCCCATGTCCTTCAGAGCACTCGACCAGCCGTCCCACCTGCTCGTCGGTGTGCTCGCCGAAGCCGGCGAAGGTTTCCATCTGCCGGGCCTCGAGTTTCTTCTGATCGGGGGTCTGCGAATCCCAGGAAGGAATCTCCTTGGGACGCGGCGTCAGCTCGGCGCCGGCGGGAATCACGCCCATCTGTCTTCTGGCGCGCGTAGGTCTCCGCGCGCACCGCGTCCCAGCCCTGATCGAACTTTCCCTTGTAGCGGTCGATGTATTCCTTCGGCGCATGGTGCGGAGCGTGCAGCGCGCCGGTCGCGAAGTAGACGAAGAACGGCTTGTCCGGCGTCAGCGAATGCTGCGCCTGCATCCAGCCGATCGCCTGGTTCGTCATGTCGACCGTGAAGTGGTAATCGGGCGTTTGCGCCTGCTCAACGCGCACGGTGCCGTCAAAGATCGCCGGCGCCCACTGGTTGGTCTCGCCGCCGATGAATCCGTAGAACTTGTCAAAACCCGAATGCGTCGGCCAGCGATCGAACGGACCCGGAGACCGAAACCTCCCAGGGCGGCGTCTCGTGGTACTTGCCGAAGGCCGCGGTGCTGTAGCCATTGAGCCGCAGCATCTCCGCCAACGGCGCCACGCTCAGCGGGCGAATTCCGGTATTGCCGGGAAACGCGGTGGCCAGCTTCCATGACGGCGCCGGCATTGTTGACGTGGTGATTGCGGCCGGTCAGCAGCGCTGTGCGGGTCGGCGAACACAGCGCCGTGGTGTGAAAGTTGTTGTAGCGCAGTCCTTCGGCGGCCAGCTTGTCCAGCGTCGGCATCTTGACCGGACCACCGAAAGCGCTCGATTGGCCGAAGCCGATGTCGTCCAGCAACACGATGACGACGTTGGGCGCGCCTTTGGGCGCTTTCACCTCGAAGCGCGGCGGTGCCTTGGCGTTGCGGGCATCCAGTGTGGTGATTGTGGACACCGGCGGCTCGGGCACCGGCAGCACGGTGCGATCGATCCCGCTCTTTGATCGGGGCAGGAGCGACTCCGGGCGATTGCGGCGGAGACGCCGCCAGCACGAATCCTGGCACCAACACCAGGGCCTTTAGAAAGTTGCTGCGCTTCATCGCCCTTCTCCCGGTACGTAGTTCTTAAGTTGTTCGTACTTTGACGGGGCGGTCGACAGCCGCTCCTGCAAGTGGCCGAGGCGCTCGCACTGGGATTCTTTGCTTCCCGAATTTATGTGCAGCGGGCCGAGCGAGCCTAGATCAGAGCGGCGCCATTGTAAGCGCATTTCCTACGCGGCATGTCGTGCAGAGGCCCGGATCGTGGGCTGCTAAGTAGCGCGCGCCACCAGTCGGAAGCGCGCACGGATCTCATCGCGGACCCGCAGTGCGCCGAACAGCAGGCTGTACGGTTGCAGTCCGAGCGAGGTCTGGGTGAAGGTGAATTCGCCCTCCGCCTGCAGCGTATTGCCGTTGCGCTGCCACTTGACCGGCACCGACAGGCGCGAAGCGTGATCACGCAGGATGACGCTCAGTTCCGCGCTGATCTGTCCGGGTCCGCCTGTCAGGTGCTGGCATTGCAGCGTCACTCTTGGGAAAGTGCGCCGCGTCCAGCTGGCGCTCGCCGAGCATGTGTTCGCGCGTCCCGGTACGCGCTTCCTCGTCGAGCGGCTCGGCGTATTCACCTCCGGCCGCCGCGCGTTCCGCGGGATCATCGACTACGAATGAGGCGACCGGCAGGTCCAATCGCACCCCGAGTGATCGGGCTGCGGATGCAGCCAGATGCTGCCTTCCAATCCGTGCGTCGTGATGACATGGGTATGACCCACCTTGGCCATGGGTCCATCGGCGCCCAGAAACAGCCAGATCTGCGACGCCTTGGTATCGAGCTGGAATTGCGTGGTGCCGGGCGGACGCCCCGTCACCACGCCCTCGCCGGTTGCGGAGGGCCGCTGCGCGCATCCGGCCAGCAATAACATCGACGCGGCGACCCAACCGAGCCCGGCGCGAGTCCTCGATGGGTCCGCGGGAAGATAACTGCTGGTAACTCGCTTCACTGTTTCCACAACTGCTCCGTGAGCGATCTGGCCGCTGGTATCGCCAATGTACCTTCAGAGGGAGCGGCGCGGGGGACAGTTCAGAATTTCTGAGGTGCCATTCAAGTATCGCGTTTGCTGCTTGATGCCCGGCGGCCGAGACTCTCTCCCCAAGGAGTTCGATTGTTCTGGGTTTTTTTCAAGGAGAAATTTATGAACGCGCGTCGATTTTTGACATTTCTGGCCGCAATCCTGGTCACTGTGGGACAGGCGCTGGTCTTCGCCACCGATACGGCAGCGAGCGCAGAGGCGCTGTTCGCATCGGGCTCAAACCCTGTGTCCTCCTCGAGCCTGTCGAGCCTCTCGTGAAGTCCCTGCGCTTAGCCGAGGTGTTGCTCCCGCTCCTTGCCGCACGCGGCTGGGCGCCCTGGCCGATCGAGCCCGGCGTGCGGATAGCCAAGGTGCGCGGGCTCACCTCGGAGACCCCGCCGCCCGGGCGGCTCAAAGAGCAGCAGCGCCACACCCGCCCGGTGCCGTTCGATGATGTGCAGTGAGCCCGGCGTTTTTAGGCGCGAATTACCCGAGCCGCATAACAGCCGGGCTTTGCATTATGGAGGTGCAGGTACTCGACCTGCGGGTTGGCCAACTGCTGTTCGATGACACGGGCGGCGACGACCCCGGCGACGACGTCGGCATCGAGCATCATTCCTGAGGCGTCGAACGCTCGTACCGACAGCAAGCGACTGGCGAGCACTTCCGGAATCTCGTTGATATCGGGCCGATATTCCTCGGCGTACTCGCGCACATAGATGGCGTGCCGCGATCGGTACGGACCGGGCACCGGCAGGTGCTCGTAATTGAGCAGCAGCAGCGTTTCACCGGGGCGCGCATCCCGCAGGCTCACCCGGCACGGAAACCCTCCCTGATCATCCGCCTCGCGGCGCAGCACCCCTTGGGCGGCGAGCTCAGATTCGTCCAGGCCGAACAATGGGGCGAACGGGGCGACAGGGAGCCCCTGGATTCTAAAACTCATGGCAGCGTGCCCTCGCGTCAAATTGTGGATCTGACTGTGCCGCTCCGAGGCTCACGGCACACTCCGGATCTTGCGTTCCAATCGTTGCCTTGATTAATTCAGCACCGTCGTCGCATTCTACAAATCCGCCCGCGATGACCTCTCCGTGCGCGGTCTTGTCGTGCCAGCATTTACTTAAGTGCAAGGATCCCATTCCATGTCCGAAATCGAAAATCGACTGCGCGCGCTCGGCTTGAGCCTCCCGCCGCAGCTGCAGCCTCCCCCGGGAATGAAATTGCCGTTCCAGTTCGTGCGCTTGCGCGGCCAGCGCGCGCTGATTTCAGGACACGGTCCGCAGAACCCCGACGGAAGTTGGGCAACGCCCCTGGGCAAGGTTGGCCGCGAGGTCACGCCCGAGGAGGGCTACCTGGCCGCTCGCTTGACGGCGCTTTCGATCCTGGGGAGCCTGAAGCGGGCCCTCGGGGACCTGGATCGCGTCACGGCGTGGCTTCGATTATTCGGCATGGTCAATTCCGCCGCCGAATTTAACAAGCAGCCGGCCGTCATCAACGGCTGCTCGGATCTGATCCTTGAACTGTACGGGCCCGAGGTCGGCGCGCACAGCCGGAGCGCAGTGGGCATGGCCGAGCTGCCGTTCAATTTCCCGGTCGAGATCGAAGGAGAGGTTGAATTTAAGTGATCGCGCCCCCGCCGCTTAGCCCGCGCGGGTGCCTGGACGACCAAAGACCCCGTACAGCCCGATGCCCATCCACACGACGTTGATAAAAACCGACGGGTAGGCGCCGTTCCAGCCGCTGTTGACGATCAGGCCGGCGCCGGCCAGCACGTTGAGCCACTGATACAGCTTGGAGGCGGCCGTGACCTTGCCCGATGGTCAGCAGAATGTAGGCGGACAGCAGCAGGATCGCGGCGAACCAGCCGACGATCTGGATCACGTAATTGAGCATGAAGGGCTCCGGATGAAACGAACGAGCGAGGTCCGCGCTCAGCGTCGGCGCGTGGGGCCGCGCCGTTTCGGTTTTCGCGCTGCCGTGGACCGGGCGGCCGGCGCTCGGCGCGGCTTCGCAGGCGGCTTGGTCTTCTTCTTCTTTGGGGCGACCCGTTTCGCCGGTCTGGAAGTTTTGCCCTTGGCCTTAGTGGGTCGGGCGAGCCGGCCCGGGGAAGCCGCTTTGCGCCGTGTTCCGCCGCGCGCGCCTTTGCGGGCGATGGGAGCGGGGCTGCCGGGTGTATCGATGCCGCGCAGCTGATCCACGATCGCCGGGTTTTCAAGGGTCGAAACGTCCTGCGTGATCGTCTGATCGTTGGCGATCGCGCGCAATAACCGGCGCATGATCTTTCCGGAACGGGTCTTGGGAAGATTGTCGGCGAAACGGATGTTGTCGGGTTTGGCAATCGCGCCCAGCTGCTCGCCCACCCAGTTGCGCAATTCTTTGACCAGCGCGCTGCTGTCGCCCTTCGGCCGCTCGCCGCGCAGCACCACGAACGCAAACACCGATTCGCCCTTGATCTCATCGGCCTTGCCGACCACGGCCGCCTCGGCGACGCGCGGATTGGCGACCAGCGCGGATTCGATTTCCATGGTGCCCAGCCGATGACCGGACACCTTGAGCACATCGTCAATGCGGCCCATGATCCAGAAGTATCCGTCCGCATCACGGTGCGCGCTGTCGCCGGCCACGTAGTAGCGCCCGTGAAATTTCTCCCAGTAGGTGCTCAGGTACCGCTCGTTGTCCCCCCAGATCGTGCGCAGCATGGACGGCCAGGGCTTGCGGATCACCAGATACCCGCCGGCACCGGCCGAGGTCACCGGATTGCCGTGATCATCGACGATATCGGCATCGATCCCCGGCAGGGGCAGGGTGCAGGAGCCCGGCTTCGTGGGGGTGACGCCCGGCAGGGGCGCAATCATGATTGCGCCGGTTTCGGTCTGCCACCAGGTGTCCACGATCGGACAGCGCTCAGCGCCGATGACCCGGTGATACCACATCCAGGCTTCCGGATTGATCGGCTCGCCGACCGAACCGAGCAGCCGCAAGCGCGACAGGTCGTATTTTCCCGGCAAAGCGTCGCCGAGTTTCATCAACGCACGGATTGCGGTCGGCGCCGTGTAGAACACGGTGACGCGATGGTCCTGGCAGATTTTCCAGAAGCGCCCGCCATCGGGCACCATCGGTGCGCCCTCGTACATCACCAAGGTCACGCCGGCGGCCAGGGGACCGTACGCGACGTAGCTGTGGCCGGTGACCCAGCCGATGTCGGCCGTGCACCAGAACACGTCGTCCTCGCGCAGGTCGAACACCCACTCGCTGCTGAGCTTGACGTTCAGCAGGTACCCGGCGCTGGAGTGCTGGATGCCCTTGGGTTTCCCGGTTGAGCCGGAGGTGTACAGCAGGAACAGCGGGTGTTCCGCATCGACCCATTCGGGCGCGCACTCCGGGGACTGCTTTTCGGTCAGCGCGCTCCACCACAGATCCCGCCCGGCCCGCATGTGCACGGGCACACCGCAGTGCTTGAGCACGATGACCTTCTCGATCGTGGGGCAGGATCCCTCCAGTGCCTTATCGACCGCGGCTTTGAGTTCAATCACCCCGCCGCCACGCTGCCCGCCGTCGGCGGTGATGATCAAGCGCGCGCCCGCGTCTTCGACGCGGTCACGTATGGAGTTGAAGGAGAAGCCGCCGAACACCACCGAGTGCACCGCGCCGATTCGCGCGCAGGCCTGCATGGCGATGACCGCCTCGGGCGTCATGGGCATGTAGATCACCACCCGGTCGCCGCGGCCGATGCCCAGTTGCTTGATGGCGTTGGCGAGGCGGCAGACCTGCGCGTGCAGCTCGCCGTAGGACAGGCGCCGCACCTCGCCCGCCTCGCTCTCGAAAACGATGGCCGTCTTCTGGCCGCGCGCCTCCAGGTGGATATCCAGGCAGTTCCAGGAAACATTCAGCTGCCCGTCGGGGTACCAACGGTAGTTGGGCGCGCTGGAATCATCGAGCGCCACGGTAAAGGGTTTATGCCAGTACAGCGACTTTCGGGCCAGATCCGCCCAGAAGCCCACATGATCGGTTGCGGCCTTTCGGCGCATGGCCTCGATGTCCTGCGCCCGGAGCCGTGCCCGCCCGGCGAATGCCGGTGTCGGAGGGAATCGGCGCTTTTCCTGCAACGCCGATTCAATATTGCTTTGATCCACGGGACCTCCGGTGGGACTTTGTTTCGCTCAAGAATACTGGAACGGCCGCAACGAGTGGTACTGCAGCGCCCCGGTTCCAGTCCGGTACAATTGCGCTGCGGATCCTAAACTTCTGAGGAAATCGCCGATGAAAGAACTGATCTCGCGCCGCGAGGCGCTCAAGAACCTGGCCCTGGGCGCCGGCACGCTGCTGGTAGCGGGCGGTGCAGCGGGCACGGCCAAGGCGGCATCGAGCTACGCCAACCTGCCGCACGTGGCCCCCACCGATCCGGTGGCGGTGGCGCTCTCCTACCATGAGAACGCGAAAACCGTGGAGGCCGCGAAATTTCCCACCTACAAGCCCGATCAGCATTGCGGGAACTGCCTGCAGCTGACTGGGAACGAAGGTGACCCCTGGCGGCCGTGCAATTTGTTCCCCGGCAAGCTCGTCAACGCCGGCGGCTGGTGCAAGGTCTACGTAAAGAAGCCCTAAAAAGAGTTCCTTACATCGCCAGGCGCGAGATGCGCTCGGCCTGGCGCGGCAGCATGGCGCCAAAGCCGTGCAAATTGCAGAACTCGCCCAATGCCTCCAGCAGCGGGCCGCGGCGCCGCAGCGCATCGCGGTCCGCCTGCATCGGCGCGTCACAATGGATGCGCGTCAGGGAACGGGCCAGATAGGCCGCCTCCCGGTGCTCGCGCAGCTTCGCCGGGAGCCTTGAGGCCCCGCGCAGTGGCAGATAGGCGATCTGGTCCAGGCTCGCGTAGAGCAATTCCAGGGTGGCGTAGCGGCTCAGCAGCGCGGCGGCGGTCTTCGGACCGATTCCGGGCACGCCCGGGATGTTGTCGACCGAATCCCCGGTCAGCGCCAGATAATCGGCCATGCTCTCGGGCGCCACCCCGAAGCGCGCAGCGATTTCCTCATAGCTGTACTCGGCCGCATCCGCATAATCCCAGAACCGGTCCCCGGGGCCGATCAGCTGGGAAAGGTCCTTGTCGCGCGTGACCAGCGTGACCCGCAGCCCCTGGGCGCGCATGCGCAAGGCCAGCGTGCCGATCAGATCATCGGCCTCGTAGTCGGTGCTGGCAAACTCGGGCACGCCCAGATGACGGCAGTACTCGCGGCACAGCACGAACTGGCGCCGCAGTTCCGGGGGCGCCGGTTCGCGATTGGCCTTGTAGCTGGGAAGGAGCGTGTGGCGGTGCGCGGAGCCGCGACACTCATCGAAGGCGACCGCCACGTACTGCGGGGCGCGCCGCTCGATCAGATCGCCGAGGAAGCGAGCGAATCCATACAGCGCGTGGGTCGGATTGCCATCGCCATCGTGCTGATCGGGGCGCTGTGCGTACCAGGCGCGGAATATGTACACCGACGCGTCGACGAGATAGACCACGCGGCGGCGGCTCGGGCTAGCTGAGCCAGCGTTCAATGCGCGCGTGCAGCGGACTGCTGCGCGGGAAGTGCGCCTGAAGGTATTCCATCTGGTCGGCGAGCACGCGCCGGCCCTTGAGGAAAATATATTCGGCGTAGGTCGGCATGAACGGGACGGCGATCAGCTGCAGCTTGGCCTGCTCGGGCGTGCGCCAGGCCTTGAAGTTGTTGCAGCTCCGGCAGGCCGCGACCACGTTGGTCCATACATCGCGTCCGCCCTGGCTGAAGGGACGCACGTGATCGCGCGAGAGCTCACGGCTGTTAAATCGCTCGCCGCAATACAGGCACAAATAGGCATCGCGCCGAAACAGCGTCTCATTGTTGAGCGGAGGCACGTAGTCGTGGCGCGTGTTGCCCGGGTTCCCGGTGTGGCCCACGGTCGCCACGATCGAGCTGACCTCCACCACGGTGCGATTGCCGGTGCGTGCATTGACGCCACCGTAAAGGCGATAGACGAGCGAGCCGCAGGTATAAGCGACCTGCTCCTGATGATAGAGGCGCGCCGCTTCGCGGTAATCGATCCACTCCAGGGGCATTCCGGCAATGTCGGTGCGCAGGACCATCTGCCCCAGACCGTGCGCCGCCGAGTGCAGGATCAGGCGCGTGTCCTCGTCCATGAGTGCACGCTGCTGTCTTGCGGTTAAGACCTTGAGGCCCATCCGTGTAAGATAAGGCAGATTTGTGAGAGAATTCAACGGATGGGCCCTCGCGCACCATCCAAAAAGGAGTGAATTCATGCCCGTGACCATTGGTGCGCTCACTGAGAGCGCGCCCGGCGAGACTCGTGTCAGCATTGTGCCCGAGGTCGCAGACAAGCTCCTTGCCGCCGGTGCGCGGGTGCTGCTGCAGCGCGGCGCGGGCCTCAGCGCGCAATTCCCGGACGCCGCGTATAAGAAAGTGGAGTGGGCCGACACGGCCGCCGCGGTGCTCGCGCAGGCCGACATTCTGTTAACGGTCCAGCCTCCCAGTGTCGCGCAGATCGAGGCGCTGCGGGCCGGGAGCGTGGTGATCGGCTTCATGCAGGCCCACTCGCGCACCGCGGAAGTGGCCGCCCTCCGTACCCGACGCATCACCTCATTTGCGATGGAACTGGTGCCGCGCATATCGCGCGCGCAGTCCATGGATGCCTTGTCTTCGCAGGCCGCCGTCGCGGGCTACAAAGCCGTGCTGATCGCCGCCAACACGCTCGATCGGTTCCTGCCGATGCTGACCACCGCGGCCGGTACGATTCGCCCCGCGCAGGTGCTGATCGTCGGAGTGGGCGTGGCCGGACTTCAGGCGATCGCCACCGCCAAGCGCCTGGGCGCGGTGGTGGAAGCCTACGACGTGCGCAGCGCGACGCGCGAGCAGGTCAAGAGCCTGGGGGCGAAGTTCATCGAGACCGGAGTTTCCGCCGAGGGCCAGGGCGGCTACGCGCGCGAACTTACCGAGGAAGAAAAAGCCAAGCAGCAGGAAGTGCTGGAGGGGCGCATTGCGGTGGCCGATGCGGTGATCACCACGGCCGCAATTCCCGGCCGGCGGGCCCCGCGCATCATTTCGCGCGCGGCGGTCGAGCGCATGAAGGCCGGAGCGGTGATCGTCGACATTCCGGCCGAGTCGGGCGGCAATTGCGAGCTCACCAGGGCCGGGGAAACGGTGCTGCACAACGGAGTGAAGATCGTAGGGCCCGTCAACCTGGCCTCGCAGCTCGCCTATCACGCCAGCGAGATGTACGCCCGGAACCTTCTGAATTTCCTCAAACCTGCACTGGATAAATCCGGAGCACTCGCAATCGACTGGCAGGATGAAGTATTCGCGTCAGTCCTGCCTCACGCATGAAGGCGTCATCAAACACGAAGCCACGCGCAAAGCTGTGGAGGGGACATGACCGGCATAGTTGCTCTTTATATTTTCATGTTGGCCGCGTTTACGGGCTATGAAGTCATCGCCAAAGTGCCGGTGATCCTGCACACGCCGCTGATGTCGGGTTCGAATTTCGTGCACGGCATCGTGCTGGTCGGAGCCATGGTGGCCCTGGGCCAGGCGCAGACGAATCTTGAGAAAACCATCGGCTTCGTGGGCGTGCTGCTGGCGGCCGGCAACGCGGTGGGCGGCTATGCGGTGACCGAGCGCATGCTCGAGATGTTCAAGGCCAGCGGCTCGCGCCAGGCAGGCGCGAAGCGCGGAGGCCACTGATGGGTTCGTTCAACTCCAGTGTGCTGATCCAGGTCAGCTATCTGCTCACCGCATTCCTGTTCATCATGGGCCTCAAGCGCATGAGTTCCCCGGTGACCGCGCGCAGCGGCATCGTCTGGGCCGGCGCCGGCATGGTCGTGGCGACCCTGGTGACCTTCCTGTATCCGGGGCTCACGAACTATCCGCTGATCATCATCGCGATCGCGATCGGCTCGGCGATCGCCTGGATCAGCGCCCGGCGCGTGGCGATGACCGACATTCCGCAGATGATCGCTCTCTACAACGGCATGGGCGGCGGCGCGGCGGCGGCGATCGCCGCGGTCGAGCTGTATCGTGGCGAGCCGCTGGGCACCGTGGTGGCCTCACTGGCCGTGATCGGCGGACTGATCGGCGCGGTGTCTTTTAGCGGCAGCCTGATCGCCTTCGGCAAGCTCCAGGGGCTGATCAAGAAATCCTACCGTTTCCGCGGCCAGCAGATCTTCAATCTTCTGATCCTCGCCGTGGCGCTGGCGCACGGGGTGATGATCGTCACCGGCGTGCACTCCGGGGCGGGCGTGGTCACGAGCATATTTGGCCTGGCGCTGCTTCTCGGCGTGACGATGACCGTGCCCATTGGCGGCGCCGACATGCCGGTGGTCATCTCCCTCTACAACGCGCTGACCGGCCTGGCCGTGGCGTTCGAGGGCTTTGTGCTCGGCAACGCGGCGATGATCATCGCCGGCACGGTCGTGGGCTCGGCCGGCACGCTGCTCACGCAGCTCATGGCGAGGGCCATGAACCGCTCGCTCGGCAACGTGCTGTTCTCGGGCTTTGGCGACACCGGGGGCGTGGCCGCGAGCGGCACGGTCTCGGGCAGCATGAAGCCGATCGAGGCCGCGGACGTCGGGGTCATGATGGCGTTCGCGCAGAAGGTCATCGTCGTTCCGGGCTACGGCATGGCGGTGGCTCAAGCGCAGCACAAGGTGTGGGAGCTGTGCCAGCTGTTGATCGATCGCGGCGTGAACGTCCGATTCGCGATCCATCCGGTGGCCGGACGCATGCCCGGACACATGAACGTGCTGCTCGCCGAGGCGGGCGTGCCCTACGATCTGATCGCGGACCTCGATGAGATCAATGCCGAGTTCGAGACCGCGGACGTCGCGCTGATCATCGGCGCCAACGACGTCGTCAATCCGGTGGCGCGCACCGACAAATCCAGCCCGATCTACGGCATGCCGATTCTCAATGCCGACAAAGCCAAGAACGTCATCGTCATCAAGCGCGGACAGGGCGCGGGCTTTTCGGGCATCGAGAACGCGCTGTTCTATCTGGACAACACGCGCATGCTCTACGGCGATGGCCAGGCCGCCGCCAATCAGCTGATCCAGGCCGTCAAGGCCGCATAGGCCCCAGGCGCGCAGCCCCCGGAGCCTCCGGGGCTGCAAAAAAAATTCGGGTTCCCCTGCAACCAATCGCCTCACCGCGAGTATCAAAGACACAGGGCAGCTTTTTTAGCTGCCTGAAGGTTCGGCGAAATGCCGCGCCATGGCCTGGTTTTGCCCCGAATTTCTGTAAGGAGTCCGTCATGAAATCCAATTCGATCACAAGCTACATTGGTATGGGCATGCTCGCGTTCAGCGCAACCGTCGGGCAGGCGTGGATGGTGAGCGCGGCCCGCGCTGAAAATGCGCCCACGCAGTCCCTGCGCATCGTTGTCAGCGACCTGGACCTCTCGAAGAGCTCGGATGTCGCGACGCTCTACGCGCGCATCAAGAGCGCTGCGGTACAGGCGTGTGGCGCGGATGTCGTCACCGGCAGCCGCCTGCCCAGCGGCAGCAAGAAGCAATGCACTTCCCAAGCCGTCGATGGGGCCGTGTCCCAGATCAACAACGCCTCCTTGTCGGCTTATCACAAGCAGGAAGCCACCAAGGCTGGTGCCTGAAACTCGGCGAGCGACGCTGGCTGCGCCCCTCCGCCTCACCCGCGGTGTCGCATTCAGCCCCAGAGCGCAGCGCCCCACACGCTGCCTCGATCTGACGAACCGCTCGCTGCGCCTGAGGCTCCATCCCCTTGCGCGCACGCATCCGCTCCCTACGGATACGTGCGCGCTTTTTTTTGTCCGGTGTTTTTAAGCGGCATCACCGGTGCGCGTCCCTTAAGCCGTTCCGGCACGGGACAGGACCGCTCCCCAGCGATCGGTGGGGGCAAAGGACCTCCAAACCTTCCTTGATTTCTCGAAGGCCTGAAAACCCCTTCCCGAAGGCAGCAAAAATATCTTGAATTGGCTGAAACCTTTCCGTCCGGCGCGGGTTTCAATGACACAGAGTCCGAAACCCAATTTAAGGAGTAACCCCATGAATACCAACGTTATTACGCGCCAGATCGGCATCGGCATGCTCGCCTTTTGCGCGACCTTTGTGCAGACCTCCATGTTCGCCGCCTCGCACTTTGGCGGCGCCGCGAACGCCCAGGCGATTCACGCCAGCGATGCCCGGCTCGCCGCGCACAGCAATATGGTGAATAAGGACGCGACGAGCCGCCGTGGCTAATTCGGGGGCGGCCGGTGCTGATGCTCCTGCCGCTCTCGCATTCTTTCCATCATTCGAGCGCGCTGCTCCGGGGTGGCGCTAAGCCACCGCTCACGCAGCGCGCGCCGCTTCGCGGGCGGCAGGTGCATGTAGGCGTTGAAATTCTGCCGCACCAGCGCTTTGGCCTGCGGATCGAGCTGTTGAAAACGTTCCCAGCGCTTGCGGATCAGCTGTCGCCGCTCTTCGGGGAGCTTCTGCCACTTCTGGAAGCGTTCGCGGGCTTCGGCGCGCGCGGCCGGGTCCATCGAAAGCCATCGGCGCGCCCCGCGAGCCAGCGCCTGCTGGCGCGCCGGAGGCAACGAGTCCCAGTCCTTGGCATAGGTCTGCAGCAGCTGCTGCTGGTTCGGCTGCAGCTCGCCCCAGCGCAACGCCGATTGCTCCCTTGAGGGCGTAGACGGGGCCGATACAGCGTCGGCGGCGAGGGCGCGCGCGCCGGGCAGCGCGCAGGGCGCGAGCAGAATTCCAAACACGATCCCGGCGCGTTGCAATCTCATGGCGGCTCTTCCTTTCCATTCTCGCTTTCGGGCGCTGGCGGGCTGGGATCTGCTCCGTTCGTGGCGCCCTCCTTTGCTCCATCGTCCGCCTCGGCCGAGGCGAGGTAATCGTGCCAACCGGCCTCGTTCGAATCGACCGTTCCCAGGAACTCCAGGAAATCCGGATCCACCGGTTCCTCGGCGGCCGGGAGCGAGGCGGCGAAGAACACGCCACAAAGCAATCCAAGCTGGTTCTTGGTCCATCTCATGAGCCGGCTGCCGCCCCGTGCTCGTCATCGCCCGAGTTCACGGCCCAGTCGTAGAACTCATAATCGACCTCCCCGCCCTGCGCGAGCTGATCCTGGGCCAGGGCAAATGCACTGCTGTCGGCCAGCATCTCAAAATCCTCATTCCCGCCCGGGGCGGCCGGCGGGGAGCCCGATCCCGGATTTAGACCCTGCAACAACAGCACCGTGAGCACGGCGGCGGCGGCCACGCCGGCGGGCAGCCAATCTCGCCACAGGGCCCGTCCGTTCGAGCTCGGCGGGCTCTGCGCAAGAGCCGCGTGCCGGACCCGGGTCAGCCGCGAGCGGATGCGCGCGGGAAGTGCGCTCGCACTTTGCTCGAGCAACTCGCCCGCGCGCCGCGCGAACGCGCGCGAGGCCTCGTCAAGTTCCTCTTCGTTCATGACCAGTATTCCTCAAGCTGCGCACGAAGCGTCTGCAGCGCCCTGAAATAATGGGTCTTGACGCTCCCCTCCGAACAGCCCATCGCCTTCGCAGTCCCCGCCACGTCCAGCCCCTCCAGACTTCGCAGCAGGAACGCCTGTCGCTGGCGCGCCGGCAATCGGGCCAGCGCCGCATCGAGCGCGCGCATGGTTTCATCCGTTTGCACCTGCACCGAAGGGATCGGCGCCGGATCGCTCACCTGCTCCAGCGCGTCGCCATCGCCCTCGTTCCCATCCTCGCCGAAGGCGTTGTGATACCAGCTCATCACGCGCGAGCGCACGCTCCGGCGGCGTTGCATGTCGCGTACACAATTTTCCAGGATGCGATAAAAAAGCGGCCGCCATTGATCTGGCGGCCGGTTTGAATAACTGCGCACCAAGCGCAGCATCGCGTCCTGCACGGCATCGAGCGCGTCCTGTTCGTGGCGCAGCGCGATCTGTGCGATCCTGAATGCCTTGGCCTCGACGCCGGCCAGAAATCCTTCCAGTGCCCGGGTCGAATGCTGGGTCGATTCCTGCAAGTCGAAGTTCCTAGACGGGAGGAAACTCGCGGTGTCGGCCAGCAATGTAGCAAAGCTGTTCATGGCTAATTGGAGACAACGCGAGCGGGCTTCCGGGGTTGACCGCACCGCACCCAAGTTCGAGTTTGGGCCAGAATCATCCACTTACGCACCGTGTTACAGGTCGCTTGACAAGGCCCGCGTAAGGCGAGTCTGACACGGCTCTGAATTTTGTAACTAAATGATTTGTATCACTATTTATGGCACTTTGATCGCCCTTAAGGCCGCCTCTGGCGCGCTTTTGGGGCGGCGCGCTGGCCGAAACAGGCAAACCGTGCACAGACTTATCCACACCGACCGCTTCGATGAAAGACGCTGAGCCGGCCCTAAGGGGGATCCTCAAGGTCGCCGTGGACTGTCCGCTCCGCTCGCTCCTGGACTACCTGCCCCCGGCCGGCACAGCTGCCGAGACGCTCCGAGCGGGGGAGCGCGTGCGCGTGTCGCTCGGCCGGGCCCGTGCGGTCGGCTTCATCGTGGCGCACGCCGCAGACTCCTCGCTCGCCCCGGAGCGGTTGAGGCCCATCGCCGAAGTGCTGGATCCCGCGCCGCTGTTCGCCCCCGAACTGCTCGATCTTCTGCAGTGGACCGCCAGCTACTACCATCATCCGCCCGGAGAAGTCTTCGCCTCAGCCCTGCCCTCGGCGCTGCGCGCGGGCCAGCCGCTTCGCGCGCAGCACAGTTGGGTGAGCCTCACGGCCGAGGGCCGGGACCGAGCGGCGAACAACCTGCCGCAACGCGCACCCCGGCAGCGCGCGCTGCTCTCGCTCTTGTCCGAGCGAACCGGCGCGTGGAATACGAACGAGCTCGATGAGCTTGAGGCCGGCTGGCGAAACGCTGCGCGTTCCCTGCAGCGGCGCGGATGGCTGGAAATAACCGAACGCGAAGCCAGCGAAAGCGATCTGCCGGCAATCGGGGCGCGATCGGTGCGCCCCCCCGAACCGGTACCGGAGTTGAGCGGGCCGCAGGTGGCGGCGGTCTCAAGCATCGATGCGGCCAGCGATTCGTACGGCGCTTACCTGCTGCAGGGCGTGACGGGGAGCGGCAAGACCGAGGTGTACCTGCGCCTCGTGCAGCGCGCGCTGGACAGGGGCCGTGGCGCGCTGGTGCTGGTGCCGGAAATCGGCCTGACCCCGCAGCTCCTGGAACGTTTCCGCTCGCGCCTCGCCGTGCCCATTGCGGTACTGCATTCGGGACTGAGCGATGCGGAACGGCTGGCGAACTGGCGCAGCGCCCACGCAGGCACGGCGAGGGTGGTGATCGGGACCCGCTCGGCCGTGTTCGCACCGATCCAAACGCCTTGGGCTTATCGTCGTGGATGAGGAGCACGACAGTTCCTATAAGCAACAGGAGGGCGGTTGCCGTTACTCGGCGCGCGATCTGGCGGTGCGCCGCGCCCAGCAGATCGGCATACCGGTGGTGCTCGGCTCGGCCACCCCGGCCCTGGAATCGCTCCACAACGTGCAGCTTGGCCGTTATCGCTCGCTCGCCCTGCCGCGGCGCGCCGACCAGACGGCCGCTCCGCGCCTGGCGCTGATCGATCTGCGTGCGCACGCCGTGCACCTGGGGCTGGCCGGTCCCGTGACCCAGGCGATCGAGCGGCATCTGCAAAGCGACGGCCAGGTGCTGGTGTACCTCAACCGCCGTGGCTACGCCCCGACCCTGCTGTGCACGAGCTGCGGGTGGATCGCGCCGTGCACCGAATGCGACGCGCGATTGACCGTGCACCGCCTGGCCGGGCAGTTGCGATGCCATTACTGCGGGGCCGCCCAGCCGCTTCCCTCGCGCTGCGGACGCTGCGGTTTTGCGGTTCGTGCGGTCGGCCAGGGGACCGAGCGGGTCGCCGAGACGCTCGCGGCGATGTTCCCGGAGGCGCCGCTCGTGCGACTGGATCGCGACACGGCGCGCGATGCGAGCGATGTGGGCGAGGTGATGGAGGCGCTGCTTGACGGGTCGGCGCGGATCCTGGTGGGCACGCAGATGGTCACCAAGGGCCATCATTTCCCGGGGGTCTCGCTGGTGGCGGTCATCAACGCCGACCAGGGGCTGTTTAGCAGCGATTTTCGCGCCGCCGAGCGCCTCGCACAGACCATCATCCAGGTGGCCGGGCGGGCCGGGCGCGGCGAGCGCGCGGGCGAGGTGCTGATCCAGACCGAATATCCGGACCATCCGCTGTTGCAGAGCCTGATACACCACGGCTACGAGGGCTACGCCGCAGCGGCGCTCGAGGAGCGCGCGGCCGCCCGCTGGCCGCCCTACACCCGGCTCGCGCTCCTGCGCGCCTCGGCGCGCGAGGCCACGCAGGCCATCGATTTCCTGCGCCGTGCGCGCGAAAGCGCGGGACCGGCGCCGGCCGTGCGGCTCTTAGGTCCGGTGCCTGCGACCATGGCGCGCCGCGCGGGACGCCACCACGCGCAGCTGCTCATCGAGCATGCCGAACGCGGCGCTCTGCACGCTTTTCTCAACGGCTGGTTGCCGCAAGTCGAGCGCCTGAGCGAGGCGCGGCGCGTGCGCTGGGCGCTGGACGTGGACCCGCTGGACATCCAGTAGCCGGTTTTTTTTCGGTAGACTGCGCGACCGAGTCAGGCAAGGCGGAACGGATTGAAAGCGGAGCTCGAAGAGCTGCTGGCGCAGGCGCTGCAAAAACTTCAGGCGAGCCACCTCAAGGCTCCGCTCGAGCGCGCCTCCGTCGTGGTCGAGCGCACGCGCGATGCCGCGCACGGCGATTACAGCAGCAACGTCGCGCTGCGCCTGGCCAAGGGGGCGGGCCTCAAGCCGGCTGAGCTGGCCGCGGCCATTGTCGAGGCGCTTCCCTCCAGCGGACTGCTCGCGCGCGCCGAGGTGGCGGGGGCCGGTTTTATCAACCTGTACCTGGTGCGCGGCGCTCACGGGGATGTCTTGCGCCGCGTGCTCGCGGAAGGGGAACGCTACGGCACGGTCCCGGGCGATGCCGGCCGCAGGATCTGCGTGGAGTTTGTGTCCGCCAACCCCACAGGACCCCTGCACGTGGGCCACGGGCGACAGGCCGCCTACGGGGCGAGCCTCGCGAACCTGCTGGAGGTCACGGGAAACCGCGTGCACCGCGAGTACTACATCAACGATGCCGGCCGCCAGGTCGACATCCTCACGGCGAGCGCCTGGGTGCGCTACCTGCAGGACTTAGGCGAGCCGGTGCCGTTCCCGGACAACGGCTACCGGGCCGATTACGTCAATGCGATCGGCGCCCGGCTTCGCGAGGCGCGCGCCACGGCCCTTAAGTTTCCGGCGGCCGCGGTGCTGGAAGGACTCCCGCCGGATGCGCCCCTAGGCGATAAGGAACAGTACATCGACGCGCTGATCGCGCGCATGCGCGAGCTGCTCGGCCCGGCCGGGTATGAGTTCGTGCAGGAACTGGGCCTTGCCGCCATGCTGGCCGACATACGCGAGGACCTCAGCGCCTTCGGTGTCCAGATCCAGACCTGGTCCTCCGAGCGGGCGCTGGCGCGGGCCGGCGCGGTCGAACGCACGCTCGAGCGGCTCGCGGCCCTCGGCCACACCTACACCCGGGACGGCGCGCTGTGGCTGCGGAGCAGTGCGTTCGGTGACAGCGAGGATCGCGTGCTGGTGCGCGCCAACGGACAGAAGACCTATTTTGCGCCCGACCTGGCCTACCACCTGGACAAGCGCGCGCGCGGCTTTGAGCTGCTCATCGATGTGTGGGGCGCGGACCACCACGGCTACATCCCGCGCATGCGCGCCGGGCTGATGGCCCTGGGCGAGAGCGGGGATTGCCTCGAAGTGTGCCTGATGCAATTCGTGAGCCTGTACCGGGGCGGCGAGAAGATTCCGATGGGCAAGCGCGATGGGCAGTTCGTCACGCTTCGCCAGCTCCGCTTAGAGGTCGGGAACGACGCCTGCCGCCTGTTCTATCTGATGCGCAGCCACGACCAGCCGCTCGACTTCGATCTGGAGCTGGCCAAGTCGCGAAGCAACGAAAATCCGGTCTATTACCTGCAGTACGCGCACGCGCGGGTGGCGAGCGTCATGAAGCAGCTCAGCGCGCGCGGGCTCAGCTACGATCAGGGGCTGGGGCTGGCGAACCTGGATCGACTCGACAGCGCCCACGAGGGAGCGGTGCTCACGTGCCTTAGCCGTTATCCCGAGACCCTGCTGCAGGCCGCCTCGCAACGCGCGCCCGCACACCCTGGTGTACTTCCTGCGCGAACTCGCGCAGAACTTCCACACCTGGTACAACGCCGCGCAGTTCATCGTGGAAGAGGAGGCCACGCGTAACGCGCGCCTGGCCCTCGCCTTAGGCGCGCAGCAGGTCATGCGCAACGGACTGTCGCTCCTGGGCGTGAGCGCCCCGGAGAGCATGTGAGCAACCGGCGCCTCACGGCGCGCGACTATAAGAGCGTGGGCCGCGGCGGTCCTGGCCTGGCAAGACTTCGGGACATGAGCCTGGGCTTTGGCGCAGGACTCCTGATCGCGCTGGTGATCTACGTGGGCGATCATCGCCATGAGGCGGGCGCGGCCGAGGGTGCGCCGCTCGCCACTCCGGGGCCGCGCCACGCGGGCAAGCCCGGGCTCGAGGCCGCGGGCGAGGCGGCCGCGGATACCGGCAACAACTACGATTTTTACACCGGCCTCTCGAAGTTCGAAGTGGTGGTGCCCGAGAAGGAACACGGCACCCACGTCGATGCCGCCGCGCGCATCGATCGGCCCGGCACCTATTTCCTGCAGGCCGGCTCGTACCGCGACATGGCCGATGCCGAACGCGTGCAGGCGCAGCTGGCACGCCAGAGCATCAGCGCCAACGTGCAGCGCGTGGCGCTCGACACGGACGTGTGGTACCGGATCCGCATCGGTCCGATCAAGGACCTCAACCAGCTCAACCGCGTGCGCCAGCAGCTGCAGGCCGCCGAGATCGTCACGCTGGTCATCCGCGTCGAGGACTGAAAGGGCGGATCAGTCCTCGGCGGCGTGGCTGATCTCGATGCCGAGCGAGCGGAGCTTGCGGTACAGGTGGGTGCGCTCCATGCCCACTCGCTTGGCGAGCAATCCGACCTTGCCCGCGCACAGCTGGAGCTGCTGCTGCAGGTAGGCGCGCTCGAAGTGCTCGCGCGCCTCGCGCATCGGCAGCGCCAGCAGGTCCTGCTGCACCAGCGGCGCATCGATGGGCGCCTGGGCGGCCAGTTCGCGCTCGACCTCTTCCAGCGAGATTTCCTCCGGTCCCCCGCGCAGCAGGAGCCGCCGCAGCAGATTTCGCAACTCGCGCAGGTTGTCGGGCCACGGATAATTGCGCAGCCGGTTCTGCGCCGCGACGCTGCAGCGCCTAAATTGCAGCTGCTCGCTCTCGGTGAGCTGATCGGTGCACTGGCGCAGCAGCTCGGGCACATCCTCGGCGTACTCGCGGAGCGGTGGCACCCTAAGGGGCAGCACCGCGATATGGGCGTAGAGCTCGCGCGGCAATGAGCCGGCCTTGCCCGCGCGGCTCTCCACGCCCGGGAGCGCCGTGGCGATCACGCGCGCGTCAAATTTCACGGCTCCATCCCCGCCGCTTCGCGGAAAGCTCCCGAACTCGAGCACGCCGGTCAGCAGCCGGTGCGCGGCCTCGGGCAGCTCTTCGATGTCCCCGATGTAAAGCGTGCCCCCGCCCGCCTGCTCGAGAAGCCCGGCCTGCGTGCCCGAGCCGAGCAACACGTTGAGCGCCTGATCGCCCTGCCACGCGCGCGGATTGCAGCTGAGGAAAGGCCCGCCGGCGCGCGCGCCGGACTGATGGACAAAGCGCGCCAGCGCCTCGGTCTCACTTCCGGATTCGGCGATCAGCAGGAGCGGCGCGGGATAGGTGGCCAGCCGGAGCAGTTCGGCCTTGAGCTGCTGCGCCACGCGGGATCGTCCGTAGAGGGGTGCGAGCCTGCGGGCTGCGGCATAGTCCCCGAACTGGCGGGTGCGGCGCGCATCGAGCGCACGCTTGACGGTGGGCAGGAGCTTGGCGAGTGACAGGGGCTTTTCGATAAAATCAAACGCGCCCAGGCGCGTGGCCTCGACCGCGGTCTCCACCGTGCCATGGCCCGACATCATCACCACCGGGCAGTCATTGCGCGCGTCGGTCGACCATTCGCGCAGCAGCGTGATGCCGTCGGTATCGGGCATCCAGATATCGAGCAGCACCAGGTCCGGAGCGCTGCGGGCGCGCGAGGCGCGCGCCTGCGCGGCATCGGCGGCCACTTCCACATCGTGGCCCTCCTCGCTGAGGATCTCCTGCAACAAGCGCCGGATGTCGGCCTCGTCGTCCACCACAAGAATTCGGTTCGCGCTCATGCCCGCTCCCTCCGCGACTCCGTGCGCCGGTCTGCCGTAGCAGGCAACAATACGCGAACCCGAGCTCCGCCCGCGACCAGATTTTCGGCGCTGATCCGGCCGCCATGCTCCTCGACTATGCGCTGCACGATCGCCAGCCCCAGGCCGGTCCCGCGCGCCTTGCTGGTCACGTAGGGCTCGAAGGCCCGGCCCAGGATATCGTCCGGGAACCCGGGCCCGTTGTCACTGACGGTGATTTCGGCCTGCGCGAGCGGCGCCGTGAGCACCCAGCGGGTTCGCACGGTGATGGCGGCACCCCCGACGCCGGACAGGGCCTCGATGGCGTTGCTGAGCAGGTTTGCCAGGATCTGGCGCACCCGGCCCCGGTCGGCCTCGATTTCGGGCAGCTGCGGGTCCAGTTCGATCTCGATGTCGATGCCCGGATCCTGCAGGCGGTAGAGCTCCACCATCTCGGCGGCGAGCTGGTTCAGGCTGAAGCGGGCGAGCTGGACTTCCGGGGCGCGCGCGTACTCGCTGAAGGCATCGACCATCTGCTTGATCGCATCGACCTGCTGGACGATGGTTTGGGTGGCGCGCTCGAGCACCCGGGCGTGCTGGCTGTCCAGTCCGCGCAGGAGCTGGCGGCGCAGCTGCTCGGCCGACAGCTGGATCGGGGTCAGCGGGTTCTTGATCTCGTGGGCCAGGCGTCGCGCCACCTCGCCCCAGGCGGCGCTGCGCTGCGCGGTGATAAGTTCGGTCACATCGTCGAACACGATGACCAGGCGGGCCGCATCCCCGACATCCGGCAACGGAGTGCAGGCCCACAGCAACACGCGCGCGCCGGCCTCATCCTTCAAGGAAAGCTGCTCGCGCCATTCGCGCTCGCCCGAATCCAGCCGCGCGCTCAGTGCGGACACGAAGCCCGCCAGCAGGGGCGTGGACGCGACCCCGGTCGCGAGGCTCTGTCCCACCAGGCTCCCCAGGTCGCTCCCCAGGATCGCACCCGCCGACTGATTGGCGCTGCGCAGCTGGAGCTTCGCATCCACGACCAGCACCCCGCTGGACAGGCGCGAGAGGATGACCGCGAGCCGTTCGCGCTCGCGCTCGACCGCCTGGCGGCTCAGCGCCGCTTCCTCTCGGCTCCGCCGGAGCCGCTTGGTCATGTCATTGAAGGAGTGCACCAGAAATCCCATTTCATCGCGCGAGGGGAGCGGCAGGCGGGTGCCGAAGTCGCCCTTGCCGACCGCGCGCGTGCCGGCGATCAGGTCCTTGACCGGACGGGTGAGGCGCTGCGCCGACCAGACCGCACCGTACACGGCCGCCAGCATGGTGATCAGCAGCACCAGGGTGAGGGTCAGCATGAAGTTGATCTTGAGCGGGCGGCGCGTGGCCGACATATCCCCGTAATTCGAATACGCGCTCTGCACCGCCTCGGCGAGCCGGGAAAGTTCCTGCGGCACGTCGTAGTCGATCAGCACGAAGCGTCCCGGCGGTACGCTCGGCGCGCGGGGGAGCGGTGCGGCGGTCACGATCGTCGCCGGGCCGTTGTACCTGGTCTCAAGGCTCACGTAGCTGTGGCCTGCGGCGATCTGCAGCAACATGCCCGCCGGCGGCCTGGAAGGCACGCTGGTGCCGGCCCCGGCGCTTAAGGCCAGCACCCCGCCGTTGCTGTCGAAGACGGTGACATCGGCGGCCTGGGCGGCGCGCCGTTCCGCATCGAGCCGGACCGCCAGCTCCGGCCCGCTGACACTGGCGATGGTGTGCGCGAATTCCTGCGTGCGCCGCGCCTGCTCGCGCAGCCGCAGTTCGAGGGCCGAGCGCGAGAGGACCAGCGCGTCGTTCAAGCCGTGCTTGAACTCGACCCGGAACCAGCTGTCGATCCCGTAGTTGAGAAACTCGAGCGCGAACAGGTACACGATGAGCAGGGGCACCACCACCAGCGTCCCGAACATACCGACCGTGCGCGCGGTCAGTCGCGAGCCGGGCACGTGGTTCTGGAAGTCGCGGTAGAGCTGCCAGAGCTTGCGCGTCAGCAGCACCCCGAGCGCCACCACCGCGCAGGTGTTGAGCAGCAGGATCCACGGCTGGCGGCGATTGAAGTCGGTCGAGTTCTCGGCCACCTGAACCAGCAGCAGCAAGGCCCACACGCCGGCGCCGCACCCCAGCAGGATCAGGGCGCGCAGGCCCCAGGGCCTTAGCGCACGAGGGTCCACGTGTACCAGTCGCTGGTGCGATGCCAGGCGTCGGACCAGAACATCAGCGCGCGCAGCGCGTCGGGCATGTGCCCGCGACGCACGCCGGCGCGCAGGCTGATCTGCCATTCCTCATCGTGAGGGAGCTGCGATTCGACGGCGATGGGCCACTCATCGACGGTGCCGACATGCTCGAGCGCTTCATCCAGCGTGGGGAAGGTTTCCTGCGTGCCCGCGTCGATATTGCGCAGCAGGTAGCGGTCGGTGACCACCTGGTAGGACAACTCGCTGTGCCTGAGGAGCGAGACCGCCTCGGCGTCGAACCACAGGTGCCGGTGATGGGTGACCGTGCACTCCAGATCGAAGCTCAAGGTCACCCCGTCCTTGAGCGTCGCTCCGAGCATGTTGCTGCGCGGGTAGCCGACCCGGACCGAGAGCATGATGACCCCGTGGCTCGGCACCGCGTAGGCTGAACGAATCTCCAGTTCGCCATCCAGCGGGTCATCGGCGCGCACCGCCGCTCCCGCCAGCAGCAGCGTGGCGGCGAGCAGGCTGAGAATCGTGACTCGCGTACCCAAGACTAGGGCGCCCCTTCCTGACTAAGGCAAGCATAATAGAAGCCGTCCCCGCCCGCCCCCGGCAACAGCTGCCAGCCGTAGCGGCAACGCTGGAGCGGCGGGGAGCGCCGCTGCGCACCCGGCAGGTCCCGTTCAATGACCCCCGGCTGGCTTTCCATGAACGCGGCGATGAGCCCGGAATTCTCCTGGGGCAGGACCGAGCAGGTCACATACAGCAATCGCCCGCCCGGGCGAAGCAGCGGCCAGCAGCCCTTGAGCAATCCGAGCTGGCGGGAGGCGAAGCGCTCGACATCGCCCGCGCGCCGCAGGAGCTTGATGTCCGGATGACGCCGGATGACCCCGGTCCCGGAGCACGGCACATCGAGCAGGATGGCATCAAAACCCTCCCCGTCCCACCAGGCGGGCGGAGCGGTGAGGTCCGCGTGCACCAGGCGCGCCGCACGCCCGAGCCGGCTTAAGTTTTCGGCCACGCGCTTGAGTCGCCTATCGTCATTGTCGAGCGCGGTCAGGTTCAGTTCCCCGCCCGCCAGTTCCAGCAATGCCCCGCTCTTTCCGCCGGGGGCCGCGCAGGCATCGAGCACCCGTTCGCCCGGGCGCACCTGGAGCAAGTGCGCGGCCAGCTGCGCGCTTGCGTCCTGCACCGAGACCAGGCCTGAGGCAAAGCCAGGGATCTCGGACAGCGGCGGTGCCCCATCGAGGGTCACGGCGGTCTCGACCAGGGGCTCTTTCTGCCCGTGCAGGCCCGCGACGGTGAGTTCCTTGAGGTAGTCATCCCGGCCCACGCGGGCGGTGTCCACGCGCAGGCACAGCGGCGGATGTTCGTTGTTGGCCGCCAATATCGATTCGAGTTGCCCGGGCCACGCCGCCTTGAGAGCCTCGACGAGCCAGCGCGGGTGAGCCTCGCGTGCGGCCAGGTCCCGATCGATGAGGCCTAAGATCGCCTCGCGCTCGCGCAGGTACCGGCGCAGGATCGCATTGATAAATCCGGCCGCGCGCTCCAGCCCCAGCAGACGCGCCGCATCGACCGATGCGGCCACCGTGGTCGAGTGCGCGTGGGAGGAATATTCGATCTGGTGGATCGCCGTGACCAGCAGCGCGCGCAGGCGCGCGTCGGTCTGTGCTTCGGGCCGCGCCAGCATCGATGCGACCGCCGGCGCCAGGCGAAGGTACCAACGCAGCGTCCCCAGCGCGATCGCGTGTATCGCGGCGCGCTGCGGTTCGGACTGGACGCGCGCCAGCGCCTCCTCGGCGTTGACCCCCTCGGCCAGCACTTCGCCGAGCACGCCCGCCGCGGCGCTGAGCACCCGGGCGGCCGTTCCGGGCGCCGGGCGCGCCGCACCGCTCCCGCTGTTGGCGCGCGGCTTCACCCGAAACTCAATCCGTCGATCGGTTGGCCGTGCGCGAAATCGGCGGCGCTGAGGATGCGCCGGCCGGCTCGCTGGAGCTGCTCGATCGCGAGCTGACCTGTCCCGCAGGCCACGATCAATCGCCCGCCCTCAACCCCCAGCACGCTCCCCGGCGCGGCCGGCGCGGACTGCTCGGCGGATTGCGCGCGCGCCTGCCAGATCTTGAGCGGCTCGGCCTCGAGGGTGGTCTGCGCCACGGGCCAGGGATTGCAGCCGCGCACCTGGCGGGCAATATGCTCTGCGTCCCCGGCCCAGTCGATCAGCGCATCGCTCTTGCTGAGCTTGTGAGCGTAGGTGATGCCCTCGGCCGGTTGCGCCCGAGCGCTGGCGCGTCCCTCAAGGCGCTCCGCGATGACCTGCAGCAGGAGCGCTGCGCCTTCGGGCGCGAGGATCGATTGGAGCTGACCGCTGCTCATCTGTGCCCCGATCGCAACCTTTTTTTGCGCGTACACCGGGCCCGTATCGAGGCCGGAGTCCAGCTGCATGATGCTCACACCCGATTCGCTGTCCCCCGCCAGTATCGCCCGCGGAATCGGAGCCGCACCGCGCCAGCGCGGCAGGAGTGAGGCGTGGATGTTCAGGCACCCAAGCCGCGGGAGCTCGAGCAGCGCGGGGGGGAGAAGCAGGCCGTAGGCCACCACCACCAGAAGCTCCGCTTTCCATTCGCGCAAGGCCGAAAAATCCGGGGCGTCCTTGAGGCGCTGGGGCTGCGCCACGGGCAGTGCCAGCTGCGAGCGATCGTTCCTTGACGGGGCTGGCCCGCAGCGTCCGCCCGCGTCCGGCCGGCCGGTCTGGTTGCGTGAGCACACCGACCAGATGGTGAGCGGATGCGGCCAGTGCGTCCAGGGCCGGCAGGGCAAATTCCGGCGTTCCGGCGAAGGCAATCCGCAGCGGTGGCATGCGAGTGGGTCGGCTCTTGAGGCGGGCAAAGCGCTAGAGCACTTTGGCATCGCCCGCGCCGCGCGCCCTTGGCGCCCGCGAGGGGCCGCTCACTTCCCGTTCGCGTTGTTCCTTGACGAGCTTTCGCCGGATGCGCTCGCGCTTGAGGCTGGAGAGGTAATCGACGAACAGGCGCCCATTGAGGTGATCCATCTCGTGTTGCACGCATACCGCATGCAGGCCCTCGAGGTCGCGCTCGAAGTGCTGTCCATTCCGATCCTGGGCGCGCACCCGCACGCGCTCTGCGCGCTCGACCTGCTCGAACACCTGGGGAACCGACAGGCACCCTTCCTCGGTTTGCGTTGCGCCCTCGCGGCTCAGGATCTGCGGGTTGATGTACACCTGCGGCTCGTTCTTGGCATCGCTCACATCGATCACCAGCAGCGCCTGATGCACGTTGACCTGCGTGGCCGCAAGCCCGATGCCCGGCGCGGCGTACATGGTCTCGAGCATGTCATCGATCAGCCGCGCCAGCGGGGCGTCGAAATCGCGCACCGGCGCCGCGCGCGTGCGCAACCGAGGGTCGGGAAATTCCAGTATGGACAGTTGCGCCACGGCTGCTTTTTGATACCTCGGCTTGCACCCATGTGATCCAGCGCACAAACTCCGCAAGGGAGCATGGGCGTTTATGGGCCATTGAGTTTATAACAGCTAATGGTAGGCCACCCCACCCGGCCCCCTATTTAGGAGTGAGGGATGTTCCTGTATCTGACAACCGGTTGCCGACGGGCGTTCCCCAAGCTCGCAGGGCTCCCTTTACTGTTGAGCCTGAGCATCGCCCTGGGGGGCTGCTCTTATTTCCGGCACAGCGAGAAGAACTCCTCCGCCGAGATTCCGGCCGCAGCCCCGGCGCCCCCCGCCGCAGGCCCCACCGCCGAACCCCAGACGGTCACCACGAACCTGCCGGATCTGCCCCCGGACGCGGCCGGTGCCACGGTGGTCACCGAGACCACCACGACGGCCCTCAATCCCTCGGCTCCGAAGAGCTATGTCGTGCAACGCGGCGACACGCTCTGGGGCCTGGCCAACAAATTCCTCAAGGACCCGTGGCTGTGGCCGGAGATCTGGTACGTCAACCCTGAGGTAAGCAATCCGCACCGCATCTATCCGGGCGACACGCTGCGCCTGGCCATGGGCAAGGACGGCAAGGAGCAGGTGCAGCTCGTGCACGGCACGGGGAGCGCCACGAAACTCGAGCCGTTGCTGCGCACCACGGAGCTCGAGGCGCCGATCGCCAACATCCCCTACTCGACCATCGCCGCGTTCCTGTCGCGTCCCGGCGTGCTGACCAAGCAGCAGGTCGAGGCCGCCCCGTACGTGCTCGCGCTCCGCGACCGCCACCTCATTGCCGGCGCGGACAACGAGGTCTACGTGAAAAAGCTCAAGGCCGGTGTGGGCGAGCACTTTAATGTCATGCACATCGGCGACAAGCTCAAGGATCCGGACGGCGGCAGGACGCTGGGCTACCTGGCCAATTTTGCCGGCACCGCGGTGGTCACCCGCGCCGGCAATCCCGCCAGCGCCCTGATCACCGACTCGGACCGCGAAATCGTGGCCGGCGACGTGCTGATCCCCGACAGCGGCGGCAGTGTCGCGGACCTCATGCCGCACGTGCCCGCGGGCGAGGTCCATGCGCGCGTGGTCTCGGTGGTCAACGGCGTGCTGCTGGCCGGGCAGTACCAGGTGATTGCGATCAACCGCGGCACCCAGCAGGGAATCGAACCCGGTCACGTGCTGCGGGTCAACCGGTACGGCGATAAGGTGCGCGATCAGTGCGCGACCGTCACGGGCCTGGGCACCTGCACCGCCCACTCGGTCAGGCTCCCGGCTGAGGCCTCGGGAACCCTG
Source organism: uncultured Gammaproteobacteria bacterium (assembly GCA_963717335.1). Taxonomy (GTDB): domain Bacteria; phylum Pseudomonadota; class Gammaproteobacteria; order Steroidobacterales; family Steroidobacteraceae; genus FEN-1191. The sequence continues at coordinate 123,296 of CAVQVZ010000008.1, read as the reverse complement.
CTGATGTTCAGGGTATTTGACCATGTCGGCTACGGGCTGGTGCTCTCCGAGACCGACCCCATCGCCACCGGCGATCAGGTGGTCCGGCCTTAAATCAAGGGTTTGTAGCGCTTCAGGGCGCCCCTGGACGGGGCGCCAAGAAGGGCCGGCAGAAATGCCGGCCCTTTGCTTTTGGGGCGCCCGCAGGCCCCGGGGGCGGCCTGGCGCCGGAGGCTTGATTTCGGCGTTTGGGGCACAAGAGTGCTGTAGAGGGCGGGATAATTCCGCTCGCCGTACCGGATTTCTTTTACAAAACAAGATATTACAGAATCAGGTGTGCCGTCGCCGCGAGGCGTCAGCGGAGGGTCGGAGTTGGACAAGGAGTATGAAATCCTGTTAGATGCGCTCGGGTTCGAGCCGCCGAGCATCAACGCTCTAATACACCGGACCGGCCTGTCGGACCTACCTGAGCGTGTCTGGGCTGCCGTCCTCGGGGTCAGGGCGGGGTCGCTAAGGGCACGCAGGGCGCGGTACGCACTATTTAATGACGCACTATTTAATAGGGTAGCCTTCTAAGATAAATGGACAACACGGTATTCGACATTCTGGTTTACGTCTTCGACCACTACCTGTTCGAAGAGCTGCCCGTGCACGCGGAGCGGGCCGACATTGCCCGCGACCTGGAGGTCGCCGGGTTCCGGGGCGCCAACGTCGAGCGAGCGCTCGACTGGCTCGCCGATCTGGCCGACCAGCGCGAGCGTCCGGGACTGAACGCCAACGAGAGCGCCTTCAGGCTCTACTCCCTCGAAGAGTGCGCGCGGCTGGACGCCGCCTGCCGGGGACTGCTGCTTATCCCTGGAACGCGGCGGGATCCTCTCGGCGACGCAACGCGAAATCGTCATCGAGCGATTGCTCGCCCTCGACACCGAGGAGCTGAGCCTCGAGCAGGTCAAATGGGTGGTACTGATGGTGCTGTCCTGCCAGCCCGGCGAGGAGGCCGCCTGCGAGCGGATGGAAGACATGCTGCACGAACTGCCGGTGCAGGTGCCGCATTGAGCGTCGCTCAACACGGCGTGCAGGCAAGACCCGCGGCCTGTCCGCGGTTTTTCGTTTTGGGAATCGTGAAGTAAAGGAGCCGCGGCAACCGTGGCCGAGAACCTGGTCATCGTCGAATCGCCCGCCAAGGCGCGCACGATAAAGAAGTACCTGGGCAAGGACTACGAAGTGCTCGCCTCCTACGGTCACGTGCGCGATCTGATCCCGAAGGAAGGCGCGGTCGATCCGGACAACGATTTCGCGATGCAGTACCGGCTGATCGAGCGCAACGAAAAGCACATCGCCGCCATCTCCAAGGCGCTCAAGAAATCCAACGCGCTGGTGCTGGCGACCGACCCGGACCGCGAGGGCGAGGCGATCGCCTGGCACCTGTACGAGATCCTCAAGGAACGGGGCGAACTGAAGGATAAGCGCTCGCATCGCGTGGTTTTCCACGAAATCACCAAGAATGCCATTCGCGAGGCGGTCAACCACCCGCGCGAACTGTCGCTGGACCTGGTCAACGCGCAACAGGCGCGGCGCGCGCTCGATTACCTGGTGGGCTTTAACCTCTCACCGCTCCTGTGGAAAAAAGTGCGGCGCGGCCTCTCGGCCGGACGCGTGCAAAGCCCGGCGCTGCGCATGATCTGCGAGCGCGAGGACCAGATCGCGGCGTTCGTGCCGCAGGAATACTGGACCATCGACGCCGAGGGCGAGCACAGCGAACAAACTTTTCCCCTCAAGCTGGTGGAATTTTCCGGCCGCAAGGTCGAGCAGTTCAGTTTCGCGAACGAGACCAGCGCTCGCTCCACCGAGGCCGCCCTGAGCGCGGCCTGCGGTCCGGCCCGGGAACTGAAGGTCCTCACGATCGATCGCAAGCAGCGGCGCCGCAATCCTTCCCCGCCCTTTACCACCTCCACCCTGCAGCAGGAAGCCTCGCGCAAGCTCGGTTTCTCCGCGCAGCGCACGATGCGCACCGCGCAGCAGCTCTACGAGGGCGTCGACATCGGCGAGGGGAGCGTGGGACTCATCACTTACATGCGCACCGACTCGGTGGCCCTGGCGGCCGAGGCGGTCGCCGAAATGCGCGCCACCATCGAGCGGCTCTACGGCAAGGAAGCGGTCGCCGAGGAGGTGCGTGTGTACCGCACCAAGTCCAAGAACGCCCAGGAGGCGCACGAGGCGGTCCGCCCGACCTCCGCGGCCATCGTGCCCGCGGACATCGAAAAATACCTCGAGGCGGACCAGTTCAAGCTCTACAGCCTGATCTGGAAGCGCGCGGTCGCCTGCCAGATGGCGCACGCCGTGTTCGATACCGTCGCGGTCGACATGCTGGCGGGGAACGATGGCCCGGAACGGCACCTGCTTCGCGCCAACGGCTCCACGCTGATCAAGGCCGGCTACATCGCGGTCTATCAGGAGGGGCGCGACGATGCCGTGGAGGACGACTCGCGATCACATGTTGCCCCCGATGCAGGTGGGCGAGACGGTGCGGCTGGTCGGACTCCATCCGGAACAGCACTTTACCGAGCCGCCCCCGCGCTACACCGAAGCTTCGCTGGTCAAGGCGCTCGAGGAGTACGGCATCGGCCGGCCCTCCACCTACGCCTCGATCATCTCCACGCTCCGCGATCGCGAATACGTGGAGATCGAGAACCGGCGCTTTACCGCCACCGACATCGGCCGGATCGTCGGCCGGTTTCTGACCGAGCACTTCCACCGCTACGTCGAGTACGGGTTTACGGCGGCGATGGAGGATGAGCTCGACGCGGTCGCACGCGGCGAGGAACCCTGGACCACGCCGCTTGAGAAATTCTGGAAGCCCTTTATCCGGCAGGTCGAGCTGATCGAGAAGAACGTCAGCCGCGAGCAGGTCGCGCAGGCGCGCGAGCTGGGCACCGATCCGGCCTCCGGCAAGCCCGTGACCGTGCGCATGGGGAGATTTGGCCCCTTCGTGCAGATTGGCACCAAGGACGATGCGGACAAGCCGCGCTTCGCGGGCCTTCGGCCCGGACAGAAGATGGACACGCTCCAGCTCGCCGATGCCTTCGAGCTCTTCAAGCTCCCGCGCACGCTCGGTGAGACGGCCGAAGGCGAGACCGTGCTTACCGCGATCGGGCGGTTCGGTCCGTACATCAAGTACGGGCCGAAGTACGTATCGCTCAAGGAAGACGATCCGTACACGGTGACCTTCGAACGTGCGCTCGAAGTGATCCAGGCCAAGGCGATTGCCGATGCCAACCGGCTCATCCAGGACTTCGCGGCCGAGAAAATCCAGGTGCTCAACGGGCGCTACGGGCCGTACGTGACCGACAAGGTCAAGAACGCGCGCGTTCCGAAGGATCGCGATCCCAAGACCCTTTCGCTCGAGGAGTGCCAGGCGCTTCTGGCCGCGGCGCCCGCCAAAGGGACCCGTGGTCGCTTCGGGCGCAAGTTCCCGGCCAAGAACGCCGCTCCCGTGGCTGAGGAGAAAAGTGCGCCGCTGGCGGTCGCCGCGCTCGCCGCGCCCACGGCCAAGGTCAAGAAAGTGAGCCTGGCCAAGCCGAAGGCCAAGGCGAAGGGAAAGCCGGCCCCCAAAGCCTCCGCCGCGGGCAAGAAAGCCAGCCCACGCGCCTAAGCGCGCCTGCCGCGCGCATGAAGTACCGCCACAGCTTTCACGCCGGCAATTTTGCCGACGTGCACAAGCACGTGACCCTGCTCGCCCTGATCGGCTCGCTCCAGCGCAAGGACAAGGGTTTCCTGTACCTGGAGACCCACGCGGGCCGGGGGCTGTACGATCTTGGCAGCGCCGATACCCATCAGGGGGCCGAGGCAAGGCTCGGGATCGGCGCACTGCAGGACGCTCCTGTCCAAAGCGCTCCGATCAAAAACTACCTGGCCGCGCTCGAGCACATTCGTGCCCGGAGCGGTTCGGGCGCCCTCTATCCGGGCTCGCCCGTGCTCGCCGCCCAGGCGCTGCGCGTCCAGGATCGGGGGCTGTGCTGTGAAATACAGGCCGCCGAATGCCGCGCCCTGGAACGAGCGCTCGGTCCCTACCCACGCATGCGCGGCGAGTGCATCGATGGCTACCAGGGCCTGCGCGCGCATCTGCCGCCCGTGGAACGACGGGCACTGGTGCTGATCGATCCGCCGTATGAGGAACAGGGCGGTGATCTGGCGCGCGCCATCGCCGCGACCGGTGAGGCTCTCTTACGCCTTTCCAATGCGGTCATCGCGCTGTGGTACCCGATCAAGGACGAGAAAGAACTGCACCCGTCCCTGGCTCGGGCGGCCGAGGCCCTGCCGGTGCCCGCCCTGGTGTCCGAGTTGTGGATCCATCCGCGCGATGCGCGCGTCGGCCTCAACGGCTCGGGGCTTATGATCATCAACCCGCCCTATCGCCTTGACCTTGAGATGGCGCAGTGGCTTGCTGAGCTGGGCGGTGCGCTCGGCGCCCAGCGCCAGGGCGGAACTCTGGTCCGATGGGTCGCGCATGAGCAGCATTGATCGCTACGCCGTGATCGGCGAGCACATCGGGCACAGCAAATCCCCGCAGATCCACGCGCTGTTCGCCGCCGCGACGCGCGAGAAGATGCAGTACGGCCTGATCGATGTGGGAGTCGCGGGCTTTGCGCGTGCGCTGCGCGAGTTCTTCAACGACGGAGGGCGCGGGCTCAACGTCACCGTCCCCCACAAGCACAGCGCGCTTGAGCTGGCCGACACGCTGACGCCGCGCGCCCGCCGCGCCGGGGCGGTCAATACGCTGGCGCGCGGCCTGGCCGGGCACCGCGGAGGGCTCGCTCACGGGCGATAACACGGACGGCGCCGGGCTGGTGCGGGACCTCAGCGCCAATTTGCACTTCACGCTGCGAGGCGAGCGTGTCCTTCTGCTCGGGGCGGGCGGTGCGGCGCGCGGCATCATTGCCCCCCTGCTCGAAGGCGGTGCCGCCTCCGTGACGATTTCCAATCGCGACGCTGCGAAGGCCGAGGCGCTGGCGGAGGAATTTTCCGATGTGGGCCCGGTACAGCGCGCCACCGCCCGAGACGGTGCGGCGCCCTACGGGCTCATCGTCAATGCCACCTCGGCCAGCCTGCGCGGTGAATTGCCCTCGGTGCCCGAAGGCGCCCTGGGCCCGCAGAGCCTGTGTTACGACTGCGCCTATGGCGAGCGCGACACGGTGTTCGTGAGCTGGGCCCGGAAACACGGGGCAGCGCGCGCCGTGATGGGTCTGGGGATGCTCGTGGAACAGGCCGCCGAGTCCTTCCTTTTGTGGCGCGGCGTGCGTCCCGACACCGGCCCCGTGCTTGCCGCCCTGCTTGCCGCTGGCAGAAGCTAGGCCGCGCACGCACCGTTTCACTGTGGTGAAAGGATGCCCTGGACCCTAAGATGCGGCGGTCATGACCCTGCTGTCGGCCGCAATCGTGCTTTTCCTGGTGATGGATCCGCTGGGAAACATCCTCCTTTTCGTCACGGCCCTGCGCTCGGTGCCGGCCAGCCGCCGAAAGCGCGTGGTCATCCGGGAACTGCTGATCGCCTACGCGGTGCTGGTGATGTTCCTGTTTTTCGGCGAGCACCTGCTGCACGCCCTGAACATTTCGGGCCCCGCCCTGACGATCGCCGGCGGCATCGTCCTGTTCCTGATCGCCCTGCGCATGGTGTTTCCCTCGACGGAGAACACGCTGGCGGAAAACATCAAGGGCGAGCCCTTCCTGGTGCCGTTGGCCATCCCCTACGTGGCCGGTCCCTCGACGCTGGCCACGCTGCTCTTGTTGATGAGTCGCGAGCCCCAGCGCTGGCCCGAGTGGTTGCTCGCACTCAGTTGTGCGTGGCTGCTCAGCGCCGTGATTCTGGTGCTGGGGGGCTACATCGGCGACTTCCTCGGCCGGCGCGGACTGCTCGCGATCGAACGGCTCATGGGACTTCTCCTGGTGGCCCTGGCGGTCCAGATGTCGATCGAGGGATTGCGGGTGGCGCTCCAAACCAGCTGACCGCATTCCGCGGCTACAATTGCGATTTGAGCTCCAATAGGGCTTGTCTGCGCCGTATTGAATCATATATGTTACATCCATGTGGCTTCCGTCCGAGCTGACCGCGTTTGCCCAGGTGGTCGAACTGGGCTCATTCACCGCCGCCGCCCGCGCAGTGGGCGTGCCCAAGGTGGCCGTGAGCCGCGCCGTCCAGAGTCTCGAAAAACGCGTGGGCGCGCGTCTTTTGACGCGAACGACCCGCCGGGTGGCGCTCACCGATGCGGGCCGGGCACTGCTCCCTCGCGCACAGCGCATTGCCGCTGAAACGGCCGCGGTGCGACGCGAGATGACGCCCCTTGAAGAAGGGCGGCGGAGCCTGCGCGTGCTGGCCGATCCGGCCTACGGCCGCTTGTTGCTGGCCCCGCTCCTGCCGCGGTTTATGGAGCGGTTCCCCGACATTCCCCTCGAAGTGGAGATGGCCCTGGCGGTTCCCGATGAGCCCGGCGAGCTGTGGGACGTGTTGTTCCAGAACGGCCCGCCTCAGCGTGAGGGTCTGGTGGGCACGGCGCTCGGCCGGCCTCCGGTGATCCTCTGCGCCACGCCGGCTTATCTTCGCGCGCATGCTCCGATCAGCCAGCCCTCCGATCTCACCCAGCATGCCGTGCTGGTCCCCGGTCAGTTGGTCACGGAACTTCGATTGCATCGCGGCCGCACGCAGGCCCAGATCGCCCTCACGCCTCGGTCTGACGGTCACCGATCCGGCCGTGGTCCATGCGGCGACCTCGGCGGGGGCGGGCATCGGGGTGCTGCCGGAGTTCCTGTGCCGGATGGGCCTCTCGATGAACAAGCTCGAGCGCGTGCTGCCCGAGTGGCAGGTCGCCGACCTGCTGGAACTGCACGCGGTCTCGGACCTGCGGCGGGCGAGTTCCCCGGGGGTCAAGGCACTGATCGAGTTCTTCCTTGCCAACATGGTGCCGGTCTTGGGTCGAGGTTAGGAGCGGTGGCGGCCAAGGACACGATCGGGGCGCCCGGTCCCTTTAAGGAATTTGCCCAGGGCGTGCAGGCCCAGAGCGCGCTGCGCGCCCGAATCACCGATGCGTGCCGGCGAGCGGAGACCGAGTGCCTGCCACCGCTCCTGGCCGATGCGAGCCTGCAGCCGGACGAGGCCAAGGCCGCGCGGGCGCTGGCCCGCGAGCTGGTGGTGGCGCTGCGCCGGAAAAAACTCGACAGCGGCGGGAGCGTGGCGGGTTTGATCCAGGAATATTCGCTCTCCAGCCAGGAGGGCATCGCGCTCATGTGCCTGGCCGAGGCGCTGCTGCGCATCCCGGACTCGGCCACCCGCGATGCCATGATCCGCGACAAGATCTCCACGGCCGACTGGCAGGCCCATCTGGGCAACAGCCCCTCGATGTTCGTCAACGCCGCCACCTGGGGGCTGCTGATCACCGGCAAGCTCACGGCCACGAGCTCGGAAGGCGGCCTCACCGCGGCGATTACGCGGATCATCGGCCGGGGCGGTGAACCTTTGATCCGCAAGGGGGTGGACCTGGGCCTGCGCATGATGGGCGAGCAGTTCGTGACCGGGCAGACCATCGAGGAGGCCATCGCCAACAGCCGCGCGATGGAGGCGAAGGGTTTCCGCTACAGCTACGATTGTCTTGGAGAGGCCGCGGTGACCGCGGCCGACGCGCAGCGCTACTACGCCGACTACGAACGGGCGATCCACGCGATCGGCGCCGCCGCCGCAGGGCGCGGTGTCTACGAGGGGCCCGGCATCTCGGTGAAATTATCGGCCTTGCACCCGCGTTACTCGCGCTCGCAGCTGGAGCGGGTTCGCTCCGAGCTGCTGCCGCGCCTGAAAAACCTGGCGCTGCTCGCGCGCCGCTACGACATCGCGCTGAACATCGATGCCGAGGAGGCGGATCGGCTGGAGATCTCGCTCGACCTGCTCGAATCGCTGTGTTTCGACCCGGACTTGGCCGGCTGGAACGGGATCGGCTTTGTTTTGCAGGCCTACCAGAAACGCTGTCATTACGTGATCGACTGGGTGATCGACCTGGCGCGCCGCTCCAAGCACCGCCTGATGATTCGGCTGGTCAAGGGCGCCTACTGGGACAGCGAGATCAAGCGCGCGCAGGTCGAGGGCCAGGCCGACTTTCCGGTCTACACGCGCAAGGTCCACACCGATGTGTCCTATCTGGCCGCCGCGCGCCGGCTGCTGAGCGCCCCGGATGCCGTGTTCCCGCAGTTCGCCACGCACAACGCGCACACGCTGGCCACCGTGATGAAGCTGGCCGGTGGCAATTTCTATGCCGGCCAGTACGAATTCCAGTGCCTGCACGGAATGGGCGAGCCGCTGTACGAGGAAGTGGTGGGCGAGGACAAGCTCCGCCGTCCCTGCCGCATCTATGCGCCCGTCGGGAGCCACGAAACGCTGCTCGCCTACCTGGTGAGGCGTCTGCTTGAGAACGGCGCCAACACATCCTTCGTCAACCGCATCGCCGATCCGGAGGTCTCGATTGATGAGCTGATCGAAGATCCCGTGACGCTCGCCCGCGCGCTCACGCCCTTGGGCGCGCCGCACCCGAAGATCGCTTTGCCACCGGAGCTGTTCGGCGCCGAGCGCCGCAATTCCGCAGGCCTGGACCTGGCCAGCGAACGGCAGCTGGCGGCGCTGGCGGCGGTGCTTCCGGGCGCGAGCCAGATCAGTTATCGGGCCGTGCCTCTGCTCAACGCGCCGGCCGGATCGGGGAGCTCCACGGCCGCAGGGCATCGGCCGCTCGGTGACCAATCCCGCGGATCGGCACGATGTGGTCGGGTACGTGGTCGAATCCAGTCCCAACGATGTCGATACGGCGTGCGAGCAGGCACTGGCCGCCTTGCCGCAATGGTCGGGCATCGCACCGGGCGAGCGAGCCGCGGCGCTGTGGCGCGCCGCCGATCTGCTCGAGAGCACGCCGACACTGCTCGGCCTGATCGTACGCGAAGCGGGCAAATCGCTCCCCAATGCGATCGCCGAAGTACGCGAGGCGGTCGATTTCCTGCGCTACTACGGGGCGCAGGTACGTTCCTCGTTCCAGAACGACACCCATCGTCCGCTCGGGCCGGTGGTGTGCATCTCGCCCTGGAATTTCCCGCTGGCCATTTTTGTGGGCCAGCTGGCCGGGGCGCTGGCGGCCGGCAATACCGTGATCGCCAAGCCCGCCGAGGAAACCCCGCTCATCGCGGCGGCCGCAGTGCGCCTCCTGCACGAAGCCGGAATACCGCGCGGCGCGCTGCAATTTCTTCCCGGCGCGGGCGAGGTCGGAGCCGCGCTGGTCGCGGACCGGCGTGTTTGCGGCGTGATCTTTACCGGTTCCACCGCGGTGGCGCGCCTGATTCAGGGGCAGCTCGCCGCCCGCCTGACGCCGGCGGGCACGCCGGTTCCATTCATCGCCGAGACCGGGGGGCAGAACGCGCTGATCGTTGATTCCTCCGCCCTGCCCGAACAGGTGGTGGCCGATGTCATCGCCTCGGCATTCGACAGTGCCGGCCAGCGCTGCTCGGCGCTTCGGATTCTGTGCCTGCAGGAGGACATCGCCGAACGCGTCCTCATCATGCTCAAGGGCGCCCTGCGCGAGCTGTGCGTCGGAAATCCGGACCGCCTGGCCACCGATGTGGGTCCGGTCATCACCGAGGAAGCGCGCCAGAACATCGATTCGCACATCGTGGCCATGCGCAAGTCCGGACACGGGGTCGAACAATCTGTGCTTCCGGTCTCGGCGGCGCGCGGCACTTTCGTGCCGCCCACCCTGATTGAGATCGGCGCCATCTCCGATGTGCAACGCGAGGTGTTCGGCCCGGTGCTGCACGTGCTGCGCTTCCGGCGCGCGGATCTGGGATCGCTCATCGAGGCCATCAACGGGACCGGCTACGGACTGACCTTCGGACTGCACACGCGGATCGATGAAACCATCGCCACGGTGAGTGAGCGGATCAGTGCAGGAAACATCTACGTCAACCGCAATCTGATCGGCGCGGTGGTCGGTGTCCAACCCTTCGGCGGACATGGCCTGTCGGGAACCGGACCTAAGGCCGGCGGGCCTTTGTACCTGCTACGGCTCCTGGCTGCGCCGCCCAAGCTCCTGCGCCCGCCCGTGGCCCCGCCCAAGGCCGAGGCGCTCAGGCAGCTCGCCGCAACGCTCGCCTACAAAGATTTCTTGAGATCGCGTGGCTTCGCGGAAATTGCAGCGCGCGTGGCTCAGTACCTGGCACTCTCCAATGTCGGAGCGTTGCAGGAATTGCCCGGCCCGGTCGGCGAGCGCAATGTCTATCTGCTCAAGCCGCGCGGACGGATCGTGGCGCTCGCCGAGACGGAAGCGGGCCTGCTGCTGCAACTGGGGGCGATACTGGCCACCGGGAATCGCGCGGTGCTTCAGGCCGATAATCCGGCCTCGCGTACGCTGGCCGCACTTCCCCCGGAAACTTCCGCGTGCATCGACACGGTGCGCGAGTGGACCAATGCCCAGGAGATCAGCGCGGTGCTGTTTGCCGGTGATCAGGAAAAATTGGGGCAACTGAACAAGAGTGCCGCCCGGCTCGAGGGGCCGATCATCATCGTGCAGGGCACGAGCAGCGCCGGGCTTGCTTCCGGGAGCGAGGACTACATGCTTGAGATGCTGCTCGCCGAGGTGAGCATCAGCACCAATACCGCCGCCGCGGGCGGTAACGCCAAACTGATGACGATCGGCTAGGCAAAGCTAAAGCAGATCCACCTCGGCCGCGGCGACCGAGGCGCCGCCGCTTTGCACGGTGCGCGACAGGCCCAGCGCCAGCGGCAGGCTCTGCGCCGCGTAGTGACGCGCGCTTTGCAGTTTCGAACGCCAGCCGCGCTGCTCGCCCGCTTTCGTAAGGTGCGAGGCGGCGATGCGCGCGGCGCGCGCCATCAGCCACCCACCGAGCGTCACGCCGCACAGGCGCAGGTACGGCACACTGACCGCATACGCCACCGCGGGGGCTGCGCGCAAGTTGTTCAGGAGCGATTCGGTGGCAGCGCGCAGCTCGTTGACGCCCTCGCGCGCGGCGCTAAGCACCTCGGACAATCCTTCAGCGTCGGCATCGCCCGGCAGTTCCTTCAGTTCCAGTGCGATCTGCGCCACCAGGGCGCGCATGGCCGCGCCGCCGTCGCGAGCCGAGCTTTCGGCCGAGCAAGTCATTGGCCTGGATCGCGGTCGTGCCCTCGTAGATGGTGGTGATGCGCGCATCGCGCAGCGTCTGGGCGATGCCGGTTTCCTCGATGTATCCCATGCCGCCGTGGACCTGAAGGCCCAGCGACACCAGTTCGGTTCCGTATTCGGTGCCCCAGCCTTTGACGATCGGGATCAGCAGTTCGCCGCGTGCCAGGGCCGCGCTGCGCTCGCCCGCCTCGGTGGCGGCGCGCGCCAGATCAAGCTGCAGCGCCGCGTACAACGCGAGTGCGCGCATCGCCTCGACGCCCGAGCGTACGGTCAGCAGCATCCGGCGCACATCCGGATGGTGAGTGATCGGGAGCGATGTGCGCGCTCTGCGAGCCGATCGGCCGACCCTGGGCGCGGCCGTGCGCCCAGGCGCTCGCCTGCTGCAAGGCGCGCTCGGCAAGCCCGATTCCCTGCACGCCGACCGACAAGCGAGCGGCATTCATCATGATGAACATGCACTCCAGACCGCGGTTGGCCTCGCCCACCAGGAACCCGATGGCGCCGGTATCCGCTCCAAAGGACAGCACGCAGGTGGGACTGGCGTGTATGCCGAGCTTGTGTTCGATCGACAGGCAATGCACGTCGTTGTGCGGCCCGGGCTTGCCTTGTGCATCGGGAATGAATTTCGGCACCAGGAACAGCGACAGTCCCTTCACGCCCGCAGGAGCGCCCTCGATCCTTGCCAGCACCAGGTGCACGATATTCTCGGTCATATCGTGATCGCCGTAACTGATAAAGATCTTCTGTCCCGAGAGCAGGTAGTGATTCCCGGCGGGCGCAGCGCGCGTACGGATCGCTCCAAGATCCGAGCCGGCCTGCGCTTCCGTGAGCACCATGGTGCCGGACCAGTTTCCACTGATCATCTGCGGCAGGTAGATGCTCTTCAGTTCCTCTGATCCGACCAGCTGCAGGGCCTCGATCGCCCCGCGCGAGAGCATCGGGCAAAGCATCAGAGCCATGTTCGCCCCGTACCAGATTTCCTCCACCGCGCTGACCAGGACGAACGGCGCGCCCTGCCCGCCGAGTTCGGACTCGATGCCCAGTTGCGGCCAGCCGCCGGCCACGTACTGCCGGTAGGCCTCGGCAAACCCGGGCGCCGCGACTCACGCCCGAAGGGGTCCAGCTCGCCCCGACGCGATCGCCCTCCTGATTGATGGGTTCGAGCACGCCGGTGGCCAACTGATCGGCCTGCTCGAGCACTGCGGCCGCCAGTTCTATGGAAAATTCCTCGTACAGAGGGAGCTTTGCCAGTTGGCCGGCATCCAGCAGATGCTCGAGTGTAAAACGTAGGTCATCGACGGGAGCGCGGTACACGAAAACACCTCCGGCCTCGGGCCACGCCAAATTATGACAAGTCTACTGAAATCCGGGCATCGCGGTGGAACGCGAGTGGCGTCACGGTGGCGTTCACAGCGATCCACCATCATAGGCGCTATGTCCAAGATGTCTGAGAAAATGGGCTCCGGAAACCCGCGCCGGCCCATTCCGGACGAGCTGGGTCAGGCGCTGCTCGAGGCGCTCGGCGCCTGGCGACCCCAGGCCATTTCCCTGCACGATTCGGCCGGTGAGACGCTGTGGCTCAGCGCCGGCACCGTCGGCCCCGACGAACTCGCTCTGGTGCTCTCAGCTCTCGATGTGTTCGCGCTCGAACCCTACCGTGAACAAATTCACCGCAAGCTCGAGGATGGAAGGCGCGCCCTGTTCGTGGCGGCGCGCGATCCGCTTGCAAACTGCATCGGCGTGCTGTGCGCCTTCGTGGAACGCAGCGCCATCGATGATGAGCGCGTGGTCACGCCCGGCCCTTCTGGCCTCGCTGCACCGATTCGGCGCGCTGCTCGCCCCACACACCGAAAAGACCAGCAGCCAGTCGAGCCTGACCCTGGCTCGCGATGACAATGTGCCCCTCAACCTGCCTGAACTCACTCCGGTGCGGGCGCGTAAGTACATACGGCTCCAGTCAGGCAGCGGCACGCGCCGATACGAGGTGGTGATCAATCCGGTCGGCGCTTTGCACGACGCTGCGGTGTTCGAGCACGTCGTGGACTGGCTGGCACAGAAGCGCCAGCAGTATGTAAGCAAGCCGGCGAGCTTCGCGGTGCCGATCTCGGCGAGTGCGGCGCTGGATGCCGGGATTTGCAAGCCGAATGGCGGCCAGCCTCAGCCGCAACCCGCTCGATGATGGCATGGTGATGCTGATCGTGCCCGCGGCGGCCTGGAGCGTTGAGCCCGAGGCGCTGCACCCCCTGCTCGAGCTGTGCGATCAACACCGCTGCCGGGTGGTGCTCGATGATTTCGAACTCAACGAGTCGGCGCTGTTCCTGCTCAGGAACAAGACCATTCGGATGCTCAAGCTCAGCGCCGAGCTCACGAGCGAGGCCATGCACGAGCGCTTTCCGCGCGCCCTGCTTTCGGCGTGCACGCACATCGCACGGGTGCTGGGGATCCATTGCATTGCCAAGCGGGTCGATAACGCGGCCGCGGGCCGCTGGCTGGCGGTGGCGGGCCTGGACTACCTCGACCCGTTCAGTCCCGCCGAAACAGCCGCCGCCACCACGACCGACGAGGCTTTGGTGCTGAAACTGGTTTCGTGATCGTTCGGGCGCGGCCCCGGCGCGACGCGCCTGTGGCCATAGGGATCGTAACCCTCAATCGCGCCCCCTTGGTCCGGGCCGGACTGGACAGCGGATTTCTTTTCCTGAGTGCTCGCGTCTTCTTCCAGCTTGAGCCCGGGCACCTCCAGGCGCTTGAGAAGATGCGTCGTGGAATCGATCAGGTGTCGGCCCGAATCCACGGCCCATTGCCACACCGCGTTGCCGCGCGAGTCGTAGCTCAGGCCCTCGCGCGCCGGAAGTCGCTTGTTGCCGGGACGCTTGTCCTCAGGTTTGCCCATGGCCTACCAGCTGTACCGCACCCGGTATCGGACCATCGCCGTGCCGTCCTTAGGCACGGTCACGTCAAAATGAATGAGCTGCGCACTGTCCTTGCGGTACTCAGGGGAGTGGGACAGCAACTGCCAGTTGCTCCAGCGGTACAGGGGCTCGCGCACCTGCACATCGACCGGCTGTGCCTTGTGGTTGTGTAGGGTGATTTCTATTTCTTCCTCGACCCAGCGCGCGCGGGTGTCGATCTTGAAATCTGACTGACGACGCTCACCGGTAACGTCGAAGGCATTGCCCAGCTTCAGCTTGACGGTGCTGTCCTTCGGAGTGTGGTCGATCGCATCCTCGCCAATAAACTCGGCGCTCCCGTCCGCGCTGTCCATGCGCGAGACCCTCACCCGCCCGGCCGGGAGCGGTATGCCGAGTCCGGAAGCGGCGTCGTTCCGGAATTCGAGGTAGGTGGCGACCTTGGTGTTGCTCGCGAAACCGGGATTGCGCTCGGTATAGGGTTCCCCAAAGGATTGATCGCCCAGCGCGTCGTAGATCAACAGCCGCCGGGCAGGAACCTGCCGCGCCGCCTGAAACAGCTCGATCTGCTTGGTGGAATTGTTCGGCAGCGTCGTGGCGCGGCCCAGCGTGTACAAGTGAAACTCATCGAACGGCTTCTCCACGAATCCGGTGCTGTCTACGGCCATCGCCTCCTTGGCCATGGGAGCGTAGCCAAGGCGGCGCGGGGTAGGCTGCACTCGATTGACATCGCCCGCGACCAGCTTGAGGTGCGCGTCCTTATAAGAGGTGCCCGACTGGTTGATGATGCTGACCCACGCCGAGAGGTCCAGCGTACCGCCGCCACTGCCTTTGCCTTCGCTATAGACCGCGTTGTAGTCCGCCCACCAGGTGATGCCCCCAGTCTGATAGCTCACGCGCGCGCGCTGAGTTGCCCGAGACCGGCGAATCGAGTTCCCAGACCAGCGTGGGCTGGGTAATCAATCCGCCGGGCAATTCAGGAAACTTCAGTTCCGAGTAGCCATTGAGCGCGTAGACGCTCCCATCGCTCGCGCGCAACACCAATCCGTCGGCGGCGGACAGCAGCGTGCCGGTCAGCGTCGATGTTGAATTGCCGGCATTGCGTTCCACGGTGATTGTTCGGTCCAGGTAGCGCAGCAGAAGCTTGGGCGTGCTGACCAGGTCAAACTGAAAATTTTGCTCGATGACGCGCACGCCGGGGTTCGCCGGCACTGAAAATGTCACGGTCGTCGGATCGATGAGGCCGGCCACGTCGGTAAAATGCAGGCTCGAGCGCCCTGAGGCCACCTGCACGTCGCGATCCTGACGGACGAGCGCGTAACCGGGCACCGAGGCGGCCGCCGGCAGCGCGCCACCTGGAACCGGCCGATAGAAGTCGGCCGCTATCGCACCGGGCTGCTGCGAGCTGTAGATCGTCAGTGCCGACTCGTCGGGGAGTGCGCCACAAATACGCGGCGCACCACAGGCCAGGGCACAGGCCAGTGCCAAGGACAGCTTCCAGTTATTCATCCACCCGACTCCGCAAACGCCGCACGGGCGCTTAAAAAAGTGTGACACGCGTGGACGCGAAAGTGCGACCCAGTTCGCACCGCATCGAATGCTGCCCGGAACTGTGATCCAACGCCCATGTGTCTGCCCTTGCACGAGGCACGATACTCTCAAGACTGAGTTTATGGCATAACCGACCCAAGATGCGTACCGCGCCGCTCATCATGCCGCCGCCCACGAAGGACGAGCCGCCCGCCTACGTGCCACCGCAGCCCGCTGTGAGCGCCACACAAAGCATTCCGGTGATACCGGCCTCCGTGGAAATGGACCGCGAGTTCATACTGCGCAACCAGATTGCCGAACGCTACATCGCCGGGCGCCTTCCGCTCAGGGGGACGCACGATTTCGAGCGTTACTGCCGCCAGCATCCGGAGTTCATACAGGAGCTGGGGATGGCCGAGCGTGTCCACGCGGCCTTGCGATTGCTCGAAGCGGGCGGCGTGGCTCTGCCCTGGGAGGCCAAGCCGCG
This sequence comes from uncultured Gammaproteobacteria bacterium, assembly GCA_963717335.1. Classification (GTDB taxonomy): domain Bacteria; phylum Pseudomonadota; class Gammaproteobacteria; order Steroidobacterales; family Steroidobacteraceae; genus FEN-1191. The sequence goes on along the minus strand of CAVQVZ010000008.1, from coordinate 107,196 downwards.
CGCCTGGTGGGAAGGAGTGCCGGTTCTGATCGCGGTGGCCGCGCTGGCTCTTGCCGCAGGCATTGCCGCCCTGGTTTTCGCGAGCAAGATTTCCGGGCGCGATTCGATGATTGGCGCGCTTCGTCATCAGGTCGCCGAGCAACCGCTCGAGCCGGCCACGAGCACCCGCACCGTGCGCCTGATACCCAGCCGCACGGCGCCTTCAGCTCGTCCGGCCACTGTACTCGGTGGTGGCGGCGCCCAGATGGCCGACCTGAAGATTGACATGTCGTGGTCGAAATTCACGGCGTTTCGCGTCACCATCGACCGTCAGGACCAGGGACGCGTCGAGGTCATCAACTACCTGCTGCGGGACTCCAACGGCGATCTGCGCCTGTCGTTGAATACCACGGCCCTGGGGCCCGGGGTATATCAGTTCGTCATCGAGGCTCTGACTCTGCACGGCGATGCCCTCGCCCAGGCCTGGGTCACGGTGGGCATCGTTCACTAAAATCGCGCTTTAGTTCAGCACGGATCTTGGCTGCTTGTTGAGCACGGGCCGCATAGCAAGCCAGCCGCTGATTCCCATCATCGAAACGGTAGCCGCTACACCGGTCAGCCACATCAGGGCATCGAACCGATAGCGCAGTTCGAGTTCGCGCGCGAGCAGCAGCCCGCCGAAGGCCGCGACCGTGGCCGCTAGCACTCCGGCCAGGAGTCCTAGCCCTGCAAATTCCACCAGCGTACTTCCGACCAGCAGGCGGCGACTGGCGCCCAGTGCCCTTAAGATCGCCGTCTCGTAACGCCGTTCATCGCGACTGGACTGAACCGCGGCGAGCAGCACGGTGACGCCGGCCAACAGCGTAAAGGCAAACACGCTCTGCACGGCGGTGGCCGCTTTGTCGATGACAGCGCGCACCTGGGCGAGCAGGTCTCCGACGTTGAATATCGACACGCTGGGGAAACGACGCACCAACGCCGTCAGTCCACCGCCACCTACCGGCTCATAGCGGGCGCTGGTCATGTAGCTGCCGGCCGCGAAATCCAGCAGCCCCGGCGGGAACACAATAAAGAAATTGGGGCGAAAGCTGTCCCACTTCACCTTCCGGAAGCTCGCCACTTTTGCATCGATCCGCTCCCCGGCCACATCGAAGGTGAGCCGATCGCCGAGCTTCAGCCCAAGGGAGGCCTGGAACTCGCTGGCCAGCGAGACAAGGGGCTTGCCTAAATCGCTCTCAGTCCACCAGTGCCCCTCGGTGATGCGATTGTCATCCCCCAATTCCATCGACCAGGTGAGGTTTTGTTCCCGCTCGGCCAAGTCGCTGTGCTTTGGGAGGTCGCTGATCGCAACGCCATTGATCGAGGCCAGTCGCCCGCGCACCATGGGCAGCATGCGCTCGGGTTTCGCACCGGTCGCCGCAAGAGCGCCGCGAAAACTCTCCCGCTGGTCGGCAGGGATGTTGACAAAGAAATAATTGGGCACGCCCGGGGGCAGCGTGGCACGCCAGTCGTGGATCAGGTCGCGCCGCAGTGTGGTGAGCACCAGCAACAGCGTGATGCCCAGCCCGAAGGCGATTACCTGCACCATGCTGGCGATCCGGCGTCGCGAGAGACTGGCCAGGCCCTGGCGCAGCACAAGACCGGCCCGGCCGCGGGCCCGTTCGGCAAGTATTACCAGACCCCACGCGCCGGCCGCCAGCACTGCGATGGTGGCGGCGAGCGCGCCCATAAATGCCAGGCTTAAGGTCCACTGGCCCAGCGTCCCGTAGATGATGCCCATGACGGCCAGGACCGCCGGCGCAAGCGCCAGCCACAGACGCAGCGGAGGGGGTCCGGTATCTCGGCGCAGCACCCGCAGCGCCGGGACCTGCGTCAGCTGCAGGAGCGATGGCAGAGCGAAGCCTGCGAGCATGGCGATGGCGACCACCAGACCAACAATGACCGGGATCCAGCCAGCGGACGGCAGATCGGTGCGCAAAAATCCGGCCAGCGCCCGAAGCAGCCAAAGTTGCGTCAGCCAGCCGCCCAGCGAACCCACCAGTGTCGCCGCGATCGCCAGCAAGAAAAGCTGGAGGGCGTGAACGCCGAGGACGAAGCGGCGCTGCGCACCGAGGGTTTTCATCAGAGCGACGGCATCCAAATGCCGAGCGAGGTAGGAGCGTGCGCTCATGGCCACCGCGACGGCGCACAGCAGTACCGCCACTATGCTGGCGAGCGCCAGAAAGCGTCCGGCGCGTCGTGCGGCCTCCCCGATTTGCGGGCTGGCATCGGCCACGGTTTCTAATTTTTCGCCAAGTCGCGCATGTCCCTTAAACCAGGCCTGATAGCTCGCTATGGCACGCGGGCTGCCGGCCAGGAGCAAGTCGTACTGCATGCGGCTCGCGGGCTGCACCAGCCGGGTCGTTGCCAGATCGGCATCGTTGATCAGCAGTGCGGGCGCGAACTCCACAAACGTCGAGCCCTGATCAGGTCGACCGACAAGAATTCGGCTGACGCGCAGGGTGCGCGCACCCACGCTCAGCGTGGAACCCACGCCCGCCCCCAGCGCCGCCGCCAGCCTCGAGTCGGGCCAGCAATCACCGAGGGCCGGGATCCCATGCACGGTCACACCCACCCCGAAGGGTGCTCCGGCCACCGTGAGCCGCCCGCGCAGCGGGTATGCCGAACTGGCGGCGCGAATGTTGGCAAGCTGGCTGGTATCACCGTTGTAGACCACCGAGAGCATCGTGGTCAGTCGCGCGGTACGAAGCTGCAGCGCCTGGGCACGTTGCTGCAGTCCTGCATCCAGCGCTTCGGCGGATTCGACGCGCGCATCGGCCGCCAGCACTTCGTTGGCCTGATCCTGCACGGCGCGACCGATGCGATCGACCAGAAAGCCAACGCCCGTGAGAGCGGCCACCGCAACGGCCACCGATACCCAAAGTACCGCCAGTTCTCCCGACCGCCACTCGCGGCGCAGCGATCGCAGGGCCATGCTCAGCATGCGCATCAGCTACACCAGGGCCCCGCTGTCCATCCGCAGCACCCGCCCACAACGGCCCGCCAGCGCCGTATCGTGAGTGACGAGCACCAGTGTGGTCTGCGCGGCGGCATTGAGCTCGAACAGCAGTTCAATGACCCGCTCGCCGGTCACCGTATCCAGATTGCCCGTAGGCTCGTCGGCGAACAGCACCGTCGGGTCACCGACCGCCGCGCGCGCCATGGCCACGCGCTGTTGTTCGCCGCCTGAAAGTTGCCGTGGATAGTGGCTGGCCCGCATGGACAGTCCCACGCGCGCCAGCATTTGCTGCGCACGGTCCCGCGCGTTGGGCGCACCGCGCAATTCCAGCGGCAACATGACATTTTCCAGAGCCGTCAGCGCCGGCACCAGGTGAAAGGACTGGAACACGAACCCCACCCGCTCGGCGCGCAGTCGCGCGCGGCCGTCTTCATCGAGTACCGTCAGGTCGGCGCCTGCCAGCCACAATTTGCCCGAACTGGGCGTGTCCAATCCCGCCAGCAATGCCAGCAAGGTGGACTTGCCGGCCCCGGAGGGCCCGGCGATTGCCACGCTCTCGTGCGCCCGAATCGCAAAGGAAACATCACGCACGATGGTCAGCGGACCCTCGGGACTGCTAACCTGCTTGCTCACTCGATCAGCGCAAAGAACAATGTCACGATCCATCGTCATCCTATTGTGCCTGTGGTTTACGTGGCCTGCGGCGGCCGCAGCCGAGGCGTCGCCTCGGAAGCCGCTGATCTTGGTGTACGGGGACAGCCTCAGCGCCGGTTACGGCATCGCGGTCGAAAAGGGCTGGGTAAGTCTGCTGGCGAAGCGCGTGCAGCACGAAGGGTACGGATTCCAGGTGGTGAATGCCAGCGTCAGCGGCGAGACCACGACCGGTGGCCTGGCGCGCTTGCCACACGTCTTGTCCGCCCAGGCACCGACAATCGTCATACTGGAACTGGGTGCTAACGACGGATTGCGAGGCTTGCCGCTCGAGACAACGCGCACAAACCTGGAGGCCCTCATCTCCCTCGCCTCGGCCGACAATCGCACAGTAGTCCTGGCGGGAATGCGGATGCCGCCCAACTACGGAGAGCGTTACACGGCAGGATTTGCGGCCCTGTTCCAGGAGTTGGCCCGCCGACACCATGCTGCCTTGGTGCCGTTTTTGCTCGAAGGCGTCGCCGATCGCCCCACACTTATGCAAGCCGATGGACTGCACCCGAATGAGGCCGGGCAGTCCGTTGTGCTGGATAATGTTTGGCCTGTGCTCAAGCCTCTGTTGCGGAAGCGGTGACTAAAAACGGCCGGTAACCGCCGGCGGGAGCGAGGGATGGACCGAATCTGGCTGAAGCAGTACCCGGCGGGCACGCCTCCGGACATCGATCCGAGCGAATATTCCTCCCTAAAGGCGCTGATCGAGCTGAGCTGCAAGAACTTCGCAGATCGGGTCGCATACCTGCAGATGGATCACCAGCTCAGCTATGCGGAACTCGATAGCCTATCAGCGCGCTTCGGCGCCTGGCTGCAAAGCCAGGGTTTGCAGCGCGGCGATCGAATCGCAATCATGCTCCCGAATATTTTGCAGTACCCGGTGGTGATGTGTGGGGCGCTGCGCGCCGGCCTCGCCGTGGTCAACACGAACCCGCTCTACACCGAAAGGGAACTCGAATATCAATTGCGGGATTCGGGCGCAGTGGCGCTGGTGGTGCTGGAGAACTTTGCCTCTATCGCGCAGCAGGCGCTGCCATCGACAGCGGTGCGCCACGTGATCGTGACGGCGGTGGGCGATCTGCTTGGCTTTCCCAAGGGCGCGCTGGTCAATTTCGTGTTGCGTCACGTGCAGCGCAAGATTCCCGCCTGGAAAATCGAGGGATCAAGGTCACTTAAGTCGATATTGAGCAGCGCGCCCGAAACCCTCAAACCCGTGAGTCTTAATCATGAAGATATTGCCTATCTTCAATACACCGGGGGTACTACCGGCGTATCCAAAGGGGCGATGCTCACCCACGGAAACATGGTCGCGAATGTGCTGCAATCGCGTGCGTGGTTTAAACAGGTGGAGCTCGATAACACCAGATATGTGTGCGCGCTTCCGCTCTATCACATCTTTTCACTTACCGCGAACTGCCTGCTGTTCACTTCCCTGGGAGGCGCCGGCCATTTGATACCGAACCCGCGCGATTTCGGGGGATTTGTAAAAGAGTTGCGTGCCCATCCGCCGATGTTTTTCATGGGAGTGAATAGTTTATTCAATGCGCTCTTGAACACTGCCGGTTTTGACTCGCTCGACTTCTCCCATCTGGTTGCCACCGTCGGCGGCGGTATGGCCGTTCAACGCGCGGTCGCCGAGCGATGGAAGCAAGTCACAGGATGCGAGGTCACGCAGGGCTGGGGCCTCACGGAAGCCTCCCCCGCGGGCTGCGTCAATCCTCTGGTGGGTGTGACTTTCACGGGGGCGATCGGACTGCCGTTGCCATCGACGGAGATAAGTATCCGCGACGATGACGGCAAGGAGCTCCTGATAAATGAGGTTGGTGAGATTTGCCTTCGGGGACCCCAGGTTATGCGAGGCTACTGGCAGCGCCCGGAGGAAACCGCGAAGGTCATGCTTCCCGATGGCTGGCTGCGCACCGGTGATATTGGCCGTATGGACGATCGCGGCTATGTTTTTATCGAAGACCGGAAGAAAGACATCATCATAGTGTCGGGATTCAAGGTGTTCCCAAACGAAGTCGAGGATGTTGTCGCGCATCATCCCGGAGTCGCCGAAGTGGCCGCCGTCGCGCAGCCCGACGCCAAATCGGGCGAAACCGTTGCGATATTTGTTGTGAAGAAAGATCCGGCGCTAACGGCCGAGGCGCTCATGGAGCACTGCCACAAATATTTGACCGGCTACAAGATGCCTCATCACATTTACTTCCGCGCCGAACTGCCGAAGACCAACGTCGGCAAGATATTGAGAAAGGAATTACGAAATGAACTCGCGGGTGTCACTTCTTAGACCGCCGCCGAATGGCCCCTTTCACTTTCGTTTGCTTATTAATCGGTACATTCATATTTGGCTCCTGGCCAACGAGAAACACACCTAAGCCTACTCGTACTCCAGACTTGTCCTTGTTTTTCACTTTAGAGCGCAATTGCGCCTGGCTTGTACGCCACCGATCCACGCCATCGACTAGAGAAGCCGCGCGATCTGAGAACGTAACCTGAAACAATGCTGCTTCATCGGGCGAGAGACCAGGAATCTCACTAAAACCTACAAAAATAGGCGCTTCCGGGTGCTCAATGTTGCCCACAATGTAGCGCCGAAGTCTCTTCAGTCGATGTGCAACTTCTGCCACCACTTCGGATCCATATCCTCTTACCCGTGGTGTAGTTTTCCGTACTGCCGCGGTACCGTTGCTGCTTATGGAGACTGCACCGGTACGAACCAATTCATTCAATACCGAAATCGGAGTGACGTCTCCCGCGTAACGCCTCACTAAAGAGTGAAACGTTAGGCCCGGTCCGCGAATGATCCAGCGGAACAGGACTTCCACGTCGGTCGAGAAATTCTGGATCTGTGCGCCAACCATGTAGCACGCGAGTAGTACGCTGCTTTGCAACCTCTTTACCAGCGGCAACTCCACCGGACTTGACCAAACCAAATAACGTACGTACTTCCTTTCGCGTAAGTCCAGTCGCGGCGGCTATTCTTGAATGATTTAGTCGATTGCCAAGTTTTGCACTTTCGGCGGCGACACTAATGCACGCGATCTTGACGGCTATTTGCAGCTCTCCTGCACCCATTCCACTTTTCATGCACAGCTTGGCGACAGGAATCAAAGCTTGTGCCAATGCATTGATGTCGCGCTGGTGTGGCTGTGAACTTCGCTCAAGCAATTTATTGCTCTTTATCAACTAGTGGTTCCTCGGGAGCCGAATTGAGATTTGAGATGTGATCATCAGCTTTGATCGGCGCAAATCCCGAATAAACTCATTCCTAGACGAGTCGTCTTAATCCCCTTTCCTGTACTCCTCGTGGGTTTGCCTTCCTCGGATTCATGCGCCTCCAACCAATCATTAATCTCATGTATGAAAGAGAGGCCTCGTTCTTTGGAAAACCGCAGGAATGCGGGCGCGTCTCGCCGTTTAACTCGGGAGCTGACCGCATTTAGCCAATAGAGTCGCGGCGTTCTAGGAAGGTGACCGGAGCCCCACGTACACGCGCGGGCTGCGTCAATGAGAAACTGAAAGTTTGGCTCGAAAGGCAAGTATTCCGGAATGATGTAGCTCATGGAACGGCGAATTAGTCTATAGCGCGCGGGCGCGATTTTCTTTACGGTGCCTAATTGAACTAATAAAGAGACTACCTTGTTTGGCGGGATCCGCACGTGCCCGGCCCTGAGCAATGACGCAATGCTTCTCTTGCCTCGCAACGGCAGGTCATCGGGACGACCAACTCGATTTAAGTAGGTAGGATCCCGGAGCCATCGACTAATAATGCTTGATGCCAAGTCTTCGAATCCGATGCGCACCACTGGCAGTCCGGAGGTTGCTCGAGAAGCCTTTTGTATAGCGACATTCCATTCAGCGAGAAGTTGCGCCTTTGTCATCCCTGATCTAAGAAGAAAGGCGGAGATCGGAAGAAATAGGTCCCGCACCATAGAGCTGGAGGGCGGAGACATTGGGTCGGCCGTCTTTTTCATTACTTTTCGCGCCATTTGAATCTCCGCTGCTATCTTGCGCCGTGCGACGGTAACCGCTTTGATACAAGATCGATTTTTGCACGGCAGTCAATTCCGTGCGACCCCTACCCCAATTGAAATATTGGCTAGCGGCCCAAATTATTACGGTTGCGAGGAGTAAGGCGATTTAACTAATAAATGCCGAACGTGCACCAATTAGTTTGAGATCAATTGGGGCAAAAAAGCGCGCGCCAGGCCCAAATCAGGCGCCGCGAATTCTTTCGCAGCGCCGTGGATTAATATTACTTGGATTGGGGCTTGCGCAGACTAATTAGTCTTTGCCTACTGTGAGCCTAGAGAATCTAACGAAATTCTCAGATTACGGATCCGGCTATCTCGAAATTAGGCTGCTGCCAGTCACTCCAAGAGCTTGACTGCTTCCAGTTACGCCAAGGGCCTGGCTGCTTCCAGTTACGCCCAGGGCTTGGCTACTGCCGGTCACACCTAAGGCTTGGCTACTGCCGGTCACCCCTAAGGCTTGGCTACTGCCGGTCACCCCTAAGGCCTGACTGCTGCCAGTCACGCCTTGTGACCTCAGCAAACTGCTGCCCGTTACGCCAACGGCCCGGCTGCTTCCAGTTACACCCAGGGCTTGGCTGCTGCCGGTCACACCTAAGGCCTGACTGCTGCCAGTCACGCCTTGTGACCTCAGCAAACTGCTGCCCGTCACGCCAACGGCCCGGCTGCTTCCAGTTACACCCAGGGCTTGGCTGCTGCCGGTCACACCTAAGGCTTGACTGCTGCCAGTCACGCCAACGGCCCGGCTGCTTCCGGTGACCCCAAATGCCCTAAGTAGACTACTACCGGTGACGCCCAAAGCTCGGAGCAGACTGCTGCCCGTCACACCGACGGCCCGGCTGCTTCCGGTTACACCCAAGGCCTGACTGCTCCCGGTCACACCTAAGGCTTGGCTGCTACCAGTGACGCCTTGAGACCTCAGCAAACTGCTGCCCGTTACGCCGACAGCGCGGCTGCTTCCGGTTACACCCAGGGCTTGGCTGCTACCGGTAACGCCCAGGGCCTGACTGCTCCCGGTCACGCCTAAGGCTTGACTGCTGCCAGTGACGCCTTGTGACCTCAGCAAACTGCTGCCAGTCACGCCAACGGCCCGGCTGCTCCCGGTTACACCTAGGGCTTGGCTGCTACCGGTCACGCCCAAGGCCTGACTGCTCCCAGTCACACCTAAGGCTTGACTGCTGCCAGTGACGCCCAAAGCCCTCAATAAACTGCTGCCCGTGACCCCGAGGGCTTGGCTGCTACCAGTGACACCTAGAGCTTGACTGCTACCAGTGACCCCCTGCGATCTCAACAAACTACTACCGGTTACGCCGACGGCAATCATTGCTTTCGCCAAAATGACGCCTTTGCCGGCGGGCTGCACACCCACAACGCGCACGGCGGCGCCAACTGCTGGCAACGCAAAGTCCGTACGAGAAAGCAACGACGTGTAATCAACGTTTGCTCCGTCAACGGACACCCGACCTCGCATCGAATCAATTGCAGTTACTTTTCCCGTAACCATCACTCGATCGCTGCCGGTCGCGTAAGTATTAGTGCGTTGCACGAACGCTGCGCTCGCGAGGCCACGGGAATTGATGCCGCCAAACACATTGATTTTGGAGCCAGGAAGATACGCGGCCGAATCCCGCACTGAGATCTTGTGCCCCACCACACTTATAGTGTTGGCTTTGTAATCGACGGACTCTACAGGCCCGGATAGCAACAACTGGTATCGTCCTGGAGACGATAGCGCCGGGACTGAACCCAATGCGACTACGACACCGGCAACAATCGAAGTTTTAGTCATTTTCATTTAAATTTTCCCGAGCGAAATCAATTTTCCGAACCCATTTAATTCAAACAATTCAATGCGGCGTAGTTCCGTCTGCTAACACATCCATTACCTGCGATCGCGAGTTCGTATCCCCTGGCGCCGCTGTGTCTTCGAAAAAAAACGCTGTAACTCCGTAGCGACGACCTCCGTCATCCATGTAGTCAATCGCCTTTGTCGAAACCCACTTATCCATCCCCTCAATGAGATCTTCAGTGTCAACGCTAAAGTGAGAGAGCATTAAATCTCTGCCTACTTCCGAAAGCGGGAAATCGGCAACCATTGTTCTTTCGAAATAGACAGGCAATCCCGGATCACGGAGTAAGTTGTAAACAAACGTTGAGTAGAGGGCGCCGCCTACTCGGCCTATGCGTGTAATTCTTGAAAGGTCTTTGCCCGCCGGCAAAAACGATCTCGAAGTGCACCTAACAAATTTGTCGGCGTGGACCTCTACGCACCCAGTAGCGCGTAATGCGTCAATTGCCGTGTCTCGATCCAGTTCGGTGCCTGAGGCCTCGATTAGGTCATCGAATAAACGGAACGAACCTTCCGGCTTTAGCGACAAATCTAGGGGTGCACCGTAGGGAGTAGAAAATCCTGGATCGTCGTGCCATCGGCCGAGCAATTGAGTCAATTTGATCCACGCGTTTTGCATGCCAGCTGCTCGCTGTTGTTCGCGTTCTTCGCGGTACTGTCATCAATCTTCACAACTTCGCGACGCGTGACCCCTGCCATCATCCCGAGGCGCGTTGGGTCGGCAGGCCGACCTTGAGATTCATTTCGTTCGCGCAGCGCAAAGATGTAGAGCGCTCGCACCACTTCAACGAGATCTTGGTAGCTGACGCCGTACGCAAATGCCGCGCGCATCAACGGACGCAACGACTCCTCGATTGCCTCGAGGAGCGCCGTGCGCTCGTCATCAACAGCTTCCCCTGATTCCAAGTGTCGCCCTTGGTTAAACATAAGCCGATCAGGGTTTTACATTACCTAGCGCAGTCACCTTATGTCAATGAAATAGGGTAAATATCGCATTGCACAAAAACAACAGCTGTCAATCAGATGATTGGAATCAATGGGCTAGGAGCGGCCCCACGACTGGCGTCGGACGCGTAGGTGTTGTTTCGTCGCGACAGTATGTTGCGTGAAGGCGCCTCATGGACCCCACCTTTACGCTTAAGAGCCTGGTTTGGCGGGAATTGCGTCCGCAATCTGCTGCTGGATGAGCTCCGCGGCGGCCTTCGGGTCGGCGGCATCCCGTATCGGGCGCCCCACAACGATGTAGTCCGCCCCGGATTGCAGGGCCTGTTTCACCGAGACCACCCTTTTTTGGTCATCGCTCGGGCGGTTTTCGACCGGCCGGATGCCCGGGGTGACGACCAGCAACCTCCCATCGATGTGCTGGCGCAGAAGCGGGGCTTCGAGGCCCGATGAGACCACACCATCGCACCCCGCCTCGAACGCGCGACGCGCGCGCGAGAGCACCAGCTCCTGCACGTCGCATTTAAATCCCAGGTCATCGAGATCGCCGCGATCAAGACTCGTCAACACGGTGACAGCCAGGACCTTCACGTCACCCTTGGCGGCCGCGGCCGCCTCCATGATCGACTGATTGCCGTGCACGGTCGTAAAAGTGACGCCGCGGTTGCGAAGTTGCCGCACCGCTGCGCTGACGGTGGCCGGCACGTCGAAGAATTTCAGGTCGACGAATACTTTCTTTTGCCGCGCGACCAGCCAGTCCAGCAACGGGAAGTATTCCCCGGCCATGAACAGCTCAAGTCCGATCTTGTAGAACTGCACCGAATCCTCAAGCTGTTCCACCAGCTTGCGCGCCGCGGCCGCGTCGGTGACATCGAGCGCAAAAATCAGCCGGTCGCGGTTTGGGATTTCCTGCTTCATGCGATTTTCGGCCACCTAGGTACGCTCCACGGGATCGAACAACCGCCGGTGCTCCAGAATCGCATAGCGATCGGTCATGCCCGCAATGTAATCGGCCACTACGCGTGCACGACCGCTCGGACCCGCCGCGCCCTCGGCGCGGCTGGCGGCCTGCCAATATTCTTCGGGCATCAATCGCGCTTCGCCCATAAAAGCCGAAAACAGGCTCTCGAGCACCCGCTTCGCCTTGCTGGTCATGCGCAATACCCGATGATGCCGGTAGACGCTCTCGCGCAGGAATTGCTTCAGCTCGAGGTGCTGCGCACCCACCTCCTCGCTCATGGCGATCAGCGCGCTCTTGTGCGCACGCACCTCATCGATGTCCTTCGGCGCGGCGGCACGCAGCAGTCCGGCGCTGGTGCGGATCACGTCCACCACGACCTCGTTGATCATGCGGCGAATGATCTCGTGTATGGCGCGGCGCGAGGCCAGTTTCGGGTAGGCGGCCTGGACCGCCTCAAAGTGCCGGCGCACCAGTCGAACTTCGCACAGCTCCTCGAGCGTAATCAGCCCGGCGCGCAGCCCGTCGTCGACGTCGTGGTTGTTGTAGGCGATCTCATCGGCAAGATTGGCGAGCTGCGCTTCCAGGCCGCTGCGGGTGCGATCGATGAAACGGCGGCCGACGTCCCCCAGTTCCCGCGCCTTGGGCAGCGCGCAGTGCTTGAGAATGCCCTCGCGGCACTCGAAGGTCAGGTTCAGGCCGGCAAAATCCGCGTACCGCTCCTCGAGCTCATCCACGACGCGAAGCGACTGCAGGTTGTGCTCGAACCCGCCGTATTCGCGCATGCAGTCATTGAGTGCGTCCTGGCCCGCGTGGCCGAAGGGCGTATGCCCCAGATCATGGGCGAGCGAGATGGCCTCGACCAGGGTCTCATTCAGGGCCAGCGCGCGCGCGATGGAGCGGGCGATCTGCGCCACCTCGATGGAATGCGTGACACGGGTGCGATACAGGTCGCCCTCGTGATTGACGAACACCTGCGTCTTGTAGGCCAGGCGCCGAAAGCGTTGCTGTGAATGATGCGATCGCGATCGCGCTGAAATTCGCTCCGATATTGCGGGGGCGGCTCAGCAAAGCGCCGGCCGCGCGAGCGCTCGTCGTGGGCGGCGTAGCCGGCCAGCGCAGCGCCGGTTGGGGCAGGGGCGCTCATGGATCCAGGTACGAATGCAGGGTCTGATCCAGCACGGCGTCCGGATATTCCCCGCTGATGTAGGTCTCGCCCAGAGCTGAGAGCAACACCAGCCGCACGCGTCCGGATTTCACCTTCTTGTCCACGTTCATGTACTCGAGGGCGCGCTCGGCGCCGATTCGCGGCGCCGTCGTGCGCAGCCCGGCTCGCTGCAACAGGGCCTCGACCCGGGCAACCTCGGCAGCGGCGAGGCGCGCCGAGTCGCTGCGACATGCTGGCGGCCATGAGCAAGCCGATGCCGACCGCTTCGCCGTGCAGCCATTCGGTATAGCCGGTGGCCGCCTCGATGGCGTGCCCGAAAGTGTGCCCGAGATTGAGCAGCGCGCGTTCGCCATGCTCGCGCTCGTCGCGCCCGACGATCTGCGCCTTGATCTGGCAGGAGCGGTAGATCGCACGCGCCAGCGCGCCTGACTCGCGGCGCACGAGCGCATCGATGTTCTGTTCCAGCCACTCGAAGAATGCGCGATCGCAGATCAGCCCGTACTTGATGACCTCGGCGAGTCCCGGCCTGGTACTCGCGCTCGGGCAAGGTGGCCAGCACGTCGGTATCGGCGAGCACTTCGCGCGGCTGGTGGAAGGAGCCGATCAGGTTCTTGCCGCCGGGATGATTGACCGCCGGTCTTGCCGCCCACCGATGAGTCCACCTGCGCCAGCAGCGTCGTGGGCATCTGCACGAAATCGATGCCGCGCTGGTAGCAGGCGGCCACGAACCCGGCCAGATCACCGACCACCCCGCCGCCCAGAGCCAGCACCAGCGCGTCGCGACCGAAGCGGTTGGCGACCAGCACGTCGAAGACGCGTCCGGCGGTGGAAAGTGACTTGTGCTGCTCCCCGTCGGGCAGGATGACCTCGACGACCCGCCGGTCGGCGAGCGCAGAGGTCACGGTCTTGGCGTACAGGGGCGCCACCGTGGTGTTGCTGACCAGCAGGATGTCGTTCGCCGGCACGGCCGCCTGGAGGAGGGATTGCTGGCGCAACAGGCCCGCGCCGATGCTGATCGGGTAGGAGCGATCCTCGAGCTCTACGGTGAGTGTCTGCATGTGAGCGGCGCGCCGGCCGGGCGCAAGTATATAGCCGGGACTCGCCTAAACGCTGGGCGTGCGCGCTGCGGTAGGCCCGGACGATCAGCTCGGCCACCGCGCCCACGCGCTTTCGGGTCGTGGAGGCGGTGTAGTCGGCGATTTCGCGGTACAGGGGCTCGCGAATCCTGCATCAGCTCCTCGAGCCGTTGCTGTGGATCGACCCCGCTGAGCATGGGACGGTGGCGCGTTCGTCCGGCGCGTTCAGCCTGCTGGGCGACCGATGTCTCCAGATACACCACCCAGCCGCGTTCGCTGAGATGCCGACGATTGTCCGCATCGAGCACGGCCCCGCCGCCGGTGGCCAGCACGATGCCTTCCTGCTGGGTGAGACTGGCGATGGCCTCACGCTCGCGCTTGCGAAAGCCCGCTTCGCCCTCGCGCTCGAAGATCAGCGCGATATCAGCGCCCGTGCGCTGCTCGATTTCGTGGTCGCTGTCGAGAAAGGGCCGGTCCAGGAGCCGTGCGACGTGCCGACCCACCGCGGTTTTGCCCGAGCCCATGGGCCCGATCAGGAAGATGTTGTTGCTTGGCGGCCATTTCCCCCCTAGCATGCCGTGGCGGAGGGGGAAACAAAGCGGCCGCCCGAAGGCGGCCGCTTATCCGGTCTTAGGCGCGCGCCCTTAGAGCATGTCGCTGCAGGTCGCGCTCTTGCCAAACGGGCTGATCGGTCCCGGTGGGCCCACCGTCGGTGAGTTGAAGTCCGAGGCCAGGCCCGGCAGCAGGAAGGTGGTGCTGGCCGAATAGGCCGTGCCCTGCACCGAGGCCTGAGCCTGCAAGGTGACCTGCAGGTAATAGGCGTATTCGGCTGGATAGGAGACGGTCGCGAACGCAAAGCCCGAATCGTCGGTGACAAAGCTACCGGCGGTGCTCGGAGCGACCGAGGCGATATTGCCGGCCTCGAGCGTCGCATAGCCCATCGGGAACGCCGGCGAGACGGTCGCGGGATTGTTGCCGTTCTTGTTCTCGCCCGGATCGAGGACGCCGTTGCGGTTAAAGTCCTCATCGGCGCAACCCATCGTGACGGTGGCCGAAGGCGGCGTGCCAATGATGCAATTGGCGGCGTCCTGGGGGATCGTGTAACAGGTGGTCCATGCCGAGCCACCCAGGACCCGGAAGCCCTTGAAATAACGCTGCGAGAGCACGCTCATGGCGATCGACACGCCCTTGACGCCCGCGCCGGTCGAATCGGTGACCTGAATGACGTAGGGGACCTGATACTGGGCGTTGTTGTCCGGCTTGATGATCGTATTGCCGGTACCGATCGAAATGAACACCTGCCGCGCCGCGACGGTCAGTCCGACCGTCTTGGTGCAGAGCCCCGTCAGCACGCAGGCCGCGGGAGGGTTCTGCACGCTCGCGGAGATCTGAACTCCGCCGGCCGCCGAGGTGACGGTACCTGCGGTGTACACCGACTGGGCCCGGCCTTCAAAGTCGGTCTTTGCGGCCGCGGTCGTGAGGGTCCCGCCGGTGATGTCATTGAGTGAGAACACCACGGTGGCACCGGTCACCAGATTGTTGTTGGCGTCCCTGACCACGGCATTGATCGTGCTCAGATCGCCCGGAGCGAGCACGAACACCGAGGGCTGCACCTCGATCGAGGCGGCGAGCGTGGCAATAAACTGGGCGTTCAAGTTCGCCGTGATCGCGGTCGCGGTGGTCGCCGTCACGGTCGCACCGCCGGCATTGTCCGAAAGCAGGGACACCGAGGCGTTCCCGGAGCTGTCGGTATTTATCGTGGCCGTCGAGGATTCACCCGTGCAGGTCAGGGCGGCCGGATTGACGCAACCGCGCGTGGTCGCAAAACTGATCGGCTGGTTGGCCACCGCCGTGCCGTTCTGCGCCCAGTGCACGGTAAAGGTCTTGAGCGTGTTGAGCGCGATGGTGGTGTTGGCCGCCGGCGCCGTGAAACTCAAGGCATCGCCGTTGACCGCAACGGTCAACGAAGTGGTGAGGCCAAGCCCGGCAATCGTCAGCGCGCCGCTCCCGCCGGCGCCGCCGGTCGCCGTGAACGTCGCGCGTCCCTGGCTGTCGGTCGTGACCGAAGTGGTGCTGACGGTGAGGTCGGCCGGTGCCGTTACGGTGATGGCCTGAGCGGGGATCCCTTTGGCGCCCGCGTCGGTGAGCGAGACCGTATAGGTCCCGACCTGGCCGGTGGTCAGTGCGGTCGGGCCTTGCAACTGCAGCGTGCTGCCGGTCACATCGACCATGGCGGTCGCGGTGATCTTGTCGGCCGTCGCGGTCACGGTGATCGAGCGATTGGACGGGTCACCGAGCGTGCTTAAGGTCGCAGTGGCCACGCCGTTGGCGTCGGTCACGGCCTGCGTGACCGCGATGCCGCCGGAACTGGGCTTGAACGCCACCGTCACCCCCGGAAGGAAGTTGTTGTTGGCATCCTGCACGTAGGCGGTGAGCTTGGCCGAGCTGGAATTGTCCGACGGGATGGTCGGGGAATCGGTGACCAGCAACAACGAAGCCACCGGCGCCGTGGCGTTCGGGTCGGGCGGCGGGCAGCCGGCCTCGAACGACGATCCGCAATCGTTCGTCGCCCCGCCGCAGGCGGCCAGCGCCAGCGTGAGCAGTGCCGAGAACCATCTGAGTTTACGCATCTTATTCACCTGAGCTATTGATCCTTGAGTAAAGTCCGCGAACATTCCTGGACAGGTCAATTGACCTTGACCCCTTCACGAAGGATCTTCGGAGTCACGAAGATCAACAGCTCATTCTTCTTGTTAATCGTAGTCGTGGTCTTGAACAGGTGTCCGAGCACCGGTATGTCACCGAGGTAGGGCACCTTCTTGATCGTCTCGCTCCGCACGGTCTCGAGGATGCCGCCGAGCACCACGGTCTGGCCGTCGCCGACCATCACGCGCGTGGCCATCTTGCGGGTGTCGATGGACGGCACGTTGGCACCGCCCGAGGTCACCACCACCTGGCCGACGCTGTCCTTGGTCACGAACAGATCGAGGATGATGCGGTTATCCGGTGTGATCAGCGGGGTCACCTTCAGCGACAGCACGGCTTTCTTGAACGAGATCGTGGTCGCACCGCTCGAGGCGGCTTCCTGGTACGGGATTTCGGTGCCCTGCTCGATCGAGGCCTCCTTCTGGTTCGCCGTGATCACGCGCGGCGAGGAAACCACCTCGCCCCGGCCTTCGGCCTGGGCGGCCGAGAGCTCCAGATCAACGATGTAGTCGGAGCCCAGCAGCAGGAAGGCGAGGCTTCCGGCCGGGTTGGTGACCGGCATGTTCACGTTGTAGCGACTGGCGGCGGTGTCGCCCGAGGGCACGGCCACCGGGTTGACGGTGCCGTTGTTCTTCAGGTTCGTCAGCGCGGAGTTCAGGCCCGTGTCGGTCGCGGCCGCGGTGCCGGAGGTCATGAACAGCCCATCGTTCCCGTTGCTGTGCACGCCGGTGTAGCCGGCGCGAACGCCCAGGTCGCGCTCGAAATCGTCATTGACGATGACCAGGCGCGATTCGATCAGCACCTGGCGGACCGGGATATCGAGGGTCGCGACCATCTTGCGAATCGCATCGATCCTGTCGGAGGCGTCGACCAGCAACAGCGTGTTGGTGCGCTCATCGACGGCCACGCTCCCGCGCTGGGAGAGCACGGAATTGGCGTTGGCACCGCCCTTGAGAAGCGCGGCCAGGTCGGAAGCCTTGGCGTAGTTGATCTGCAGGTACTCGGTGCGAAGCGGCGCCAGTTCCTGGATGTCCTTCTTCGAGGCCAGCTCCGCCTTCTCGCGCGAGGCGAGCTCGTCGGAGGGCGCCACGATGATCACGTTGCCGTCGCGCCGCTTGTCCAGGCCCTTGGTGCGCAGCACGATGTCCAGCGCCTGATCCCAGGGCACGCTCTGCAGGCGCAGCGTCACGCTGCCGCGGACCGTATCGCTGACCACGATGTTCTGGCCGCTGGCGTCGGCCAGCAGCTGGAGCACCGCGCGGGTATCGATGTCCTGGAAGTTCAGCGACAGCTTCTCACCGGTGTAGGACTTCTTATCGTCGGCGGCGGCCAGCGCTGTCTTGGTCAGCGGCTGGACCTCCACCACGTACTCGTCGTCGGACTGGTAGGCGAGCTGCTGGAAGTCGCCCGTGGCATTGAGCACGATGCGCGTGTCCTTGCCGGCACTCAGCGCGTCAAAGCCCGAGACCGGGGTGCCGAAATCCTGGGTGTCGTAGCTGCGCGCCAGCCGCTTGGGCAGGGCGGCGTCCGAGAAATTGACGATGATCTGCGAGCCCTGCTGGGTTAGGTTGATGGCGGTGCGCGGATCGCTCAGCTTGACGACCAGGCGGCCCACGCCATGATCGCCGCGTCGGAAGTCGATGCTGCGGATGTCCCGGCTTCCGGAGGGCGCGGTCGCTGCCGCGGCCGAGGTCGCCGAGGTGTGCGCACCGCTGACGCCCGCGCCCACGGTCACGATGATGTCGTTGCCGGCCACGCGCGTGGTGTAGGGCTGGAGCTGTTCAAGGTTGACCACGACGCGGGTACGGCCGTTGGCCTCCGCGGCGAGCACGGTGTCGACCCCTTCCTGGGCCACATCGATGCGGTGGGAGGGCAGCGCCAGCGAGGTGGCCGGCAAATCCAGCGAAATGCGCGCCGGCTTGTCGATGGTAAAGCTCATCGGCTCGGGCGCCGGCCCGGTGAGATGCAGCGTAAGCTGAACCTGCTTGCCCGCCAGGGTCTGCACGTCGATCGACTGCAGTGCGTTGCCTGGGGCGTCAGCCGCCTGGGCACCCTGCGTCAATAGCGTTGCAGCGAGGCAGGCCCAGGCCAGCCTCAAGGCATTACGCAGGTGATGGACGGTTGATCGCTTCATTCGCTTACTCTCCATTCCGGTCACTCGTTCAAACCCAGAGCCGCGGGACGTTCGATGTAGCCGCCCAGGCCGTCCGGCACGAGTTCAGTCAGGCTGATCTTGTTGGGCACAATGTCGGTGATGCGGCCATCGTTCTGGCCCAGATGGTTCCCCACCAGCACCCGCTGCACCCGACCGTCGGCGACCTGCACCAGGCCATAGCTCTGGCCATTGAGCTTGAGCGTGCCGACCATCTTCATCGTGTCCAGCGAGAACTGTTCGAGGAATTCGCGGTTGCGCTGCACTTCGGGGCGCGGGCCGGCGGCCGCGCCGCGCGCGCCTCCGGGCACGAACGGGGAGCGCATCCCGGCGCTCGAATAGACGTAACTGTCGTAGGGCTTGACCTCGGGCAGGGGCTCGACGCGCCCACCCGGCTCCTTCTTGGTCGCCTCGATGAAACGGCTCAGGTCGGCATCGCGCCCTGAGCAACCCACGAGCACGAGGGCGCATAACGCCACCAACGCAAGGGTACGACCGGCCAGATTGTGCTGCTGCTTCATCCGCTTACCTGTTGCTTTGCTCTTGAGCGCCCATCAACCCGTAGGCCGCTTCGCCGACTTCTCCGACTTGCGTCGGTCCGCCTCGGCTGAGGCCACTTCCTCATCGTCGAGGTAGCGGTATGTCTTGGCCGTCAGGTCCATCTGCAGCTGGTCGAAGACGGTCGCGCCGGTGCCGTGCGGCACGGGGGTGATCTGCACATCGTGCAGCGTGACGATACGCGGGAGCGCCGCGATACCGCTGACGAAGGCACCGAACTGGTGATAGCTCCCGGCGAAGCGGATCTTGATCGGCCGCTCGGCGTAGAAGTCCTTTTTGATCTCGGTTTCCGGCTGGAACAGCTTCTGGTCCAGCGCGGCGGCCAGGCCGGTCTGCGAGATGTCGACCAGCAGGTTGTCCACCTCGGTCTTGCTCGGGAGCTGGCGCAGCATGGCACCGAAGGATTTCTCGATGTCCGCCAGTTGCTGCTTGTAGACGTCGAGGTTGGTGGCCTTGGCGTGCTTGTCGTGAAACTCGCCGCGCAGCTGCTGCTCCTGGTCCTCGAGCTGCTGGAGCTGCGGGTTCAGGTCTGTCCAGACAAAGAAGTACCCGGCCAGCAGGGCCACGACCACGAAAGACACTGCCACGGCACCGGCACGTATCGCCAGCGGCCAGCGGCCCGGATCGCGCGGATCGAGCGAGCGCAGTTCCTGCAGCAGGTTCATTTGGCGGCTCCGTGAAGGGGGCGCTTGGTCTTGGCCGGCGCGTCATCATCATCGCCGTTGGCGACGATCTCGCCCGCGTCCAGCACAAAGCTGTTGCCCACGGTGTTGCCCGGCTTGCTCTCGACGACCTCGAGTTCCGGGTCCTTCATCCACTGCGAGCCTGAGATGTTGCGCATGAAGGTCGACACGCGGGTCGATGACTGCGCCACGCCTTCGAACTTGAGCTGCTTGCCGTTCTGCTTGAAGGCGGTCAGATAGGTGCCGTCGGGCATGGTGCGGGCGATCTCGTCGAACAGATGCACCACTTCCGAGCGCGAGCGCTGGAGCTTCTCGATGACCTGCATGCGCGCGATAAAGCGCTGCTTCTGGGTCTCCAGGTCGTTGATCTCCTCGATCTGGCGGTCCACCGTCTTGATCTCGGCACGCAGGCGGTCGTTGCGCTGCTCCTGGGCGCTGATCATCGACTTGAACAGCAGGTAGCCGGCGAAGGCGGCGACCAGAGCGCCGAGCGCGGCGGCGCCGAGCGCCACGAAAAACGCCAGCTTGCGCTCTTTGCGCTGTTGGTCGCGCCAGGGCAGTAGGTTAATACGTGGCATGTCAGTCAAAACTCCGCAAGGCAAGGCCGCAGGCGGTCAACAGAGCCGTGGCGTCGCGCTGCGCCGCCTGGGCGCGAGCGCGCGAGGACAATTTCATCT
The DNA here is from genome assembly GCA_963717335.1 of uncultured Gammaproteobacteria bacterium. Lineage (GTDB taxonomy): Bacteria > Pseudomonadota > Gammaproteobacteria > Steroidobacterales > Steroidobacteraceae > FEN-1191. The sequence goes on along the minus strand of CAVQVZ010000008.1, from coordinate 86,714 downwards.
GGCCGAACGGGTCGCCCTTCTCGGCGGTGATGCCCACCCGGCTCTGGATCACATCGGCCACGCCCGACACGTTGCCGCAGCCACCGCAGATCAGGATCTTCTCGGGCTGGTCGCGGCCGCTTCCCGAGGCCAGGTAGAACTGGAGCGAGCGGCTGACCTGCTGGGTCATGTCATCGATGAACGGGTCGAGCACCTCGGCCTGGAAGTTGCCGGGCAGTCCGCCTTCTTTCTTGGCGCGACCGGCCTCCTCCATCGTCAGGCCGTAGGTGCGCATGATCTCCTCGGTCAGCTGCTGGCCGCCGAAGGCGAAATCACGCGTATAGATGATCTTCAGGTTCCGCAGCACGCTGAAGGTGGTGCTGCTGGCGCCAAAATCGGCGACCGCGATGGTCCGATCGATCCCGCCGTCGGGCATCTGATGGGTCATCAGCTTGCAGGCATTTTCCAGCGCGAAGGCCTCGACATCGACGATGCGCGCGTTCAGTCCCGCGGCCGCCACCGCAGCGCGCCGCTGCTCGACGTTATCGGAGCGGCTGGCCACCAGAAGCACATCGACCGAATCGGCGTCCTTCTCGGAGGGACCCAAGACCTCGAAGTCGTAGCTGACCTCGTCCATCGGGAAGGGGATGTACTGATCGGCCTGCATTTCCACTTGCGCTTCCAGGTCCGCATCGCGCAGGCCCTTGGGCATCTGGATTACTTTCGTGATGGCCGCATCGCCGCTGATGGCGATGGCCACCTCGGTGCTGGTCGCGCCGGAACGCTTGACCGCACGGCGGATCGCCTCGCCAACCGCCTGGGGGTCGACGAGCGTCTTTTCATTCATCGAGTTCGCGGGAGTCGCCTCCGCCGCGTACGATTCGACGACGTAACGTCCACCGGAATTGGCCAGCTCGATCAGTTTGATCGAGGAGGTTGTAATGTCCAACCCCAGCAACTGGCGGTTCTTACGCGAGAACAGGAACACAGTTTCCCTTCCTTATCAGTAAGATACACGCCGTAACGGCGGGCCCGCAAAAAAGTGCAGACGAATATATATCAGCCATCGGTTAAATTGAACGTGAGTAGTCTCACGAAATTCGCTGCGCACACTCGAGGAGAGCGAATTCGCATCCTCGGGGCAATGAGTGAAATGTTTGGCATATGTCACAGCCTCGCACTTCACCATGGGCCGACCGCCAAGCGCAACAAGTGGAGTCGTAATCGGTGAAGTCCCGCACGCTGCGAACATTAATCGGCCTCACTCTCGTGTGCGTTGCGCTGATTCTGGGAGTGATCTACGCATTCCTGGCCAGCTACGTGTATCTGGCCCCATCGCTTCCGAGCGCCGCGGGCATGCACACGCTCCCGCTGCAAGTGCCGCTGCGCGTATATACAAGGAGCGGAGCGCTGATCAGCCAGATCGGCGAGCAGCGCAGAGTGCCCGTGACGTACGAGGAAATACCGCAACTGGTGCGCGAGGCGTTCCTGGCCGCCGAGGATGACCGCTTTTTCCAGCACGGCGGCATCGATTACTTCAGCATGCTGCGATCCATCTATGTGGACCTGACCAACGCCGATTTTGCCCAGGGCGCCAGCACCATCACCATGCAGACGGCGCGCAACATGTTCCTGACGCGCGATAAGAACGTCACGCGCAAGCTCCAGGAGATCTTCCTGACGCTGCGCATGGAGCATGAATTCACCAAGCAGGAGATCCTCGAGACCTACCTGAACGTGATCTTCTTCGGCCAGCGTGCCTACGGGGTGGCGGCGGCGGCCGAGGTGTACTTCGGAAAGCCCCTCAATGAACTTTCGGTCGCGGAAGCGGCCATGCTGGGCGGACTGCCGCAGGCCCCCTCGCGCTACAACCCGGTGACCAGCCCGCAGCGCGCCACGGAACGCCGGCACTACGTGCTGCAGCGGATGCAGGCGCTCCACTACATCGATGCGGCCACCGCCCAGCGGGCGATGCACGAGGAAATCCAGGCGCGTGAGTATGCGCCGCGCTTTGACGTCGAGGCGCCGTTCGTGGCCGAGATCGCCCGACAGCAGGTGCTCGCGCGCTTCGGGGAGGGCGCGATCAACGCCGGCTACCGGGCCATCACCACGATCGATGGCCGATTGCAGACCGTCGCGAACCGCGCGCTGCGTCTGGGCCTGATCGAATACGACCGCCGCCACGGCTATCGGGGAGTGCTCAAGCGCGCCAGGCTCGACGCCGGCGCCAGCACGCACCAGCTCGAGCAGCTGCTGGCCGAGTTCGGGCCGGTCGGTAACCTGCAGTCCGCGGCGGTGGTGTCGGTCGCACCCGCCGCCGCGCGCGTGTACCTGCGCGGGGGCGGCTATGCGCAGATCGAATGGGACGGGATGTCCTGGGCGCGCGGCAACGCGGCAAAAGGCAAGGTCGATTCGGTCTTGCAGCGGGGCGATCTGGTCTATGTGCTCAGCGACGGGCATGGCAACGCGCAGCTGGCGCAGGTCCCCGCCGTGCAAGGCGCACTGGTGGCGCTCGATCCGCACGATGGCGCGGTGGTGGCCCTGGTGGGCGGCTTCGATTACTTCGGCAACGCCTGGAATCACGTGACCCAGGCCCGCCGCCAGCCCGGCTCCGGGTTCAAGCCGTTCCTGTATTCCTGCGCGCTGGAACATGACTTCACTCCGGCCAGCGTCATCATGGACGCCCCGGTGGTGGTGGCCGACGGCGGGATCGAGCAGACCTGGCGGCCCGAAAACGACGGAGGGAATTTCAGCGGACCCACGCGCCTGCGCGAAGCGCTCGTGCACTCGCGCAATCTCGTGTCCATCCGCCTGTTGCGTGCGGTGGGCACCGCGGATGTTATCGAGTACGCCTCACGCTTCGGCTTTGACCCCTCGACCATGCCCAACAACCTCACCCTGGCCCTGGGCACGCTCTCGGCCACTCCGCTCGATGTGGCCACCGGCTATGCCACCTTCGCCAACGGCGGATACAAGGTCAGTCCTTATTTCATAGAGCGCATCGAGAACGCCCAGGGAGTCACCGTGTGGCGGGCGGCCCCCAAGGAAGTGTGCGAGGGCTGTGGCCCGGGGGACGAAAGCGCCTCGCCTCAGGCGACCGACGCCACCGGCATGGCGCAAGCAGGCGAGGCGCCGGTCCCGCGCAGCAGCAAGGTGCTGACCCTGGCGCCGCCGGAGTCTGAACAGCTCCCACCGCTCTTGCCCGCGGCGCGCAAGGCACCGCGCGTGATCAGCGCGGCAAACGCCTGGTTGATGGACAACATCATGGGCGATGTGATCAAGCGCGGCACCGGCGTGCGGGCGAGAGTGCTCGGGCGCGAGGACATCAGCGGCAAGACCGGCACCACCAACGAATCGCACGACACCTGGTTTAACGGCTTCAATCCCGATCTGGAAGCGACCGTCTGGGTGGGTTACGACCAGGAACAATCCCTGGGCGAAGGCGAAGAGGGAAGCAGCGTCGCGGTGCCCATCTGGGTGCGCCTGATGCGCGAGGGACTCAAGGGCGTGCCCGATGTTCCGCGGGCGGTGCCCCCAGGACTGGTGAGCGCCCGGATCGATGCCAACACCGGCCAGCTCGCCGGGGCCGGCGACCCCGCCGGCATCTCGGAGTACTTTTTTACCGACAAGCTGCCTGCGGCCGCCATCGGCCCCAGCAATCCGACCAATGCCGGAACTGAGCCCCTGTTTTAGCTCCTTTTTTAAGGTCGCCATGCCACGTCGCAATTCACCGCGCAGTGAGAATCTACGCCGAGCCGTCGCCCAGGAGGCCGCGCGCGTCATGGCCGAACACGGCATCCAGGATTTTCGTTTCGCCAAGCGTAAGGCGGCCGAGCGCTTCGGGATTACCGAAGAGGGCGCGTTGCCGAGCAACGCCGAGATCGAGGATTCGCTCGCCGCCTACCAGCGCCTGTTCGCGGCCGATACCCACGGCGTGACGCTTAACGCGCAGCGGCGGGCGGCGCTGCGCGCCATGCAGGGCCTTGCGGCATTCTCCCCGCGACTGGTCGGCCCGGTTCTGACCGGCACGGCCACCGCGCACAGCGACGTGCAACTGCACCTGTTCGTCGATAACCCAGAGGCGGTGGCGTTTAACCTGCTGGACCGCGCGGTCGCCCACGAGGTTGGCGAGCATCGCGTGCGGCTGGATGCTGAGCGCTTCCAGAATTTCCCGACCGTGCGCTTTGAGCTCGATGAGCACACGATCCAAGGCACCATCTTCCCGGTGGATGGCATCCGGCAAACGCCGCTTAGTCCCGTGGACGGCCGCCCGATGCGTCGCGCGGATATCGCGGAACTGGAGAGCCTGCTGAGCGCCGCTGCCCCTTCGCTCGCCTGAGCCGCGCGCGATCCTGAAGGATGCAAGCGCCTCAGCCGCGCTTGGCCACTTCGACGTACTTGCGCTGGGTCGGACCGGTGTACAGCTGCCGCGGCCGGACGATACGCATCTCCGGATCGCCGATCATCTCCAGCCAATGCGCCACCCACCCCACGGTGCGGGCGATCGCGAACATGACCGTATACATCGAGCGCGGAATGCCCAAAGCCCGGTATATGACCCCGGAGTAGAAATCCACGTTGGGGTAGAGCTTGCGCGAGATGAAATAATCGTCTTTTAGCGCGATTTCCTCCAGGCGCAGGGCCAGCTCGAACAGCGGGTCGCTGCTCCCGAGCTTGGCGAGCACCCGGTGGCAGGCCTCGCGGATGATCTTGGCGCGCGGATCAAAATTCTTGTAGACGCGGTGCCCGAAGCCCATCAGCTTGAAATGACTGCTCTTGTCCTTGACCATCGCCAGGTACTTGGGGATGTGCTCGACGGTGCCGATTTCCCCGAGCATGTTGAGGACCGCCTCGTTGGCGCCCCCGTGTGCCGGCCCCCACAGGGCCGAGACGCCCGCCGAGATCGCCGCGTAGGGATTAGCGCCGGTGCTCCCCGCCAGGCGCACGGTCGAGGTGCTGGCATTTTGCTCGTGGTCGGCGTGCAGGATCAGCAACAGGTCCAGCGCCTGAGCCGCGACCGGATCGACGTGATACGGCTCGCAGGGCACTGCAAAGAACATGTTCAGCAGGTTCGCGCAGTAATCCAGGTCATTGCGCGGATAGATAAAGGGCTGGCCCAGCGCGTGCTTGTGGGCAGCGGCGGCAATGGTGGGGAGCTTAGCGACGATGCGGTGAGAGAAGATCTCGCGATGGCGCGGATCGTAGATATCCATCGAATCGTAGTAGAACGCCGCCATCGAGGCGACCACGGCCGAGACCATCGCCATCGGATGGGCGTTGTGGTGAAACCCGTTGGTAAAGCGCAGCAACGATTCATTGATCATCGTGTGGCGCGTGATGCTGGTGCGATAGCTGCTCAACTGGGCGCTGTCCGGCAGTTCCCCGTAGATGAGCAGGTAGGCCACCTCGGTAAAGGTGCTCTCGGCGGCCAGCTGCTCCACGGGATAGCCCCGGTACAGCAGCACTCCGGCGTCCCCGTCGATGTAGGTGATCTTGCTCTCGCAGCTGGCCGTGACGCTAAAGGCCGGATCGAAGGTAAATACCCCGTGATCCTTGTAGAGCTCGGCCACGTCCAGGCAGTCCGGCCCGATGGTCCCGGAACGGATGGGTAAGGCCGACTTGATTCCGGTCGCCGGATCGATCAGATCGTACGGTGGTTTGGCCATCGCGCGTCGCTGCCCTGAAGGTAAGATTTGCGAACGGCCGCGAACCGCGGCGCGTCAAATCGCAGCGTTACATGAGCGCATCAGGGAATCAAGGTGCAGGAGGACCCGGACCGCAAATTACAGCAGCCTCCGGAGAAAACCGGAACCGGAAACGCGCGAAAGCTTCAGCGCGCCGCAGCGGCGGCGTACTTCTTGCGGAACTTATCGACGCGGCCGGCCGTATCGACCATCTTCTGCTTGCCGGTATAGAAAGGGTGGCAGTTCGAGCACACATCGACCTGCAGGTCCTTGCCCAATGGTCGAGCGGGTCTTGAACACGTTCCCGCAGCTGCAGGTCACGCTGATCTCGTTGTAATCCGGATGTGTTGCTGCTTTCATGGACGCCACCTTAGCCGGCATGCCGCCGGCAACTCGGCCCGCTCTGGATTGAGGGGGCCCGCCTTCAAAAAGGGGCGCGCAGTCTAGCCCTCCGCCGCCTATCGGACAAGGGGAGGCTCCCCGGGGAACGATTTATCCACAAAATCTGTGGATAAATCTGTGCGTAACATTGACCCGCACGGCGCCGAAAGCACGCCATTTGTGCATTTTTTTCGCTTTGGACAGAAAATGACCAATATATTACATGCTATATAATCAATGACTTAGGTGCGTCAAGTGCCACCCGGCCTGCAATGGGACGTGTAATTGGCTAATTTAAAGGTGACCCGCCGCCCGGCTGTGCATAAAGCGGCGTGTCACCGCAGCGGTTGATCTAAACCACGGGCCGCGAAGGCAAAAATTCGGCAATCAGGTCGTTGAGGAACCGCCGTCCCAGCTCCGTCGGGGCCCAAGTGTCGGCGCCTCCCGGGGAAGCGAGCAGCAGTCCACGCGCTTCCAGGCGCTTGATCGGGGCCGCCACCACCTGCCATTCCTGTCCGGTCCGCGCCTCGAACAGGGTGCGTTCAAACCCGCCGACCAGGCGCAGCGCGTTCATCATGAACTCGAACGGCAACTCCTTCGCAGGGACCGCTGTCGTGGGCGGGGAGCCGCTGTGGCCGCGCGATAGATAACGCCGGGGCTCGCGTTCCCGCACCGTGCGAGTGATCGCGCCCGATCCGGCCTCAGTGATCTTGCCGTGAGCACCGGCCCCGACACCGAGATAATCGCCGAAATTCCAGTAGTTCAGATTGTGCTGGCACTGCGCCCCGGGGCGCGCGTAGGCCGAAGTCTCGTACTGCGCGTATCCGGCCCGCGCGAGCTCGGCCTGGCAGAGGCGCTGCATTTCGTAGGCCAACTCATCATCCGGCAACCCCGCCGGGGGGCGGCCGCCGAACACCGTGCCCGGCTCCATCGTCAGCTGGTAGTGCGACAGGTGCGCGGGCTCCAGTTCGATGGCCGTGCGCAGGTCAGCAAGCGCGCCCTCCAGGTCCTGGCCGGGCAGGGCGTACATCAGGTCCAGGTTGAAATTGTCCAGGCCCGCCGCCCGCAACTCTTGGACCGCGAGGTGTGTTTCCTGCGCGGAGTGGATGCGGCCGAGCCGCTCGAGCATCGCGGGATCGAAACTCTGCGCGCCCAGCGAGACGCGATTGATCCCGGCGGCACGGTACTCCGCAAAGCGCCCGCGCTCGATGGTTCCTGGATTCGCCTCGAGGGTCACTTCGGCCTCGGCAGGCAGATCCAGCCGGTCCCGAACCTCAGACAACAGTTGCCTAAGCGCCTCGGGCGTGAACAGGCTCGGCGTCCCGCCGCCCATAAACACGGTGAGTATGGGGCGCTCGCCAATCTGCGCCCGCTGGGCCTCAAGATCCGCCAGCAACGCGTCCAGATACGCCTGCTGCGGAAGTTCCTGCTGCAGTGTGTGGGAGTTAAAGTCGCAGTACGGGCACTTGCGCACGCACCACGGGAAATGCAGGTACAGCGCCAGGGGCGGCGTGCTCAGGCCCATGTGGCAAGGCGCGTGATCAGATCGCGCAGTGCGATTCCGCGGTGACTGAGCGCGTTTTTTTGCACGGCGCTGAGCTCAGCGGCGGTGCAATCGAACCCGTTCGGAATGAAGTAGGGGTCGTACCCAAAGCCGCCACTTCCTGCCGGCGTGAGCGCGATGCGTCCTTCCCAGCTGCCTTGCGCCAGAAGCGGGCGCGGATCGTCCGCGCTGCGCACGAGCGCCAGTACGCACCGGTAGCGCGCGGTGCGCGGGGCGTCGGCCCGTTCGGCCAGCTCGGCCATGAGCTGGCGGTTGTTGTCCTCATCGCTCGCCTCGGGGCCGGCGAATCGAGCCGATCGCACGCCCGGGCGACCGCTGAGTGCGTCGACCTCAAGACCGGAGTCATCCGCCAGGGCCGCAAGCCCGGAAAGCGAGGCGGCATGGCGGGCCTTGAGCAAGGCATTGTCTTCGAAGGTATGCCCGGTCTCGGCAACGCTTTCGATGCGCAGCTGCGACTGGGGCACGAGTTCGAAGCCGCGCGGGCCCAAGAGCGCGGCGAACTCACGCTGTTTGCCCAGGTTCGCGCTCGCCAGCACGATTTTCATGCCCTTCGCCCGGAGCCTTATTCCATCAGGACCTGGCTCTGCAGCGCGCACAGCTCACTGATTCCGGCCGCGGCCAGGTTGAGCAGCGCATCGAGCTCGTGGCGCCGGAACGCGTGACCCTCGGCCGTGCCCTGCACCTCGATGAAGCCCCCGCCATTGTTCATGACCACGTTCATGTCGGTTTCGGCCTCGGAGTCTTCTTCGTAATCCAAATCCAGTACCGGCGCCCCCCCGACGATGCCGACCGACACCGCGGCCACCTGCCCGTGCAGCGGACTGGCGCTGAGGATCTTGCGCGCGCGGAGGGAAGCCATCGCATCGGCCAGTGCGATATAGCCACCGGTAATTGCGGCCGTCCGCGTGCCCCCGTCGGCCTGCAGCACGTCGCAATCGAGCGTTACGCTTCGCTCGCCCAGGGCACGCAGATCGACCACCGCGCGGAGCGATCGGCCGATCAGTCTCTGGATCTCCTGCGTCCGCCCGCTCTGCTTGCCGCGTGCCGCTTCGCGCGCGGAACGGGTATGGGTGGCGCGCGGCAACATCCCGTATTCGGCCGTGATCCAGCCCTGTCCCTTGCCGCGAAGGAACCCGGGCACCCCATCCTCGACCGTGGCGTTGCACAGCACGCGCGTGTCCCCGAATTCCACCAGCACCGAGCCTTCGGCGTGTCGGGTGTAGTTGCGGGTAAAGCGTATAGCGCGCAGGGCATCGGCCGCGCGATCGTTACGACGGGAAGGCATGGTTTACTCCAGGTAACGCAGTGCGGCCACGGACGTGTTATCGCAACTGGCACCGCTCGCGTTCACCGCTTGCGCGCACAAGGCGGCCAGCGCTTCGCTGAGGGCGGTTTCCGGCTGCGCAAATGCCGCTGCGATCTGCGCATCGCTGACGCCGGCCCAAAGTCCATCGGTGCATACCAGCAGCACGTCGCCGATTTCGATCCGCTGGCGGCGGCTCACGTCCATTTCGGGCAGCAGCATCTCACCCCCGAGGCATGATTCGACGAAGTTGCGCATGGGGTGATTGTGCGCCTGCTCGGGCCCGATGACACCTTCGCGCACCAGCAGCTCGACGTGGCTGTGATCGCGGGTCCGGGTAACCACGCGCCCACGCCGCAGGTGGTAGGCGCGGCTGTCACCCACGTGCGCCCAGTAGGCTGAGCCCCTCTGCACCAGGCACATGGCGATCGTCGCGCGCGGGCGGTTCTCGAGCGGAATGTCGATGCCGATATTTACGATCTGCTGGTGCGCCGCGCCCAGCGACAGGTGCAGGAACCCGAGCGGGTCCAGAAGCGGCTGCGCCGCGGCGCGAAACCGCTGGCTGATGGCCTGCAGTGCAACCACCGCCGCGCGCTCGCCCTCCTCGTGCCCGCCCATGCCGTCGCAGGCGACCAGCAGCGCCGCTTCCTCGCTGATCTCGGCTCCGAGGCGGTCCTGGTTGCTCTCACGTGCGCCTTTGAGGCTGAGTTCAGCGTGTTCAACGCGCAAGCGGGCTCCAAATCATTGGGTTAAACTGGCGGCGCTTTATAACATTCCGCGTCGCTCCAAGTAAGCGCCGCAACCGTGGTTTCCGCAAAGTAACTGGCCAAATTCGCATGATTTCGAGCATGACGGGGTTCGCGCGCCAGGAACGAAGCGGCGCCTTCGGCTCGGTGATATGTGAGATCCGCAGTGTCAATCACCGCTTTCTCGATGCGGCAGTGCGGCTCCCCGAGAGTTGCCGGGCGCTGGAATCGGAGCTGCGCCAAAGTTTGGCGCGGGACCTGCGACGCGGCAAGGTGGATTGCACGATACAGCATCGCGCACCGGTCGCTGGCGAACTGCAGATCGATGAATCCGCACTCACGGCTCTGTTGTCTCGCAGCCGACAGATCGCCGCGCTGATTCCGGAGCAGGGACAGATCAACGTACTGGACCTGCTGCGCTGGCCGGGTGTGCTGCGGGAAGAGCAGACCGACCTTGACGCCTTGCACACCTCGGTACGCGAGACTTTCGAGGCGACACTGTCGAGCTTGACTGCCGCTCGCGGGCGCGAGGGGCAAAGACTTGCCGAACTTATCCTGCAGCGCTGCGAGGCCCTCGCCGGATTGATCGCCCAGGTGCGTGCCCGACTGCCCGAAGTGCTCGCGCGCGTGCGCTCGCGCCTCGAGGAGCGATTGACGGAACTGGGCGGCGAGCTCAATCAGGAACGCGTTGAGCAGGAGATCGTGCTTCTCCTGCACCGGCTGGATGTGGCCGAGGAACTGGACCGGCTCGACGGGCACATCGATGAGGCGCGCCGCACGCTGGCCGGCCCTGAGGCCGCCGGCCGGCGATTGGATTTCCTGTTGCAGGAATTCAACCGCGAAGCCAATACCCTGGCTTCGAAATCTCAGGATCTGGAGACCACCCGCATCGCGGTCGAGATGAAGGTCGCGATCGAACAGATGCGCGAGCAGGTTCAGAATATCGAGTGCTCTGACACTGGACCCCCATGGTGATGTCGGCGTACGCGCGCAACTGAATGTTCTGGGACCCAAGGCGTTCATGAGTGGTGAATACGGCGAACTGATTGACACCCTGCGCCGGAGATTGGAGGACAATCCGCTGGATGCGGAACTGGTGTCAATTCTGGCTGTGATTCAACAAGTGAGTGGGCATCTCACCGAGTCTGCAGCCACGTATCGTAGACTCCTCGAGCTGAACCCCGCCCAGGCGGGTGCTCAAGCGCAATATGGACTGACGCTGCTGCTGATGGGCAACAATGCGCAAGCTCTGACGGAGGCGAACAAAGAAGCCTATGTAGCGAGCAAGCTCCAAATCCTGTCATGCATCTATTGGGCAATGAGCCGACGAGCAGAATCGGATACGGCTCTCGGTGCGCTGGAGCAAAGATTCAAGATTAGCAATGCGTACGAAATCGCTTCGGTGCACGCCTACCGAGGCGAGGCCGATGCGGCATTTTCTTGGCTCGAGCGCGCCTACACGCAAATACCGGGCTCACTGGCACAGCTGAAGGTCGATCCGCTATTTCTTAAGCTCCATGGCGATCCGCGCTTCGATGCGTTGCTGCACAAACTGAAGCTGGTGGATTAGAGGATCAGGACACTCTAACTTACTGATGACCCTCGCCCGGCGAGGAATGAAACAACATTTTGCCACATCAACTGCACCCGGAGGATGTCCGTAACACAAGTGCGAATTCCATTCGGGTCGGGGCGACCCAGGATTTACTGGCATTGAATATCGACCTGGCGTCGGTAATGCAGGCGGGGCCGTGGACATCGCCCCGGATGCCGATGAGATACGGTGCACACGTCATGGCTGGGTTGGGTGGGATGGCCAGGGCGGGCTCACCCCCCCGGCCATTTTCTTGTGCTCTGCCGCGAGCTCCGGGCCGCTCAAACGCCTTGCCGCCTAGCTATTCGACCGTCCCGCTAACGCTTGGCGGCGAGAGTCGATTTTATTGGATCGAGAGCGAGCCGCCCGGCACCGCTAGCCGCGGCTGGCCTCGAATTATCAATCAACTGTTTGAGCTTTTCGAATTCAATCGGCTTGGTGAGATGGTAATCAAATCCCGCCGCCAGCGCGCGCCGCTTGTCGGCGTCCTGGCCCCATCCGGTCACCGCGATGAGCTTTAGGTCCTTTCCCCACGCCTCGTGCCGAATACGCTCTGCGACATCGTAGCCGTCCATATCCGGCATGCCGATATCCAATATCCCGATTTCCGGACGCACGAGGTTGGCAACCTCCAACGCCTCAGCGCCGCTGTGCGCAAGGTGCACGTCGTGTCCGGAAAGCAGCAGCAGCATTTTCATCGCTTCAGCGGCATCCCGATTATCATCGGCGATCATTATGCGTCGCGGTGCAGTGGACTGATCCGCCTGGCCGTCCGTCGGCGAATCCGAATCAGATTCCTCGACAATAAGCGACCGTGGGAGGCACACCGTGAACTCGCTCCCCTGGTTGGGTCCGGCACTACGTGCCTCGACGCGTCCGCCGTGAAGTTCGATGAGTCCCTTGACCAGAGCGAGACCAATCCCCAAGCCCCCTTCCGCCCGGCCTAGTTCCGATTGGACCCGGCTAAACATGTCGAAGACCGTGCAAAGAGCCTCGCTACTGAGCCCCACCCCATTGTCGCGCACGTAGATGCTGAGGAAGTTTTGCTCGAGCCGCGCCCCGAGGTAAATCAGGCCGCCATCAGGGGTGTACTTCGCGGCATTGGTCAGAAGATTGGTGATAACTTGTGTTATCCGGACTGGATCGACTTCGACGCGGATCGGCGTCGGCGGATATTCCACGCGCAAGGTGTGATGCTTTGCGGTCACGACCGCCTGTGTCGCGACCACCGCATCTTCCATCAGCTCCTTAATTTCCACATAGGCTTTCTTAAGAAGGAAGGATCCTCGGGTGATCCGCGCGACATCCAGCAGGTCATCGAGCAAGGAACTCATGTGCGTGACCTGCCGCGCGATGATCATCCGTGCTTCGTTGAATTGGTGCGCTGCTAGATTGGGGGATTGCAGGATCTGCGCGGCCATACGTATCGGGGCCAGCGGATTACGCAACTCATGTGACAGAGTGGCCAAAAACACATCCTTGCGCGTGTCCGCCTCAAGCAGCGCGGTCTCAGCCCGAACGATGCTGCTGATATCGACAAAGGTGACCAGCACTCCGGTCACGGCGCCGTCCGGGTCGCGGTACGGCAGGATTCTCATGATGTAGTGTGCCGAGTGGTCCTCGCGCTCCACCCGGGCTTCGAAGGGCTGCAAAGTAGACAGCACAAACTGCACATCTTCGCGCAGGCCACGGTATTGCAGCCGGCTTACGATATCGGTCAAAGGCCGACCGCAGTCGCTCGGAATCAGATTGAAAATCGTCGCGATTGCCTTGGTGAAACTGCGGATCAGCAGGTGCCGGTCGAGAAAGATGGTTGCGATCTCGGTGCTGTCAAACAGATTGCGAAGATCGCTGTTCGCGTGGTCAAGCTCGTCGATCTTTTCGGTCAGGCGAAGGTTGACGGTGTGAAGTTCTTCGTTGAGCGACTGCAGTTCTTCTTTTGACGTCTCCAGTTCCTCGTTGGACGACTGCATCTCCTCGTTGACCGAATGCAACTCCTCATTGGCGCTGCGCAGTTCTTCGAGTGCCGTCTGATGCTCCTCGGCAAGAGACTGCAGGTGCTCGGAGACACCGCCCAGCGCCGTCTGCAGTTGCGAGACGAATTCCGCAGTTGGCTCCGCGGGCTCCAGAAGATGTTCGAAGTTCGAAATCTCCCGCTTAGCCGTACTTGCGGGGTTGCGCGGGATCATGGGATCGTAATTTTCCGGCCTGGCGGCCAGATCATGAGGCGCACGATGGCCGTCCCACTGCATCTCGTGGGCGAACAGGTGGGGATTTCGCCATCGCAGCTTCAGTTCAGGGGTCCGGCCTTCGCGCCTCTGAAAAATACGGGCGTTTTTATCAACCGTCTCGAACAGATTGGCAAATTGCGCCACGGACTCCGAGCCACCCAGAATCAGAATGCCCCGTGGCATGAGCGCGTAATGAAACATCGGAATGATCCGAGCCTGGAGTTCCGGGTTCATATAAATCAGCAAATTGCGGCAGGACACCAGGCCCATCACGGAAAACGGCGGATCGCGAACCAGGTTGTGCACCGAAAAAGTGCAAAGATCGCGGATCTCCTTGGTCACGCAATAACTGCCCTGCGATAGAGAAAAAAACCGCTTCAGCCGTTCTTTGGACAGGCCGTCCAGTAATGTTTTTGGATACCGTCCGAGTCGCGCCGTGGCAATGGCCGAGTCATCGATATCGGTCGCGAATATTTGCACCTTCGGCACCACAGGCATCGAATCCATGTGTTCGCGAAGCAAGATGGCAAGTGAATAGGCTTCCTCGCCCGTCGCGCATCCCGGCACCCACACCCGCACGATGTCATCGGCCATCTTGTGCTCAAACAGCTGCGGGATGGCCTTCGAACCCACGCTCTCAAAGGCTTCAGGATCGCGAAAGAAGCTGGTGACTCGAATCAGTAGGTCTCGAAACAGTAAGGGGATCTCAGACGGATCGGTCTTGAGTTTCTCGACGTACTCTTCAAGTGTGGTCGCGTTGACAACCGCCATACGCCGCTCCACCCGCCGCAGGAACGTCTGACTTCGGTAGCCGCTAAAATCATGACCTAAATGCTTGCGCAGCAGGGCGCAAATCGCCAGACGCGCGGCCTCTGTTGCGCTCTGGGGATCGCCAGTATCGGCAACCTCGATGTGGCTGTTCTTAAGGCGCAATAGATGTCCGGGGATTTCTTCGACCGGAGAGACCAGATCCACAACTCCGGTGGCGATCGCCCCCGCTGGCATCTCCCCATATTGCGGAGCAGTCCCATTGCTACCCTGCGCTACGGTCAGGCCTCCGCGCTCCTTGATGGCTTTGAGACCGAGGGCTCCGTCGCTCCCTGTGCCCGACAGTACGATGCCTACCGACCGCTCGCCCATGGCGGTCCCAAGCGAGTCGAAGAATCCATCAATGGGGCGAAAAGTTCGTTCGGATCCCTCGCGCGGAACTTGAACGCCTAAGCAGCCATCACGCAATGTGACCACGGCTTGCGGCGGCGAAACGTAGACGTGATTCGGCTCGATTGCGGCACCGTCGTAGGCCTGGGTAACTGGAATCGACGTCCATCGGCTCAAGATCTCGGTCAGCATGCTCTTGCGATCGGGCGGCAGATGCAGAATGACTACGAACGCCATGCCAGTGTCGGGTGGCATATGGGTAAAGAAGGCGTGGAAAGCATCGATACCGCCTGCTGAGGCGCCAATGCCGATAATCGGAAAATCCAAGGAGTTCATGGCCCCGGTTGGCGGCGGTGGCTAGACGGCGGGCGCATATTATTATTCCCCGTTAGTCGAACAGCCATTACAGCACAATAGGCCTAAATTGCAGTCCTCCTTGTAGGACAATGACCTTAGGCCTTTCCGCATCCTGGACCCAATGCGGTGCTGCTTGAGAACGATTCAACGGTCCGCTCTGGCACTCATTGCCCTTTGACTGGACCCCACGGTTTTCGGGGCGCCAATCCCAACGACCGGTCACCGCCCCCCCAAGCGGGACAGTCCAAGCCGGCCATGCATTGGCTGGTGAGGTAGCTAAGCGGGCCTCCGGGGGGACAGGATTCGGCAAACCGAGCGCAATCGGGCGCAGAAAGCATGGACCGATGCCGAATACCGAGCGAGTGAATAGCTCGCTCAGTTGGCAACATTGTCCATAATCCGGTTATTTCCTGACGTGCGCGCGGCACCGCCGGAGCGTTGACCGCGAACCAGACCGAAACGACCCCCCAATCGGCGTATGCTGGGATGTCATGCTCCACGAGTTCCTGACCGCCCATCGGGCTGACCTCATCGCTCGATGCCACGCCAAGGTTTCACTCCGGTCACCGGAGAGGGCCGGCGACGCAGCGCGTGCCCACGGGATCCCAAACTTTCTTGACCAAGTCACCCGAACCCTGCGGGTCGAACAAACCGCGCAACCTCTGCAGAGCCGCAAGATATCCGGACCTGCCGGGGGAGGCATTCCGATCTTGTCCGAGATCAGTGAAAGCGCCACGCTCCACGGGCGCGAGTTGTTGAGCGAAGGGTTCAGCATCGAGCAGGTTGTGCATAACTACGGTGATTTGTGCCAGGCGATCACCGACCTGGCGTTTGAAAAAAACGCACAGATTGATATCGACGAATTCAGGACATTGAATCGTTGCCTGGACAACGCCATCGCCACGGCCGTGACCGAGTTTTCCTATCAGCACGATTTCAATATTGCGGGCCGCCAGGTCCTTGCTCTGAACGAGCGGCTCGGCTTCTTCGCGCACGAGCTGCGCAATCTTCTCGGTGCCGCCACGCTTTCATTGGCGGCTATCAAAGCCGGCAATGTCGGAGTAGCGGGCGCGACTGGCACCGTGCTTGATCGCAGCCTGGTCGGCATCCGGAACCTAATCGATCGATCGCTCAGCGAAGTTCGCGTTACCGCAGGGTTGCCCGCGCAGCACCGCCGCTTCTCGCTCGCGGAATTCATCGCCGAGATCAAGACGGCAGCGACGCTTGAAGCGGACCTCCGGGAGTGCAGGCTCGCCGTGTCAATCGTCGACCCGCGCCTGGCCGTCGAGGCGGATCGTGATCTGTTACTCGCCGCGGTCGGCAATCTGTTGCAAAACGCGTTCAAATTCACCAAGCATGGCTCCGAGGTGAGCTTGCACGCCTATTCATCTGCCAATCGAGTGCTGATCGATGTGGGAGACAATTGCGGGGGTCTACCACCCGGGGACCCTGAGAAGATGTTCCAGCCGTTCGTACAGTCAGGGACCGATCGCTCAGGGCTTGGGCTTGGCCTGTCGATTTCCCGTCGCAGCGTGGCTGCCAACGAGGGAATCCTGAGTGTCCGGGACATCCCCGGTTGCGGATGCATCTTCACCATTGATCTGCCGCGCTACCCCATGCCGAATGCGGCGTAGAGCACGGCTCCCCCTTTGGGGGGAAGCACGCGATGACATGGCCCGTCGATACTCTTTAATAGAGCCGTGCCGCAGCTTGCACTCGGGATCGAAGGTGCAATAGGTTCACCCGGGACGTCACGGATCGTTGCCGCGTTGCTCCCGAAAGTACGACCGGCCCAGGCTTGCGTCACGAGCCGGGTTTTTGACCGTTATGGCCAGGGTCGGCGCGCTCTTCTTTTAAGCCTGAAAGGTCACGAGCGGACCGGCCCAAATACCACCACTCTTGTGCGCTTTCAACCTTCGGTGTAGTCGTTGCGCCTTTAGGGCGGATTACATACTTTTAGTCAGGCTCACAAGTAGCATGCCGTATGAGATCGAGGCTGTACCCTAACTGCCGCAGCGATCGGGGCGTAATTGTCGCTCTGTCCGTAATCCTTTTTGTTGCTGGCGCCCCGCCGATTTGCCGGGCGCAGCCTGTACCCAGAGCCGCCAGCGAAGATCTCGGCGCGCTTTCACTGAAAGAACTGAGCAACCTGCAGGTGACCTCGGTCTCCAAAGCCGCAGATTCGTTGAGTCAGGCTCCGGCGGCGATCTACGTCATCACCCACGACCAGATCCAGCGCTCCGGGGTGACCAGCATCCCGGATGCTCTTCGGCTCGCGCCCAACCTGCAGGTGACGCAACTTTCCGCAAGTAACTACGTGGTCACGGCACGAGGCTTCGGAGGCAACCCGCAGGCGCAAAATTTCTCCAACAAGATGTTGATGCTAATTGATGGGCGCAGCGTCTACACCCCCCTGTTCTCGGGTATCTACC
Source organism: uncultured Gammaproteobacteria bacterium (assembly GCA_963717335.1). Lineage (GTDB taxonomy): Bacteria > Pseudomonadota > Gammaproteobacteria > Steroidobacterales > Steroidobacteraceae > FEN-1191. The sequence continues at coordinate 69,285 of CAVQVZ010000008.1, read as the reverse complement.
TCGATGCGCAGGACGTGCTCATGCAGGACATCGATCGCATCGAGGTTATCAGCGGCCCGGGTGCCACACTGTGGGGCGCCAACGCGGTCAATGGCGTCATCAACATCATTACCCGGCCCGCGTATTTGACCGAGGGTGCGCTCGCCAGCGTCGGCGCGGGCAATCTCGAGCAGAACATCAGTGCGCGCTATGGGAGCAAGATCGGCGCCAACGCGAGTTTTAGGGTGTACGGAAAAGCTTTTGGTCGCGGCTCGCTCGAGCTTCCGGATGGTGCAAGCGCGGCGGACAGCTGGCACAAGGTGCAGGCCGGAGGCCGGCTCGATCGGACTTTCGACACAGACGCGCTCACCGTTCAGGGGGATGCATATCGCGCGATCGAGAACGAGCTGGGAAATCCAGGACAGATCATTGCCGGGGCCAACGTGCTGGCGCGCTGGACCCACCCCACCGAGCGATCGGAATTTCAGGTGCAAACCTATTTTGACCAGACTCAGCGAGCCGCTCCGGTAGGGGGCACGGCTTTTGTATTACATACCTACGACCTTCAAATCCAACAGACAGTGGCTCTCGGCTCTTTCAATCGCCTGGTGTGGGGAGCCGGTGAGCGGATCAATAGTTACGGTATTACCAACAGCGCTTCGCTACTGTTCGTGCCTGAGCACCGCACACTCACCCTCGGCAACGTGTTTGCGCAGGATACTCTGGACATCGGAGACTCCCTCAAGCTCACCGCGGGCTTGAAATGGGAGAACGATCCCTATTCGGGCGGGCAATTCCAGCCTGACGGGCGTCTGGCCTGGAGCCTGGGCGCCAATACCCTGCTGTGGGCGGCTGCTTCCCGAGCCGTGCGTTCCCCGACCCCGTTCGATGTGGACGTGGTGGAAAAGTTCGGCACCTTTGTGGCACTGACGGGCAAGCCTGACTTCCGGCCTGAACGGGTCGCCGCGTATGAGGTGGGGTACCGATCTCAGCCCGCCTCGATGTTGTCGGTATCGTTGTCCGCCTTCTACAACATCTACGATGACTTGCGGACTATCGAGGTATCACCGGCCACGGGTTTCTTCCCCCTGCAATGGGGAAACCTGATGAAGGGCTATACCTATGGGTTCGAAATGTGGGCGAACTGGCAGGCCACGCCCTGGTGGCGCCTGTCCCCGGGGTTCAGAACGCTGCAGAAGCGGTTGCAATTCAAGCCCGGTGCCAGCGGGGTGCTGGGCGTGGCGGAGGCCGGAGTTGATCCCAGCGGGCAGTTCTCCCTGACCTCCGCGATGGATATAAGCCCCACTTTGAATTGGGACGCCACTCTGCGCTATGTGGGCGCACTGCCCGATCCGGCACTGGAGTCCTATTACGAGCTGTCCACTCGCATCGGCTGGCGGCCCAGTCGAAATTTCGAACTCTCGCTCACAGGGAACAATCTGCTGCATGCTCGGCACCAGGAATTTGCCAGTCCCTATGGCGAGTTCATCAATCGAAGCGTGATGGCCACCGCGCAATGGCAATTCTAGCTATCCGCCCGCGTACCCATTGGCGTCGCCGAAGGCGGCAGATGTACTGCACGGCGGTGGCGGCGGCGTTGTGGGCAGCCGGCAGCCTGCTTGGCGCGGCCGCCGCGGACGGTTATTCCGAGGATGCCGTCAAGGCAGCGTTCCTGTATCGATTCGCCGGATACGTGGAATGGCCCTCGGCCAGCGACTCGGCAGAGCCCTTTACCATTGCGCTGCTGCGGGCCGAGGCGGTCGGAGCCCAGCTGCAGCGCTTTTTGCCGGGCCACTTAGTCAACGGGCGCGTGGCGCGCGTGCGTATCATCAATTCCATTCATGAGCTGGCGGATGCCCAGATGCTGTACGTCGGCAGTTCGCCCCAGGGGAGCCTGCGTCAGCTCCTCGCCCCGATCAAAGACAAGCCCGTTCTGGTAGTGACTGACGATGAGCGGGGCCTGGAACAAGGCGGAATGATCAATTTTCTCAACGTCGATCAGCGCATCCGATTCGAGGTCTCTCTCTTGAGCAGTGATCGGGCGGGCCTGAAGATCAGCGCCGAACTCCTGTCCGTCGCCGCGCGGGTGGAAGGAGAGCGGTTGCGCTCCGATGCGGCCTGCGTGCCTAACGGAACGATGAAAGAGATTCCCCTTTGTCCTCTGAGGGTCGCGGCGCTGTGAGCAACGCAGCCACTGCCTTAGGATCGTTGTTTTCGCGACTGAGGCTTGCCCGTCGTTCCGTTCGCGGTAGGCTCCTTACGATTGTGCTGCTCACGACCGCGATCGCCCTGATGGTCGCCGGGGCCGCCATGTTGACCCATGACCTGGTCGAATCTCGCCACAACTGGGCTGCGGACCTGGCCACCGAAGCCCAGATTCTCGCCCTATCTACCGCGCCCGCGCTCGCCTTTGACGATCACGACGTGGCCGTGCGCAATCTTGCCGCGCTCCAAGCGCGCTCGGCTGTGCGAGCCGCGGCGCTGTACAGTCCAACCGGCCGCCTCTATGCGCAATACGTCCGGCCCGGTGAGGAACTTGCCCCCGCCGAATTGGGCATCGCACCGGCTGAATCCACCCGAATTACCGGTGAGCGGGTGGAGGTCACTCACCGCATCATTCAGCACGGGGAATGGCTGGGGACAATCTACCTGCGGGCACGCTACGACCTGAGCAATCGCATCCGCGCCTATCTTGAAATTTTTGGGGCGGTCACCGGACTGAGCCTGCTGGTGGCGGCGGTGTTGTCCACGAGACTACAGCGGGTAATCACCAGTCCCCTGGATTCGATGTCCGGCGTCGCCCACCATATCGTGCGCCACCGAGACTACTCACTGCGCGCCAGCAAGAGTGCGAACGATGAGATGGGCTTCGTCGTGGACGCCTTTAACACCATGCTCGGAGAGGTGCAGTCGCGAACCCTTGAGCTGGAGCAGACCAATGCCGCTTTGCGCTCGGAGGCGCAGACTCGTCACGCGGCAGAGGCGGCGCTGCGCGAGAGCGAGGAGCTGTACCGCGCCATCGGTGAGTCGATCGAGTACGGGGTCTGGGTCTCCGATGAACTGGGCCAAAACACCTACGCCAGCGCTTCGTTTTTGAAATTGACCGGCCTGACTCAAGCGCAGTTTTCCGCTGACGGCCTGCAGGCCTTGCACCCGGACGATGCCAAGGCAACGCTAGCGGCTTGGCGCGAAAGCGTGCGGACCGGTGGGGTTTTCTATCACGAGTACCGCGTTCGCGGAACGGACGGGAACTATCATCCCATTCTCTCCCAGGGAGTTCCGATCCGCTCCGCGAGCGGCGACATCCGGGGTTGGGCGGGCATCAATCTGGACGTCAGCCGCCTCAAACACACGGAAGAGGCGCTGCGCGAGGCTGACAGGAGGAAGGACGAATTCCTGGCGACCCTCGCGCACGAGCTGCGTAACCCACTGGCGCCGATCCGCAATGCCGTGCAGCTCCTCGAAATGCCCACCGTGGATGAACGCCGCCGTCAGTGGGGGCGCGAGATCATCGCCCGGCAAGTGCAGCGCATGGCGCTATTGCTCGATGACCTGTTGGATGTGTCCCGCATCACCCGCGGGCGTCTTGAGCTCAAGAAGGACTTCGTTGATCTGGCCTCGCTGGTGGCCACGGCGGTTGAAACGGCTCGCCCGTTGATCGACACCAAAGGACACACCCTGGAAATCTCCCTGCCCACGCATCCCGTGGAGCTGGAGGTGGACCCGCTGCGCCTGTCGCAGTCGCTTTCCAACCTATTGACGAACGCTGCGAAGTACACCGATTCGGGCGGGCGCATCACTCTCACCGTCGCGCTTCAGACCGAGGAATTGAGCCTGGCGGTGAAAGACACGGGCATTGGCTTGAGCGCTGCGGCAATTCCAAAGCTGTTCGAGATGTTCTCTCAGGTCCACTCCGCCATCGACCGCGCAGAGGGCGGGTTGGGGATCGGGCTTGCCTTGGTGAAAGGTCTGGTGGAACTGCACGGGGGCACGGTCGAGGTCACAAGTGCGGGACTTGCGCGGGGGAGCACCTTCACCATCCATCTGCCCCGCGCGGTCGTTGTAAATCAGACGCTACGCGCGAATGCACAGCCGGCCGCGACGATCGGCCCGGTGCATCAGGGCCGTAGGGTTCTGATCGCCGATGACAACCAAGACGCTGCCGATAGCTTGGCTCTCGTTCTGCAGACCTCCGGATATACGGTGACCGTGGCGCATTCCAGCCATGAGGCTCTGGCCGCCGCGATGCGGGAGCGACCCGATGCCTTCGTTTTGGATATTGGCTTGCCCGGAATGACAGGCTACGAACTTGCCCGTCGTATTCGTCAGCAGGCCTGGGGCCGCCATGCTTTATTGCTGGCCGTCACCGGCTGGGGCCAGGAGGAGGACAAGGAGCGCGCCGTGGCGGGCGGCTTCGATGCGCATTTGACCAAGCCCGCCGACACTAAAGTTCTCCTCAACCTGCTGTCTGCATTTTTCAGCGAGCATCCCACCAGCAGCGGTCCACGGGCACCACAGAGCAAGGAAAACGATAGAACGGCTTAAAGTGCGGTTTTTGTTCCCTCGGCATCAAACTTCGCAGCATCACAACGGCTCGTCGATTACCGATTCGTTACTGGCCCGCCCGGCAGGCCCCAGGATATAAAAATCCGCCCGCCGATTGTCTCTAATGAGACTTGGCGGCTTTAGCCTTCGCCTTTACTGCATCCAGATGGGCGTTTGCCTGATCTTTGCAGGACTTCTGCGCATCACCCTCCAGCGCCTCGCACTTCGCGAGAGCGATTTTGTTTTCGCCCTCGGCTTCGGTGACTGCGGAATCCGCCACGGCGTCAATGTTCTTGTCGGCCACTTTGGCCATCGCGTCCGCGCGATCCTGGACCACGTTGGACTCGATTTGCTTGACCTTTTCGTCCGCCTTGGCGTTCTCGGCGACCGCCTTGGCCTGGGCCTCGGCGACGTCCGCTTGCACGTCCTCGGGAGCTTTGGCCCGGCTGCAGGCGGCAAGGCATAAAAAAGCGCTGGCGACTAACGCACCGCTTGAGGCCAATATCATTTTTTTCATTTTGTTTCCCTTTTCCACTCATCGAGGCGTGGAATATTCATATTCAAACGAAAGAATACGCAGCGCCGTGATCCTTTTGCTGTAGGACAAACGCTATACCAGCACTTGTGGGTGCAGCGAGAGTCCAGTGCGACCGGCAAAAATAATGCGTGACCATCTCGTTCCGTCATCTTTCAAACATTGGCTAGCGCGGTTGCGCCACCACTTTCGAGAAGGAAGACTCGCTTCATCAATGAGAATTGACGGCCGGGAGCGCCGTACTCTACCTTGGCTCTAACTTCCTCTCGCGCGCAGCTAAGGACCCCAATGAAAGATCTTTGCATCTCAACCCGCTGGGCGGTGGCAGTTCTTGGCTGTATCGCGGCGAACGGGGCTTGCGGCCAGGAATACGACAAGACGTTCCTGAGCGATTACAGCAAGCTCGTGGCGAGCCCTTTGCCGAACAATGCCGGGACCGACCTCATCTATCTGCAACCTGCAGCGTTCGAAAAAAGAGAAGCGTACACGGCCGTGATGATCGATCAGCCCGAAGTGCTGATGAGCGCCACCTCTGACTACAACGGGGCCAAACCTGCCGACCTGACGGCAATCGCCGAGCTGTTCCGCAAGGACGTGGGCGACGCATTGGCCGCCGGCGGTTACCGAATCGTCGACGCGCCGGGGCCCAGCGTGCTGTACATGAAGACTGCCATTACCGATTTGAGCCTGACGCGCAAGAGGCGCCCGCTCCTCGCCTATACGCCCGTGGGCTTCGTGCTCAAGGCCGGCGTCGATGCGGTCCTTAACATGATGGAGAAATACGACATCATGGGCGCCAACGTCCAGGGCGAGTTTAGCGATAGCGTCTCGAGCGAAGAACTGGCCGACTTCGTGGCCCTGCGCGGTAACAACGGCCATCGGATGACCTTCGATGAGCTCGAAAGGGATGTGAAGGATTTTGCCTCGCGCCTGCGTTGCCGGCTCGACAACACCCACACGCCAGACAACAAGATCAACTGCCTCGATCCCGCAGCGCGCGCGACGCGCGAAGCCGCCAATAAGCACTGAAATGGCGCCCTGGGCAAAAGCAGACTGCCACCGCACGCAGGTCCGACTCATCAGAACCAGATAGGTGACGGAAACCATGGCCACACGTACCTTGCACCGAGGGGCAGCGGTTTGGGTTTGCGCAGCGCTGAGCGCCAGTACACTCACCGTGGCATCGCCTGGAGCCAAACGACTCCTCGAAGCCGATGACATGTTTCGCATGGAGGCGGTCAGCGAGCCGCAGATCTCGCCCGACGGTGAGTGGGTTGCCTATCTGGTGGGCACCAGCGATCGCGAAGCCGACGAATTCCGAAGCGCCATATGGATGGTGAGCTGGGACGGCAAGCAGCAACTGCAGATGACGCAGCCCTCCGGCAGCCTCTCCGAACCCCGCTGGAGTCCCGACGGACGATACCTCAGCTATCTGGCCAAGACCGGTGAGGCCGAACACAGCCAGGTCATGGTGCTCGACCGGCGCGGCGGTGAGGCCCGCGCGTTGACCCGAGTGAGCGATGACATCGTGGAGCTACGAGTGGTCGCCCGACGGACGGCGATTGGTTCTGGTCATCGAAACCAACGAGGAGCCCAGCACCGCGGCCATCACCGCCAAGGGACCCAAGCCGATCGTCATCGATTCGATGTTCTTCAAGGAAGACGTCACCGGCTACATTGGCCGGCACCAGAAGCAGCACCTGTACCTGTTCGACATCGCCGAGGCAAAACTCGAGCCGCTGGCCAAGACAGAGCAATACAACGATGTCTCGCCCGCCTGGTCCCCGGACGGGACGAAGATCGCCTTCGTGCGTACCCAGGAACGCGCCGTGGACATGGACGGCAAGATCGATATCGAGCTCATCGAGGCGCGGCCCGGCGCCGCGCCGCGCCAGTTGCTGCGCCCGTGGGCGCCGACCTTCCAGCATCTGGCCTGGAGCGCAGATGGCCAGTCCGTTGCTTTCCTGCAGGGTATGGAGCCGAAGTACTCGATGTACATGCACGATGAGCTGTGGCTGGCTGCCCGCCGCCGGCGGCGCGGCGCATCCACTTACCGGCAAGCTCGATCGCTGGATCTCGCTCGTACGAGTTCCTCGCCGACGACAAGTCGGTATCCCTGCTGATCGAGGATGACAGCAATACCTATCCGGCCCGCCTGGACCTCGCCACCAGCGACCATCGAGCGGCTCGATCTACCGCCCGATCGTGGTGTACGGCCAGTCCGCCGCCGGCAGCCGCGTGGCGTCGCTGAGCGCTGCGGACGATGCGAACTCCTCCGAGATCTACGCGCTGGAAGGCACGACTCTGCGGCGGCTGACCTTCCACAGCGACAAGCTGCTCAAAGAGATCCAGCTCGGGGCCACCGAGGACTTCAGCTTCCGCGTCAAGGACGGGACCGAAGTGCACGGCATGATGGTCAAGCCTCCAGGATACGTTGCCGGCCGCAAGTATCCGACGATCCTTTGGATCCACGGCGGGCCCGACCTGCAGGACGATCATTCGGCCGACTTCGAGAACAGCTACCAGTTCCTGCGCCAGATCATCGCCGCCAACGGCTACCTGGTGTTCGGCGTCAACTACCGCGGCAGCAGCGGTCGTGGCTTCGATTTTGCCAAGGCGATCTTCGCCGACTGGGGCCACAAGGAAGTCGAGGACCTGCTGACCGCAGTCGACACCCTGGTGGCGCGCGGCATTGCCGATCCGGATCGGCTGGGCATCGGCGGCTGGAGCTACGGCGGAATCCTGACCGATTACACGATCGCCAGCGACCCGCGCTTCAAGGCGGCGATGAGCGGGGCCGGCGCCGGCGAACCAGCTCTCCATGTACGGGACCGCCGAATACGTGATCCAGAACAACTACGAACTCGGCCCGCCATGGCGCACCCCGGAGCTGTGGCTCAAGCTGTCCTATCCCTTCTTCCACGCCGACCGCATCCACACGCCGACGCTGTTCATGGGCGGCGACAAGGACTTCAACGTGCCGGTGACCGGAAGCGAGCAGATGTATCAGGCGCTGCGAACGCTCGGGCGTACCGACGCAGCTGATCATTTACCCGGACCAGAACCACGAGCTCAGCCGGCCGAGCTTCCTCAAGGACCGCTACGATCGGACCGCTGAATGGTTCGGGCGATACCTGCAGCCGCAACGGCAAGGCGGCAAGGCCAACTAGCCCGGGTAATACACCGCGAGCTTGTTGCCTTCCGGATCTCGGAAGAAGGCCGCGTAAAAATCCTCACTCCGCGCTCCGGGGGGTCCTTCGTCCTTGCCGCCCAAGCTCAGCGCCTTCCGGTGCACGGCATCGACCTGGGCCCGGGAGCTGGCCAGCAAAGAGACCATCGATCCGTTTCCGACGCTGGCGGACTTGCCATCCAGAGGCTTGATCAGCAGGAGCTGCGAATCCTCCGGCGAGAGGCCCCAGCTGATGTAGCGTTCCGTCTCGCCCTGGCGCGTGGCACCGAGCGCGGCGGTCAGCTCGTCGTAAAAGCGCGCCGCGCGCGGCAGATCATTGGTGCCGATGCAGACATAACCGATCATGGGATCTCCTTCAGTAAGGTGGTTTGGAACGGACGTGGCGCAAAACCTCGTGGCGCCTCGGGAGCGCCGGGCCGATGGCGCCTGCCTCACAACTTAAGTCTTATGTACGCCGGTGGCGGCGGCCTTGAGCGCGCGCGCCCGCGCGGTGGCGCTGAGCGATGAGCCGACGTCGAGAAACGGAGCAGCGATTGCGGCCGTCGGCCTTGGCCGTGTACAAGGCGCGATCGGCGGCGAGCATCACCGCGTCGACCGGCACCTCATCGCTGGTTTCGGCCACGCCGATGCTGATCGTGACCACCCGCTGCGCCAGCTGCCGGAGCACCTGATCTTCGGCCACCGCCAGGCGCATGCGTTCAGCGATCGCCATCGCGGTGGCGCGATTGGTGGTCGGCAGCATGGCCGCGAACTCCTCCCCGCCGTAGCGCGCCACGAAATCCCCGGCCCGGAGGTTTCGTTCCAGCACTCGCGCCACTTCGCTCAGCACCTGGTCGCCGACCGCGTGACCCGCCTCGTCGTTGATCAACTTGAACCGGTCGACGTCGATCATCAGCGCCGACAATGGCCAGGCGGGCGAGGCGTTGGGATGGAGGAGCTGCTCGGAGCGTCTGAAAAAATAGCCGCGGTTCGCCAGACCGGTCAGTGCATCGACCTGCGCCAGATGCCGCAGCGCAGCGCGGCTGCGCTCCAGATCGCGCAGGAGCTTGCCGATCTTGTATGAGATCGGCATGGTGAGGATGCCGGCCACCGCGGCGGCCACCGCGAGTTCCTTCGCGCTGACCCAGCCGCGCATGAACGTGATCAGAGCAGCGGTGACCAGAAGCGCGAGCGCCACCGCGATCGCCGTCCAGCTCAACACCAGAGCGGGCAGGCCGTAAGCGATCGTCGAGCGGTAGATTATCGAACCCATCTGCTCGGAATCACCCATGGAATCGGGCGGCGGGGGTGTGAGACGGTCGGTCATTTCAACGTCCGGTCCCGGGTATATCCGGATGGATATGGCCCGTAACTTACAGCAATGGGGCGTTGCGGGCTACGCGATGCAGCGGGTGGCCATCACGACAAGGGCCAGGGCGGGCGGTGCCGGGTATGATGCGCACTTCCACGGCAGCAAGACATGTCATGACGCGTACCGGTCAGCTGTACGTCCTCTCGGCGCCCTCCGGAGCGGGCAAGACCAGCCTGGTCCAGGCCTTGCTTGGCGGCACGCAAGGAACTGGTGGTCTCGGTCTCGCACACCACCCGCAAGGCACGCGCGAGTCGAGCTCGGCGGGCGTGACTACCATTTCGTCGGCGAGGCGGAGTTCCAGCGCCTGGCGGCCGCGGGCGAGTTCCTGGAGCACGCCCGGGTGTTCGATAATTACTACGGCACCGGCCGCGAGCAGGTCGGCGCGCAACTGGCCGCCGGCCGAAGCGTGCTGCTGGAGATCGACTGGCAGGGAGCGCGGCAGGTGCGCCAGAGTGTGCCCGGGTGCGTGTCGATCTTTATCCTGCCGCCCTCGCGCGCCGTATTGGAGGAGCGGCTCCGGGCACGTCGGACCGACAGCGATGAGGTCATTGCCCGGCGGCTTGCCGATGCCGCGGCCGACATGTCCCACTGCCTCGAATTCGATTACGCCATCATCAACGACCACTTCGAGCGGGCGGTGGCGGACCTGCTCGCCATCATCGACGGCCACGGGAGCGCGCTGAGCTCAAAAAGGCCGGAAATCAATGCCCTGCTGCCCTCTTTGGTGTCGTAAGGCCCTTCGGATTGGCGTATACTTTCTGAGTCTGTCACCCGACCATTTCTAGGGAATTCCAGTACGCCATGGCCAGAGTCACCGTCGAAGACTGTCTGCAGAATGTCGATAACTTGTTCCAGCTGGTGCTGCTGGCCTCCCAGCGCGCACGGCGCCTGGCCAACGGAGCCGAAGCGACCGTGCCGGTCGACAACGATAAGGCCACGGTCCTGGCCCTGCGCGAAATCGCCGCCGGCAACATCACCCCGGAGATGCTGCGCGAACCCGAGCCCGAACCGGTGGCCGCGCCCATGCCGGATGCGGAGAACGAATCCAACTTTCGCGCCCCTCAGTTCGGTCTGATTGATCGCGACTGACGGAGTACCGCGCTAGCGCCCTACGGCCCATGGATTACGCAGCGTCGTTACTGGGCCTGCTTCCGGGCACCCGACGCACACCGGGCCTCAAAGACTTACTGAGCAAGGTCAGCACCTACCTGCCCTCCGAGCAGGTCGAACGCGTGCGCGCCGCGGCCGAGTTCGGCGCCGCCGCTCACCTGGGCCAGAAGCGGCTGAGCGGGGAGCCGTACATCACCCATCCGGTGGCGGCCGCGGAAATCCTCGCCGAACTGCACCTGGACGCCGACACGCTGATCGCGGCGATCCTGCACGATGTCATCGAGGACACCCCCACGCCCAAGGAAGAGATCGCCGCCCGCTTCGGGAACGATGTGGCCGAGATCGTCGATGGGGTGACCAAGCTCGATCAGATCCAGTTCAAGAGCCGCCAGGAGGCGCAGGCCGAAAGCTTCCGCAAGATGCTGCTGGCGATGGTGCGGGACCTTCGCGTGATCCTGGTCAAGCTGGCCGACCGCACCCACAACCTGCGCACCATGGACGCTGTCGCCCCGGCCAAGCGACGCCAGGTGGCGCGCGAGACCCTCGATATCTACGCCCCGGTCGCCGAGCGCCTGGGCCTGCTACACCATCAAGCTGGAGCTGGAGGAACTGGGCTTCAGAACCCTGTATCCGCAACGCTACCGGGTGATCGAGCGCGCGTTGCGGCGCGCGCGCGGCAACCAGAAGGAATTCCTCGCCAAGATCCGCGCGCAACTGGAACCGGCCCTGCAAAAAGCCGGCATCAGCGCCGAGGTCGAAACGCGCGAGAAGCACCTGTACAGCGTCTATCAGAAGATGCAGCGCAAGCGCGCGCCGCTGGCCGAGATCGTGGATGTCTATGGCCTGCGGATCATCGTCGAGAGCGTCGACACCTGCTACCGGGCCATCGGCGTGGTGCACAGCGTATTCAAGCCGATGCCGGGAAGATTCAAGGACTACGTGGCGATCCCGCGGATCAACGGCTATCAGTCTTTGCACACCACGCTGTTCGGCCCGAACGCGGTGCCCATCGAGGTGCAGATCCGCACCCGCGACATGGACCGGGTGGCCGAGTCCGGGATCGCGGCGCACTGGAAGTACAAGGAGCACACCGGCGAGGGCTCGGCGCAGCAGGAGCGCGCCCGCGCCTGGCTCACCCATCTGATGCAGATGCAGGAGAGCGGCAGTTCGGAAGAATTCATCGAGAGCGTCAAGGTCGACCTGTTTCCGGACAAGGTGTACGTGTTCACGCCGCGCGGGGACATCCTGCGCTTGCCCCGTGGCGCGACCGTGGTCGATTTCGCCTACGCGGTGCATACCGATATCGGCAACCGCTGCGTGGCCGCCAAGGTCGATCGGCGCCTGACCCCGCTGCGCACGGTGCTTCGCAACGGCCAGACCGTGCACGTGATGACGGCCAAGGGGGCAAGACCCAATCCGGCCTGGGTCAATTTTGTCGTCACGGCCAAGGCGCGCACCGGGATCCGTCACTATCTGAAGGGGCTCAAGAGCCACGAGGCCGTGGAGCTCGGGCGCCTCCTGCTTGAGCAGGCGCTGGCCGAGTTTCAGGTGGCGCTCGACAAGGTGGACCCGGCCACGCTCCAGACCGCACTGGGCGAATTCGCGCTCCACAGCCTCGATGAGCTGTACGAGAAGATCGGCCTGGGCGAGCGTCTGGCACCGATGGTGGCCCGACGCCTCCTGCCGGGCGATCAGGCACAAACCAGCGACGGACAGCCGGCGCCTCTGACCGTGGCCGGTGCCGAAGGGTTGCTGGTGGCCTATGCACACTGCTGCTACCCCCTGCCCGGCGATCCGATACTCGGTTTCCTGAGCACCGGGCGCGGCATCGTCATCCACCGCGAGACCTGCGGCAACGTGACCGACTACCGCAAGCACCCGGAGAACTGGCTGCCGGTCAACTGGAAATCGAGCGAAGGGCGCTTCTTCTTCACCGAGATTCGCGTCGAAGCCGTCAACCGCATGGGATTGCTGGCGGCGGTGTCTGCGGCCATATCGGGCACGCAGACCAATATCTGCAGCGTGAATTTCCAGCATGATGAGTCCGAAACCGCCACCATGATCTTCATGCTGGAGGTGCATGATCGAGAGCACCTGGCGCGCGTGATGCGCACCGTACGCCGCATGAGCGATGTGGTGCGCATTGTCCGCACCATCGCCGGCCAGCACCGCCGCAGAGATTCCCTACCACAATGAGCAGCCAACAATGAGCACAGTCATCCACACCGAACAGGCGCCCAAGGCGATCGGCACCTACTCCCAGGCCAGGCGCGCCGGGGATACGGTCTACATATCAGGGCAGATCCCGCTCGATCCGGCCACCGGAACGCTGGTCAGCGGCGATATCGAGGCGGAGATCCGGCGCGTGTTCGAGAATATCAAGGCCATCGCCGAGGCCGCCGGCGGCACGCTGGGCAACGCCGTCAAGCTCGGTGTTTTCCTGACCGACATGACGCACTTCGCCAAGGTCAACGAGATCATGGCGACCTACTTCCCCGTGCCCTACCCGGCGCGGGCGGCGGTCGGCGTGGCCGCCCTGCCGCGCGGTGCCAGGGTCGAGATGGAGTGCATACTCAGTCTCGCCTGAAAGAGCCGGGTGCCGAAGCGCCCATGCCAGGCGTTGGGCCGATGCTGGCCGAGCGCCTGGCGCGCATGGGCGTGCGCAGCGCGAAGGATCTGCTGTTCGTGCTGCCGCTGCGCTACGAGGACCGCACGCGCATCGTGCCCATCGGCTCGCTGGTGGCGGGAAGCCGCGCGGTCATCGAAGGCGAGGTGTTGCTGGCCGAGGTGGCATTTCGGCGCCGCCGGCAACTGCTGGTGCGCGTGGGCGATGGCAGCGGCACGCTGACACTGCGCTTCTTTCATTTCTCCAACGCACAGCGTGCCGGTCTGGCCCGCGGCATGCGATTGCGTTGCCATGGCGAAGTGCGCCGCGGGCCGCTCGGACTTGAGATGGTGCATCCGGAGTACCGCGGGATCGGCGCAGCCGGCGAGGCCCTTTCCCAGACGCTGACCCCGATCTACCCGAGCACCGAAGGCCTGACCCAGGGAAGGCTCCGAAGCCTGGTGCGCCGCGCCCTGCTCGCCACCGATTCGGAAGGGCTCATCGACTACCTGCCTCAGGGTCTGCGCGCCGACATGCATCTGCCCGAGCTGCGGGAGGCTCTCGAGTTCCTGCACCAGCCTCCGGTCGGAAGCGAGCTGGCCACGCTGGCCGCGGGTGCGCACCCGGCGCAGCGCCGCCTGGCCCTCGAGGAGCTTCTCGCGCACCAGCTATCGCTCATGGCACTGCGGCGCGCGACCAAGTCCGACAATGCGCCGGGCCTGCGGGACACGATGCAGTTGCAGCGAAGGTTTCTTGAGGCCCTGGCCTTTGGCTTGACCAGGGCGCAGGCGCGGGTTTTGGGGGAAATCAACGCCGACCTGGCACTCGCCCAGCCCATGACCCGCCTCGTGCAAGGCGATGTGGGTTGCGGCAAGACGGCGGTTGCGGCCGCCGCGGCGGCATTTGCCCTCGGCGATGCGCGCCAGGTGGCTTTCATGGCGCCGACGGAACTGCTGGCGCAGCAGCACGCGCGCACGCTGACGCACTGGTTCGAACCCCTGGGCATCCCGGTGGCCCTCATCACCAGCTCGCAACCGGCACGCGCGCGCCGCAGCGCGCTGGCCGGGATTGCCGCCGGGCAGATCCCGCTCGCGGTGGGCACACACGCGCTCTTTCAGGAGAGCATGGAGTTTAAGTCCCTCGCACTGGTGATCATCGATGAGCAGCATCGCTTCGGGGTGGAGCAGCGGCTGCAGTTGCGCGACAAGGGCCGGGGCACCATGCCGCACCAATTGATCATGACGGCCACGCCGATACCGCGCACGCTGGCCATGACGGCGTATGCGGACCTGGACATCTCGGTCATCGACGAACTTCCACCGGGACGAACGCCGGTCCGCACGGTCGTGGTGCCCGAGGAGCGGCGCGCCGATATCGTGGCGAGGATCGATGAGACCTGCCGCGCGGGTGGCCAGGCGTACTGGGTTTGCGCGCTGATCGAGGAATCCGAGGAACTGCGCTGCCAGGCCGCGGAGGAATCGGCCGCGCTTCTGACCGAGGCGCTCCCGCACGTGCGCGTCGGACTGGTGCACGGCCGCCTGAGCGGTGTGCGCAAGGAAGCGGTCATGCGCGCCTTCGGGGCGGGCGAAATACAGCTTCTGGTGGCCACCACCGTCATCGAAGTGGGCGTGGACGTGCCCAACGCGAGCGTGATGGTCATTGATAACGCCGAGCGCATGGGCCTTGCGCAGCTCCACCAGTTGCGTGGACGCATCGGCCGGGGCGCGCACTCGAGCAGCTGCGTGTTGCTGTATCGTGCACCGCTCTCCGAGCTCGCGCGGGAGCGCCTTTCGGTGTTGCGCCAGACGAATGATGGCTTTGAGATCGCGCGCCGGGATCTGGAGTTGAGAGGGCCCGGCGAACTGCTCGGGACACGCCAGACCGGCTTGGCGCAGCTGCGGGTCGCTGACCTGATCCGCGACGCGGACTTGCTTCCGCAAGTGCGCGAGGCCGCCACGCGCCTGGAGCGCGAACAGCCCAGAGCCTGCCAGGGCCTGATTGCGCGATGGGTCGGTGCAGGGGAGCAATATGGCCGAGTCGGTTGACCTAGGACTTACCGCCGGTGAGGGCGAGAAACCCGCCGGCGCTACCGAAAACTCCAGCCCGGAGGAAGCCACTCCCATCGGACCCGCCCCGCTCGTCGTAGCGCCGCCGCCCGTGCACTGGCTGCGCCAGCGGCTGATGGATTTTGCCCTGCTGATGCGGCTCGATCGCCCGATCGGCATCTGGCTGCTGCTCTGGCCGACCCTCTGGGCCCTGTGGTTCGCCTCGGGCGGACATCCACAGCGTCGCCTGCTGCTGATATTCACCCTCGGTACGGTGCTGATGCGTTCGGCCGGGTGCGTGGTCAATGACCTGATGGACCGCGACATCGACCCGCACGTGCGCCGCACCAGCAACCGACCCCTGGCGGCCCGGCGCGTATCACCGATCGAGGCGCTAGGATTGTTTGCGGTGCTGGTCGGCGCGGCTTTCCTGCTGGTGCTGCAGCTCAACAGCGCCTGCGTGCGCCTCTCGTTCGTGGGCGCAGGGCTCACTCTTTCTTATCCGTTGCTCAAGCGCTTCTTCCCGATACCCCAGCTGTATCTGGGGCTGGCCTTCGGTTGGGCCGTGCCGATGGCCTTTGCCGCCGAACTCGGCGTGGTGCCGCGTGTGGGCTGGGTGCTGATGCTGGCCACGGTGGTGTGGGCGGGGGTCTACGATACCTACTATGCGATGGCGGACCGTCCGGATGACCTTCGCATCGGGGTCAAGTCAAGCGCCATCACTTTCGGTGACATGGACCTGTTGATGGTTGGCGCGATGCAGGTCATGGTCCTGCTCGCGCTTTTGTTTGCCGGCCGGCTGGTTGGACTTGGCGCGCCGTTCTTCTCCGGGCTGGCGGCCGGCGCCGGATGTTTCTTGTGGCAGCACTGGGTCAGCCGAAATCGCGATCCGGGCGGGTGCATGCGCGCCTTCCACAACAACAACTACTTTGGGATCGTGATCCTGGCAGGCATCGTGCTCGATTACGCGACGCAGCGCTGAAGGCACTCCGTTAGGGATACAGCGCTCCCCCAGGCGGCGAGCTGCACCAAGATAACCGACGCATCACCCGGACCCTCCGGGATTGGAACGCGCAGCGGATCGGACTGCAATAGCCGTGGCATCAGTCGCCGCGGACCGCCACCGTCACTTTGCTCAGTGCCTCCGAAAAAGTCGAGACGCGCTCCGCTCCAGCAAAGCGCGACCAAATCCGGTCGAGGTACGCTGC
The DNA here is from genome assembly GCA_963717335.1 of uncultured Gammaproteobacteria bacterium. Lineage (GTDB taxonomy): Bacteria > Pseudomonadota > Gammaproteobacteria > Steroidobacterales > Steroidobacteraceae > FEN-1191. Next base: position 52,717 of record CAVQVZ010000008.1, on the reverse strand, counting down.
AGGCTGCGCACGCAGGTCGCACAGTATGACCTTGGCACGATTCCCAGAAGCCTGCTGCACGAAAGCCTCCAAAACTCGCGCGCCGCTCGAATCTATATAAGGCACAAGTTCCATGCGCAGCACAAGAATCTTGGGCGTGACCCCGGTACGACGCAACACCTCGAGCATTTCGCCTGCAACGCCGAAAAACATCGGTCCCGTAAACCGGAACACCTCGACACCCCTAGGGAGCGCTGCACGCTGCTCGGGATCATCGAGGCTTTGCTCCGAGCTCATCAGGCCGGCGCTTTCACTCATGCGCGCCATGAACAGGAGCGACGCCAGCGTCACGCCCACACCGATCGCCACCGTCAGATCCACGAGCACCGTCAGACCGAAGGTCAACACCAGCAATGCAAGCTCAGCCTTGTCGGTCGGCAGAAGCGATCGAAACCGATCGAACTCGCTCATCCCCCAGGCGACGACCAGCAATATCGCGGCCAGCGCCGCCATCGGTACGTAGGCGATGAGCGGGCCGGCAAGCAGCAGGAACAGCAGTAGAAACAGCGCGTGACTCAGGCCGGCGACGGGCGTGCGGCCACCGGCCCGGATATTCGTAGCCGTTCTTGCAATTGCGCCAGTGGCCGGCAGGCCGCCAAATAACGCGGATGCCACGTTCGCTACGCCCTGGCCGACAAGTTCCTGCCCGGAGCGATGGCTGTAACCGGTCATGCCGTCGGCCACCACCGCCGAGAGCAGTGCTTCGATTCCGGCCAGGAATGCAATCGCAAACGCGGACGGCAGAACCGCCCGCACGAGAGTCAACGAGATGTGGGGCAGGTGCGGCGCGGGGATGCCGGTGGCCATCGCCGGAAAGCGCTCGCCGACCGTCGCGACCGGCAGATGCAGCACGGCTACCGCCAACGCTGTGGCGAGCACAGCCAGCAAAAACGCGGGCAGCTTAGGCGCAAACCGGCGCAGCAACAGGATGATGGCCAAAGTGGCGCAGCCCACCCCACGGTCGCGCCGCGAATCGTGCCGAGCGCCGCAAGATAAGCAGACCATTTGCCAAGAAATTCCGCAGGCACCTTGCCCGCCTCAAGGCCGAGAAAATCACCGACCTGGCTGGACGCAATGATGACGGCAATGCCCATCGTAAATCCTGTTACGACCGGTGTGGGAATAAAACGGATCAGCCTGCCCAGTCCTGCATAACCGGCCACGATCAAAATCACTCCGGCCAGCAGCGTGGCCAGCACCAGGCCGGAATAACCATGGGCCGAAATCACCCCGGCGACGATCACCACGAAGGCGCCGGTCGGACCCCCGATCTGCACTCTCGAGCCCCCCAGCAAAGAAATCAGAAACCCGGCGATCACCGCGGTGATTAGCCCCTGGCTGGGCGAGGCGCCGCTGGCGATGCCCAGCGCCATCGCCAGAGGAAGTGCCACGATGGAGACCGTCAGCCCGGCCAGCACATCCGTGCGCCAGAGTTTCGGGAGCTGTCCCTCGCGCCAGACGATGATCAGTTTCGGGGTGTAAGCCGACCAAAACTGGCGGGTTGAGATTCGGGGCACGAGGAGAATTATCCCTCAGGCAGCTTTCTGGCCGCTCTATATATATGCAACCGCTCCCGTGCGCAGCTTGCGAGCTCAACGCCCATCGGAGAAGCGGCGGGACCCTTGCTGGCGCGGCCCGTTCACCGGGCGGAACGTCGACTCGATTGCCCCATGGAAGTTGACAGTCTCCATGAGGGCCGCGAACATCCGCCCTGCCGGCGGCCCCGCCGGGCAGTCGCGCAACGCGGCACGACCCTGAAGGAGAATGGGCATGGAGCAACCCCGGCACGACTGGACCCTTGCGCAGGCCGAGGCCCTGTTCGCGTTGCCCTTTCCGGAGCTCCTGTTTCGGGCACAACAGGTGCATCGCCACTGGCACGATGCGACCCAGGTGCAGATGAGCACGCTCCTTTCGATCAAGACCGGGGCCTGTCCCGAGGACTGCGCCTACTGCCCGCAGAGCATTCGCTTCGACACCGGTCTCGCCAACGAGACGCTGTTGCCGCTCGACGACGGTCATTGAACGTGCGCGCGCGGCGCGCGCGGCGGGAGCGACGCGCTTTTGCATGGGCGCGGCGTGGCGTTCACCGAAGCCGAAGGACCTGCAGAAGGTCGCGGCGATGGTTCGCGAGGTGCACGCGCTCGGGCTCGAGACCTGCGTGACGCTCGGTATGGTGGACGGCGCGCAGGCCAGGCAGCTCAAGGAGGCAGGGCTGGACTACTACAACCACAACCTCGATACCTCGGAGGAATACTACCGCGAGATCATCTCGACGCGGACCTACCAGGATCGGCTCGACACGCTCGAGGCCGTGCGCACGGCCGGATTGAACGTGTGCTGCGGTGGGATCATCGGCATGGGCGAGACGGCCCGGGACCGCGCGCAGCTCCTGGTGACCCTCGCGTGCCTGCCGCAACATCCGCAAAGCGTGCCGATCAATCAGCTGGTGCGCGTCGCCGGCACGCCGCTGGCCGATGCCACGCCCGTGGACCCGTTCGATTTCGTGCGCACCATCGCGGTGGCACGGCTCATGATCCCGCGCGCCCAGGTGCGCCTGTCGGCGGGCCGCGAAACGATGAGCGATGAGCTCCAGGCGCTCGCGCTGCTGGCCGGGGCCAATTCCATTTTTTACGGCGAGAAGCTCCTGACCACCGGGAACCCCGACGTAGAGCGCGACCGCGCACTGCTCGCACGCCTCGGCATGCAGCCCGAGCCCCCGGTGTCCCTGCCGCGTGCGGCCTCGGGCTGATTCCCCGCCCACGGATCGTGGGACGCACGGTGAGCCCGGCATGACCGGCACGGAGCCGTTTCGCCTCGATCGGCGAGCCGTGGCACGTTCATTCGACCGGGCCAGTGCCCGGTACGAAGTGGCCGGACAGCGGCAGAGCCGGATCTGCGCCGAATTGCTCGAACGATTGCAGTTCTTCCGCCTTGAGCCGCGCGTGATCCTCGATCTGGGCTGCGCGGCGGGCGCCGGGGCGGCGCAGCTGCGGCGACGCTTTCCGCGCGCCCGCCTCATCGCCTTGGATCTGGCGTACCTGATGGCGCGCCAGGCCCGCCGCCGCCAGCGCTTCTGGCGGCGCTTCGAGTGCGTGTGTGCCGACGGACGCGCGCTGCCGCTGGCCGCGCAATCGGTGGACCTGGTGTTCAGCAACCTGATGCTGCACTGGAGCGATGATCCTCTCGCCGTGTTTGCGGAAACTCAGCGCGTGCTGCGACCGGGCGGGCTGATGTTGTTCAGTACGCTCGGCCCAGACACGCTCCACGAACTGCGCGCGGCTTGGGCGCGGGCCGATGCGCTCTCCCACACCAGCGCGTTTGCGGACATGACGCAGCTGGCTTCGGCCATGTCCCACGCCGGGCTGAGCGAGCCGGTCATGGATCGCGAGCTCACGTTTTCCCACTACAGCGACGTGCGTGCTCTGATGCAGGAACTGCGCGCACTCGGTGCAACCCACGCCGCCGTGGACCGGCGCCGTACCCTGACCGGGCGAAACCGGCTCCAGGCCATGATCAAGGCCTACGAGCAATTGCGCACCGGCGAGGGAATTCCGGCGACCTGGGAGATCATCTACGGCGCCGGCTTTGCCGGAGTGCGGCCTGCGGAGCGGGCGATGCCTCCAGGCGATCAAGAATTTGCGGTGCCGGTCAGTAGCCTCCGCTCAGCTCGAAGATCCTCATGAGCACTCGGGCCTTCTTCATCGCAGGCACGGACACCGGGGTCGGCAAAACCCGGGTCACGGCCGGCCTTTTGGCCGCCGGCCATGCCATGGGCCTGACGGTGGCCGGCATGAAGCCCGTGGCGTCCGGGGCAGAGCTCATAGGCGGGCGAATGGCCAGCACGGACGCCCTGCAACTGGCCGAAGCCTCGCACCAGAGCACCCGTTACGAGGATCTCAACCCCTACTGCCTTGAGGTCGCCGTTTCGCCGCATATCGCCGCAAAGTTGGCTAATATCGAGATAAATATCCCCAAGATCGTCGCAGTTTCCCAACGGCTCCGCGACGGGGCCGAACTACTCCTTATAGAAGGGGCCGGCGGCTGGTACACGCCGATCGGCGAGCGCGAGTCGATGGCGGATCTGGCCCGGGCGCTCGCGTGCCCGGTGGTCTCTGGTGGTCGCTCTCAAGCTCGGGTGCCTCAACCATGCGCGACTGAGCCTGGAGGCGATCCGGCTCGGGGGCTGCCCGTTCGCAGGATGGATCGGCAATCACACCGATGCGGACTATATGGCCGAGGCGGAAAACCTTACGACGCTCACTGACCTTCTGGGAGGCGCACCACTCGGCCTGCTCCCCCACTCCTTGAGCAGTGAGAGTGATGGCAAGCACATGCACGACGCGTTGCTGCATTTACTCGCATCGCGTCAACAGCGGATCACTTAAGTCGTTGAGTTGCGATAGAAAAGCCGCATCCGCTAAGATGCCGCCCCGTGAGCGGGCGCCCGCAGCACTTTTAGTCGCCGTCGTGTCCTGGCCGAGCGCTTTTAGGTGCGCTCGAAGGTGGCTGCGCGCCATAAAATGGGTCTCCACCGCCGGCGATTCGAGCTCAGCAATCATCTAGGGCCAGTTAATGAATACAAAGAAACTCGGATCAGCCATTGGCATAGCGGCCGCGGTGCTTGCGATCTGTGCGGTGGTGGGCTGGCTGCTGACTTTGGCGCTCGTCCCGCCCGCCACGCTCAACGCCTGGACGCTGAACTTGACCCCGGGCATCAGCGCCATGTCGCAGCGCGTGTACCGGCTGCACATGCAGGTGTTCTGGGTCACCGTGGCGATCGGTTTCTTCGTGTTCAGCTGGATGATTTATTCGCTGATCGTGTTCCGAAAATCCCGCGGCGCGAAGCCCGACGTCGGACTGACGCACAACACCAAGGCCGAGGTCATCTGGACGATCGTGCCGGTGCTCATTCTGATCGGTATGGCGGTGCCCGCGACCCGCACGCTGATCGAGACCGAGGACGCCACCAACACCGAGATGACCATCCGCATCACGGGCTATCAGTGGAAGTGGGGCTACCAATACGTCGATACGGGCGTCGAATTATTCTCGACACTCGATCGGGCCAGCAACGCCGCGCGCCAGCTCGGCTCAGGGATCGATCCCAGGTCCGTCCCCAACTATCTGCTCAGCGTGGATCATCCGCTGGTGGTGCCGGCCGGCGTCAAGGTGCGCCTGCTGATCACCGCGCAGGATGTGATCCACGCCTGGTGGGTTCCGGCGCTGGCGATCAAGAAGGATGCCATCCCAGGTTTTATCAACGAGGCCTGGTTCAAGATCGATGCCGACAAGACCGGCTTGTACCGCGGTCAGTGCGCCGAGCTGTGCGGCCGGGATCATGGCTTTATGCCGATCGTCATCGACGTGCGCAGCAAGGCGGATTTCGACGCCTGGATGAAGACCCAGAAGGCTTTGCAGCGCCCGGCCGATCCGGCGCAGGCGAGCTAGGCCGCAACGCCTGCCATCGCCCCGTCACATTATTTAAGACTTAGTCGCGAGATCATCACCATGGCCTATACCGCACAAGCCGACGCCCACGACCATCACGACCACAGACCCTCGGGGCTGTGGCGCTGGTTGTCGACCACCAATCACAAGGACATCGGCACGCTGTACCTGATTTTCTCGTGCGTGATGTTCTTTGTCGGCGGCGCGATGGCGATGGTGATCCGCCTGGAACTGTTCAAGCCCGGGCTCCAGTTTGTCGATCCGGCCTTCTTCAATTCGATGACCACGATGCACGCGCTGGCGATGATTTTCGGCGCGGTGATGCCGGCGTGGGTGGGACTGGCCAACTGGATGATCCCGCTGCAGCTGGGCGCGCCCGGACATGGCGCTGCCGCGCATGAACAATTTCAGCTTTTGGCTCCTGCCCTTTGCCTTCACGCTGCTGATGCTGGGTTTCTTCGTGCCGGGCGGCGCGCCGGCCGGCGGCTGGACGCTGTATCCGCCGCTGGCGCTGCAGGGCGGCGACTCGTTCCCGATGGCGGTCTTCGCCATCCACCTGATGGGTGCGTCCTCGATCATGGGCGCCATCAACGTCATCGTCACGATCATGAACATGCGCGCGCCCGGCATGACGCTGCTGCGCATGCCGCTGTTCGTGTGGACCTGGCTGATCACCGCCTATCTGCTGATCGCGGTGATGCCGGTGCTGGCCGGGGCGGTCACCATGCTGCTGACCGACCATTTCTTCGGCACCAGCTTCTTTAGCGCCTCGGGCGGCGGCGATCCGGTGATGTTCCAGCACATCTTCTGGTTTTTCGGCCACCCCGAGGTCTATATCCTGATCCTGCCGGCCTTCGGCATCGTCTCGGAAGTGATTCCGACCTTTTCGCGCAAACCGCTGTTCGGGTATGACGCGATGGTGTACGCGACCGCCTCGATCGCCTTTCTGTCTTTCATCGTCTGGGCGCACCACATGTTCACGGTCGGCATGCCGCTGGCCGGCGAGATGTTCTTCATGCTCTCGACCATGCTGATCGCGGTGCCGACCGGCGTGAAGGTCTTCAACTGGTGCGCCACGATGTGGCGCGGCTCACTGAGCTTCGAGCCGCCGATGCTGTTCGCGCTGGCGTTCCTGTTTCTATTCACCATCGGCGGGTTCTCGGGGCTGAGCCTGGCGATCGTGCCGGCCGACTTCCAGTACCAGGACACCTATTTCGTCGTCGCCCATTTCCACTACGTGCTGGTGCCCGGTTCGATCTTCACGATCATGGCCGGGGTGTACTACTGGCTGCCGAAATGGACCGGGCACATGTACAGCATGACCCTCGGCAAGCTCCACTTCTGGCTCTCGGCGATATTCGTCAACGTGCTGTTCTTCCCGCAGCATTTTCTGGGCCTGGCCGGCATGCCGCGGCGGGTTCCCGACTATGCCACGCAGTTTGCCAACTGGAACATGGTCTCCTCGATCGGCGGCTTCGGCTTCGGCCTTTCGCAGCTGCTGTTTCCCTACATCATTTACCAATGCATCCGCGGCGGCGAGAAGGCCGCCGACCGGGTCTGGGAGGGCGCGCACGGGCTGGAGTGGGAGCTGCCCTCGCCGGCTCCGTACCACACCTGGGAAGTGGCACCGAGCATCGGCGTGATCCACCACGGCGCCGAGCACTGGACCAATGAAGGAGACGAGTAACGATGGCCGATGAACTGCGCGATCATCAGCGTCGGCGCGCGCGCCTGATGGCCTTCGCGCTCACGCTGCTGGCGCTGGCGATCTACGGCGGCTTTATCCTGATGTCCGTGCACCGGAGTCACGGTTGAGCGATCCGGCCCAAAGGCGCCGCGAGAACCGCCGCCTGACCGGCAAGCTCTGGTTGTTTGTCGCCGGGAGCTTCGCCTTCGGGTTTGCGCTGGTCCCGCTGTATCGGGTGTTGTGCCAGGTGACCGGTTTTGGCGATCAAAAACTGCTGAGCGAGGCGGTGCCGGCGGGACAGGTCGGCCGCGCCGACGCCGCGCGCGTGGTCACGGTGGAGTTTATGGGAAATCTTCCCACGGTCGGCAACTGGGAATTTCATCCCTCCCAGCCATCTCTTCGCGTTCATCCGGGCCAGTTGTACGAGGCCACCTTTATCGCCCGCAACCTCACCGGCCACGATACCGTGGCGCAGGCCGTACCCAACATAGCGCCGGGCGAGGCGGCCGCCTGGTTCCACAAGACCCAGTGCTTCTGCTTCTCGCCGCAGGCCTTCAAGCGCGGCCAGGAGCGCGTGCTGCCGGTGCATTTCTTTCTCGACCGGGCGATGCCCGCAAACATTGATCGCGTGACGCTCAGCTACACCTTTTACGACACTCCGGCTCGAGTCGCGGCCCGCTAGCGGCGCGCTACCTTTAGTTTAGGAAACCCAAATGTCCCAGCCACACGCCCCGGCCGATTCCACCAAGTACTACCTGCCGCATGGCACCCCCTGGCCGATCATTGGCTCGGTGGCTCTGTTCTCGACCATGCTCGGGGTGGTCGCCTGGCTCAACGAGTGGTTCGGCCCCGAACTTTTCGCTTTTGGCCTGATGCTGCTGGCGGTGATGTTTATCGGGTGGTTTCGCACCGTCATCGGCGAGAACCAGCAGGGCGTGTACAACCTGGATGTCGATCGATCGTTCCGCATGGGGATGATGTGGTTCATCTTCTCCGAGGTGATGTTCTTCGGAGCCTTCTTTGGCGCGCTGTTCTACGCGCGCACGCTCTCCGTACCGTGGATCGGCGGCGAGGGCGTTAAGATCTTCAACAAGCTGTTCCTGTGGCAGAACTATGATGCGGCCTGGCCGACCAACGGCCCGGCGAAGCTTGGACCCCGGGCCGATGGGACCTTCGAGGTCATTCCGGCCTTCGGGGTGCCCGCACTCAACACCGCGATCCTTTTGACCTCGGGCGTGACCATCACCATTGCGCATCACGCCCTAAGGGCCGGCAACCGGGGCGTGCTCAAGGTGTTCCTGGCGCTGACCTTTCTGCTCGGGTTCCTTTTCGTCACGCTGCAGGCCCATGAGTACGGCGAAGCGTACCGCGAGAGGGGCCTGCAACTGAGCACCGGAATCTACGGATCGACGTTCTTCATGCTGACCGGCTTCCACGGCCTGCACGTGACCATCGGCGCCATCATGCTGACGATCATTTGGCTGCGCACGCTCCGGGGCCACTTCACGCCGACCCGCCATTTCGGCTTCGAAGCCGTGGCCTGGTACTGGCACTTCGTCGACGTGGTGTGGCTGGGCCTGTTCGTGTTCGTCTACTGGATCTAGCCGCAGCCCCCGACGAGAAAGCGTCGCGCCGGCCCTAGGGTGCGGTCCCCGGCGGATGATGCGCGGCGTCGTAGCTGACGATGTCGGCCGCGGCGATATTCTCGGCCTTCCAGATCATCGCTCGGTGGATGCGATTCCATCCGCTCGGATGATCGTACATGAGCGTCTCCTCGATCGGTCCCGGATGCATCTTGCGGTACTCGGCCAGATGCACCGCCGCCTGTGCAAACCCATCCGGCTGGCGGGAGGCGTTGATCCCGAACGCGTCGGCCTCGATTTCCATGTTGCGGGTGACGGTATTGAGCACCGGGGTCAGCACGAACAGGTAGACGGAAAATAGCGCCACCAGCAGTGGCAAGCCGGCTACGTCGGTGATGCCGCGCAGTCCCCAGGCCTTCTCATAGCGCCTGGCCATCTTCTCGTACGACCAGGCGAGGAATGCGAAGCCCAGCACCAGGATGATTGCGAATGACAGCAGTCCCTTGTACTCGTGGTTCAGGACATAGTGGCCCATTTCGTGCCCGAGCACCGCCTGTACTTCCTCGGGCGAAGCGCGGCGGATCAGATTGTCGTTGAGGCTCACCTGGGCGGAGCCCAGCATACCGCTCACATGGGCGCTCATTTTCGTGGTCTGCTTGGAGGCGTCGAACTCGTAGATCTGCTGCACAGGGATCTGGTTGGCGCGCGCCATCGAGAGAAGCTGCGCCTTGAGCGGACCTTCCGCCAACGGATAGAACTTGTTGAACACCGGCTCGATGTACGTGGGACCGATCAGGATCGTAAAGGTGAGCAGCACCAGCGAGACGCTGGCCCCCCACAGCCACCAATGCCTGGCGGACTTGCGCACCACGGCGTAGAGCACCGCCAGCGCCGGGGGAATCATGATCAGCCCGAGCACCAGGCTCTTGAACTGATCGGTCAGCCATCCGGACATCGTCTGGTTGGACATCCCGTACTGATGCTCGCGGAAAAATCCTTCGTAGGCCGCCCAGGGGAGCGTGACCAGCGACGTCAGCAGCACCCACAGCACGGCGTACAGCGCCACCTGCAGCCACGGGCGGGGTGTCAGGCGCTCGCCGAAATTTCGCATGCGCCGCGACAACGGGGAGTAGAGCAGGAGCGCAGCCACACCTAAGCCCACCAGGAAGTCCCAGAGCGTGAGCCAGTAACCGCCCTCGAAATAACGATCCGATCGCAGGCTCTGCTTGGCGGACAAGGTCGCCATGTAGGCCGCAGTGGCCTGCTCGGCATCAAAATGCGCCGCGCCGGCTGGGGCAGGCACCTTGACCATGTGTTCGGCCAGCGCCACCCAGCGGCCGATGCGCTTGCCGTAGCTGGCGGTGATGCGCAGCACTTCGCTGTACGGCTGGCCCGCGCGCATCGCGTGCACCGTGTCCGTTTCGGTGACCGCGGCGCTGTCGCCGGCTACGACAAAGTTCTGATCGCTCAGGTCCTGGGAAATGATCCGGTCCCCGTGCTCATCGACCGCATCGCGAATGAATTGCTTCTTGCCCACCGGTTTTCCGGCACCGAAGGTGGCGACGAATCGATCATCCAGGATGCGCTCCAGCGAATTCGCATCCCGATTGATCTCGGCGCTCGTCCACTCGAGCTCGAGCTTGCGCAACTGCTGCTCAGCATCGCTGGTGGACGCCGCCAGCGTGGTGAGCGACCAGGCGGCCAGCGCGCAGGCGCCGATGGCACTTACCAGGGCGGTAGATATTCTCATGCGAGGGAGCCTTTGCCGGTCAGTGCGCGTTGCAAGGCCGCTCGGGCCAGCAGGCGCGTTGAATCGAGCGTCGGGAGGGAAGAATTCGTATCATCGATGATCAATGGAATTTCGGTGCAGCCCAATACCACCGCATCGCATCCGGCCTGCTGCAGGCGGCCGATCACCTGCTCAAAGCACGCGATGGATTCGGCCTTGAAGATGCCGCGCACCAGCTCGTCCATGATGATCCGGCTGATCTCCGTGCGCTCCTCGATCGAGGGGCGGACCGCCTCGATGCCGTGGGCGCTGAGCTTGTCCGGATACACTTGGCTGTCGACCAGCCACTTGGTGCCGGTCAGTCCCACCCGGCGAAACCCGCGCTGGGCGGCGTTAACAGCGACCGCCTCGGCAATGTGCAGCCAGGGCAGGGGCGATTGCGCCTCGATCAGCGGCAGCGCCTGATGGAGCGTGTTGTCGGGGCAAATCAGGAAATCCGCTCCGCACCGGGCCAGCTTTTGCGCCGAAGCCAGCATCAAGGCCCCCACCCCTGCCCAGTCGTTGCGGTCCAGGCGCGCGACGTATTCGGACAGCGAAGGGGTGTGCATCGAAACTTCCGGATGAGCGTGCGGCCCGAAGAACTGCGAGCCCTCCGAGCAGATGGTCCGGTAGCACAGCGCCGCACCCTCGGCGGAGCAGGCGACGATGCCAATGTGGCCGGGCATGGGTGCGCGGCTCAGCCGCAGCAGTGATTGTTCATCGAATCAGCATAAGCTATCCCTTATCGTCATTTAAAGATAAAGGCTCAAACCTCGCAGACACGGATCAATTGCACTGTCGAGGCGCCCGGCGCCTCCTGGTCCAAGGACTGGAACAGGCTCGGCTACCTCGCGATCGTTGCGAGGTTGAGTCAACCGGCAAGAACTTCTTGCAGTCTGTCCGCGGCCTCTCGCCCGAATCGACGGGTCACCGTTCGCAGCAGATCGAGATCAATGGGCCCTGCAGCCGCCTCGTAGGCCGACCGGGCGTCAAGGAGGTCCTGTGGGCCGCCCGCGTAGCACTTCATCGCAATAAAATCCTCACGCCCAACGATGCGGAGCTTCTCGTCGCGAAATTCTATCTCCAGTGATCTGGAGAGGATTTCCGGATCCATGTGGCGGAGACCGCCTAAGAGTTTTACGTGATTGTCGAAGTCATCGGTCAAGATCACCATGCCGGAAACGGGGTCGTCTGCCTCTGCGCTACGAAGCTCTGTGCCGAAACCCGCCTGTCTAAACGACTTCTCAAGCTTGGCGAGGCGACCGGGTTCCGCGAAAAGCAACGCGTCGACGTCCGTGGTCGCTCGTACGACTCCAAGCACTGTTAGAGCGAAAGCGCCTATGACCGCATAGTCGACTTTTTCGCGTCGCAGAATTTCGACGACGTCGAGGAGAAGCAGGGCGGATTGCCCTCCTTTGTTTGTTCTCATCGTCTAAGCGAGGCGTGGCCGTTCGTGAGCGGCACGTCCCGCCTCTCGCAGCTCGCTTGCGAGCTGGTTGTGCTCGAGAAACGCCTCCAGTCTTTGCGTAGGGGTAAGCTTTCTTAGGGATTCCTTTAGCGAGGCCTCAGTACGGGAAGCGATTGCGGACGGGAATGTCCGGGCCGACAAAGGCCCCCTGACAGCAACGTAAGCTCCGGCTTCCTGCGGGTATGAATCCGGTCTGGAGGGTTATGCGTAATCCAGCGCGTACTGCAACCCGCAGAAGCAGCTCGAGCGAAAGTTCTGAGGTATGCCCATTGACGATCTTGCTGAGCGTAGGCTGCGGCATATCCAGCCGTTTTGCGGCGGCGGATTGACTGATGCCGAGCCGCTCGGCGTAGCGCGCGATTTGATGCGCGACGTCACTCCGCAATACATGCACTGTTTCGACTTCGCCTGGCATTACTGCGCTCGCATTTATAGTGAATTCATTATAATTGCTTATCCCCGAGATACCCACCATATAGATCAATAAGTTACTCAGCGGGAGGCGCAGGACTCTGTTGAGTTAAATCTCAGTTCCGGTGTCTTTGAACGCGAGCAGCACGGCGTAAACTGATCGTTCTGGGCACGCTCCCCCGGCGGTAAGAAATTTGTCGCGGCGATCGGACTCCTGTCCACTCCAAGAAGTAAAAACACCGCTCCATGCACAATGACACCGTACGGGGTGGGACGCCGGGCCTGAGGCGCGCGCTGGGCACCTTTGACCTGGTGCTGCTCTACGTGGCCGCCATCATCGGCATGCGCTGGCTGTCGGTGGCGGCGCAGCTCGGCGCGGCGAGCCTCACCCTGTGGGCGCTGGCGTGCGTGGCTTTCTTCGTGCCGTGCGCACTGGCGATCCAGGAACTGAGTTCGCGCATTCCCCACGAGGGCGGGTTGTACCTGTGGACCCGCGCGGCCTTCGGGGAAACGCACGGGTTTCTCGCCGGCTGGGCCTACTGGCTGCAGAACCTGGTGTACTTCCCCTCCTTGCTGTTGTTCGTATCGGGCGTGGTGCTCCATATCGCGGGAGGCTCGTGGCTGTCGTTGGCCGATAGCCCGATGTACAACGGAATGTTCTGCCTTTCGCTGCTTTGGGCCGTCACGCTGCTCAACATCGTCGGGCTCAATCGCGCCCGGTGGGTGCAGAACGTGGGTGGCATTGCCGCGATGACGATTGCCGGGCTGGTGCTGGCCCTCGGTGCGCTGGCGTGGTGGCGCTACGGGTCGGCGACGCCCCTGAGCGCGGCAGCCTTAAGGCCGAAATGGACCTCGCCGGTGACGCTCAACACCTTCGCAATCTTGCTGCTCGCCTACACCGGCCTTGAACTTGCACCGGTCCTCGGTGATGAGATCCGCGATTCGGCCCGTTCCATTCGTCGTGCCATGCTGATTTCCGGTCTGGTCATCGCACTCATTTATATTGCCGGCACCGCCGCGCTGCTGGTCTCGCTTCCGGGAAGCCAGATCAGCGCCATAAGCGGTATACCCCAGGCCATGGAAAGCATCGGAGAGCGGGTCGGCATTCCGATGTTCGGCGCGACAGCCGCGGTGCTCCTCGCGCTCGCCGCCACCGGAGGACTGGGTGCCTGGGTCACAGGCACGGCCCGGCTCCCCTTCGTCATGGGACTGGGGCACTACCTTCCCGCACGCCTCGGCGCGGTCCACCCCAGGTACGGCTCGCCTCATGTGGCCCTGCTGGTGCAGGCCTGCGCGGTGTCGCTGGTGCTGATCGCCGCCGTCTCGGGATCAACGATCCACGAAGCCTTCCAGCTCCTCAACGACATGACCGCGGCGCTCAACTGCGCCGTGTGGGTGTATATCTTCGCCTCGCTCCTGGTCTTGCGCTCGCGCGCGGCGGGCAGGAACGAGGGGATTGCGCTGATTCCCGGAGGCTTCGCGGTCTGTGCGCTGGTGGCCGCGGTGGGCGCCATGGTGTCGGCTTTTGCCACCGTGGTGGCGATGATCCCGCCGACCGGAAGCGCCGATCCGATGTTGTTTCTGATCAAAGGGATCGGCGGGTGCGTGCTGGTATTCGCCGTGGGAATCGTGCTGTGCCGTCGCGCCCAACGCCGCCAGCGCAACGCGCGCCCTGCCCAAGGCCTCCGCGGATAATAAGGCCGGGCTCTCGAGATGCGCTGGCGCCGCGTGATGGGGATCGCTACCATTTGGGCGTGAGCCTCGAGAAACCCAGCGTTTGTCCGCTCGACTGCCCCGACACCTGCAGCCTGACGGTGACCGTGGCCGACGAGCAGGTGATCGCGGTCAAGGGCTCAAGAGCCAATCCCCTGACGCACGGCGCCATCTGCGCCAAGGTGGCCAAGTTCTACCCCGAGTTCGTGCACGGACCGAATCGGGTGCGCTACCCCTACAAGCGCGTCGGCCCCAAGGGCGAGGGCAAATTCTCGCGCATCAGCTGGGACGAGGCCTTAGGTCTCATCCACGAGCGCGTCAGCGCCCTCATCGACCGCTACGGCGCTGAGGTCGTGCTGCCGTTCAATTACGCCGGTCCGCAGGGCATGCTCGCCGCCGATTCGATGTCGCTGCGCTTCTTTCACCGGCTTGGCGCAACGCAGCTCAACCGCACGCCGCTGTGCGGTGGGATCCGCACCGCCGCCTACGAGGGCACGTTTGGCGAGTGTCCCGGCACGCCGCTCCAGCAGGTGAGCCTCGCCAAGCTGATCATCGTCTGGGGCAACAACGCGACCGCCTGCAACCTGCATCTGATGCGCCACATCAATGCCGCCAAGCACGACGGCGCGAAGCTCGTCGTCGTCGATCCGCGGCGCATCAAGGTCGCCGAGCAGGCGCACCTGCACCTGGCGGTGAGACCGGGGACCGACGTGGTGCTGGCCTTGTCGCTGGCGGCCGAGCTCGAGCGCATCGGAGGGCTCGATCGCGCTTTTATCGAACAGCACGTGCTGGGGTTCGAAGCCTACATGAGCGAGGCGCGCGGTTACCCGGCCGAGCGAGCCGCCGAGATCTGCGGTGTGCCGGCCGAGGACATCCGCACCCTCGCGCGCTGGTACCTGGAGGCATCGCCCGCGACGATTGCCTGGGGCAACGGGCTGGAGAGAAATCAAAATGGCGGCTCCGGGGTGCGCGCGATCGCCGCACTTCCCGCGCTCGCCGGAAAGTTCGGCGTTCCCGGCGGCGGGCTGGTGGCGGCGGCGGGCAACGCGTTCCCGACCGATTCGGACCAGCTGGCGCGCCCGGATCTGCGGCCCGCGCGTACTCCCGCACGCTCAATATTCTCGACGTCGCCGCACGGCTCCTCGATGACACGCTCGATCCCGCCGCTCAAGGCGCTGTTTATCTACAACCACAATCCGCTGGTGGTGCATCCGGACCAGAACCGCATGCGCCAGGCGCTGGCGCGCGAGGATGTGTTTACCGTCGGCATCGAGATCGCGATGACCGACAGCATGCAGTACGCCGACGTCATTCTTCCGGCCTGCACGCACTTCGAGCAGTCCGACATCCACACGGCCTACGGCCAGCAGTACCTGCAGCGGAGCGCTCCGGTCATCGCCCCGGTCGGTGAGAGCCTGCCGAACACCGAGATCTTCCGCCGCCTGGCGGCCCGGTTTGGCTTTGACGAGCCGGCGTTCAAGGACAGCGATGCCGCGTTGATGGACGCGGCGCTGGACTTGAGCGATCCGCGCATGAACGGTGTCAGGGCGAGCGAGCTGCCGCTCGATCGGGCGATGAGCATGGAATACGACGGAGCCGAGCCGGTGCTGTTCCGGAACGTCCGGCCGATGACGGCCAGCGGCAAGATCGAGCTGCAATCCTCTCTTTTAAGTGAGCGCTACGGCGCCGCCCTGCCCACCTTCCGTCCTGTCCACTCGACCTATCCGCTGACCCTCATCAGTCCAGCCTCCGACAAGCGCATCACCTCCACCTTTGGCGGACTGGTGGCCAACGATGACACGCCGGTGTTGCAGATGCACCCGGCCGATGCCGCCGGCCGGAACCTGCGCGACGGTCACTGGGTCAGGGTATGGAACGAACTGGGCGAGGTGTTCCTGCCGCTGTGCATCACCGATGCCGTGCGCCCCGGCGTGGTGTGTTCGGAAAAGGGGGCCTGGCTTCGCACCAGCTCGAACCGGCAGACGATTTCCGCGCTGGCGCCCGTCCACAAGGCCGACCTGGCCGAAGGCGCCTGCTACAACGACGCACGCGTCGAAGTGGCCACGCACCAGGGACCGGCCGCCCTCTAGCTCGGGATCAGTTCCACGCGCTCGGCATTGGGCACCGCCGGATCATGGCGTTCGGTGTTGAACGAGACGATCAGGAACGGCGTATCTCCCGTGTTCTTAAAGGCGTGGGCCACTCCGGCCGGAAATTCAAATCGCCACACCTCACCGATTGGCACCTGCACATCGCGCGTCTCGGTGCCCTCCCGATAGCGCACCAGCGCGGCGCCCGAGACGCTGCTGATCTCGGTGCCGCGAAGATGCCGGTGATTGCCGCGCACCGCGCCAGGCTCGGTGATCACCGCGTGGACGTTCTGCCAGCCGCCCAGGAGGGCCGGCTCGAGCGGCTCAAACACGGCGCCGCGCGCATCCGTGTGGACCTTCAGTTTCGTGACCAGCACGCGCCCGGTGGAAGATGCGGCCACGGGAACACGCCGCCTAGGGCAACAGCCGGTCGAGCGTGGCGAGCGGGACCGCGCCCTCGCCGAGCGCGCGCTCATGGAATTCCTTCAGCGAGAAATCCTTCGGATGGCGCTGCTGGTAGTGATCGCGCACCTCGTTCCAACCCAAGGACCCCGCGTAATACATGTCCAGCTGGCAGGAGCTGAGCTGCGCTCGCTGGAGCTTGGCGGTCGCCTCCTCGCGTTCCTGGTAGGTCTGGCCGAGCATGAAATCGAGGGCCTGCTGGTCCGTCATGCCCTGAGTCTGCATCCGGATATCGAGGATCGTGTTGCCCACCGAACGCAGGTACCACTTGAGCATCGCCAGGCGCAGGTTCGGATCGTTGTCGAGGTAACCCTCCTCGGTCATCAGCTGCTGAGCGTAGACGGCCCACCCCTCGATGTACGGTCCATTGCCCCAGATGTTGCGCAACAGGCGGCGGGCGGCAGGCTCGATCCGGTTGGCGTATTCCGCCTGCACGTAATGGCCCGGCATGGCCTCATGTATGGTCAGCTGCTGCATGCCGAAGCGATTGTATTCGCGGAGCTTGGATTCGATCCGAGCTGGCGGCCAGTCGGGAGGTATCGGCGTCACCCAATAGAAAGCGCCGAGCTGCGGTTCGAGGGCCGGAGCCGCGTTGAATCCCCCGACTCCATAGACGCCGCGCATAAAGACCGGCGTGTCGATCACCGCGAGATTGTTGCTCGCCGGGACCGTGAGCAGGTCCTTCTGCCTGACGAACTGCGTGGCCTCGGCGAGCGTGCGGCGCGCCTCGTCCATGTAGGTGGCCGGCGTCGCATGCTGGGCGGCCATTTGCGCCAGCGCCACCTCGACCGTGCGCGGCGCCGCCAGGCGCGCCATTTCGGCGCGCGTCACTTCGAGATCCTTCTGCGCGGCGGCCAACAACTGTGCCGGGCTGTGCCCGGTGTGCAGCGTGTAGCGGCACTTCTGATCGTACTTCGCCTTCCCGAGCCGCCAGTCGCTGGTCTTGGCCGCAAGCGTCGTGGCCAGGTACGCGTTCAGACCGCGAAGGGACGTGAGGGCCGGGGCCGCCGCGCCGGAGTAGGCCGCGCTCAGGGCGGGAGGTACCTGCTCGCGCAGCGTCTTGTCGATCAGCTCGATGTTGCCCTCATTCTCCTCGCGCGCGACCCGGTTCCAGACCTCAGGCGCATCGACTAAATTAGATTTGGCCTGCTCGACCAGCGCCGGCAATCCCCGCAGGCGGCCGATCAGATCCTGGAAGCGCACTTCGGGCGCCGCGTAATTCAGGACAAAGGGCGTGTACAGACCGTTGCCGATCAGTTCCACGTATTGAGTCGGGTTGTGGCGGAAATCCTGGATGCTATCGAGCTCAAGGAGCTTGAGGCTGGCGGCGTCGCGAATGACATCCAGATCGGCCTGTCGCTCGGCATCGAGCCGGGAACGCTTCAGGGCATCGAGGCGGTGCAGCAGTTGACGATTGAACTGGCGGATCTTCTCCAGACCACTTGCACTGTAATCGTCCCAGGCCGCATCCAGGCGCACCGACTCGTGCACGTGGTAGCCCGCGGCCGAGGCGGCCACCGGCGAGAGTGCCAGACTCTGGTACACGAATTCGCTCACCAACGCGTCGGCATCGGCGGCCGGCTCCCCGCCGCAGGAAAAGCCCGGTGCCAGGAGCGCCGCGGGGAGCAGCGCGATCAATGTGATGAATCTCATGGCCCTCTGAGGTCCTTGGAATTGTTTCATTCGATCATAACGAAGGGTCCCCGGTGGGGCAACGAGGCTTCGGGGGATTGGCCGCGGCGGTCCCGCACCATAGAATGATTTCATCTCCCCAAGATCAGGAATAAATGCCATGCGCTCCGTCCCCGGCCTTGCTGCGTTGATCTGTGGTGGCTTGCTTCCAATCTTGGCTGCAGCAGCCGGCGATAACGCCTCAGGCACAGCTGCGGGCGAGGATCCTTACCTGTGGCTCGAACAGGTGGACAGCCCGCGCGCCATGGACTGGGTGCGCGCGGAGAACGCCAAAACCGCGGCCGTACTCGAGCAGGACGCCCACTATGGGCCGATGTACAAGGACGCGCTGACCATCGCGCAGGCGCAGGATCGTATTCCGCAGCCGAGCAATCGTGAACGGGCAGATTTACAATTTCTGGCAGGACGCCGCTCACGCGCACGGACTGTGGCGGCGAACCACACTGCAGGACTATCGTCGCCCCAATACTTCGTGGACCTCGGTGCTGGATCTGGATGCGCTCTCCGCCACCGAGAAGGGCAACTGGTTCTGGGGGGGCGCGAGCTGCGCGGAACCGGCCGAGCGGTTGTGCATGATCGCGCTCTCGGACGGCGGCGAGGATGCCACGACCGAGCGCGAGTTCGATCTGCGCTCGGCGAAATTCGTCGGCGGTGGATTTTCGTTGCCCAAGGGCAAGCAGACCTCCGTCTGGGAAAATGAAAATTCACTTCTGGTGAGCCGGGAATGGGCCCCCGGTGAGTTGACCACTTCAGGCTACCCGTACATCGTCAAGCGCGTGGCGCGCGGCAAGCCACTGAGCGAGGCGAAAGAATTGTTCCGTGGCACGCGAAGCGACGTCGGTGCCAGCCCGTTTGTGCTCAATGACGGCGCCGGCCACCAGGTCTTAGGTGTCCTGCGTGATGTCACATTTTTCGAGTCCGAAGTTCAGCTCCTGACGCCCCAGGGACTTAAGAAACTGGCGCTGCCGCGCAAGGCCTCGCTCACCGGACTGATCGCGGGTCGATTGATTGTCGAACTTCGCGAGGACTGGAAAGCGGGTGAGGGCGCGTCGATGCCGCAGGGCGCGCTGGTGGCGATCGATCTCAGCAACGCGCTGGCCACGCCCGATCATCTGCGCCCGACCCTGGTGTACGAACCCGGCGCGCGCAAGTCTTTTGCCGAAGCCTCGGCGGGACGCGATTTCCTGCTGGTCACCGAACTCGACAACGTCAGGGGCCGCGCCTACGTGTACACGCCGGAGAAATCCGGCGGCTGGTCGCACCGGGCACTGGCGCTGGCCGATAACGCCACGATCGAAATCGTCGACACCGATCTGCACAGCAATCAGGCCTTCCTGAGCGTCACGGGTTTTCTGATGCCCTCGAGCCTGTGGCTCGCGGACCTCAAGGGCGAGCGACTGGCCGTGGTGAAGACGCTGCCGGCGAAGTTCGATGCCACGGGGCTCAAGATCGAGCAGCTCGAGGCGGTTTCGCAGCGACGGCACCCAGGTGCCCTACTTCGTCGTGCACCGGAACGACATCAAGCTCGACGGCAGCACGCCCACGATCATGACGGCCTACGGCGGCTTTCAGGTTTCCGAGACGCCGTACTATTCGGCGACCAATGGGCAAACTGTGGCTGGAGCGCGGCGGGGCCTTCGTGCTCGCCAACATCCGCGGCGGCGGCGAGTTCGGTCCGGCCTGGCACGAGGCGGGCCTCAAGACGCAGCGCCAGCGCATCTACGACGACTTCGCCGCGGTCGCGCAGGACCTGATCGCCAAGGGCTACACCAGCCCGGCGCCGCCTCGGCATCCGTGGCGGCTCCAACGGCGGCCTGCTGATGGGCGTCGAATTCAAGCAGCACCCGGAGCTGTGGGGCGCCGTCGACATCGAAGTGCCGCTGCTCGACATGATGCGCTACGAGCAGATCGCCGCGGGCGCTTCCTGGGTCGGCGAATACGGGAGCGTCGTCCGTGCCCGAGGAGCGCGCGTTCCTCGCCTCGATCTCCCCCTACCAGAACCTCAAGGCCGGCGTGCACTATCCGCTGCCGCTGGTGTGGACCACGACCAAGGATGATCGCGTGGGCCCGCAGCACGCGCGCAAGTTCGCCGCCAAGCTCTCGGCGATGGGCCTGCCCTACCTGTACTACGAAGTCATCGAGGGCGGTCACGGCGCCGGCGCGACGCTCGAGGAGAAATCGGCGATGACCGCGCGCGAATTCACCTACTTCGCGCGTCAGCTCTCGCTGCCTTAAAGCGTCCGCGGCCGCTCGAGCGCGCTGGGGGCCTCGGCGCCGGTCCTCGCCACGATCCGCACGCCGTAAACGACCAGCGCCGCCCCGAGCAGCTGCAGGGCGCCGAGTGCTTCACCGAGCAGCAGCCAGGCCAGGAGCAGCGTGATCACGGGACCGAGCGAACCGATCATCGCCGTCGGGTCCGGCGCCGAGCTGCCGCATCGCCACGGTCACGAACCACACCGGCAGCACCGTGGAGAACACCGCCATGGCCGCGCTCAGCGTCTGCACCTGCCAGGGTTGCGCGACGATCGTGGCGATCGGCCGCAGCACCGCAAACTGCGCGAGCGCCAGCAGGCAGGCGATCGTCGTGCCCCAGGCCGCGACGCGCGCCGGACCGAGCCGCACCAGCAGCGGGCCGGCGCGCAGCAGGTAGAACGCGTAGCTCACCGCGCTCGCGAACACCAGCGCGCTCCCGATCACGATCCCGCGGCCCCCCGATCGCAGATCGTGCGCGACGACCAGCGCCGACGCCGGCATAGCAACAGCAACAACGCGCTCCAGGTCGAGCGGGACGGGCGCAGTGCGCTGCCCGCCAGGCCGTGAACAGCACCACCATGGTCGGGTAGGTGAACAGGATCACCCGCTCCAGCGCGGCCGAGATGTACTGAAGTCCGAGAAAATCCAGGTAGCTCGCCATGTAGTAGCCCAGCACGCCCAGCAGCGCCAGAGCGCGCCAGTCCGCAGCGCTGATCGGCGCGGCGGCGCTGCGTGTGGCCGCCAGGCCCATCAGCACGAACAGCGGCAGCGAGTACAGCATGCGCAACGCCAGCAGCGTCTCGGCGTCCACCCCGTAACGGAACGCCGCCTTGACGAAGATCGCCTTGATGGAAAATCCGGCCGCCCCCAGCATCGCGGCCGGCAGCCCGGTCGAGCGCGAATGCACCTTCAGTTTGCGACGCCGTGCGGCGTGATCAGCCCCAGGCGCCAGGCGATCATCAACAGCACGAACAGCGCCACCGAAAGCACGATCCGCACCGTGAGCGAGCGCAGCAGCTTGCCCGGAATCGCCGCGCCCGCTGGAGAGCTGGTAGAGCGCCACCCCCAGGCTCGCGACGATCGCCGCGAGCACCAGCAATGACCAGCAGTTTGATCGGCTCCATCCTTAAGCTCGTCCCCTCCGGGTCGGTGGGCGGTCCGGTCCAGGCCCGATGACGGCGGTGATTATAGGCCCGCGCCTGTACTCCGCGCGCACCCGGCGGCACAATGCCTGCCCGCAATTTCTGGGCGGGAGCGCGGGGCCTGATGCGAGTGGAATTTGGCGACTGTCGCCTGGTGGCCAGCTGGTGGATGACGCATCCTGACGCTCGTCGGCGTGCTGCTGTTCGCGCAGCTCGGTCGCTGGCAGTGGCATCGCGCCGAGGAAAAGCGCGAACTGGCCGCGGCCTTCGTCGCAGGTTCCGCGGACTTCAGCTCGGAGCTGGGCCGCCGATCGACCGGCGGACCTGCCGCGCTACACCCAGTTGCGGGTGCACGGGCACTACGAGGCGGACCACCAGTTCCTGCTCGACAACATGATCCACGCGGGGCGCGCCGGATACCAGGTGCTCACCCCGTTCCGGCTCGACGACGGGCGATTGCTGCTCGTCAATCGCGGCTGGCTCCCGCTGCCCGACGATCGCCGGGACGTGCTGCCCGACCTTGGCATGCGCCGATGGGGGGCATCTCAACATCGGCGGGCGCACTCGACACACTCCCGGTCGCGGGCCTCCCTTCCGGACGGGCGCCTCCCGGCCACCGACGCCCACTGGCCCAAGCGCACCAGCTTTCCGACCATGGCCCAGCTGGCCTCGGCCCTGGGCCAGACGCCTGGAACCGCGCCAGTTGCTGCTGGCCCCCGGCGAGGCGCCAGGGCTACTTGCGCGATTGGCAGGAGGCGATCACCGGGTTTCCGCCCGAACGGCACATCGCCTACGCCGTGCAGTGGTGGGGCTTAGGGACGCTGAGCCTGTTCCTCTACCTTTTCATGAACATGGAGTGCCGGCGGTGAGCCGGCGGAACGCACGCCCGCTGCTCTGGCTCGCTGCTGGTTTTTGCGGGCCCGCTGGTGCTCGCGTTCTGGATGTACTACGGCTCGCACTGGCGCCCCGCCCTGCGCACCAACCATGGAGCGCTCATCGAGCCCCCGGTTTCCTTGCCCAGGTTGCCGATCGGCCGCCGCTTCGGCCAATGCCCTGGAGGGCAAGTGGTCGCTGGTCGTGGTGGGCACTGGGCCCTCGGGTTGCGATGAGGGCTGCCGCGACCGCTCTCACCTACGCTCGCCAGACCTGGCTTTCCTTGGGCAAACTCACCCCGCGGGTCCAGCGCGTGTTGCTGGCGGGGGAAGCCTGTTGCGATCGCACATATCTGCGCCGAGCAGCACCGGGGACTCACGGTCGCGCAACTGCCCGAGCCGGCCGTCGCGGCGGTTCTTGCCGCACTTCCCGCGCCGCTCGGCCACTCGATCTTTATCGTCGATCCGTTGGGCAATCTGATGATGCGATACGATGTCGGGCAGGACCCGAAGGGTCTGCGCGAAGACCTCAAAAACCTCCTCGAGCTTTCGCATATCGGCTAGACGATGCCCCGTGCCGCCCTACATACGTCCGCTCGCGGTCACGGCCTTCCTGCTGTGCCTTCGTGGTCGTGGTCCTGGGAGCCTATGTCAGGCTGTCGGCCGCGGGCCTGAGCTGCCCGGACTGGCCGGGGTGCTACGGCCATATTTCTCCGGCGGGCGCCAGCGCCGCCACCCAAACCTCGAGGTCGGCAAGGCCTGGAAGGAGATGGTGCATCGTTACGCCGCTGGAACTCTGGGCATCTTGATCCTTGTGATTGCAGCTTTAGCGATACAATACAGGCAGCAAAGGGTCGTCTCCCCCGTGCTACGCCGTCGGCCTTTTGCTGCTGGTTGTGATGCAGGGAATATTCGGCATGCTCACGGTCACCCGCCAGCTCGAGCCGGCCATCGTCACCGCCCATTTGCTGTTCGGACTGAGCACTCTGGCGTTGCTTTGGTGGCTGGTGCTGACGATCGGCCGCAGGCAGGCCACGGCCTGGCGCGGCAGCACGGCGTTTCTGGGATCGAGCCTCCCCCGCACGCGACAGCTGGCGTGGCTCGGCCTCGCCGCGCTCATCATCCAACTTGCACTGGGCGGCTGGACCAGCAGCCATTATGCGGCCACCGCCTGCCCCGACTTTCCGACCTGCCAGGGCCATTGGTGGCCGGGCATGCGCGGGGCGGTCGGGATCCATTTTGCGCACCGCCTTTGGGCGCTGTGCGCGACGGTCCTGCTGGTGCTGGCCGCCACCCGGGTGCTTCGCTCCCGGAGCGATGATTTTGCGCGGCGGGCGGCCGGCGCGGTGCTGGTGGCACTGGCCCTGCAGCTGGCGATTGGCATCACTATGGTCCTTCGCGGCTTTCCGCTTTGGCTCGCCACGGCCCACAACGCCGGTGCCGCCCTGCTGCTGCTGGCGGTGGTCGCCCTGATCCGGTCGGTGCGGCCGGCCTGGAAGCCCTCTTGAGCGCGCCCGCGGGCGCGGCGGCCCGTGCCGCAGCGGCGGTGCACAGGGCCCATTGGCGGGATTACCTTGCACTGACCAAGCCGCGCGTTGTCGCACTGATCGTGCTGACCGCGCTGGTCGGTACGCTCCTTTCGACCCCCGGGATCCCCCCGCTTCAGGCCCTGGTATTCGGGAACCTGGGTATCGCGCTGGCGGCGGGCTCTGCGGCCACCCTCAATCACGTGCTCGACCGGCAGATCGATGCGCGCATGGCCCGCACCCGCGGTCGCCCCCTTCCGACCGGCGCCCTGAACCACCGCCAGGCGCTGATCTTTGCCGCGATCCTGGCCACCGCCTCGATGCTGCTGTTGATCCTGCTGGTCAATGTCGCTGACCGCAGCGCTCACCTTCGCCTCGCTGATCGGCTACGCGGTGCTCTACACCCTCTGGCTCAAGCGCGCGACCCCCCAGAACATCGTGATCGGCGGCGCCGCCGGTGCCGCCCCGCCGGTGCTCGGCTGGGCGGCGGTCACCAACACGGTCGATCCGCACGCGCTGCTGTTGTTCCTGATCATCTTTGCCTGGACGCCCCCGCACTTCTGGGCCCTGGCGATCGCCCGGCGCAATGACTACGCCAAGGTCGAGATCCCGATGCTGCCGGTGACCCACGGGGTCGAGTTCACCCGCCTGCACGTGCTGCTCTACACCTTGATCCTGTGCCTGGTGACCCTCCTGCCCTACCTGACCGGCATGAGCGGATTGATTTACCTGGCGGCCGCACTCCTCCTCAACGGGCGCTTCCTGGCGCACACGATCGCACTGAAGCTCACCCGTCGCGATGACCTGCCGATGCGGGTGTTTAGGTTCTCGATCAGCTACCTGATGTGGCTTTTCCTGGCGCTGCTCGTGGATCACTATCTACCGACCACGGGAATGTAATGGCCACGCGCCCCACAACTCACCTCAGCAGGATCACCGAGCCATGATTGTCGAACGCATCTGGGCGGCGAATGAACTTCGCAACTACCACTACCTGGTGGCCTGCGGGGAATCGGGCGAGGCGCTGGCGATCGATCCGCTCGACTGGCGCGCCTGCCTGGAGCGCGCCAAGCAGCGCAACTGGACCATCACCCAGATCGTCAACACCCACGAGCACGAGGATCACACCGCAGGCAATGCGGGCCTGGTGCAGGCGACCGGAGCGAAGGTGCTTGCGCACGCGCGCGCGGCTTCCCGGATCGGCGGGGTCGATCGGGGCCTGGCGGCGGGCGATGTGATTCGCGTGGGCCGGAGCGTCGAACTGGAAAGTCTCGATACGCCCGGGCATACCCTAAGTCACGTGTGCCTGCTCGCGCACACCGAGGGGCCGGCGCTGTTCTCGGGCGACACGCTCTTCAACGCCGGTGTCGGAAACTGTCGCGGCGGAGGGGACCCGGAACGATTGTACGAAACCTGCGTCCAGCAACTCGCGCGCCTCCCCAACAGCACGCGCATCTTCCCCGGCCACGATTACCTGCTCAACAACCTTCGCTTTACGCGCCACGTCGAGCAGGGGAACCTGGCCGCCTCCGAATGGCTCAAGCGTTCGGAGAACGTGCGGCCCGAGGATCAGCCCGTGCTGACCCTCGGCCAGGAGCTGAGCTTTAATTCCTTCTTCCGGCTCAGCGAGCCGGGCCTGATCGAGACGCTGCGCGAGCTCGTTCCCGCGCTGCCGCAACGCCCCACCCCGCGCGAGGTGTTCCTCGCGCTGCGCGAACTGCGAAACAGCTGGTAATGGGACCCATCGCGGCCGCGCCCGAATCCCGGGCCGGGGTAGAATTTGCGCCCGATAATTCGCAGGCCGTCATGGACGTCTCGCCCATCCTCAGTCCGCTCAACGATGCCCAGCGCGCCGCCGTCACGGCCCCGCTCGGAGCCACCTTGGTGCTGGCCGGCGCCGGCAGCGGCAAGACCCGGGTCCTGATCCACCGCATCGCCTGGCTGATCCAGGCCGAGGGCGCCACCGCCGCACGGGATCCTGGCCGTCACCTTCACCAACAAGGCGGCCGCCGAGATGCGCGCGCGCGTCGAGGCGCTGCTGGGCAGCTCGGGCGGAGCGCTGTGGCTGGGCACCTTCCACGGGCTGGCGCACCGGCTTGCTGCGATTGCACTGGCGCGAGGCCGGGCTCCCGCAGGGCTTCCAGATTCTGGACAGCGAGGATCAGCTGCGCCTGATCAAGAAGGTCGTCAAGGCACTCGAGCTCGACGAGGCGCGCTTCGTGCCGCGCGAAGTCCAGTACTACATCAACAAGCACAAGGACGAGGGCCGCCGGCCGCAGCAGCTCAAGGAAGGCGGCGATCCGACCGAGCGCACGCTGCTGCAGGCTCTACACCGAGTACGAGCAGGCCTGCGCGCGCACCGGCGCGGTCGATTTCGCCGAGCTGCTGCTGCGCGCCTTCGAACTGTGGCGCGACAACGCCGAACTGCTCCGCCACTACCGCGCGCGCTTCCGGCACGTGCTGGTCGACGAGTTCCAGGACACCAACTCCATCCAGTACCAGTGGGTGCGCCTGCTGGTCGGGACCAGCGGCTACCCGTTCGTGGTCGGTGACGACGACCAGTCGATCTACCGCTGGCGCGGCGCGAAGGTCGAGAACCTGCAGAAATTCCGCAGCGACTTCCCGCAGGCGCAGCTCTACAAGCTCGAGCAGAACTATCGCTCGACCGCCGCGATCCTTGAGGCGGCCAACGCGCTGATCGCCAACAACTCCGACGCGCCTCGGCAAGGAACTTGTGGACCAGCGGCGCGCGCGGCGAACCGGTGCACCTGTACTGCGCCTACAACGAGCGCGACGAGGCCGACTTCGTGCTCGGCCGCATCCAGCAGTGGCTGGCCGGCGGCGGCCTGCGGCGCGAATGCGCGATCCTGTACCGCTCCAACGCGCAGTCGCGGGTGTTCGAGGAGGCGCTGATCCAGGCGCGCCTGCCGTATCGCGTCTACGGCGGCCTGCGCTTCTTCGAGCGCGCCGAAATCAAGGATGCGCTCGCCTATCTTCGACTGATCGCCAATCGCGACGATGACGCCTCGTTCGAGCGCGTCGTCAACCTGCCGGTGCGCGGCATCGGCGCGCGCACGCTCGATCTGCTGCGCGAGAGCGCCAGGGGTGCCGGCAGCTCGCTGTGGCGCGGCGGCCGGTGCGCTGCTGAGCGATCCGCAGGCCGGCGCGCGCGGCGCGGCCGCGCTCGGCGCTTTCCTGGCGCTGATCGAGCGGCTGGCGCGCGACATCGACAGGGCCTGGCGCTCTACGAGCAGGTCGATCACGTCATCAACAACAGCGGTCTCATCGAGCACCATCGCAAGGACAAGGCCGACCGCGGAGAGGCGCGCATCGAGAACCTAGGCGAGCTGGTCAGCGCCGCGCGCGGCTACGAGCCCGAAGCCGATGATCTGCCGCCGCTCCAGAGCTTCCTGGCGCACGCGGTGCTCGAATCAGGCGAGACCCAGGGCAACGAGTGGGACGACTGCGTGCAGATGATGACGCTGCACACCGCCAAGGGCCTGGAGTTCCCGGTCGTGTTCCTGTGCGGCATGGAAGACGGCCTGTTTCCCGCACCAGCGCTCGATCACCGATCTGGCCAGCCTCGAGGAAGAGCGGCGCCTGTGCTATGTCGGGGTCACCCGCGCGATGCGCCAGCTCTACCTGTGCTACGCCGAGCAACGACGCCTGCACGGCGTGGACAGCTACAACGTCGCCTCGCGCTTCATCCAGGAAATCCCGCCCGCGCTGCTCGACGAGGTGCGTCCGCGCATCCAGCTCGCGCGGGTGGATCGGCGCCCTCGAGGCGGCCGCCGGCCCGAGGGCGCCACGCCGGGGCCGCATGTTCCACGATCCCGCCGAGCTCTCGATGGGCGGCATACGGCTCGGTGCGCGCGTGCGTCATGGTAAATTCGGCGAGGGGGTCGTACTCAACCTCGAAGGCCAGGGGCCGCACGCGCGCGTGCATGTCAATTTTGAGCAGCAGGGCGCCAAGTGGCTGATGATCAGCGTGGCCCGGCTCGAGACTGTGTAACGGGGCAATCATGAAGATACTGATTCTCGGGGTCGGCCAGGTCGGCCGCAGCGCCGCCTACAGCCTGGCGCGCGAGCCCGCCAACGAAGTGACGGTCGTGGACATCAACGAGCCGGCGCTGCGCGAACTGCAGGATCGCATCGATGTGCGCGCGGTGGCCGGCAACGCCTCCTACCCTTCGGTGCTGGAGGCCGCCGGCATCGCCGATACCGACATCCTGATCGCTCTCACCAACAGCGACGAGGTGAACATCGTCGCCTGCCAGATCGCGCAGCTCCTGTATCGCACGCCCACCCGCATCGCGCGCATCCGCGCCGCCGAATACACCAGCCGTCCGGTGCTGTTCGCCGAAGGCGCGCTCGCCGTGGACGTGTGGATCAGTCCCGAGGAGCTGGTCACCGATTACATCGTGCACCTGCTCTCCAACCCCGGCGCCCTGCAGGTGGTGGATTTCGCCGACGGCCGCGTGCAGCTGGCCAGCGTGCGGGCGCGCGCCGATGGCCTGCTGGTCGATAAGCCCCTGCGCATGCTGCGCGAGCATCTGCCGGGGAGCGACGTGCGGGTCGCCGCGGTGTACCGCGACGGGCGGCTGATCGCGATCGACGGGGACACGGTGATCGCCGAGAACGATGAGATTTTCTTCGTCGCCGCGCGCGATGACTTAAAGAAGATGCTCGCCGAGCTTCGCCGGCGCGAGCCGGCCGTGCGCCGCCTGGTGATCGCCGGCGGTGGCAACATCGGATTGCGGCTGGCGCGGACGCTCGAGCAAACCCATCAGATCAAGCTCATCGAGCGCGACCCGCGCCGCGCCCGAAAGCGCTTCCGAGATCCTTCAGAACACCATCGTGCTGCTGGGCGATGCGGCCGACGAGGAGTTGCTGATCGAGGAGAACATCGACAGCGCCGATGTATTCGCGGCGCTCACCAACGCGGATGAGGCCAACGTCATGGCCTCGATGCTCGCCAAGCGCCTGGGCGCGCGCCGCGTCATGGCGCTGGTCAACCGCGCCTCCTACGGCGAGCTGATGGACAACCGCAACATCGACGTGGTGATCTCGCCCGCAGACGATCACCATCGGCTCGCTCCTGGCGCACGTGCGGCGCGGCGATGTGGTGCGCGTGCACTCACTGAGGCGCGATGTCGCCGAGGCGATCGAGGTGGTGGTCCACGGCACCGCGGATCGTTCGCGGGTGATCGGGCGCGACATCAATGAGGTGGAACTGCCCCAGGGCGCGAGCATCGTGGCGATCGCGCGCGGCGATCAGGTCATCATGGCCCACCGCGACACCCGCATCCAGGCCGAGGATCACCTGATCGTGTTCCTGGCCGACCGGCGGCACGTCGATGCCGTCGCACGTCTCCTCCAGGGCGAGCACTGAGTAAGTAGGGACGATGCGTTCGCTCTTCGGCGTCGTTCACTTGCTCGGCTCGGTGCTGGTGCTGTTTTCGGCGCTGTACGTGCTGCCGATGATCGCCGCGCTGTACTTCCACGAGAGCGCGATCACCCCGTTTCTGGCCGGCGCGCTGGCCAGCCTGGCGGGCGGACTGATCGTCCGTCGCCTGACGCTGCGCTTTCGGACCGACCTCAAGCCGCGCGATGCCTACCTGCTCGTCACGCTCACCTGGCTGGTGCTGGCTGCGATGGCCACCGTGCCGCTCCTGATGCTGCTCCCTGATCTGTCGTTCACGCACGCTTTCTTCGAGAGCATGTCGGGCCTGTCGACCACCGGCTCCACCGTGCTCGCAGGACTGGACCACCTGCCGCACGCGGTCAACATGTGGCGCGCTTCCTTGAGCTGGCTGGGCGGCATGGGCATCATCGTCATGGCGGTCGCGATCCTGCCGCTGCTGGGAATCGGCGGCATGGAGATGTACCGCTCCGAGACCCCGGGCCCGGTCAAGGACGCCAAGCTCACCCCGCGCATCGCACAGACCGCCCAGTTGCTGTGGTTCGTGTATGCAGGCCTCACCGCCGTGTGCGCCGTGGCGCTGCGCGCGGCCGGCATGAACTGGTTCGATGCCATCTGCCACGCGTTTGCCGCACTCTCGCTCGGGGGTTTCTCCACCCACGATGCGAGCATCGGGTATTTCAACTCCCCTCTGATCGAGGCGGTGCTGATGGTGTTCATGCTGATCGCCGCCATGAACTTCGCCACGCATTTTCTGGCGTTGCGAAAGGGGGAACCGGCCACCTACAAGCGCGATCCCGAGGCAAAGTGGCCGCTGGTGTGGATCGGCTTAAGTTGTATTGGCGTCAGCATCCACGTGTGGCTCCACAACGTCTATCCGGACTACTCGACCGCGTTCCGGTTCGTGAGCTTCAACCTGGTGTCCATTGCCACAAGTTGCGGCCTGGTCAACACCAACTACGGGCAGTGGCCCGTGTTCGCGCCGATGTGGATGCTGTTCTTGAGCTGCGTGTGCGCGAGCAGCGGTTCGACCGGCGGGGGCATCAAGGTGTTTCGCGTCCTGGTGCTGGTCAAGCAATCGCTCCGCGAGATGTTCGCGCTGGTCCATCCCCAGGCGGTCGCGCCGCTCAAGATCGCCGGGCAGCTGGTATCCAACCGCGTGGTTTTCTCGGTGCTGGCGTTCATCTTTCTGTATTTCATCACCAGCGTGGTCCTCACCTTTGCGCTGCTCATCTCCGGACTTGATTTCACCTCATCGGTGAGCGCGATCATCGCCAGCATGAACAATGCAGGTCCCGGACTTAACGTGGTCGGGCCCGGCACCACGTACGGCACGCTGAGCGACTTCCAGCTGTGGATGTGCACGGCGGCCATGTTCCTGGGGCGCGTGGAAATCTTCACGGTACTGATCCTGTTCACACCGACGTTCTGGCGCAAATGATCAGACGTAAGGCGCCGCTGTGAGATCGGTGCGCTCATCGCGCCTGCGGGTGCGATGGATCATCTTCGGGTACATGTTCGCGTTCGCCTTCGATCTGTACCTGAAGCGCACCAGCTTCAGCGTGACCGCGGTGCAAATGATGCCGGAGCTGGGCATCACGCAGGTCGAACTCGGATGGCTGTTCACCGCGTACTTGATCGTCTATACGGTATTCCAGCTGCCCGGGGGAATATTCGGGGAGTGGCTGGGTGCGCGAAAAGCGCTCGTGGTCACCGGGCTGGTCGGGTTCTGCGCGGCCATGGCCACACCGCTCGTTCCGCTGTGGCTGACGGGCTCGGCCATGCTGATCGCGCTGCTGGTCTCGCGGATCATGCTCGGCCTTGCGCATGCGCCGCTGTTTCCGATTTCGACCGGCGTCTTCGAGACCTGGTTCCCGGTGGGCCACTGGGGATTTCCCAACGGTCTGCAGACCGCGGGGCTGGATTTTGGCTCCGCGGCGGCGACACCGCTGATTGCGGTGCTGATGCAATCCTACGGCTGGAAGAACGCACTGCTTTGGACCGCCGTGCCGACGATTGCGCTGGTGGCACTGTGGAACTGGTACGGTCGCGGCAGTCCCTCGCAACACCCGCGCGTGTCGGCGGAGGAACTTGCCGAACTGAAAGAGAATGCGACCGGCCACACGGCCGCGGGCGTCAACCGGCGCGACCTGCTGCGGGTGCTGGGCAACAAGGACATCCTGCTGCTCGCCATTTCGTACACGACGATGAACTACGTGTTCTACCTGCTGAGCACCTGGTGTTTCCTGTACCTGGTGCAGGAACGGCACTTGTCGATTCTGGAAAGCGGATGGCTGGGGAGCCTTCCGTTCATCGCCGCCGGTGTGGGCGCGGGCATCGGCGGCAAGCTCTCCGACTCTCTGGCGGCGCGCTACGGGCTGGGCATCGGCTATCGTGCCGTGCCGGTGGTCACGCTCCCGCTGGCCGGATTGCTGCTGTTCGTCGGCGTCGAATCGAGCAACCCCTACCTGGCCGTCGGCGCCCTATCGCTCGCGTTCGCAGGAATTGAAATTACCGAAGCCGCCTATTCCGCCGCGACCACCGCGGTCGCGCGCGAGCACACGATGACCGCCTGGGGCGTGGTGGGGACCGGGGGGAACCTCGGGGGCGTGATCGGCACACCGCTGGTCGCCATCCTGTCGGCCCATCACGCCTGGACCGCCGCCTTTCTGACCGGCACCGGATTTGCGATCGTCAGCGGAGTGCTCTGGTTCTGGATCGACGGGGGCCGTCCGATGCATGCCGAGATCGCGAAAGCCCACGCATAGCGAACTGCTCGACGAAAAAACGCGCGCGATACTGCAGGCGGGGCAGTCGGTGCTTGAATTGACTGTAGACCGACTTGTCTTTATGGTCGGGCCCCATGGCGAAAGATCCCAAAGAGACCCGTCCGGCGGTGCGCGAGCGCCTGCTTGAAGCGGCGGACCGGCTGTTCTACGAGCAGGGCGTGAGGGCGGTGGGCATTGACCGGATACTGACCGAGGCCGACGCGGCGAAGGCCTCCTTGTACAGCCACTTCGGTTGCAAGGACCAGCTGGTCGCCGCCTACGTCGAGCGACGCATCGAGGCGGCGCGCGCTTCGATCGATGCTTACGTGGACAGCTTCCCTCGCGAGGAACGGGCGGTGCGCTTTTTCGACTTCGTGGTCGAGTGGACCACGCAGTCCGGTTTCCGGGGCTGCCCGGTCCAGCACCTGGTCGGGGAGATCAACGACCGCCATCATCCGGCGCGGCAGCTGGCGGTGGCGCAGCGCGAATGGCTCATCGGGCGCCTGACCGACTGGGCGCGTGCCGCCGGCGCGGCCGATCCCGAACGCCTCGGGGGCGCATTGGTGGCCCTGTTCGACGGTGCCATTGCCGCGGCCGAGCAGGACGGGCCGCAACGGGCCCGTGATGCTCGCTGGGCCGCGCAGCGCCTGCTGTCCCACTAAGCTCGCGCGGGATCCGCGATTGCCTTAACGGCAGGGACCACCGACCAGTCCAGGGTTGCGATCCGGGGGACAATCACCCCAAAGGCTAGCGCGCCCGTCGCCGATATCGCGGCCGCGACAATAAATGCGTAGCTGAATTCGCCGGTGTGATCGACGATCAGGCCGGTGAGGATCGGGCCTGAAATTCCGGCCAGATTTCCAAAGAAATTCTGCAGGCCCATCCATTGTCCGGCCGCTCGGGGGCCGGCGAGTATTTGGGGAATCGTAAACAGCATCGGGGTGTACACACCCAGACAAAGCGCCATGCACAGCAGCCAGACGATGGTCATCCCCGGAGTGGCATGGGCGGTCAGCAGCAGGCACGTTGCGGTGCCCAGCGTCCCGGTGACCATGAAGGATTTGCGCGCCAAATTTTGTGCGCAACCGGCGCGCAGCCAACGGTCGGAGGCCCAGCCGGCCACGATGCAACTGAATGCATACAGGCCATACACGGCCGCGCCAATCTTCGCCATGTCCGTCAGCGAAAAGCCGCGGGATTTCACCAGGAACAACGGCAACCAGCCCAGTACGAAGTACAAGGTGTAGTTAGTGCAGAAATGCCCCAAGCAGCAGCCGCGCGCCGCGCGCCGGCGCAGGATGACCGAGTAGCTGGGTACCGACCCGCCCCCAGCCTCGAGAACCGTGGAGGGAGCGCCCCGGGTGGTGGCGATCCAGGGCCACAGCCACAGGAGCGAGAGTGCCCCGAATCCGAGCATGACCACACGCCATCCGAAGTGCGCCATCACCAGGCCGCCGATCAGAGTACCGAAGGCCGGGCCAAGCGCCTGTCCAGCCGTAGTAAGGCCATTGACCGTGCCGCGCTGGTGCTCTGTCGCCCGAAGTCCCAGAAGTTTTGCGTGACACGGATATACAACGCTCTCGCCCAAGCCAAGCACGAGCCGCAGTCCCAGCAAGACCAGGAAGTTGCCGGCAACCCCCGTCAGAACCGTGGCAAGCGACCAGAGGGCGAGGCCCGCGGGCAGTACCTTGTGGACATCGAAACGCTCTGCCATCCAACCGGCGAGCAGCTGGAGCGGCGCGTAAGTCCAGAAAAATGCCGACAGCAGCACACCGATCTGTGTGTTGGATAGATGCAGTTCAGATTGCAGGAGCGGTGCGGCGGTCGACAGATTCCCGCGATCCACGTAATTGATAAAGAGCGCCGCTGCGAGGAGCAGCACAATGCCCGAAGACACCCCGGGAGGCGAGACTGCTTTCACGCCCGCCCGCTCCTCGGCGCGTCGCGGCATCAGTGCGCGTCCTGATCGAGCGCCCGCAACTTCCGCGGCGGTGATCAAATCCTTGTAGCGATTGCCGAAATGCGAGCGGACATAGTTGATCACCGAGGCGATCTGCTCCTCGGTGAGGGTGGCCGGCGGACCGCCAAAACCGATCGCGTGCTTGGCTCCGAAGGCGGGCATGTTGCGACGTCCCTGCAGCAGCGTGAGCGCCATGTATTGGCGGGAGGCCAGCGTTGGATCCTTCGCCAGCGCCGGATAGTGGCCTGCCCCGTCCGCGCCCTGGGCCGTGCTCATGTGGCAACCCTGGCAGATCGCCTCGTAGATCTGCTTTCCGTCCGTGGTCTGGAGAACAGCGCCGTTGAGAATGCCGGCGTCATCGGCGCGTGCGGGATCGATCGCGAGCAGGGCCAGCACGATCCACAGCCCCGTCTGCGCGCACCGCCCGCCGAAGTCCGAGAAGCGTGCGGTCATGCCGGAGCTCCTGCCGCGAGCGCGCGCTGGTGCAGCCGGCCGATCGCATCGAGCGCCGAGGTCACGGCACCCTCCTGCCAGGCCGGCAGATAGGAGGCGTGCTCTCCGGCCAGCACGATGCGGCCGTCGAGCTGGCACAGATTGTCGTAGTGCTCGGCGCGGGTCGCCTCGGTCCACAACGCCGAAGCAACCCATCGCACCGGGCACCCGGTGCCAGGCGACGCCGACGCCGTTGTCGAATTCCTTGAGGGTACTGCGGATGGATCTGGCTGCCGTATTCGACGGCCTTCGCCACGCGCTCGGCCGGCGTCATCGAGGTGAATTCCATGGAATGGATCATGTCCCAGATGTAGGCGCCCAGCAGCACGCCCTTGCCGCTGCCGAAGAAATCCGCTGCTCGGATAGCTGATCTGTCCGATCGGCAGGTCGGTGTAGGTGACGCCGCCGTAGATCTGTTCGTCCTCTTCCCAGAAGCGGCGCTTGAACTGCAACCCACCTTGACCGAGGTCGCATAAGGCACCGCCGCGATCGCGCGCGATCATCGGGCGCGCCGACATTCATCGGGATCTGTCCCAGGATCGACAGCGGGATCGTGCACACGCACCAGTCGGCCTGCGCGCTCTGGCGCGCCGGATCCGCCGCGCCGTATCCTCGTAGGTCGCGCGCACCCCGTGCTCGTCCTGGCTGATGTCGATGACCTTGGCGTTGTAGCGGATCAGCGGCCCGAGCTCGCGCGCAAAGGCCTCGCCGATCTTGCCCATGCCGCCGACCGGCTGGAACATCGTGGTCTGCATGTCGTACCACTCGCAGACCGGCAACGCCGCCCACAGTCCGGAGTGCAGGATGTCCTCGAGTGCTGACCGGCTCCGAGAATTCCGGCCGCGCGCTCAGGCCGCCGCCCGGATCGCGCGCGAAGCCGCGCCGGTCGCTGCTCTCGGGTCCCTTGACGAACCTGAAGTTCTTATCGAGCGCGCCCCAGAAGCGCAGCGAGTCCAGCAGCAGCGCCCGGTCCTCGGCGCTCACCTCGGCATCCGAGGCGCGTGGCGTGCGTGCGCCTTGGCCAGCAGCTCGGCGACATGGCCCTGGTAGTCGGCCTTGACGGCGCGGAACCGCTGCGGCTTGCCGCCGAACGCCTTGCTGCTGTGCAGGTAGGCGTTGTAGTTGACCTGCACGAACGGCTCGAGCGCCACGCCCAGCCGCTTGCAGTAACTCAGCATGCCGCGATGGTGATACGGAAGGCGCCAGGGCCCGGATTGATGTAGAGTCCCGGATCGAACTGCACCTGCTGGGTGGCTCCGCCCAGTTCCGTGTAGCGATCGCCGCCGCGCAGCGTCCAGTTGCGGCCGCCGGCCCGCGCGTTGTACTCGAGCACCTGCACGCGGTAACCGGCATTGCGCAATTCGTAGGCGGCCACCATTCCGGCGATGCCCGCGCCGAGGACCAGGACCGAAGCGCCCTTCGGCGCGGCGCCGAGCTGGAGCGGATCGCGAAACGTGGATTCGGCGGCGAAGCCCAGGCTGTGCATGGCCTGGTACATCACCGAGCTGCCGGCGCTCAGACCGATCATGGTCAGCATCCGCCGTCTCGACATCGGTGCGCTCAATCTCTCGCCCATGGGACCCCCGTGTTGTTCCGTTTCAAGCATAGCGCCGATTGACCGCCCGTGCTCTGGGCGTGGGGGCGTTGCCCCAGCAAATTCAGTGAGATAACCGATCACCGGCGCGCGGGCCCGCGCCGTGATTTGCGGCTTAGCCCAGCTGTACGCTGAGCATGGAGACCGATCCGCCCTCGATGCCACTGACCGGGAAAGTCGCGGGCTCATCGGCCATCCGGCTTCCCAGCACGTACAAAAGCGGCAGGTAATGTTCCGGCTCCGGTATGGAAAGCGCCGCATCGGGGCCCAGTCGCGGGTAGTCAATCAGCGGCTGATAATCTCCGGAAGCGATCAACTCGCGCACCCGTCGCTCGAATCGGGCCGCCCAGTCGTGCGGCGACGGCGCCTGGCGGTCCCAGGCGTACATCCTCAGGTTGTGCACGACATTCCCGCTGCCGACGATCAGGATCCCTTCGCTCCGGAGCGGCGCCAGGGCCTGGCCGAGCCGCATAGTGAAAAGCCGCAGCTTGGGTCGCGTCGATGCTCAGCTGCACGACCGGCACATCGGCGTTCGGGTACACGTGCCGCAGCACCGACCAGGTCCCGTGATCCAGCCCCCACGAGTCGTCCATGGCCACGGACACGGGCGAGAGCAGCTCGCGGACCCGCGCGCACAGCGCGCTGTCGCCGGGCGCCGGGTATTGCACCTGGAACAGGGGCTGTGGAAATCCGCCGAAATCGTGGATCGTGCGCGGGTGCGCGCCCGCGGTCACCGCGGTCGCCTCCACGTACCAATGAGCCGAGATCGACAGCACCGCGCGCACCTTGCCCACCTGCTCGCCGATGTTTCGCCACGCCTGCGTGTACGCGTTGGTTTCGATCGCATTCATCGGACTGCCGTGTCCGAAGAAAATGGCCGGAAGAACTTTCGTCATGCGTCAGCTCGCATCACCCGAAGGCCGGAAGTGTCAGAAAAGGTCAATCCGGATTTCGCTCGCGGCTTCGCTCAAGCCGCCTCAACGATCAGCACGGTGCCTTCGACCGCCGTGACGCGCACGGGAGTGCCGATCGGAAGGTCCGGACCGCGCACCTTCCAGAAGCCGTCCCCGACGCGCGCCCTGCCGTTGCCCTGCACGATCGCTTCGCTCAGCACGCACACCTGACCGATGTATTGCGACGCGCGCTGGTTGAGGCGCGGCAGTTCGGAGGTCTCCGGGTGGGCCCGTTTCCAGTAGCGCCACATCGCCAGTGCGCCGATCGAGAGGATCCCAAACAGGATCAGCTGCAGCTGCCAGGAGATCGGGATGACCAGCAGCAGCGCGCCGATCACGGCCGCCGCGGCGGCGAACCAGATGGCCACGGCCCCGGGAACAAGGTCTCGATGATGCCGAGCACGCGCGGCGGCGATCCACCAGTGCCACCACTGCAGACTGCGCGAAGGCGATCACTCGATCCTCCGCGGCACCCCTAGCGTGCGGCTGGTCGGCTGGCTTCAGTGCATCCTTGGCCAGTTCGGCGATGCCGCCGAGCGAGGAGACCAGCCCGGCCAGTTCCATCGGCATGAAGAACACCTTCTGGTTCGGCGAGGTCGCGAACGCCTTGAGCGCCTCGACGTACTTCTGCGCCACGAAGTAATTGATCGCCTGCACGTCGCCCTTGGCGATGGCCTCGGACACCATCCGTGGTCGCGTTCGCCTCGGCCTCGGCCGAGCCGCTCGCGCGCCTCGGCGTCGCGGAACGCGGCTTCGCTTGCCGCCCTCGGCCTGCAGCACCGCGGACTGCTTCTCGCCCTCGGCCTTGAGGATGGCGGCCTGCCGGAAGCCCTCGGCCTCGAGGATGTTGGCGCGCTTCTCGCGCTCGGCCTTCATCTGGCGGGCCATGGAGTCGATGAGGTCCTGCGGCGGCTGGATGTCCTTGATCTCGATGCGCGTGCACCTTGACGCCCCAGGGCGTGGTCGCGTCGTCGACCACGCGCAGCAGCCGGTGGTTGATCTCGTCGCGCTTGGACAGCGTTTCGTCCAGATCCATCGAGCCGACCACGGTGCGGATGTTGGTCATGGTCAGGTTGACGATCGCGAGGCGCAGGTTGTCGACCTCGTAGGCGGCCTTGGCCGCGTCCAGCACCTGGTAGAACACCACGGCGTCGACGCCCACCATGGCGTTGTCCTTGGTGATGACTTCCTGGCGCGGCACGTCGAGCACCTGCTCCATCATGTTCATGCGTCGCCCGACGCTCTCGAAGAACGGCGTGATCAGGTGAAAGCCCGGTTCCATGGTCTTCTTGAAGCGGCCAAAGCGCTCGAGCGTGTACTGGAACCCCTGCGGGACGGTCAGCCAGGCCTTGGAGACGAACACCAGCACCGCCACCAGCATCACGATCGGCAGCAGGTTGAAATTGAGACCGAGCATGAGCGGTACCCCGGCGGCAGGGGCCGCCTTGCCAAATCAACATACCACGGATGCCACCGCCCGGTGCGCGCCCGACCGCTGCGCAATGGCCCCTAGGCGACGGCGCGCCTCTTCTTCAGGTGCACCAGCAAGATCGCCACCGCCGCCGGCGTCACGCCCGCAACGCGCGCGGCCTGGCCGAGCGTGGCCGGACGGATCGCGCTGAGTTTTTGCCTCACTTCGCTCGAGAGCCCCGCCAGGGCGGCATAGTCCAGATCGGTCGGCAGCTGGGTGTGTTCGTTGCGGCGCGCGCGCTCGATCTCCTCCTGCGCTCGCTCGATATAACCGGTGTAGCGGGCCTGCACCTCGAGCGCCAGCTTGAGCTGCGCGGCGATGCGCTGATCGGTCATCTCCTCGCGAACCCTGGGATCGGCCCCGCCGATCAGCTCCAGCACATCCTCGTACACCAGACCCGGCCGCCGGAGCAGCTCCATCGCGGACACATCCCGCCCCAGGGGCGCGCCGCCCAGCACCCTCTGGCACCACGCGGGCGTGGCCTCCTCCGGACTGATGCGCCGGGCGTTCAGCCGGGCCAGCTCCCGATCGATCGCCCCCTGCTTGCGCTCAAAAAACGACCAGCGCGCATCGTCGATGAGTCCCATTTCGCGCCCGGCGGGGTGAGGCGGGCATCGGCGTTGTCCTCACGCAGCAGCAGGCGGTGTTCGGCGCGGCTGGTAAACATGCGGTAGGGCTCAGCGGCCCCCTGAGTCACCAGGTCATCGACCAGCACTCCGAGGTAGGCGGCGCTCCGCGCCGGCACCCAGCCGGCTCCCGTCCGAGCACGGCGCGCGCGGCGTTTAGCCCGGCGAGCAGCCCCTGGGCGGCGGCCTCCTCGTAGCCGGTGGTGCCGTTGATCTGGCCGGCGAAGTACAGTCCGCGAACCGCCTTGGTCTCAAGCGTCGGGTGCAGGTCGCGCGGATCAAAATAGTCGTACTCGATCGCGTAACCGGGGCGCGTGATATGGGCCCGCTCCAGCCCGGCGATGCTGCGTACGAACTGCTGCTGCACGTCAAAGGGCAGGCTGGTGGAGATGCCGTTCGGATAGACCTCGTGGGTGCTCAGTCCCTCCGGCTCGATGAAAATCTGGTGCGAGGTCCGTTCCGAGAAACGCTGCACTTTGTCCTCGACCGAGGGGCAGTAACGAGGCCCCGTCCCCTCGATCAAACCGGTGTACATGGGCGAGCGATCAAGACCCGCGCGGATGATCTCGTGGGTCCGCTCATTGGTATGGGTTATGTGACAATCAACCTGTCTGGGGTGCTCATCGGCGCGCCCGAGGAACGAAAACACGGGCAACGGCGCATCGCTGGGCTGGCGTTCGAGCCGCGAATAATCGATGCTCCGCCCGTCGATTCGCGGCGGCGTTCCGGTCTTGAGCCGCCCGACTCGGGGCATCCTGGCGCGCAGCTTTTCGGCCAGCGCATTCGAGGGCGGATCGCCCGCGCGTCCTCCCTGGTGACTGTCCAGCCCGACGTGGATCCGCCCGCCCAGGAACGTGCCCACGGTGAGCACCACGGCGCGCGCGTCGAAGCGGATGCCGGTCAGGCTCTGACGACCCCACGGACCGTGTCGGACTCGATGAGCAGATCGGCCACCTCCTGCTGGAACAGCGTCAGGTTGGGCTGGTTCTCGATC
The DNA here is from genome assembly GCA_963717335.1 of uncultured Gammaproteobacteria bacterium. Classification (GTDB taxonomy): domain Bacteria; phylum Pseudomonadota; class Gammaproteobacteria; order Steroidobacterales; family Steroidobacteraceae; genus FEN-1191. The sequence goes on along the minus strand of CAVQVZ010000008.1, from coordinate 12,283 downwards.
AGCTCGCGCATCGCCTGCTTGTACAGCTGGCGGTCGGCCTGGGCGCGGGTCGCGCGCACCGCCGGACCCTTGCTGGCGTTGAGGGTGCGGAACTGGATGCCGGCGCGATCGGCGGCGCGCGCCATCGCCCCGCCCAGCGCGTCGATCTCGCGCACCAGGTGGCCCTTGCCGATGCCGCCAATGGCCGGATTGCAGCTCATCGCCCCGAGCTGCTCGATGCTCTGGGTGAGCAGCAGCGTGCGCGCGCCCGCCCGTGCCGAGGCCAGGGCGGCCTCGCACCCGGCGTGGCCGCCGCCGATCACCACCACATCGTAGGGGTCCGCGTAACGCATGGCGCTTATTCTAGCGGGCCTTGGCCGGGCCCGGGATTGCGGGTTTCAACCAAGCCCGGGCGATGAATTTGACGGCCATTGAGCACTGCACCTAAGCTTGGTGTGGTCAAAATAGACTAATAATCAAAAACTACGGGGGAGAACCCATGATGGCCCTGAGCTATAGATCGGTCACACCGCGCAGAAGCGCGCTCGCCCACTCGATTCTGGTGCTGGCTTTGCTTGTGGCCGTGGGCCGTGCCGCGCCGTCCGACGCGGCTCCAACTCCGGCGGGTGTTGCGAATCCGATGCCCAGTGCGGGCCCAGCAGCGGTTGATCCGGCCAGGCAAGCGTACAGCGCTCCTTTCACCCAGAGTTCCACGGGCTCGCTGAACGTAAGTTTTGGAACCGTGCCCGCCGGCAAACGGCTCGTCATCGAAAGCGAATCGGTCTTATGCTCCATCAGCGGGGGGGCTCAGATTTTATACGCCTACATGTACACGAACTTTGGTAGGACCTACCTGCTCCTCCAAAAGATCGGGCGTCGCCAACGGTTTTGACTACTATTCAGGCACATTCACGAACACGATGTATGCCGATCCCACCGGGATCGGGACCGGCGATATCACCGTTCTTCGTGCAATCGGCGCAGTACTACCCGGGCACCCTGCACTGCATTGCACGGAAGCATCGTGGGCCACAACGTCACGGCACCTCCTCACTGATCGGTAGAAAACCGGCGGGTTCAGATGCGGATGGGCGATGTGACTTTGGGCATGCGGCCAACGCTCCATTCGGCTCACCGGACTGACGAATCTATCGCCTGAACATGTCGCCGCAGTAATTAGAGTCTGCTCAACGAGCCGATTTTATTTTCCGATGCAAAACGAGGCGAAGATACGGCCCAGCAGCTCATCGGCCGTTCCCGCGCCGGTGATCTCGCCCAGCGCTCGCTGCGCGTTGCGCAGCTCTTCGGCGACCAGCTCCGCGGCCCCCGCCTCTCGGGCCTGAGCCTCGGCTAAGGCCAGATGAGCCGCCGTGGCCTCGAGCGCCTCCAGGTGCCGGCGCCTCGCCGACACGATGCCGGAATTCTGCGGCCGGTAGCCTGCCGTTTCGAGCAGGTGAGAGCGCAGCTCTTCCAGGCCTGTGCCGGTTCGCGCCGAGAGCGACAAGGTCGTCACGCCCTCTATGGATGGTGCGCCGTGGCCCCCTGCTTTCAACAAGTCCGTCTTGTTGTAGACCAATGTGACAGGCACATGGCCCGGCAGCCGGGCGCGTTCGGCGGCAAAGCTTGAGGCCTGCGGATCGAGTGCGGCATCCACGAGGAACAAAACGCGGTCTGCCTGCGCCATCGCGGCGCGCGCGCGCCTCACGCCCTCGGTCTCGATCGAATCGGTGCTGTCCCTGAGTCCGGCCGTATCCAGCAGCAACACGGGAACGCCCTCGATCTGGATGCGTTCGCGCAGAAGGTCGCGCGTGGTGCCCGGAATCTCACTGACGATCGCCGCCTCCTGGCCGCTCAGACGATTGAGCAAGGTCGACTTCCCGGCATTGGGCGCCCCGGCGATCACCACGGTGAGGCCTTCGGTGAGCAATCGCCCCTGCGCCGCGCTCGCCTGAAGCGCCGCGCATTGCGAGCGCACTGCGGCGAGCCGTGCCGCCACCGTGCGTTCGGCCAGATAGTCGATCTCATCGGTCGGGAAATCGATCGTCGCCTCGATGTGGGCGCGCAATTGCGAGATGGCCTCATCGAGTGAGCGCACCAGTACGGAGAACTCTCCCTGCAGTGAGCGCAGGGCCGCGCGCGCCGCCGCCGCGCTTCCGGCCTCGATCAGATCGGCGACCGCCTCGGCCTGCGCCAGGTCGAGCTTGTCATTCAGATACGCGCGCTGCGTGAACTCGCCCGGAAGCGCGCGGCGCGCGCCCAGTTCCACGACCCGCGCGACCAGCGCTTCGCTGAGCATCGGGCCGCCGTGCCCGTGCAGCTCGAGGACCGCCTCTCCGGTGTAGGAGTGCGGCGCGGGAAAATACAGCGCCAGGCCTTGATCGAGTGCCGCGCCATCGGCGCCCAGAAACCGTACGTGCCGCGCATAACGCGGTTCGGGCAGATCGCCTAGGATGGCGGTCGCGATTTGCGCGGTGGCCGGACCCGAGACGCGCACGATGCCGATGCCACCCCTCCCCGGCGGGCTGGCGGTGGCGACGATGGTATCGACGGGTGTGGGCATGCGCCCCTTAACGCCTTCGGGCGATAAGCCTAGTTTCGGGCCTTGGCTTGCAGGGCGAGGCGGCGGTTGATGTTCCACTGCTGCAGGATCGACAACACCGTGTTGGTGGTCCAGTACAGCACCAGACCCGAGGGCATGAAGGCGAACATCACGGGCATCGCGATCTGCATGATCATGAACATCTTCTGCTGGGTCGGATCGCCCATCTGCGGGTTGAGCTTGAAGTTGATGTAGTTCGCGCCCGCCATCAGCAAGGGCAGGATGAAATACGGATCTCGCGCCGACAGGTCGCTGATCCAGCCGACAAAGGGGGCCTGGCGCATCTCCACGCTCTCGAGCAGCACCCAGTAGAAGGCGATAAACACCGGGAACTGGATCAGCATTGGCAGGCACCCGGCCACCGGATTGACCTTCTCGCGCTGGTAGAGCTCCATCGTCGCCTTGCCGAGCTTGTCGCGCTGGTCCTTGTAGGTTTCCTGCAGCGCCTTGATGCGCGGCTGGAGCGCTTTCATGCGCGCCATCGAGCGCATGCTCGCCTCGGAGAGCGGATAGAAAAGAAGCTTGAGCAGGAGGGTGGCGACCATGATCGTCCAGCCCCAGTTTCCGAACAGGGCGTGCACCTTATCCAGAAGCCAGAACAGCGGGCGGGCCAGGAAGCTGAGCTTCCCGTAGTCGGTCACCAGGTACAGCCGCGGACTCGCCTGTTCGAGCAGCGCCTGGAGCTTGGGCCCCACGAAGAGCGTCTCGTGGAAGGTTGTGCTCGCTCCGGGCGCCAGTTGCTGGCCCGGCGATGTGGCCGAGAGCTGGAATTCATTCTCGCGGGTCGCGATCTGGTAATGCCACGGCGCGCCGGGCGGGGGCACGATGGCGGCCACGAAATGATGCTGCATGGCCGCAAGCCATCCCCCGTCGATCTGCCGGTCGAGCGTGGGGGGGTCCTTGCCCATCTTGAGCTTCTCGTACTTGTGCCCATCGTCGTAGGCCGGGCCCTTGTACGCGTAGCTTTCGGGATGAAAATAGGAGCTGGCGACCGGCTCGTTGTTTCGCAGCAGCTGCGTGTAGGCGGCAAAGTCCCACGGGGCGGCGGACCCGTTGTGCAGCTGGTAGTCCAGCCCAATCGCGTACTGGCCGCGCCGGAAGGTGTAGGTCTTGACCACCGTGATCCCGGCCCCGTCCGTCCAGGTCAGGGGCACGCGCAGTTCCGTCTGGCCCGGCGCCAGCCGCAGCTCGCTCCCGGGAGAGGTAAAAAGGGCCAGATGGGTGGGCATCGTCTTGCCCGGCGCCCCCGAAAGTCCCGATTGCAGGACGAACAAGCTCTCCGCGCTGTCGCGGTTGAGCAGTCGCACCCGCGCCGATTCGCCCTTGACCAGCGGGTAGGCCAGCAGCTCCGCACGCGAGAGTTCGCCGCCCTCCAGGCTGATCTGCATGTCGAGCACGTCGGTGAGCACGTGCACGCTCGGGGCGGCCGTAGCGAGCGTCGAGCCGGGCTGATGCGCGCCGGCGATCGCAGGGGCTGCGCCGCTGGCAAGAGGCGCGGGCGGGGCGGAGGTGATGGGCGCTTGCGCCGTTAGGGTCGGTGCCAGCGCTCCCGAGGCGGGCGGGCCGCCCGGGGCCGCCGCCGGCGCGGAGGTGCTTTGGACCGCAGCGGGCGGAGCCTGCGGGTAATCGTGCATCCAGGTGATGTAATTCATGAACAACGCCATCGCCAGCGTCGCCCAGAGGACACCCCTCAAATTACGCGTGCCGAACATGTCCCGCCTTGCTGCACCGTGGGCCAGGAACCAAGTCCACGCCGCCCGGATGGAGGGGATGGCAGCGCGCAATGCGGCGCAGGCCCAGCCACAGACCGCGGCCTGCGCCGTGGATCTGTACGGCCTCGAGCGTGTACTGGGAGCAGCTCGGATAAAAACGGCAGCGCGGCCCCAGCAGCGGGCTGAGCACTCGCTGGTACGCGCGGATCAGGCCTTGGAGGATCTTTGTGCCCATGCTTCGTTAATTTGCTTCCACAACCGATCGAGCGCCCCACGCAACTCCTTGCCCGCCGCCGCACGCGCGGCGGTGCGCGCGCCAATTACGATATCGACCGGCGGCAGTTTGAGCTGCTCGAGCCGAAAGCTCTCGCGAATCTGCCGTCGCAGCCGGTTGCGGCTGACCGAATTGCCGACCGTGCGCGCGGCAATCGACAGACCCAGGCGTGCGCTCGCACTTCCCTCGTTGACGCGGACCGATGCGGTGAACAATTCGTTCCCGAAGCGACGGCCCTGGGCGTAGGCGGCCTGGAACTGGGCGGGCCGACGCAGGCGTTGCGAGCGCTGAAACCGCGTTGTGCCCACCGGCGCCACGCTGAGGGTCCGCAGCCTCCAAAGAATTCTTTTACGGGATCAGCCGCTTGCGCCCTTTGGCGCGTCGCCGCGCAAGAACCTTGCGGCCGTTCTTGGTGGCCATGCGGGCGCGAAAACCGTGGGTACGGGCGCGTCGGACCTTGCTCGGCTGGTAGGTGCGTTTCATGATGTTAAGGAGGTCCGAGAACCGAGCGGAAAATGGGCGGGCAGGGTACGTTTGGGGGCCAGCCGTGTCAATACACAAACGCTTTCGGGCCGGGTTCGGATCGGTATAGACTTCGACCCCTTTTCCCCGTACACCCACGCATATAGGCAGTCGCCCGATTGAGCGCAACCTGGTCCCGCTGTGTCGGCGCGCTCGAGCACGAGCTGCCTGAGCAGCAGTTCAACACCTGGGTCAAGCCTCTCCAAGCGATCGAGAGCGGCACGGAGCTGCGCCTGCTGGCGCCCAATCGTTTCGTCGTGGACTGGGTGCGGACCCACCTGCTCGAGCGCATCGAAAGCCTGTTGCTGGCCGACGGCGGATTGCCGGTGTCGATTGAAATCGGCTCGCGCGAACCGCCCGCCAGCGCCGCACCCGCCCCTGCCGCGGCGCAGTTTGGCGTAAGCCCGCCGCCCACTGCGGCGCAGTTTCTGGGCGTACCGCTCAACGCCAACTTCACCTTTGCGAGTTTTATCGAGGGCAAGAGCAATCATTTTGCCAAGGCCGCCGCCCTCCAGGTCGCGGAAAATCCGGGCTCCGCGTACAACCCGTTGTTCATCTACGGTGGCGTGGGCCTGGGCAAGACCCACCTGATGCACGCCATCGGCCACCTGATCCGCGAACGCAATCCCGGTGCTCGGATTGCCTATCTGCACTCCGAGCGGTTCGTCAGCGACATGGTGCGGGCCCTGCAGCACAACCGCATCAATGAGTTTAAGAACACGTACCGAACGCTGCACGCTCTGCTGATCGATGACATCCAGTTCTTCGCCGGCAAGGATCGCTCGCAGGAAGAATTCTTCCACACCTTCAACGCTCTGATCGAAGGCCAGCACCAGGTGATCCTCACCTGCGATCGCTATCCGAAGGAAGTCGACGGACTCGAGGAGCGACTCAAGTCGCGCTTTGGCTGGGGCCTCACAGTCGCGATCGAACCGCCGGATCTGGAAACCTGCGTGGCCATTTTGCTGGGCAAGGCGCAATTTGCAGGCGTGGCATTACCCGAGGAAGTGGCTTTTTTTATAGCGAAATGCATCCGTTCGAACGTGCGCGAACTCGAGGGAGCGCTGCGCCGGGTGATCGCCAACGCCCGGTTTCTCGGCCGGCCCATCACGCTGGAATTCGCGCGCGAGGCGCTCAAGGACCTGCTCACGTTGCAGGCTCGGCTGGTGACGGTGGAAAATATTCAGAAGACCGTCGCCGATTACTACAAGGTCCGCATCGCAGATCTGCTCTCCAAGCGCCGCAGTCGCTCGGTCGCGCGTCCGCGGCAGGTGGCCATGGCTCTGGCCAAGGAACTCACCACTCACAGCCTGCCGGAAATCGGCGATGCATTTGGCGGGCGCGACCACACCACGGTGATGCACGCCTGCAAACGGATCCGTGAGCTTCGCGCCAGCGAACCTCGCATCCAGGAAGATTTCTCAGCCTTGTTGAGAACCCTGGCAGGCTAAGCTGGCATATCCTGTGGGCAAGTTCGACGCGCTTTCTGCACACAGTTCATCCACAAGGAGCCAGAGCGGTTTGGACTGAGGGCTCAAGATCGCGTTCGGCTGCTTTTTCGATCAATCAGACATGAAAACGGGTTGTCCCCGATCTTCACAGGCCTAATAATAATTACCGTCTTAACTCTTCAGAAGAAATAACTACTATGAAAGTCTCCGCGTCGCGTGAAAGCCTGCTCGCACCGCTCCAAAGCGTGATGGGCGTCGTTGAGCGCCGGCAGACCATGCCGGTGCTGGCGAACGTGCTGCTGGTCGCGCGCGGCGACAAACTCACGGTGACTGGCACGGATCTGGAGGTGGAACTGGTGGCCGGCACCACGGTCAGCGTGCAGCAGGCGGGCGATGTCACGGTGCCGGGCCGGAAATTACTGGAGATCATGCGCACGCTCCCGGAGAAGGCCAACGTGTCACTGACGCGCGAGGCCGAGCGCGTGGTGGTCAAGGCCGGACGGAGCCGCTTTACGCTCTCGAGCCTGCCGGCCAGCGAGTTTCCGGTGATCGAGGAAATCAACGCCAAGCAGGTGATCCGGGTCGGCCGCGAGCACTTCCGCCGCCTGATCGAGAAGACACACTTCGCCATGGCGCAGCAGGATGTGCGCTATTACCTCAACGGCACGATGCTCGAGACCACCGGCAAGACGCTGCGCGCCGTGGCCACGGATGGTCATCGGCTCGTCCCTGGCCGAGACCGAACTCGCCTCGAGCGCCGAGAGCGGGCAACAGGTCATCGTGCCCAGGAAGGGCATCCTGGAACTCCAGCGGATCCTCGGCGGGGAGGGCGAGCTGGAACTTAGCATCGGATCGAACCACGTTCGGGCCCAGATCGGCGATATTCGCTTCACTTCGAAGCTGATCGATGGCAAGTTCCCGGAATACGGCCGCGTCATCCCGGCCAAGCCTCCTTTCGCGATGAGTGCCGCCCGGGATGTGTTGCGCCAGGCCCTGCAGCGGACGTCCATCCTCTCCAACGAGAAATACCGCGGCGTACGCCTGACATTTGCAAAAAATCTCCTTACAATTCAAGCACATAATCCCGAGCAGGAAGAAGCAGAAGACCAGGTCGAGGTGGGCTACACCGGAACGGAAATGGAAATCGGCTTTAACGTCACCTACCTGCTGGATGCCCTGGCGGCCATCGACGTCGACACGGTCGAAGTCGCCCTCACCGACTCCGAATTCCAGCTGCCTGATTCGGGCGCCCGGCGAGAACTCGGTAAAATTCGTCGTCATGCCGATGCGGCTCTGAGATCCGCGTGAGCTTGCTGGCGCTCGAAGTCGAGGGCCTGCGCTGTCTCCAGCCCACGCAGCTCGAGCCGCATCCACACGTCAACCTGATCACCGGTGCCGAACGGCGCCGGCAAAACTTCGCTGCTCGAAGCCATCTACCTGCTCGGGCGGGGACGCTCTTTCCGCACTCGGCACACCGAAAAGCTCATTACCCATGGGGCCTCTCGGTTGACCGTCTTCGGCCGGACCGATTCCCCCAATTTCCCCACGGTCGGACTAGGCTTCGACCGCCAGGACGGTTTGCAGGCCCGCGTAGGGGGGCGGGACGCCCGGTCGTTGGCCGAGCTCTCCGAGGCGTTGCCCGTGCAGATCGTGGATCCAGGGATCCACCGCCTGGTGGAGGAGGGTCCGGCCTATCGCCGTCGGTGGCTGGACTGGGGAGTGTTCCACGTGGAACCCGGATTCGTCGCCTCCTGGTCGGAGTACGCTCGGGCCCTCAAGCAGCGCAATGCGGCCCTCAAAAGACACGGGGATCCCGACGCCTTGGGACCCCGAACTGGTTCGATTAGGAACAGTGCTTGTCCCAGGCACGGGCGCGCACGCTGCAGCTGCTCGAACCTTTCTGGACACGAACCCTCACGGCGCTTCTGGGCGAGCCCGTCGCGCTCAACTACTACCAGGGCTGGAGCCAGGAGCGGACCTTGGCCGAAGCGCTCGCGCCGCAACGCGCCGGCGATCTTGAACGCGGGCAGCACGGGGCAGGGCGCACATCGCTTCGATGTCCGGCTGACCCTGGACGATCGCAGCGCGCGAGAAGTGCTTTCCCGCGGACAACAGAAATTGCTCGGTGCCGCGCTGGCGCTGGCCATGGCCCGCTTGGCGGGGAGTGGAGGCCGCCGGCCTCCGACCCTGCTCCTGGACGATCCCGCGGCGGAGCTCGACCGCCCTCATACGGACGCCTTGGTCTCCGAGATCCGGTACGCTACAGGGCCAACTGTTCGTCACGGCGCTGCATCCGGAAGAGGCCCGTTTTGGCAATCCTGAGCGGGCGTTTCACGTGGAACAAGGACGCATTACCACGCTATAATAACAGTAGGGTCACCAAGGTCATTTCATGTCAGTCACCGACGTCTACGATTCCAGTAAAATCAAGGTGTTAAAGGGTCTTGATGCAGTGCGCAAAAGACCCGGAATGTATATCGGGGACACCGATGACGGCACGGGCCTCCACCACATGGTGTTTGAGGTCGTGGACAACGCGATAGACGAATCCCTGGCGGGCCATTGCGATCGGATTACGGTCACCATCCACGCGGACGAGTCGGTCACCGTGACCGACAACGGCCGCGGCATCCCGGTCGATATCCACCCCGAAGAAGGGCGGTCGGCGGCCGAAGTCATCATGACCGTCCTGCACGCGGGCGGAAAGTTTGACGACAGCTCCTACAAAGTGTCCGGGCGGCCTGCACGGGGTAGGCGTCTCGGTCGTCAATGCGCTGTCCGACACGCTGCTTATGACCATCTCCCGCGACGGGCGTATGCACCGGCAGGAATACCACCTCGGCAACCCGGTCGCGCCGCTGGCGGACGTCGGTCCGACCACCGAGCGCGGCTCGATCATCCGGTTCAAGCCCAGCGCCCAGGTCTTCACGAACATCCAGTTCGTCTACGACACGCTGGCCAAGCGGCTGCGCGAACTGTCCTTCCTCAACTCCGGCGTGCGCATTGAACTGAACGACGAGCGCGAGGACCGGGAGCGACGTGTAAGCGCATGGACGACTGGCTGCGCAACATGGGCGACTGGAACATCTCGCGCAAGCGCTACTTCGGGCTGCCGCTCCCGTTCTACGAATGTGAGGGCGGTGACCTCAACGTCGATCGGCTCACGGGCCGAGCTCGAGGCGCGCGCCGTCTCGGGTCTCGACGGTCTGCAGGAGCTGCACCGGCCGTGGATCGACGGCGTCTGCATCCGCTGCGAGCAGTGCGGCCGCGAGGTCGAGCGCATCCCCGAGGTCGGCGACGCCTGGCTCGATGCCGGCATCGTCAACTTCTCGACGCTCGGCTGGCGCAATCCCGAGTGGAAGAAGCACGGCTACGCGACCGTGCGTCGGCCGGGCTTCGGGCGCCGACCTGCCCGACCACGCGTACTGGGAGGAGCGGTTCCCGGCGAACTGGGTCTCGGAGATGCGCGAGCAGATCCGGCTCTGGTTCGACCCGCAGTGCTTCATGGCGGTGACGATCGACGGCCGGTCGCCGTATCAGCGCGTCCTCACGTACGAGAAGGTCTTCGACGAGAGGGCAAGCCCATGCACAAGTCGACCGGCAACTCGATCGAGCTGAACGACGCGCTCGACCGGATGGGTGCCGACGTCGCGCGCTGGCTCTATTGCGCGCAGGTGCCGAGTCAGCCGCTGCGCTTCGGCTACGGCCTCGCCGACGAGGTGAAGCGCCGCCTGCTCACGTTCTGGAACTCCGTTTCGTTCTTCTTGACGTACGCGTCGATCGCGAAGTTCGATCCGAGCGCTGCATCGGCCGAGCCGCACACGCTCGACCTCTGGCTCGAGTCGCGGACCGCGCAGCTCGTGCGCGATACGACCGCCCGAGACGAGCGCTACTGGACGCCGGGCGTCGTGACGGCGTTCGAGTCGTTCATGGAGGATCTCTCGAACTGGTACATCCGCCGCTCGCGGCGCCGCTTCTGGGACGACGACACCGCAGCCCTCCGCGCGCTCACGACTCGCTCACTCAGGCGCTTCGGGTGGTCGCGCCGGTGATGCCGTTCCTCGCCGACCATCTCTGGCGGTACCTCGTTGATCCCGACCAGTCGGTGCACCTCGCGCCGTGGCCCGAGGCCGACGCGGTCGACGACGAGTTGCTCGCGGAGGTGGCCGACGTGCGGCGCGTCGTCGAGCTCGGGCGCCGTGCGCGCGACGAGGCCGAGGCCGCGCCAGCCGCGCCGCTCGTCACCAGGTACCGCTCGCTGGATCGCATACCGCCGAGATCGCGGACGAGCTGCGCGTGAAGGAAGTCGTGTTCGGTGAGGTCGAGGCGTCCGAGCTGCGGGTGAAGCCGAACCTGCCGGTGCCGGACCGTAGCTCGGGCCAAGCTCGGTGCGATCCGTGAGCAGCTCGCGCGCGGTGAGTTCGAGGAGCCCGATGGTGGCCGCTTCCAAGTGGACGGTCACGTGCTCGAGCCGGACGAGGTGCTCGTCGAGCGCGTGGGCCGTGAAGGCTGGGCGGTCGCGAGCGACGCGGGTGTGACGGTCGCGCTCGAGACGGCGCTCGACGACGAGCTGGTGGTCGAGGCGCAAGCTGCTCGACCGCGTGCACGAGATCAACGTCCTCCGTCGCAAGACCGGGGCTCGCGATCACGGATCGCATCAAGCTGTGGCTTCCCGACGCCGATCTGATCGAGCGGTACCGCGACAGGCTCATGAGCGAGACGCTTGCCGTCGCCGTCCAGCTCGGCGACCTGCGGATCGAGCGCGCGTGAGGTACCTGCGCAGGCCTGAGCTACTGCTGTGTCTCGGCCAGCGCGAGCTCGCGGCGCAGCTCGACCGGCACCGGAATTCGACGTCCTCGTCGACGAGGCGATACGGCTCGATGTCCGTGACGCCGCGCGCTCGAAACCAGTTGCACACGCCCTCGACGAGCTTCTCGGCGCGTGGGACGCGCCGCTCGTCACGCCGACGATGTCGACGCCGTCCATCCACGTCTCGTCGATCTCGCTCTCGTCGTCGATCAAGTGCGCGGCGACGCCACCTGCGCGCGCGACCTCGACGAGCCGGTTGGAGTTCGACGAATTGCGCGAGCCGATCACGAGGAGCAGGTCGATCTCGGACAGCATCTCCTTGACTGCCCACTGCCGGTTGGACGTTGCGTAACAGATGTCTTCGCGCTTCGGCGCGTAGATGTCCGGGAAGCGCGCGCGGAGCGCCGTAATGATCTCGCCGGTCTCGTCGACCGACAGCGTCGTCTGCGTCACGTACGCGACCTTCGCGTTGTCGAGCTCGAGCGCATCGACGTCGGCGACCGATTCGACGAGCACGACTGATCCGGCGCCTCGCCCATCGTGCCGACCACCTCTTCGTGGCCGGCGTGTCCGATCAGCACGACCGTGTAACCCTCGGCCGCGTACCGCCGCGCCTGCACGTGCACCTTCGTGACGAGTGGACATGTCGCGTCGATCGTCTGGAGTCGCCGCGCGGCGGCGTTCGCGTGGACCGACGGTGCGACGCCGTGGGCGGAGAACACGACCGTCGCGCCCTCCGGAACCTCGGTCTCCTCGTCGACGAACACGGCGCCGCGTGCCTCGAGGTCGCGGACGACGTGGAGGTTGTGGACGATCTGCTTGCGGACGTAGACCGGCGGCCCGTAGAGGTCGAGTGCCTTCTCGACCGTGTCGACCGCGCGCTCGACCCCGGCGCAGTAGCCGCGAGGGGACGCCAGGAGGACCTTCGTGACCACGG
>CAVQVZ010000007.1:0-126107 GCA_963717335.1 uncultured Gammaproteobacteria bacterium | reverse complement strand
ATGATGGACAATCGACGGGACGCCCTTTGAGCAAGACGATTCATAAATTGCTGCCGCTCTTTGAGGAACTGCGCGCGCAGTCCTCGCCCCTGGTCTGGGCCATCGTGGCCCGGACGTCAGGTGCAACCTATGCGAAATCCGGCGCGCAGCTGCTGATCGCACCCGATGGCCGCTGCGCGGGGCTCCTGTCCGGGGGCTGCATGGAAGGCGACTTGGCCGAGCATGCGAAAGAGGTGCTCCGGAGCGGTGAAGCGCGCCTGGTCAGTTATGACATCCGCACGCCGGATGATTTGCTGTTTTGGACTTGGCGCCGGGTGCGAGGGGGCCATGGATATCTCGCTCATGCGCCTGGATGCGAAGCGAGATTGGCAGCCACTGGCCGGCCTTGCCGCCGCCTGGCAAGCTCGTCGGTCCGAAGAGCTGCTGCTGGTAATCAACAGCAGTAACCCGAACTTACCGGCCGGAGCCGGAATTTTTCCGCGAGGTGGGCAAAGTAGGCGGCGAGCTGACGGGGGCTGAAATAACGGCCCTGCACCGATCAATGAACGGCTCGGTCAACGAGGACAGGAGTATATCCTTACCGGTGCGCTCCCCGGCGTCGAAATGCTGCGCCTCGCAGGGCTCCCCCGCTCCCGATGTTGGTACTCGGCGCAGGTCCGGACGCGCAACCGGTGGTGTGTTTGGCATCACAGCTCGGCTGGAGCGTGACGGTGGTGGACCATAGCTCTCGCTGCGCGCAAGCCGAGAGCTTTCCAGGGGCTACGGCGGTCCTGAACGGCGGGCCGGATGCCGGACGCCATGCTCAATGGGAGGGCGCAGTTTTCGGCGGCTGTGGTCATGAGCCACCACTTCACGAGCGATCTGGCGTACCTGCGGGCCCTGGCGCGGAGCGAAGTGCCTTACATCGGGCTGCTCGGCCCAATCGTGACGCGGGCGCTACTCGCCGCGCTGGGCACAGACGCGAATCGACTGGGAAGCAGGCTCCACGCGCCTGTTGGCCTTGACCTGGGAGCCGATCGCCGAGGCGATTGCCCTCTCGATCGTGGCGGAAATCCATTCCGTCGTGGTGAGCCGGGGTTCGGCGGGGGTTGCAAGCCGCTGGAACTCGTGAACGATCGACAGTTACTGCCGGTCCACGCCCTTGTGCTGGCGGCCGGCGCATCGACGCGCTTTGGATCCCCGAAGCAGATCGCCCGGCTGGGCGGCGCAACCCTGCTGCAGCGGGCGATTAACACCGCCACCGAGGCGGTCGGTCCGGCAATCCACGTGATACTCGGCGCCCACGCGACACCTATTGCCGAGATGTTGGAGCCTGAATGCGGATCAAATTGCCCTCAATACGCGTTGGGCCGAGGGCTTGGCCGGTTCATCCGCTTGGGTATTGAGCGCCTCCCGGCCGACTGTGCCGGCGCGCTCTTGGTGCTCGCGGACCAGCCGTATGTGACCGGTGCGAGTCTGGCCCGCCTGATCAGCGTCTGGCGCGCCGCGAGCGAGCCTATCGTGGCCTCCAGCTATGGCGCTGTGATCGGCGCGCCTTTGCCTGTTCCCCCGCTGGGTTTTCGCCGAATTGGGGGAATTGGAGGGTGACAAGGGAGCGCGAGAGGTGATCGCCCGTCACCCGGAACGCCTGCACGTTGTGCCGCATCCCGAGGCGGCTATTGACATCGACACGCCCCCAGCAGCTGAGTGCCCAGCACCAGCCAATCTAAACTCATTCGGTATTCCCACCGGGGCAGGCATCCCACAGGGCCGGCCGGCCCCGAAACTTGTACAGTACCGACCGACCGCGACCCATCGCCCCCGACTGGAGAGCCAGGAGCATATCTCCCTCGCCCGACTCCTCGCCACGACCGCCCTGATCCTGGTGCCCTTGGGCGTAAGGGGGGCCGATCCCGCACGATTTAGTCTCGAGCAGATCCTCAGCGCCCCCTTCGCCGCCGACATTGTCGCTTCCCCGACCGGGCGGGCCTTCGCCTGGGTGAGCAACGCCAAAGGCCGGCGCAACGTGTGGCTCGCCGAAGCCCGATCCGACGCGGGCCGGTTCGAGGCCCGAGCCCTGACGCACTATGCGGCCGATGATGGCCTGGATGTCAGCGAGCTGGCTTTTGTCTCCAACGAGGACGAGCTGCTGTACGTGCTGGGTGGGGATGCCGAATATCCCGACAAACCGGCCGCAAACCCCGCGCAGATCCCGACCGGTGTCGAGCACGAGGTGTTCCTGGTCGATTTCCGCGGCCATGCGCCCGTCAAGCTCGGCACAGGGCATTCGCCGGTCGCCTCGCCGGACGGCAAGCTCATTTTGTTCATCCAGAAGGGCAAGGTCTATTCCGCCCCGGCGCGGCACGGCGGGAAGCCGGAACTGTTGTTCGACACGAGAGGCAATGTCGGATCGCTCCGATTCTCTCCCGACAGTCACCGCCTGGCGTTCGTCTGCACGCGCGAGGATCACAGTTTCGTGGGCCTCTACAGCGTCGCCGATCATGCCTTGCGCTGGCTCGATGCGAGCCTCGCCTTCGACATCGAGCCACGCTGGTCGCCGGATGGCACCCGGATCGCGTTCCTGCGGCTGCCGGCGACGCCCGATGAGGTCGGCCTCATCGCCCACCGCACCGGCGCGCCCTGGTCGATCCGCGTCGCCAATGCCGCCGATGGCCGCGTGGCCGAGATCTACCGCGCACCCAAAGGCGTGGGAAGCGTATTTCATGCGTTGGGCTCCGAGCAGCAGCTCTACTGGAGCGGGAATGATTCGATCGTCTTTCCGGCGGAAAACGATGGCTGGCTGCACTTCTATTCGGTGCCTGCGACCGGCGGGGCCGCCAGGCCGCTGACGCCGGGCCCCTTCGAGATCGAGTACGCGAGCGCGAGCAGTGACGGCCAGCGCATCGTATACGCCGCCAACGCGGGCGACATCGATCGCCGGCATTTGTGGCAACTCGAGCCCGCCAGCGGCCGGATCGAACAATTGACGAACGGCGGGGGCATCGAGACGCAGCCGGTCATGCTCGCCGATGGCAAGAGCATTGCCCTGCTGAGCTCGAACGCGCGCCTACCCGCCCATGCGGCGGTGCTGGTGCCCGGCCAGGCGGCCCGAGGATCTTATGGCCGAAGGGTTGCCGCCAGGATTTTCCGGCCGCCGCGCTGGTCGCGCCGCAATCGGTCGATCTGCCGCAACGCGAGGGCATTTCGGCCCACGGCATCCTGTTTGTGCCCGCGGGTAACTCCACGGAGCGCCATCCCGCCGTGATCTTCATGCACGGCGGACCGGTGCGACAGATGCTGCTCGGCTGGCACTACATGGACTACTACAGCAATGCGTACGCGTTTAACCAATACCTTGCGAGCCGGGGCTACGTGGTTCTCGCGCTCAACTACCGCGCCGGCATCGGCTACGGGCTCGACTTCCGCGAGGCGAAGGGCATCGGCGCTGTGGAGGCCAGCGAATACAACGACCTGCTGGCGGCGGCCGAGCTCCTGCGCTCGCGAGCGGATGTGGACCCGGCGCGCATCGGTCTGTGGGGCGGAAGCTATGGCGGCTACATGACGGCCCTCGGACTGGGGCGCAACTCCGATCTCTTCAAGGCCGGCGTCGACATGCACGGCGTGCATGACTGGCACCACTGGACGCTCTCGACCGTGCGCGGCAACCAGCCGTTGTATCCGCTCGATGCCATGCCTGCGGTGCTCGATCGAGCGCTGGCCGCCTCCCCCTTGAGCGCCGTGGCGACCTGGCGCTCGCCGGTGCTGCTGATCCAGGGGGATGATGACCACAACGTCGATTTCTCCGAATCCGTCCGTCTGGCCGAGGCGCTTCGCGAGCGCGATATCGACTACCAGGAGCTCGTCATGCCCGATGAGATCCACGACTTCCTGCGCCACGAGTCCTGGTTGAAGGCCTATACGGCGACGGCGGATTTTCTCGACGCCAAGCTGGGCGCCGGGCCGCACTGATGGGCCTGAAGAATCGTTCCGGCGGTCGCTAAGAACGATGCAGGCCGCTCGATCGTGTGCCGAATAGATTTACCGCATTGGAGAACCGTAAAGATGTTACGAGAAAGCCTTGTTGCCGCACTGGGTGGTTTGATGCTGGCTCCCGGCGTACACGCCGATCCGATGAAAAGTACGGCAATCCCACTGGAGTCGATCCGTTTTGAGGCGGACAGCGACGTCAAGTGCTTGTTATCGGCCGTCGAGTCCGGCGATCCGGCCACGGGGCCATCGACCATTATCCTGAAAGCACCTGCCGGTTGCGTTGTGCCGTGGCACTCTCATTCGGCCCAGGAGCAGGCGGTGGTCATACAGGGGGCGGTCAAGATGGAGATGCTGCACTCGCCGGCGATGTCACTGGGCCCGGGAGGCTTTGCCGTCATGCAGGGAAAGGTGCCCCATCAGTTCACTTGCGGCCGCAAAGCAGCCTGCCTGATCATGGTTTCATTCGATGGAAAGTACGACATTGTGTGGGGGCGCGGCACTGAAGACTAAAGTGGTGCCTGCGTAAAGTATTGCCGATAACGGAATGTCTGCTTCTCCTACTTAAACGTTGGCTGGTGTTAGCGCACTCTTTATCGAACCTAACATCTGAGAACGTCACATGAGTATCTGGGAAAATATCAAGACGGCCATATTCGGACATGGTCATTCGAACGCGCCTGCGGCAGCGGCAACCCCTGCGGCGGGGTCGAGTCCGGCCCCCTCGGTTACACCGGGCCCTGCAGCAGCAGCCGCTCCCGTGGACATCGAAAATGTAATGAAGGGGTATGAGGCTAAGACGCAGCAACAGCTCAACTGGCGTACGTCCATTGTGGATTTATTGAAACTCCTGGGTATCGACTCCAGCCTGGCCAATCGCACCGCACTTGCGAAGGAATTGGGTTATACGGGAAGCACCAGTGACAGTGCGTCGATGAACTTGTGGCTCCACAAGCAGGTGCTTCGCAAACTGCAAGAAAGTGGCGGCAAGGTTCCGGCGTCCTTGACAGATTAAAAACCTGCGCGTTGGGTGACTCCCCTTTTCGAACGAGAGATTTGTGTCCGGCGCGCCGGGCCTACGAGCGAGATGCCCCGGGTCTGTTTCCTGAATTATTCATCAACGCTTCGATTTCTGCAGCGTCGTGTCGCTCTGAAAATACGGAAAAAGAGCCGGCACCCACGCGGTGCCGGCTCCTTAGGGCTCGTTTCGGCCTAGGGATTGGCTGGGGCCAGCTTTAAGACACGGCCCGTCGTCCCCAGCAGCGTGCCAGACGTATTGGCAAGCAAATAGAGTTCACCGCGCGCGTCCTGGGCGAAGCCAAGGACAGCCAACCCCAGGTTAGAGCCCCTCGGGCGTGAGGTCACGTCGAGTTGCTGAACACGCTTGTGATCTCCACGCAGCGCCCACAGGTGGCCGGTAGCCGCGGCACTCTCGCCTGAATAATCACCAAAGACATATATACCGCGAAGAGCGGGTATCTCTTGTCCGTGGTAGACATAGCCGCCCACCGCCGCCTCCCGATTATCCAGGCTCGAGTGCGCGGGAGGGTGCGGGTGGTCTGCATGGTCGTACTCGGCGATGGGGTCGATCAACCCGGCGGGGACGTTCGGACTGTTGGCGTACACGAAACCTTCCCCCGCCCGGTCGGGACGGTCTGTCTCAAACAGAAAGGTCCCTTCCTTGACGGGCCAGCCGTAGTTGCCGCCCTTGCTGATGATGTCGACCTCTTCGACGTCGTTCTGTCCCACGTCAGAAACATACAAATCGCCGGTGATGGAATCAAAGGACGCGCGCCACGGATTGCGAAATCCGTAGGCCCAGACCTCATGCGGACCGGCGAGCGGATGATGGGCATCGGCAAAGGGATTATTCGCCGGGATCCCGTAGTGTCCGTTCTTCGAATTATGGCCCAGCGGGTCGATGCGGATAATCTTGCCGAGAATGTTGCCCTGCGCCAGTGTCTGCCCATTACCCTGATTGAACGCGTGCCCGATCCCCTCATCGTTGGCGTGACCGCCGTCACCCAGGGTCAGGTACAGGAATCCATCCGGCCCGAAATTCAGGGAACCGCCGTTATGGTTGAAGTAGGGCTTATCCACCCTGAAGAGTTCCCTGGGCGGGTGCGTCCGATCGACCCTCAGTTCGCCTTGAGCGTTTCGAACCGCGCGCCATTCGAGCAAAACGTTCTGGGAATCCGGCGGCCGGTTCGAGGGATTGTTCAAATCCATCGTGCTGAAATCGGCGATACCTTTGGCACGCTCGGTCGCGTAGGTATAGAACAATCCGTTCTTCTTGAAATCCGGATGAAACGCCAGCCCGAGCAAACCGCGCTCGTCATACTTTGATGAATCCACACCCAGCGGGATTATGCGGCGCCGGATGTCCAGCAACACACGGGAGGACGGCGCGCCCGCTCCATACACCTTGATCGCCCAAATGGTGCCCGGCTGATCAGCCACATACAGATGATCGGAGTCTCCCGGCGCCACGGCCCCGGCGACCGGAGACACCAGGTTAGACAGCGTGGGTTTCAGACGGACAGTGATCCCGCTCGAGGCAATGGTCGCCGGTATGGGGTCCACCAACGGTGGATGAGCCAGCTGGGCGTTCGCGAACGGCGATGACAGAAAACAGACCACACCGAGGGCTGCCGGAAGCGTTGAACGGCGGACCTGCATCGACCTGTAAGTACTTGAGTGCATTGTGACCTCCTAAATATGATCTCCTGAACAAATGTTCCGATTGCCCCCAAAATCAAATTTCATGAGCAGTCTTTGCGTGGATCCGGTGCCGCGAGCGAGCCCACAGACCGCGCAACCGGCGCGGGTTCTCATGCGATGCGCCCGAACTTAAAATCCTCACGAACTCCCGAACAAAAAAGCACATCGGCGAGTCAGCCGTTCTGGAAGTGGGTGCCATCTGGAAGGGGGCGGGTTCCGTTGGCCGATAAATTCTTCGTGCAAAAGCGACCTCCACGCCTCGCGTTCGGGTGATTTTCCGGGCCCTGATTCGGGGCAGGAACCAACAACGCGCGCAATCCGGCCAATCTGATTGTTGGCCGTCGAAAGTCCTACTGGTGCGTAGGAGTGGCTCGCTTCGGCCATTACAGCTGGAACGCGCCACTGAAATCAGGTGCGGGTTGTCTAAGGGACTCCCTTCCCTGCCTTAGATTAAACGCGCAGGTCTAAGATTCAGGGTCCTCATTAGGCGCTCCTGGACTATCAACCGCGCTGCGTCGTGGAATCGGGCGGCGGGAGTATCGATACGGTAAAGTCGGCGGCCTTGACTTTGCGGTCATCAATATTGCGGTCATCAATTCCAATGACTCCCACCTCTCTGAGGCGATCAAAATCGTGAATGGCCTCGGCAAGGGCGTTGTTACTGTCCCCGCAATAATCGAATCTCATCTGAGGAAACGTCCCATGAGAGCGTCCCTTGCCAGGGGACTGACGCTGCTTCCTGCGACCGCCCTCGTTGTGACCCAGGTCATTGGCACCGGTGTCTTCGTCAAGGCGCGGGTCATGACCTGCAACGTCGGGACCCCGTGGATGGTCTTGCTCGCCTACCTTGTTGCTGGCCTGTTGACGCTCTGCGGCGCGCTGACGTTTGCGGAATTGAGCGCCCTGATGCCGCGCTCCGGAGGGCAATACAATTTCATAGGTGCGGCCTTCGGCCGGGTCTGGGCCTTTCTCTTCGGATGGATGGAGACGCTGGTGGACGGTGCGGCGAGCGTGGCCGCCATCGCCATTGTATTCATTATTTTCTTCAACGACCTGCTGGGAGGAACGCTGACTTCCGCCCAGCTTCAGCTCCTGACGGTGGGGACCATCACCGCGGTCACGCTGCTGACTCTGGCCTCGATGCATACCAATGGTCTTGTCGCCTCGGTTGTGACCGGGCTCAAAGTGCTGCTGGTGGCCGGAATTGGCATCGCTGCCTTTCTATTTAGTGATGGCTCCTTCTCACATTACACGGTGAGCGGGGCAGCCGGGGCCTGTGCAGGCGTCTCTGCCGGTGCGCGGCTGGGCGCAACCGGGTTTGGAGCCGCTGTCGTTGGAGCGCTTTGGAGTTACAACGGGTGGGCTACCGGTTGTTTCGTGGCCGAGGAAACCCGGGAGCCTCAACGCACGCTGCCCCGGGCGCTGGTCGGGGGAAGCGTGCTCATCATGGGGCTCTACCTGCTGGTCAACGCCGGTTATTTTTACGCGCTGAGTCCGCTGGCCGTGGCGAACCTGCCTGAGGGGTCCTCAGTGGCGGGGCCGGTCATGGTTCGCATGCTGGGCGCCGGCGGCGCCTCCCTGCTGACGCTCGGCATGATGCTGTCCACGTTCGGCTCCCTCCATTCCACCAGCCTGACCGTGGCGCGCGTCCCTTTTGCGATGGCGCGTGATGGTCTGTTACCGGCCGCATTCGCCAGAATCTCAACGCATTCGCGAGTTCCAATGAATGCGGTCGTGCTGGTCGGCGTTTGCGCCGTGGGCTTCGCCTTTTCGGGGGCGTTCGATGTACTTACGGATATGATCGTGTTTGTGCTGCTGCTGTTCAACGGGCTGTCCGTGGCCTCCGTCTATGTGCTGCGCCGCTCCCTTCCGGATGCCGAGAGGCCCTACCGGGTATGGGGCTATCCTCTGGTGCCGGCGCTCTTTCTGCTGGGCACCGCGTACCTGATGGTCAACACGCTGCTCGCCACCCCAGGCCGGGCGCTGGCCGGTGTCGGTGTCGTTGCGCTCGGCCTCCCGCTTTACGCCTACTATGCGCGGCGTTCACCCCGAAATCGCCCGGAGGATTGGCTCGTGGCGACGGAAGCGACCCCGGGTCCTGGGGATCGCCCATAGGGCATTCTCCAAGGATCGGCACCGGGGGGAAATGTGCCGGTAACTGAAAACAAAATGCGCGATACTGATCTGCATACCTCAAGCACCCCTATGACAAACCCTGTCATCGCATCTTCCGGCCGCTTTTACCATCGTCACCGGTGGCCGGTGCGGGTCATGCACTGGATCAATGTCCTGGCCGTCACGATCCTGCTGATGAGCGGACTGCAGATATTCAATGCCCACCCGGAATTGAACTGGGGTCACTCCTCGTACTCGGGCCGCCCCGCGGTCCTTGTGATCGGCGCAGAGCAATTGCCGGATGGCCATACCGCGGGCGTCACCCAAGTCTTCGGCCACAAGTTCAGGACCACCGGTGTCCTCGGGGTGTCGGGCCCAAAGGATGCGCCGGAGGAGCGCGCCTTTCCGTCCTGGGCCACAATCCCAGGACCCAAATGGCTGGCGATGGCGCGAAGGTGGCATCTGTTCTTTGCGTGGGTACTCGTCCTGAATGGCATCGCGTACGTGATGTATTCGATTTTCGGCCACCACCTGGCCCGCGATCTGGCCCCGACCAGAACCGAGTTACGCTCCGTGGGTCAGTCGATCCGCGATCATTTACGATTCACCCATCCCACGGGGGAGGCCGCCACGCGTTACAACGTGCTGCAGAAAATCACCTATTTGGCCGTGATTTTCGGCCTGTTGCCGCTGATCATACTCGGCGGCTGGGCGATGTCGCCCCGACTCGATACGGCACTTCCGGCCTGGGTCGATGTGTTGGGGGGCCGGCAATCCGCGCGCACCATCCATTTTATTGCGGCCTGGATGTTGGTAGCGTTTGTGTTGGTTCACGTGTTCGAGGTCATCGTCAGCGGTCTGTGGAACAATCTGCGCTCGATGGTGACCGGGCGTTACCAGGTGCCAGCGGCGGTCGAAAATGACACGACCCGTTAATCGACGCCATTTCCTCGGCCACACCCTCAGCGCTGCGGGGCTCTTGCTGCTCGCCGGGTGCGATGCGCTCTCCCGCAGCGAGTGGTTCCCCAAAGTGCTGGGCGGCGCGGAACGCCTCTCGCGGGGCGCGCAGAACCTGCTGACTTCACGGAAATCGATGGCGCAGGAGTTCAGCGAAACCGAGTTGTCGCCGAGCTTTCGCAGCAATGGGACCTCGATGCCCGACAACCTTGAATACCAGGCGCTGGCCCGCAACGGATTTTCCGACTGGGCACTCGAGGTGGGCGGTCTGGTGGAGGCGCCGGCCCGTTTCGATCTCGCGGCGCTGCGCCAGATGCGGAGCCGCACGCAAATCACCCGACACGACTGCGTGGAAGGCTGGAGCGCGATCGGCAAATGGACCGGGGTTCCCCTGCATGAAGTGCTGAGCCGGGTTCGGCCCCTGCCCCGCGCTCGCTACGTGGTTTTTTACTGCGCCGATCCGATGGAGAGTGATGGAAGCGACAAATACTACGAGAGTATCGACATGGAGGATGCCTACCATCCCCAGACCCTTCTGGCGTACGACTTGAATGGAGAAGCACTGCCGATCCAGAACGGCGCCCCGATTCGAGTGCGAGTAGAACGCCAGTTGGGCTACAAGATGGCCAAGTACGTTATGCGCATCGAGCTGGTCGAGAGTTTTGGCCACATCGGCGGTGGCCAGGGCGGCTACTGGGAGGATCAAGGCTACGAGTGGTACGCGGGGATATGAAGCACTTGTAGCCCATCGCGATCGAACACTAAACCCCATTTGCACAGTAACTAGGCACTCCTCGCTCGAGAGCGGCCTTCTCTGGCCCACAGGTATCTTGCATCATAATCCTTCACTGGCGGTGGCGCGGGCCAAACGGCTGAAGCGGCAGAGGGGAGCATGGGGTTCAAACGAGTAATTTCCGTGGTGGGCTGCCACGCCGCCGGCGAGATCGGTGACGTGATCGTGGGCGGCGTACTGCCGCCCGCGGGCGCTACCATGTTCGAGAAGATGCGCACGATGGAACGCGACCATGACCACGTGCGCCGCCTGCTGCTGTGCGAGCCGCGCGGGAGTGTGGCCCGCCACGTCAATCTCATCGTGCCGTCGACGCGCCCGGACTGCGATGTCGGGGTGATCATCATGGAGCCCACCGAATACGTGCCCATGTCCGGCTCGAACACGATCGCAACGGTCACCGTGCTGCTTGAGACCGGCATGCTGCCGCTTCGGGAACCGGAGACGATCGTGCGCCTCGACCTGCCGGGGGGCGTGGTCACCGCGCGGGCGCACTGCCGGGCGGGTAAGTGCCTCAGTGTCGAACTCGAGAATGTGCCGTGCTTCGCCCACACGCTCGATGCCATTCTCGAAGTGGAAGGCTTTGGTCCGCTCACGGTGGACATCGCCTACGGCGGGATGTTTTTCGCCCTCGTCGATGCGGAGCGGCTCGGGTTTGAAGTGCTGCCTGGGGAGGCGCGCGCGCTGGCCGAGCTGGGCGAGAAGATCCGCCTGGCAGCCCGCGCCCAACTGGACATCGAACATCCGGAGAACCCGGGCATTCGCGGCGTGTCGATTGTGCAGTTCGGCCAGCCTTACCAGGGACCAGGGAAGTCGACCCGGAACACTTGCATCGTGGCGCCCGGGCGTTCCGACCGGAGTCCGACCGGTACCGGCACGTGTGCGCGCATGGCGGTGCTGCACGCCCGCGGACGGATGAGTGTCGGTGACACGATGGTGCACAGTTCGATCATCGGCACCGAATTTGAGGGTCGGATCCTGGCCGAGACGACCGTGGCTGGGCGCGCCGCCATTGTGCCGGCGATCCGCGGCAGTGCCTGGCTCACTGGCTTTCACACCTATGTCCTGGATGCGTCGGACCCGTTCCCTGAGGGCTACGTGGTCGCGGATACATGGGGGACGACCGGTGCACTGACACAGTAGCCCCTGCGCAATTTCCTCTCCCATGTAACTTCGCGATTTTTGATTCGATCCGGCCTTAGGTGTTGCTCTTTGGGAAACCATCAATTGGGCGACTAGGTGCACGATTCACCAGGCTGAGCTGGCCGGTCCTTCGCCCTATGCCTCACGATAGCCAGTGCCCTACTCCGCCGTGATGGGAGCAAGTCCCTTGGCGGTGGCGGCTGAAACTATACGAACCGTCCCGGCATTGCGCAGAGGCACCGGGGGGCGCGGATCCAGTTGCTGAATGAGCTGGCGAGTGGACCACTTCACCGTCTTTATTGAGGTAGTGTTGGTGCTCTTCGAGTTGAGATTCAGCTGGCGACACCGGGCTTGGATTATCGGCGCCGGCGCTGATCGGGACAGCTAGCAACAATACCGCGAGTGCAACGATCCTGTACGTTGTAGAGACAAAACGGTTGAGCCTATTGACCTTATTCATTCATGCTTACGTATTGCATATCGCAGAGCGACATCATCTAAAGCCTTGTCTACCGTTTCATTCAAAACCTGCTCCGCCAGAGCCCGCAGCGATTCCACGGATGCAAATATTCCAACATCCAAAGCACCTAACGATCCGTTCAGCCCGTCCGACGAATACGTCTGCGCAAATACCTGGCTTCTACTGGAGGTGTCAAACACGCGCACCGCTATGGCCACATGCGCTTCTCTGCGGACGTATTGACTGCAGTCGAACTTGGTGATCACCCCGGAGAGCTCGTAGCTGCCAGGCCCGCTGGGCGGTTGCAAAGCCCGAGCCCTTACTCCATCTGTAAATGCCATTTGCACGACCGTGGCGACCGACGGCGCGACTTCAATGTTCTTTAGCGGATTGCCAAAGCCACCTCGGATAGCGCCAATCCAATTGCTGGCTTCGCCACGCTGATCAATAAATGATCCGACCGATATTTTAGGCGCATCCTCAAGACCAACGACTACCGCCCTAGTGGGTTTGTAAGCGATGCCGACGCTGTTGGTACTGCAACCAGCCGCTTCGATAGAAGCAATACATATCAGCATAAAAGCGTGCGCTTTCACGGTATTCTCCGACTACGAACCGTGTTCACAGAAGGTCGCACACTGTTCTCCAGGGCGATAGGTCTAGGTTACATTCCTACTGCGAGCTGCAGCGCATCGCCCTATAGGAAGCGAACGCGTCCATCGGTGGCCTCTTTTGTTGGCCCCCTCGGCCGATGGTCTGAATATACTCTAAGCGGCATAGAGACAAGGTCGCCGGCTACCGATCTGGCTACACACATGAACGTGCCGAGAGCGCGGGCTCCCGCGATAAGCTATCCTTTATCGGCATTTAAAGACGCAAACCTTTGCAGACACGGATCAGGCAGCGGCCGTAAGCTTATTCTGCAATGGATCCCATGTCGGGACAGGAAACGCCGGACATAAGGTGCAGTACGACTTTTAGCCGAAGTGCTTAATGTCCCGCGGAGTTCCGCTCGCGATGACCTGGCCGCCCGCCTCGCCAGCTCCCGGGCCCATATCGATGACCCAATCACTTGCCGCGACAACGCGCATTTGGTGCTCGACCACGACGACTGTGTTGCCGGCCTCAATCAGTCCATCGAGCTGCGCCAACAACTTGTCAACGTCGAGCGCGTGCAGCCCTGTGGTTGGCTCATCGAGCACGTAGAGGGTGTCGCCACGTTGCACGCGTTGCAGCTCGGTGACCAGTTTGATGCGTTGCGCCTCGCCACCGGAAAGTTCAGTAGCAGGCTGGCCCAGTCGCAAATAGCCGAGTCCCACATCGCGAAGCCCGACGAGCGCCCGCAATACTGCCGGCGCATCGGCAAAGAACGCGCAAGCGGAATCGACCGTGAGTGAGAGCACCTCGGCAATGTTCTTGTCGCGGTATCGGATCGTCAGCGTCTCCGGATTGTAACGCGTGCCATGACAGGCCGGGCAAGGCGCATACACGCTGGGCAGGAACAGCAATTCGACACAGACGAAACCCTCGCCTTCGCAGGTTGGGCAGCGGCCCTTGGCGACGTTAAACGAGAAACGACCGGCGTCATAACGGCGCGCGCGCGCCTGCCGGGTCGCGGCAAACAGGCGGCGCACGGGGTCGAACAGACCGGTGTAGGTCGCAAGATTGGAGCGCGGGGTGCGTCCGATGGGCTTCTGGTCGACGCGTACCAGCCGGCGTATTCCTTGCATGCCGCCCTTGATTCGTCCACTGCAGATGCTCTCCTCGGTGCTCTCCAGCGGGTCCTCATCGCTGTCTGCGACCGCGGGCTCAAGACCCAATTCTGCGCCGACCAGTTCAGTGAGGGCCTGACTGACCAGGCTCGATTTGCCTGAGCCGGACACCCCGGTCACGGTGGTGAACACGCCGAGCGGAAAGGCGACATCGATTCCGGCGAGGTTATTGCACTTGATGCCCTCGAGCCGTAGCCACCCCCGGGCGGTGCGCGGTGTACGCTCGGACCAGCTCCTGGCTTCGAACAGGTAATGGCGCGTGTGCGAGGCTTTGACGGTGGCCAGTCCGGCGGGCGGGCCGCTATACAGCACGCGGCCGCCCTGCTCGCCTGCCTCGGGACCCACATCAACGATCCAGTCGGCATGTCGAATCACGTCGAAATTGTGCTCGACCACAAACAGCGAGTTCCCTTGTGCCTTCAGCCGGTCGAGCGCGCGCAACAGGGCCTCCGTGTCGGCGGGGTGCAAAGCGGCGGACGGTTCATCGAGCACGTACACCACGCCAAAGAGGTTGGAGCGCGCCTGGGTGGCGAGCCGCAGGCGCTGCAGTTCGCCCGGCGACAGCGTTGGCGTACTGCGCTCCATAGCCAAATAGCCCAACCCAAGATCCAACAGTGTCTCGATGCGGCTGAGCAAGTCCGCAGCGATCCGCTGGCGGACCAGCGCCTGTTCCGGATGCAAGGCGGCGTCTTTGCCGGTCCCGCTGGTGCGATCCTGCGCATACGGCTGCAACAGCTCCGCAAGCCGGACCAACGGGAGGCGAGCCAGCTCAGCAATATCCAGACCGCCGAACCTTACCGACAATGACTCACGTCGCAGCCGTTTTCCGTGGCATACCGGACACGCCGCGCTCAGCATGTAGCGCGAAACACGTCGCTTCATCAGTGGACTCTGGGTATTAGCGAAAGTGTGCAATACGTGGCGCCGGGCGCTGGTAAAGGTGCCCTGGTAACTCGGCTCTTCCTTGCGCCGCAAAGCGCGCCGTACCTCGGCGCGGTCATAGCCGGCGTAGACCGGCACGGTCGGCTGCTCTTCCGTGAACAGGATCCAGTCGCGGTCTTTCTTGGGCAGATCGCGCCAGGGGCGGTCCACGTCGTAGCCCAGCGTGATCAGAATGTCGCGCAGATTCTGCCCATGCCACGCCGGGGGCCAAGCGGCCACGGCGCGCTCGCGGATCGTGAGGGAGTCGTCGGGCACCATCGAGCGTTCCGTGACTTCATAAACTCGTCCCAGCCCATGGCACCGCTCGCAGGCACCCTGCGGCGTATTGGGCGAAAACGACTCCGCATACAGCAACGGCTGCTTAGGCGGATAGTCCCCGGCGCGTGAATAAAGCATCCTTACCAAGTTCGACAAGGTAGTGACGCTGCCGACCGATGAACGCGTGGTTGGCGCACCGCGCTGCTGCATCAAGGCCACCGCCGGGGGCAGTCCCTCGATCGTATCCACCTCGGGAACGGGCATCTGGTGGAACAAACGCCTCGCATACGGGGAGACCGATTCAAGATAGCGCCTCTGGGCCTCGGCATAGAGCGTGCCGAAGGCCAGCGACGATTTGCCTGAACCGGATACGCCGGTAAACACCACCAGCCCGTCGCGTGGGATGTCCACATCGATATTTTTCAGGTTATGCACGCGAGCGCCGCGCACCCGAACACAATCCAAGCTCTTCTGATCGTTGAGATCAGCCACTATGCAATCGTTACCACAGGCCACCATCGACGGCCGTAGTCATTGCACGGAACCCGCTGTCGGCTCCCAACCTGAATGCCCTACTATCGCTAGGCCGCTATAGGATTGTCAGTCCCGATGAGGGAGGCGAGCGGCAGTGCCCCGATAGATGGCGTTTGCGTCGTATGGGAAGTGTATTGCTGTCCGTTATCCGTAGTTCGAAACTCATAGTGATTGGCAGAGCCAACATACCAACGGCGTCTGCGCCTGCGGCGCACCCTGCAACGGATTGTTGATCAACTGACAGGGCGGCGAGCTGTGCTGCGGTTACGCCATAGCACTACACCAAGGATCGCCGTCACGCACAACAGAATGCCGGCCGCGAAGGCTGCTATCTGGCCCCCCATGCCACCCAGTTGCCCGGTATGGATCGGGTAAAACGTCGCCGAAATCTTATCAGGTGCGAACGGCGACCCTACGGTGTTGGGCAATGGAGACCCACGCCGACTGAAGCGGACAAGTCTGGATCCCCAGAACGCCCGCCCGTCCGAGGGTGACCACAAGCGTACCTCATACCAAGGATTCTGAGCGGTGGGCAACGTGATCGCGGAAAATGTACTACCGGAAGCCGTAGCAAGCGCCTGCGTGATAATGGTTTCTACGGACGGCTTTGGAGAGGGTGCCGATTGGCTGGCTCCAGTCTCATGTACAGCCATGGGCGTGTCCGTTCTGCCCAAACCAAATGAATCCATAGCGGAACCCAGCGCCAGCGCCACACCCGTCGTCGCCAATACCAAGGCCGGAAGTGCTACCCAGACACCTGCGAGCCGATGCGCCTGAAGCGCGCGACCCAGACGCGTGGGCGTCGCCCGCCAAAGGAACAACGCCTTGAGCCTTATCGGACGGCGGCACGCCATCCACACGCCGATGCATAGGTTGACCGATAACAGGAGTCCCGACAGAGCAGTAATCAACACGCCGAACGAACCGGCCAGGAGTGTTTCATGCGCCTCCGCCAGCACACGAAACACGCCTTCCATACTGGAAAGGTCCGCGACATCGACGTCGTAAATAAGATCGCCCGCGTGACTTATGCGCCGAACGCGGTCTTTGCCGATTCGATCCTTGTAGTAGATCTTCAACTGGCCCGGGACGGTGCCTGCGGACCAAGCCGAGTATATGGAGGATGCTTCCGCAGACAAACCCCGCAGGGCGATTCCAACTACCTCTGGGCGAATGGAGGTCGCTGGTTCGCCATACACCGCAGTGTCGAGCCACCAGTAGACCTCGATCGCCACACCGGTCGCCGCCTCAATCAACCAAAACAGCACAAATGAGAGCCCGAGAATTCGATGCAAGCGTTTCAACATGGCCGCCTCGCCGCGCGCGGTGAACGTGGAACACGGTGCCATTATTACGTATGGGCCAAGGTAGCAGCCGCACTGTGACCTCCCCAGTACCGCCGCCGTCTAGTGGGCGCCGGCCTCTGGCCGATGCATGCATTACCCGCGAGTCGGCGCACAAACCCGGGTCAGAATTCGTGGCGATGTATCACAGGCAGAGCCACCGGTCCTGGGCGACCCTCGACGTCGTCCGGCTTATTGAGTTGACCGAATCGCGCGATCGGACAAAATAGAGCGCCTCGTCTGGATTGACCGCGCGGGTACGCGCGGTCAAATCTCTTAGCAACACGCCGGCGACACCATTATTTCCTTACTTGTTAAAAATGGAACGTGACAGCGGCATTGATCGTTCGCGCATCGCCGTTTTCGCATGATCCATATTGGTCGCATGCCGCGTAGTAGTATTTATTGAACAAGTTGATTGCGTTGATCTGCAATGTCCATTGTTTGAAATCAAACGCCGCCATGGCATCGACGACCGTATAGCTGGGGGTGACGACCTGAAAGTAGGTTGCATCTCCGGAGACCTGCTCACCAACGTGGCGTACGCCGCCGCCAAAGCGCAGCCCTACCCCGTCGGACATCACCAAGCTCTTGGTTGCAAAGATTGATGTAAGGTCCTGGGGTGTGTTGTCTTGCTGGTGATTTTGGCCCGAAACACGAGTCGAATTGTGCGTGTATGCGAAACTGAATGTAAGGTCTTTTACAACATTGTAATTCGCCTGAAACTCGAATCCCTTTGAGGTGACGCTTCCGCCCTGAATCGAGTTGAGCGGATTGGCTGGATCAGGCACCAGGTGGTTATCCTCGACGATATGGTAGTAGGCGGCCCTGATCATTGCGCCGCGGACCGGCTGCCACTTGATGCCCGGCTCGTATTGCTTACCGACCAGCGGTCGGTAGTGATCGCCGAACTGACTGAGTCCGGAGACCGGCTGGAAGTTCTCCGAGTAGCTGAAATATGGCGCGAGGGTTTTTGTGGGATAGGCCGACACGGCGGCGCGCCAGGTGGTGGCGGTGTCGATCTCTGTCGGCGTGTCGGTATTTTGGGCGCTGACATGATCCCTGCGGACGCCCAAGACGAGTGAGGCCTTGTCCTCCCAGCGGATTTGATCCTGTCCATAGATGCCCGTGCTGTTTAGGACTTGCCGGACCTGCGGCGCAAAGACAGCGACGTTCGGCGCTCCGTAGACGGGCTGATAGATGTTGATGGGTGTGGCCGCTTGGAAGGCCTGGCTGGACAATTGCTGGAAATGCGAATAGTCAATGCCCGCCAGCGCTTTGTGCGTGAACCCACCCGTCTTGAAATCGAATTCAAAACTGTTGTCCGAACTCAGGGAGCTGTAGTCGGCATCCAATGCGAACAAGGAGCGTGGAACGATGGTGTTATCGGGGTCCAGGAAAGGATCGATGGGATTGTTGTAGTAAACACCGTAGATTTCGCCGTAGCTCGTGTGATCCTTTTCGGTGCGCGTGGCACTGCGAAACTTTACGGCATCGGAAAAATTATAGTTGATCAACAGCGTCAGCCACTTATCCTCTTTCGGGCCGTGGTTGAAGTCCGGCTCACCCAGCAGCGTGGTGCGGTCCATTCGGCGGCCCGGCGGTGCATAGAGCGTAGCGGCCAGCGGCATGTAGGCGACCGGCCCGGTATCGTCATGCTGCCAGAAACCGATCAACGTAACGCTCGCCTTGTCGTCGGGTCGCCATGTGAGCGACCCTTGCACGAGTTTGCGGTCGTCGGGCTGATACTGCAGCAGCATGTCCGACTTGCGATAC
Source organism: uncultured Gammaproteobacteria bacterium (assembly GCA_963717335.1). Lineage (GTDB taxonomy): Bacteria > Pseudomonadota > Gammaproteobacteria > Steroidobacterales > Steroidobacteraceae > FEN-1191. The sequence goes on along the minus strand of CAVQVZ010000007.1, from coordinate 107,330 downwards.
ACGCCGGTGAGCCGCCCTGCAAATGTGTCGCTGAGCGGGCCGGTGACGTCCAACTGGATTTGTTTGCGGTCGTAGGTGCCGTAACTCGCCGTGGCCTCGCCACCGTATTTAAATTCCGGCCGCTTGGACTGCATGTTGACCAGACCCCCTGAGCTCCCCGCGCCGTAGAGCACCGCCGATGGCCCCGCCAGCACGTCGGCGCGTGACAGCGCATAGACCTCGCTGCGCGGCAGGTAGACGAAACCGAACTCACGCTTGAGGCCATCGAGATAGTTGACCGCCCAGAATCCGCGCAAGTAGTCGAAATCACCGCGTGAGTCGTCGCCGACGTTGTAAACGCCCGCCGTGTATTGGAGCCCGCTCAGCAAGGTGAGCGATCCCTGGTCGATCATTTGTTGCGCAGTCACAACGGTTATGGACTGTGGGATTTCAAGCAGCGGCGTATCGGTCTTCGTGGCGGTCACCGCCCGTTCGGCCTGGATGAGGACTTCCTGAAGATCCTGATCGGACTTGACGACTTCGACAGACGTTGCCGCCACTACTGGCGCGGTCGTCCAAGCCATGGTGATGGCCAGCGCCCACGCAGCAATTACGGCTCTTCGGTACCCCACACCAGATGTATTCATAGTTTCCTCGTTGCGAATTGCCGCCCCGGTGAGCGCCCAATTTCGTGCTATTGAAAGACCATCCACGGTGTTGCCACTTTATCGCGCTCGCTCCTTATCACGACGTCTTTGGCGGGTAACAAACGGGTAATTGGGGTAGGGTAAGTGGGCCCAAAGCTACGAGCGGCGCGGCTCGGTCTGATCACCGGCGACTTCGGGTCACCCGTGGAATCGATTTGGGATGGGTCCGGCCATTCTTGGCGCCTGGCGCAGCGGCACGCAGAGTGGCCGGCGCTGCAGTACGGCGTGAATGTGCGTCGGGCGCTTAAAAACAGGCGACGCTATTTCCTGAATTAGGGACAGGACGCCGCAATCTCAATCGGCGGTGAATCGCAATTTGCCCTCGACGTAGGTTTGCAGCACCTTCGCGTCCAACAGCTTGGCGGGATCGACGTGCAGCAGGTCGGTGTCCAGCACCGTGATATCGGCATAGTAGTTCTCGGCCAGACGCCCGGTCCGTGACTCCATGTACCCCGCGTAAGCCACACCGGTGGTATAGCCGGTCAGCGCCTGCAGGACCGAGATCCGCTGGTCCGGAAGCCAACCGGAAGGATTCTGGCCATCGATCGTCTGGCGCAACACCGCCGCGCTCAGGCCAGTGAGCGGATCCAGGGGCGCGACCGGCCAGTCCGATCCGAACGCGACGTGGGCTCCCGACTCGATGAGCGATCTGAAGGCGTAAGTACCCGAAAGTCGCCCGGTACCGATCCGCTTCACCGCCCAGCGCCCGTCATCGATGGCATGGTAAGGCTGCACCGAAGCGATGACGCCCTGGCGGACGAACCGGCCGACACTTTCGGGCCGGATGTGTTGCGCATGCTCCATTCGGAAGCGGCGATCCCTCGCGCCGTGGGCCGCCGCCACGGTATCGAAGACGTCCAGTGTCGTATCGATCGCCTGGTCCCCGATGGCGTGCACGGCCACTTGCAGGTGATGGGCGTCCGCTCCAGCCACGAGTTCGCGCAATTTGTCCGGACCTATGACCCAAATGCCCGTTTCCCCCGGGGCGTCGGTATAGGGCTGATAAAATTTCGCGGTTCGCGAACCCAGTGAGCCATCCGCCAGCCCCTTGACGGCCCCCCACCGGACCCAGTCATCGCCCGTGCCTTCTTCGGCCACGATCTGGGCGATACGCTCCCAGTCGGCGATCGGCACGAAGGCGCGAAAGCGCACGCCCGTCTCGCCTGCGACCCGGAGGCGCCGCAGGGAGTGAAATACCTGCCAATGAATCTCCGGATTGTGGATCTGCGCCACACCCTTGCTCAGCGCGTAGCGAATGCCCGTACGCAAGGTCTCATCGACCTGCGCATCGGAGGGAGGCGGGATGACGCGCCTCGCGAGATCCTGGGCGTTGTCCTTAAGTATTCCGGTGGGACTGCCGTCCGCGCCGCGCACGATAACGCCGCCTTCGGGATCCGGCGTGCTGGCCGTGATGTTGGCGAGTCGCAACGCGACCGTATTGAGCAGCAGGCTGTGCAAGTCGGTGCGGGGCACCGCCACCGGCGTGCCGGGCGTGACCGCGTCGATCCAGGCGCGGGTCGGGGGCGTGCCGCCCATTCTTTGTTCATCCCAAGTGCCCCCCAGTATCCAGCGGCCGGGATTGGCGCTCGCGGCCGCGCCAATGCGCTGCGCAAATGTCGCCGGGTCAGTGGCGCCGAGCAGGTCAGGTTGACCGAGCACTTGCGAGCCGGCCAGGAAGTGGGTGTGGGCGTCAGCAAAAGCCGGCATGCCGAAGGCGCCCTTGAGATCGACGCGGCGCGTGCCGCGATGACTGAGCGCTCGGACTTTTTCGATCCCCAACGCCACGATCCGGCCGTGCGCGATGCCGATCGCATCGGTTGTGGCGCCCCCAGGCGCACCCGTCCAGAAGCGACCGTTTTCCAGCGCGAGGTCCAGCTCGGTGCGGGCCGCCGCCGCGTGCAACGGGTACGCGCAGGCCGCGCCCGCCAGACCTTTTACGAACGCTCTGCGGTCGATCATGGCAGCTCTCCCGGTTTCTGGCCGCATCCGCAGGCGCGCGCCCGAAGTTGTCCTGCGCAATCGCGGCCCCCATCGCACGCCTCGTACCCGCCATCGTTCATCGTCAACGCCACACGCTTTTCCATCGTTCCAGCCCCCAATAACTCAGCCCGGCCACCGCATAGGATTCAATCGTAGGCACCCCGGTCAGGGAAACGCTCCCCGCATAGAGCCCGCAGCCCACGGCGGCACCGAGCCCGGCGGCCAGGAGCGCGTTGATGTTCGTGCGACCGCCGCGACGGGCGGCGGGTGCACCGTAGTCCTTGCGGTGCAAGATGAAGAAATCGACCTGGTAGACGGCCGCAAAGGGCGGCACGATCAGCCCGAGAATGACGAGGAAATCGAGGAACCGGTCCGATAACCCCAGCAGGGCGACGACGGTGGCCAAGAGGCCCGAGCCGATCACCAGCGCACCGTAGCCAAATCGGGGCAGGACCGTTGCGGTCACCAGGCCGGTGGAATAAAGATTCACGGCGTTGACGGACCAGGTCGAGAGCACGAGGATCGCGAATCCCACCAGCGACAGGCCGAGCAGTGCCATGTACTTCATCGGGTCTATCTCGCCGAACGCCAGCGCCGGCAGCATGGCGAGAACCACCATGGCCCCATTGGCGAGACCGTTGCCGGTCACGCTGATGACCGCGCAGTCGAGCACGGACTTGGAATAGCGAGTCAAGTCCGGCATCAAGACCACGTTGACGATCATGCCACCCACGACCGCCGAGATACCCCGGCCGAGATCGGGCGCCGTGCCGGCGCTCGACGCGATGGTCTGCCACGGCACGCGCACGACCGCCTGCAGAGCGATGTAGAGCGTCAGGGCCACGAGCATCGGTGCCACCACCAACGACAATCGTTCGAGGGCCCGGAAGCCGAAGACCGTGGTGGCTACGACCAGGAGGCTGCAGCCCACCGTGAACACTCCCATCGGAATGGGCGAATGGGGGAAGTACTGGTGGAGCGTCAGGTAACAGGTCCGCCCGAACAACTCAGCGGTGACCGCGTACCAGCCGATAAGGACCAGCGCCAGGACCGCGTTGACGATCCGGCTGCCGGCCTCACCAAAAACATGGCGAACAATCATGTACGTGGAAAGCCGCGTGCGCGCGCCGACGATCGCCGCCGGGATGGACATCACCGCAAGGATGATGCTGCCGACCACGGCGGCCATAACGCCCCGCCGCCAGCCCAACTCGAGCGCGATCTCCGATCCCATATACAGCCCCGTGAGCGTGAAGGCGATTCCGACGCACACGATCGCCACTCGATGCGCGGGCACGGACTCTTCCATGGGAACGGGTTGTTGCGTGTGCGAGGGCGCGACCCGCTCGATGCGCCGCAGCAGCCCGCCAAAGGCCTCAATGATCAAGTATTGAACTCACGCATCCACTGGACCAGCGACGGATCTTTGAGGCGCGTCAGGATTTCCCCGAGGCTCGAACGGCGCTCGTCCTGGCCCAGCTTGAAGGTCGCCCGCACCCCCTGCACGTGCGCCCGGAACGCGATGATTCTCGGGCTCAGCTGCTCGTAACGGCTGCCCAAGCGGGACAGCTCCCATGGCTGCGGATTGGCGCGCTCCATCCGGGCGACCAGCCGCTCCAGGGCGGGTCGCGTTTCCTCGGGCCGGAACTCCACGGTCACCTCGAATCGGGCCACGGCGTAGTTCCAGGTCGGTGCCCATTGGGGTTGGGAGGTGCAGGACGGGGAGACATAGCCCTGGGGTCCCGTGAACAGGACGCAGGCCCCGGCCTTTTCCCGCAGCTCGGCGACCTGCGGGTTGTGGATGCTGAAATGACCGGTGAACGATACTAATTTCCCGGCATCGTTCAGGTCCGGCAACAACGGCAATGGAGTCGCCGAGGCTCCGGGCGAGCCCACTCCGATCACCCACGCCAGCGGATACTCATCGACCAGCCGCAGCACGTCGGCGTCGTTGCGGGCGGCAAAGGGCTGTTGTTTAGGGTGCAGGTACATGGCGGTTGAGGAAGCGTCGAGCTGATCAAAGTTACGCCGCGCCGTCAATGCCATGGGCGCCATTCCGGTGCGAGCTACCCACCTTTGGACCTGCGCTACCCTCCGGTCGGTCACTGGCCAGGGCGATTGCTGTATACAGAGCAGCATGTGCCACTCCAGCGCTCGCGGAGCCTTAAGAACTGAACCATGGTCCCACTGCTTCGAGGCGTGAAGCTGCTCGAACTGAGCAGCGTGGTCATGGGACCGATGGCCGGGCAAATCCTCGCGGACCTGGGTGCTGAGGTCGTCAAGCTCGAGCCCCTCGAGGGCGACGTCGCGCGCGGTACGCTGCCACGGCACGGCGACATCAGCGCACTGTACGCCGGCAACAATCGCAACAAGCGCGTGCTCGCGGCCAACCTGAAGAGCGATGCGGGGCGGGCCATCGCGCATCGATTGATCACCCGATCGGACGCCCTGCTGGTCAACATGCGCCCGGTGGCCGCCCAACGGCTCGGGCTCGGCTATGAGGAAGTCGCAAAGATCAACTCGCAGATCGTTTATTGCGCGGTCATCGGTTATGGAGAACGCGGCCCCTATCGGGGCCGGCCGGCCTTCGACGATGTGATCCAGGCGGCGGCAGGACTCGCCGACCTAGGCCGGCGCGAGGGCGAGGCCCCCCGCTTCGTGCCCACCATTCTCGCGGACAAGATTGGCGCCTTGCACGCCGCCTATGCCCTGCTCGCGGCGCTGACCGCCAAGGCGCGCGGACAGACCGGTGCGATGTATATCGAAGTGCCGATGTTCGAGGCCTTGGCGGCCACCCTCCTCAATGAACACCTGGCGGGTGCCACGTTCAATGAGCACGGGGAACCCGGCTACTCGCGTGTACTCTCGAAGGATCGGCGGCCATTCCAGACGCGGGACGGATGGATGGCGGTGCTGCCCTATACGCACGAGCAGTGGCGGCGCTTCCTGAACGAGATCGCCCGCGCCGATCTCGTGGCCCAACCCTGGTTCGAGAGTGCCACCGAGCGCAGTGCGCATATTGATGAGCTGTATGCGGCGGTGGCCGAAGGGCTGCGCGCGCGCAGCAATGCCGACTGGCAGGAAACCCTGCTGCGGCTGGACATTCCGTTCGCGCCGGTGACAAGCCTCAAGGAACTGCTGGTCGATCCTCACCTGGCGGATATCGGGTTCTTTGAACCCGGCCCCGCCTATCCACCGGAGATCAAGCGCTCGGTGGCGCAGCCGATCCACTTTGGCACCTTGGCGAGGCTTCCCGACCAACCTCCGCGCGGCCTGGGCGCCGACACGCGCAGCATCCTAAAAGAGTGTGGCTACGAAGAGGATGAGATCGATGGGATGGCGAAACGCGGGGAGGTCAGCCTCGGACCCATCGACAAACCCCTCGACTAGGGCAGCGGGCGAACCACCAACAGCTGAACCGTGCCCGGCAGGGCTTCCGGCCAGCCGAGCTTGTTGATCGGACCAAAGCGCGCCGCCGGAAAGTAGAGCGTGCCGGTCTTCGGGTCGATGGCGCCGGTGCGCGTGCCGATCTGCAGGAAGACCTGTTCCAGCACAGACACGTCCCGGGCCCCATTCACCGCAAGGACTGTGAGCAAGCCGTCGAACGCGGAAGGCACGAATGCCCGGCGCGTTCCCGGATCGTATATCACCGCATCGGCGCCGGCGCCGACCGCGACCGTCTCGAGCGTGGCCCCGGTGCGCGCATTCAGCACGAACAACTTTTTGTTGGCGCACACCGAAAGCAAGACATCCGCCGCCTCCGCGTAGGCCATGCCGCTCGGATCCTCGCAACCTTCCATTTTCCAACGTCCGATGACTTTGCGCTGCGCGGCGTCCACGGCGATCACGGAAGCGGATTCAGACCCGTTGACGAATACGGTGCCGCGCCCATCGGTGACCGAGAATTCCAGTCGCTCACCCAGATCGATGCTCGCCACCTGCTCAAGCTTGACGGGATCGAGCACCGACACCTCCCCATGCCCTCCCATGGTCCAGACATGCCGGCCGACCGGTTCCCAGAGTGAGGAGTCGGAGGCCTGTCGCAGCTCGAACATCTTGCTGACCTTGCCATCTTCGCCCGAGAAGAGGATGCCCACGCTGTAGCCGGCCATGGTCGTGAAGACCAGATCATCGATCGGCAACGGCACGACCGCCCGGCCCTCGGAACCCGGCACAATGCGCATGTCCATCAGGCCGGTGTCGACATCCAGCTTGTAGACGCCATTGCCTCGGGCCACAAAGAGGCGCCGATGGACCGCATCGAAGCTGGCGTAGTCCCACCACCCATCCGTCATGGGGATGCGGTCAATGACACGGTAGCCGGGACCCGCCGCGCGTGCCGGCGCGGACAGGGCCGCCACAAACGCGAGGACAAATGCGGCCAGGAGTTTTTTCATGGAGTGCCTCGAGCGACTGGATTGCAAAATTCGCCTCATGTTTGACAGCAGATTCATGTGAGTACTTCCTTCGAATTGAAAACCGTATTCCGTGACAGCAGGACCAGCATGAGTGCGGCGACCAGTGCGCCGCTGGCCATGATCGGGGCGACGAAGCTCAGCGGATAACCCAGCGACAGCAGCGCCCCCGCCGCCATCGGCCCCAGGGTGGCCCCACCGCGGCCCACACCGATGGCGAATCCGATGCCGCTCGCGCGCACCTCAGCCGGAAACGCCTGGGCCATCACGGGGTACAGACCCACCACCGCGGCGTTAACGAAAAAGCCGGCGCAGGCGCAGATGACGGACATCTGTCCCAGGCTCCATGGGGCTGCGCCGATGGCCGCCACGCACAGGAAGGCGCAACCCATCGCAGACAATATCGATGGAACGACCTTGAACCATTGCGAGACCAGACCGATGGCCAGAGCCCCGGCCAGGCAACCCACGTTGGCGAACACCAGCACCGCCCCGGCTTCCGAGGCCGTGTGCCCCATGTCCACGATCAGCTTGGGCACCCACTTCTGGAGGAAGTAGAACACCATGATCTGCGCGAAGTAGGCCAACGTCAGGAGGATGGTGGCGGCCCGGAATTGCTCCGAGAACAACGTACTGATCGGTGCCGCCGATTTTCTGGGGCGAGGCGCAGGAAGTTTCACGAGTGGCTCGTGCGCGTAGCTGCGCAAAACGCGGTTGACACGCTCCAGGGCATTTCGCGGACGTACGCTCAGCAGGAAACCGACCGACTCACGCAGCGCGAAGAGCGTCAGAGGAACCGCGGCAAGCGTGGCGGCGAAGCCAAAGTAGAACACCGCGCGCCAGTTGTCCGCGCGCGCCAGGATCATCGTCGCCACGGTTCCCCCCAGGATGGCGCCCGCCGAGTAGCCGGCGATGTTCAGCGAGAGGTTCAGGCTCCGCCGCCTCGCGCTCGAAGTCTCCGCCACGATGGCGCTGGTCGAGGAGAGCATTCCGCCGATCCCCAGGCCGGTCAGGAGTCTGGCCAGCGCGAGCGCCAGGATGGAGTGGGCTTGCGAGGCGGCGAACATGCCCACGGCCATCATGCCCAGGCATCCGAGGATGGTCGGTTTGCGCCCCAGGCGATCGGCCAAATTCCCCAACGTCGCGGAACCAATCGCCATGCCGAACATCTCGACCGAGAGCACCACGCCGAGCATCGCGCGCGTGATGCCCCATTCGGTGGCGATACCGGGGGCCGAGAAGCTGATGGCGAGCACATCGAAACCATCGAGCCCGTTCAGCACGATGCAGGCCACCACGGCCAGAACCTGGCGCCAATGCATCGGCGTCTCGGCGATCGCCCGCTCCGGGTCAGTGTGCATGTTCTCCCCCTGGTGGCCTGGCACGCTTGCGCACCCGATCAACGGGCGGTAAATCCGCCGTCCACGGGCAGCGCCACGCCGGTGACAAAAGAGGCTTCATCGGAGGCGAGCCAGAGCGCGGCATTCGCGACTTCATCCGCCCGGCACAATCGCCCCATCGGCACGGTAGCGAGGAGGCGCGCCTCGTTCTGCCGCGCCTCCTCCGGATCCCCGCTCCGGCCGGTAAATCCCGATTTCATCGGTGTATCGGCCAGACCCGGGCAAATGACGTTCACCCGAATGCCCTCCTTGCCGTATTTCAGGGCCAGGGATTTCGTCAGTCCGACCACGGCAAACTTGGCCGCCGAGTAAATCGGGCTGAACATTGAACCGACCAGCCCGGAGACCGAGGCCGTGAATATGATCGAACCGGCGCCGCGCGAACGCATCGCCGGAATGGCCGTGCCTGCCGTCACGATCGCCGAGGTCAGATTCAGCGACAGCGCGCGTTGATAGGCGGGCAGGTCCAGCTGCTCCACATCGCCGGGCCCGGGACTCCCCGCATGCGCCCACAGCACATCCGCTCCACCGAGCTTGTGGATCGCGCTCTCGATGGCCTCGCGCGCCTGCGCGGGATCAGACAGATCGGCCTGCACGGTCTCGACCTTCACGCCCCGGGACTGCATGTGTGCCGCCAGGGCGGCCAGCGCATCGGCGTTGATGTCCACGGCCGCACATCGTGCGCCCTCGCGCGCGAATCGCTCCACGCCGGCCCAACCCATGCCTGAGGCGGCCGCCGTGATGATCGCGCACTTGTCTTTCAGTCGCATGTTGCGCTCCTGCGTTGCGCCCTGACGCTAGGCGGCATATGGATCGGGGAACTTCCCGCTCTTGCTCATGATCGTGGTGTGCACATCAAGATAAGCATCGAGCGATTCAAGGCCATTCTCGCGCCCCCAGCCGCTCGCCTTCACCCCCCCGTAAGGGGTCGACCAGCGGATGTAGCGGTAGGTGTTGACCCACACCATTCCCGCCTCGATCTGCGAGGAAACCCGCAACGCCCGACCCACATCCCGTGTCCACAGGCCGGCGGTGAGCCCGTAACTGGAGTCATTGGCCAGTGCGATCGCCTCCTCTTCACCGTCGAAGGGAATCAGCACGGCCACCGGGCCGAAGATCTCCTCGCGCGCCACGCGCATGTCATTGCTGACCCGAGCGAACACCGTAGGGGTGATGTAATAGCCCCCATCAAGATCCGCCCCGCTCAGGCGCTGACCTCCGTATTGGAGTGCCGCGCCCTCGCGCTTGCCGATTTCTACATAGTCCAGGGTCTTGGCCAACTGCTCGGCGTGCGCTTGGGGTCCCATGTGCGTTTCCTCGCGCAGCGCGGGGCCCACCCGCACCCGGGCGGCGCGGCGCGTAAACTCCTCGACGGCGCGCTCGTAGATGGGCCGTTCCACCAGCACCCTGGAGCCGAGCGCGCAGCTCTGCCCGCACAGGGCCCAGGCCGATCCCGTGGCGGCGTTGATCGCCTGGTCGAAGTCGGCGTCCGCGAAAAGGATGTGCGGCGCCTTGCCGCCCAGTTCGAAGGTATAGCGCTTGAGCGTGTCGGCTCCCGTGCGCAAGATCGCCCGCGCGGTGGCCCCCTCGCCCGTAAAGGCAATCTTCGCCACGTCCGGATGAGCCACCAGTCGTTCGCCGGCGCCCCCGGCCCCCCGTCCTGGCACGACATTGACCACCCCGGCGGGAAATTCGGCTTGCTCGAACAGTTTCGCCAACTCAAGCGAGGTGACCGGCGTGTGCTCGGCGGGCTTGAGCACGACCGTGCAACCTGCCGCCAGCGCCGGTCCGAGCTTCCACAAGGCCGCCATGAGGGGCACGTTCCAGGGCGTGATGGCGCCGACCACTCCCACGGGCTTGCGAGTGGTGAAAGCGAATACCGAATCCTCGATCGGTATCGTCCGCCCCGAGCCCTTGTCGGCCAGCGAGGCATACCAATGGTAGGCCGTGGAGTGACTGCCCACATCGGCGCGCGTCTCGCGCAGCGCCCGCCCGTTGTCCCGCGATTCAGTCCGCGCCAGCTCCGGCGCGGCGCGCGCATACAGATCGGCGAGTCGTCGCAGCAGGGCGGCCCGTTCGTGCCCTGGCCGGCGGCTCCACGCGCCGAAGGCCTCGCGCGCGGCGGACACCGCCGCATCGATGTCACCCGCGCCCCCGAAAGCCACGCGGGCCCACGCGCGCCCGCTGGACGGATCAATGCTTTCCACGACTTCGCCGTCGATCGGCGCGACCCACCGGCCACCTATATAGAGGTGGGGGTATTCCGTAAGGGATTTCGTGTCCGCTTGTGGCATCGAATCGGTCATTGCTACAGACCGCCCAGTTCGCCGAACACGGCCTTGCCCTTGTACAGCGTCAGCAAAACGTGCGTGCGGGCGATGCGGTCGGTCGGAATCGCGAAGATATCCTGGTCCACCGCGATGAGGTCGGCGTTCTTGCCGGCCTCCAGGCTCCCGGACTGCTCATCGACGTGCAGGACATAGGCCGAATGTAGCGTGTAGTTGCGCACCGCCGCCTCCAGCGTGACGCGCTCGCTGGGCGCGAGCGGTTCGCCGCGCGTGCTTCCCGGCGCGAGCCGGCTGACCGCCACCTCCAGACCCTCGAAGGGGTTGGCGGAAGCCACCGGCCAGTCCGATCCGTACGCGACCATCACGCCACGGCGCATCAGGCTCCCGGCAGGATACATGTGCTCCATGCGCTGTGCGCCCACACGCACGGCGACGATCTGCATGTAGTCATCCAGGCTGGCCCACAGGGGTTGGAAGATTGGGATCGCGCCGAGCGTCTTGAAGCGATCAAGGTCAGCGGTCGCGGCCAGGTTGACATGAGAAATCAGCGGACGGTCCAGCCCCTTGCCGATGCGTTGCTGTGCAAACTGGATCGCATCCAGCGCAGCCTGCACGGCGCGATCGCCGATCGCGTGGAAATGCACCTGGAAACCCAGCGCGGACACATCCGCCACCGCCTGATTGAGAATCGGCGGATCCACCTCCAGCGCGCCTCGTTCTGCCGGCATATCGCTGTACGGCTCGATCAGTGCCGCGGTGCGCTGGACGGGTACGCCATCGAGCAGAAACTTGACCGCCCGCGCGTGAATTCCCGCGGCCGCCAGCCGCTTCTCGGCCTCTTCGAGTCCATGCACCTGCTCCAGGCCGGCCGCGCGATCCCAGGCCAGAGCCAGTGTCACATAGGCGTTGAGCCGTCCCTGGGACTTAAGGGCAATATAGGTATCGGGAACATTGGGTGGAATGACTTGCGCCGATTCCTGGCTGTGCACCGGAACCAGCGCGTCGTGGAAGCCGACAATGCCCACGCTGTTGAAGTAGTGAATGGCGTACAGCAAGGCCTGCTCGCGCGCCGTTTCGGTCGGCGCCGGTAACCGGGAGGTCACCAAATCGACGGCGGCTTCCTGCAGCCCGCCGATGGGATTGCCCTGGGCATCACGGTCAATCCGGCCGTGCGGAGGGTCGGGGGTGTCGCGCGTAATGCCCACCGCGGCCAGGGCTTTCGAATTCAACCACAGGCCGTGCCCGCCGACATTGGAGAACGCCGCCGGCCGATCCGGCACGACCGCATCGATCAGGCTCTTATCGGGCACGCCGCTGGGACTGAACAGGCCATCGCGCCAGCCCACGCCGTAGAGCCAGGGTGAGTCCGGATCGTCGCGCGCGCATTTTGCGATGAGCTTCTGGTAGTCCTCGATCGAATTGCCCTCATAGAGCGCGCAATGGCCGTAACTCAGACCGCCCCAGACCGGATGCGTGTGCGCGTCGTGGAAGGCCGGCAGAATCAGCTTGCGGTGCACATCAACGATGCGCGTTGCGGGGCCCTGCAGAGCCTTCGGCAGTCGTCCATCGCCGAGCGCCTCGATGCGCCCGTCCCGGACGGCAATCCAGCTGGCCTTCGGATGGTGGGGATCCATCGTGTGGATCACCCCGTTGACGAACACCAGCTCGGCCGGCGCCTGAGGCGCGGCTGCGGCCGCGGCATTGAGAATACCTAGTGCCGCGAAAGCCGTGAGCGCGCGCGCGATGATCGATCCGATCCGTGGGGCATACGGTTTGTGCATTTTACGCGCCTCTAGTCCCAGCCATTGAGTTCAGCGATATTGCGATAGGGCACCTTGATGCCGAAGGCCTGCGGACCGAGAATTTCCAGCGCTTCCGGCTCGCGCAGCGTGGCCGGGGCACTTGCCCCGATGACCCTGACGTTCTGCCCGTATTTGAGGCGCTCGGTGACGATGATCTCGGCGGTGGCGCGATTGGCGATCGTGATCAGATCAGGGACCAGTGCCCGAACGTCCCCGTCCAGGCGGGCCACGAGGTTTTCATTCCTGAATTCGACCTCGAGTCGACGCTTGCTATCAAAAGCCTCGATAAGGACCCGCCCGACCGAGAAGCCGTCCTTGGTCTCGCGCTGGAGGTCGACGACCTTACCGTCGAACAGCACGCCCGCGCTGCTGAACTGCCTCGATGCCTTGAGCGATTCGAACAGCGCGACAAACGGATCACCGTGCCGCTCGCGCCCCAGGCGAATGCTGCGTCCGATTGCCAGGGCATCACTCAATGTGCCGCGCAAGACGGTGGCCTTGGCCTGCGCTCCGGTGAGCGGATACTCCATCAGGTGACAGCTGGCGCCCAATACGACCGTCACGGCGCGGGCGATCCGCTCTTCACTCAGGTTGTCGACCGCTTCGATGACGAAGCAGTTGCCCTTGTCGTCGGTCAGGACGGCCGGGCAGGCCTTCAGGCCTCGGATATTGAAAATCACCATCTGCGATTCCGGAAATGCGCGCGCCATGCCATCGCAATCGACCACCGGGAGCCCGGCCCGCAACGCCAGCAGCATGGGAGCCAGCCCGTTGCTGCCGCCAATCTCGATCGGGAACACCGCTTGCGCGCGACGTCCGAGGATTTTCTCGAGCCGGCGCAGTCCCAGCAACCCTTCCTCGCCGCTCGGTAATTTTTCATCCGAAACCGTCGGTGCGCCAATCCAACCGCAGGGGGCGACCAGGGCCTCATCATTCAGGGACTCGACGTCGATCAACTCAACGGAACCTTCAGGCCCCATCAGTGCCTCGAGTTCAATCAGGGTCGAGCGAGGATCTCCGCCGCCCCCCGAACCCAGGAAGGCGCAGCCGCGCGCCAGATCCGCCATGTCGGCCACAGCCAGCCTGCGACCGGCGCGCGGCGCGCTGTCATTCACGGTCCTGCTCCGAGCGCGGCCAGATCACCGACGACTTTCACGTGGACCTGGGCGCGGTTGCCCGGCAGGTAGCTGAGGTAGGTCTCATCGATTTCAACCACCCGCAGTGTGGCAGGATCCGCACCGGCCGCCACGGCATCGGCAAAAGCTTCGCGCTCCAATTCACGCAAGGCGCCCTCGCGGTCACCGCCCTCGTAGGAAATAATGCGATCCACCTCACCGCCCACCATGGCAACAGCTGCGCCGACCGCGTTGGCGACCGCCGCGTGCTCGGGCACGATCACCCGAGAAGCGCCCTTCGAGTCCGCGGCACGAGGAAGCTGCCGCCTCCGACCAGGATGACAGGGACGTCCTCCGCCGAGGTCTTCATCCAGTCCAGCCCCTCCTCGAAGGTTTTCCCGATGCGCTCGAGAAATTGCGCAACGACCTTCGTCGTAAGATCCGGCACACGGGCGGGATCACCCAAGTGCACCAGGCCCGCCTTGACCGCCACGTCGCTGGCCGTCAGCGTTTCGCCACCGAAAACCATGGCCTCCTGGAGCAGGCGAAAGCCGACTGAATCGGGGCCCACGGTCAGCCCTTGGCCATCCGCTGGCACTCTGATGCGCGAGCCGCCGCCCACGCCCAGCGACAAAATATCCGGCATCCGGAAGTTCGTGCGCACGCCCCCAATCTCGACCGCGATCGATGATTCGCGCGGGAAGCCGTGCACCAACGCGCCGATGTCGGTGGTCGTGCCGCCGACGTCAATCACGATGGCATCCTGGATTCCGGTCAGGAAGGCCGCGCCGCGCATGCTGTTGGTCGGGCCCGATCCAAAGGTCAGCACCGGAAAGTCAGAAGCGTACCCCGAGGTGGCCACCGTCCCATCATTTTGCGCGATGTAGCACGGGGCATGGATGCCCAGCGCGGGCAGTGCCTCGTCGATCGAGCGCATGATCTTGCGGCCGATGCCCAACAGCGAGGAATTGATGATCGCGGCGTTCTCGCGCTCGAGGAAGCCGATGCGCCCGATGGAGGCCGAGGTGGTGAGCGAGACTCCCGGCATCTCTTCGCGAAAAATGTCTGCCGCACGCCGCTCCATCTCGGCGCGTAGCGGCGAGAATACGCACGAGATCGCCACGGACTTTATTCCGCGGGCGCGGATTTCCTGGGCGGCCTTGCGCACCGCACTCTCATCGAACACCGAATTCTCGCGGCCGTCGAATTCGTAGCCCCCGGCCAGTTGGAAGCACGGGCCGGCCACCTGTTGTTTGAGCGGGGCGGGCCAGCCGCTCATCGGCGGCACCGCCGCGGCGGCCTTGCCCGCCAGGCGCACCACCGCGACCTTGAGCAGGTCCTTTTGCTCCACGAACGCGTTGGCAAAATGCGTCGTGCCGATGATCACGCGTTCGATGCGTTGGCCCGCCAAGTCCGTCTCGCGCAGGACAGCCCGCGTGGCATCGACGATGCCGCTGCTGACATCGGCGGTCGTTGGCCGCTTGGCCGTCGCGACCACCGCCCCCTGGGAGACCAATACGGCGTCCGTATTCGTGCCCCCGACATCTATTCCCAAGCGCATGCTCAGCATCCTAGCCCGACTGGCCCGCGATACGGCTCCCCGGAGGGTAGGATTTGCCGGCCCGGTGGGTAGGACAGATCGGTCGAGAGCCCGGCGTGCCGTGTTATTCTTTTCTGATCCCCCCACGGCCGAGTGCCGCGATGAAATTGACCGATCCGATCGCGACCAAATTTGTGCCGCCGGCGCGCGCCGCGCACCAGGTGAACCGGCACGCCCTGATTCAACGCCTGGATGAGGGCGCGAGCTCGCGCAGGCTCACCCTGGTCCATGCGCCGGCCGGATACGGCAAGAGCAGCCTGTTGTCACAATGGTACGCAGCGCTCAGGACCCGCGGTCTCGAGGTCATCTGGCTGACGCTCGAGGACGAGGAGGCCGATGTCAACCGCTTCGCCGACTCACTGATGGTCGGCATCGCGAGCGGGCGCCACGGAGAAAATACCCCGCTGCGCGCCGCCACCGCAGCAATCGTCAACCGCTTCGTGCGGACCGCCGCCGAAGCCATCCTCATACTTGATGATTTTCAGCGGGCGGAGAGTAAGGGCGTATATGCAATGCTGCGCACGCTGCTGCGCCTGCTGCCGCCGACCGTGCATGTGGTCATTTCCTCGCGCGATCGACCCAATCTCGGCTACGCGGAGCTGGCGGCCAATCATGAACTGCTCGAACTCGGTGCCGCCGAGCTGCGATTCAGCCTTGAGGAAACCGAGGCGGTCCTGCTGGGCGCGAATGCGGTGCCGCTCACGAGCGAGGACATGGCACGGCTGGTGGCCCGTACCGAGGGCTGGCCCATTGCCGTGCAGATGACCGCCATCTCCTTGCGTGCCGGGGGTGACCGCGGCGAGAACATCTCGGGATTCTCAGGGCCTGACTGGCAGCTGGCCAGCTATTTGTCCGAACAGGTGCTGACGGCCCTGCCACCCGAGCTGGAGACCGTCGTCTCGCACACTTCAATCCTCAGCCAGGTCAACGGCGAGCTCGCCAATTTGCTCTGCGATCGCACCGATGGCGTATTGATGCTCGAGGAACTTGAGCGCCGGGAACTCTTTATCGTTCCCCTGGATGCCGAACACCTGACGTACCGGTACCACCAGCTGTTTGCAGACATCCTCAGCAGTCGTCTGCAGCGTCGGGAGCCTGCCAAGTTCCGCCAACTCCACGCGCTGGCCTCCCGATGGTTCTCCGAGCGCCACATGGTGAACGAGGCGGTTCACCATGCGCTGCGGGCCGAGGACACGAGCCTCGTCGCTGAGGTGCTGGACGCCGCTGGCGGCTGGCGCCTTATTCCGGAGGGCAGGATGGATGCGCTGGTCCTCGGACTCGCGCACGTGCCCGAAGCGTTGATCCAGAAATTTCCGCGCCTTGCCCTGGCGCGCGTCTACCACCTTATCAAGCAGGGTGAGATGGACACCGCGCGCAGCGATTACGACGCATTTCGGGAAACCATCGAGCAGTCCGAACTCGCACCCGACCTGTGGACGGAGGTCAACCTGGTCGGAGAGGTCCTGGCCGAGTACGAAGATGCGCCGATACATCTGGAGGATTTGTTGGCCAAGGAGGCCCTGATCCGCAGCCTTCCCTCGCACGATCATCTGATGCTCTCCAACGTGTACGAATCACTGGGCCACAAATATTGCGAATGCGGCTGGCTGGAGCGCGCGCTGGAGCCGATCCGTCACGCCCGCGCGCATCACCTGGCCTTGCATTCAAAGTATGGCGAATTATTTGCGCGTTTTATCGAGGCCCGCGTCGTGCTCGCACAGGGGAGACTCGAAGAGGCGCGCGTGATACTCGATGAGGCCGCTGCGAGCATCCACAACGCCTACGGGCCTCGCTCCGATCTCGCAGCCAACTGCGCGGCCTACCAGGCCGAGGTGCGCTTCGAGCAAGGCGAGATCGGCGAGGCCATAGAGTTGCTGAACTGGGCGCTACCGCACATGGAGCACTCCGATGGCTGGTTTGAGGTCTATGCCTCCGCCTTTGCTGCCGCCGTCCACGCCACGCTGGTGACCAATCCTGAAGGCGTGCTTGAAATCATCGAGCGCATGCGCCGTACCGCCCGTCGACGGCACATTCACCAACTTGAGTTGCTCGCGGATGTGCACAAGGTCGAAAGCTCGATCCATGCGGGGCGTATCGCGGATGCGCTCGCCGATGCGGCGGCCGTTGACATCAACCGCCTGGCCGCCGCGATGGCGGAGGAATTTCCCGTGTACCGGCAAGTCGCCATCGCCGCCTCCCTGTGCCGGATCAAGCTGCGGCTTTGCGAAGGCGATTATGCGAACGCAACGCTCCAAATCGCCACCATGGAACGCTGGGCCCAGCAGCACGGCCACGGGCGGTTGCTGATCACTCTGGCCATCCTCGCCGCAGCGGCCCACGAACAAGCCGGTTCCGCCCCCAAGGCCGTGGCACGCCTGAATGAAGCCGTGAGCATGGCGATGTTCCAGGGCTTCGTGGGTCCGTTCCTTGAGTGCCGTCGATTCCTCCTGCTCGGAGCGCTCGACGAGGAACCGAGCGATGTCGGCAAGCAGCCGACCGACCGTTTTCGCGAGAAATACATGCGGCGCCTGCGCAAGTTGTTGCGCAGCACCGCCCGCCAGGGAGAATCCAACATCCTGAGCCCGCCGGAACTGCAGACCCTGAAGCACCTGGATAAGGGCTACACCAACAAGGAAATCGCCCGATTCTTGGGGGTGTCACCGAATACGGTGAAATACCGGTTGAAGTCGCTGTTTGCCAAGATGGGCGTTGATTCCCGGCGCGCCGCTGTTCAGTTCTCCCGCGAACAGGGCTTGCTTAGCGGCTCTCCGGGCGCGGCCCGTGTCCCGCACCCCGAATAGCACGCGCCCGCTCGCCGCACCGATGCCTCAGGGCCATGCGAATGCAAAGCGCATCGCCTCAGTGATGGCACGGGTGGGCACGCCCAGGTGCGGCTCCGCCTCAAAGATCTCGTATTGGCTGCGCAATCCGTAGGCGGATAGCGGCTCGAGCCGCCGCGCCAGAGCACCGGCATCCCACTGCTCTGCCCGGGTTTCTTCCCTACCCCCCACCACCAGCAGGAGCCTGGCGAGCGCGCCGTGCGTGCCCCCGCTGGCAAGGTGCGCGGCGAACTCCCGCTCCTCGGCGAGAATTCCCTGGTCGTTCCACCAGATCGAGGGGCTCGCTGCGATGATCGCAACGAATGCCTCGGGATGACGATAGAGCATATGCAGGGCGAACAGGCCCCCGAGCGAGTGCCCGAACAGCGCCTGGCGGCGCTGATTGATCTTGTAGCGGCTGGCGATCGCCGAGCGCAGATCGCCCAGCAAAAACCTCATAAGATTGTCCTGACCACCTGCGGGCCACTGAGCGAACGGCGTCTCGGCGGCTGGCATAGGATCAGGAAACGGCGGCGTGAAATCCTTCATGCGCCGCTTGTAGTCGTAGGGGGACCCGTCCGGATATCCAACTGCGACAATTAGAGTCTTGCCAATCTCGGGATCCGACACTGCTTGCAGGCGACGGGCTTCTGCGAAGCTGCCGAAAACCGTGTTGCCATCGAGAACGTACAGAACGGGGAATCCCTCCGGTGGTGGGTCCCCTACTGGGTGCGAGACGAAGATCCGATAGGTCTCGCCGCCCGAGGAGGTCAGATCCCAGGCCTCCGTTTCCGGCAGGACGTAGCCGGGCTGCACATTAAAGGGTACTCCGGCAGAACTAATCCCAAACCAGCCGGCGAGAATGAACCAGGCCAAGGCACGATGTGGATGAATCATGTTTGTTCCTCAGGGGCCGGATCGATACCCGGCTGTGCTTATTCTGGCGCTCGCCGCCTATGCGTTGCACGCGCCGGGACCGTCGTGGCCTTCGCCTACCCGAAATATTCCTTATGTTACCCGTCAAGGGCGTAGCGGCGACAATGAGGAGACGTTTCTATTGCGCATCGGACAACACGCTTCCCCTTCGGCTTGCGTCAGCGCGAAACGCATTTCACCTGGAGAACACGATGAAAGCATTAATTCTGTTCAGTGCCCTGCTTGCGGCGGCGCTCGTTGATGCCCCACTCGCTGTGGCGGACGACGCAAACGCATGGCCCGAGGCGCAATTCGAAATCTTCAAGCTGGCGCCGGGCAAACACGAAAGCTTTATCCGCAAGCTGGCGCAATGGGACCAGGTCTCGGCGGCAGGCGGCCAGCCACCCACGCAGATGTACATCCACGAAGACGGCGCTGACTGGGACATACTTCTGTTCAAGCCTTTCCCGAAAACACCCATCACGGCGGCGCAACAGGCGACGATGGATGCAAAGGCCGACGAGCTCCACTTGAAGACTGGCCCGGCGTTCTTCCTTGAGATGCGGGAAAACGTGGCCTCTCACACGGACACCAAAACCCAAGGCCCGGTCACAGCCGCCCAGTGGCTCGCGCGGCTGGATGCGTGGCGGGCCGCACATTCCGAAGCCGCAAAAAAGGGCCAATGACCAATCGGCACCGCCGTGGGGAATAAACGCCCGGCGACCGGGCTCGGCGAGGCCCCGGTATCGCGGCGGCAATTGCTCGGAGGGCTAGCGACGGCCGTTGCGCTGGCTGGAGTCTCGTACACACCGGCGCGGGCCCGCCCGTCGGACCGGTGGGATTTTATTGTGGTCGGTGCCGGTGTATTTGGTGCCTGGATCGCCTGGAACCTGCAACGCAAGGGTCATAAGGTGCTGCTGCTCGACGCGTGGGGCGCGGCGCACTCCCGCGCGTCATCGGGCGGGGAAACTCGTCTGATCCGGACCGAATATGCGGGCGACTCGCTCTACACCCGATGGGCCTGGGAATCCCTCGGCGCGTGGCAGGCACTGTCGAGGCGACATGACAGCCCGATCTTTCACAAGATTGGGGCGCTCTACCTGTATCCGCGGGACACTGCTCAGATCGACCACAGCATCGCGATACAGCGGGCACTGGGCATTCCCATTGAAAAGATCGCCGCACTGGAACTGGCACGGCGCTGGCCTCAGATCAATTTTGACGGGATCGCCGTCGCGGTACTGCAACCCACCATGGGAGCACTGATGGCCCGGCGCAGCGTGCAGACCCTGGTCGGCGAGTTCGTGACCGCCGGTGGCACCTTTCGCCCGTTCGCGGTCGATCCGCCGCGGTCCGTACGCGCCACACTGGAAGCGATCACCGGAACGGGCGGTGAAATCCTGCGCGCGGACCGCTTTATCTTCGCCTGCGGTCCCTGGATGCCGAAGCTGTTTCCGGAGGCGGTCGGCGCGCGGATCGTTCCAACCCGCCAGGACGTCTTTTTCTTCGCACCGGAAGCCGGCGATACGCGCTTCGACGCCGCGCACCTCCCGGCGTGGGTGGACATCAGCAGTAAGGACTACCACTATGGATTCCCCGATATCGAATCGCGCGGCTTCAAGATCGCGCTCGATGCCCATGGACCCGTGTTCGACCCGGATCAGACCGATCGCCGGATCACGGATCAAGCCCTGGCGGATGTGCGGACCTATCTCGCACGGCGTTTTCCGGACCTTGCCAGACGCCCGCTTGCCGAATCCAGGGTCTGCCAGTATGAAAATACCGACAATGGCGACTTGCTAATCGATCGGCATCCGGGCTGGGACAATGCCTGGCTAGTCGGTGGGGGCAGTGGCCATGGGTTCAAGCACGGCCCGGCGGTCGGGCGCTACGTCAGCTAACCTCGTGCTGGCGCGGGCAAGGCCGAGCCCCGCTTCTCCTTAGCCTCTCATCAGATCCACGGCGGGCCGACAGCCGAGCACGGATCTAAGGCCTGAAAGTGCCGTTCGATTGAACCGGAGTCGCACCTCATGCACCAGAATTTCGGAACTTCCCAACTTAAGCTGAGCCGTCGCGCTGCGATGGGCGCTGGCGTTTGCTTCGCGATGTTGAGTCAGAGAATGCTTGCCGGATCCGCGGATTCCGCCGCGGCCGATTCGCCGGGTGCCGTGCGGAAGGCAACATTCACAAAGGACAGCGCGGCGACCGGCATGGTTGAGATTGCCGGAATTCATGAGGGCAAGGGCACCGTTAATACCAAGTTCTTCCGGTTCGACGGCGCACCTTGGCCTGCGCACTTCATAATCTATGACCTCCCGCCCGGTGCAAGCGAAGGGGTCCACACCCATTACCTCGACGACCACAACAAGCAAGGTTCCTTCGACGAGTACTATTACATCGTGAGCGGCCACGGGCAGATGGAGATCGACGGCGAGATCATCGCCGTCGCGCCGGGCGACCATGTTCATACTCCCCTGGAAGTGGCGCACGGGGTCGAGAACACTCATCCGAGTGAGAATCTGCGTGTTTTCCTGACTTTCATCAAACGGGGTCAGGAGACCGCCCCGCCGCAGAACTCGAAGCCATGACATCCCTAAGAATTAACCGGCGAACAGGAGTGTTCGACATGACCAAAGCGTGGAAGCAACTTGTGTCAAGCGTGGTGATTGGCCTGGCGTTGCCCGTGCTGGCGGCACAAGCCGAGCAAGCCCAAACCCCGCAGGCAACTTCGGCTGCGTCGCCGCCCCAGCCGGGATACACCATGCCATCGACGCAGATGTGGGAGATGACGTCCGACGGTGGCGAGACTTATCGCATTTTCGTTTCCTTTCCCACAACTGCGATGCCCGAAGACGGCTATCCCGTTCTGTACGTGCTGGACGGCAACGCCATGTTCGCGGGGTTTGCGGAGGCGCGCCGGATCCAGGAATACTATGACGTCGGCAAGGCACTCATTGTCGGGGTCGGCTATCCGACCGACCTGGCCTATGACGCGCGCCGGCTCGACGATTACACGCCACCCTTGCTGGACCCGCCGCCGGCGAACCTGCGGCGGCTGGCGAAGTACAAGAGCGGCGGACAGGACAAGTTCCTCGATTTCCTGACGGGCAAGCTGCGCACGGAGATCGGCAAGCGCTACAAGATCAACCTCGATCGGCAGTCGCTGTTCGGGCATTCCCTGGGCGGACTGCTTGCGCTCCATGCGCTCTTCACGCGTCCGCAGGCCTTTTATTCGCTCATCGCTGCCAGCCCGTCGCTGGAGTGGAACGAGCAAGGGGTGCTTCGCGACGAGCGCGACTTTACTGCGCGGCTTACAAGCGGCAAAGCGCCTAAAACCAGCCGGCTGATGGTGGTGGTCGGCGGCGCTGACATCGACGATGACCCGTATATGGCGGAGGCCTTCGCGAAACGGATGGACCTGCTGTCCGGCTATGGGCTGCGCACGCGCTTTCGTCGCTATGACGGGGAGGGGCACATGAGCGTGCCAGCCCGCGCGGTGACGGACACGCTGCGGTTTGCCTTTGAATCTCACTGAGCGTCGGCGGCGGAACCGATAGCCTTCCGAAAAAACGCACCGAGGAATGGAGGCCAAGGATCCTCCGCTTCCCGCCTCTTCAGTGCACTACTGCGTGGGCTTAGCTCTGGCGGTCCTGCCCTTGCACAGCCGCCGAATCGTTTGCGCGCGGTAAGCCGCTATCGCCCGATGGATCCGCGATCAACAGATCCTCGTAGAAGGCACTGAAGGGACGCTCAGGATGCCGGATCTGGATCTCCAGCACCCACAGATTGGAGGTCGGTCGGAAAGCGGCCTGCGCGAGCGCTCCGTTGTGGATGGCCGCATGCGGAAAATCCGCCAACCGATGGCCATTCATATCGAGGTTAAGCTCCCAGCCCATTTCAACCGCCCTGCGTGAGGCATAGTCATAAAGGGCGGCGCCGGTCAGACCCTGCGCACGCCACACCGCACTGGTGTCTTCGAACAGCCTCCGCGCGTCGCGCGCGATGCGATGCATTTCAGGATCGTTGCCCACAACGAAGGTCTCGCCCGCATCGCCTTCCCACTTCTGCCAGACCGGGCCGATGTCGATAAAAAACAAATCGTTCGACTTCAGCACTACGCCAGGTTCCGAGGGCGTGCCGAAAGACTTAAGGGTGTTCGTCCCAAACCGCACATGTATGCCGTGCCACCCGCGTAGCAATCCGGCGGCTTTAAGCTTCTGCCGTGTCAGTTTGAGTGCCTCTTCTTCGAGCATCCCCGGCCCGATGGCGTCGGCAATTTCGTGCATGACCCGGCGGGTCTTTTCCCGAGTGAGCATCATCATCTTGGCGTCGTAATTGTCGCCGACGGCCTCAATTTTTTGCTGTTCGATCGACATCAATGTCCCGCCCATGTATCGGTCCAATTGATTCTAACCCAGTCACCCCACGCGACAGGACTCTCTCCGTGCAAGCAGGTTGTGATGGAACCCACCTCGCCCCACCTGCGCCTACTCAGCGGCGGCTCGCAGGAGTGTCTGGACATGCTGAGCGCCTACGTCCGCGATACGGCTGTGCGGCGAGTGCCCAGAGGTCGGCGAGCCCCTCGACAACGATCCATATCGGATATTCGGGATGCCCGGACTTGACCAAAGTAGGTTCAAATCCGGGGCCGTTTCGGCACACACCGACTATCTCTGGCTTCCTGATATCTAGGAGATTTCTTTGGCTCCGGCGCGTCCCGGTCGGTGGGATCCAGCCATCCGCAGTTGCTGGGGTGATAACAGAAGGAGTCCGAGCCTTCCGGGAGCGCCTTGATGCGCTGTGAAGTACTGGAAGTCCGCAACAATGTGACTTACAAAAATGAGTTGATGCGCACTTTAACCTGGCTGGAAGTTACACGAGCGCGTTCAGAATGGGCGTCGTACCGCGTAAACAGGAGGGCGGCGCCGGCCGGAAGTTCCGCCCAAAGATTGATTAGGAGGCTGGTGGATGCGACAAGCTTGCCCCTACTTGGAGACTACCAATCGAAGCTGGCATTTAGGCTTCTTTAACTCCGCGACATAAGCATCCAACGCCGCACCAAGCGCCCGGCGCTCCAACTCAGCTTCACACCGCATTACAAGAGTGGGCAATTCAGCGCGATAAATAAGATAGCAAGCAAGCTCTATCGCGGCCACGCCCTCGGCCAGGCCCGCCGCGCGAATGGCGGCTGCCAAATTGAATTCATCTGCGTCGATCATGCTCCCTCCCGTTGTAAGAAATAACCTACAACGGGAGTTTTGCGAAAACCAGGGCGCAGATCACTAACGGAAATTTATTATTTGCTATTGCGTAACGGTTCGCGGACCGGCCCGGGGTATCCCATCCCGGCCGGTTTTTGTGAGCATCCTCCACTTTTGTCACGGAAGCTTAAGGCTGATGCTCCGCCGCGGTAAGTGTCCTTATCGGAGGTCTTACATAGTATGTATGTATCGTTATCATGATGATAATATATGTTCATGGAGGGTCCCAAGGTTTACGGCGAGACTCGCGCGCGCGCGGCCAACGTGTCCTATCCAGAGGTGGAGCGCGCCGCGCTCGAGATCCTCGCCACCGGGCACCGCCCCTCGGTGGGGAGCATCCGCGCTCGCCTGGGGCGCGGATCGCCCGCGACCATCGCCGCGGACCTTAGGCGGTTCTGGAAGGATTTGGGCTATCGGGCCCAAAATGATCCAGCCGCCCTCACCCGCCTGCCGGGTGAGATCATCGAGACGGTCGAATCACTCTGGCAGCGGGCGCTCGCGCTGGCCGCCCAGAGCGCCAAGAGCGATCACAACGCGGCGCGCGAACGGTTGGAAAAGATCAAGATCGAAAACGAGGCGCGCGCACAATCCTTTGACCTGCGCGAGCGCGCCTATGAGAGCGCGGCCCGGGAGCGCGAGCGGGCTCTGGCCGATTCGCGCGATCATCTGCTGTCGACCTTGAGGATGCTGGAAAGCGATCGCGTGAGCTTACGAGCGCGCGAGGCGAGGATTACCGAGCTCGAGTCCCAGGTGGAAGACTATCGGCAGCAGCTTGCCCGACTCATCGCACGCGCGGTGGTGAAGAATCGAAGTCTGTTCGATCGCAAGCTCCGGCCTCCGAGTCGCCGCAAGCCGGGCTTAGCGGCCAGGCGTGGCCCCAGTGCCAAGAAGCCGCGACCCACATTAAAGCCGAAGCGCCGTGCCCGAACATAACCCACACACCCCACTGAAGGCGGCGGCGCCGCAAATCGGCCAGGCTCGGCAGTGACGACCAGCGCGGAAGTTGTAGTGTCAGTCCAGATTGGTCGCGCGGCGCCCCTGGGCCCGGAGGGTGTACTGAGCGGTTTTGTGAAGCGCCCGGTCTCCGGGCTGATCGAGGTGAACCCGACGGGCCTTTCGGGGGATGAGCAGGCGGATCTTCGGGTGCACGGCGGCCCCGACAAGGCCGTGTACGGCTACCCGGAGTCGCGCTATGAGGCATGGCGAAGGACACACCCCCAGCACTCGGCGCTCCTGGTGCCGGGCGGGTTTGGCGAGAACCTGACCATTGCCGGTTGTGATGAGACCACGGTCTGTCTGAACGATATCGTCAGGGTCGGCAGCTGCCTGCTGCAGGTGAGCCAGCCGCGACAGCCCTGCTTCAAGTTCGCGCTTCGCTTTGCCGATGTAGCCATGCCGCACGCCATGATCCGAAATGGTTACTGCGGCTGGTACTATCGTGTGCTGCAGCCTGGGCGGCTTGCGGCCGGCGACGCCCTGTCACTTGAGGATCGCCCTCACCCGCTCTGGCCCATTGATCGGGTCAATCGGCGCATCGTTCTGCGACGCGGTACGCCGGAGGAAAAGGCCGAGTTCGCTGCCCTCGCGCCGACCCGACACCGATCGTAGCTCACCGCGGATTGGGCAGCTCCTTAGTTGCGGAAGTCCGGGGCGTCGTCGCAGAACCGAGCGTCTTTGCGCCCGTCCCGTGATGTGCAGTCCCTTGCAGCGCGCGAGAGCCCGTGGAAATGCAGAGCCAGGTCATTCCCGTTTCACGATCTCCACATGCATGGTCGAATCAACGCCGGCGATGGGCACGGGCATGTGATAGTCGAACGTTTCTCCGACCGCGCCCTTGAAATCAAAGGGCAGCACCTCGTGGCCGGCGGTCGTGGTCTGCGTTCTGGTCTCGCCGTGGTAGGGACAGGTGATCGAGGAATCCGTGGTGGTCGGCGAGGTATTGGCGAATTGAAACTTCATGGACTGCTCCAGAGAGGTCTCAATGGCCTGGCCGGACGCGTGGAAGGTCAGGCCGCTCGCGGCCGTGCCGCTGCACGGCGCCGCGGTGGCGGTGGCCTGAAAATTGGCAGCGCCGTCGCCCTTGAAAGTCCCATCCTCATCGAAAGTAATCGGGACATCCACGGGCTGCATGACACTGTGCCGATGAACGAAGCCCATGTTGATGTCATTCACTGTGGACACCCGAATGGCGTAATGGATGGGCTCGCAGCCGCAGGATCTGTCGCCCTTGAACTCGCCGCCGGTGGAGTCGATCCAGTCCTGGGCCAGTTTAAGGAGGTCCTCCTGTTTGACGCGGGGTTTCGCGATGGGGATTTCCGGGAAAGCCTTAGGATCGAGGCCGCGGTTGCCGTTGAAGGCCGTGCCGGCGAAATTGTTGCCCCCGTTGTCGTCCGTGAGGTGGCCGAGGAAGTCCTTGCCCGTGGGGAGATTTCCCCTGATCTGTTTGCATATCGTGGTCGCATCCCTGCCCACGAAAGCAAGTCCATCGGGCGCCGTCATCCAGATCGACTCTGAATTGTCACGGGTCCTGGGGGCCATGGTGTTGTGGCAATCGTCGCAGTCGGATTCGGCAATGGATGTCCTATCCCTTTTTCCGCCCCCATGCTTGAACAGAGACTTGGGGGCGTCGGGATTTTCTTCGTCCTCTCCAATGCCTTCGATGTAGGGGTTGACCCGACCATGGCACCCCGTGCAGCGATTCTCGCTGGTGATAACGGAGGCGATTTTGGAAAACGCATCAATCGACTTCTGCGTTTGTTCGTCGGAGAGTGGACAGATGGTGCCGTCGGGCGGTGTCGTACCGGAAAATTGAGCGAGCGCCAGCGTAGAGACGAGCATAGCGGCAGGCAGTCCCACCGACACAAGCCGCAACCGCGCCGGTGGCCGCCGGGCGTCGGCTCTGCGTTCCTGAGAAACGTGGTTCATTTGATGGGCCCCCTCGCCTCTTCTCGCACACTACCCTCCGCCAAGCAAATCAAAAGCCCTCGCCGGAGAGCGGCTCCCGGGTTGATGAGGGCACCGGCGGCTGGGCCGGGAGCTCGTCGCAAAAACGTTGCCTCCTCAAGCACGAATCGAGCCAACTCACGATCCGCGCCGGGGATGACCGCGCCGCGTTGCCATTGTTACGGCCGTTGTAAGGATTGACGGACAGCCAATCCGCGATTAGAAACCCCATACGGTCGCAGCGTTCTCTTCAACGCCAATGCGGGGAGCGGCCAGAACGGGCATCGCGGTACCAATGAATAGGCCCTGCGAGGCCTGGAGAGGTGCCGGGAGGCAACCTATGCAGAGAGGCCCATCGCGACTTCGTAGGCGAACGACTACGACTTTTATAGCCAAAGCGTCTTCCAAGTACGCTCTTGGCTGACGGCCCGTCAATGAACGATCCCTCAGAATCGTTACTGAACGGTCACTGCGCACACGCAGATACAAGCGGCGACGCCGCAAAGGTGAGAGTTATGAGTCTCGTATACAAACCCGGAAAGGGTGTGGTGGCGGCGTTAACCGCCGCGTTATTCGTTGCCGCCTGCGCCAGCAGTCCGGTCGCCGATGAGAAAATCGCCGTGGCCAAGGAATCGGTGACGCGCGCCGAGCAATCCGGCGCTCCTCAGGCCGCTCCGACCGAGCTGGCGATGGCCAGGGATAAGTTGGCCCAGGCCGAGAAGGCCAATGCCAGCCACACCCAGCCCATGGCGACCAACATGGCCGAACAGGCCAACGTCGATGCACAGGTTGCCGAGGCCACCGCGCTCGCGCAGCGCTCCCACAAGGCCGCCACCGAATTCGATGCCAGCATGCAGACGCTGCAGCAGGAATCGCAGCGGACTTCCGACCAACCTCAGCCGCAGACCAATCCTTAGTAGGAGATGATTATGAACAACAACAAACTGGTGTTAGCGGGGCTGAGCCTATCCCTGGCCCTGTGGGGTTGCGCCACGACGCCCCAGCCCAACCCGGCCCTGGAGAGCGCCCGTGCCGCGGTCAATGCCGCGGAAGCGGATCCGAACGTCTCCAAGTATGACGCGGTGGACCTGGAGGCCGCCAAGAAGCAGCTCGCGGCGGCCGATGCCGCGGCGGCCAAGCATGATGAGGCCATGACCAACCAGGCCGCTTACCTGGCGAGCCAAAACGCCCGCCTGGCTCAGCTGCGCGCCTCATCCAAGGCCGACGATGCCCGCGTCGCCGCAGGACAGGGCGAGCGCGACAAGATTCTTCTGGCAACGCGCGAGCGCGAAGCGGAGAAAGCCAAGTTGGCACGCGATCAGGAAGCGGCAAAATCCGCGCGATTGCAATCCGAGCTTGATGCTCTGAAGGCCAAACCGACCGAACGTGGCTTGGTGCTGACCCTGGGCGATGTGTTGTTCGCGACCGGCAAGGCCGACCTCAACCCGGGCGGCGTTCGCAAGGTGGAACAGCTCGCGCAGTTCCTGAATGAAAACACCGACCGACGCGTGGAGATCGATGGGTACACCGACAGCACCGGTTCGGACGCTTTCAATCTGGACCTTTCCCAGCGCCGGGCGGCAGCCGTGCAGTCGGCCCTGGTGGCCAAGGGCATTGATAAGAACCGGATCACGGCTCAGGGCTACGGCAAGGAATTCCCGGTGGCAAGCAATGCCGAATCGGGTGGCCGGCAGCTGAACCGCCGCGTCGAAGTCGTCATCGGCGGGGAAAACGGCGCGGCGATCGCCTCGCGCACGGGCGGTTAATTCCCGCCTCGGCGGACATCGTACGTTTGATACAAATGGAGGGGCCGGCTCTGCGTAGTTATCATTTCTGAATCTACGTGAGCCGGCCCTCATAATTCCCGGGTCGGAGCGATCCGATCGTCCCAGCCTCATAAAATACTCAGCACGGTGCTTCCTCCCGCATTCGTGCTATCGGATTGCGCTAGGTCATGGCGGCCCATCGATGGCGGGCTCAACTTGAAGCCCAGGGGCCTTCGTGTTGGAATGCCCGCGCTGTGCGATCCCGATCGGCCTCCGCTCCCGCGACATTAAACCTCAGGACGAGAGCATCCCTCATCGCTCGCGCCGGTCCGCTTGCCTTCGTTCTTCTGGCCGCAGTCCCCACCCTGGTCTTGGGCGCGGGAGGTCCTCCACCTGCAGAGGCGTTCGGCAGCCTGCCGCTGCAGACGCATGTGCAACTTAGCCCCAACGGGCATTGGCTCGCATGGACGGACAACAGCGAGGCTAAAGCGCATGTGGTGATGTTTGATCTCGAGGCGCGAAAGGTGCAGCGGCTGCTGCAGGTTCCAGAAAGCGCCAAAATTCGTGACCTGGCGTGGAATGACGACGAAACGCTGCTGACGGTGGTCAGCGAGACCAAGGTCTCTCCAGATGCGAGCGCCAGGTCCACCGAATATTTCCAGTTGATTGCCAACGATACGATCGGGGGCGCCGGTCGAATGCTGCCCACGGCGCAGCTCATTGCCTGGAGGACCACGAAGCCCCACAAAGTCATCATGGCAGTGCGCTCCTGTAAGCGGGTCATTGCCAGTTGCCTTATGGAGGTGGACACCCGGACCGGCGAGGGCACATTCATCAAGGTAGGCAATGAATTTACCGTCGGTTGGGTCGTTGACCGCGACGGCCGCGCCGTGGCTCGCGCGGATTGGGATCACTATAAACACGGGTATCGGGTGCTGGTGCCGTCCACCGACGCCTTTGGTGAAGAGAGTGTCCGGGAAATTTTCCGCACCGATGACAGCGAGCCTCCCGATCTCAGCGGGTTGCTGCCGGATGGATCGGCCTTGGTATTGCTGGGCACGAATGGCCACAGCCACAGGGCCGCCTGGGCACTGCCGCTGGATGGCTCGCGGCTTAGGCTGTTGGCGGAAGTTGTCGATGCCGACATTACCGAGACCTATCAAGATCCCTACAGCGGCGCGATTATCGGGGTGTACGCCAGCGGCACCAAGACTGAGATCCAATGGACCGATCCTGAAGCGCGGCGCCGGAGCGAGCGCGTCCATGACATCTTTCCCAACCGACAGGCCAACGTCTACGGATGGACGGCCGACGGGACTAAAACCATCGCCGAGGTTGAGACACCGTCCAGTCCTCCCGTTTACTACATCGTGGATTTTTCTACGCACCGTGCCGAGATTGCGGCCGAGCAATACCCAGCCCTGGCCGGCGCTTCTCTGGGTGTTTGGCAGGAAACCAACTACAAGGCACGGGACGGCACCCTGATCCCGGCCTATCTCACCTTGCCGCCGGGCAAACCGGCCGGCAGCGTGCCCCTGGTCGTGCTCCCGCACGGTGGCCCGTCGGCGCGGGACTTCCCACACTTCGACTGGCTGGTGCAATTTCTGGCCACACGTGGCTACGCGGTCTTGCAGCCTCAGTTCCGCGGTTCCACCGGCTTCGGGGATGCATTTCACGAGGCGGGTTACCGGCAGTGGGGCGGACTCATGCAGGATGACGTCACAGACGGTGTTCACGCCATGATTGCCCAGGGGATCGCCGATCCGCACCGAATTGCAATCGTCGGTGCCTCATACGGTGGCTATGTTGCGCTGGCCGGCGCCGCCTTTACGCCTGAATTATATTCTTGCGCCGCCAGCATCAACGGCGTGGCCGACCTTCCGGCCATGATGCGTTCCGTCGTTCCGGTGTTCGGGGGCGTGGTCTCAACATCGATGTCGGCTTGGAAGGCGCACGTGGGCGCTCCCAATGACCCTAATCTTGCAACGAAGTCGCCGATCAATTCCGTAAAGGCCATAAAGGTGCCGGTACTGATTGCCTACGGCACGGGCGATGGCATCGTACCCACCGAACAGTCGCTGCGGATGGCGCACGCGCTCGAAGTCGCGGGGAAAAAGGTCACGCTGGTAAAATTGCAAGGCGAGGACCATTGGCTTTCCCGCACCGAGACCCGCGTCCATGTCCTCCAGAATCTGGAGAGTTTCCTCAAGGGCTGCCTGTAGAGCGCTCACTTCCCAGCCGTTTCGCGTCAAACCACTGGGCACTGGTTTCCCACGGTCCGCTCCCGACACGGTGGGCTTTTGTTACACTTCCCGCTCCTGCGTCCCCAGCCGGTAGTTTCAAAAACCATGACCCACTCTGACACTGTCTCGCGGACATGGACGTTCTACAACGGCGATTGGCACGAAGGGAATGTCCCGCTGTTCGGCCCGCGCACACACGCGATTTGGCTGGGTTCCTCGGTATTCGACGGTGCCCGGGCCTTCGAGGGTGTAACGCCAGACATCGATCGACATTTTGCTCGCATAAACGACTCGGCGCGTCAAACTCGGCCTCAAGGCGCTGGTTTCGGTAGACACGTGGCTGGGCTTGGCGCGTGATGGCATCAAGCGTTTTGCCCCCAATCCTGAGCTCTATATCCGGCCCATGTATTGGGCGGAGTCCGGCAGCCCGCTCTCGGTGCCGGCCGACCCCGAGTCCACGCGCTGGTGCCTGACCATGTACGACACGCCTATGCCAACGCCCGGCCAGACGAGCATCACGCTGTCTCCGTTTCGCCGGCCATCGATTGAGACGATGCCGGTTGATGCCAAGGCCGGATGCCTGTACCCGAACAACGCCCGAGCCCTTATCGAAGCGGCCGGCCGTGGGTTTGACAACTGCCTGCTGCGCGACCTGCTGGGCAATATTGCCGAACTGGGAACGGCCAATATCTTCATGGCCAAGGACGGGATCGTGTATACGCCGATCTCCAACGGCACGTTTCTCAATGGCATTACCCGCCAGCGCGTGATCGGCTTGCTACGTGGGGCGGGCGTCGATGTTCGCGAAACCGTTCTCACCTACCAGGATTTTGAGAAGGCCGATGAGATCTGGAGCTGCGGCAACTTTGCTAAAGTGGCGCCGGTCACGCGTATTGACACCCGTGCCGTGCCGGCAGGTCCGCTGTACCGAAAGGCGCGCGAGCTGTACTGGCAGTTCGCGCACAGCTAGGCCCACCGCCCCGAGAGGGACCATTACGACGCAACGGCCGCGCTGCACTTCATTCACGATGAAAGCGATATCGGCCATTCGCGACGTATACACCCGAAGCACATAGGCGCCGCCCGTGCCGGCCGAGCCCCAGGGCCGTGTAAGCAGCGAGCCTCCACGAACGTTCCTTTTCGCCCTCCCCTTCAATTCGTCAACGCTTCGGCGCGGCTGCTGGAGGCGCTGCCGGCCGAGGCAATCATGATGCAGGCAATGGCCGCCCATTGCAGCCAGCTCAAGTGCTCATTGAGCAGCAGGAAACCGGCGAAGGCCGCGAGCACCGGATCGAGACTCAGCAACACGCCCAACGCCCGCGTCGGAATTCTGGGCATGGCAATCATTTCCAGCGAGTACGGCAGTGCGCTCGATACGATCGCCACCGTTGTGCCAGTCATCAAGATGGCAGGCGATAACAGCGCGGCTCCATTTTTGGCAAATCCGATCGGCACGATAAACACTGAACTGACCAACATTCCGAGGGCCGTGGAGGCGCCACCGTGCGAAGTGCCCGCGCGCCGCCCGTAGATGATGTACAGCGCCCAGCACACCCCGGCGATAAGCGCCAGGGCGACGCCCTGGGGTGCGAGCGGGCGGGTATCGTGGCCGAGCGGCAACAGAGCCAGCAAACCGCCCGCCGCCAGCGCAATCCACACAAAATCGATGGTCCGGCGAGAGGCAGCGACGGCCACCGCCAATGGCCCGGTAAATTCGATGGCGACGGCGATGCCGAGGGGTATCGTGTCAAGCGCTGAGTAAAAAGAAAGATTCATGCAGCCGAGCGCGATGCCGTAGATGATCACGGCCCGCGCCTCGCGCCGGGTGAAGCGCAGGCGCCAGGGGCGCCACACGACACTCAACACCAGGGCCGCGATCCCCGTACGCAGCGCGGTGGCGCCCACGGCGCCCACCAGCGGGAACAGCCCCTTGGCCAGCGACGCGCCGATCTGAAAGCACACCATAGCGACCATCAGAACGGCGATGGGCACGAGCAAGGACGCGGCGCGGCCGTCGGGATTTTTCATGTCTTTGGAAGTGGATATGCGGCCCGCCCACCTGGGGGCCCGGACATGAGGTTCAGGCCGGTTCCAAGGCCGCCCTGGTCGCACTGCCCCGTGTGGCGAGCCAGGAGCCGAACACAATCAGCAACAGGGCCATGAGGCCTCCCACACCGAGATGTTCATGCAGCAGCGTCACGCCCAGGAGAGTCGCCACAATGGGATTGATATAGGTGATCACGCTCGCGCGAGACGGTCCGGCATGGGTGACCAGGTAAAACATGAACAGCATGGCCAGCGCCGTGCAAAGCACACCCAGCACGGCAATCGAAGTAAGTGCGAACGCCGAGGGCATGGCGGCGGGGAGCGTCAGGGCCGCAGGAACGAGCAAAAGAATGCTGGAAGCGCAAAGACTCAACGCAATGGGGCCGAGTGAATCAAGGCCCTTAAAATATTTCTGGATGATCAGGGGTCCGACCGCATACCCAACGGTGGCCAGCAACATGCACCCGACACCCGCCCAGCCGAGCGGCCAGCTCACTGTCCCCAGTCCCAGCAACGCGATGACACCGAGCAGGCCCACCACCAATCCCGCGAGTCGCCAGGGGTCCAGAGGCTCGGGCACGCCAAAATACCGAGAGATCAGTGTGATTGTGAGGGGCACGGATGCGATGAGGATTCCGGTGGTCGAGGAATCGATCCAGCGTTCCCCCACCGAAATCGCTGAAAAAGGCACCACGAATTCCACTACCGCAAAGGCGAAGATCGCTCCCAGATGCGCGCTGACCGGGCGTAGCGCGCCACGGTGCCAGGCGATCGGCAGTAGAAACAGCGCAGCGAGCGTGACCCGGCCCCACGCGATCACAAATGGCGAGAGTTCCTCGACGGCGACCTTGATAAAAAAATAGGGAATGCCCCAAATGACGCCGAGGGCGGCGAATGCCACCCATGATCTCGCACTCATTATGTTTGTCCCCCCGAGGGCCGCTGATCGATTCCGCTAGCCTAACGCAGCCCAGAAGGGCGTCAATCCCAGCAGTTGCCTTCCTCGTTGAGAGATCCCGGCTTGGCTCGCACCACGCAGAAGCGCTGTCCCGTGGGCGCTTCCATAACCCACCACGTCTGCACGTATTGAATGCGCTTGGCGCCCAGCGCCTCGAGCCGGCGTACTTCAGCATCCACATCGTCCGACTCGATATCCAGATGCACTCGACTGGGATGGGACACCGACTGAACCTCAACGTGCAGTCGATTGCTGGGATCGACCAACTGCATGTACTTCTCGCCCTCCACGCCCGGAAGCGCGCGCGGCTCCATACCCAGCGCGCCGCTCCAAAAGATCGCGGCGGATTGCACGTTCTCCGTATTGCAGTCAATGATGAAGCCCGCGAGTTTGCTCTTGTGCACGGATACCCTCCTTGGCGCGATTGAATTGGATGTACCAACCGGGCCGAGACCCGGCCCGGGGGATATGATGCCATTGGAAGGGTGGCCGTGTGCAGCGGCAGCCGCAGTGAACGGATGGGATCCCCAACCTATCTGCGGGCCTTCGAGGGCGCTCACAGACGGGTACGCGAGCTGTATCGCGGATTTAAACCTGCCGCACGCGATCGCGGGCGTTCCTTGCGCCATGCAGCCTGCAACTACTACGGCAGATTGCTTGAACTCTCCGGTTGAGTGGCGGCCACCGCGAGTGCTTGACTCGCCGCCAGTTGCGACGTGATGCGACGAAGTTCCGCGACCTCGGCCTGGAGGGCGATGACTTGGCCGTGCTCGCGCTGCAGTTCGTTCAGCAGCAGAGGTGCTAGCGTCTGATAGGCCACAGTCTCGGGTTGCCCTTTCTGGTTGTACACCACCAACTCGGGCATTACCTTCGCGACCTCTTCGGCGATCAGCCCGTACTGTTCGGGCTTCTGACCATTCTCGTCGGCCCGCTTGTAGCGGAACGTCACCGGCCGCAGTGCCAGCAAGCGGTCGCTGGCATCGCCCATTGAGCGGATGTCTTCCTTGTACCGCCTCGAGGAGGACACGACTCCGAGTTGCCCCAGGGAATTCACGACGACCGTGGCTCCACCGGTGACATTGATCCCACTCACGCCGGCGATATATGTCGCCGCTTGCGTACCGGGCGAACCGATGCGAATCACATTGTTGTCCGTCGCACTCCCGCGGCTGCCGATTTCGATGTTGTTGCTCCCGGTTGTCGCGTTATACCCCGCGTACTGCCCCAGGGCGGTGTTGTTGCTTCCCGTGGTGTTGGAGCCCATGGCAAACACGCCCATCGCATTGTTGTTGAGCCCAGTGGTGTTCTTGTAGAGGGCGCCATAGCCCGAAGCGTTGTTGGAGCTGCCCGTCGTGTTGTCGTGCAGAGCGAAGCTCCCCGAGGCACTGTTGTAACTGCCCGTCGTGTTGGTATAGAGCGCTCCGGTGCCAAAGCCGGTGTTCTGCTGGCCCGTGGTGTTCTTGTACAGCGCGATGTAGCCCAGTGCGCTGTTGTAGCTTCCCGTCGTGTTCAAAAACAAAGTGAAGCTGCCCAATCCGACGTTGTATTTGCCAGTGGTGTTGTAATACATCGACTCGAAGCCATTGGCGCTGTTGTAACTTCCCGTTGTGTTTAGAAGGAGCGAATAGGAGCCAACGGCGAGGTTGTAGCCTCCGGTAGTGTTATAGGCCAGCGCGTCGTAACCATTGGCCACGTTTTGGCTGCCACCCGTATTCCAATAGAGGGCGTTAGCGCCGAAGGCCTCGTTGCCAACGCCAGAGGTAATTGAATTCAGGGCGCCAGCCCCATACCAAGTATTGGCCTGCGCAACGGCGGCAGTACTGCCGGCCGCTCCAGTGAGTACTGGTAATCCAAACAACAGCAAAACATAAGTGATGTGTTTCATGATGACTCGTCCTCTCTCGCCGTTCGTGTTAAAGGGCGCGGCTGCAACTTTGCACCTGCATTCTCTTCATAGTATCCGCGGTCCTTTGAGGATGCATTCGGATAGGGAATTTGGACGCATTATTACAGCCTCTTAATAGGAATACCCCGCCGCCCCACTGGACGTTGTCCTCCATATTGCAGAGGCACGCTAGCCCTGGTGCCTCGTTTGCGCGATTGTCCCTGACACCCACCACTTAGGAGCCCGCAACGACAACGCCCGCACAATGCGGGCGTTCTCGTCCTGAAAGAGCGCGATCCTCGCCAAACTGCTCAGTTCGGGTGGGCCTGAGTCTTCGTGAGCCGGTGCAGTTCCGCAACTTCCGCTTTTAGCGCATTCAGTTCATTCAGTGCGGCGTTCAAGGCCACTGCCTGATGTTCAGTGCGTGCATGCTCCCGCTGCAATTCATTCAACAAAAGTGGCGCAAGCGTCTGGTACGCGACGGTCTCGGGCTGGCCCTTCTGGTTGTATACCACCAGTTCCGGCATGACCTTGGCGACCTCTTCGGCGATTAGACCGTACTGTTCAGGCTTCTGGCCCTTCTCATCCGCCTGCTTATAGCGGAAAGTCACCGGACGAAGCGCCAGCAGGCGGTCGCTGGACGCGCCCATCGAGCGAATGTCTTCCTTGTAGCGACGTGAGGAGGAAACCACGCCCAGCTGCCCGCTCGAATTGACGACGACCGTGGCCCCACCGGTCACGTTCACGCCGCTCACGCCTGCGACATAGGTCGCGGCCTGTGTGCCAGGCGAGCCGATGCGGATCACGTTGTTGTCAGCCGCCGCGCCCCGGCTGCCGATCTCGATGTTGTTGCTCCCCGTCGTCGCGTTGTACCCCGCATACTGACCCATCGCGATGTTGTTGCTCCCCGTGGTATTGGAGCCCATCGCGAACACACCCATCGCATTGTTATACGAGCCAGTGGTGTTTTTGTAGAGCGCCCCATAGCCGGAGGCGTTGTTGGAGTTCCCCTCCGTATTGTCGTGCAAGCCGAAGGTGCCCGACGCACTGTTGAAGCTGCCAATCGTATTGGTATACAGCGCTCCAATGCCCACACCCGTGTTCTGCTGACCCGTGGTATTACTGTATAGCGAGATATACCCCAGGGCACTGTTGTAATTGCCTGTCGTGTTGGAATACAGCGCTTGGCTCCCAAAGGCGCTGTTGCGAATGCTGGTCGAACTGGCGAAGAGCGATTTGTAGCCGCTGGCCGTGTTGTCATTCCCGGTCGTGTTTTCGGCGAGCGCCTCGAACCCCGTGGCAACGTTATTAATGCCGGTAGTATTGTAAAGAAACGCGTAGTACCCGGTAGCTGTGTTGTATGAACCGGTCGTATTGTAGTACTGCGCATACGAACCGACGGCAGTGTTATAGGCACCGGTCGTGTTCACGTAGAGGGCAGAAGCGCCAATCGCGACAT
The DNA here is from genome assembly GCA_963717335.1 of uncultured Gammaproteobacteria bacterium. Classification (GTDB taxonomy): domain Bacteria; phylum Pseudomonadota; class Gammaproteobacteria; order Steroidobacterales; family Steroidobacteraceae; genus FEN-1191. Next base: position 69,749 of record CAVQVZ010000007.1, on the reverse strand, counting down.
TGCCGCTACCAGTCGTGGTGAATCGAAGCGCGGACTCACCGAAGGCGCTATCGTAACTACCCGTAGTGATGGAGATCAGCGCATTGGTGCCACCTGAGGTATTCCCGGTTTGCGCCTCGGAAATTTCAACGCCGCCAATTATGAGCAGCAGTGCAATCCCCGCGCGTGAGGTCACGCAATTTCGGATTTTCATGTTGACGATATCCTATGGTTGTTCGTTACGAAGCAGACTGGTCTCTGGCGACGAGAAGCTTCCATCGATTTCTACGCTCGCACTCAAAACCTGTCAATTGATAGGACATCACATCGTCGATGGCGCGGGGGCGAACGAGAGGTTGTAGTCGGACTCCTACGCACTCACTTCAGCTCTTGCCTGCAGGAATCCAAACAGGGTGCATTTGCTGGCGGGGCTTCGCAGATCCATAATGTTTGCCTCTATGGATCTCTCGCGTCTAACACGTCGGAATATCATCGCAGGGGCGCTCTGGGGCGCTGCAGCTGTCAACTGGCCCGGCGGTACGCGCGCCTCGGCGCGGAGCTCCAATCCGGCTGAATCGGCAGGGACGCTGACGATCGGTCGGGACCTTGCCGTCAGTCGCTTGGGTTTCGGTGCGATGCGTATCACCGGGGCGGGGATTTGGGGCGAGCCCAAGGATCCTGTCGAAGCGCGGCGCGTATTGCGGCGCGCCGTCGAGCTCGGCGTCAATTTCATCGACACCGCGGACGCCTATGGACCGGAGGTCAGTGAGCGACTGATCGGCGAAACACTGCATCCCTATCCCAAGGGACTGATCATCGCCACCAAGGGTGGGCTGACTCGTCCGGGCGCCTCTGAATGGGTTGCCGACGGCACCCCGAAGCATCTCCGCGAAGCCTGTACGCAGAGTTTGAAGCGTCTCAAGCTCGAACGCATCGATCTGTACCAATTGCACACCATCGATGACAAGGTGCCGCTCGAGGATTCGCTCGGCGAACTCTCGCGCCTGCAGAAGGAAGGGAAGATTCGCCACATCGGCGTGTCGAACTTCGACCTTGACCAACTGAAGCGAGCTCAGCGCATCGTGCCTGTGGTTTCTGTGCAGAACCGGTACAACGTGGTTGATCGAAGCTCGCAGGACGTGCTCGATTATTGTGCGCGAGAACGGATCGCCTTTATCCCCTGGGCTCCGCTGGCGCGCGGTGCCCCCGAGGAGCGCCCGGACAAATCCGAGGGCGAGGCCTTCACAAAGATTGCGGCCCAACACGGGATTACCGACCTGCAATTGGCCATCGCGTGGCTGTTGGCTAGATCGCCGGTCATGCTCCCGATACCAGGCACATCATCGGTCGCGCATCTCGAGCAGAACGTTGCCGCTGCACGCATTGCACTCAGCCCAAGGGAGCTTGAGGCAATCGGTTGATTCGAACCCCGCGATATTTGCTGAGAAATGCCCACCCTAATCGCAAGGAATCCCGAATCGATTTTCGTGGGCGCACTCGGACTGTTGGTAACTCTTGCCCCCAAACCGGCCTTTTGCCCGAGCTTAGGTGAGAAACGCTATGATTACACTTATCGGCCTGTCCGGAAGTCTCCGCCGCGGATCCTTTAACACCTCCTTGCTCCGAGCCGCGGCTGCCCTGATGCCCGAGGGTACAACCCTGGACCTGAGAACCCTGCACGGCATTCCTTTATATGACGGGGACGTTGAGGCCAATGAGGGGATTCCCGCCTCCGTTACAGCCTTGAAGGACTCCATTGCCGCCGCGCAGGGCCTGTTGCTTGGCACCCCTGAATACAACAACGGCATACCGGGTGTCTTCAAGAACGGTATCGATTGGCTTTCCCGCCCGCCTGCGGACATCAAACGAATATTCGCCGGCAAACCCGTCGCATTGATCGGCGCCTCGCCCAGCGGCTTTGGCACCATTTTAAGTCAGGCCGCCTGGCTGCCCGTGCTGCGGACCCTCGGCACACGCCCCTGGTTCGGCGCGCGACTTTTGGTCTCAAAAGCCCAAACGGTATTTGATGATCAGGGCGCGCTGCAGGATCCCAAGGTGCGCGAGCAGCTGCAGGAGTTTCTGCGGGGGTTCGTCACTTTCATTCGAGAACAACCTCCGGGATCGCGCTAGTCCGAGCCCGAACTTCAGGAGGAGTTTCGCGCTGCAATCCGGGACATCGTGGGGGCGACCCTCGGGGCTCAGCTCAGTGTGCGGCGCAGGGCGATTCACCTTTTTGAGATAGGTTCCCCGCGCAAGCCAGTTCGCGGCCCAGCTCACTGACCAGCTCGGCATTGGTCCTCAACGCGCCTGCCAGGATGGTCACCTGCTGTTGCGCCAGCGGGTAATCGCCGCGTTCTACGGCCTCGGTGAGGCCCGGCAATTCAAGATGGGCGTAGGTCAGGCGGCAGGCATATACGGCGTGTTTGTACCAGGGGCGGCCAGGAAGGCCTCCGGGGATAAGCCAATTGCGCTCGACGGACATCATGCCGCGGTTGATCTGATCCTTGCTCAGTGGATCCACAGTTCCTGAGTCCAGAGCGGTCCGTACCGAATCGCCTAATCGTTTTCCGCTGTGTTCGAACTCATCAATCGCGCCATTGAGCGTTCCCAGATCGAGAAGGCTCAGGTTTTCAGCTCCGCCCAATGCGTTCAGATAGTTTCGGATATGGGCACCGTAACTCTCAAAGTCATAGGGCACAAAGTCGGCATTCGCCAAACGCAACGCGGTGACGCCGAGCACCCGGGCCAACAAGGCGTGATAGTGGAATCCGGGATCGCCGAAATGGTCCATCCAGTAGAAATCATCGTACGCGGAGTGATAGACCCCGTAAGGGCCCCCGAAACTGACATCGAGCACCGGGACACCGGCATGGTCCAGCAGAGCCGCATAATCCGAGCCGCTCCCGATCCGCGTCTCGACGAGGTTCGCATCCGTCACCACCTCGCTCTCCCCTCTTTCCTTGAGGTTCCGCGCACGGGAGGCGTGCCACACCTCATAGAGCGACCGACCGGAAGGGTCTTTGAGGGTCTTGCTCACATCCACCAGGAAGGGCGAAAAGGAGCCGACGCTGTTGCCCTCGAAATCCGATCCGGACACACCGACATCGACGTTGAGATACGCCACGGCCTTTTGCCACAGCTCGTGCTCGAACTGCTCGCTCCATTCGGCCGAGCCCGCGAAGCTGGTCTCTTCACCGTCCCAGCTCAAAAAAAGGATCGTGCGCTCGGGACGGATCCCCTGCTTGGCGAGCTGGCCCAGGCCGCGGCTGGTCTCCATCATCGCAGCCGTGCCGCTCCCGGGATCGGCGGCCCCGAACACGAAGGCATCGCGGTGGTTGCCCACCAGCACCCACTCATCGGGATGTTTGCTGCCTCGGATGCGGCCCTCGACCACGTAGTTCGCCTTGAGGCTCTCCTCCATCTGAATTTTGAGGTGCACCCGCACCCGCCCCGCGCCCAGGTGATACTTGAACGGCAGCCCACCCTGCCAATCGGGAGGAGCCAGCGGCCCGTCCATGTGTGCGAGAAGCGGTTTGGCATCGTGCCAGGAGAGCGGCAGCGCCATGATCTTCGGAACCGGCGAGGAATCGGCGGGCGCAATATGATGGGCCCCAGGCAATGAAGTCCAGCCCGGGGTGGTCGGATCCCCCGCCTGCCGGTAGTCGTATTCGATCGCACCGCGTTGCAAATGAGTTTCAGGTCCCCAGGGGCCATCGGGGAAGACCTTGCCCTGCCGGTACCCGTCTTCCGCCGGATCGCTGTAAATCAGGATCGCCGCGGCGCCTTCCTTCTCGGCCGTCAGCGCCTTAAAGCCCCGGTAGCTGTAGGGATTCGAATAGCGCACCAGCACGATCTTTCCCCTGACGTCGATTCCGTTCTTGCGCAGGAGCGCGAAGTCGGCCGGATTGCCGCTGTGGGCATAGATCACAGGCGCGGTGATGTCGCCGGAGGTGGACATGCCGATCCATGCGGCGCTGATGTTCGGGTTCTTGGTATCCGGATCCTGATCGTACGCGGCCTCACGCAGCGTGGCGCGGTAGTGAACCGGCGCCACCATCTCCAGCATCGTGTCCTTGGCCTCGGAAGTGTAGACGTCGTAACGGCGCAGCACCACATCCTCGAGACCCTGCTTTTCCCACTCGCTCGCCACATAGCGTGCGAGCTCATTGTTGCGCTCGGAGCCCGCCAGGTGCGGCTCGGCGGTGAAGATGCGCAGCTGCCGGCGCGCCTCCTCTGGGGTCGGTATCGCCTTGAACTGATCCTCGATCTTCGTTTGCCGTGAAGCTGAGGCGGCGGTAAACCCGATCATCGATTGCGCGTTGGCCGCGACACTCCAGGCATTCATCAGGCAGAGAATGCTCGCCATAAGGCGAAGTCCGGTCCAGTTCATAGATTGCCCCCAGCTCCCCACACCCGATCGCTCGCGCCGGAACGACCCACCATCGTCACCGACCGGTCTCAATCATAGGGTCTGCGGGAGTTTTGGGGAGAGAAACTAAGCGCCTTGCCACATCCGGCCGCAAAGTGATTGGCATGGAGTGAAGGAGCGCGGCTAAGCCATGCGCTCGGTATGCAACGTCGTCAATGCGTGCAATACCGGATTTCCTGGACGCAGCGCCTGTGATCGAGGATACCCACCTGGATCACAACGTCCACTGCGTGGTGCACCAGCGAGAGAATGTCCGATCTTCCCAGCTCTCGGCCTGCCGGGGATTCCTTGATCAGCAGCATCAACTGCTCGAAGGCGAGCTCGCAGCTCGACGCGTGGATACTCGTGATCGATCCGGGATGTCCGGAATTGACGTTGCGCAGGTACTCGAAGGCCTCTTCCCCACGGAGCTCGGCCAGTAGAATCCGGTCCGGGCGCATCCGCAGGCACGATTCCAGAAGCTGCTTTGGGGTAACCTGCGACTGGCCGTGTCCGTCCCGGCTGTAATAGAGCCGCACGTGGTTCGGATGATGATCGAGCGCCAGTTCACGGGCATCCTCGATTGTGATCAATCGTTCATCGGGCGGAATCTCCAGGATCAAAGCCTTGGCCAGGGTCGTCTTGCCGCAACCGGTCGGCCCCGAAATCAATATGTTCTTTCGAGCTCGAACCGCGAGGGTGAGAAAGCCCCTATGGTCCTGGTTCGCGAGGAGTGTTCCCAACTCCAAGTCGTGCGGGGTGCAGCCGGACTCGCCCCTGCCCATGCGTGCTCGCTCGAAGAGTCCCCGTCTGCTCAGTTCATCAATCGTCCACACCCGATTGGCGGGGCGCCGTAAGGTAATGGCCACCGTCCCCGGCGCGGTGGCCGGAGGCAACACAATTTGTGCCCGCTCTCCGCTCGGCAGCGTGGCCGACAGGAGTGGGGATTGCGCATCGACCTTCTGGTGCGTCGAATTGGCGATGAGCTTCGCCAATCGCAGGCACCACTCAAAGCTGGCGCAGGGAAGCAGCACCCACTCCCAACCCGTAGCCCGCTCCACATAGGCTTCCCCGGGCCGGTTGATGCAAAGCTCCGTCAGTCCCTCATCGTCCAGAAAGGGACGAAGCGGCAAGAGCGTCAGGGTCAAAGCGGAATGCTCGGTCTCACTGGAACGAACCTGGAATGTGCCCGTACTTCCGGGATCGGATGTCGATCGAGCGGCGATCGTGGGTGGGCGCCCGGAGAGGTCGGTAGGCAAATCGGCCGGTCGATCAGCGCGCGTGCAGGCTGTAGACGGTCCGAAAATCCAGATCGCGCGCGACCAGCACCTCAATGCGCTCGCCCTGGGCTATGCGAACGGTGGGTGGAATGCTGAGGGTGCTCCGCAGAATTTCGGTGGCGACGTCCCCGGCGCCCGTGGGGTTGAGAATGACGGTGTCCCCTTGTTGTTGCGAACGGTTGACCACGCTTTGAATGGCCCCCCCGATCATCGATACCAGGATGGCAGCCCCAAATCGGTCGGCAAAATGCCGATCCACGATCCCGGGAAGACCCGAGCGGCCAAGTGCGTCCGTGCCAGGAGACGCCAGGGCCACGACGATGCCATTCGGGGTACGCGCTTCCGTCCAAAGCACAAACACGCGCGCGGTGCCCTGCTGCACCTGGCTGCGCATTTCCCCGATAAGTTTGGTCCCTCGTTCCAGCAATACCACGGTGCCGTCGGCGCTGAAGGTGTCAAAGGCCGTGATGCAGGTCGTGAGCCCTGGGAGCGTCGAGTCAATCGCCGTCTCGAGCGTGCAGTCAAGAAACGCGCCCTTCGGAAGCAGCAGGCGCTGCGTCGGAAGCACGGCCGCCGCGGTGGCCGGTGTGACTTCCGACCGAAGCAGCCGATTGACCGAACTTGGCTCATCAGTGGCGCTCCCGGCAGAATTGCCGCTGTTCGGGTGGTCGAGGCGAATCGGGAGCGGTTCGGCGATTGGGTTTGATGGTCGGGTAAACACGGCGCCGTCGAGGCGCCGAAGGTCGGGCGGCTGCCGCGCCGTGCCAGGAGTCCGGATCGCCGGCTCAGCGGGTCGGGCTAGCTCACTGCGATCCGCGGAGCCCGCCTCAGCGGGCGCGCCTGTGGGATCATTGTCTGGATTCAGGATGTCGCCGATCGCGTAGCCACGGGCGGGGGCCGCCTCGTTGTCGCGGCCATCCATTTGCGCGCGTGGCAAGGGCGGCAACGGGCTGTCGGTCGCTTCAGCCGCCTTAGCGGCGGTTCCTCGCACGGTCGCGCGCGCCCCGCTGTAGGCGTGGACGCAATACCATCCGCCGAGAGCCGCCATGAGCAAAGAACATCCCAGTACAGCCGGGGTGCTGAGAACCGTGGTTTGCAGCGGGCTGAAGGCCGCTTCTGCGGCCGTATCGCGCCCCAGAATCATCGGAGCATCCCCGCCCTCCTGTTGGTGCGCGGGCCTAAAGACTTTCCGCGCCGCATCTGCGGAACGCGAGAGGCAGTATTTCAGAAAACTGTACCTTGGCATGAACGCGGTCACCGGTTTTCATTCGCGCTGTCGCGTCGGACATCCGTCGATACCGTGCCCGTGGCCAGCCGTGCCCCGGAACCATCAAACGCCTGATTGACGACACAGCCCACGAGAGCGCCGCGTCGGAGGATAAAGCGGCGCGCAATGCGATGAATGGTCAGCCCGTCAGGTGTAACGGTGAAATTGACGAGCGATTCCGAGTGGTCATCATTTTGGACATAGACGGCCGGGAACTCGACGCGTGCTGGAAAGGCAAGATGCGTACGCACACCGTCGTCGTACGCCGCCGTGGGTTGCAGGAGTCGTGACCCGCAATATCCGTACTGACTATGGAGCGGCTGAACAGGACCAGCCAGCGCTTGATCAACGTGTGCGGCCCCTTGATGGTCTACAGCCTGCCGGGCGGCCTCTGCCGGGTAACGGAAACGCAGGGCGTAAAGAGTGTCCGAGGCCGACGTCACCGCCGCCCGATTCGGGCTGACGATGTAATCAAAATAGTAGGGCCGACGATCGGTCAGTATGGTCAGATTTGTGACGACGCCGGAGGCCTTGGGCTTGATGAACACGTGATTGTCCTGAGCCTCGAAACTGACGCCGTTCGCATCGCCTGCCGCCAGTCCGACATACCTCTCGCCCGGCTCGAACTCGATGTCAATCTGATAGCCAATCCGCCCGCTGAGGTGATACACGGCATTGGGGCTGTAGGGCATGTCCCGGACCCGAGGGTCATCGAGCGTCGCGAAACCGGCGATCGACTCGCCGCTTGTGGCAACTGGACCAGGCGTTGCGGCGGGCAGGGGCAACGCAAACACGATCAACGCCCAGCGGAAGCACTTCACGGGCGACCTCCAACCCTCACGGGAGCGGCGGGGGACTCGATCAGTTCCGGCTCGGTTTGGATATCAAGGATTCGAAACCCCAGGGGATTCCACTGTCGAGTCTTAAGGTCGCTTGACGATTTTCCATAGGCGTAGTGCACGGTCGAAATCCAGTGCGTAAGCAACTCGGGACCGGTACCGCCCACGCGTGTAACTTTGATGAATCGGATCTGTGCCACGTCTGTACTTCCTGTGGCCCGCGCGAAGAAACTGACCGACTGCACGTTGACGCGCACGGTGGTGCCATCCCTGAACTTGTTCAGGGGCGAGTCGGGATTGCCTGTCGCCCACTGGGCCGCCCACTGCTGGTTGCGTTGCGGGGAGTGAAAGGCGCCGCACTCGCTGTAGTCTTCCTCGGCGATTGCCAGATTGAAGCGCTCGCAGGTGCTGATGTAATGGGTAAGCAGGTAGCGCGTGAGTACCTCCGAGGCCGTGCCGTTACCCACGTAGACCGGCACGACATCGACGACCCCGGTGGAGTTGTCCACACGGATAACGTAAGGCTCGACCCGCTTGAGCGGAAGCATGACCAGCACGGCCCCAATGGCGATGCATGCGCTGAACACGGCAACGCCGGCCACTACCCACGCCGAGCGCCGCGAACGGCTTTCCTGCGCCCGGCGATCGGCGTCCCAGGAGGCCGATTCGATCAGATAATCAGCGAGATTGGCCTCAGTGGTCATGGTCGGGATACCCGGCCTTGCAGCGGCGCGCCTGCAACGACGTTTGAATTTATCGGCGTCAGCCGCTGCTCACAAAGCCCTGCGGTATCGGCACAACCCGTGCACGAGGCAGCTGCCACAAGTGCCAAGGCCCAGAAGGGTGCGATGAGCTGACGGCGGGCGCGCACGGGGTCATCCATCGACGGTGTGCAGACGGGACAACGGCTTGGTGGTGATCCATTGCAGGCTTCGGCTGACCACGTGGTGTGTGCTCAGAGCCATTCCACTGGCCAATCCCGAGGCCATCGGCATCACCTGGCGGAGAATCAGAAAAATGAGTCCCGCCGCAAAGCAGACCTTGACGCCCTCGGCGATGTCAATCGCGGTGCCCAGTGCCGACGCCTGTGCGGTCACGGTGGTAAGCAGGTGCATGAACAAGCCCACGACCAGGGTGACGAGAACGGCAATCAGCGCAAAATTCGTGAGCTGCGCGATCCAGGCCTGAAAATAGCGTCGCGAGCCGTCAAACAGGAGCGTTGCAATGTACAGCGGCCCCAGGGCCAGAAGGATCGAGAGCGCGACCTTGGCCAGTGAGAGCAGGAAGATGCTGTAGATCGAGGCCACTCCGACCAGCGCATAGACCACAAAGCCCGCAATGTAGTAGGAAAAATTGTTATCGAACCAGCCGCCCTTCTGTATCAGCGCAGCGGCGGCATCACCGCCCTGAAAAATCACCTGGTCCACGATCGTGACCGAATCGGGCGCACCGATCATCGCTGCAGCCAATGAATTGGGGGCAGTGAAGAACGTATCGACGATCAGTTCCTGATACAACCACAAGTGCAGCCCTATTCCGAAAACCACCGTGATTCGCGCTATCCGTTTGATCCCTTCGAGGAGCGGCTCCTCGATCTTGCCAACGGCCTGACAAACCCCCCACGCCATCACGTAGAGGCCCGTCAGCACGACCAGGGCCGGCTCGATGGCCGCGGCCACGCGCGTGGTCTGCTCGGACACGTAGGTACCGAGCAGATTGTTGAGCCAGACGGAGAATTCGGCGAAGAACCCCACTGTGCGCCCCGTCCAGGCTAAAGGCCCATGGCCGGCAGCGCGCGGAGCGATCCGACGTCGGCGGACGCGTATTCGCGCGCTCGCTCCGTCCGGACGCGCTCCTGCGCATCGGTGGCTCGGTACAGGCTCTGCAGTTTGGACGCTTCATTTTCCAGCATCCCCGCTTCAGCCCCAATGCGGGCCTGCAGGTCCAGGATGGCCTTCTGGTCGGTCGCCGCACCGATGGCCTCGATGAGCCGCTCGATTGCGCCAAACCGCTGGCTGGTATTGGCCAAAGCCTGACCCGAGAGTCCCTCGAGTGCCGCCGCGTTCTGGCGGCCCGTATTGACCAATTCGCGCAGTGCTGGAGTCAATGTTGACAGCTCCGCGTCTGTCAACACGCTGTTCTGGCGGACAAATCCCTGCACTTCCCGCTGCAATGCACTGTAGGCGCTGCCGGTATGATTGAGAGCCGCCGCGAGTGCATTCCAGTCGCTGGGCAGATAGTTGCGGTTGGTGCCACCGAGCAGATTCTCCATTCCACGATCCCCGCTCATGGACTGAAGTGCGCTTTGCGCCTGTACCAACTGGTCCTGGGCGGTTTGCAGCTGCTGCTCCATGGTCTGAAGCTGGGAAAGGAGCTGCGCGAGCGCCGCAACGTCGGTCACCGGGATTTGGGCGGTGGCGGGCGCTGCGCCCAAACACATGCACGCGGCGCACAGGATCAGAACCGGAATGGTATTTGGGACTCTACATTCGGACATCGGCGGCTCCTTACTTGACTGCATGTCCCAGGGGGATGACCCGCTCGTGGGCCGCCTGGAAAATTGGGAGCCAATGCTTGGGATCGGCTCCGGTCGCGCGTATCAGGGTGCGGACTTCGGCGAGGGTCGTGGCGCGAGCGGATATCACGGCGAGTTCGGCCTCGAAACCCTTCAAATCCAACTCGCAAACGACGCTGTGTTGAGATTGTCGAACGAGGAATCGGCGCGAGCCGGGCTCGAGCTGTTCGCAAATCAGGCGCACTTCCCGGTCCGAGAGGCCAAACCCCTCGGCGAATTCCGTCCTCGAGCCCGCCGGGTTGGGGAAGAAAATCTTGGTGGGTGTTTGCTCGATGATCGTGCGGCTCAGCGGCTCGACCCAACACGTCACTGGCGCTCTGAGTCGAGAGGCACATGACTGCATTGAGCTTCCGCCAGGTCTTGGGACCATCCTTGGCAAACTGCTCGAAGACCGGATCGTCCAACATGCGCCAGAATTCATCCATCCAGCAAACGAACCGGCGACCGTCCGCGAGCTGCCGGACCAGATGGAAAAGGTAAAGCGTGACTGGTGTGCGGAGCCGCTCGTGATCGAGAAAATCTGTGACATCGAACCCGAGCATGGCCGTGCCCGCCAGGAGCGGGTTAATGGCATCTTTCGCATTGTCGAATGCCCACGCATAGGCACCGTTTGTGCTGGCGCACCATGGCGCCAGGCCCGCATATATGCCCTCAGGATCGGTAGGGTCCAAAAACTCAATTAGGCGCGAAAGCCGCCGGGCACTCGGCTCAAGCGCCAGAGTTCCGACAAGAGCATGATCGAGATCGGCCCCTTCGCGGGCCGTGTGCGGCTTTGTACGAGAGCAGAGCGCCCGCAGCCAGCCTTTCAGGAACTCCGTATTCGCAGGGGTAGGATCCAGCTGCAGCGGGTTGAACCCGGTGGCCTTTCCGTTCCGCAGTGGCAGATAAGTCCCTCCGAGTGCGCGAACCAGAAGCTCAAGGCCGCGGTCCTTGTCAAACACCACCTGGGTGGCCTTCTGCTTGGTCAACATCGCTATCAGAAAGCCAATCAAGACCGTCTTGCCCGAACCCGTGGGTCCGCACAGGAACGTGTGCCCGATGTCCCGGGGCGCCTCGGCGCTGGACGGATCGCTGGCATGGAGCGAAAAATAGAACGGAGAGCCGGCCGATGTCTTCAGGACAGTAAGCGCCTCGCCCCAATGATTGTCCTCCGCGCGGCCTCTGGGATAGTTATGCCAGGGGCTTAGCGCCGCAAAGTTTCGGCTGGTAATCGGTGCACGTCGCGGGCGCATCGGAAAATGGCCGGGCAGCTGGGCCCAATACGCCGCTTCCAGGGCGAGATCTTCGCGGGCGACAGCCATGCCCGTCTCGGCCAGTAACGCGCGGGCAACGCTCAGGCGTTCACCCAATTGTTCCAGAACGACGCTGGGCCCAGCTTCGAGGCTGGCCGGGCAAGGATCAGATAGCACCTGCAGCGACAGATGGTGCTCACCCATGGCGAAATGATTGCTGGTAAGCGCATCAAGCGCATCGTGAAGCGCGGCCGACTGTGAATGCGCAAAGTCGCCCGCATTGGCGAGCCGAACGTGCTGATGCTGCAGTAACGCCTGGGCAGCCGGCTTGCTCAGGAACGCGAAGGATTGCGTGAGTATCAAGGGGAACGGCGTTGCGAGCAGTGCATTGAGCAGGCCGGGGGTGGTCTGCGCCGGGTATTCCTTGATTCCGAGCATTGCGCCAAACCTGGTCCGGCTGGCGGTTCGATACTCGATCAGCTCCCTCCCGAAAAGCACCCGCGAAGTGCCCAGGCTCTCGTACAGGGGCCCCCGCGGGAGCGGCACTTGAGCGCGTTCCCCGTTGATCAGGAAGGAGTGGAACTCAAGGGTCTCCGAGCATAGGCCCCGCGCGCCGATAGGCCTCACCGTCAGAGGAATGGGTTCGTAACGAGCCAGCGCGGCGCGAAGGAGCGAGGCGAGCTTTGCGATGGATTCCAGTGCCATGGCGCGGGCGGCTCTGTCACTGCCTCGCTCGGGGTGACGCAGCGCCGACATTGTCAACACACGTGCCGCCATGCGGAGCGGTCGGAATACAACCGTAAGAAACAAGTCATTGACCATCAAGGTCTCGTGCTTGAGGCGCTGGCGGTACCTTTGATTGAGATCACGGGCGAATCCTGGCGCAAATTCACCCTCGGGATATGCGCTCTCGCGCCGTCGAATCAGGTGCGTCCAGAGCGCCACTTGCGGGCTTGCGATATTTCGCCACAGCACGTTCAGGCGTTCGTGCCAGTCGTTGAGCTCACGGTCATCGGCGGACTCAAACGACAGACCACTCAGCCGGAAGGTCTGCACGTAGTCTCCCTCGCGCGTACGGACCACCGTGTCGGTGACCTGCGCCGCATAGGGAATATGCTCGGCGAGGAGTCTCTCTGTCTGCACCGATCGACGTAGCGAGGCGCGCACGTTCAGACCCAGAGGGTTGCCGCGGCCACTCGGCGACGGCCGCGCGCGTTGGGTAGCGCCACGGGAAGGGGTGAATAGCTGGCCGCTTTCCAGGCCCTTCCATTGGCCAGAAGGGCGGGCGCGTGAGTGCGCATCCAGAGGAACATCAAATCAAAGATGCGCGCGTCGCGCAGGCACAGTGCGGCGCTGATCGCGTGTATCGGCAGCGCTATGCCCAATGTCAGCAGGTTCCGTGTCAGCAGGAACACCTCCATCGTGAGCACTAAATTGATCAGCAAGGCCGCGTAGGTGACGCCCCAGCGCATAGGTGGGCGCGTCGCACCCACGAACAGCTGATCGATTGTTAGATTCCGAGCGGGAGTGGCCATGTTGTCGCGCCCCTAGACGCCAAACATCGATCGGATCCAGCCCACGATTTGCGGAGCGCCAAAGCTGATCGCGATGCCGGCGATTGCGCCGATGCACCAGCCCCACGCAATCCGATTCGCCATCGCCATGACTCCCAGACCAATCACCAGAATCACGGCGACCGGGGTCAGAATCGCAAGAAGGTTCGTCTCCAGCGCGGTCGCGCCAGTCTGGAAGGGCGACGCCTGAGCGAGCGCGAGGGTCGAGCACAGGACGCTGCCCAAACCCACGGTCCTTGGCGCAGTGGTGCGATTCCGGCGCTTGATCACGCTGGACTCCGGGCGGAACGGGTGTTTCGGTCACGGAACCGGCGGGCAGCGTTTCTCAGGTTTGCTGGGTACTGGTTACGCGACCCGGCCAAGTAATTGCCCGTGTTGTAACAGCTGAGCGTCTGCTGCAGCCGTTGGCGTTCACTGCGCAAGTCGCCCTGTTTCGCGTTGCAGTCCAGCAGCACGCGCTGCGCCACCGTAAGATTGATGCAGGGATTGAATAGGTCCGCCATGCGGATACCCGCTCCTGCCCAATGCTCGACGTTGATTGGGCCAGGCCTACGCTGGCACTGAAGCCCCGGGTGAGAAGGCTCTCGGTGAGCTTAAGCGCCTCGGCGGCGGAGCGAGGCTGGACAACTAACGGCGGGTTGATGCCGCGCTTTTTGAGCGCCTGGGGACGATTGATACTGACGGCATAGGGATTTCCCCGGATTCGACATCAATCAAGGCCCGCAGCGTCGTGGGATGCACGAGCGGCGCGCAGGCTGCCATTAATACCGCCAGTGTGTTGGTCATGCCCCCTACCCATGCGCCGCAGGCGCCGCCTCTTGAGGGCCGACATCTGACTACAGAGTGTCTGCACTTGGCGAGAGGCTGTTTCTAGCGCGACGGCACAGAAAAAACTCGGCGCCGAGCGGCCACGCTTCAGTTTGCTAACGAGCCTCTTGAGCGCGCAATCGTGTGTGATCGTTGCGTAGTGAACTCGCGTGCGCCACGGATCGAAATAGCGTGACCAAGCAGCTATTGGTTGTGAAAGGCCCTAGGAGCTAACCTGAGCTTCTGAAAGTGCCCCGTCACGGGGACTTGCCGCCGCAAGTCCCCGCGGGGATATCAACCTTGGCGGGCATGAGCAGCCCGTCCAGTCGGGGTTCCTACCCCTCCCCTTACTTTGGCTCGGGCTGTGTGGTGGACTGATCGGTGCTCGGATGATGGTGCATCATGTGGTGATTTTGCATCATTGCGTGGCACTCCTCGATCGCCCGATCCGAGCGAAGGCACGCGGCCATCTGTTCGTGCTCAACGGCCATCTTTTCCCGCTGCTCCTTCGTGGGCGCCGGCCGCGAGGCCTCTGCCTGCTCATCCGCCAATGCGGTACCTGCTGCGCCAAGAAGCGCAATCCCGCACGCAATCATTGTTCCGCGGGCATATGAGATACGTCGAACATCATTCATGGACCTCATCTCCTGCCGCGGTCAGGCGGCTAACTGGTTTGTGATTACCCATTTTCAAGAGACCGGCTACCAAGGATTCCGCTTGGGCGCTGCTCGAGCACCGCAATCGAAATAGACAGTCGATTCCCTGATTTGTTCACTCGTCGACCGAACTGCGCTCACCGGATCCGCTTGCAGTCCCCTCGTAATGGAGTGATATCCCTATAGCCGACGCAGTTTCACCCGGCACCAGGAAGGCGAACTGGCGAGTTTTACGTAACCGGCCAGATCCGGGAGCTGCTCGATTTCGCTCGGCAGCACCGCGGCCTCGGTCACGTGCTGGTCGCTGAACGTTCGCGAGTATCGCCACTCGCCGGGTCGTCGGGATCTTGATTCGTGGTGTCGGACCACCTCCCGCTCACCGATCAGCCGGCTTGCGAACCGGGCCGTGCCTCCTTGCTCGCTGGCAGAACAGCGCAGCACCAGGGTGTTGCCGCAGTTTTCAACAATGGTCTGCGCTTCGCCCTGCCCGTAGGTGTCGGACACTTGCGCGATGGACTGAAAGCCCAGCACACAGCGGCCGCCGAATTTCCTCAGGCGCGCGAGGGCGTCTTTGAGCCCGTCGATTGTGCCCAGCGCGTCAAGTTCATCGATAACGAACCACAGTCGCTGGTCCCGATCAGGCCCTGACATGGTCTCGAATATTGACAGGCGCAGCCAGGCCGAAATCAGCGAGCGAAGCGCGGCGATTTGGGTCGCCGAGTAAGGCAGGAATAACACTCGATGCCCCGCTGGGCTTCTGATCCAATGGCGAAGGCTCAGCGCCGGGCCGCGCTGGCGTGCCATATAAGCCAGAGCCGCGATGCTGCTGGCAGCCACCGAGCGGATGGATCCGAACATGCGCTCGTTCCCATTTTCCAGGAACGATTGCGCGGGAGTATCCTGCACCAGGATCTTGAGTTCTTCATGAGGGGCCATAGTGAGTACGCGGTAGAGCTCACCCAAGGTGATGGTGTGCCTGCCGGTTCTGGCCAGTCCCCACAATTGCTGCGTCACGGCCGTAAAGAATGTTCGCGCATACCCGCGCCAGGAGCGATCCTCACCCTCCGTGTCGGGAATCAGCGCCCGGGCGAGTTGTTCGACGTCGAACTCGTCCGTGAGCTCGGCGAACAGGTCCCAGCTCCTGGATCGCTCGTCGAAGGGATTGAGAATCAGATCGCCCCGGTCCGCTGAAAAAAACCTATCCAGGTAGCCTCCGTCGGGATCGGCGATGATCGCACGATCGCCACGATCGAGGGCGGACTGCACGATCTCTCGGATGGCCGTGGATTTGCCGGTCCCCGTGGTACCGATAAGCTTGAAATGTTTGGTTTCGTCCAGGGCATTGAGGGCCACACCGGCCAAGGTGATTCCCCTGCTGCTCCTCGCCCTGCTCGCGAAGGTTGCGGTGCGCGGATTATTTCGGATTTCTGTACCACGCTTGAGCCGTGCGTCGCGCCGGCGGCCCGGGAAGACCAATCCCACCAGGGCCCCCACGGCAATCAAGTACAACAACTCCACCACGAGAACCAATTGAGGATTACCGTGAGGAATGACACGCGCGGACCAATTGCTACGGAGAATCGTCCAAGACGCGTCGGCGATGAGAGAAGTCACCAGTGCCAGATGCGGCAGCCGAGAGTATTGGCGCCATGGCGTACGAGCGCACAGGAATCCGGCGGCCATGGCGAGCGTGATTACGATGTAGACCACGACAAGGTCCCTCAGAAGAGGGTGAGTGCGCAGCATGAATTGACCCTCATTGGGGCAATTGCAACGCTAGGAGAGCTGCACCCATCGGGCCAGTCTTACTTTCTGGGGGCAAGCGCTTGTAATTGAGGCATTTTATAAAAATCAGTCGCGACGCCTGTGCTGATCGCGCCGGCTCCACGAACCAAGGCGCCCCATCTGCTCGCCAATTGCGCGACAAAAACATAAGGCGGTACGATGCGATCCCGGGAAAGACAAGAAATGCCCGCCCACCGCATTGAGTTGCGCAAGCGCGGGCGCCAAGCACGACACACACATATGTGGGAGCAGTGGTCATGGCAATAACGCGCTCAACTTCAACGCGATCACCAGGACTCCTGGACCGTGATCGCATCATTGCCGGTCCCGGCTTCAATCGTTGGCTTGTACCCCCAGCGGCCTTGGCGATTCATCTGTGCATTGGCATGGCTTATGGCTTTTCTGTGTTCTGGGTACCGCTCGGACGTATGGTCGCCGCAGCTCATGGGGCCGCGAAGCCCATGCTATGCGCAGGTGATGCCACCTCCTTCGCCGGAAAGCTCGCCATCACCGGCCGCGCGCTCTTTGCCTCTGACTGCGACTGGAGCCAATTTGATCTGGGCTGGATGTTTACGTTGTTCTTTGTATTGCTTGGCATCGCAGCCGCCGTCTGGGGCGGTTGGCTCGAACGAAACGGACCTCGCAAAGCCGGAGTGGTCGCCGCCCTATGTTGGTGCGGAGGTTTGTTTATTGCCGCGATAGGCGTCTATCTGCACCAACTCTGGTTGATGTGGCTTGGGGCTGGAGTAATCGGAGGAATTGGCCTGGGCTTGGGGTACATCTCGCCTGTCTCGACTTTGATCAATTGGTTTCCCGATCGTCGGGGCATGGCCACCGGAATGGCCATCATGGGGTTTGGCGGTGGGGCGCTGATTGGTACCCCGTTGGCGAACTTGCTGATCACTCATTTCAAGACGCCCACGACAGTGGGTGTCTGGCAAACGCTCGTGGTGCTCGCGCTTTTGTACCTCGTGGTTATGCTGACGGGTGCCTTCGGCTATCGTGTCGCGCCGAAGGGATGGACGCCAGAGGGCTGGACGCCGCCGGCCACGCGCGCGCGCGCCATGATTACTGCCAGCCACGTAGAGCTATCCAATGCCCATCGCACACCCCAGTTCTGGCTGATCTGGTTGGTGTTGTGCATGAATGTCTCCGCAGGCATTGGCGTGATCGGGGCGGCATCCCCCTTACTGCAGGATATTTTTGGTGGCCGGCTGTTTCACGACCCGTCGATTCCGTTTGAACATTTCACCGACGCCCAGCGCACCCTCGCCGCCGGAGTGGGTACTGCATTCGTCGGTCTCTTTTCTCTGTTCAATATTGCCGGCCGCTTTTTCTGGGCTTCTCTGTCCGATCGCATTGGCCGCCAGGCGGTTTACTATGCATTTTTTGTCCTCGGCGTGCTCTGCTACGCCGCCCTGACGCCACTGTCTCGCGCGGGCTTGGTCGGAGTATTTGCCGCTTTCGTATGCGTCATTGCTTCAATGTACGGCGGCGGATTCGCCACCATCCCCGCCTACTTGGCAGACATGTTTGGCACCCTGTTTGTGGGCGCCGTACATGGCCGGCTGTTGACCGCCTGGTCGACCGCCGGAATTCTTGGACCGGTGCTGGTCAACTATCTGCACGATTCACGCTTAGCGCAGGGCATCAGCCACGCGCATGTCTACGATTCCATATTTTATGTTCTAGTCGGAATGCTCGTGATCGGGTTGATCGCCAATGCGAGCATCCGCCCGGTGGCCCCAAAGTGGCATATGAGCGATGCACAAGTGGCGCAGGTTCTCGCCGAGCGACAATCGGCCACCAGTCCGCCAACGCCTGAATCTCTCCGCATTGGCCGCGGCGGATTTAGCCTCGGCGCGCTGCTGGCGTGGCTGGGTGTGGGATTGCCGTTGGCCTGGGGGACTTATAAGACCTTGCAGAACGCCCTGAAATTGCTCCAGTAAGGCGCGATTAACCGTTGGGTACGGCGGGGGCGCGATGCACTGACTCACCAACGAGCACACTTCAGTTTTACTGAGGGCCCCTTCACTTCTTGCGTTTGCTGCTGCGCGGCCTCTTGCCCAGAATCTCTCCTACGGAAGCTACCGCATCAGTTCGTGAAACTTCAGGGACGATGCGGAGTTTGGTGACTACAGAGTCGAAAAACGCATCCTCTCAGGAGAACTTACATGAACACGCATCGAGGAATTGGATTCTTGGCGGCCCTGCTCATCACGGCAGGACAGATTTTCGTGCTCTCCGTCGGAACGGCCACAGCAGCCAGCCAAACGAGCGAGCGCAGCGGCTACGCCATTGCCCTAAACGCCTAAAGACCTTGGACAGAACGTAGGAACGCTCATGAGGACCTTCGGATTCACCCGGTTCGACAAGGCGCAAAGGGCTTTGTCGAATTGGGGAACCTGGCCCGCCACCGCAAAGCGTATGCAAGAGATTCGCCTCCTGGAGCGCCGGGTGGCGGCAACGCGTTTCGGGGTGAACTCGCCGCTGGCTTTCCATCGGCTGTCGACCGACGAGCACGCGCAGAAACCGAGGACGCTGACGCTGCCCTAGGCCCTTGTGTGCCCTGCAAATCGGTTCCTGACGCGAGTAGTTTTTCCAAGTGATCGGCGATAAGGTATTCGGGCCCTCGAGGTTCCCTATCACCTTACGTCCGATCGAATGAAAAGAAGGACCGTCCTCCAATCTCTGGGTCTATTGCCGCTCGTGGCCGGCGGATGGACCGCGCCGATAGCGCGCTCGGCAGCAGCCCTCGCGCCTCGCAAAAGAATACCGCGCGTGCGGCCTTCCGATCCGTCGTGGCCGAAGCCGGAAACTTGGGAGCAACTCAAGAGCGCTGTGGGCGGCAATCTGATCCGGGTGCATGGCCTCTTCGAATCGTGCGCGGCCGAGCCGGGCAGCCTCGCCTGCCGCGAGGCGCTGCAAAATATCCGCAACCCCTATTGGGTCGGTGATCAGCCCGGCGGCACCCAGGTTTCCGGTTGGCTCGACGCCTGGACCCCAGCCCCCAGCGCCTACGCGGTCAAGGCGAGGAACGCCGCCGACATCGCCGCCGCGGTCACATTCGCGCGCGAACACAATCTGCGGCTCGTGGTTAAGGGGGGCGCCCACAGCTATCTGGGCACATCCAACGCCCCCGATTCGCTCCTGATCTGGACACGAGCGATGAACAAAGTCGCCCTGCACGATGCGTTTGTGCCCGAGGGGTGCGAGGGAGCGCTCGCACCAGCCCCGGCGGTCACCGGCGAGGCCGGCGCCGTGTGGATGGATCTGTACAACGCTGTCACGACAGCGGGCGGGCGCTACGTCCAGGGAGGCGGATGCACCTCGGTGGGCGTGGCCGGACTGGTTCAAAGCGGCGGATTTGGATCCTTCTCGAAGGCCTTTGGCACGGCCGCCGCGAGCCTTCTGGAAGCCGAAATTGTGACCGCCGATGGCCGGGTGCGCGTGGCCAACGCGTGCACCAATCCGGAACTTTTCTGGGCGATCAAGGGAGGGGGCGGCGGCACGTTTGGAGTGCTCACTCGGCTCACGCTCCGGACCCATGACCTGCCGCAGTTTCTGGGATTTGCCGGGGGCTCCGTCAAGGCTCAATCGGACGCCGCCTACGCCAAGCTCATTTCCCATTGCGTCGCCTTCTACGCCGATCAGCTCTTCAATCCGCATTGGGGCGAGCAGCTTAAATTTGGTCCCGACAACACGCTCGGAATTTCAATGGTCAGTCAAGGCCTGGACAAGGATCAGTCAGCCAAGGTTTGGCAGCCCTTCATCGATTGGGTCCAGGCATCGCCCGCGGACTTTGTGATGCGCCCCCCGCTCCGAATTGGTGCTTTGCCCGCCCGCAGTTGGTGGGATCTGAAGGACAACCCCTCCATGATCCACGACACACGCGAAGGCGCACTCCCCGCACACGCCTGGTGGCGGGGCGATCAGGACCAGGTGGGCGCGTACCTGCATGGGTACGATTCGCTGTGGCTGCCGGCCAGTCTGCTCAAGGTGGATCGGCAGAAAGCACTGGCCGACGCGCTGTTCGCGGCCAGTCGTTACAAACAGTTGGAATTGCACATCAACAAGGGTCTGGCCGGAGCGCCAGCCGAAGCACTTGCGGCCACGCAGAGGACGGCAACGAACCCCGCCGTGCTTGAGTCCTTCGCCTTGGCCATCATCGCCGATGGCGAAGGTCCCGCTTATCCGGGTCAAGCGCGTCCGAAGATGGATATCGCCGCGGCCCGTGCGGATTCGCAGGCCATTGACCGGGCCGCGGCAGAGCTACGAAAAGTGGCTCCGGCCGCCGGCTCCTACGTGTCAGAGAGCAACTATTTCAATCGCGCCTGGCAGGCGGATTATTGGGGATCGAATTACCCGCAGCTCCGCTCGATCAAGGCGCAGTTCGATCCTGCGGGACTCTTTATTGTCCATCATGGAGTCGGGAGCGAGGACTGGAGCGCCGACGGGTTTACGCCGCTGACCTAGGGTGTCCTTTTGGCGGTGGTGCCTCGCGCCTTCGATCGTTCTCGCCTGTCTGGCCTCACTTGGGCGGTCCGGTGTACGGCAAGGCCCGTGGTCGGGCCAGCGCTGCCTCAATCGCCCCTTCGGGCACCGGCAAAACGAACACCTGTACGAACTTCGCACGCAGGGCGGAGGACATCGCCGTGTTCGCGCCGGTTTTCGCGTCCGGATACGCATCGGCGACGCTCCGGAAGGCCTTGTACAGCGAGGGCGGCGACAGTTGCCCGTAACTTTGATGGTGCGTGGATTCCGACTTCATCGTCTGCAAGTACCAGGTCTCAAGATCTACGTACCCGGCGATCAGTCCTTCGGCCTCGGTGGGAGTGAGCTTGATTCGGAACCGCGCGTCGTGGACGTATTCATCGGCCGGCAGCCCAAACGTGGCCCAGGGAAACGCCAAGTCACCGGGCTCTGTGATCAGCACGCCGCCCTCGATCCTGCCGCGGTATCTCTGAACAAAACGCCACCCCCAGCGTAGATCGACGCGCTGCGTGCCGCCGGGCAGGTAACTGGTGCCTCCGGCATCCGCAAGCAAGGGGTCGCGACCCCGGTAAATGGTGACCGTGACGTTCTTCGAGTCCGCGAGCGTCTCGATGCCCGAGACCTCCAGGATCAGCCGGTTGTAGTCGTCCTTGCCGATTTCCTCGTTGTCAAAGAAGTCGTTTGCGCCTTGCGGTCCGCGATAGCTGTTGACGCAGCCCAGGGCCCGGTACAGTTGGTTATCGATTCCTTCCTGTCCGTCGGGACTCTTGAAGTCCCTGGCGTCATTCGTGCCATCGAGATTCATGCCCAGCGCCGTGGGTCCGGTGGCTTGGTGGAACTCCAATCCGTCCGGTGCCGGAGTCGGGAACCATCCCTCGATCTCCCGCCTCAGTTCTGTCTCCTGCAGAGTGCGCACCGTTCCGTCATCCGGGAAAAGCTTCTTGAACTGCTCCCTGGGGCCTTCGTTGTAGCCGTTCGGGCATTCGGCCTTACCCGTCCGCACTTTGATAGGTGGCCCAATGCAGGCTCACCAGCGCGTAGGCGATCTTCCCGCCGCGCGGCGCCGGCTGGAGCGCCTTCCGCCGCCTCACACAGTATCGCCGAGCACGCGAGAGCGGTCAGCGACACTCTGCAGCACGCCACCCGATACGAGCGTCGTGCGTTTCAATGAAAGCCATGCGCGAGTGTTCAAGAGGCTAACTATCCTGTGCGGCCAAAGTAATCGTCGCGAAGCCATATGGCATTAAACCCATTGCGTTCGCCCCGAAATTCGCCATGAGAGTCCGCATTCACATCCCCGGGCTGCCGGTCGCCGCTGTAGGTGTAGACGGGGCGATCCCGATAAGCCCACACGTGCACGGATCCCTTCTGCTGGGGCTGTGCAAACCGCCCGGTCGCAGGATCAATATCCACCGCGCGCCAGGTCCGGCCTGTGGTCGGCGCGTTCGGCGGCGCCACGACATACGGAAATGACCGCAGGCATCGGGCAGCGTCGCCGCCCCCGCAAAAGGCGATCCGGTAGGTCTGCGTCGTGGTCGGATGATCGCAGCTCAACTGGTCGTCCGCATCGTCTGCGCAGCGGAACGTGTAGATCGTCATCCCGTGCGCGTCGGCAAGAACCTGCCCGGCTGTCGTGTCCTGCACCGTAAAGCCCGCCGGTGGATCGGGGGCCCGCTGCGTGTAGATGTTGTGCCATCCTGGGACATCGCTCCCCTCCAGGCTGTAGGGATGGCGATCGAGCGCGTAGCGATACAGGGCTCTGTGCCGAAACGCCCACTGGCGAGTGCCGTCCGATCTTAGGAATGTTGTCCAGTCCCCGTGCGGGCGGACCTCGGCCGGCGCCGCCATCGGTACCCAGTTCTTCGAACATTCTTTGTCGCAGGCCGACGCGTCCGGCCCGTCACCGTCAGAAACGTAGACCGACAGCTGTCGATCGGTCACCAGCAGGCGGCCGGCACTGGTCGTTTTCACCCCAAAGCCCGGCGGCACGTCCGGCGGCGGTCCGACCGGCTCGCGACGTGGCCGGCCCGTCACCGCCTGCGTACCTTGCCGAACCGCCGAACACGTCGCCGGGTCGCTGGTCCAGGTGCTGAGGTGTACAGCGGAGCCTCATCGTACGCCCACTGCTTGATACCGTCCTTGCGCTCAATGATCGTCCAGCGTCCCATCGGCTTCCCGCCGGTCGCCACCGTGGCCGGGGGCCAGGCCACCGTGCAGGCCACCCGGGTGTCCAGGTCCGGCAACGCCAACCCGGCCGGGTATGGGCTCATTAGTCCGGCGTTTACCGTCGTCTTCGTGTTCGTGCAGAATGAGGTGCCCGTGGGATCGCCCGCATTCCCGTTGCGAAGATTTTTCTGCGGCCAGCGATACAGCGTCCGACCAGAGGCGTCTGCGAAAACCGGGCCTTCGAGTTCTGTCGGCTCGATCCGGATCCCGACGGGAAGTGCGGGCGCTACAAATTCCTCGCCGCCTGTGACGAACCAGGAGCCGGGCTGCACCCGGCGATCATGACCGCGACAGCACGCCAACACTACCGCCCGCGCCTGCGAACACCACCGTGCGGCGTGCCCGACCTCTACTTCGAGAGGTGTGGCGCCCGTACCTTTCTGCCCTCATGTGCATACTTGATCCGCGATCCTTGAGCACCGAGCGAACCCGCCGGCTTCCTTATCCGTTGCCGTGATGACCGGCGGCGCCTAAACAAGAATCTCGCCCAGTTCGGAACTGGTCCTGTTACTGCCCGTTCCCCACGCGTTGGCGTCCACGCCCATGACCCTCATGGCGGTGTAGCCGACGCGGGTCGCCGGCGTGCCGCCGCCGTCGATATGCAATCCGGTCTTGATGCGCCCTCCGGCGCGACCGGCGGTAAAGGCCGGGATGCCATCGAGCGAATGGATGCGCGCCCACGCATGGTCCGTCGACCCGTAGATAAGCGTGTTGTCGAGCAGGGTGCCGTCGCCTTCCTTCACCTTGGTGAACGCCTCGACGAAGTAGGCCCATGACTCCATGGACCGGCGCAGGAACCACGATGCCGTGGGCTGATATCCGAGCGCGCTATCCACCGGTTCCTCGTGGGTCGTCGTGTGATGCGGCTTTTCATAACCCGCTTTGGTGGTCGAGGCCTGCGACACGGAGTACGCCATGTTGAACACCCGGGTCTGATCGCACGCGAGCGCCACAACCAGCAGGTCGGTCATCAGCTGGTGGCGATGGGCGACCAGGGCCGTGTCCATGCCCAGCTTCGGCTCTTCGGTGATTTCCGGGGGCACGTGACAGGCGGCAATGGGCTCGGGCTTGGTCAGCTGACGATCGAACTGCACTTCCAGATCGCGGATTCCGCTGAAGTATTGCTCGAGGCGCTCCCTGTCTTCGCTGCCCACTTCCTTGGAGAGCTTCTTGGTTTCCTCGAGCACACCGGAGAGCGCGCTCTTTCTGACCATGACGCGCGGGCTGGGCGAAAAGTGGTTCGCGTTGGGATCCTGGAAATCGCCACCGAACAGTTTCCTGTACAGACTCAGCGGCGACCACTCGGCGGCGTTCGGAGAGTTCGCATTAACATAGCTATAGCTCGTCCGGATGTCCCCGGTCGCGGTCGCGGTCAGAGTCTGAAACCGGACCGTACGGCCGATTTTCCGCGAGATCGTCACATCGAGCGTCTCCCCGGGTCGATCCTCGCCGCTCACCGGCGCAGAGCCCGCCCTGGTGATCACCCAGCCGGAGTAATGACAAAGGTTCGGCGCCGTGTCCCGGTACGCGTTCAGATTCGTGTACACGTTGACGTAATCGCGCACCGGCTCGAGCGCCTTGAGCTCCTCGGGCAAGTCGTAATGAGCGCCCACGGTTTTCGGAACGAACACGCTTCGAGTTCATGCCCAGACCCCAGAACCAGGTTCCAAAGCGAATCGGCAAAGGAGCACCCGAGGCCAGCGCGGTGCCGCTGTCGTTCAAGAAGCAGTTGAGCAAGGGCAAGCCGACATAGACCGCACCGCCGTTCAAGATCCCGCGCAGCACACGACGCCGACCCAGATCGGCCAAAAACGATTTCTTCGTCATTTGCGAATTTCCCCATCCGTGGGAGTCAGGCTTAAGTGTTGCTGCGGCGACCCGTGGTCCAATGCGACCCGGTCCGGCGGTGGGCGCGCACTAACCTCGGAGAATCCTGAGCTCAGCGCAACCGCCCGCAACAATTCCGGCAACCGGTAACCGGCCTCGGCAAACCCCTTCGTCAACTGAGGAAGCGCCGTCTTGTCCGATGCGGGTACGGGACTTCCGATCGCATAACTGTATACGCGACGCACCAGGCAGGCCGGAAGCGCCGGGTGATCGTGCAACGCCTGGCCCAGACCCAGCGCGTCGGTAAATTCCCGTCCGTCCAGTGATCCGGTGGTGTCGATTGGCGCTCCGCGTTCGTTGTCCCGAAACTGGCCGGCGCCGTCAAAATTTTCAAGGGCGAGCCCGATGGGATCCGTCAGCTTGTGGCAGCCCGCGCAGACCGGATTGGCCCGATGGGCGGTGAGGCGTTCACGGGCCGTCTTAAGAGTCGAGTTCGGATTCTCAATGATCGAAAAATCCACATTCGGCGGTGGGCGGGGAACCGCCTGACAGAGCAGCAGCTCGCGCAACGCCTTGCCGCGCAGCGTCGGGGAACTGCGTCCCGGGTGGGCATGACCTGAAAGGAAACTGATCTGCGTCAGCAGTCCGACTCGCGCGCTGTCAGCCGGAGCGGTGTACGGCGACCATCCGGGGGGCGCGGGTACCTGCAGGACGGCGGCCAGCGAGGGTGAAATGAACGTGTCCCGTGTGGTGAACAGATCCCGGTAATCCTGTTTCTTGCTGATGAGCTGGTCGATGATCGTGCGAAGGGTCTGCTCACGCGCATCCTGCAGCGTGACCCCGCTGAAGGTCGGATAGATTCGGGCATCTTTTGAAAGACTGGCCAGATCATCAAACCCGAGCATGTCATCAAAGAAGGCGCGAACGCCGGTTTCGAGCCGAGCACTGGAAAGAAGCCGATCGACCTGCCGGGTGCGGCCGGCCGGCGTTTGCAACTCGCCGGTCTCCGCGGACCGGATCAGCTCATCGTCCGGAGCCGAGTTCCAGAGCAGCAGGCTGAGGCGTGTGGCGTAGGAAAATCCATCCAAACGCACGCCGCCCGGGTGAGCCGGATCAGGCTCATAGGTATCGATCATGAACAGGAAATCGGGCGAGATCAGCATGGCATTGATCGCAACGGCCAGGCCCCCATAGAAATCGGCCAGCTTTTCGGCGCTCTTGTCCGCGAGCTCGACCAGCCCGCCCTCCTGCTCCTTGCTCAACGGCCGGCGGTAGAGGAGTCGACCCACCGGTCGAACGAACTTCTCGGCGCACCTGTGATCTGCCGCATGCTCGTTCCGCGGAGCGCACGGCACCAGGAAATTCCTGTGCTGAGGGCCGACAATCTGGTCCGCGACGGACATGGCGGTCCGTTGAAATTCATCGATCTGTCCGGCCGTCACCCCGGCGGCCGAGGCGCCGGTCTCCACGAGGCCGTCGGTTCTGCGAAACGGCGTGAAGTGAGCGGCCACGGTGATGTCGGGCCCGAAGACATAGGCCAGGGAATTGAAATACTGCTCCTGGGAGAGGAGCCGTACCCGAGGAAGGGACTTTGCTCCGTCGGGCGGGGGAGCGGCCGCCTCAGCCGACGTCCCATCGGCGCCGCGAGCAGGCGCCACGAAAGCCGTGGCCAGGATCAGCACGGCAGTGAGGCTGCCCACGAGTGGTCCCAACAGGCATCGGCTCGCGCTCTGCCGCGAACTGCTCAGCACGGTCATCTGATTTTCTCCAAAGACTGGGTCGCCGCAGCGCCGCAGCAAACCACTAGCCGGAAGGATTAAGATCGTCGTCCAAAACGGCAGCACCGTCAATCATGGCCGCGCACGAAGGCCTTAAGCACGGTGGAGAAGCCCGCCCTGCAGGTGCGGAATTGCGAGCCTGCGTTCCGATTGAGGAGTGTCCCACATGGTGCGGCGCACGGCGCCACGCGCGGGGAACAATTGCGGCCCGCTCTAGGGCGTGAGCAGATGGAATCCCTCGGCCGCGAGGCTTTGGGCATCCTCTTGGATATCGTGAAAGCGCGTATAGACCGGGCGACCCTTGTACGCCCATTGTCGAACGCCATCGTCCCGGGCAAAAACCGACCAGTCCCCGACCTTCTCTCCGACGGCACCAATCGTGGTGCGGAGTGGCGGCCACGCCGAAGCGCAACCTTCGATGCAGTGCGACACCCCTGCCCCATCCTTGTCATAGATGTACAGGCGCGCCAGTCCGGGGAAACTTTTGTACACCCACTCCCCGGATTGCTCCTGCGATAGGGCGGTGTCTCCCGGATGCTCCATCTTCATGCCGGCAGGACCGTGGTCCGCGGCCACCGCCATCACACTGCACAATGCCATCAGGAGTCCGGCTCGCGCGCGCCGCATCATTGGGCACCTCGTGTGCGTATTGTCCGGGGATGTTCTGGGCGGATCATACTTCCGGTAAGAACGCAGCACAAACGGGCCATGGCAGAATCGATCACCTGCTGGTGAGTTCGCTGCCACCATTAACGCTGGAATCCCAGACGACCTTCCCCCCGACAATCGTCTTGAGGACCTTCACCTCGCGGATACGGGCGGGCTCGATGGAAAAAATGTCCTCACTCAGCAAGACCAGATCCGCGAGCTTTCCGGCTGAAATTGAGCCCTTGACCTGATCCTGGAACTCCGCATACGCCGAACCCATCGTGTAGGCCTCCACCGCCTCCGCGACGCTGAGCTTCTGCTCCGGAAACCAGCCGTTCGGATTCTTGCCATCCAGGGTCGCGCGCGTCACCGCAGCGTAGACGGTCAACATCGGATTGAGTGGAGCAACATTCCAGTCGGTGCCCAGCGCCAAGCGCACCCCGTGTTGCAAAAAGGTACGAAACGCGTAGGTGCGACTGGCGCGGTCGTGTCCGATGCGCGCCTCCGCCCAGCGCCCATCATCAATGGCGTGGTAAGGCTGCACAGAGGCAATGACGCCGAGCTGCGCAAACCGATCGAAGTCCTTGGCGGCCATGTGCTGTGCGTGCTCGATACGGAACCTTCGATCCGCAGCGCCGTGCGCTTGCACCAACTCGGAATACAGATCCAGTATCATCGAAATTCCGCGGTCCCCGATGGCGTGCGTACAGATCTGGATGCCCGCGGCATCGGCGGCCATCATGCGCTCGCGCATCAGGGAAAGCGGCTGCATGCCTTCCGATAGCAAGCCGTAGTTGCCGGGCTGGTCGTTGAAGGGCTCGAAGAAATAGGCCGTGCCTGAGCCCAGGGAGCCGTCGGCGTAGGCCTTTACGGCGCCAAGACGGAGGTCCGAACTGCCAAACGCGTGCCGAATGCCCAGCTTGGCTTGATCCTGAACCTGAGGAATCAGCGGTGCCGCGTAAATGCGCGTTGTGAGTTCCCCCCGTTCGCGCAATTCGGAGTACACCGCGATATCAGCGTAGTCCGGATTCATATCCTGCACACTGGTCACGCCCAGTGCTCTGGCGTGGGCTAAGGCGCGTTTTGCGGCATGCAGGCGCTGTTCGTGTGTCAGCGGCGGAATGACTTTGCCCAGGTAATCCATCGCCGAATCTTTCAGCGCACCGGTCGGATTGCCTTGCTCATCGCGCACGATCGTGCCTCCGGGCGGATCGGGAGTCTCCTTGGTAATGCCCGCCATCTTGAGGGCCACCGAGTTGGCCAAGCCCATGTGGCCGTCATAGCGGCTTACGAACACAGGGGTGTCCGGCGTGACCGCATCGATCATTTTCTTCGTGGGGATTGCCGCCGGATTCCACTTGGTTTCGTCCCAGTCTCCCCCCAGTACCCATTCGCCGGGCCGGGCGGATCGCGCTTTTTCTCCAATGCGGCGCGTAAACTCCTCGGCGTTCGCCGCATCATTCAACTGCACATAGTCAAGCTGGGATCCGCCGCTGATAAAATGCACGTGGGCATCGTCGAATCCCGGCAGTAGCAACTTACCCTGCGCATCGATGGTTTGAGTCTTGGCACCCCGCCATGCCCCGACATCCGCATTCGATCCGACGGCCACGATGCGCTCGCCCAGGATGGCCACGGCCTGCGCCGACGGCCGGGACTTGTCGACGGTCCAGACCTTGGCGTTGGTGATGATGAGGTCCGCGGCGGGACCGGGTGCGGCCTCGCACACCAAGTAAGGCCAAATTCCGCAGGCCAGAAACAGCAAGGGTCGCAGGATCATTTTGTTCATTGCCATAGCGGCAGATTGCTTATCGGTCACGGCAGCTCCCCTGCTTTGTGGAAAAAATATTGCTCTACGCACTTGATGGAGGGGCGGGCTCATCGTACTCGCGGCGGTGCGACGAGTCGACCGGAGCCGTATCTGTACGGGGAAGCCCCGCGGCGCAAGTTCCGGAGCATTACCGGTGCGCGTCGTGCCCATCGGCCATTCAGGGAACCGATTTGACGAGGGTAGCACTCTCGGCGCGTCGGGTGATGCGGTCCAGTCCGAGCAACAAAGCCGCGGCCAGGACCGAAATGACCGATAGAAGGGTAAAAAATGCCGAATGACTCACACGACTCCACATGGTACCGATCGCACCGGCGCTCAGGCTTCCGCTAAATATGATCAGAAACCAGGCCCCGACCGTGGTCGCGCCGAGCCGGGGCGGGGCCAGTCGCGCAAATAACCCAAGGCCTGTCGGCAGAATATAAAGTTCACCGAGTGTAAAGAAGACAAAAAAGGCCACCAGCCAAAGCCAGCTGGCAGGTTGCTGACCATGCATTGTGGCCACGATCGCCAGCAGCAGATATGCGCCTGCCACGATCAGCGCGCCAACCGCCATTTTCTGCGTCGAGGAGCGCTCGTGCCCAGCCTCGGCGCTCCGCCGCCACAGGCGTAGCAACATGGGGGTCATCAAAAACACCAGAAGCGGGTTTAAGGACTGGAACCAGGTTCGCGGAATGATCATCACTCCGGCGCTTCGGTCGACACCTACATCCGCCCATAACGCAACGGTATTGCCGACCTGCTCATACGCACTGCGGAACACGGTCACCGCGATTCCTATCGCAAGCAGAACGAGGAAGGTCGAACCGTACCGCGTTGCGGGCAGGTCTGCCGGCGGCCCCTCTTGCCCCCGAATGTTTTGTCTGGGCAGATACTTTCCGCCCCAAACATAGACCAGCAACCCCACCAGCATGCCCACTCCGGCCGCACCGAATCCCCAGTGCCATCCGTAGATTTCCCCGAGCGTGCCGCACACCAGCGGTGCCAGAAAGCCCCCAAGATTGATCCCTACGTAATACACGTTGTATGCCCAGGCTCGCCGCGGGTCCTCGGGTCGATACAGGTCATTGATTTGACTGGGCAAGCTGGGCAGAAACAACCCATTGCCGAGTGCGATCGTGGCGAGTGCGGGATAAAACAGTGGTTCGAACATCATCATGAAATGCCCCGCGGCCATGACGCTCGCGCCCGTGACTACCGCACGTCGTTTTCCCAGCCAGCGGTCGGCAATCGCCCCGCCAAAGATCGGCGTGAAGTACGCAAAAGCGGTATAGGTCCCGTAGATGAACGAGGCTTGCCCTTGTCCGATCATCAGTTGTTTGGTCATGTAATAGACCAGCAGCGCGCGCATGCCGTAGTAGGAGAATTTCTCCCACATCTCGGTCAGGAACAGGATTGCCAGCCCACGCGGCTGGCCAAACCATGTCGTGGTTCCGAGGTTCATACCATTACCGGCAGCAGCGACTGTGCAGGATCATCGGTGTTTCGGGAGCAATCAGCGTCGCATGAATTCTTTTGCAATCGCAAGAGCCATTCGGTAAGGCTCAGGATCGTTGCGGTTGCTGAGAATGATCACGGTCAGATGGTGACCCGGGTAGCGCACGATCACGTTGCGAAACCCGATGGACTCGCCAGAGTGCCAAACGGTCTCGCCCGTGATGCGCCAGCCAAAACCGTAGTCCACCTGCGCATCGTCGGTCTTCGTCCACGAGGTGAACGCCAGGCGCCGCGACGCATCGCTCAGCAACCGGTTGTCGTACAGGGCCGCGTCCCACTCGGCCAGATCCTCTATCGAGGAGTAGATGCCTCCATCGCCGAGCACCGCACTGGTCAGGCTCTGATCGGTCCGGTGCCAAACGCCATTCGTTTTTGTGTACCCATACGCACGGTTGGTTATGGCCGGGCCCTCGCGCACGTACGCCAGCGTGTGACTCATGTGCAGTGGTTGAAAGATTCGATCGTGCAAAAAGGATTGGAAACTCTGTCCCGAGGCGCGTTCGACGATCAAGGCGAGCATCGAGTAGCCGCCGTTGCTGTAGCGATAGGAGCTTCCGGGAGCAAAATAGACCCGTCGTTCCCGCTCCAGCAGATGCAACACATCGATGTCGCGCAATTGCTCCGACAGATCCGCAGGTACGCTCTCGCCGCTCGCACTGCCTGGCATGATGTCCTCATAGTCGATCAGCCCGCCGCGATGAGTGAGCAAATGCCGAACCGTGATCGCATCGTCCGTTTCGGGGAGGGACGGTAGCCATTGACGAATGCGATCGTTCAACCCGAGCCGACCCTCTTCGGCAAGCAACAGGATCGCGGCGGCGGTGAACTGCTTGGTAACCGAGGCGAGCCGGTAATTGGTGGCCGGTATGGCCGCGATATGCTCCTCGAGGTTGGCCAGGCCATAGGAGCGGTGAACCAGTTGCACACCATCCCGGAGCACGAGCACCGAGGCGCCGGGCACGTTGCCGTCGTAATCGTGCAGGATTGCATCCACGGCCGCTTGGGCTTGCCTATCGGATTTCCCGCGTGTGCACCCGGCGAGTGCAATTGCCGCGATTACGGCAATCGCCGCAAACCGTGTGCGGTCGATTCGAACCGTCCCCCGCTCACTCACACGCGCGCACCCGGGTAAAGGAAAGATCCTCGAAATCGAAGCTGAAGTCAGCCTCTGGATCGACCTTGGCCATGGTAAGCCTGGCTCCCCTCGACGACTTGCCTGGCACCAGGCGCAACCAGGCCTCGGCATCAACGTTAACGTTGTCCCAGGCCACCAGGTAGCGCGTCCCGACCCGCATCACTGTCCCGGCCAAAAGCGGAGACTTTGCCGCATCAAACCTTACGCTCCTTCCCCGGCCACAAACGGCCACCTCGCCGAACCAGGGATCGCGCCAGATTCCGAGCCAGGTCGGCACCTCAGCGGGGGTCACAGACCGTCTAGAGGCTGTGTCCACCGCGACGGACTGCGTCTGCGCTGCCGATTCGCGCGCCAGCTCATCGGCGTACTCATCAACGCTCCGTGCTTGTCCAGGGGCCGTAAAATGCTTGAGCAGCACTTCGCTGATCACAGTGCGCGCCTCACTCCCTTCCCCGTTCGTCATCATGACAAAGCCGCTCCGCAAGTCCGGCAGCAGGCTCAACACAGAATACATGCCACCCAGAGTGCCGGTGTGCGAAACGCTCCAGACGCTATCGACGTCGGCCAACCTCCAGCCCAAGCCGTAAGCGTAAAAATGGCTGTGGTCCCATGCCCGCTGCCGCGGCGAGATCGGCATCGGTGTGCGTGCTGTCCATAACTCCATGCGCTGCGTCGCCCCCAGCCAAGCCCTCTGGGACGGGTCCGGTTCGAGCCAGTTCAGCGCCCAGGACAACATGTCGTTCAGACTGCAGCTCACACCTCCGGCGGCTGCAAAAGTGAGCCGTGCTGGTGGGGTCGTACCCACATCGATCAGAACATTTCGCCCGTTAGCGCGTGCGTGCGGGAGAGCGAGATTACCATCGTCCTCGCCATCGGATCCCCCAACGCGACAACGCGTAAGGCCGAGCGGTGCGAGCACTTCGCGGCGCAACAATTCCTCATACGGCGCGCCTCCGGCCGCTGCGGCCACCTCACCTGCGACGATATACAGATTGTTGTCGTACGCGTACTCGGAACGGAAGCTCGCCTCAGGCTTGAGATAGGCAAGACCGGCGATGATATCGGCTCGTGTGTAGCTGTTGGGTTCAGGCCATAACATCAAATCGCCGGCCCCCTCGCGCAGCCCCGAGTTGTGCACCAGCAGATCTCGTACCAGAAGGTGGCGCGTGACCCACGGATCGAACATGCGCAGGCGGGGCAGGAATTTGGTTACCGGATCGTCCCAGTGGAGCTTGCCGGCCTGCACCAGACGCGCCAGCAGGGCCGTGGTCATCGCCTTGCTGTTGGAACCGATTTTAAACAACGTTTCCGGTGTCACGGGCCGGCCCTGTCCTGCGCTGAGTTCTCCGGCGGTGCGTACGTAGGTGACTTTGCCGTTCTCGATCACCCCGACGGCAAGGCCCGGCAACTGGTATCGGGCCATGATGGCATCGAAGATGGGATCGTACGGCGACGTGGCCAGCGTCACCGTCGGGATGACCAGCGCGCATGCGATTAGGCGGGCTTGAAACCCGCGGGATCTTCGCGTACAGGGTCGCATGACTACTTACCTACGGTTTATGTCCATCTCCTCGGAAGCGCCGCCGGTCCGCCCGCAGGACCCGTCCTGCGTCCATGTGCGCGTACTCGGAGAATGACAAACTTAGCTTAGAAGTCCGCGGACAGAACCAGTTGGGCAAAACGCGGTGCCTGCGAGCGGATCGGTTCGCCAAAATACGGGTTGGTCGAATTGGAGATCGTGTTCTGCAGCCCCTGGTCGACCGCGGTGGCGCGTTGCTGATTGAGCAGGTTGTAGACCGAGAACTTCACCTGCAGCTTGCCCGAGGGAACCGAGCGGCATCAGGTACGCGACGCTGGCGTCGATCGTATAGGTCCACGGCGTGTGTCCGTAACCCCCGCGCGGTGAGGCCTGATAGACACGTCCCGGCGAGGGTCCGTCGCAGTTCTGCTTGCAGATGAAATAGCTGACGTAGTTGGTGGCATCGTACGGGTTGCCGACGCCATATCCGGTGATTGGTGTACCGGAGGCGAGGTCCAGATTGCCGCCGAAGTGCCAGTGCGGGGTCAGCGCGATAGGTGCCGCGCGCCTTGAACTGGTGGCGGCGATCGTTGGGCAGATCGCCCGAGAAGAAATTCACCCAAGGATCATCGAAGTTCTCGGTCCGGCCGGTGTCGTCGAATTCGGTGTCGGAATTGACGGGGCCCTCGGCATTGCCCTGGCTGCGCGACCAGGTATACGAAGCGTTGAACTCCCACTTATCGTCCCAGGCGCGGTCAATCTGAAGTTCAATCGCTTCGTAGGTGCGCTTGGGTTCGTTCCAGCCACGTTGGCCAAGATAATTGCCGTCGCTGTCGTAGAGTGCCCAGCCCTGCTTTGAGGTATCGATCGTGATCCAGCCGTCATTGACACCCGTGCAATGGGTATCGCCCCACACGGTCACCGGCCGCCCCGGATTGGCCATGACCCAGCCGACGTAGCCGTTACCCCCGCATTGTGGCGTGGCCGTGATCTGCATGTCATCGATCGCGTTGTGCAGCTTTCGGTAGGTACCGCTGACACCCCACGACCATTTGTCCCTGAAGACTTGTTGCAAGCCCAGAATCAGTTCGTCCTGATGGACCGGCTCCATATTCCGGCTGACGCTCGAGCGCTGATCGGGTACCGTGCCATCGCCCTGCGAGGTATCGACCGGGCCGATCTGCGACGCCGAGAATCGGCACGGCGTAGCTCGAGCCGTTGCGTTGCAGAATCCGGTAACCGCCAAATCCGTAGTACGTGCGCTGGTCCAGCAAGCCTCCGGCCTGTTTGATATTGATCACATTGGCTACGGGCAGGAAGTAGCGACCCAGATTGCCGAACAGCTTGGTGGTACCGTCCCCGTGCATGTTCCATGAGAAGCCAAAACGCGGCGCCCACTGATCGTCCATTTTGATGTAACTGTGACCCTGCCCGTCCTTGTTGTTGAAGGCGTCCAACCGTATGCCGGCGTTGATCAGTAAGTTAGGGGTAATCGACCAGTTGTCCTCCAGGTAATAGGCCGAGTTGATGGTCTGGAAGGTGCCCGCGATCTCGTAGCGGCGCGCGCGCACGTAGGCTGTGTAGCCCGCAGGCACAACGCCCCCGTTAAAGAGCGTGTCGCCAGGCGATGCGGCGTTGACGCTGTAGGCGATGCGCATCGGGCCCGGAGTAGTGGTAACTGTAATCTGAAGTGTTCTGCTCGTGATCGAGCCCAAAGCGCAGCAAATGGTCGCGAATCTTCCATTCGAAATCAGCGCGCGCGGCCTGCCGGACATCGAGGCGTTTCTCGATCGTGCCGTTGCTGGCGCACCCGAGCGGCACGCCCGGTGAGGGCACCGACGCCATCGTCATAGACCAGGTCGCAGTCCACATCGCTGAGCGCACGGTTGTAGTCATTGCGCTCGTTTCTTCCGTACATCAACTTCATCGACAGATCGTTAGTCAGGTACGAGGTGTAGGTCAGCGCCCAATTGTCACCGCCGGTGTCATGATAAACGGTGTCGGTCTGCGCACCTTTGCGTGGCGGTGTCGAAGTTGTAGTCGAACACATCGCCGGTGTTCTTGTTCTTGTCGGAAAACGCCATCAGTTCGAGCAGGTTGCTCTGGTTGATGTGCCAGTCGAGTTTACCGCCCCAGAACCCGTCGCCGGACTTGTTGTCCGTGATCACCGTGCCGGCGTTGTTGGTGTTCCTGGGCTGCGCGTCGCGTGCTTCATACATCAGAAAGAAAAACAATTTGTCTCT
The DNA here is from genome assembly GCA_963717335.1 of uncultured Gammaproteobacteria bacterium. Taxonomy (GTDB): domain Bacteria; phylum Pseudomonadota; class Gammaproteobacteria; order Steroidobacterales; family Steroidobacteraceae; genus FEN-1191. The sequence continues at coordinate 34,152 of CAVQVZ010000007.1, read as the reverse complement.
GACCACTGCGCCTGAGGCGAACAGGTTGAGCTTGGTCAGCGAGTTCTCGTCCTTGCTCGCCGTGATGTAGCGGTCTCCGTTGCTGCGGATATAGTCGTGGGAGGACGCCTGCCACGCGGCCGGCTCGGTCGTCAGTTCCGCACCGTAGTGAAAGTCGTTTCCGCCCGATCGGGTGACGGCATTGACCACACCGCCCGTGCTGCGCCCGAATTCGACCGAGTATCCGCCGGTCTTGACCTGGAATTCCTGGTAGAACGCGAATGGCGCCTCCGAGAAGCCGTTACGGTTGTAGAAGTCGGTGACATTCAGGCCGTTGACGTAAAAGGAATTCTCCGCGATCGATGATCCCCCAAAGGAAATACCGCCAAAGGAGGCTCTTCCCGCGTTCACGCCGGGGGCCAGGAGCGCCACCGATTCGATGTTCTGATCGACCGGCAGGCGACGCAATTCCTCGCGCGTGATGTTTGTGGCCTGCTCCATCGATGTGACATCCACCGCGGTTACCACGCGCGTGGCGGTGACCTCAATGGTCTCAAGCTCGGCCGACTCGGAGCCAATGTTCACCGTGGTCGCATTGCCGAGGCTGACCGTGACATCCAGTGGTTTGCCGACCGGCGCGTTATCCTTGCTGGCTTTCAGGACGTAGTCGCCGACCGGCAGGAACGGAAAGCGGTAGTTGCCCTGCGCATCGGCGCTCACGGCGCGCGTCAGTCCGGTTGTGGGACTGACCACTGTGACCACCGCTCCTGGCACCGTGCGGCCCACCACCGAGCCATCATCGTTGCCTGCATGCGCGCACGAAAGCGCGATCAGCGCTACCCCCAGTGCGCGCGTTGTGGACGATGCGATCCTGCGCCATATACGCTGGTTACTTACCATGGTCGATTCCCCCTTCGATGACTGTCGCAGTGCGACTATTGCTTATCGGTCCCTGCGCCTTCTGATGGCGGCAGGATCTGCCACTTGAAGTCGTAGTCCCATTGATCGAAATACAGATTGCCTTCGCTCCCTTCGGCCTCTCCGCGCTGGAGGTCGACGGTCTCGGAACGGAAGAATTTCTTTGCCGGCTGCAAATCGCGACCGTAGTCGTCGTTGAATGCAATGCGATAGGCATCCAGGCCGCCCAGGTAGAAATTCGCGATTGCCGGATCCGGGCTATTCAGTCGGCCGAAGGTCACGTCCATCGGAATCCAACCGTAAGGGGCGATATATAGCCATCCCCAGTCGTGTAGGTTGCTGTAGTCGCCATCCGAGAAAATCATGCCCGACTGCCACCGCGTCGGAATTCCGTTGAGACGCAGCAACGTCATCAACAGCAAAGTCTGCTGGCCGCAATCGGCGTGCCCTGCATGCAGCGCGTAGTCGCTGATGTTAGAGATCGTGGAGTACTCGCGTGCGACCGCCCACGGAATTTGATCGACTGCGGCATAGAGTTTCTGCGCTATTCGCCACGGATTTTTCTCATCGCCGACAATCTGGCGGGAGAAGACCCGCATCGGCTCGGTGAAGACGATGTGCGGCGGCCGCTCGGCGATAAAAGTCGCGAGCTCGGGCGTCATCGTGAGCGGGACCACCTTGGTCGGATCGATCCCGTGGTATTGGGCAAACACGGTGAGTTCATAGGTGATGGAAAAGCGCGTGGGTTTCCCGGCTTGAGCGGGCGCCTGCAGATACACCGTGCGCTGCAGTGCCGATTCGGGCGCGATCGTATGGCGCGCCGGCACGCTGCCGATCAAGTGGATTTCCTCCTGCTGGCCCGGCAACATTCGCGGATAAGGAATCCAGGCGCGCACCATCTCGCCAGCAGCTCACAGCATCTGCATGCACGGTCAAAGATTGCGTCACCCGCAGGTGGCGGGGCGCGAGGCCGCGCGTGAACCCGGAGGCCGCCGCGGCGTCGCATACTTCACGGTGATGAGCATTGGCCGACTCCATCGGACCGAATTCCAGCGGGATTTGCGGCATGCGCCGAGCGCGAGCCTCTGCGCTCAGCTGGAACAGGTTGCCCGGCGCGTGGTCAAAAAAGAGCGTGCGGCCGTCAACCATCTGATGCTCGAGAAGACCGGCCGCATTCCATCTTGCGAACTCCTCCTCGGTGAGATCGCCGATTTGCCGGCGAATTCGCGCCTTCACATCCTTCTCGCTGAGCGAGAAATCCAGCAAAATCCGGCGCATCCGTTCGCGCTGGAACTCCAGGGCGCTGTGCGTCTCTGGGGCGAGCGCGGGCTGTGCCAACGCTTCCCTGATATGGGTCGAGGCAGCCGTGAACTGTCCCGCATCGACTTGGGCGACAATGCGCCCAACCGCAGATGGTTCGTTCAGGGGAGCAGCGCGGAGCGCCGCCGCGCCGAGCAGCGAACCTGCTATCAAGACGCCAAAAAAAAAGGCGCTACGACACGTCCACCACAGCCCGGCTATCCATGCTGGTCTTTGATTCACCACAGCCCTCGCAGAATCTGTATTGGTATGTACCAGCATTGGTACCCCATCGTCAATAATTTATGCTGCTTGTGTGTGTTTCAGGAATGATCTATTCTTCAAGGCGCCAACCTGCCGTCCAAAGGCTTGGAATACCCATGCTGCCGCCTGTACTGTCGGAACAGACCGCCAACTCAGGGCTCGGAGCCACAAATACGAAGCGGCAGCACCGCCTGATCTTTTTCATCCTTTCACTGGCACTTGCCGGGGCCGGCCTAGCGAGGGCGGCACCGGATTCGGCGCCCGCGACGCCACCTCCGCACGGTGTGATCGGAGTCGATGAGGGGATGCTTTCGGCCCAATTCTGGATCAGCAGGCTGGCCAATCCCGATGTCCTCGTGCTCGACAAATCAGCGATTGCCCTTGAGAACGCAAGGCTGGTGCGCGAGGACCCGACGCTGTACGACCTGCACTCCATACCGGCTAGGCCCTCGCACCGACAGGTACACGCCTGGATTGAAGCGCTGTCCGAGACCCCCACCGCCCCGATGTATGACGCCCACGGCAAGCAAGTCTCGGTCGCGACGCTCAAGGCACTGCGCGCAAATCTTGATCTCGGCGCAATCCCGCAGCAGCCAATGACAAGGTACGGCACTGGTTGTACACCGCGCTGACCTGCGCACATTCCCGACCACGCTGCGTGTGTTCAATGAGCGGGGCGACACCGATATCGATCGCTTCCAGGAAAGTGCGCTGTTCCCCGGTACGCCGGTGCTCATCGTGCATACGAGTCACGACCGTCACTGGCGATTCGTGATCAGCCCGCGTTACGCAGCCTGGATCGAGAACCAATATCTCGCCGAAGGATCTGCCGCTCAGGTGTTCGGCTACGTGGAGCAGGAACCGTATCGCATCGTTACCGCGGGACCACAAGTACAGTATTCACGCCCGAACGTCCGTCCCTCTCGCAGTTGCAACTCGACATGGGTGCGCGCATTCCGCTGCTTGGAGACTGGCCGGCGGACCGCGCCGTGAACGGCCAGCATCCGTACACGTCAAATGTCATCGAACTGCCGCTTCGCAACCGCATCGGCGCGCTCGAATTCAGCCCCGCCTTGCTGCAGAAGAGCACCGACACCCAGTCCGACTACCTGCCCTTGACGCGCGCCAATATCCTGCGCCAGGCCTTCAAATTTCTTGGTGAGCGCTACGGATGGGGGCATTCCTACAACGCGCGGGACTGCAGCGGATTCGTTTCTGACGTGTACAGCAGTATGGGTGTATGGATGCCCCGCAACACACGCGCGCAGAGCGTGAGCCCGGGACTGAACCACCGGCTGTTCGGGCCCGCGGACGATCGCGCGACGCGCCTGGCTGCCGTGCGCGCCTCGAGGTCGGCGATCTGGTCTACATTCCCGGCCACGTGATGATGGCTATCGGCTCGATCGACGGTGAGCCCGTACGTGATCCACGATACCACGGGATTTAGCTATCGGCGGCCCGACGGCACCCTCGCCGATGTGCAGCTCAACGAAGTATCGGTCTCACCGCTCACTGCCGCTCGCGTACAACGACACCGAACTGTACATCGACCGCATGACCAGCATCGTGCGCATTCGCGCCGACAACCACCGAGTAGGCACCCACCGAGCCGATGAAAATCACCGATATCCAATTCGGCATGCTGCGGGTGCCGCTCAAGACGCCATTCAAGACCGCACTGCGCACCGTCGAGGCCGTCGAAGACATCGTGGTCATGATCCACACCGACTGCGGGCGCCGCGGCTACGGCGAAGCGCCGGCGACCGCGGTGATCACCGGGCGATACGCATGGTTCGATAGTTGAGGCGATCCGCACCTGCATATATCCGCGACTGATCGGCGTCGACGTGGCCGATCTCAATCACATCACCCATCTGATCCAGGGCGCGATGGAAAAGAACTCGAGCGCCAAGGCGGCGGTCGAGATTGCGATCTACGACCTGTTTGGCCAGCTCTACAACGCGCCGCTGTACCGCCTGCTCGGCGGCGGGGATCCCGTCATTACCACAGACATCACCATCAGCGTCGATACGATCGACAAGATGGTTGCCGACTCGATCGCCGCGGTCGATCGGGGTTTCGACTCGCTGAAGATCAAGGTCGGCAAGGACATCGGCGTCGACATTGAGCGGGTCAAGGCCATTTCCTCCGCGGTCGAAGGCCGCGCCCTGTTGCGACTGGATGCCAACCAGGGCTGGACCGCCAAGCAGGCGGTGTATGCGCTGCAGATGCTTGAGGACGCCGGGGTGCGTCTGGAACTCGTCGAACAGCCCGTCAAGGCCCAGGATCTCGAGGGCATGAAATACGTTACCGAACGCGTGCACACTCCGGTCATGGCCGATGAAAGCGTGTTCGGCCCGACCGAGGTGGTGGAACTGATACGCATGCGCGCGGCCGATATCATTAACATCAAGTTGATGAAGACTGGCGGCATTTCCAACGCGATCCGGATCGCCGATATCGCGGCGATGTACGGGGTCGAATGCATGATCGGCTGCATGCTCGAAAGCAGCATCAGTGTCGCCGCCGCCGTCCACGTGGCCGTAGCGAAGTCCGACGCCATCACCAAGATCGATCTGGACGGACCGTCGCTGTGCGCCTTCAATCCGGTCGACGGCGGGGTGATATTCAACGAGTCTGAGATCAGCGTAACCGACGCGCCAGGACTCGGCATTCGCGAGCATTCACGGGCTCGAGCCGATTCCGCTGAGCCAATGGCAATCACCTGCATGTCGCCGCTGCTGAAGATTCGGGCCGAGCGCGACCAGATGTCGGCGATCGAACGCCGTATCGCGGATTTCATCCTCACCGAATCGCACCTGCTGCGCGACTATTCCTCGCAGCAGCTTGCCAACGCCCTGAAGATCAGTCAGTCCAGCGTGGTGAAGTTCAGCCAGAAACTGGGCTTTAAGGGCTATCCGGATCTCAAGTACTCGATCGGCGAGTCGATCGCACGCGGAGACGACGGCGATGGGAACGGAGCGATCGAAGCGCCCGGGCGCGATCTTCAGGTGTCCGTCGCTGAGAGCCTATGGTACTGCAAGGCGCAGGCCGAGCAGGAGACCCGACTCATCAATCCCATGGACACCCTGAGCGCGATCGCCGATGCGGTGGCTAAGGCGGGCAAGGTATTCGTCATTGGGGTCGGAGAGGACGCCATTGCCGCGCGCACATTGGCGTTGCGGCTCTCCTTGCTGGGAATACTCACGATCCACCACTCCGACACCGCTCTCATCGCGGCCAGCATGGAATCGGCAATCGCGGACGATGTGCTGTTCATACTCTCCGAGCGCGGGCACCAGCCCTCGCTTTCTCAGATTTGCAGACAATTCCGTGAGCGCAAGGGCAAGGTTTTCTCGGTAACGCGCCATAGCGCAAATCCATTGCGCGCCCACGCCACGCTTGCGCTGCTGGTTTCGGCACACGATGAACGCTCACACATCGAGCCCCTGCTCTACCACAGCGCGCTCCATCACCTGCTGGATCTGGTTTTTATTCTGCTGTGCGAGAGCGGAACCGGTCGCCTTGCCCTGCTCAGTGCAAACCTGGAACGGCTCCAAAGCGCCCTCGCGCCGTGAGTGATCTCGCTCCCCCGACCGGGCATCGCTCCTTGCCACACCCGTGGCGAGGCTGCTCACCCACCGGGCGGCAAGCCCCCTTTTTGCCGCGACGATGGCACTGCTGATGTTCTTGTGCGCTCAGCATTGCGCGGGCGCGACCGCGCGTGCCCTGCCATGGGACGATGCGCGGCAACTCGTGCTGGTAACCACTCCAGATTGGAATTCGAGCGAGGCTACCCTGCAGAGCTTCCAGCGTAACGGGCATGGATGGGAGGCCGTTTCCGGAAAGGTTCCCGTCGTTATCGGTCGTGCGGGCGCTGCGTGGGGTATCGGACTGCACCCGCCTCAGCCCGGAGCAGGCAAGCAGGAGGGTGATGGCCGCAGTCCCGCCGGGGTATTCGCCCTGGGCAACGCATTCGGCTACGCAAAATCCGTTCCCACCGATCTTAAATACACCGCGATGGGTGTCGACGATTACTGCATCGACGTGGTCGGATCGCCGGTATACAACCGCATCGTCAACGTACACGACCCGGGCGGGGTGTTGAGCGCCGGATCCACGGAGCCGATGCGTCGGGATCTGCACGCCGATGGCGATCAGCGCTACAAGCTTGGCTTTGTGATCGAACACAACTCGCGCGGAGTACCCGGCGCGGGCAGTTGCATCTTTGCGCATCTGCGGGATCGCGCCGATTCATCGACCGCGGGATGCACCGCGATGGCAGAGCCCGCCATGAGATTCCTCTTCGGCTGGCTCCGGGTACGCGAAAACCCGGTATTTGTGCTCCTGCCTCTGGGCGAATACAGGCGCCTGCGGGCGGAGTGGCGCCTGCCCTGATTCCGCTCTTCTTGGAAGAGAGCCGGGAGTTTTTGGATGTCTCCCCATGACGGCGCCATGGCGTAACCGGGTTGCTCGGCACGGGGCCGGCCACCGTCCCACCCACGATGGGGCAGAATCGCTAGCTCTCTAATCCCGGCGCTTCGCGGTCCGAGCCGAGCGCGACCCCTTGTTTCGCAATTACCGTTGCCCCATCACGGCTCGGAGCGCGTAACGGCACAAGGGCCGCCGTGTCTTTCATCTTCGCCCGCTCCTGCAAGGTGCGATACGACACCCAGGCCTCACGGGATTGCAACTGCAATTGATCGATCCTCTTGTCCGCCTCGCTTTCGTGCCGGGCGGCGCTCAAATCCGTGCTCAGATGCATGAGCCTAGGCTCGGGTCGCTCGAGCTTCCGATCCAGCAGGCCGGTTTCCTTGGCCGTCCGCAGCCTCTGCAGAGCCGCGTCCTGTTCCTGCCATGCTGAGCGTCGTTCGACCCGGCTCTCGATGCCCCGACGGATCATTGCCGTGACTGCGGTTCCCCAATGGATGCTCGGCTGGCGATCGATGCCCTGCGCGGCGAGCGTCCGATGGTCAATCCGCGCCTCGTGTCCTCCCGATTTCAAATGACCGTTGCTAAGGGACGCCCAGCACTCGCGGATCTGAACAAACTCCTCTCTTGAGTGGCCCATGCCGCGCCTCGCCCGGTCGGTTTCCGAAAGTTCGAGCGCTGTTTTTGCACCCAGGCCCGCGGGGGTGACCTCGCGGGTCGTGGTTAGTACGTGAGCGTGAAAGTTTCTTTGGTCGCCCCGCCAATGTGCCCTATGAATGGCAAAATCGACCGCTACTCCGTAGCGCTCAGCAAGGTATTGCGAAAATTCGCGCACCAGGTTCACGCGGCGTGCCTGAGGCAGTTCGTGCGGAATTGCGAGTTCGTACTCACGTCCCACGCGGGCGTCCTTGCGCCTTTCGGCCTCCTCGGCCGCATTCCAGAGCGCCTGGCGGTCGCGGGGCCAGTTGACCTCCTGCAGAGCAAGCTTTGTTGGCAATACGATCTCGGTATGCTCGACGCCCCGCTTTTGCGTGTAGTCGAACACCTGTCCGCTTGCCCGATCGGCAATTTTCTCAGCGGACCGGTAGGCCGCGGCCGCCGTGGCGGAACGTCCGGCGGAACGCGCAACGGTCTTGATTGAAAGGTGATAAATCGCCATCAACGGCCTGTGGGTGGGAGGCAGCCCTCAGCCTTGACAATCCTTGTGGTCGATGCCGGATGCCTTCGCAGGGCTGCGGTGGGCCGGATGGGTCGTCGCACCAGTTCGCCACCACAGTTTGGGCACATGCCGCGCAACGTTTCCGTCGCGCACTGAGCGCAGAACGTGCATTCGAAACTGCAAATGCGTGCCGCTTCACTCTCGGGCGGCAATCCAGCGCCGCAGCATTCACAACACGGACGTAGTTCCAGCATCTGGCTCTCCAAACATTTATCCGATACCTATAGAGCAATTGGTCAGGCCCCGAGCTTTTCGCGACGGGGGTTCGGGAGCAAATCCCAGCATCGATGTGCAAGTGACTCGGAAGTGCGCCCTTAGCCCCTACAGCCTGCTCTTTCCGTGCCATCCTCGCTGGCGATGGCATTCCTCCGCCAGGCTTTGGACCCCAGCGGAGATTGAGAATAGTCCTCACCGCCGCCTTTGGCCGGTATGAATTTCTAGACGGTTACGCCACATACACCAGCGGCTTTTGCCACCGTACCCCCTATGCTAATAACGAGTGCGACGGGCCGGGGTTATGCGCAATTCCGGGTGCATGCTGCAGCGAACAGGTATTGAAGAGGCTTTGCGATGGCCGAGTATCAAACCCAGATCCAAAAGCTTGAGGTACGGCTGCACCAGCTCAAGCTATGCAAGCAGCGCAGCGACGCGCGACGGCGGGCGCTAGAATCCAAGCGCACACGGCGCGAGGACAATCGGCGAAAGCTGTTGGTGGGCGCAGCCGTTTTGACCCAAGTGGAACTGGGCGCGTTGGAGATAGGCGTTCTTCGTCGCTGGTTGGACCAAACGCTCACACGCGCGGACGAGCGCGCGTTGTTCGGACTGTAACTCGGTGAGTAAAAACGAAGCGCCGCACCTTCCCTGTCCTGCGCTTGGGAACCTAATTCATCCTGCTTCCGACAGCTTGGTCAAGGACGTCGGCAATGACAGCGCAACGCGTCGAGTGTCGCCAGTCTGGAGGTTGAGCAGGAGTTCCTGCGCACGCCGGGCCGCATGGACTATTGCCGGCAAGACTTCAGCGCAGGGCACAGGACGCGAAAGTAAGTACCCCTGCAGGTACATCCGGGAGTGCCCCAAAAGCGGCGCAAACTGCTCCGGGCGCTCGATACCTTCGGCGGTGATCTCAAGCCCCAGGCCCTGGCACATGCCAATAATAGCCCGCGCGATAGCGGCCGAACGGGGGCTGGTGTCGATCCCGGCGATCAATCCTCGATCCAGTTTAATTCGGGTGAGCGGGAGCAGCTCTAAGGAAGCAAACGAGGAATAGCCGGTACCAAAATCGTCCAAGGCGATCGCAACGCCTTCCGCACGCAGGCAGTGCAACGCCTGGATGGTGGCTGCGCCCGTTTGCAATACCGACTCGGTGAGTTCGATTTCGATGCAGCGGGCCGGCAAGCGGTGCTCTCGCAGTAAATCGCGCAGCCGATCCACAAAGCGGTTATCCAGCAGTTGACGCGGCGACACGTTGATGGCGACACGCGCTTCCGGCCAGGCATTGTGATGCCACTGCGCCGCGGCTTCGATGGCGGTTCGAAGCACCCAGTCACTGATTTCAATGATCAGGCCGGACTCCTCCGCGATGGCCAGAAACTGGTCCGGCGCAGCAAGGGTGCCGTCAGGCATGCGCCAGCGGATCAACGCCTCCACAAGCGAGGTTTCTAATGTTTCCGCGTTGACCTCAGGCTGGAATACGAGCTCGAATTCCCCCCGCTCGACCGCGAGGCGCAGGCCCTGTTCGGTCGTGAATTTTGACGCGGCCGCCTCGAGCAGCTCGGGAGTGAACACCGCCAATTGGCTCCTTCCCAGCGCTTTGGCCCGAAACAGCGCGGCATCGGCTGCCTTGAGGAGCGCCTCCGCGTCCTGCTCGTGGTCAGGATATATGCTTGCACCCACGCTTATGCTGACAATGAGGTCGCGTCCGTCGACCGATAATGGCCTCTGAAAGGCCTGGACCACGCTCAGGCCCGCCAATCTGATCTCTTCCACCGAACCGGCGTGCTCAAAGACGACCGTAAATTCATCGCCTCCGAGTCTTGCCGCAAAGCCGATGGCTCGCGTTGCCTCTTGAAGACGCCGGGCAAGGCATATCAGTACGCGATCCCCGAACGCGTGTCCCATGGTGTCATTCAAGTATTTGAAATTGTCGATGTCCAGAAAAAACACACCCACACGACACCGCTCGCGTTGGGCGCGCTCGATAGCGGCGTTCAACAGAACGAAAAGTTGCCTGCGATTGGGCAAGCCGGTCAGGGGATCGTGCTGTGCGAGTTCCTGCAACTGCTGGGTGCGCTCGGCAACTTTAACTTCCAAGCCTTGTTGGTAATCGCTCGCGGCGGCTTTGGCCAGCGCCAACTCCTCGGCCATGAGGTTAAATGCAACCGCAAGTGTATCGAGCTCCCGGATTCCACCGCGCCGGACCCGCACCGCGCCCTCCCCTTTCGCCAATCGCCGCGTGGCATCGCAGAGCCGACGCACAGGCCCGACAATACTGGCCACGGTGAGCACGGCAATAGCCACCAAAAGCGACACGACAGCAACGCTGAGCCATGCAATCAGCGCGCGCTTTTTTTGATCCTTTGCCACATGTGTCGTGACTGAATGCGTCTGGACTACGGCGCGTACGGGCTCGACCGGCGCCGTCCGTGCCACCGCCGTAGCTGTCGGGATGTGGGGTGCCCTTTCCTTCTCTGCGGTTTGCTTGCTCTTCAGAGCGAGACCAATGACCGGACCTTCGATTTGTCTGGGGATGAGCGCAGCGACGCCAGGCGATGCCTCGGCAAATTCGTGCGTGTGATCCAGCAGTTCCTGGTTGGCCTGCAGGAGCGAACCGCGGAGGGCCACCAGCCGCGAAAAGTCCTCACGCATCGCGCTGTACCATCGATCGCCTTCAGAATGTCTGAAGCCTCGCTCGTTGGTATTGAGATTGTTTAGGACGGCTTGCTCGGTCGCCACCAGCGGCTGCAGTTCCGGCGTTTCCGCATTCACTGCCGAACCCAGAACACCGGTACTCCGCCGAAGGGCATCGAGGTCGGCATCCAACTGCAGCAACGACTGGCGCGCCACGACCCGGCCGAACACCTTCCATGCGCCCTTCAGCGAGTCATGGACCCGAGCATATTCCACCTCAAACAGCGCCAAATAATCGCTCATCATCGCGCGGCGCTTATCGGAAACGCGCACCAGCTCATCGGCATCCTTTTTATGGGCATTGATGGTGGAAGCGAGCTTGGCGACTGATTTGGCGCGTAGGGCAGCCGCCTGCGTGAGGAACTCTTCGGACGCGCGGTCCAACTTCGAGACCGCCTGTTGATATTCGGCGTCACTTTCCTCCGTTTTCGTTTCGACACGATCGTGTACGGCGCGGTCAAACTCGCCGAGGGCCAAGATGAGCCCATCCGAGCTCACCACGCGGCGCTCGGGACGGGGTTGCTGCGGAGGCTCAACGGGAGCGGGGACTATGGCCTCGATGGGCTTTGGTATGGTCGCCGGCGCGGGCACCGCCCGGGTAATCTCGATCGTCCGCTCGGTCAATGCGCCCCGCTCGACGATGAAGTTGGCGGCCAATACAAGTGCGCCGACTCCAACAAAGGCAGCCACCAGACAGGAAGCAATTCCGAAACTGAACCGCTCGGTCAATCGTCTTCGGCGATCAGTAATCGCCTGAAACACTGAACATACTGGGGGAGATATTGCCCGCCAGAATCCTTGTAATGCCATCATGGTTCTTGAGGTTCTTCCTTAACGCGGCGCGCGATGTACGATCGAGACATTCGCAGTTGGTCCGTGTTGTACGGCAAATCCGCGCCGCGTTGTGTGCGCAGTTCACAATCGTATGCATTGGGCAAAACGTCCTACAAAAGCCTTTAAAGCAGCTTGAATCTGGCGCATCGGCCGAGTTGCAAAATGCACGTATGCGGTGCTGCAAAAGAAAATCGGCTATGCCACCGATCGCCACGTCAATCACGTGGCCTCGCTAGGCCAACACGATATTGTTGTAGTCCGTAGGACTGCTGTCGGTACGCTCGCCAACAAATAAAAGGTGTGAGTTACTTCCTTTTGGCACCGGCCTCGGCCCGTGAGAATAACGGCGGGGTTTGTAAGATGAGGCGCGAGGCGATGACGAAGGGTAAACCACCAATCAGGCGAGCTGTCGCAGGCACGGAACCTCCGGACCTGGACCTGGCCATTGAAGGGGCTGCCGAAACATCGGCCCGTGTAATTCGTCGTTCCAATAAGTCGGCACTGGGATTCGATCCTTACCGCGGGGCCTTGATGTCTCAGCCTCCCCCGCGCAAGAAGGATCTCCGTAAGCTGGGTGAATGGATCGCGGCGAAGCGCAACGCTGAAGAGTCAAAGCCGGAAGACGAGCAGGCGCTGCCCGCTGTCGGGGAAAGATCGAAAAAGCCCTGAAGACGGTGCACGTCCGAAGTCGCCAGCGGGTTACCCGCGCAGCGCCTGCTCGCGGAACTTCCAACTGATCGTCAGCAATTGATTCTCGCCGCGCTGCTGCACAGCGGCTCGATTTCGTCAGGCACCGTTGTTCCGGTATCGGCGGAGCACGGCCCTGGACATGGCCTCACTGCGCCGGTCGCTGGACGCGCGGCTTCCTCGCACGCCCGAGCCCGCGCCATGGCGTCTGTCCGGCCCGCCCTAATCGCAAGGAATCCCGAATCGATCTTCGTGGGTGATCGGACGGAATGGTATTTCTTACTTGTTTTTCTGGCGCCTTCCCAACAGGTCCTCAAGTCGCTCGTCGAGTCGCGCCGGACGCGCATCGCCGACCCGTATTGTTGAGAGGTCGCTGTGACCCGGATGGATGAGGATATTGCACTCGAACGGTGAAAGGCGCGAGGGCACAATCAGGAGCGCGGTCTTGGCCTCCTCGTACCAGCGCTCACCCAGTGCGCGACACGCCTGATAAGTGTCGGCCGTATCAAAATCAGGCAACGCGTTGCGGCGAATGATTTGACGTGAAACGCTCCCGGGAATCTGGATTTCGCTCACCACCATGCGAGGTGGCAGCTCGCTGGCGTTGAAGTGCACCAAATTCTCGAGCACCGCCAGCGCATAGCTCTCGGCCGCATGGATGACCGCCCTGCCCTGCCCCGTCCAACGACCTCCCCAGCGCGCCGCGCCGCTTCCGTCAAACACCGGATAGCCGGCCCGGACGATCCGGTAGGCGGTAAGTGCGCCCTGGTATGTTTTTTCGCTCATCGATCGGTGCCAAGGACCCTCGGCACACTAGACAGGCAGTCCGTGCAGTCCTCGTTGGATCACTTCCTCGACTTGGCGAGCGCCAAGTTCGGTGAGTGCCACTTCGATCGGCTTGCGATGCTGAAGCTCCGGATGCTCGCTCCATAGGAACCGCTGCGCCTTGGCATCGTCCTCCCAAACGCTCTGAGCGAGCGCCGTGATGCGCGCGAGCCGTTCAGTCGTGGCGCTATGGGCGGCACTGAGGACCTTGCTGCGTTGGTAGCTGGCCCTGGGCACGACGCGGTTGCGCAACTTCGCCCTCTCGCTTTCCGGCGCCACCGCACCCATCAGGTGTTCCAGAGCGGCGCGTGGCAGCCCGGCTTGGATCGCTTCATCCAGATCGGCATTCGTGCGGACGGTTCGCCCCACGGCCTTGGTGCCACCAAGTAATCGGACAATATCCTTATGGGTTTCCATAAATTCACCAGCCTCAGATGAGGCATATTATAGACTCAAATGGGCGGCATTCAAAATTTCGCGTGAGCCTTCCTCTGGCGTTCTGTTTCGGGGCGACTCTTTTACCCGTCATCTCAGCTTGCTCTTTATACAGGTAATTACAGGATCCGAGCTACAGGGGCATCGCGTATCTATTTGATCAATAAGGAGAAAATTGGGTTCGCGCGGAGAGATGCTACGCCCGGCTTCGAGAGATGCGATGCGGGTCTGTAAGACTTGCAACGTCGGGGCGGCAGAGATGTAACGGGGGTTGTGGATAAGTCCCGGATCAGATAAGAATATAATTCAAGTGGAATCATATACTTATCAAAGAACCGGAAGAGATGCAACGTCCCCCTCCGAGAGAGCGATTTTCGACCGTTTTGCGGCAGATTTGGGGCTTGGCAGGCACGTCGCGGCCGTAATCGCCGGAAGAGTTGCGACGGCCCACGCCAATTTCCAGGCAGGTAAAAGGCCCCGCGGGTCCAACTTCATCGAGCCATCGGTGGATGTTCGGCGCCCCTAAGATCGGGCAAGCGGCGCTCGAACCACGTGCGGCCGGGAAGGCATGAGCATCAGGCCCACATCGACCACCTTCAGCTTTGCCTCTGGGTAGACGGTCAGGACGCGCTTGAGCGAATCGAGGAAAAAGCGACGGAACTTACGAGGCTCCGTGTAGCCATGACCGAACTGTCCTGACAACTGCGCCCAGGTGATCATGCTGATCGAACTCAACTGATACAACCGGTGGACCAGCCAGGCATAAACGTCCAGATCCATCGGGCTCTTGCGCAGCTGCTTAATGGCGTCCGTCGAAAGCGGTGCGGAACGCTCAAGGATCGAATCGAACAGGACCGATGAGAGCACAAGCGAACTTCCCCGCCCTACCCCGCTTTGATCGTCCCACCACAATCGCGCCTCTTCGGCAAACAGCGCCTGGCGGATGTGCAGCCCCACTCTTCCGTTGGCGTCCCGTATATTTTCATCGATTGAGATTGCGCAATGGATCAGCCTGAGCAGCTGATTGGCATACACGCGCTGGCTTCCGCGAGCCCCGCGCGTTACCGGCACATCGAGCCGCCGCAGAAAATCATTCACACTCTCGCCGAGGAAAATCTCCGGGCTTCGCGTCCGTATCGCTTCGCTCGCGCAATAGATGGTCAGAAGCCGTGCCGGTACACCGTAAGGCAGGCCAAAATCCTTCCGTGCCGTGGACAGCGTTAGTTCGAGCCAACCGTTTCGACGGGTAAAGGTGCTCAGTTCCCCCTGGTCTGCATGGGGGAACGAGCACTGGATCAGCGGCACATACTGAAATGAAATCGCGTTGGCTTCCTGCACTGCGCTCGCCGGGCGAATCGGTGGCTGCCGGGCGTTGGGCGATTGAAGGTCCTGGCGATCGGGTTGGGCCGGGTGCACAACAGAGGATGCCGCCGAGCGGGTGAGCAAGCGATCCAGAAGCGCTCCGGCCTTAGGTAGCGCGGGGCCCTGCCCCGCGGTCTCACGATTCCGGTGCGCACCAAATCGGGTGTTGCCGATGATCGATTCGGCGGGCACGCTCGGAAAGCGCGCCACGATCGCGTCACTCGGATACCCGTTGCGGGCGAGCGTAATTGCCGCTCGTTCGTCCGAGAAGCCGAGCTCCCTGTACAGGGCTATGGCCTGCTCAAGCCGCTGGCGATCAGTGGTACCCGCATTAGAGACAAGTTCGCCAGCGAGGAGCGCCTGAGGATCGGTCGGGCTCATAGGGCCACGGGTCTTACGCCCATCGCGAAGTTGCGATGGCTCGATGCACGTATTTCTGTTAGCTTTCGCCCGAAATCCGTGCAGCGCGCTTTCCTTGGGAGATCAGTGTGCCAGCGATGCGAGCAATTGACAAGCTGGAGAGCATACTTGCCAGCAGCGAGAACTTCCTCGAGAAGATGCACGAGCTGGGGGCGGAACCGCACCAGCGAAAGAGGCTGCAGCGACTGTTCTCTCCGGCCGAGGCGGGTGCCATGGTGGGACGGGATCGCACGACGCTGGCGCGAGCGGAGGGCGACATCGGCATCGTTGCCGCTCCGCGCAGTCCAGGGACGAACCGCCGGATCGGGTACACGCTTGGCGAGATCCAGGCTTTCCGCAGGCACTTCGGCACGCTGCCTGGGCGGGATGCGACGCGCGATGCGCCGGTGGTCATCGCGTGCCAGAATTTCAAGGGCGGGGTAGGGAAGTCCACGACGTGCGTGAATCTGCGCGCACTACCTGGCGCTCAAGGGTTACCGGGTGCTGATCGTCGACACCGACAGCCAAGCAACGACGACCTCGATGTTTGGTTTCGTTCCGGACGCGGAAATTACCCAGGATCAGACGATCCTGCCGTACCTGACGAGCGAGCAAAAAACCCTGGAGTACGCGGTCAAGCCCACTTACTTTCCCGGAATCGATCTGATCCCGGCCTGTCTCGCGCTCTACGAGGCGGAAATCACCATCGTCATGCGCGTGGCAGGCCAGAACGAGACTGCGAAGCGGCTCGCCTTTTTCAACGAGCTGAAATTCGGCATCCAGAGTGTGGCGGACCGGTACGATGTGATTCTGGTCGATTCGCCCCCGGCACTCGGGATGATCTCGATCAATGTGCTGATGGCCGCCGATGCGCTGCTGGTACCGTGCGCCGCGAAGATGTTTGATTTTTCCTCCACCGTGCAGTTCTTCCGCATGGTGCACAACTACATCGGCCAGCTCGATCCGGAAAAATCGTACCGGTGGATCTCGGTACTCACGACGCTGTTTGACCGGCGCTACGAAAGCCAGAAGCAATTTGCGGACGTCATGCGCGCCTGTTTCGGTGAGTCGGTTTTCCAGAAGGTGTTCTTTCATTCCAGTGCCGTAATTAATTCCGCGGCGCAGTTTGTGACGCCCTACGAACAGCCCAAACCCGACCGGGCGGTGCTGGCGATGATGGACAGTGTCTTTGAGGAAATCGAGGTCGCGTTTCTGCGCGATTGGCCCTCAAAGGCGGCGGGCCTAGTGCAGCGGGGTGTGGCATAAGGGCAGGGCCGGTTTCGTGACGAAACATCGTTAAGATATTGAATAATATAATGAAATGCACTCTAAGGGTAGTGCGATCAGGGCAACAAAAAGCGAGGGAGAACTGACCGTGGCCAGCAAAATCTTTGGCGGAGCTAATTTGAGTGACATTGCGCGCTCTGTGACCGAGCGGGCCGAACCGTCGCCTCTGGATCGTCCCACGGCCGCTCGCCCATTGCTGGCGGCCGCTGAATTGGCCCTCACAGGGCGGTCGGTTCCGGCCCTGGAGCGGGAGAATATCTTCGCCGTCGATCCGCGGCGGGTCCGGCCTTGGAAGTTCCACAACCGGACGGCGGCCTGGTACACGCGGGAGAGGTGTCAGGACCTGGTGGAATCGATCGCCAAAGACGGGCAACTGGAACCGGTCCTGGCGCGAAAGTTATCCGGCGACCCTAACTTCGACTATGAATTGATTTACGGCATGCGGCGCCGGTTCGCCTGCGAACACCTCAACGCCAAGCTCAAGCTGAGGGTTATGGATACTGACGATGCACGGGCGGCAGTGCTCATGCACATCGAAAATGCCGATCGGCAGGACATCACTGCGATGGAGCGGGCCATGTCGTTTCATGCCCAGATTGAGGCGAAACTTTTCCCAACCCAGGATGCGCTGGCCGAGGCGATCGGTTTATCGAAGGGGCAGGTCGCCAAGATGATTAAGGCCGCAGCGTTGATGCGGGTCACTTCGATCGGCGCGCTGTTTCCCGACAAGAGCACAGTGCCGGTGGATCAGGCGTACAAATTGGCGGCCTACATGGAGCGCAGCGGCGCCAAGGAGGTCGTGCTGAAAGCCGCGCAGAATCTGGCCAGCAAGGCACGGCGGGAGCCCCGCGAAACGCTTAAAGCCTTGTTGGGAAGCCTGGATCGCTCAAATCGTTTCGAACCGATCCAAAAATCCTTCAACGTCGGCACCGCAGGGCACGTCAATGTGTCGCGTAACCGCCGCGGCAAGGTCACATTGGCTTTCCCGAAAGGCCTCAAGGGCACGGATAAAAGCGACCTGCTGGCGGCCGTAGAGCGGGTGTGGAGGGAACTGGGCTAGGGTCGGTTTCGTCACGAAACTTATGTAGGTCATTGATTGTATTGATTAAAACGACGTGAGGGGTAGTGCAAAAGGGCGCCACTCCCCGAATCGGGAACCCGTGGAACAATTCGTGGAACATTTCGCGGAAAATAATCATATAAATCTAAAGGATATGAGCTTTCGAGGTACGGAATGTAGGTCGGCGGACGACGCGTAGCCAAGCAGGGATACTATGGGAACACGTTCCCATTGGAAGGGGCTTGCCGTACACTCGCCGGATGGCTTCTCGGCTTACGGATCAGCAGATTGAACGGGTATGCCGGGAGGTGCTGGCTCGCGAGAACGCGCCGTCGGGCCGTTCCCTGCGGCGGGCACTGCGTGAACGCTACGGCGCGGTCGGACGTACTGAGCGCGTATATGAGGTTTGGAAAGCCATGACCGCCGGAGAGACGCCGTTGAGTCGCGTCACCGACGCCGAAAGACATCGTTGGATGGCGCGGATCGCTGCGGCGGAAGAACGCGTGCGCTTGGCTGAGGAGCGCGAGACCAAGCATCAGGACCGATGGGCCAATGAATTGTACGATCTGCGCGAGCAGCTGCGAACACGGCAGGGCACGCTGGCGAGCGGCGTGTCCCATGAGCTCTATCGACGAGTGCACCAGGAATTATTGCAGGTACGCAGCGAACTGGAACGCCTCAAGCAAGAGACGGGCCGAGGCTGAGGGCCCCCATGAGCCCACGGGATTATTTTTCCTCGTGCTCCAGTCAGTACGCGACCTTCAGGCCGCGGTACCCGCCGGCGCTTTTTGAATGGTTATCCAAAGTGGCGAGCTCGCACGAGCGTGTGTGGGACTGCGCCTGCGGAAACGGGCAGGCTTCGGTCGATCTGGCCGGCCACTTCCAAGAGGTCTACGGCACGGACCTCAGTGCCGAACAAATTAAACACGCGCAGACCCACCCGCGGGTCAACTACCGCGTGGGGCTCGCCGAGGACAGCGGGCTGCCCGATAACTTCGTTGATCTGGTCACCGTGGCGCAGGCCCTGCATTGGTTTGACTTGGAACGCTTCTACCAAGAAGCGCGCCGGGTCGCGCGGCCCCGGGCCATGCTCGCCGTGTGGAGTTACGGGGTGTGCATGATCCCCCCGGAGAAGGGCGACGCCGATCTGCAAAATTATTATTCGAACATCGTGGGCCCTTACTGGACCCCCGAGCGGCGTCTGGTCGAGTCCGGTTATCGGACCCTTGAGTTTCCCGCCCCTGAAATTCAGCCACCCCATTTTGTGATGGAGCTTGAGTGGACGCTCGAGCAGCTGCTCGGTTACGTGAGCAGCTGGTCGGCCTCGGCGCGCTATCTCAAGGAGCGGCGGGTGGATCCAATCCCGGCGCTTCGAACCGCCTTGCGATCGCATTGGGGACCTGACACTGAGCGTTGTACTGTCCAATGGCCATTGAGTCTGCGAGTGGCACATTTGCACTCTGAGCAGTGACTGGAAGCCACGCCGCTCACATCGGGATTGGTGCACGGAATGATCGTTTACGGCCTGAAAGTGAGGAATTGTGTCTGCGACGGTACAATTATGGCCTATCCCTAGGCTAATTACGGCCTGAGTTGGAATTGATCGATGGTAGAAATTCGGCAAGCCGGACCCGGCGATGTTGACGAGCTCGTTCCGCTGGTCTCGAAATATTGGCGGTTTGAGAATATTTACGGCTTCGATCCTCAGCGTGTTGCCAGCCAGCTCGCGAGATTATTTTCAGCCCCGAATTTGGGCAGCGGGTGGCTGGCGCTCGCCGACGGCAGCGCAGTGGGTTACTTGTTGGCCGTCTATGTTTTCAGCCTGGAACACCTGGGTCTGACGGCCGAGATTGACGAGTTTTTCGTCCTGCCCGAGGCGCGAGGGCAGGGCGCCGGCGCCGCGCTACTCCGAGCGGCCGAGGCGGAATTCGGACGGGTCGGGTGCACCAACGTGGCGCTCCAGCTGTCACGTGACAACGATGCGGCTCGGGACTTTTACCGCGACCATGACTACCGGGAGCGGTCCGGGTACGAGCTGCTGGACAAGATGATCAATCCGCATTGAGTCCGGCGGGCTTCGGGACAAAGCCTCCGCAAGGCGGCCGGCAACAGTCTACTTTCGAGCGTCCTTAGGCAGCGGGAGCGAGGCCATCCCGAAGGCATAACTCCACCCTTTGGGTGTGCGCACGTAGGTGTCGCTGAACCAGAGCTTATAGTCGACACTCGCACCGTCCTCGATGCCCTTGGCCCACAGAAGGGCGGTAACCACCGCCGTATCGCCCCAGACCCGAACGGTCTGGGCGGAATCCACCTGATGATCGTAGTGAGTCTTGCCGCTCTTGGCGTCCGCCACCAGGTCGGCCTTTGTATACGTCTTGCCGCTGCCGACCACGAGAATGAAATCGTCGGCGAGGATACGCGCCATTGTGGCAGCATCGTTTTGCTCGACAGCCTTCTGATACTCCTTGTCCAGTGCAGCGACGATTTGCCGGTCAGCGGCCACCGAACGGTCCGCCGCGGCGGAAATTGCCACCGCCAGCCCCCCGATGCCCAGTAAACCAAACACCACGACGGTTCGCGAAAGCCGAACGTTTCGAGTTCCCCCGCTACAGGCGCAAGAGTCCATGCCGATCTGGTCCGAAGAGATGGGATTCACTGTGACCCCCGGTTCGAGGCTTTCGCCAAGCTTAAAGGCGGCACGCGCCGAGCGAAATACTGCGCTCCGGGCAATTGCGCCGTCAACGAACCGCCTGTTGCACTGAGGCTGGGAAGCGGAGAGGCTGGCCTAGCCAGAGGGGCGCAGACAGGGAACATGGTCTGGGACCGGCCAGAAGAGCAGGGCGCTGATGTAGAGTAGTCCAACCCCATCGCGTGGCGGGAGCGACCCATGGTTCGATATGCGTTTGTGCCAGTCTTGATCCTGGCCGCTTCAATCGCACATGCGCAGTCGGTCTACATCGAAGATCTCACCTGGACTGAAGTCCGGGATGCGATCGCGGCCGGTAAGTCCACCGCCATCATCTATGCGGGCAGCACGGAGCAAAATGGGCCCCACATGGCCCTCGGCAAGCACAGCTTTGTTGCGCACTACGTCGCCGGGAAAATTGCGGAACAGCTCGGTGACGCGCTGGTGTATCCGACACTTCCGTTCGCGCCTACCGGAGACTTCGTGCTCAAGACCGGCCACCTGCGCTTTCCGGGCAGCGTGTCGATTGACTCCGAACTGTTCCTGGGTGTGATGTCGCAGGTGGCCCTGTCCGCCATCAACGCCGGCTTCAAACAAATCTATCTGATGGGCGATCACGGGGGCGGACAGAAGGAGCTCAAGCTCGCGGCCGAGAATCTGGACGCGGAATGGGCCAGCCAAGGCGTGCACATTCGCTACGTACCCGACGTTTATTTCAAGGAAAGTGCGCAGTCCGAGGAGTACCTGAAGGCTCACCACCTCGTCACCGGCGAGCACGCCGGTGCAGAGGACACCAGCGAGGTCATGTACATCGATTCCGCGCACAAGTGGATCCGCACCGACAAGATGGCCCCCAGTGACCGCGCGATGGAGGCTACGACCGGCGTGGACGGCGATCCGACCCAGGCCTCGGCCGCGATGGGCAAGGTGTTCGTCGAGTACAAGATAAACGACGCCGTTGCTCAAATCCGCGCCTACCGGAGTGCCAAACCTTAGGCAGATTCGCTGTGCGCCCGATCGCTCGCGTTCGCTCGTCAGCCAGGTCGGCATAAGAACAAGAATCCGAAGGCTTCAGGCAGGTCTCCGGGTCGCAGTTTGTGGATCGAGGGTTCTACATCATCACCAGGAGCAGGATCATGTACCGAAGTGTGTGTGCTGCGGGCGTCGTGGCGATTTCTCTGGGCCTTGCGGCTCAGGCGGGGGACCTTCCAAAAAGCGGGACCTATTCAGGCCATTTTGGGTGGGTGTTTGATGGAAAAGTGCAGGAGATGGGGGCCAACCGAAAGGTCTATGCGGGCATGGTGTCGGGCGTCATGTTCAACAACACCGGAAGCGGGTTCCTGCACAAGGCCCGCACCGATTGCGCCATCCTGAACGACGTTGAGGACGGGCGCGCCAATGCCAAGGGCACCTGCGTGGTGACGGATGCGGAGGGCGATAAGGTTTTCGTGGAATGGAACTGCGCAGGACCCATGCCCGCCTGTCCCGGAACGGAGCGTTTCGTGGGAGGAACCGGCAAGTACACCGGGATAAGCGGGGATCAAAAATTCCAGGGTAATTTCATCGGAGCGACCGGCGCAGGATGGTCGGACTGGAGCGGGGCGTACAAATTGCCCTGACTTGGGCGGGTCCTAATGTCGCGCGCGACGTCCCCGCACCATCAGCAGGCCCAAGATTACCAGAGCGGCCACTGCAGCGATGCAGACGACTGTTCGCCCGCGGTGGCTCGGGATGGGGTCAGCCTTCGAAGTCGCAGGGATGCCCACCAGGCGGACTCAGCGGTACTCCTTGCGCTTGCAATGAAGACTGTTGCGCGGCGTGCTCGTCGCGCGCCAGGCTCTCAATGAGCTCAAGCGGAATGTGTTTGGGCGGCGTGCCCGAGCCCTTCTCGCGGCTCGGATACGTTCCTGCATCCACGCCCAAATGGACATCCAGCCCGTCCCGGCCGTTCGCGTCGCGCGTCACCTGATACACGCCTCGGGTTATCGTGATAGGGAAGCTCCCGTCTCGAGCATCCCGATCGCCGAGCAGGACGACGTCGCGCTCTCCTTCAACAAATTCCGCGCTTGCATCGCCGCTGGCATTGACGCCCCCGACGTCCCCGCCAGGCTCTCGCAGGAGGATCGAAGGGCTGGCGAGGCGGCCTTTCAACACCCGGCGAACTGCGAAGGGCGTGTACGTGACGATGGTCGCGGGATCAGCGCCGTTCCACGCCGTGTACGATCGGCCCGCTTCCCCTTCGACGACGACGGTGGCTGTCCTTAGGCGCTCTGCGAGCGACGCGACGGTGTCCCCAGCCCACGCAGCGCTGAGCGAAAATACAATCAACGCTGCGCTCGGTATCCTGGGCACCTCTCCTCGCATGCGATGTCGCTGCGGGGCGTATCAGGCCATGGCCAAACACACCCGCCACCACGGGCAGCTTCCGACCGAATGGCCCGCGGCCGGCGGGGGTGTTTGCTGCAAGGCCATAGCTCTTCGGTCCGCCCGCTCAGAACTTCGAGTAGTAGACATCGCCATTGCCGAGGTAGGACTGGCCCTCGGCCCATATCGCGTAGAAATTGCCGGCTCCATCCGTGTTCAGCCACGTGTAATCGCCGTAGGGATGGTCAAAGCCTGCGGCGGTCTGGTAGTCCCGGTACGGTGTTGCCTGGCTCATCCTTGTTTCAGCGCTCCAGTTGGTCGCACCGTCCGCGCTGCTGCGCGTGTACACATTCCACACGCCGCATTGGCCGGTGACGCCGGAATTCTGGCAGGTGTAGTTGCCCCCGGGCGTGGCTCGGTTGTCCATCCACACGACTTTGACCACCGAGCTCGTGCCGACGATGGCCGGGAAGTCATGCCATACGCCGGTGGGAGCCAGGGAAAGCTGCGTCCCGTTGGGCCACGATGAGGAGTTGAAGGGAATGTTCCAGCTCGCGCCCACAGTGTCTGAATACTTTGTATAGACGCGCTCAGGGGCTCCTGCGGAACCAGCGCCGGCGGTGTAGATGACCACGACCCGGTCATTGGCGGGCGGGGTCCTCGGTTGGACGCCGAGCTGGATATTGCCGCCCCAATAGTCCCACCCCGCGCTCGTGACGATCGGTTCCCCTTGGCCCTCATCCACCGTGGTTACGCTGTAGGTGGCGTAGAGGTTATTCGAACGCATGACATAGAAGGTCGTCGGACCCTTGCCCGTGTTGTTGGTGCCGGCCCAGGCAAAATACGCATTACCCTGGGTGTCGAGTGCGCCTCCGCAGGCCAGTGCTACACCGCTCCCGGCGGCCGTGACATGCTTCGAAGTGAAGCTGGCACCGCCATTGGTGCTGACACTCACATACTGCTTGCCGCCATTCTCATAGGCCACGATCACATTGTTGTGGCTGTCGACCAGCAAAATGTCCTTGTCACCCCGGCCACCGTTGGTGATGTCCACCGGAGTGCTCCACGTCGAGCCATGATCGTCCGAATACGACACGGTAATGGGCGTGTACTGCGCATTGCCATCCATGTTGGCTATATACACTCGGTGGTTTGCGCCAATTGCGACCTGGGCGTCCACGGTGTTGCCGTTGACCGGGCAGCGAGGAATCTTGACGTTGCCCCAGGTGGAGCCGCCATTGCTGGAGACCTGAAGGTACATGTAGGCTGAAGTGGTGTTGTTCTTACCGCCGCCCTTGGTCGAATAGGGCATACAGGTCGCGCCGGTCGAATCCTTTAGCGTCGTCGCCAGATAGTGCGGCCAATACGCATACACATACCCGCCATCGGCCGCGATGGCCGGTTCCCAGTCCTCTCCCGTGTTGTCACCGAGCCGGTATGCGGTGATGTCGGCGCGTGTCACGCCGCAGAAGTATCCGATCGCGGCGATGCATATCATCCAGTTAATTTTCATAACGCCCCCTAGATTGCTTGCGGCTTTTTTTAAGCGTGAAGGTCAGCGGCGTGGTACCAGCGCGGTAGGCGCGAACGCGCCGCTCGTTGTCATCGGTTCCGGTAGTGAACCCTAGCAGGACCAGTCCTGCGCTGCCAGAATTTCGGATTACCACGGCTTTGGTACGCCAGGCGCTATCGAGTGCTGGATCCACTCGAGCGGTTGCCTCGAATGCGGGTGGGATCAAAAGGAAGCGGCCGGCTATCGCCGGCCGCTTCCCTCAAGCTGGCAAAAAAGTCGGGTTCACTGGGGGAGATCGATCTCCCACACCCCCCGCCCATACGTCGCTACGCGCATAAACCGGCCTTCCGGCGACACGTACAGTCCACGCACGGAAACGTTCGGCAGTCCCGCGCCAAACAGCCTCCAGTTCGCTCCGCCATCCTGGGTCCAGTAGACCCCAATGTCTGTGGCAGCGAACAAAGTGCGATTGGTCGAATCGCGCGTGTCCACCGCCAGCTGGCTGACGGCGGCGTCAGGCAGGCCGCGATCAACGGCGCTCCAACTCTTGCCGCTGTCGGAGGTCTTAACAACGTGCACGACGCCCGGATCGCGTCCTTCGGATGAAAAATAAAGTGCGCTGTTGCCCGTCCAGACGGCGGAGCTGTTAAAGCCCTCGTAGCCGGGGACAAGATCAATCAGGCTGACGTCCGTCCCGGTCCAGGTCGCACCGCCGTCGCGTGAAATCAGCGGGCGCCCGCTGGAGCCCGCCATGGCAATCAGCTTCGGATTGGTTGGATGCAGGCCGATGTTGTGCCAGGTCGGACGGATGATGCACGCGGGTGCGCCCACCGTGCCGAACAGCACCACCTTCTGCCAGGACTTCGCACCGTTGGTGGTTTTGTACAGCCGCGCACCTGTGGCCGTGAAGAACTCCTGACCCGTCGGGTCAAGCTGCGCGGTCGGCGTGCCGACCCCCGTGTAGAACGGGAAGCAGTCAAGGTGCGTGAAATCAATACCGTTGGTGCCGTCTTTCCAGTGATTCGGGTCACCGGTGCTGGCGGGCAGGCCGGGCTGGCGCTGGATGTACATGTACTCGGCCGTGGCGATGGTCACGGCGTTGTTGGCCTGGCTCCAGCCCACGCCCTCGCCATCGCCGCCCAGCACCTGGTTCCAGGTCTTCGAACTGCCAATCCGAGCACGTGTGCCGGTGTCCTGCAGGCCCGTGATCGCACTGCTGTCACGCTGCGGGGTGGACATGATGGTCTGCGCGAGCAGTGCAACGATGCCGACATTCTTATCGCTGTCGAATGACTTGCCACCGTCCTCGGTAATGAAGATTCCGCCGTCGGTGCCGAAGATGACCTGCTCGCCCCCGCCGCTCTTCTTCACGATCGTAGCCGTATGATTATCGGCGTGCGTGTAGGGGAGCTTTGGCGTTACGCCGTCATCGCACCCGGTCGGCAGCCAATCCGAGGTCAACGTCCAGCTCACCCCGCCGTCGGTGGACTTGGCGGTCGAGAGGTTGCCTCCGATGTAAAGCGTGTTGCGCTTGGGGTCACTCGGGGAGACCACGATCATCTGGTTGTACCACGCCTGGTCTCCGATGATGTTCAGGTCGGGCTGGAAACAGTTGGGGTTGGTGGGCGCTTTGTGGGTCATCTTCAGCGCCTTCCAGCTCAGGCCTCCATCCCGTGAGCGATACACGTCGGCCTGAGCTCCACCCGTGGGGTCCGAGGCGATCGCGTAGACATTTGGATCCCCCGGCTGGGCCACCGCCAGCGTTGCGCGGCCCACGCCAGTAAAGGGATCGCCCGCTGCCGGGATCTGTTCCCAGGCCGCTCCGCGATTGCTCAGGTGATAGAGTTCACCGGTCCCACCGATAAAAAAATCAAAAGAGGGATTCACCGCACTGACCATCCAGCCCTTGCTGGACTGCACGATGCTCCATACCGAATACACGCCGCCGGCCTGGCCCATGCTGCTGAGCGCGTAGCTGGCGCCGCCATCGATCGAGCGGTACAGGCCCACATCCGTTCCTACCAGCACAACGTCGTTCGGGCCCGAGGTGTCCACCTTGACGTCTCGGATCGCCGTGGCGCCCGGCAGAATCACAAACGCGCCCCAGCTCTTGCCGCCGTCGGTCGATTTCACCATCACCCCGGCGAGTGTCGGATAGACGTCGAAGGGATCACCGAGCCCCAGATAGATCGTGTCGCCGTCGCGCCCAAGCGCGGCCGAACCACCGCTCGTGCTGAGCAGCCCATCGGTCAGTACCTTCCACGCGGGCTGCGCCGCAGAGAAATTTTCGGTCTTCCAGATGCCTCCGCCCGAAGTCAGAATGTACACGCGGTCCTGGTTCTGAGGATCGACCAGAACATCGCGGATACGGCCGCTGTCCACGCCGTCGATAAACACGCCGTTGTACGAGTACTTGCTGGTGCGCGGGCCGATATTGCGCCACACCGGCATGCCAGCCGGCGGCGTGGCACCGGGCATCTGGTCGGGATACAACGCGCGTTTGCGGGCTAGCTCGCGGATCAAATTCTGCTTTTGCTCGTCGGTGAAGGGGCTGTAGCCCAGGCTCGCTCCAGCCTCGAGCCGATCTCTCGGGTCACCCTCACGCGTGCGCTCAGTGGGTGATTCGGGAATGGGCGCAGGCGTGACAACAGGCTCGGTGGAATGCGCCGCGAAGGCCGGCCATGCCGGGACCAGCATGAATAGAAAGACGAGAGCCGCGGGGGCGGTGGGTGATGTGATACGCATGTGAGGTTCCCTGCAAATCGTTTGTTATGGGGCCGGAAAAACCGGCGCGAACGTGGATATGCTGACGAGTCTAGCCCCACCGGCGCATGCAGAGGTAGAGGTGAGCGGATAAACATTACAAACGCTTAATATTGTGTGTTAGATGCCATTAGCCGCCTCCGGATTCGACCCCCACAATCGCCGAACTGAGCGCGTACGGGTGATCAATGCTAGGGCGGCCCGGCAGGCGCATCAGCTCCCAGCGGGCTACGGGCCGGAGTCGACCAAATGCTGGACGTATCCGGCGCCTTTCGTGTTCAGCCCCTCGACTCGCTGTCCGAGAGGCCGACGTTCGCCAGAATATGGCTTTCGCGCGCTTCCTCGAGATCCAGCTCGCGCTCGATGCGACGTCGAGCTTCGTCGGTGATCCGGTTTTCCTCGTAAGCTCGCATAATCGCGGCACGCTCGATTTCCAAGAGGCGCAGCTGCAGTTCGCCGGTTTCGGAGACCGGATCCTCGCTCGTGGTGACATCGGCCGTCGTCGTGAACTGCGCGCGGCGATCCGCGTGGCGCTTGCACAGCGCGGCGAGGATGCTCCCGGGAGTTGCGGTGCTTGCAATCGGCTTTAACGCCTCGAGGACTGCCGTGATGCCTTCCAGCCTTGCGGCGCGCTCTGCGCGCTTGTTGCCGATCGCTTCGATCACCCCTATTCGAGCGATGCCTAGCGCCCGTACCAGGGGGGCGAGGGTCGTGCCCAGTCCGACCAGTGTGAAAGCGATGACGGCGAAGGTGACGAACAGCACAAGATCCCGCTGAGGAAAGTCGTATCCGCCAATCATCAATGGAAGTGATAACGCGGCAGCCAGGCTGACAACTCCGCGTAGACCCGCGTAACTGACAACAAAGGGCAACCGCCAGTCAGGGGGTGGCTCTGGCCGGAATTTCTCCGGTAACAGACGCGGGGCGTAGCTCGCCGAATAGACCCAGGCAAAGCGCACGATAATGATGGTGGCTGTCACGAGGAGGCTGGCGAGCAGGGCGTCTCGCCAGGAAGTACCCGCGAGCCGCCCGATGACCGCGCGCGCCTGCAAACCCGTGAGCAGGAAGACAAGCGCCTCGACGACCCACGTCACCAGGTTCCAGATGAAATACCCCTGGAGGCGCGTGGCTGGCCGAATCAGTCGCCGTCCATTCCAGGAGACCCACAGACCTGTCGCTACGCACGCGACGACGCCGGACCCTCCGAGGGCACGAGGCGGCCAGAACGCGATGAAGGGTGTCGCCAGCGCCAGCAGAACTTCGGCCCGTGCATCCGATGCGCGATCGCGAAGATGCAGCATGACCCAGCCCACCAGGATGCCGAAGCCGGTTTCGCCGCAAACGACGATAACGAATTTGATCGAGGCCGAGGCAATCGAAAATGAACCCGTGGTGAGCGCGGAGAGCGCGAATCCAAAGATGACGAGCGCGGTCGCATCATTGATGAGGCTCTCGCCCTCGAGAATTGTGGTCAGTCGGCGCGGCAGGCTCAGTTCGCGCATGAAGGCGATCGGGGCCACGGCATCCGGTGGCGATACGATGCTGCCGAGCAGGAATCCGATGACCCAGGGAAGTCCCAACAGATAGTGGCCCACTACGGCTACCGCCGAGGCCGTAAAAATTACGCATCCGATGGCCAGCATCAGGATCGGTCGAAGGTTGGAGCGGAATCCTCGCCAGCTCATGTTCACGCCGGAGGTGTAGAGCAGAGGTGGCAACAGCCCCAGGAATATGAGGTCGGGCTGGAGCGTGCGCGAGGGCACGCCGGGGAGGAACGCAATTGCAATACCCGCGACGAGCATCAGCAGAGGGGAGCTGATCTTGAGCCGCTGGGCGAGCACGCTCAGTGCCGCGATCAAGAGCAGCAGCACCAGAGCGCTTGAGAGACTCAGATGTTCCATAAAGAGGCAGCCCGAATTACCAGTCGATTGGAGCACGGTCCGCCTAGGCGGCTCAAGGGCCGTCCACCACACGCCAGCTGAAACCGATGCTGCGCGGGCGCAGCCTACTCCTGGATATCGCGGCAGTGGCGAGCACAACTTGCCTGGGCGAGCACCGGGCCTGTCGTTTTAATTTTGCTCGATCAGGCCTGGCATGGGTCAACCCCCTCAGCGCAATCACGTTAGACCGGTATGGTGGGTAATTTCACGGCGGCCGTTGCGGCCAATCGCTACGGTCTCGGCGCGCGCCCGGGGGAAATCGGCCGTTTCGCCGATGATCCGCGCGGCGCGCTGCGAGCCCAGCTCCAGGGTGGTGCGCCGTTAATACATAACGAGGCGTTGCCGGAGACGACCACGGTGCTGGCCCGCGCGGCAGATTTGCGATCGGAGCGGAAGGAACATCGACGCGCGACCAAGGCCGAGGACGCGGTCGTGGACCCCTCGGGCACTGGGCCGGCGAGCAATTTGGTCCCATTGCCGGAAGCAGTGCAGAAGCTCTCAGGGTATTTCCGCGGCATCTACATGAGTGAGGCCATCGCGCGCATGAGCACGGCCGTGCTCACCGAGCGCTCGTTCGTGGAGCGCCTGGTGCATTTTTGGAGCAATCATTTCGCGGTCTCGGTCGACAAGCTGGCGGTGCTCGGCCTCGCCGGGGCCTTTGAGCGCGAGGCCATTCGCCCTCACATGATGGGATCGTTTGAGGGGTTACTCCTGGCGGTCGAGCAGCACCCGGCCATGTTGCTGTACCTGGACAACTACCAGTCCGTGGGCCCGAATTCCACGCTCGCCCAATTTCGCTCCCGTCGGTCCGGGCCAGACAAGCAAAAAGTCGGCATCAATGAGAACCTGGCGCGAGAAATCCTCGAGCTGCACACACTCGGAGTCGATGGCGGTTACACGCAGGCCGACGTGACCGAATTTGCCAAGGTGATCACGGGCTGGTCCATCGGCGGTGGGGAAGGGCGCCTCCGTGGCGGACAACCCGGTGCGTTTTATTTTCGGGCAGCCCTGCACGAGCCCGGAGTGCGCAATCTTCTGGGTAAGCCGTACGCCGATGCGGGTTTGGAGCAAGGCGTGACAGTGCTCAGGGACTTGGCACACTCAAAAGCGACGGCGCACCATCTCTCCACCAAGCTGGCCCGACACTTTGTGGGCGACTCACCGCCGGCTGAGGCGATCGATCGGCTATCACAAGTATTCCTGTCCACCGATGGTGATTTGCCGAGCGTCTATCGGGCCTTGATTGATCTGCCCGAAGCCTGGGCGCAGCCGCTTGCAAAGTTCAAAACGCCCTCAGAGTACGTCTTGTCGAGCTTCCGGGCCCTGGACCTGCCGGTGCCTGAGGGACCAAAGGCCCTGGCGTCTTTTGAAATGCTCGGCCAGCGCACATTCTCGCCAGGCTCCCCGGCGGGTTGGCCGGACCGGTCCGCGGACTGGGACGGGTCCTCGGCGATCATGAAACGCCTGGAGTGGGCCGCTCAGGTCGGCGAGCGCACCGGCTCGCTCATCAATGCCACCGATCGTCTGACGCAGGCGCTCGGAGCGGTGGCCACTGAGCACACGCGCACCGCAATCGCTCGCGCGGAAAGTGGCGCCCAGGCGCTCACGCTGTTGTTGGCCTGCCCCGAGTTTATGCGCCGCTAATGATCCCATCTTCAACCCGATCAGAGGTCTACCGAACATGCATCCCATGAGCCGGCGCCGATTTCTGAGGCAAAGCGTACACGGTCTGGGCACGTTGGCCGGTGCGGCCGCCCTGGGAGGAACTCTCTTGACGACCCGGATGGCCTTTGGTGCTCCGAATACGCCAAATGACGGGCGATTTGTATTCATTATTCTTCGAGGTGCCCTGGACGGCTTGAGCGCGGTGCCCCCGTACGGGGATCCCGCGTACTCCGCGCTGCGCGGATCTCTGGCGGTACCTGCCCCTGGCGATACCGGGGGAGGATTGAGACTCGATGGCTTGTTCGCGCTGCATCCGAGTCTGGCCTTTTTACACGAGAGCTTTTTGGCCAAGGAACTGATTGTACTGCACGCGGTGGCGACTCCCTACCGTGAGCGCTCCCATTTTGACGGACAGGACGTGCTCGAGAGCGGCATTGCTCGTCCGCACGCCTCCGAGACCGGTTGGCTGAATCGGGCCCTCAGCGTGGCGGACGGCGCGCCCAAGCAGTTGGGCGTGGCGCTGGGCAGCAACGTTCCCTTGGTCATGCGCGGTCCGGCCGAGGTCGCCTCCTGGTCGCCGTCGCATCTGGCAGGCTTGAGTGACGACACGCTGCAGCGCGTGACCGACCTGTATGCGTCAGACCCGGTCCTGAGCCAGCGGCTGGCCGATGGACTCGCGAGTGATTCGATCGCCGCGGAGGATCAAGCGGGCAATGAGCTGGGCCTGCCCCGCGCGGGCGCTGCAGACAATCGGCTCGGCCTCGCGGTGAAACGGGCCGGCGCGGCACGCTTCGTAGAAACCGCGCACGCAGCGGCCAGTTTTCTGGCCCGCGAAGACGGGCCGCGAGTCGCGGTGCTTGAAACTTCAGGCTGGGATACGCACGCCAACGAAGGGGCGGGGCAGGGGCAGCTGGCGCAACGCCTGGGCGCGCTGGACAGCGGGCTGCGTGAGTTCAGGTTAGCGCTCGGGCCGGTCTGGCGTCGCACCGCCGTCTTGCTGGCCACCGAGTTTGGTCGCACGGCCGCCACCAACGGAACACGCGGTACCGACCACGGGACCGGAGCGGCTGCCTTCCTGGCAGGCGGTGCGGTGGCGGGCGGGCGGGTGCGGGCCGACTGGCCCTCCCTGAGCGCCGCGGCGCTCCTTGAAGGACGCGACCTTAAGCCGACTTTGGATCTGCGGGCGGCCCTCAAGGGCGCGTTGCACGATCTTGTCAAAATCTCGGACCGAGCGCTCGATACCACGGTCTTTCCGGGCAGCGAGGACGTCCGGCGCCTTGACGGACTGATTCGCGGCTAGCGCAGGCGAGGTTGCGCCGGTCGCGCGCTGCACACCGGGCACAGCCGTACGGAACTTCCTTTGAGTCTGCGCTCGACCTTGCGGTCCCCTTCGAAAACGCGAACAACACGCCAGCCAATGTTCAGTTCGCGCAGTACCGCGAGAAGCCGTGCGCCTCGACCGGCGCGATGGCGGATGAGCCGCACTTCCAGCGTGCCATCGGCGCAATAGCCGAGGTAATGCCGGGCATGGTGCAACGGTCGATCAAAGTGGATTAGGTAGATCATGTCTTGGCTCCGCGTTCCGGGCGTGATGGCCCAGGGACGAAGCGCACGCAGGCGGCGGGGCCGTCAATGACTCGCGCAGCGACTCGGGCGCAGCGTCTTGAGGGCACCACCGCGCGTGCTAGGCTCCCGAGGGCTGGCCATCGCACAAAAGGCGTCTCTAATTTCGCCATCAGCGTGTGCTCACGCGCACGCGCCGCCACTCAGGGTGCGAGGCGAGTTTCAGGTACCCGTGGAAGTCCGCGAGCTGCTCGATTTCTGCGCTGAGCACGGCCGGCTCAATGGAGGTGCGCTCACTTCGCGAGCGCTGGTGACGCGTCCCATGAACGTCCAGCCACCCACCACGCGAGATGCTCTCGGAATATTCCCGCCGACGGATTTGCCGGTCGCCAATCAACTGAGAGGCAAACTGGGCAGTGCCGCCCGCTTCGGAAGCCGAGCAGCGCAAAATCAGTGAGGTGCCGCAGTTCTCAATGATCGTCCGAGCATCGGCCTCCCCATAGCAGGCCCGGACTTGCGCGATGGATTGCATGCCAAGCACGCAACGGCCGCCGAACTTTCGGAGTCGGGCCAGCGCGTCCTTTAGTCCGTCGATGGCCCCGAGTGCATCCAGCTCATCGACGATGTACCACAGGCGCTGGTCGCCTTCTGGTTGGCTCATGGTCTCGAAGATGGCGATGCGCAGCCATGTCGAGATTAGGGAACGGAGCGCTGCGATTTGGCCTGCGGAGTAGGGCAGGAACAGCACCCCTTTGCCCGTGCGCACCCAAGCGCGCACCGAGAGCGGCGGGCCACTTTGCGTAGCCACATGATCGAGCGTTGCGACCGCCGCACTGAGTACGGACCGAATCGCGCCGAACATTCGGGCATTGCTGGTTTCGAGAAACGGCTCGGCGGCGGTCCCTGCAACCAGTACGCGCAGCTCCTTGGCGGAGGCGTTGGTAAGGAGCCGATACAGGAGAGCAAGATCGGTTTCCCTTGCGTCGTGCAACTGACGCGTAATCGCGCAAAACAGGGTTCTGGCGTAACCCTTCCACTCGCGTGCGGAGATATCACCGTGCTCGGGAATCAGAGCACGGGCGAGCTGCTCGATGTCGTAGGAGGCTTCGAGTTCGCCAAACAGTGACCACCGAGCGGCACGGGAGTCGAAGGGGTTGAGGATCAGATCACCGCGCTGCGGGTCATAGAAATGGCTGCGGTAGCTGCCGTCCGGGTCGGCAATGATGGCCCGGTCCCCGCGCTCCAAGGCGCTTCGCAGCAAACCTCGAATGGCCGTGCTCTTGCCGGTGCCCGTAGTCCCGAGCAACTTGAAGTGCTTGGTTTCATCCGCCGCCGGCACATTGACTCCGGCGAGCCTCAATAGGCCTTTGCAGCCCTCGCTGCGGGATGCATCACGCAATCGTGCGCCCCGTTCGCTGAATACTCGCTGGCGATTGCCAAGGCGCCATAGCCCGCCGAAATATCCAAAAGCTATGAGATAGAGCACACCTGCGCACGCCCTGCCGGACTCATTCCATCGCACAAACGGATCCAGATAGGTGGTGCTGACTGCCAGCATCAATAGAGAAACCACGCACAACTTCGCAGTACGCAGCGGGAGATGACACAGTTCGCTCGCTCCGGCGCGCCGCCGCACGTACGCAAAACCGATTCCGATGCCTGTAAGCAGATAGGCGCTGATCAGACCGCGCAGACCGTGGGTATAGGTGGCGGTGAAGTGCAAAGTGGCCATGAGTCCTCCTGTAGTTCGCG
>CAVQVZ010000006.1:0-1305240 GCA_963717335.1 uncultured Gammaproteobacteria bacterium | reverse complement strand
CAGGTAGATAGGGGCCCGTCGCAACTGGCGCAGGCGGTAGTCCGCGCCAGCGTCGACCTCGAGCACGTCGAGTTGCCGCTCGAGCAAGTGCGATCGCAGGCAGGAAGCGCGCGCGCTGCAATCCGTCGCGATACAACGCCGGAGGGCGGCACGTTGGAGGTAATGACCAGCGTCACGCCCTGCCGCAGCAATTCGTCGAACAGGCCACCGAGCAGCATGGCGTCGGCGATGTCGGTGACTTGAAGCTCATCCAGGCACCACAGGCTGGCTCGCCGCGCCAGGCGCCGGGCGAGTAGCCGCACCGGCTCCTGCTGCTGGCGTATGGCCGCCAGCCCGGCGTGTACTTCGCGCATCAGCTGGTGAAAGTGGCGGCGACGACGCGGAACCGTGCCGAGGCTGTCGTAGAACAGATCCATCAGCCAGGTTTTGCCGCGGCCGACCCCGCCCCACAGGTAGACGCCGCGCGCCGCGCTGTCGCTGCTGCGCCGGCCACAGCGACCGCCGCGGCGCGTCCGAGCAGCCCAGACGTGCCTGTCGCGCCAGCAGCTCGCCGCGCAGGCGCTCCAGCCGCGCGACCGCCGTGAGCTGCGCGCTGATCGGCGGTTCCAGCCGCGCTCGCGCAATTCGCGCGCGTAACGCTCGTGCAGACCGGTCGAGAGCTTCGTTCACCTACAGGTTCTGGTAGTTCGGACCCGATCCGCCCTCGGGCGTGGTCCAGGTGATGATCCGATAGGGTCCTTGATGTCGCAGGCCTTGCAGTGCACGCAGTTGGCGGCGTTGATCTGCAGGCGGCGGGTGCCGTCCTCGTTCTGAAGCATCTCGTACACGGCTGCCGGGCAAAAGCGCGTGCACGGATTGCCGTACTCGCGCGCGCAGCGATCCGCGCAGATGCTGGTGTCGGCCACGTGCAGGTGCACCGGCTGCTGCTCATCGTGCGCGGTCGACGCCAGATACACCGCCGCGGTCCGATCGCGCGGCGGCAAGCGAGCGTTCCGGTGGCAGTGGCGGTGGCGGCGTGTGCGGATCGCTGGCGTTCGAGCAGCTTGAGCGTGGCGTCGTTCGCCTGACGTGCTGCAACGTCCAGGGCGTGTGCCCGCGCAGCGCGGTTTCGAATGCGGCATTGGCGAGGCCGAGCCACAGTCCGCGCTTGAATCCCGGCTTGATGTTGCGCACCGCGTGGAGCGACTCGGCCGCCCGGCGAGGCGCGCCAGGCCGCGTCGTAGCCCTTGACGGTCCCGTGCGCCGTCAGATGCTCGGCGCACAGCATGCCGCGAACGCATGGCCTGGTGGATCCCCTTGATGCGCGCGGCATCGAGCGTGCCGGCGGCATCGCCGATCAGCACCGCGCCGGGCATCTCCATGCACGGCAGCGCCTGGGCGCCGCCGGCGGCGATGCCGCGCGCGCCGTAGGCGAGCGGCTTCGCCGCCGGACAGCAGCTCGCTGTACCGACGGGTGGGACTTGAAACGCTGGAAGGCCTCGAAGGGCTGGAACAGCGGATCGAGGTAATCCAGATCCGACGACCAGGCCCACGTACACGCGGTCCTGCTCGAGGTGATAGACGAAGCCGCCGCCGAAGGTGTCGCGTGGCATCGGCCAGCCGATCGTGTGCTGGACCAGTCCGGGCGGCCGCGGCCGGCCGGCAACTGCCACAGCTCCTTGAACCCGAGTGCGAAGGTGGGCGGCGAGCGATCCGCGTCCAGTCGGTAGCGCGCGATCAGCTGCTTGCTGATGCTGCCGCGGCAGCCCTCGGCGAATACCGTGATCGGTGCGTGGATGTCCGCGCCCTGCGTGAAATGCGGCCCCTCGCTGCCGTCGCGCGCGCGGCCCATGTCGCCCAGGCGTACGCCCTTGACCGCGCCGGCGTCGTCGAACAGCGCCTCACTGGCGGCGAAGCCGGTAAACACATCCACCCCGGCGGCCTCGGCCTTGGCGCCGAGCCACGGCAGCAGCTGGGACATCGAAACGATGAAATTGCCGTGGTTGCGCTGCTGCGGCGGCGTCGGCAGCCGGTAGCTGCCGCGTCTCGGTCAGAAAGCGGAACTCATCGCGCTCCACGGCAACGCAGATCGGCGGCGGCGTGCTGCGCCAGTCCGGCACCAGCGCATCGAGCGCCACCGGATCGAGCACCGCGCCCGACATCGAATGTGCGCCGAGGCTCGCGGCCTTTTCGAGCACGCACACCGAGCGTTCGGGCTGCAGTTGGCGCAGCCGCAGCGCGCAGGCCAGCCCGGCCGGCCCCGCGCCGACGATCGCCACGTCGTAGTTCATTACGTCCCGTTCGCTCCCGGCGCGCTCATGTATTTGCTCCCGCGGCGTCCACTTCCCCCAAGGCGTCAAGGATGGCGGCGCGCGCCGCATCGCGCAAGGCTCGCGGCCGTCGTCGGGTCGCCCGGGCGCAGGGCCGACATCGGCGCGAGCGTCTCGATCGTGATGCGCCCCGGGCGCGGCAGAAAACTGCCGGGCGCAGGCAGTGGCGAGTGCCGCGTATCACCAGCGGCACGATCGGCGCGCCGGAGCGCTGCGCGGCGGCGAAGGCGCCGGTGTGAAAGCGCAGCAGTCCCGGCTGCTCCATGAAGCGTGCCTTCCGGAAAGAACGCCAGCGAGCCGCCGCCCGCGGCGCTGCGCATGACGCGCAGCGCGTCGCGCAGCCGCCCGGCGCGGTTGTCGCGCGTGACAAACTGCACGCCGATCCGCTGCAGCAGGAACCCGGCCAGCGGCACGGAACTCATCTCGCGCTTGATCACGAAATCGAAGCGCGGCGGCAGGATTGCGGCGAGCACCACGCCGTCGAGGTAACTGCAGTGGTTGGCGACCACGATGCACGGCTCCGGCAGCGGACCGTGCCAGCGGACCCGTACCGGCATGCCCATGAGCAGTGAGCACCGTGCGGCCGACCCGCTGGATCAGCGCCGGCGCGCGCTCAGGGTCGGAATCACGCGCCAGCGGCAGCAGGGAGAGCAGCGCCAAGCGCCAGGAACACCGCCTCCGGCATAGGCGGCGTAAATCAGCCGCAGCGGCAGCAGCCACACGGGAGCCCGTGTTGCGGCGCGGGAGGCCGCCGGCGGCGCGCGGTTTGTGGGACGGACGCTCAAGGTTTATGTGATCCAGTTCTCCGTATATTAACGGTTGCGGTGGTTGTGAGTCCCATCACATCGTCGACCGGGCCGAGTTTGCATACTGAGCTCCTGAGACAATCCGTCTCCGCACCGGGAATCGCCATTGAGCAGACCAGCCACAGTGACCGCAGAGTCCGCCGCCGAGGTCGTCGATCCGATCATCGGTCGTTTTCTCGACGCCGTCTGGATGGAACGCGGACTGTCGCCCAACACACTGGCGGCCTACCGCGCGGACCTGGTCGCCCTGTCGCGCTGGCTCGCCCAGCGCAATCTGGTGCTGGCACGCACCGGGCGCGCCGACGTGCTGGCATTCATTGCCGCGCGCGCGGCGGGCGGGTCGCGGCCGCGCTCCACGGCGCGCCAGCTGTCCTCGTTCCGGCGCTTCTTCCGCTACCTGGTGCGCGAGGGCGTCGTGCACGAGGACCCGACCGCGCAGATCGCCATGCCGAACATCGGCCGCTCGCTGCCGAAGTCGCTGACCGAGGCCGAGGTCGAGTCACTGCTGCTCGCCCCGCAGGTCAGCGATCCGCTCGGCAACCGCGACCGCACCATGCTCGAGGTGCTGTACGCCACGGGCCTGCGCGTCTCGGAGCTGGTGAGCCTGCAGGTCGATCAGGTGAACCTGAACCAGGGCGTGCTGCGCGTGCTGGGCAAGGGCAACCGCGAGCGCCTGATTCCGCTGGGCGAGGAAGCCGTGCGCTGGCTCGGCGCGTTCCTGGCGGCCCGCGCGCCGAGATTCTGATCGACCGCGGCACCGACTACCTGTTCCCGACGCGCCGCGGTGATCGCATGACGCGCCAGGCCTTCTGGCACATCATCAAGCGCTACGCGCGCAAGGCGAGCGTCAATCACGACCTCTCGCCGCACACGCTGCGGCACGCCTTCGCCACGCATCTGCTCAATCACGGCGCTGACCTGCGCGTGGTGCAGATGCTGCTGGGCCACAGCGATCTGTCGACCACGCAGATCTACACGCACGTGGCGCGCGAGCGCATGAAAGAACTGCACGCCGAGCACCATCCGCGCGGCTGAAGGCCCCGGAACCCGCGGCCATTCGGTGCGGCGCGGCCTGTTCTGCTAAACTCAAGCGTATGGACCTCCGCCTAACCCTGACCGCTTCTGCGTCGCCGCACTGCTGTGCGTCACCGGGCTCGCGCTGAGCGCTGCGAGCACTCCGACGCGCCGCACCCGAAGGCCGCCTGCGAGCCCGCTGGAAGCGGAACTGGCCGCGGTGGCCTCCCACCTGCCGGGGGCCAAGCCCGAGGAGACTGCGCACCACGCCAGTGCCCGGCATCTACGAGTTTAAGCGTGGCGCCGAGCTGGTCTACGTCACCGCCGACGGCCGATACGGTTTTGCCGGCGACCTGTACCGGCTACGAGGATCATGCCAATCTGAGCGACACTCGACGCCGCGAGCTGCGCCTGGCGCTGATCAATGCCGTGCCGGAATCGTCGATGGTGGTGTTTGCGCCCGCCGCAGCGCCCAAGTACACCGTCACCGTGTTCACCGACGTCGACTGCCAGTACTGCCGCGCGCTGCACAAGCAGATCGCCGAGTACAACCGGCTGGGCGTCAAGGTGCGCTACATGTTCTATCCGCGCACCGGTCCCAACACCGCGAGCTGGGTCAAGGCCGAGCAGGTGTGGTGCTCCGCCGACCGGCGCGCCGCGCTGACCGCGGCCAAGCTCGGCGAGCCGCTCAAGGCCGCGGCCTGCCAGCCCAACCCGGTGGCCGATGAGTACGCGCTCGGCCAGGCCATCGGCCTGACCGGCACGCCGGGCATCGTCACCGAAAGCGGTGAACTGCTGCCCGGCTACTCGCCCGCCGGACGAACTGCTGCGGGAGCTGCAGCAGGAAGCCGCGGAAGGCAAGGGCTGATCAGCGCTCCAGCAGCCTGAGCTTATCGGGCTTGCCGTCCCACTCCTTGGCGTCGGCCGGCGGGGTCCCCATCTCGGTGATCACCGGCCACTGCTTGGCCAGCTCGGCGTTGAGCGCGGTGAATTTCTCCTGGCCCGCCGGCACCTCGTCCTCGGAGAAGATCGCCTCGGCCGGGCACTCGGGCTCGCACAGCGTGCAGTCGATGCACTCGTCCGGATCGATGACCAGGAAATTGGGGCCGGCGTGAAAGCAGTCCACCGGGCAGACTTCCACGCAATCCATGTATTTGCACTTGATGCAGTTTTCGGTGACGACGAAGGTCATTGAGGCTCCGGATGCTACGGGGCGAGAGTGCCAGCGAGCGGGAAGGTGCTCTATTCTGCCAAAGCCGCGCCGCCAGTGCAAGCGGCGCGGCCAGAGCGCCCGTATCAGCGCGCCGCGTGCTCGACATCGTGAAAGTGCATGCGTTCGAGCCGCTCGCGTCGGTCGAGGAAATAGCGCTCCAGGGCAAAGCGGATGCTCGCAAAGGCGATCTCGTCCCAGGGAATCTGCTGCCTCGCTGAACAGGCGCGGTCTCGAGGCTCTCGACGCCGGCGCCATGATCCGCGCTGCGCAGCCGTGCCCGAAACATCACGTGCACCTGGGCGGCGTGCAGCACATTGACGACGCTCAGCAGCGAGCCGATCTCCACCTGCGCCAGCGCCTCTTCGGCGGTCTCGCGGGCCGCGGCGGCGTGCATCGACTCGCCGATCTCCAGAAAGCCGGCCGGCGCGCGTCCAGTAGCCGCGGCGCGGCTCGATGGCGCGCCGGCACAGCAGGATCCGACCCTGCCACTCGGGCACGCAACCCACGACCACGCGCGGGATTCTCGTAATGGACCGTGCCGCAGCTCGGCGCATACCGCGCGCGGCAGCGTGTCGCCCTCGGGCACCTGGATCTGTACGGGCTGGCCGCAGTTTGAACAGAATTTCATCGTGGGTACGGTGGCCTAGCTGCAATGGATTCAGGTATCGTACTCGCATTACCCACGGCCTCGTGGCGGAACTGGTAGACGCAGTCGACTCAAAATCGACCGGGCTTGCCCATCTCGGTTCGACTCCGAGCGAGGCCACCACCGTTCGGTTTGCCACAGCATGCGGCGCAGCGACTTCGAGTATTCACTGCCCGCCGAGCTGATCGCGCAGACGCCGCTGGCGGCGCGCTCGGCGAGCCGGCTGCTGGTGCTGGACGGTGCCACGGGCCGCTGCGCCGATCATCCTGTTCGAGCAACTTGCCCGCGCTGCTGCAGCCCGGCGATTTGCTGGTGTTCAATGACACGCGGGTGCTGCCGGCGCGCCTGGCGGCGCGACGAGCCTCCGGCGGGCGGCGTGGAATTGCTGCTCGAGCGGCCCGCTGCCGCCGCGCGGCGCGCTGGTGCAGATGCGCGCCAGCAATCCGCTGCGGCCCGGCGAGGAGCTGTCCAGCGCGGGCGGTCCGCTGCGGCTGATAGCGCGGCAGCACGACTTGTGGGAAGTCGAGCTGCCTGAAGCCGGCGATGGAATTCTTCGAGCGCTTCGGCGAGCGTGCCGCTGCCGCCCGTACATCACGCGCGCCCCGGACGCACAGCGATCGCGAACGCTACCAGAGCCTGTTCGCGCGCGTTCCCGGCGCCGTGGCGGCGCCCACGGCCAGTCTGCATTTTGACGGCCGCGCTGCTTGGCTGCGCTTGCCGCGCGCGGCGATCGACCACGGCGCTGGTGACCTTGCACGTGGGCGCGGGCACCTTCCAGCCGCTGCGCAGCGAGGAGCTCGAGGAGCACGTCATGCACTCGGAGCGGTACGAGGTGCCGGCGGCGACGGTCGAGGCGATCAGTCGGGCCCGCGCCGCCGGGGGACGAGTGATCGCCGTCGGTACCACTGTGGCGCGATCGCTCGAGTCGGCGGGCGCCGATGGCGCTGCGTGCCTGCAGCGGCGACACGGCGCTGTTCATTCGGCCGGGATTTCGATTTCGGGTGGTCGACGCGCTGGTGACCAATTTTCATCTGCCGGGGTCGACCTTGCTGATGCTGGTGGCGGCCTTCGCCGGGCTCGAGCCGGTGCTGGCCGCGTACCGGCACGCGGTGGAGCAGCGCTATCGTTTCTTCAGCTACGGTGACGCCATGCTGATCTGGCCGGCCCGCGGGGGCGCGCGCGTGAAACATGCGCTTCGAGATTACTGCACAGCGACGGTGCGGCGCGCTGCGGTCGCCTGGAGCTGCCGCACGGCATGGTCGAGACGCCGGCCTTCATGCCGGTGGGCACCTACGGCACCGTCAAGGGCATGACGCCCGAGGAACTCGAGGCCCTCGGCGCGCAGATCGTGCTCGGCAACACCTTTCATCTCGCGCTGCGCCCGGGCGCCGAGATCGTGGCGCTGCACGCGCATGGCCTGCACGGCTTCATGGGCTGGGATCGGCCGATACTCACCGATTCGGGCGGCTTTCAGGTGTTCAGCCTCGCGACGCATGCGCAAGATCACCGAGGAGGGCGTGCGCTTCCGCTCGCCCGGTCGACGGCGCCGAAGTGCACATGAGCCCCGAGGATTCCATGGACGTGCAGCGCGCTCTGCAGTCCGACATCGCCATGGCCTTCGACGACTGCACGGCGTTTCCGGCCACCGAAGGGCAGGCGCGCGAGTCGATGGAGCGCTCGATGCGCTGGGCCGAGCGCGGCTACGCGCACTACTATCGCGACGCCGCCCCGGGCCACCTGTTCGGCATCGTGCAGGGCGGCATGTACGGCGCGCTGCGCACCGCTTCGCTCGAAGCGCTGCATGCGGCGCGACTGGGCGGGTCTGGCGATCGGCGGGCTGGCGGTCGGCGAGCCCGAAGAGGAACGGCTGCGCGTGCTTGACGAGCTGCTGCCGCATGATGCCGGCCGATCGCCCGCGCTATCTGATGGGCGTCGGCTATCCGCACGACATCGTCGCGGCGGTGCTGCGCGGCGTCGACATGTTCGATTGCGTCATGC
Source organism: uncultured Gammaproteobacteria bacterium (assembly GCA_963717335.1). Taxonomy (GTDB): domain Bacteria; phylum Pseudomonadota; class Gammaproteobacteria; order Steroidobacterales; family Steroidobacteraceae; genus FEN-1191. The sequence continues at coordinate 1,297,254 of CAVQVZ010000006.1, read as the reverse complement.
CGACGCGCCACGCCCGCAACGGCCACCTGTTCACCAGCGACGGGCATCATCAACATCCGCAATGCCTGCTATCAGCGCGATACCGGTCCGCTCGACCCGCAATGCAGCTGCAGCACCTGCCAGCGCTATTCGCGCGCGTACCTGCGCCACCTGGACCGGTGCGGTGAGATCCTCGGGGTGCGCCTGTGCACCATCCATAACCTGCACTTCTACCTCGAGCTGATGCGCCAGATTCGCGCCGCCATCGCCGCCGGGCACCCTTGTCGGCGCTGGCCGACCCAGGTTATGGCGATTCCACGGCGGGTTCCGGCGCCTGTGGCATAATGCCGCCCTTTTTCGCACCCGGGCGGCCTGCGGCGTCCCGGCCCTTACGACACTAGAGCACCTAAAGGCATTGCCATGGACTTTCTAATATCACCGGCTTACGCACAGGCGGCGCGGCGGATCGGCGCAGCGGCGGGCTGAGCCAGATTCTGATACTGGTGGTGTTTGTCGCGATCTTCTACTTCATGCTGATCCGCCCGCAGCAGAAGCGCATGAAAGACCTGCAGGCGATGCTGGCCAAGCTCGCAGTGGGCGATGAGGTAGTCACCGGCGGCGGCATCCTCGGCCGGATCACCGAGCTCGGCGATCCCTTCGTCACGCTCGAGATTGCCGACGGCGTGCGCATACGCGTGCAGCGCAGCCAGATCACCCAGCTCATGCCCAAGGGCACGCTGAAGGGCACCTGAGGGAATTCCATGCTGGAATTTCCGCGCTGGAAGTACGTGCTGGTCGCGCTGGTGATGTTGCTGGCGCTGATGTTCGCGCTGCCGAATTTCTTCGGCACCGACCCGGCGCTGCAGGTGGCGCGCAAGAACCGCCTGCCGATGGACGAGTTCGCCCGCCAGGCCGTCGAGCAGACCTCTGAGCGGAGCGCGCCGTGCCCTTCCGCGGGTCCTACCTCGACGACGGCAAGATGATCCTGCGCTTTGCGAGCGTCGCCGACCAGCTCAAGGCGCGCGATCTGGTCAACGAGACGATGGCCGCCGACTACATCTCTGCGCTGACGCACCGCGTCGCGGGCGCCCGAGGCACTGCGCCGATTTGGCCTGCGGCCCATGCCGCTGGGCCTGGACCTGCGCGGTGGTCTGTACCTGCTCTATCAGGTGGACGTCAACGGCGCGGTGGCGCAGCTGCTGGAGAGCTACGATCAGGGATTCCGGCGTACCCTCGCGAGCGCCAACCTGCCATTTACCGACATCACCACCTACACGAGCAGCAAGAGCATCGATTCCCAACGCGCTGCGCATCTCGCTTGCCGCCCGGCGCCGACGTGAATGCGGTCCGCGACGCGCTCAAGAAGGGCAATGCCGATCTGACCTTCAACATCGGCAGCGGCGACACCGGCCCGACGCTGCTGATGGAGATGACGCCCACCCAGGTCAAGGCGCGCCAGGACTATGCGCTGCAGAAGAACATCACCACGCTGCGCAACCGCGTCAACGAGCTGGGCGTGTCCGAGCCGATCGTCGCGCAGCAGGGCATCGACCGCATCAACGTGCAGCTGCCAGGCGTGCAGAACTCGGCCGAGGTAAAGGACATTCTGGGCAAGGTCGCGACGCTCGAGTTCCGTCTCGAAGACTCGCAGAACAACGCCTCCGATGCCAAGCAGCACGGTCGCGCCCCGCTGGGCTCGAAGCTCTATGACATGAACGGGCGCGCCGGTGCTGCTCAAGCGCGAACTCATTGCCACGGGCGACCAGCTCACCAACGCGACTTCCAGCTCCGGAAACGAAGGGCCCGAGGTCAACGTGACGCTGAACGGTCAGGGCGGAGATTCGATGCTGCGCAACACGCGGCTCAACGTCAACCGCCGCATGGCGGTGGTTTACATCGAAAAAAGCCGCGAGACCCACACGGTGGGCGGCGAGAAGTCGACCCGGGATGTGACCACGGAGAAAATCATCAGCCTGGCGACAATCCGCGCCGTACTGTCAAACCAGTTTCGCATTACCGGCCTGACCGCCGTCGAGGCGCGCGAGCTCGCGTTGCTGATGCGCTCCGGTTCGCTGTCCGCGCCGATCTTCGCCGTCGAGGAACGGACCATCGGACCGAGCCTGGGCGCTGAGAACATCCGCATGGGCGTGCGTGCGCTGGGCATCGGCATGCTGGCCGTATTCGCATTCATGGCGCTGTATTACCAGCGCTTCGGCTGGGTGGCCAATCTGGTGCTGTTAGCGAACGTGGTGTTGCTCACCGCGCTTCTGTCGATGCTGCGCGCCACGCTGTCGCTCCCGGGCATCGCCGGAATCATTTTGACTGTCGGTATCGCTGTGGACGCCAACGTGCTCATCTACGAGCGTATACGTGAGGAGTTGCGTAACGGTGTGACCCCGCAGGCGGCGATCCGCGCCGGGTTTGACAAGGCCTATTCGGCAATCTTTGACTCCAACGTCACCGCCCTCATTGCCGGTCTGGTGCTGTGGGTGATCGGCCGTGGCGCGATCCGGGGCTTTGCGGTGGTGCTGACGCTCGGCATCGCCACGTCAATGTTTACATCCTTGCTGGGCAGCCGGGCGCTGATCACGCTCATGTACGGCGGGCGCCGCAAAGTCAGTCACCTCTCGATCGGGTAAGGAGCAGGCACGGTGGAATTCTTCAAGAAAGCCACGAACTTTCCGTTCATGTCGACGCGCAAGGTCTGGTACGGGCTGTCCCTGGTGCTGGTGCTGATATCGATCGGATCGTTCTTCGTTCGCGGACTGAACCTTGCCGTCGATTTTACCGGCGGCGTGCAGGTGCAGGCCACATTCAGCAACGCGGTCAACATCGACGCGCTGCGCAACGGGCTGGAAAAGGCCGGCTTCCGCGAAGCGCAGGTCCAGTACCTGGGATCTTCAAAACAGGCGGCGATCCGGCTGCCGCCACAAACCGGGCAGAGCGGGGATGTGATCCGAGCCCGGGTCGAGGGCGTGCTGCACGCGCTCGATCCGCGCGCCGAAGTGACCAGCCTCGATGTGGTGGGCTCGCAGGTGGGCGATGAGCTCAAGAGCGGGGCAATCAAGGCGGTGTTTGCCACCCTGGCGCTGATTTTTATCTACATCGCGCTGCGTTTTCACACCTGGCGCCTGTCGCTGGGCGCCATCCTGGCCGTGTTGCACGACCCGATCCTGGTGCTGGGTGCGTTCTCGCTGTGGCATACCTCGTTTGACCTGCCGGTCGTGTCGGCGATGCTGGCGGTCATCGGATACTCGCTGAATGACACCGTGGTCGTGTTCGACCGTATTCGCGAACGCTTCGAGGGGAGCCGACGTCTTGAGCCTGTCGCGGTGCTCGACCAGTCCATCAACCAGACGCTATCGCGCACCATCATGACCAAGGTCGTGACATTGATCGTGGTGGTTGCGCTGTACGTGCTCGGCGGCCAGGCCCTCAAGGGATTCTCGGAGGCGCTGATCATCGGCATTCTCGCTGGCACCTACTCTTCGATCTACATTTCCAGCGCCATCGCACTCGATTGTGGACTGCGGGCCGAGCACCTGCTGCCGACTTCGGTGAAGAAGCCGATCGACGCTCTGCCCTAGGCGAAAAAGCCGGTGTTAGGCGGTGCCGTGATGAGCATGCCCCTGATGCAATTGCTCACTGAACCGGCCACCTGGGCCGCGTTCGCGACGCTGACCATTCTCGAGACCGTGCTGGGCATCGATAACGTCATTTTTTTGGCGATCCTGGTGGCGCGGCTTCCCCCAGCCCGCCAGCCCCGCGCCCGCGTGGTCGGGCTGGCACTTGCCATGCTCACACGCATTGCGCTGCTGTTTTCAATCGTCTGGCTGACTCGCTTGACCCGCCCGTGGTTCACTATGCTGGGCCAGGAGATCTCCGGCCGGGATCTGGTGCTGGGCGCCGGCGGCCTGTTCCTGCTCGCCAAGAGCGTGCTGGAAATCCACTCCACCCTTGAGGGCGCGGCCGCCGAACGTCGCGCGCGCGCGGCCGTTAATTTTCTCGCCGTGGTGGTTCAGATCGCCCTCATCGACATCGTGTTCTCGCTCGACTCGGTATTCACGGCCGTGGGGCTGGCGCGGCCGGATCAGGTGCCGATCATGGCTGCGGCCATCGTGATGTCGATCCTGGTAATGATGTGGCTGTCGGGCCCGATCTCGGCATTTATCGACACGCATCCGACCGTGAAGATACTGGCGCTCGCATTCCTGATTCTGGTCGGCGCGGCGCTGATTGCGGAAGGGATGGATTTCCATATCCCGAAGGGATATCTCTACTTTGCGATGGCCTTCTCAGTGCTGGTGGAGATGATCAATATCCGGCTGCGTAAGCTCCTCGACGCGCGCGATCGGCGGCACAGGAGCTGACCGGCCGCTACGGGGCAGAGCCCGCCAACTGAGCCAGGGGCTGCCCGGTGAGTCGGTAGATGCGCCACGCGTCCATCTCCACGGCACCAAGTTTCAGGTAGAAGTCGATCGCCAGGCGGTTCCATGCGAGTGCCGACCACTCCAGGCGCCCGCAATCACGCGCCACGGCAAGCCCTGCGAGGTGGCGAAGCAGCGCCGTGGCGACCCCGCGCTTTCGGAACGCCGGCTCGACGAACAGATCCTCGAGATAAATTCCGGGCTGCGCGAGAAAGGTCGAATAGCTGTGGAAGAACAGCGCAAAGCCCGCCGGTGCCCCCTTCCATTCGGCGATCAGCACTTCGGCGTACGGACGCTCGCCGAACAGCGTGGCTCGCAGCGCCTCTTCGCTCGCGACGACTTCAGAACTTAAATGCTCGTATTCACCCAAGCCCCGGATAAAAGCCAGGATCTGCGGTGCGTCGGTGGATTGGGCGGCCCGTACGGTGATCATGCCGCATCATTTTATGTCGGAGCGGAAAATTCGATACGACTGCTCTGGATCGAACCGTTTGGCCCTAGTCACAGTGCTGACAACGGCCGGCGGCGTAATGAGCCATAGAAGGGTCTTGAGTCGAGCGAGCCACGTGCAGACGCGGGAGCAGCACCGATATCGCCTCGAGGGCGGCGTTGCATTTTGAGGCGTCGCTCGCCAGGCCCGTGCGCCGGCACAGGTGAAAATCCTCGGCCAACAGCTCCTGCAGCGTTTGGAGCTGGGTAATCGTTGCGTCGATGAGTTCAGCGGTATCGATGGCCATAGCTGTATATTTATACAGCTCGGCGTCGATCGCAACTGGAGATTCCTATCTCATTGATTTAAAAGAGTTATGTGGCAAATTGACTCTCGCCACCGCGCCTTGCACGGCCGAATGCACACTACCGCCACGGGGCGAGGAGTGGTCGGTTCAGGCCCGTTTGGCCAGGCCGCTGTGGCGGAACGAGTACAAAAAGTAGATCGCGAGCCCGACTCCGGACCAGATGAAAAAGGCTTGCCAGGTTATCGCCGGTAATCCGGCCATGAGGAACGCACAAAAGCCCATGCCGAGCAGCGGCACCAGCGGAACCCACGGCGTGCGGAAAGGACGCTTCAGTTCAGGGCGGGTCCTGCGCAGCACGATGACGCTGGCACACACCAGGAAGAAGGCCGAAAGCGTGCCCAGGTTGACCAGCTGCGCCACCTTGCCAATCGGCGAGAGGCCTGCGATCAGGGCGATGACCACGCCGGACCCCAGGATCAGGCGCACCGGGGTGCGAGTCTTTGGATTGACCCTGGCCATGAGCGTGGGCAGCAGTCCGTCTCGCGACATCGCCAGCACCACGCGAGTCAGCCCAAAATAGAGCACCAGCATGACCGTGGTAATGCCGGCCAACGCCCCGATGGAGATCAGCGCTTCCGCCCAGCCGATGCCGAGCTGCTTGAGTGCATCGGCGATCGGTGCCTTAACGTCGATGTGATCGTAATGCACGACCCCGGTGAGGATTCCGGAAACCACGATGTAGAGGACGGTGCAAATAACGAGCGAAGCGATGATGCCGATCGGCAGATTGCGCTGCGGATTGACCGTTTCCTCCGCCGCGGTGGAGACCGCATCGAACCCTATGTAGGCAAAGAAGATCAGCGAGGCGCCGGTCAGGACACCTCCCCAGCCAAAATGCGACTGGCCTGCGGCATCGGTGACTTGCGGTGGAACCAGGGGATGCCAGTTGGCCGGGTTGACGTGCGGGGCGGCGACCGCGATGAAGATGACGACCGCGGCAAGCTTTACAAACACCATTACCGTATTGAAGCGGGCCGATTCGCTCACGCCGATGGACAGCAGCACGGACAACAAAAGCACGATGACCATGGCGGGCACATTGGCGATGCCGCCGTCGAGCGGGGCGTTGGTCAATGCGTGCGGGAGATGTACGCCGATCAATTCCAGAATCTTGCCGAAATAGCCGGACCAGCCGATGGCCACGGTGGAGGTGGCCACAGCGTACTCCAGGATGAGATCCCAGCCGATTATCCAGGCGATCAGCTCCCCGATCCCAGCGTACGCATATCCGTACGCGCTGCCAGCCCCGCCGATGGCGCCGGCGAGTTCGGCATAGCACAAGGCCGCGAACGCGCAGGCGATACCCGAAAGGATGAAGGAGAGGACGATGGCCGGGCCGGCGTGCTGAGCGGCGACCACGCCAGTGAGGACGAAGATGCCGGTGCCGATGATGCAGCCGATGCCCAGCATGGTCAGGTCAAAAGCGTTAAGGCAGCGTTTCAGTCCGGTGTCTGCATTGACATCGGTGGGTTTGGTGCGGAACAGACTCATGGGGTCTCCCTGTGAATTCGTGCTTTCATTTGCCGTCGGGTTCTGCAACAGCGGGGGCCAAACCTCGACTTGGAACGCAGGAGAGATAGCCGAGCGCGGATCGCCCCTACCTTGTGATCATTCTCCTGCGCTCTTCGGGCTGCGTAACTTGACCGTGCGGGCGGACTGTACACTGTCCGCGCGTCCGCCGACGAGCGGCGTGAAGGCGGCGACCAGCGCCGCGTGAATTTTGGGCGTGCCCGCGCAGATATCCCCGCCGTACTGATATTCCTCGCCATCGATCTTGCTGAGGTGCCCGCCCGCCTCGGTCACCAGCAGCACGCCGGCCGCCGTGTCCCAGGGCTTAAGTCCGAGCTCCCAGAAGCCATCGACCCGCCCGGCCGCGACATAGGCGAGATCAAGGGCCGCCGAGCCGGCTCGGCGCACGCCGGCCACCTGCGGCATCACGACGCGCAACATCTCAAGATAGGTATCCAGATCATCGTTGGCCCGGAATGGAAAGCCGGTGGCGAGCAGCGCACCCTCGAGCCCGCGCCGGCGGCTGACCCGGATGCGGCGGCTGTCAAGTTGCGCGCCGACTCCTCGGGTCGCGGTAAAAAGCTCCTGGCGCAGCACATCGTAAATGGTCGCCACCTCCAGACGGCCGCGCACCTCGCAGCCGATCGACACCGCGTAGGCGGGAAAACCGTGCAGGAAATTGGTGGTGCCATCGAGCGGGTCGATGATCCAGCGTGTTTCATTGTTCCCGCTGGCGCCGCTCTCCTCGGCCAGTATCGCGTGGTCCGGGTAGTGGTGGTGGATAATGTTAATGATTTCCAGCTCCGCCGCGCGGTCCACCTCGGTCACATAGTCGTGCCGGTCCTTGGCGTGGATTTCGATGCTTTCGAGCTTCGGTATGCTGCGCGCGATCACCTCTCCGGCGCGGCGCGCGGCGCGGATCGCGATGTTCAGCAACGGATGCATAGTCAACTAGAATAGCAGCCTTATGGAGGCACCGCCGATCCGCATGGTTCTTGTCGACACCTCGCATCCAGGCAACATCGGTGCGGCAGCGCGCGCGATGAAGAACATGGAGCTCGAAGATCTGCGGCTGGTGCGACCGCGACAATTTCCCCACGCCGAGGCGATCGCGCGCGCCTCGGGCGCCGATGATGTGCTCTCGCGCGCCCGCGTTAGCGCGACGCTGGTCGAAGCGCTCGAAGGCTGCGGCCTGGTGCTGGCCTGCACCTCGCGCGAGCGCGACCATTACTACCGAGTGCTCGATGTGCGAGAAGCCGCCTCGCGCGCCGTGGAGGCGAGCGGGCTCGCGCCGGTGGGCGTCGTGTTCGGCGGAGAGCACAGCGGCCTGAACAACGATGATCTTGCGCCGGCCCACGCGCTGTTGCGCATTCCGACCGGCAAGGAATACGCTTCGCTCAACCTGGCCATGGCGGTGCAGGTGGTGGCCTATGAAATCTTCCGAGCGCGCGCAGTGTCGATGCCGATGGCCGAGCGCGCGCAGCCCCTCGCCGATCCACCCTCCATGGAACGCCTCTACGCGCATCTTGAACAGGTGCTCGAGGAGATAGACTTCCGAGATCGTACCCAGCGGGGCACTAATCTGATGAACCGCATCCGCCGTTTTCTGCAGCGCGCCGAGCTCGACGTCAATGAGGTCAATATCCTGCGCGGGATGCTCACGGCCGTGCAGCAACGCCGCCGGCGCGCCGGCGAACAGCCCACATGAGCGCAGGCCAGCAGGTGTATCTCGACTACGCCGCGACCACGCCGGTCGACCCGCAGGTTGCCGCCTGCATGATCGAATGCCTGTGCGCGGAGAGCACCTTCGGCAATCCGGCCTCGATGCACAGTTATGGCCGAGCGGCCCGCGCTCGGGTCGAGGCGGCGCGCGCGCAGGTGGCCTCGCTCATCGGCTCGCGCCCGCAGGACGTGATCTTCACCTCCGGGGCCACGGAGGCCGACAATCTGGCCATTCTGGGCATCGTGCGCGGGGCACGCTCAGCGCGCGGCGCCGCGCTGCCTCACGTGATCACGGGGCGCACCGAGCATAAGGCCGTGCTCGATCCTTGCCGGCAGCTCGAGCGCGAAGGGGTCTCGGTGACCTACCTGAGTCCCGAGTCGGAAGGGCGCATCCTTCCCGAACAGCTGAGCGAGGCGCTACGGCCCGAGACCGTGCTGGTCTCGCTCATGCACGCCAACAACGAGACCGGAGCCGTGCAGGATATCGCCGCCTTCGGTGCGCTGTGCCGCGCGCACGGGGCGGCGCTGCACGTCGATGCGGCGCAAAGCGCCGGGAAGCTGCCCATCGACGTGGCGGCGATGGGCATCGACCTGCTGTCATTCACCGCCCACAAGCTCTACGGACCCAAGGGGATCGGCGCGCTGTATGTCCAAGCCTCGCGCCGCGTGGCCCTGCAGCCGCTCATGTTTGGCGGGGGCCACGAACGCGGATTGCGCTCGGGCACGCTGCCGGTGCACCAGATCGTCGGCTTTGGTGCCGCCTGTCGAGCTGGCCGCCGCGCATGATGGACGAGCGAGGCCGCGCGCCAGGGCGAGCTGCGCGCGCGACTCTGGGCTGGCGTTCGGCGATCTGCCCGGCGCACTGCTGAACAGCCCCGCGGTGCACTGCGTGCCCGGCATATTGAATGTCTCCTTCGGCGGCATCGAAGGGGAGAGCCTGCTCTTCGGGCTGACCGAACTTGCGCTGGCCAGCGGCTCGGCCTGCAACTCGGACAGCGACGAGCCCTCCTACGTGCTGCGCGCTCTGGGGCGCGACCGGGAGACCGCGCAAAGCTCGCTGCGCTTCAGCCTCGGGCCGCGCCACGAGCGCGGCGGATATTGACCGCGCGGCCGCGGCGGTGCGCCGCGAAGTGTTACGGCTGCAGGCGGCGGCCAGCGCCAAGGCCGAGGCCTGCGCGGTGAGCGGGGAGGCGGGTACGCGGGAGCAGGGCACCTGGGTGCGGTTTATGTTGAATCCCTCCGGCGAGTACATCGAGCAGGCGACGCCACCAGGTCTACGGGTGCCCGGCGACCCAGGCGGTCTGCGATTGGCTGGTCAGTCAGCTCAAGGGCCGGTCCTGGCGCCATCCGGGCTTGGGCGGACCCCGAGGACTGGGCCCGGGCGCTGGAGCATCCCGCTGGATCGGCTCACCCGGCTCCTGGTGGTCGAGGACGCGCTGCAGGCCGCCCTGGCTGCTGCACAGCGTCAGGCGGACGGGGGGAGTACAATGGTGGGCCGAGGCTAGTACCCATGAGCATCTCCCTGACCCCCTCCGCAGCCGATCGAGTGCGCAGTCATCTGGCGAGGCGTGGCCACGGGCTGGGTTTGCGTCTGTCCATCAAGGAGACGGGCTGCTCGGGCTATAGCTACGTGATCGACTATGCCGATGCGGCCCGCCCGGACGACCTGGTGTTCGAGGATCAGGGCGTCAAGGTCGTACATCGATCCGTCAGAGTTTTCCTGTGCTGGACGGCACCAAGGTCGACTTTGTGCGCCAGGGGCTGAACGAGTCCTTTCAGTTCCAGAACCCCAACGTTAAGGCCGAATGCGGCTGCGGCGAGAGCTTCACGGTCTGAAAAACCTTTAGCTTCCGGGGACTTCCGTAAGCATTGCGATTGCTGGACGAGGCCCGGAGCGGCTAAACTCCCCGCCCTTTTTCCCGTCGCCCAAATCGAGTTGAGGAGTACCGCTTGATGGCGCTCGAGCGCACCCTGTCCATTGTCAAACCCGACGGCGTCGCTCGTAACCAGATCGGCGATGTCTATCGCCGCTTCGAACAGGCGGGCCTGCGCATCGTCGCCGCCCGCATGCTGCACCTTACCAAGGCCCAGGCCGAGGCGTTCTATGAAGTGCACCGGGAGCGGCCCTTTTATGGGGACCTGGTGCGCTACATGAGTTCCGGTCCGGTCATCGCGCAGGTGCTGGAAGGCGAGAACGCCATTTCCCGCAACCGGGATATCATGGGTGCGACCGACCCCAAGCGCGCCGCTGCCGGCACCATACGCGCCGATCTGGCCCAGAGCATCGAAGCCAACGTCGTTCACGGTTCCGACGCGGCGGACACCGCCGCGCGCGAAATCGCTTTTTTCTTCAGCGGCACCGATCTTTGCCCCAGAAGCTAGCGTGCACAGCTCTGAGTCACCGTCGGACGCGCGCGTCAACCTGTTGGGCCTACCGCCCGCCGAGCTTGAGGCTTGGGTCATCGCTCAGGGCTCACAACCATTCCGGGCTCGCCAGCTCCAGCATTGGCTCTACAAGCGAGGCGTGTCGCAGTTTGATCAGATGAGTGACCTTGCCAAGGATTTTCGTGCGCAGCTGCACGTCGCGGGCCGAGGTCAAGCTTGCCCGAAATCGTGCTGGCTCAGCAGTCCGCCGACGGAACGCGCAAATGGGTGTTGCGCGCGGATGCCTCACAGGCCTTTGAGATGGTGTTTATCCCGGAGGCCGGCCGCGGCACGCTGTGCATTTCCTCGCAGGTCGGGTGCGTGCTCGACTGCACCTTCTGCTCCACGGCGCAGCAGGGGTTCAATCGTAATCTGACCACCGCCGAAATCGTCGGGCAGCTTTGGCTCGCCAACCGCGAACTGGGCTTCGAGCCCGGGGGTGAACGTCTGGTGACCAATGTGGTGTACATGGGGATGGGTGAACCGCTCGCCAATTTTCGAAACGTCGTGCCTGCTCTGCAGATCATGCTCGATGATTCGTGTTTTGACCTCTCCCGGCGCCGCGTGACATTGTCCACAGCAGGTTTAGTGCCCCAAATCTACAAGCTGGCGACGGTAAGCAACGTGGCGCTGGCCGTCTCGCTGCACGCCGCCGAAGATGAGCTGCGCAATACGCTGGTGCCCCTCAACCGCGTGCATCCGATTGCCGAATTGCTCGAAGCCTGCTGGCATTACATCGATGAGCAGAATGGACGCAGCGTGACCTTTGAGTATGTCATGCTCGATGGCGTCAACGACTCGCCCGCTCAGGCGCGCGCGCTGGCCAGGCTCCTAGCGGGACGCCCGGCCAAGGTCAATCTGATCCCGTTCAATCCTTTCCCTGGGACGCAGCTACCGCCGCTCGAGCGACCAGGCGATCTGGAACTTCAGGGACCAATTGCTTAAGAATGGAGTGATGGCAACGGTGCGACGAACGCGAGGGGAGGACATCGATGCGGCCTGCGGGCAGCTGGTCGGCCGCGTTCAGGACCGCACCATCGCGCGCCTGGGAGCGAGGGCGCGCGGATGAACGATCGGCTCATCTTTGCAGGGCTCGCACCGACCCTGCTGCTGTGCGCTTGTGTCACCACGGGCGATACGGGTCTGCATGAGTCCCCGGCAGCCGCAGGCGCCGCCAACGTGCAGCTGGGAGCGGCGTACCTGCAGCAGGGCAATCTGCCGCTCGCCAAGGAAAAACTGGAAAAGGCGGTCAAGCAATCGCCCAAGAACCCGGTCGTCCACGGCATGCTCGGGCTCCTCTACCATCGGCTCGGGGACGACAAGCAGGCCGAGAAGGAATTTCGCACCTCCCTGGAGCTGGCCCCGGGCGATCCCGAGCAGCTCAATAACTATGCGATTTTCCTGTGCGACATCGGACGGGCCGATGAAGGCGTAGCGCGGTTCGAGGAGGCGGCGCGCAACCCGCTGTATCGTACCCCGTGGGCCGCGCACACGAACGCCGGGGTGTGCCTGAGGGGGGCCAAGCGCGATGCCGAAGCCACGCCGCTGTTTTTGCGCGCCCTGCAGGTCAACCCGGGCTATACCGAAGCGCTGGTGCAGCTTGGCGACCTCGAGTTGTCGCAAAACAAGCCCGCCGACGCCTATAAGCGCGTTACCGAGTTCCTTAAGGTCAATCCGTCCACTCCGGACCTGCTGCTGCTCGGCTGGCGAGCGGCGCGGGATGCGAAAGATCCTGTCGGCTCCGCGCAGATGGCCTGGCGCATGCAATCGGATTTTCCCGACAGCGAGCAGGCGCACACGCTTGCCCAGATGTCGGCCGGCAAGAACTAGTGCATGGTGGCGGCTGTGCGCAACGAGCCCGATACCGCGGGCGCTCGCCTGGCCAGTGCACGCGAGCGCGCTGGGTCTTTCCCTGGACCAGGTCGCCGATCATCTCAAGCTCGACCGCCACACGGTCGTCGCCCTCGAGGAAGGTGACCATCGCGCCATTGGCGCCTCGGTGTTCGTGCGAGGTTTCCTGCGACGCTATGCGGCTCTAGTCGGGGAGTCCCCGGCGGATATAGAAGCGTTGTATGCGCGGCGCCCGGACGCGGAATCCAGACCGGACCTTTCCAAGACCGGCATGCACCGGATCGAACCCAAAGCCTTCCGGCCGAGCCTCGGGGTGCTGCCGGCGCTGCTCGCGGCGCTGGCCTTGGCTGTGGCCGGTGCGGCCTGGTGGGCGATGTATTCCAGGCCTCGTGCCCCCGCGCCCACCCATATGCAACCCCCCGCGGCGCCCGCACCCGCGGCGGTGACGGGCGGAGCGAGCCTGCCTGTCGGCGAGGGCGCGATGAGCCCCCCACTTACGAGCACGGACCCAAAAACACAAACCGCCTCCGTGCGTCGAAAATTACAGGTGACTTTTACCGGCGATTGCTGGGCCGAGATTTACGATGCGCGCGGTGTCCGCTTGTTCTTTGGCTTTGGACATGCCGGGCCGGCCCAGGAACTTAGCGGGGTGGCCCCGTTCCGCCTGGTGCTGGGAAATGCGGAGGCCATCAGCGTCCAGGTCGAAGGCGTCCCGGTGACATTGCCCCCGGGACCTCCGCACCAGCGGGTGCGCCTCCTATTGAGCGCCACTGGCGCCGCTACGGCCATCCCCTAAGTGCTGCGGGGCCATGGATAGAGACTCATGAGCAAGCAGCTGCAAGCCGTGCGCGGCATGAACGATGTGCTGCCCGCCCAGATTGGCGCGTGGCAATTTCTTGAGCGCGAGCTGTCGGGCCTGTTGCGCGAATACGGTTACGAAGAAATGCGTGTGCCGGTCGTCGAGCACACCGAATTGTTTCGCCGCTCGATCGGCGAGCACACCGACATCGTCGAGAAGGAGATGTATACCTTTAAGGACACGGGCGGGGACAGCCTGACGCTGCGCCCCGAGGCGACCGCGGGGGTCGTGCGCGCCGTGATCGAACACGGTTTGCTGCGGGGCGCCCGCTTAAAGCTTTGGACCTCTGGGCCGATGTTTCGCCACGAGCGACCCCAGCAGGGGCGGTTCCGTCAGTTCAACCAGTACAGCGTGGAAGCGATCGGTTTTCCCGGGCCGGACGTCGATGCCGAATTGATCGCTCTGGGCGCACGCCTGTGGCGAAGGCTTGGACTGAGCCGGGTGCGCCTGCTGCTCAATTCACTCGGCAGCCCGGCATCGCGTCTGGAATATCGCGGAGCGCTGCAGGAGTACTTCCGCCGCCACCACGACTCACTCGATGCCGACAGCCGACGGCGGCTGGAGGGCAACCCGCTGCGTATTCTCGACAGCAAGGTGCCCGCCATGCAGGCGCTTGTCCAGGACGCTCCCCTGCTCGGCGACTACCTCGATGAGCCCTCGCGCGCGCATTTCTCGGCGCTGTGCGACACGCTCAAGGCGCTGGGCATCCCCTATACGATCAATCCACGGCTGGTGCGCGGACTCGACTACTATACGCACACGGTTTTTGAATGGGTCACCGACGCGCTCGGCGCGCAGGACGCCGTTTGTTCCGGGGGCCGGTATGACGGGCTGATCGCACAGCTCGGGGGCGAGGCCACCCCGGCGATTGGATTTGCCCTGGGCGTCGAGCGCGTGGTCGATCTGATCGGCCAGGCAGGGACTGCGCCCGCGGCGCGGGCGCCGGCCGTGTACATCATCGCCAGCGGCACCGCCGCCGGGGCCATGGCCATGCAAGTGGCCGAGCAACTGCGTGAGGCCCTGCCGGGGCAAGGCGTGCAGCTGCATCTGGGGACGGGCAACTTCAAGGCGCAGTTCAGGCGCGCGGACCGGAGCGGGGCGTGCCTGGCGGTAATCTTGGGCGATGCAGAACTCGAGCGTGGCGTCGTGGGCGTGAAACCATTGCGCCGCGAGGCTGGTCAGAGCGAGTGCACGCTGGCGGAGCTTGCGTCCGCGGCGCGCCGAATACTGGAGGAGGAATCGTGGACGAGTACATGAACGAGCAGGAGCAATGGGACTACGTGCGCAACTGGCTGCGCCAGAACGGCGTGTGGCTGGTGGCAGGCGTGGCCTTGGCCTGCGCGGGCTTGTGGGGCTGGCGCGGCTGGCAGGCCCATCAGGAATCCATGCTGGCGGAGGCCAATTCGCAATACCAGCAGGTGCTGGCCGCCTTCGGCCGAAATGACACGCCCACCGTCATCAAGCTGGCCGACCAGCTGGTCAAAACGCACCCGGGCACCGGCTACGCCGAACAGGCGCAGCTGGCCGCTGCGCGGATGCAGGTGGAAAACAATCAGCTGCCCGGTGCGCTCGATCGCCTGCAGAAGGTGGAGTCGAGCACCAAGGATCCGGAGCTCAGTTTGGTGGTGCGCCTGCGGATCGCGCGCCTGCAGATCGAGCAGAACCGGATCGACGACGCATTAAAGACCCTGGGCGCGGTCAATCCGGGCGCCTTCGCAGGCCGATTCGCCGAAGTGCGCGGCGATGCGCTGCGTGCCAAGGGCGATCGCGCCGGTGCGCTCAAGGCGTACCGCGAAGCCCAAAGCTCCCAGGCCTCCCAAGCCGCTCAGGCCGAGGGGAGCGCCGGGGACTTGCTGGCCCTGAAGATCAACGAGCTGACCCGGTCCTAGGATGCCCATGTTGCGACGTATCTTGATCCTGGGCGGAGCCGTGCTGGCCTTCGTCGCACTGGCGGATTGTTCTTCCACGAAGAAGGAAGACCGGCCCATGGAGCTGGTCAAGATTCAGCCGCACTTCACGCCGACCCGCCTCTGGAGTACGGGCGTGGGGAAGACCGAGCCCAAGCTGCAGCTGGGACTGGCGCCCGCGATCGATGGGAGCCGCATCTATGCGTCGAACGCGGAAGGCGAGGTGTACGCGTTCGAACTGGCCAACGGGCACCAGGTCTGGCGTCACAAGCTGAAGTTGCCGCTCTCAGGCGGTACCGGCGCGGGCGGTGGGCTGGTACTGGTGTGCGGCACCGGCGGATCGCTCATCGCGCTGGCCGCCAGCGACGGGAGCGAGCGCTGGCGGGCGCCGCTCAGTTCCGAAGTCCTCGCCGCGCCCGTGGTGGCGGGTGAGCTGGTTCTGGTGCGCACGGTCGATGGCAAGCTTTTTTCATTTGAGGCCGCGAGCGGAAAACAACGCTGGGTGGCCGACCAGCAGGTGCCGCGCCTGACGCTGCGCGGGACCAGCAAGCCCGTGGTCGGCGGAGAGCTTGCAATCTCCGGATTCGACAACGGCCGGCTCATGGCGGTCACGCTCGCGGCGGGCAACCCCGCCTGGGACGTGGCCGTCGGGCAGCCGCGCGGAAGCAGTGAACTGCAGCGACTCATCGACATTGACTCGCCTCCCGTCATCGACGGCGATGATGTCTTCGCTGTGGCCTTTCAGGGTCGCGCCGTGCGGCTCGCGCACGACACGGGGCTCGAGATCTGGTCGCACGAGATTTCCAGCTATCGGGGACTGGCGGCCGACGCGCTGGGCGTGTACGTATCAACGGCCGACGGCGCGGTGATCAAGCTCGATCGCGCCAGCGGCGCCGAACGCTGGAATCAAAGATCGCTCCTGCGCCGCTCGATCTCCGCGCCGGTGTTGCAGGGGCCGAACGTGGTGGTGGCCGACTTCGAGGGCGTGATCCACTGGCTGAGCACCGACGATGGATCATTCGTTGCGCGCGCCAAGGGCGGGAGCCGCATTTCGGACGCTCCCATGGTGGCCGGTGACCTGGTGATCGTGCAGACCGACAAGGGCAAGCTCGAGGCGTGGCGAGCGCAATCGCGCTAGCCCCAAGATAACAGGCCTCCGCACCATGCTTCCCGTGGTGGCGATTGTCGGGCGGCCCAACGTCGGCAAGTCCACGCTTTTCAACGCTTTGACGCGCACGCGCGATGCGATCGTCGCCGACATTCCCGGCGTGACCCGCGATCGCCAGTACGGCTACGCCCGCATCGGCGCTGTGCCCTGCGTGCTGATCGATACCGGCGGCCTTATCGACAATCCGAGCGGCCTGGAATCGCAGATGCGCACGCAAACCGACCGGGCGCTGGAGGAGTGCGATCGGGTCATCTTCCTGGCCGATGCGCGGGCCGGTCTTACCTCGCAGGACCATTACGTGGCCGGGCAGCTGCGCCGGGCCGGCAAACCCGTGACGCTCGCCATCAACAAGGCCGAAGGGCTCGACCCGGACATGGTGGCGGCCGATTTTCAGGCGCTCGGCATCGGCATGCCCGCATCCGATCGCGGCCACGCACGGCCAGGGGTGCCGCGAGCTGATCGATGTGGTCGCTGGCCGGTCTTAGCGCCAGCACCAGTCCCGCGGATGACACCAGCGCGATCCGCGTGGCCATCATCGGTCGCCCGAACGTCGGCAAATCCACCCTGGTCAACCGCCTGCTGGGCGAGGAGCGCGTCATTGCCAGTGACCAGCCCGGGACCACGCGCGATTCGATCATGGTGCCGTTCCAGCGCGACGGGCGCGACTTCATGCTGGTCGACACCGCAGGCATGCGTCGCCACTCCAAGGTGGAGGATGCGATCGAGCGCGCCAGCGTCGCGCGCACCCTGCAGGCGATCGCCGAGGCGCACGCGGTTGTCATGGTGCTCGACGCCCATGACAGTGTGGGCGAGCAGGATGCGAGCGTGCTCGGTCAGGCGCTCGAGCGCGGCCGGGTGCTTTTGATTGCGATCAACAAGTGGGATGGCATTCCATCGGATCAGCGCGATGAGATCCGCCGGCAACTGTCCTTCAAACTCGATTTCGTGCCCTTCGCGCCGCAGCACTTCATCTCTGCCCGGCACGGAACCGGCGTGGGCGAGCTGGCCAGGGACATCGTGCGCGGTTACGACTCGGCCATGAGGGCCATGTCGACGCCGCAACTGACCAAGGTACTCGAGCGTGCGATCGAGGCGCACCAGCCGCCGCTGGTCCGCGGCCGCCGCATCAAGCTTCGCTACGCCCACCAGGGCGGGCGCAATCCGCCGCGCATCATCATCCACGGCAACCAGACCGTATCGGTGCCCGAAGCCTATCGCCGCTACCTCGCCAATGTGTATCGCGAGGCCTTCGACCTGTACGCCACCCCCGTCGCGGTCGATTTTCGCAGCGAGGCGAACCCTTACGACCGGCTCAAGGCCGGGAAACGCCGCCCGCGCGCGGCAGGAACAATGCCGGGTCGACGAAAGCGCGGTTGAGCGCGACCCCGAAGTGCAGGTGCGGACCGGTGACCCGGCCAGTGGCACCGACGGCCCCGATGACTTGATCCGCGCGCACGTGCTGACCTGTTTGCACGCCGATCTTGGAGAGGTGGCAATACATCGTGATCAGGCCTGAGCCGTGATCCACCATCACCGTGTTGCCGTTAAAGAAATAATCCCCGGTGTCGATCACTATCCCATCGCCGGCCGCGTGCACCGGCGTACCCAACGCGGCAGCGATGTCCATACCGCTGTGCGGATCCCGCGCGGCACCGTTGAAAAAACGCCGCAGGCCGAAGGAACTGGAGCGCGCTCCGGCCACCGGGGCGTGCAGTCTGAGCGTGATAGGGGCGGCCGGGGAGAAACTGGCGAGCGCCGAGTGGATGCGCTCGTGTTCCCCATCGACGCGCTTGAGATCGGTCTCTGACAGATCGACCTGGGCGGGGGCCACCTTAAGATGCTGCGAGCGGTAATGGGCCGGGCGCACATCGAAGTGTTGCACCACCTCTGCCGCGCCGATGCCGCTGATGCGCAATTCCAGGACACCTGGCGCCTGCGAGAGCGGCACTCCGATCACTGCGGTCCACTGATTTTCGTGCCCGGCGCCTCCCGGCAGCACCATGACCGGGGCATCGCCGAAATACGCCTTCGGCGGGGACAGCGTGCCACCCGCAGGAGCGGGCGCCTTCACCGTCACCAGCACCACGCCCCCGGGCACCGCGTGGGCGGCCGGGAGCGTCGTCGCGGCGGCATAGCCGGCCAGCGCCAACGCGATAAGCCCCACGGCCTGCCGGCGCGCTCTCATGGGTTGCGCTTTGCGGTGACGCGCGCCGTGACCGTGCCATCGGCCAGTCGCGCCTCAATGAGCTCATCGACGTGGAGCTCTGCACTGCGGCGAATGAGAGTGCCGTCGCTTGCGCGCGCAATGATTGCAAAGCCGCGCTGCAGGGTGGCCAGCGGGCTTACCGCCTGTAACGCACGCGCCGCCAGCTCCACGCGACTGTGCGAGGCCCCCAGAGAGCGGTTCCATGCGGCTTGCAGACGTTCGGCGGCCGTGTTTGCACGCATGCTCAAGGTCGCAAGTCCCGTCTCCGTGGTGCGCAGTCGAGCGGCCAGCGCCCGACGCAATCGCAACTCGAGTTCATCGAGGCGCTGGGCATGCTGCACCAGGCGCGCTCCCGGGTGGGCCCGTTGCAGGCGCTCGTGCCTGGAGCCGACCTGGTCGGCCACTTCGGTGAGTTTGCGATGCATCGCCACCCCGAAGCGTCGGGCCAGCATCGACAGACGTTGCAGCCACACCCGCCGGTCGGGCACCACGAGGTGCGCGGCGGCGGTCGGGGTGGGCGCTCGCACATCGGCGACAAAATCGGCGATCGTGACGTCGGTCTCATGGCCGATGCCGGCCACCACCGGCAGAGTGCAGCGCGCCAGGGCACGCGCCACGCGCTCATCATTGAACGGCCAGAGATCCTCCAGCGAGCCTCCGCCCCGCGCCAGGATCAGCACTTCGCACTCGGCACGCGAGACGGCCAGATCGAGCGCCGCGACAATGGCAGGGGCTGCCAACGCCCCCTGGACGGGGACGGGGTAGATCAGCACCGCGGCGGCCGGGAACCGCAACGCCAGCACGTGCAGGATGTCACGGATTGCCGCGCCGGTCGGAGAGGTGATGACCCCGATCCGGAGCGGGGCCGTCGGCAGCTCCCGCTTGCGTTCGGCCGCGAACAGGCCTTCGGCATGCAGGCGCGCACGCAGCTCCTCGAAGGCACGCTGTAGCGCACCGATGCCCGCGTCCTCCAGATGCTCGACGAGCAATTGGTAATCGCCGCGGGGCTCGTACAGGCTGACCCGGCCACGGGCGAGGACCAGCTGGCCCTCTCGCGGCGTGAAGCGCGAGAGCACGTTGCGCTGGCGGAACATCGCACAGCGCAGTTGCGCATCCTTGTCCTTGAGGGAGAAGTACCAGTGGCCCGAGCCCGGGCGCGCGAAGTTCGAGACCTCCGCCTGCACCCAGACACTGCCTAATCCGGCCTCCAGCAGCATCCGCGCCTCGCGATTGAGCCGCGTCACGCTGTAAACATCCGCTCCTGCGCTCGCGCCGGGCTCGTACATAAGCTGATTCTAGCCCGGCGGGCGCACAGCGGCGGCCATGGTTTACCCGCTGGCCCCCGGTGCGTACAATGGCGCGCTTCTTTTTGGGACGCCACGCTATGCGAATTCTCGAAGAAGCACTCACCTTTGATGACGTGTTGCTGGTGCCCGCCCGCTCGGACGTGCTGCCACGCGAGGTGGACCTGTCGACCCAGGTCAGCCGCAACATCCGCATCGGCCTGCCGGTCCTCTCCGCCGCCATGGACACCGTGACCGAAGCGCGCCTCGCCATCACCATGGCCCAGGAAGGCGGCATGGGCATCATCCACAAGAACATGCCGATCGACGCGCAGGCGCGCGAGGTGGCGCACGTCAAGAAATTCGAGAGCGGCGTGATCGCAGATCCGATCACGGTTTCTCCGGACGCCACCATCCGCCAGGTCATTGAGCTGACCACGGCCCGCGGCATCTCCGGAGTGCCGGTGGTGAGTGGCGCCAAGGTGGTGGGCATCGTGACCCACCGCGACCTTCGCTTCGAGACGCCAGCTGGATTCGCCCGTCTCCACGGTCATGACGCCGCAAGTCACGCCTGGTCACAGTGCGTGAAGGTGCGCCCAAGGAGGAAGTGCAGCGACTGCTGCACAAGCACCGCATCGAAAAGGTGCTGGTGGTCGGCGGCGACGATGAGCTGCGCGGCATGATCACGGTCAAGGATTTCCAGAAGGCCACCGAATTTCCGCGCGCCAGCAAGGACGCGACCGGTCGCCTGCGCGTGGGTGCGGCCGTAGGCACGACCCCCGATACGCCCGATCGGGTCGCCGCACTGCGCGAGGCGGGCGTCGATGTCATCGTTGTCGACACATCGCACGGTCATTCGCGGGGCGTGCTTGAAATGGTGGCCAAGATCAAGGCGCGCTGGGGCGATCTTGACGTCATCGCCGGAAATATTGTCACGCGTGAAGGAGCTCTCGATCTGGTCGAGGCCGGCGCTGACGGGGTCAAGGTGGGCATAGGACCCGGTTCCATCTGCACCACGCGCATCGTGGCCGGGGTCGGCGTACCCCAAATCAGCGCCGTGGCGAACGTCGCCGAGGCGCTGGCCGCGCGCGGCGTGCCCCTGATCGCCGATGGCGGCATTCGCTACTCCGGGGATCTTGCCAAGGCCATCGCCGCGGGGGCTCACGCGGTCATGATCGGCGGCCTGTTCGCAGGCACCGAGGAATCCCCTGGCGAGGTCGAGCTGTATCAGGGCGCCTCGTACAAATCCTACCGCGGCATGGGCTCGCTCGGCGCCATGGGCGATAAGCACGGGTCCGCGGATCGGTATTTCCAGGACACGAGCACCGAACTGGAAAAACTCGTGCCCGAGGGCATTGAGGGCCGGGTTCCCTACAAGGGAAGTCTGGTGTCGATCCTGTACCAGTTGGCCGGAGGGCTGCGCGCGGCCATGGGTTATACGGGCAGTGGCGATATAGAGCAGATGCGCACCCGCCCGGTGTTCGTGCGAATCACCAGCGCCGGGGTCCGCGAGAGCCACGTGCATGACGTATCGATCACCAAGGAGGCGCCCAATTACCGCGTCTCCTGAGCACGCTACGCAGGCTGTCGAAACGGCGGACCCGCACGCCGAGCGCGTGTTGATCGTCGATTTTGGATCTCAGTACACTCAACTGATCGCGCGGCGCGTGCGCGAACTGGGCGTTTACTGCGAGATCCATCCCTGGGACATGAGCGATGCGGCGGTGCGCGCCTTTGGGCCCCGCGGAGTGATCCTCTCCGGTGGACCGGAATCCGTGACTGTGGCAGCAGCGCCGAGCGCACCGCCCGCGGTGTTCGAGCTGGGGGTGCCGGTCTTGGGCATTTGCTACGGCATGCACACCATGGCGGCGCAGCTGGGCGGTCAGGTCGAGCCGGGCGAGGTACGAGAGTTCGGGTACGCCGAGATCCGTGCCCGCGGCCATTCCGAGTTGCTGCGGGACATAGAGGATCGCGTCAGCCCCGAGGGGCATGGCCTGCTTGATGTGTGGATGAGTCACGGAGATCGTGTCGTCGGCCTGCCGTCGGGCTTTAAGGCGATTGCATCGACCGCCGATGTGCCCATTGGCGGAATGGCCGATGCGGAGCGGCGTTTCTATGCGCTGCAGTTTCACCCGGAAGTGACCCACACCACCCAAGGAGTGCGCATCTATGCGCGTTTCCTTTACGACATTTGCGGTTGCGCCAACACCTGGACACCCCGGAACATCATCAGCGACCTTATCAAGCGCGTGCACGAGCAGGTGGGAGAAGGCCGCGTGCTGCTTGGGCTATCGGGGGGCGTGGACTCCGCGGTGGTGGCCGCGCTCCTGCACCGGGCGATCGGCAAGCAGCTCACCTGCGTATTTGTCGATCACGGCTTGCTCCGTCTGCACGAGGGCGATGCCGTCATGGACGTCTTTGCCAGGCACCTGGGCGTGCGTGTTATTCGGGTCAATGCCGCTTCACGCTATTTCGCGGCGCTTCGGGGAGTCAGCGACCCGGAACAAAAACGAAAGATTATCGGGGCACTGTTTGTGGAAATCTTTGATGAGGAAGCGGCAAAGATCACCGACGTGGAGTTTCTGGCCCAGGGAACCATTTATCCTGACGTGATCGAATCGGCAGGGGCCGGCGGCAAGGCGCACGTGATCAAGAGCCATCATAACGTCGGAGGCTTGCCAGCCCACATGAAGCTCAAACTGGTCGAGCCGCTCCGCGAGCTGTTCAAGGACGAAGTGCGCCGCATAGGGATAGAGCTGGGGTTACCTGCGGAAATGGTGCAGCGTCACCCGTTCCCGGGCCCTGGTCTGGGCGTGCGTATTCTCGGCGAGGTTACCTCCGCCGCCGCAGATACGCTGCGCCAGGCTGACCATATATTTATCGAGGAATTGCGGCGTGCAGGGTGGTATGAGCGCACTAGTCAGGCGTTCGCGGTGTTTCTGCCGGTGCGTAGCGTCGGTGTGGCTGGTGATGGCCGTCGCCACGATCCGGTGATCGCCCTTCGAGCGGTGGAAACGGTCGACTTCATGACCGCGCGGTGGGCGCATTTACCGTACGAGCTACTCGATGTATGCGCACGCCGAATTGTCAACGAAGTGCCGGGAGTTTCCCGCGCGGTATACGACATTACAGGAAAGCCGCCGGCTACTATCGAGTGGGAGTAATTCCTTTTTATTTGACTGTGCGATGCTGCAGAGCAACAAATTGACAGTGTCTGCCTGTCGGCGTAGATGTCCGATCAAACAACTGTCGGCGCCTCGGCCGATGCACAAACAAGGGGACATCCATCATGAACACAAATCGCGTGATTCTCGGATTGGTGATTGCTATCGGCTGCTCCGGCACGGCGGTGGCGCAATTCGGCAATACAGCTTACGGAAGTGGTGCGCTCGCTTCCAACACAAACGGGAACGACAACACCGCTATCGGCGGCGACGCGCTCTCGTCCAATACGATAGGGAGCTTCAACGCCGCCGTCGGCTATCAGACGATGCTTTTAAACTATAGTGGCTCCAACAATACCGCCGTCGGCTACTACGCGCTGTATCACACCAACGGCAGCAACAACATAGCCATTGGCAATCAGGCCGGCCACTGGCTCGGCCAGGTGAACAACAACATCCATATCGGTCATCCTGGAATTACCCACGACGATAGCGTGATCCGGATCGGCAGGCAAAGCGTGCAGAAATTTACCGCGATCGCTGGAATATACGGCGTCAATGTAACGGGGGGAGCCGCGGTGGTCGTCAACAAGACAGGTCAGTTGGGCGTGGAGTTATCTTCGATCCGCTACAAGAAGGACGTCCATTCAATAGGCACGG
The DNA here is from genome assembly GCA_963717335.1 of uncultured Gammaproteobacteria bacterium. Lineage (GTDB taxonomy): Bacteria > Pseudomonadota > Gammaproteobacteria > Steroidobacterales > Steroidobacteraceae > FEN-1191. The sequence continues at coordinate 1,273,298 of CAVQVZ010000006.1, read as the reverse complement.
CGAGCGAACGCCTGATGAAGCTGCACCCGGTTACGTTTCGCTATAAGCAGGCAGACGAGGATGGGAACACTCCTGAACAGTACGGCTTGATCGCTGAAGAGGTGGCAAAGGTCATGCCTGAGCTGGTGATCTACGATGAAAAGGGCCAACCGCAGACCGTGGCTTATCAAACTCTAGCTCCATTGCTCTTGAATGAATTACAGAAAGAACACAAGCAGATGGAACGGATGCAGGCGGAAATCGATGCGCTGCGGAAGGCCCACTGAGCTGCGGCGAATGTTTTAAGGCTGGCAAGCAGGGACACGCCGCACCACAACATGACCTTCGGTCCAATTGTGGTGCGGGCGTAGTTTTAGAGCGGAGGCGTTTAGACCGTGCCCGAGAAATTGAGCGGCGCCCCGTCATATGCGCGCGTAGTAAGGGCCAACCGCCCGCATGTACACGGCTCACATCCGAATGACGCGCGAGCGCGCACTGATACAGAGGAGAACAAAATGTCTACAACCAGAAACAAGCTGTGCTCGTTTGGGGTTCTGATGGCTGGTGTGCTGCTACTTGGAGCTTTCCAGCTTGCCAATGCCGCCACCGTGAATTTAGTCAGGAACGGAAGCTTCGAATATAACGCGGTGTTCGGCTGCAAAGTCGGGACTACAACTCTCCATAAGTGGATTGTAACTGCCGGAAATGTTGATGTTGGTAATGCCCGTTGTTGGGGGATGCCGCCAGCGGTGGGCGAGTTTTGGCTCGACCTAACTGGATCCGGATCGGCAGACGAGAACGATGTGGGAACAATCGCGCAGAGTGTGCCAACTGTCGTGGGCCATGACTACCGCCTGGCATTCTTTTTTGGTGGTAATCCCCAATGCCTTGACGAGGCGGTCAAGTCAATGCACGTCTTACTGGATGGAGTCGTCGTCGGGAAGTACAGCATCAATGTGGCGGGAGTCGCCACTGACAACCCTCAGTGGCACAGGCACAGCATCATCTTTACGGCGAAAGCATCACCTACCGTCCTTAGCTTTCAGAGTCTGAAGGGAGTCAACCCGTTCACTGTCTGCGGACCGTTAATCGATGGCGTCAGTATTGTCGCGATCCAATAGTCAAAGACGGAAATGCAAGCCGTAGATTGCGCGGGTGACCAGCGATTCCATCTGTTGCCGTTCAGATTGTTAAATGAGATGTGGATTACCGTGGCATACCGGGGTCACGCAAAGGATTGATCCAGATGGAACTTCACTACTGAGTGGAGTGAGTGGGCCCTTAGAGAGCTATCTCTATGGCGGGCCCTTCGCGAACAACGCTTCTGGAGCGTAGATAGCGATGCATGTGGCGCTAGCGGTGGATGCCGCGGCCCGTAATGCGCTTCTGCATCGTTGAAAAGCCGACAAGCTTAGCGTGCCGGACGTCCGCCCAAGTCTGCCTGAACTCGGGTGATGTTCTTCCTTGATATGATGCACGGCACTGTGATTCTACGGCTAGCTGGCCATTGGCCTCCAAAGCATATCCCAGGATTCGGTTTCGGGAAGTCGGGCTCGGTGCGAGCGCGAGCGGGTAAAAAGTTCCACAGGGTGCTGCGCTGACAAAGGTGATTCAATGATTGAGGGACTGAACCGCAAGAACGCGTTCATCTTTATCTTCGTCACGGTGCTGGTCGATTCGATCGGCTTCGGCATTATCCTGCCGGTTCTGCCGCGCCTCATCATGCAGCTCACTAACGTGACTATCGATCGGGCCGCTGTCTATGGAGGGTGGTTGTCCTTCGTGTATGCACTTATGCAGTTCTTCTGCGCGCCGGTGCTGGGCAATTTGAGCGATCGATTCGGGCGGCGCCCGGTAATATTGTTCTCGCTCTTGGCATTGGGCTGCGATTACGTGATCATGGGATTTGCCCCCTCGATGTCCTGGTTGTATGTGGGACGAATGATCGCCGGTTGCGCGGGCGCTTCTTTCACCCCGGCGTATGCCTACGTCGCCGATATCACCGAGCCGGAAAAGCGCGCGCAGAGTTTTGGCCTCATGGGCGCAGCATTCGGGATCGGGTTCATTGCTGGGCCGGCTATTGGCGGTCTGCTCGGCACATTCGGGCCGCGTGCACCGTTTTTTGTGGCCGCCGCAATCGCTTTGACCAACTTCGCCTTCGGTTGTGCGGTATTGCCCGAGTCATTGCCAAGGGAATCGCGACGGCCGCTTGACTGGAGGCGCGCCAACCCGCTGGGCACTTTCCGGCAGGTCATGAAGTATCCGTCGCTCATCTGGTTGTTGGGGGCGATTTTTCTTTGGCAGCTTGGGCACCAGGTCTTGCCCAGCACGTGGGCGTTCTACACCATTGCCAAGTTTCACTGGACCAGCACCCAGGTCGGCGGCTCACTTGCATTCGTGGGCTTGGTCATGGCCGTGGCGCAGGCGGTATTGACGCGAGTGCTGATCAGGCGGTTAGGGGGCGAGCGACCGGCGGCGCTGGCCGGCATGGCGGCCGCTGTGCTTGCCTATTTAGGCTACGCTTTCGCGACTGAGGGCTGGATGATGTATGCCGTTGGCCTTACAACCGCCGTTTTCGCGTTAACTTATCCGGCGATGAATGCACTAGCCTCACAGCGGGTTCCTGCTAATGCGCAAGGCGAGTTACAGGGCGCCATAGCGAGCATTTATGGCCTAAGTTCCATTGTGGGGCCGCCACTGATGACGGCGCTGTTCGGATATTTTTCGGCGCCGGCGACAAAGCCCCATTTCCCTGGGGCAGCGTTTATCGCCGCCGCAGCACTCACGCTTTGCTGCGCGGCCCTGTTTGCCAAGGCGCTGGTCGTGCGCCCGGTTCCGACCGTTCAAGGAGCGCAATAAAATGTCTAGATCCACACGGCGCGTGGTCACCGGCCACGATGCCCGGGGAACATCGGTGATTCTTTCCGACGCGCCCCCGCCTCAGCATCACTCAATGCGCGGGCTGGCGATTGGCGCTGAGTTTCACGAAGTGTGGAGCGAGACCAGCACGATACCGACGTTGACTTCGGTCAATGAACGCGAACCCAATGAGCGCCCCTTCACTATTATGCCGACAGCGGGTCACCTGCTTCGCATTCTTGATGTTTATCCTCTCAAGGACGGCGGTAAGAGGACCGTTATGCATCGGACGCGGACCCTGGACTATGTAGTCATCATCGAAGGGGAACTTGTGTTGATTCTCGATGCAAGCGAGACGGTGTTGAAAGCAGGGGATGTGGTAGTACAGCGAGGCACGGACCACGCGTGGGAGAACCGATCGAACACTATCGGGCGAGCCGCGTTCTTCCACATTGATGCACGGTTCAGCGAGGAATTGCTGGCCAAACTACCGAAACCTCTGGCGCTCATGGCCTAGCGATGGAGGCTGAAGAATCCGGCGTGGTACCCGTTGTTAGCTGCGCGCCGCCATTTCAAGCCAGGCCAGGAGTGGTTCGCGAACAATGTCCATTTCAGAATACTTCCAGCGCTCCTCGGAATAGTTTTTAAGCAACGCCAAGATGGCCCGGACGCTGTCCAAGTCGGACTGCACGCAGGAGAGTGGATCACTGTAGGTATGGAGGCTGAATGCGATGGCTCTTGATTCCGGAAGGCGGCTGAGGGTCTGTCGTTCGACGCGGATCCACAGCAGCTGGCCGGCGCGGGAGGGATCACCGCGCAAAGTTTCCACGATCGCGTGCATGGCCTCGGCGTTCCTGGCGTGCGGGTCCTCGTGCGGGAAGAAGACGGTTGCCATTGGTGTTAGCTGCCAGTTGAATCGCTCGCAGGGTATATCGGCGTTAATGCTGCCGAGCACCTGATTAATCCTGACCCCCAGCTTATCGGTGAGCCGCGGCACGGGCAGATGGGCCCAAGCCACATCATGACCGACCGACGCTGCAAGCCGGCCCGAGGTCGAGTAAGCATTTGAGGCGGCCGTGATACGCGGCATTCCGCCGAAATCATCGAGGAGCATGAAGTCCTCTTCGATCAAGTAACTTAGTTGCAGCAATGGTTCGATAGTCTCATCAGAGAGGTCGAGCGTTTGACCCGTAATCCGGGACCGCACGATAGACCCGTTCCGCTCGAAAGACTGCGGATGGTCCGCCAGTAAATGAGTAATGACTCGATGCCGCAATTCGCGCTGCGCGGGGAGGGAGTCGGTCATTGATTGATAATAAAACGACGGGTCGGCGTTCAGGCGCGTACGCTTTTGGAGCATCATTTCGGAGTGTTCCGGACCGATCAGGATCCAGGTTTCCGGTCGGATGCGGCGCAATCCGAGTTGAAAATCGGCCGCCGCCCAGCGATACGGTCGGTAGGCGGGCATTTCGCCGTTTTTGGCGATATCAGATGACATTGGACCCAAGGTTCCCCGTCAAATGCTCGCGAGCGGACCGCGATCTCGCGGTGTGATGCACAGGGCTGCCATCAAGACCATCAACAAAGCCATTTTCCCCCGCATCCATCGCCGCAGGCCGATCTAGCAGATCATCTGGTTGTGTCCAGCGTGGCAAATGAGGTGCAATTACATTCCGGCTTGTCACTTGGCGAGCCGTGCTGCGGAAGCGTCCATCGAAACTAGTTTCTCATGTACGGAGGACGATATAGAATTATGCTCAGACGCGTACATTAGCGCGCGACTATACGGGATGTGGCACACCGCCGGCCCCTTGCGCCGCGCTTCTTGACCCGAATCGATGACTTGACTCAATCTGCAAACACCAAGGGACGAACTAGCTATGAGTACAAAACTTTCAATCGCCCTGTCCGCGGCGGCCGTACTGGCCACCCTGACGGGAACTCCTGCTTTTTCTGATTCACAGGACAAGCCGGCAGCGACCGCGACTGCCAGCGAGACGCACACGGCCACTGTGACGAAAATCGACGCTGAGGACCGCTGGGTCACGCTGAAATTGGCCAATGGCGCCTTGATCGATGTTCAGGCGGGACCGCAGGTGAAGAACTTCTCCCAGATCAAGGTGGGAGACCGGGTCAGTGCGACACAGGAAGACACGGTTAGCGTCGTGGTCGTGCCGGCCGGTCAGGCGGCACCGAATGTGAGCAGTGGCTCATCAACCGTGACGGCGCCGCTGGGCGCCAAGCCGATGGGAGTCCAGGTCGATACGGTGACGTTTTCCGGTGAAGTGACCGCGGTCGATTACGACAAGCGTTTGGTAACCCTGAAGGGGCCCAAGGGGAATTCACACACTTTCGAAGTCAGTCCTGCCGCCAAGAAGTTCAAGAACGTGAAGAAAGGCGACGTAGTCGTGGTGACGGTCAAGTCCGCGACCACCATCGAGGTATTGCCTCCCGCAAAGTGAGCGGCTCGGCAGCGGCGCGATGTCGCGCCGCTGCCGGTGGTTGAACACGTTGATGCGCGATTGCTCCTGGCCGCTGGGGCGGTCGGCGATTCAGTTCAAATAGTCTTTAAGCCCGGCGCCCCGCACGATTCGACAGGGCGTACGCTCCGTCGCCGAGAAGCGCCAACACGACACTCGCCACTATCAGGAAGGCCGGATACTCCCAGCCCCCGCCCTTGTTGCTAAAGACCCAACCGTTCGGAGCATGCACCCAGATGATGGCCCCGAGCAGCGTGGGAATCAGCGCGAGCGCGACCACGCGGGTGTGCCAGCCGGCTATCAGGAGTACGCCCCCGATCGCTTCCGCGACGATGGTCAGGTAACCCAGCCATCCTGGCAGCCCGATCGATACGAAGAATCCCGCCGTGCCGGCAAAGCCGAAAGTCAGGAGCTTGAGAAGAATGCCGTGGGACAGATACATCACTCCCAGCGCCAGTCTCAGCAGGAACGTCGCCAGGTCTGTTTTTTCTTGTTGATTCACAGGCTTCTCCAGAAATTACGCCACTACACGATAATCAGCCGCCATCAAAACTGTCAAGCTTGAGACAAATGCAAGTCTCCGCAGATAATGACTTGGCCAGCAAATTGGAGCAGGACCGCGACGACACGCGCCATCACCATGAAAGCACCCATACACGCTAAGTCCGTCGCGGCGCCACTCGGGGCCCGCCCTGTTGGTCTGTCCGAGCTGCGATCAATTATTTTGCTGTCAAGCTCAGCGCTGCTCGTGCTTCTGAGTTCACTGGCACATTCCGCGACACCGCCACTCTCGCACCTGGAGCAGCAAATCGTGTCGGCGGCCACGACCGAGGACGAACGCGCGATCGCATTCGTCGAGACTTTGGTCGACATCAACAGCGGAACCATGAACCCCGCCGGAGTGGAACGCGTAGGCAAGATCATGGCGGCTGAACTTGAAAAGCTCGGATTCACGACCCGATGGCACTCCATGAGCGCCGTGGAGCGGGCAGGGCACCTTATTGCCGAGCATCACGGCAACGGTCATGGAAAGCGCGTGCTGCTAATTGGCCATCTGGACACTGTGTTTGAGCGCGACAGCGCGTTTCAGCGCTATGAACGGCGCGGCAACATCGCCGAGGGTCCGGGAGTCTGTGACATGAAGGGCGGACTGGCCATCATGGTGAGCGCGCTGCGCGCGCTGCAGACCGCAGGTGCGTTATCGGGTGCGAACGTGACCATTGTCCTGGACGGGGATGAAGAAAATGCCGGCAGCCCAGTCTCCGTATCCCGGGCCGATCTGATCGAGGCCGCCAAGAGCGCTGACGCGGCTCTCGAATTCGAATCGCTCGCCACCGAAAACGGACATGATATGGGGTCAATAAGCAGGCGCGGCGCCGTTGACTGGACGCTACGCACCTCTTCGGCTTCCGGGCATTCCTCGGACATCTTTTCGGCTGACTCCGGGTTCGGCGCCAGCTACGAACTGGCGCGGATCCTTGATGCGTTTCGCCGCGAATTGCGCGAACCCAATGCCACTTACAACGTCGGCCTGGTGCTCAGCGGCTCTACAGCCAGCCTGAACGGCGAGAGCACCGGTGGATCGGCGAGCGGCAAACCGAACGTCATTCCCGCACAGGCCCTCGCTCGCGGCGATCTGCGCACATTGAGCAACGCGCAGACGACCTCCCTTGAAGGCCGCATGCGCGCGATAGTGGCCGAACATCTGGCAGGCACCCAGGCAGAAATCGAGTTTGGCGACGGATACCCAGCCATGGCACCCACGGCCGGCAATCGGGCGTTGCTCTCCGAGCTCAACGAAATCAACGCAGCGCTTGGGTTCGAACACATGGCCGAGCTTGATCCGCTCAAGCGTGGGGCAGGCGATATTTCCTTCGTCGCGGATCGGGTGGACGGACTTGTGGGCTTGGGCGCCGCTGGAAGCGGCAGCCATGCCCCGGGGGAGACGGCGGATCTTTCGGCCTTTGATCGGCAGATAAAACGCGCGGCACTCCTGATTGAGCGCCTCTCGATGAGCCGCTAGGGAGCTAGCTCGCTCTTCTGATAGCGCGCTGCTGTCAGCCATTGTGGGTTTATCTCAACGCCCCAGCCCGGTTCGGCCGGGATGCTTACTGTGCCGTTTCGGATTTGAAACGGATCGCCCAGAAACAGGCCGTACTGCCACGGGTAGTAGTCCGCCCCTTCGATTGAAAATTCGAGGTATTTGCCAGCATTCGGTATGGCCCCCAACAGGTGCATGGTACAGATCGTGACCAGTGACAGATTGGCGCTATGTGGGGTGCAGGGCAGGCCCGCTGCCTCGGCCAGACGCGCCACCTCGAGCGTGCGTACCAGTCCGCCCATGTACATGACATCAGGCTGGACCACATCCACCGCGCGCATCCCGATCATCCGCTCCCAGGTGGCCAGGTCCCAATCCTGCTCTCCGCCGGTGACATCAATGGACAGAGCTTCGGTAACGGCCTTGGTCTCGGACAGTTTCCAGTACGGACAGGGCTCCTCGTAATGGCTGATACCCTCGGCTTCCAGCAATCGCCCCACTTCGATGGCCCGGCGCGGTGAAAACCCGCTGTTGGCGTCCACGAGCTTGGCGCAATCCGCGCCGAGCGCGCGCGCCACGGTGGGAACGACCGATTCGGTGCGCCCGGGCCATTCATCCACGTCGCGCCCGCATTCGGCGCCAACCCTCCACTTGAACGCGTCAAATCCCAGATCGTCACGAAGCCTCACCATGCGTTCGGCCTCCGCTGCAGGAGTGATATCGCGCTTCATGGACGAGGCATAGGCGCGGAGCTGCCGGACCTTGCCACCGAGCAACTCGACGACCGGCTTGCCTTCCAGCTTTCCACGCAGGTCCCAGAGCGCGGTGTCCAGCCCGGCAAGCGCGCGGCACCGATAGCTTCCCGGGAATTTGTGTTCGCGCCGTTCTACCAGATCAACGAGCGCGGGGATATCGTACGCATCGGATCCCAGTGCCCAGCGTGCAACCTGCCGGTGAAAGATCGTGGCCGTGACGTCGGCATTATAAGTGGACGTTTGGCCCCAACCGACCGCTCCACTGTCGGTCGTGAGCTTTACGAAGCAAACGAATTCGTCGCAGTAAGTTTCAAGGCGGGTTATCTTGATCATTCGTTTCTGCAGTTTAATCGGTAATGTATGACAAGTGCGACCCGGGATGCCCAGCACTCGATGTCAATGATTGCGCAAGATTCCCGAAGTTCTGAATCGGAGTTCTGCCGCCGGTTCGCCGGGTATCGGACCACCCGCGGCTGGAACCATTATGTGAGCGCGCAAGGGCATTCGGGTGCTTGAATCTGCCAAGCCGGCTCGCCTGGTGCTGTTGGTCACGACCGCCGTGTTTATCAATTACGTGGACCGCGGCAATCTGTCCACCGCCGCGCCGCTCATTCAAACGGAATTGCACCTGAGCGCCACGCAACTGGGCATTCTGCTGGCAGCATTTTATTACAGCTACGTGTTGTGCATGCCCGCGACCGGCTGGCTGACCGAGCGCTTTGGCGCCAAATCGGTGCTGGCCGCGGGGATCACTGTGTGGTCGCTGGCCACGGCGCTTACCGGATTAGCCGGCGGATTCTTGAGCTTGCTCGGGCTGCGATTGCTCCTGGGCGTTGGCGAGAGCGTGGCGTTTCCGTGCGCCTCAAAGGTGTTGGCCGAAGCCGTCAAGGTCGAGCGGCTTGGTGTCGCGAACGGGATACTCGGGTTCGGCTATTTGCTGGGCCCCGCAGTGGGTACCTTACTCGGTGGGCTGTTGATGGCTCGCTTTGGCTGGCGCCCGGTATTCATACTTTTTGGATTGCTTTCACTCTCGTGGCTCTGGCCTTGGCATCGCGCAGAGGTCCAGTCAGGGACACGGCGCGCCGAAGAGCGAACCTCAGTTCCAGTTCCCATGGGCCTGATTTTTCGGCAGCGCGCGCTCTGGGGAGCGGCTGTCGGACACTTTGCCTCCAACTACACCTATTATTTCATTCTCTCGTGGCTACCGTTTTACCTGGTGAGATCGCGCGGCTTTTCCCTGGCAGCGATGGCCATGATTGCTTCCTGGGCCTACTTGCTCAATGCGATAAGCGCCCTTGCAATGGGTACCATGCAAGACCGCTGGATACGCAACGGACATGGCACGACTTGGGTGTACAAGGGCGTCATGGGTTCCAGCCACCTATTGGCCATCGCCTGTATGCTCGGCATGGTGTTGCTGCCGGAACGGGGCTCAGTGATCGCGCTTTTTGTGTTCGGGATAGTCAGCGGTGCGTCCTACCCCGGATTGTTCGCAATCCCACAGATCATGGCGGGTGCAAGCGCCACCGGACGCTGGGTCGGTTTGCAAAATGCCGCAGGCAATGTTGCAGGCCTGGTCGCTCCGTTGATCACCGGCGTGCTTGTGGATTTGACCGGCGGATTCGGGTTTGCGTTTGCGCTGGCCGCACTGGTCAATGTCCTGGGCTTCTGGGGTTGGGTATTTTTGTTGCCCGCCGTGCGCCCTCTGGACTGGGCCGTCCTCGGTCGTAAGAGTCAGTCTGTGCAGCCGAACGCATGAGGACCGACAAAGATTTCATGCTTCTGGCGCTCGATCAGGCGCGGCTGGCGTGGCAGGCAGGTGAGGTGCCCGTGGGGGCTGTGTTGGTACTCGGCGAACGCGTAATCGCAGTCGGTGCCAACCGCCCCATCAGTGGTTGCGACCCGACTGCGCATGCGGAAATCGAAGTCCTGCGAGCGGGCGCTACAAAGCTGGGCAGCTACCGCCTGACGGACACGATTCTGTACGTGACCTTAGAACCTTGCCTCATGTGCGCTGCCGCGATTGCCCATGCGCGTGTACGCCGGCTGGTATTCGGTTGTTGGGACCCGCGCGCCGGTGCCGCAGGCAGCATGCTCGACGCTTTTGCCTTGCCTGGCTTCAATCACAAGGTGGATGTATTCGGCGGAGTGCTACAGGAAGAATGTGGCGGGTTGCTACGGGAGTTTTTCGCGCTGCGGCGTGTTTAGGCTCGGTGGCTGGAGCACCCCGATGGCTTGCGTATCGCCATACCATTCGAGCACGCCAAGGAACCCCCGCACCTGATCGACGAAGCGCACCGGCTCCCAGCCGCGTGCGTAACCGCGCCGTGCTTGACGGTACCAGCGCTCCTGCGCGAGCCACGGCAGGTATTGGCGCACGTCATCCCACGAGTCGGGATTCTTGCCCTGTGTTTGCGCCAGGATTCGCGCGTCTTCGAGGTGTCCGTAACCCACGTTATAGGCGGCGAGTGCGAGCCAGCTGCGGTCGGGCTCGGCAATGCGCGTAGGAATCATCTGGAGCACTTGCGCAAAGTAGGCCGCGCCCCCGGCAATATTTTGTCGGGCGTTGCGACGGTCTGTCACGCCCATTGCCTTGGCGGTTGACTCCGTGAGCATCATAATGCCGGCGGCCCCGTCGCCCGAAGTGGCGTGATCGTCCCAGTGCGATTCCTGATAGCCGACCGCGGCAAGTAAGCGCCAATCCAGTGACTGACTGGCCGCGGCCTGTTCAAACACCGGCCGCAATTCCGGCAGTCGAGCGGCGATGTCATCTTGGAAGCGACGAGCCTCCTGATATTCAAATTCGCCTGGTTCTGCGTCTGCCTGGTGCGCCAGCCGCTGCAACTGCCCGGAGTCCCGCGCCTCGGAAAGGAAGCGATTAACGGCGTCACGAAGGTCGATTGCCGAGCGACGTACCAGCCACTGCAGCGGGCGCGGATCGGGCAGAGAAAAAGCGATGCTGACCTCGGGATACAGGTGGCGCGCAAACGCAAACTCACTCCGATCGATGATGGCAAAATCCGCATCTCCAGTGGACACCCAGTCCAGCGGATCGGCCTGCTCGCGCGGAAGTTCGGTCCAGGTCAGATAGCTGGCGCCGCTGTCACGCAACTGGCGCAATAATTGCAATTGCGGGCTGTTTTCGCGGACAACGACGCGCGCACCGTTAAGGGCGCTAATATTTTTCGTTGCGCCGTGCCCGCGGCGTTGCACGACCAATTGCTCGACATCGCGGTAAGTTGAAGTCGCAAGGCCCGCCCGTTTCCAGCTCTCATCGGCAGTCAGTTGCGCGGCGGCGATGTCAACGCTCCCTTCGGCCAGCAATTCGCGCAGCGTGCTGCGATCACGAGCCGCCACGATCACCAAGGGAACGTTCAGGCTATCGGCGAAGGCTTTAGCGAGCCGATATTCATAGCCTTGCGGCCCGTGCGCACCAAGATAGTAAGTGGTGGGTTCGTTGATCGTCCCTACCCTCAACTCCCCTCGGGCACGGACCTGTGCCAGACCATTGGGTTCAGCGCTGCAGGCCGTAAGTGCTAGCCAGGCCAGCACAGCGGGCAGACCCAGCCGCAGTCTCGATGTGGTCAATGGCAATCTCACGCTGTACTCAGTTCAGTTAGAATATCAGCTCGCCCGTAGCGTTCCTGCCCGGAGAGGTACCGAAGTGGTCATAACGGCGCCGACTCGAAATCGGATGGTCGGGTAATTCCGGCACGTGGGTTCGAATCCCACCCTCTCCGCCACTTGATATTGGATGGCTTCTGAGACTTACGCCACCCGGGTCTTCTTTATTGCGAATCTAATGCCAGATTTCGGTTATCGGGTGGACGATCCACCCTCGGTGTGGCCCCGGGCTTCTTCCGCCCAACTGCGCCAGGTCGCGGCCATTGCGATTCGTCGCGGGTCGGCAGCAGTTTGGCCGCGATATCTCATTTCATTAGGCCACCCATGCGGAGAGCCCATGATGCACTGTATGAGTGACTTTTTTTGGCGGATTTTAGTTGCCCGGCGGATGCGACGCTCCCGAACTGTTCGAACGCCAAGGCCGGCGCGTCGACTGTGTTGGTCCCTCGTACTGAGCACCCTTACGATGGTTCAGGCTGGGGCTCAGGGCCAAACCCAAGTCGTGAATACCGATGTAGCCGTTCCGATGCGTGATGGCGTGGTGTTGCGCGCGGACGTGCTGTTACCGGAGCGAAGCGGATCGTTTCCGGTGCTGGTCTATCGGACGCCGTACGGCAAGGAAAATGCTCGCAAGGATTACAAGACATTCGAGCGTGCAGTCGCGCGCGGCTACGCGGTTGTCATCCAGGATGTTCGCGGTCGTTACCGGTCGGACGGGGAATTCCGGCCTTATGAAAACGAAGGCCGGGATGGCTTCGATACGATCGAGTGGGCCGCTAAGCAACCATGGTCGAACGGTGCGATCGGAACTTTCGGACTGTCATATCCCGGGGCCGTCCAGTGGCTGGCGGCCGTCCAGGGACCCCCGCACTTGAAGGCCATGGTGCCCGCCATGACGTTTTCAAACGCGCGGAATTTTTTCTTCGCGGGCGGCACGTGGGACATGTCATGGATCGACTGGATCTGGTTCAACATCGCTCCGGACGTTAGGGAAAAGCGGGGCCTCGAAGGGGCTAAGACCTACCGCGAAGCGCTGGCGAGCTGGGGTACCGATGGTCCCCAAATGCAGCGCTTCTTGCCGTTGTCCGCTTTGCCACAACTGAAGCAGGTTGCTCCCTATTATTACGATTGGCTCGGACACCCGCCGGAGGATCCCTGGTGGGACTGGGCGGAGCTGCGGGACAAATATGATCGTACCCACGCCGCAGTGCTTAATCTTTCGGGATGGTATGACGACAATTATGGACCCGAGGGAGCGACCACCAATTTCATCGGTTTACTGAAATCCCGGACCGGACAACCGGACCCGGCCACCCATCTTCTGGTGGGTCCGTGGGTCCACGGTGTAGACAGTACGGCAGTGGATAAGGCAGGAGATCGGCAGTTCGGGCCAAACGCCGTCATTGACTACGACGAAGTGGTTTTGCGCTGGATGGATCATTACCTTCGCGGGATAGATAATTCGGTGGAGCGTGAAGAACCCGTCCGCTACTACGTCATGGGAACAAACGAATGGCGGAACGCGAAGGCATGGCCACCCGCCGCTACGGCCACGGCTTTTTATCTCGCTGCCGATGCCAATAAGAAAGTGGGTTTGTTAACGAGGGCGAAGCCTGAGGTGCAACGCCGATCCACATCGTTTTTGGCAGACCCCGAGAATCCTGTCGTTAACCAATTCGCCACATCCGGAGCTCACGATTACCACGGGATGGCCGAACGCTCGGACGTGCTGACCTTCCAGACGCCGCGACTGGAGCGAAAAATGGAGGTTACGGGAACCATTCACGCACGGCTCTTCGTGTCTTGTGATTGCAGGGACTTGGATCTGTGGGCACGAGTGCTCGACACTGCGCCGGATGGGACGACCTTAAACCTCATGAGTCCGGGACTCGATGTCCAGCGGGCCAGCAATCGGGACCACGCGCGTGAACCGCAGTGGCTTACTCCCGGGACCATCTATCAAGTGGACCTGGACAATCTCATCACCAGCAATGCCTTCCTGGCGGGACATCGGATTACCGTGCAGATTTCTGCCAGCTTCTTTCCGAATTTTTCGCGGAACCTTCAAAGTGGCAAGTCAGAGATTGCCTCGGCTGAGGCAAAGAAATCCACCATCACCGTCTATTCCGACGCGATGCACCCATCCCAGGTGATCTTGCCGGTAGTGAGCTCGGATTAAGGATCAGAATGCCGGTCCTCTGCATTCGGGTATCGGGCTAGTCCTTGCCTGGACCCCCATCAATCTCGGCATTAAAACTGCGCGCCAGGGATTCGACGAACAGGTGGGGCAGTCGACCGTCGGGGGCGGCGGTAATGCTTCGGAACCGGTCCGCCCCTGGACTTCCGGGACTAAGAACAGCCGGATCCAGGCGCCGGGTAAACTCAGACAGCGCCGTCCGCAGTGCGCGCATCAACGCCGCATCGTGACGGCACGCGAGGCTGTACAGTTCGCGCATCCACTGGACCGCATCGAGCTGACGTTGGTCGTGACCGATGAGCAATCGCACCAGGAGTTCTTCGACTGGCAGACTCTGCAGCGCCACTCTATCGGCATCCTCGGCGATTGCGCTCATTCCCGAATCCTGGCGTATTTCGCGCTGGGTTCGCGCCAGTGTCTTGATGCCCACCAGCGATTCGCGCAACAGGAGCCCGGCGAGCTGGAGGAGGCGCTCCTGACCATCGGTCGGCAGTTTTTGGATATCGACCCCGGCGCCCCGACAAAATGCCTCGAGCACAGGGGGGCCACCGCCAGGTCTCGGAGGTGTCGGCACCACTCGCGATGGAGCAGGGCGCGGCGTGGCGGCGGCGGCGACCTGTTCACTGTCGAACTCGTGCAGGCCTGGATCCGTTATCGGGTTCCCCCAGGGGTCGTAGCCACGGCGTACCGCGCTCTGATCCTCGTCAACGACAAGCAATGCGCTGATATTCAGATCTTCGCCGATGTCGCGTTGACTTGCTCCTTCGGCCGGAACCGGGGCGCCATACGGGACGATGGCGCTGGCGTCCGCGACGGTGCTTTCGCTGTCGCGAACGCGGATCTGATACGGACCCATCCGCAAGGTATCGCCAGCGCGCAGCGGCTGGGGCCCGAGTCGCCCGACCGGCTCCAATTCGTCGTTTAGGTACAAGCCGTTGGTACTGGTGTCCTCGACAATGTAGGTCCCGTTCTTGAATGTGATTCGCGCGTGGTGGGCTGAAATGTATCGGTTGGGATCCGGGAGCACCCACTCGTTGTCGCTGGCCCGCCCGATCCTGGCTCCTTCTTTGTCAACAAGCATGCTGGCCGCCTCCCCGAGCGCGGTGCTCTGTTGACTGATAATGGTCAGGCGCAGCGCCATCGGCCCGTTCCTCGGCAAAAAAACTGTTGACTCAATATAATAGCCGGGCGGGGACCGGATCGGTCGCTGCGGTCGCAAACAGATGGCATCCAATCACATCTTTAAGATTATGTTCGTGAACCAAGGCAAGGTTTACGAGGTCTACGCGCGCAAGGTCAGCCACGGCAGTTTGCTCGGTTTCGTGGAGATCGAGGAGCTCGTTTTTGGCGAACGTCCCGGCGTGGTGCTCGATCCGAGCGAAGAACGCGTCAAGACCGAGTTTTCAGGTGTCAAGCGCAGTTTTCTGCCGGTACAGTCGGTGGTCCGAATCGATGAGGTCCGAAAGCAGGGTGTCAGCAAGATCGTCGCGGTCGAGGGCAGCAACGTCGCCACGTTCCCAGGGCCCATGTACCCCACGCCGGCCGGTGATCCCGGCCCCAGGAAGTAGTTGGTGCTGATATTGCCGGGAGCGCCGGCCGGTTCGGCATTCCGGCGCGCACGACAGCTCGAGCGCCTGCAGCGCATCGATTCCGGAATTGTCGCACTTCAGTCCCGATACGTGCATTTCGTGGATTGCGCCGCCAGGCCAAATTCCCAGCAACGAAAGCAGCTCTCGCGCCTGCTGTCGGTTCAGGACAGTGCGCCGCTGATCGAAGGAGCGGGTGCCTTGGTGGTGGTACCGCGGCCCGGAACCATTTCGCCCTGGTCGAGCAAGGCGACCGATATCGCCGGAGTCTGCGGCCTGCAGTTCGTGCGGCGAATAGAGCGCGGCATACAGTATCGCGTTGAAGGCGCGTTCAACGCGGCGCGCGGCACCCTGGGCGCGGTCCTGCACGATCGGATGACCGAGAGCGTGCTGCTGTCCAGTGCTGAAGCCGAGTTGCTGTTTGCCTCTACCGCCCCAAAGCCGTTAAGTCATATATCACTCGAAGGCGGGCGCGCGGCGCTGTCAAAGGCCAATGAGCGACTGGCCCTCGCGCTTTCGGATGAGGAAATAGACTATCTGTTCGCGACCTTTACACGGCTCGCGCGCGACCCGACAGACGTAGAACTCATGATGTTTGCGCAGGCAAACTCAGAGCATTGTCGGCACAAGATCTTCAACGCCGATTTCGTAATTGACGGCCTCGCGCAACCCAAGTCGCTGTTCGCGATGATACGAAATACCCACGCGCACGCGCCGGAAGGGGTGCTGTCGGCGTATCGGGACAATGCGGCGGTGCTCGCCGGTGCGCCCGGCACGCGCTACTTCGCAGATCCGCACTCACGGGTGTATCAAGGGCACGAAGAGCTGATCGACATTCTCATCAAGGTGGAGACTCACAACCATCCAACCGCCATAGCACCTTTTCCGGGTGCGGCCACCGGTGCCGGCGGGGAGATTCGAGATGAAGGGGCGACCGGACTGGGTGCCAAGCCCAAAGCCGGGCTGGTCGGCTACACGGTCTCGAACCTGCGAATTCCAGGCCACGTGCAGCCTTGGGAGCACACAATTGGCTCGCCTGCGCGCATCGCATCGGCGCTCGAGATCATGCTCGATGGACCCATAGGCGCTGCCGCATTCAACAACGAGTTTGGCCGCCCCAGCATTTGCGGATACTTCCGCACCTTTGAGCAGCACCAGCCCGAGGATCCGCCGGGTCGTTGGCGCGGCTATCACAAGCCGATCATGATTGCGGGCGGAATGGGCAACGTGCGTCGCGAGCACATCGAGAAAGGCGTGGTGTCCGTCGGTGCCCCGCTGGTGGTGCTTGGCGGTCCGGCGATGCTCATCGGCCTGGGCGGCGGTGCGGCCTCATCCCTGGGGAGCGGTGCCAGCCACGAGGATTTGGACTTTGCCTCCGTGCAGCGGGGAAATCCGGAAATGCAGCGTCGCGCGCAGGAAGTCATCGACGCATGCTGGGCGCTCGGTGCCGAAAATCCGATCGAACTGATCCACGATGTGGGCGCCGGCGGGCTGGCCAACGCGGTGCCGGAAGCCGTCGCCCACAGCGCACGCGGAGCGAAAGTCGATCTGCGCGCCGTGCCGAGCGCCGAGCCAGGCATGTCGCCGCTCGAAATCTGGTGCAACGAGGCTCAGGAGCGCTACGTGCTGGTGCTGCGACCCGGGAGTCTCGCCGTATTCGAAGCCATCGCCAAGCGCGAGCGGTGCCCCTATGCCGCCATCGGTGCCACCACCGAGGACGGCGTACTGGTCGTGAATGATCCATTGCTCGGTGGCGACGCGGTGAACATGCCCGTAGAGGCGTTGCTGGGTAAGCCACCGCGAATGCGACGCTCCGTCAGTAGTTTTCCGGGGCCCTCTGCCGTGAGCGATGAATTCGCCACCGCGAATCTGCGTGAGGCCTGGTATCGGGTGCTGCGACTGCCGGCGGTGGCCGACAAGACTTTCCTGATCACGATCGGCGATCGCACGGTCGGCGGCCTGATCAGCCGCGATCCGCTGGTCGGCCCCTGGCAAGTGCCGGTGGCAGATGTGGGCGTGACACTCAGCGATTACCACCACCATTCGGGCGAGGCGATGGCCATGGGCGAGCGCACGCCTGTAGCGCTGCTCGACCCGGCCGCGTCCGCGCGCCTGGCGGTTGCCGAAGCGGTCACCAACCTGCTGGCGGCGGACGTGGCGGCCTTGGGTGATATCCGGCTTTCCGCGAACTGGATGGCGGCCTGCGGAGAGCGGGGCGAAGACGCGGCGCTGTACGCCGCCGTGCGTGCCGTGGGCGAGGAGTTCTGCCCGGCACTGGGAATAGCCATCCCAGTCGGCAAGGATTCGTTATCCATGAAAACCGCGTGGCAGGAAAACGGCGAGGAGCGTTCCGTGATCGCCCCTGTCTCGTTGATCGTTTCAGCCTTTGCACCGGTCCGGGACGTGCGGCGCACGCTCACCCCGCTGTTGCGGCTCGATCAGGGTCCGACGTCCTTGTTGCTGATCGATCTTGGCGAAGGCCGCAATCGTCTGGGTGCCTCGGCCCTGGCGCAGGTCTATGAAGTTCAGGGTGGGGCCCCGGCCGACATGAGCAACCCTGGACTCTTGCGTCAGTTCGCCGCGGCACTCATCGCCCTGCGGGAGCGCTCACTGCTGCTTGCCTACCACGATCGTGCGGATGGGGGGTTGGCGATGACTTTGGCGGAAATGGCCTTTGCCAGCCATTGCGGCGTTGAGATCTCGCTCGATCCGGCGCGCGGCAGCGCACTCGCGCAGCTGTTCAGCGAAGAGTGCGGTGTTGTGCTGCAGGTGTTGACGGCACAGTTGCACGAGGTATGGCAGGAATTAGGTGCCCATGGGCTGCTGGAGTGCAGCCGCGTCATTGGCCGACCGCTTGCCGATCTCCGCCTCCGATTCGCCATAGGAGCTGAGGCACTCGATGAGCCCTGGGCGGAGTTGCGCCGGGCGTGGTCAGAGACCTCGTGGCGCATGAAGCGCCTGCGCGACGATCCGGACTGCGCCGATGAGGAGCAGGCTGCGGCGCTAGACATTGCCGCGCCGGGTCTGCGCTGGCAGCTCAGCTTCGATCCGCAAGAGGATATCAGCGCTCCTTATATCGCCACCGGCGCGCGGCCGGCGGTGGCCGTGCTGCGCGAGCAGGGTGTCAACAGCCAGGTTGAGATGGCCGCGGTACTCGATCGGGCGGGGTTTGAACCGCACGATGTGCACATGAGTGATCTGCTGGGCGGCCAGGTCAAACTCTCGGGTTACAGCGGACTGATCGCTTGCGGGGGGTTTTCCTACGGCGATGTGCTGGGTGCCGGCGGAGGATGGGCACAGTCGATACTGTTTCACGAGGCCACGCGGCAGGAATTCTCCGAATACTTCGCGCGCCCCGACACTTTCACTCTGGGCGTCTGCAACGGTTGCCAGATGTTGGCTTTGTTGCGCGAGTTGATTCCCGGAGCGCACGGATGGCCGCGGTTCCTGCGCAATCGCAGTGAACAGTACGAGGCTCGCCTGAGCTTGGTGGAGATACTGGAATCACCATCGCTGTTGTTTACAGGGATGCTCGGATCAGTCTTGCCTATAGCGGTATCGCATGGCGAGGGCCGCGCGTCCTTTAGCAGCGATGCCGATCACCAGGCCTGCGCGGAGCAGGGGCTGATAGCCTGTCGCTTCAGTGACGGCCGCGGCAATGCCGCGCGCCTCTACCCCGCCAATCCCAGCGGAACCCCCGCGGGCATTGCAGCGCTCACGAGTCAGGACGGGCGCGCCACCATCATGATGCCCCATCCGGAACGGGTGTTTCGCACCGTGCAGAACTCCTGGCATCCGCACGATGCGGGCGAGGACAGCGGCTGGATGCGGATGTTTCGAAACGCGCGCGTATGGCTGGACTGATCCGGTAATCGACGCGCGTCAGCGCTCGACCCGCTGTCCGCCGATCCAGGTTTCCTGCACGTTGCCCTTGTCATCAGCGACCGCAAAGTCAGCGCGCAACCCTGGCTCGATCCGACCGCGGCTGGCCTCCAGCCGCAGAAACTTTGCCGGGTAATCACTGGCCATGCTTACGGCCTCCTCCAGCGGCAGCCCGAGCAGCGATACCGCATTCCTGACTGCTTGGCCCATATCCAGCGCTGTGCCGGCAAGGGTGCCCTGGTCATCGACGCAGTAATCATCTATGACCCTGATAGTCCGGCCCTGTAGGCTGAAGGTCGAGGCATTGGTGCCGACGGCCGGCATCGCGTCTGTCACCAGCATGAACCGATCGTGCCGCTTGGCGCGCAGCGCGACCTTAAGCACGCGCGGATCGACGTGCTTCCCGTCGACTATGATGCCGCAATAGGACTCGTCCTCACTGAGTGCGGCGCCTACGGCACCCGGTTCGCGCCCGGTCATTTGCGACATGGCGTTGAACAGATGTGTAAAACCCGTGAGTCCATGGGCTCTGGCGACTGCAATGTCACTGGCCGTCGCATTGGTATGGCCGGCGGCCAAAATAACGCCGGCGGCGGCAAGTCTGGCGATCACGGCGGGGTCCGCCCGTTCAGGGGCGAGCGTCACCAGCGTAACGCCACGCTTGAGAGAGCTCAATAGGGCTACGGCCGCGTGGCCAAGCTCCAAGAAGTGTGCGGCGTCGTGCACCCCCTTGCGCTCTGCGCTCAGGAAGGGGCCCTCAATGTGGACACCGAGTACACCCGGCACCCCGGCGGAGATTGCCGCGTCGACAGCAGCGATGGCCGCGGCCACTACGCCGAGATTGTCACTTATCAACGTCGGGAGGAAACCCGTCGTGCCGAAGCGAACGTGTGCCGCGGCGATCGCCCTTATGCCCTCGACCGTCGGAGCGTCGTTGAACAGTACACCGCCACCTCCGTTGACCTGCACGTCGATAAACCCGGGCAGCAGCCGCCGGCCGGCCAGGTCCACGAACGCCGCGCCGCGAGCGCGTTTGTCCGTTGCACTGACGATTCCCTTGATTCGTGTGCCATCGACAAGCACAGCGTGTCCTGAGACGAATCCTCCGGGTGTGAAAACCTGTCCATTGACGAAGGCTGTGGTCATCACACGGTTCCTGTCACCTTGCGCAAATGCGGCGGCCGGTCGGGATCCTGTCCGCGAGCAACGGCCAGTTGGGCAAGAAGCTGGTAGACACTGCCCACCAGAAGCAGGGGTGCTAGCGCAGCTTGACACGAGATGGTTGGCAACGGTGTGACGCCTGGGGCGTCGCCGCCTGCCAGCAGCACCTTGACGTTTCGCGCTGCGAGTTCGGCGCCGAGCGATTCAAGGCCCTCACGAGTCGCATCGTCCTGGGCCAAGATGAGCGCTGGAAAACTCGCCACTGAGCAATGCCATAGGGCCATGGCGCACTTCCGCGCCACTGTAAGCCTCCGCGTGTAGTGCGCAGATTTCTTTTGCTTTCAGGGCCGTTTCCTGTGAGGCGCCGAGCCCCAGGCCGCGTCCGATCACATACAGATGGTTTGCGGTGCTGAGCGTGGGCAGCGCTGCCTGCCAGTCGAGCCGTGAAGCGAGAGCGAGGGCGTCCGGGAGGGCCTCGATTGCCGCCAGGAAATCCGCGTCACCCGTCCATTCAGCTGTCAGGTGAGCGAGCGCTGCCAGTGAGGCGAGGTACGACTTGGTGGCCGCCACGCTATGTTCCGGGCCAGCCCACATTGGAATCGTAAAGTCGGCGGCATTGCAAAGCGGTGCCTCGGCTACATTGCACAGAGCGATCACCGTGGCCCCTGAGCGCTTGGCGGCGGCCGCTGCAGCCAGCAGGTCAGGACTCTCGCCCGATTGCGAGATGGCAATGAACAGGCAGTCACGCAAATCCAATTCGATACCGTAGACCGAACTAACTGACAGAGCCGCTGAGGCAGTCAGTACCCGGGCGCGTGTTTCGAAAAGGTACTTGCCATAGGTGGCGGCATGGTCCGAACTGCCCCTGGCGCAGGTCACCACGGCGCGCGGCGGGCGCCTACGGAGCCGGGAGCCGATATCGGCCATCAGCGAGGCATTTTCGCGGAGCTGGCGGGCAACTACCGCAGGTGACTCCGCCGCTTCTTGTTGCATCCGACTCAACTACGCGCTCAATTCGGCCACGAAGTCGTACACGTCACCCCGGTAGTAGGACTGCGAAAACTCGATTGCCCGGCCATCGCGCAGTGACCCGAGACGTTCGACCAGCAGTCCGGCCGCGCCCGCTGTGGCCTTAAGCAACTCCGCTTGTTCGACGGACAAGAGCACGGCACGCAGGCGCTGCAGCGCGTGCACCGGTCGCTGACCATTACGCTCTAGCGCTTCATAGAGGGACTCTTCGACCGCATCCAGAGCGGGCAGGGCGCTGGCGACCACCGTAGCGTATTCAATGGACATCGGCGCGTCGTCTGCATAGCGTAGCCGGTGAAAACGGTACACCGGAGTGCCTGGGCTCAGGCGCAGCGCCAGTGCTTCTTCGGGAGTGACGGTACCCGCGGAACGCTTCAACCACACGCTATGAGGGCTGCGCCCGCGAGCACGCATGTCCTCGGAGAACGAGG
Organism: uncultured Gammaproteobacteria bacterium; assembly: GCA_963717335.1. GTDB lineage: Bacteria > Pseudomonadota > Gammaproteobacteria > Steroidobacterales > Steroidobacteraceae > FEN-1191. The sequence continues at coordinate 1,251,274 of CAVQVZ010000006.1, read as the reverse complement.
TCAGCATGGCAAAGTTCTTCTCAACGCGCGCCGAGACGAAATTGCCGGACCCCTGACGTCGCATCAACAGACCTTCGCCGACCAACCCGTCGAGCGCCTTGCGAACCGTGATGCGTGAAACTTTGAAATCGAGGGCCAGGTCTCGTTCAGCGGGCAGCGCGTCGTCCGGAGACAGGATGCGATTGTCGATTGCCGCCCTCAGAGCACGCTGCAGCTGCAGATACAGAGGTAGACTGCTGCGTTCGCTGAGCGGACCCACGATTTTCGCAAGCGACGGCATACGCACGGGCCCCTAAGAATACACGCGAGGTTAATTTAATACCAAAACGATACCAGTTACAAGTACAATGCCTTTCATCGGCCGCGGATCATTTCCGTATTTGCTGGAAATCACCCTAATATAAGCGGCTCTCGACGTGCACATTGTGATCGCTGGTAATTGGTATTATGGTGGCGCGGGATGGATTTAACAAAGGCGACTAGTGGCGAATTCCAAGGCGGGGCCTGTTTGAGTCGTTTTGTCCTGACAGTCCTGTTCGGCAATGCTTTGCGCCCTCACGTTGTGGCAAGCGACGCCTGCCACGACAGCCGGTGTGGCTCCGGTAAGTTTGCGGTGGGCGCTGCAGCCTACCGCATCCACAACCGCAGTTCCAAGAGGCAGCGTCTTTGCGGTATTCAGTATCACCAACACCAGCGCAACGCCGCTTCCGAGCAAGGACTGGTTGCTGTATTTCACCTGCGATGAAGGCGTGGAAACGGGTGCGCTCCAAGGTCACTTGGTACTTGAACGCGTTGTCGGCCCGCTATATCGATTACGCCCCACCCAAGGCTTTCGGGAATTGCGTTCGGGGGAGACATTGCGGGTGCAAGTTGTCCACCCGGATACGCTCGTCAATTTGGCCCAGGCGCCCGAGGGACCTTATTTTGTATTTGCCAAAGATCCGGCAGTGGGGCTGCCGATCGCCGACTACGAGGTGGCGCCCTATCCCGCAAATAAGGCCACGACGCCTGAACAGATCTATGCTCGAAACTCTACTGTGGTGCCAGTAGCTGAGGATCAACTGCCACCAGTCTTGCCGACGCCCCGCGAATTTCAGCGTCGCAGCGGAACTTTGTCTTTGACATCGATTCCGCGGGTTGTGGGTCCACCGGCATTACGCAATGAAATCGCGAGCGCGATTGCCATTTTGAGTCGATATTTTCCGACGGCGCAAGACTCTGCGGCCGCTCCAACGATTGTCCCGATCGTACACCTATCCATAGCCCCGATCGCCGGCCCGCCCAGCCCGGAAGCCTATGAATTGTCCATTGACCCGCAATCCGGCATTGAATTGAAAGCCCGCACATCCGCGGGCATAGCACGCGGCCTGGCGTCCTTGCGTCAACTCTTGCCAGCGGAGAGCCACCCCGACCGCCATCGTCCAGTAGAACTTCCGGCACTGGTCATCCGGGATGCACCGCGCTTTGCGTATCGCGGAATGATGCTGGACGTCGCCCGAAATTTTCAGCCCAAAGCCAACGTGCTTCGAGTGCTGGATCTTATGTCTCGGTACAAACTCAATACCCTCCACTTTCATCTCACCGACGATGAAGGCTGGCGGCTGGAAATCGCTGGCCTCCCCGAACTCACCGAGGTCGGTAGTCGGAGAGGACATGGGGTTGCCGAGGAAGATCGTCTGCCTCCAGCCTACGGTTCGGGCCCGTACGTCCAAAATCCTTACGGAACTGGCTTTTACCGGCGCGCCGAGTATATCGAGATCCTGCAGTACGCGGCCGCCCGGCACATCGAGGTGATACCGGAAATTGAGATGCCCGGGCACGCACGTGCGGCGGTGGTTTCAATGAGCGCGCGCGCCCGACGACTTTCGCAGACCGGCCAATCCAACGCGAACGAATACTTGCTCGTCGACCCCCAGGATCGATCCATATACCAGTCGCCGCAAAATTACACCGACAACGTCATTAACCCGGGCCTCCCATCGACCTATTCATTTATTGCACATGTGATCACCGAGGTGGTCGCGTTGCACAAGGCCGCTGGGGTTCCGTTACGCACGATGCACATGGGCGGTGATGAGTTGCCCGACGGTGCTTGGGAGCACTCTCCAGCGTGCCGTGCGCTCATGGCTCGCGAGCAACTAAAAACCCGAGCCGACCTCTGGGATTACTTTTACGCGCGGGTGCACGCGTTGCTCCAAGGGCAGGGTGTGGCCCTAGCAGGGTGGGAAGAGGTGGGAGCCCGCACGCTAAGTTCAGGCGGCCATACCGAGCGAGCGGCTAACCCGGCATTTAGCCGGAGCGGCTACACGGTCTATGTCTGGCGCAACACAGAAGGGGCCGAAGACCTCGCAGATCGTCTGGCAAATGCCGGCTATGACACCGTGCTCACGCCTGCCACCAAGCTGTATTTCGATCTTCCGCCTTATCCGAGCCCATTTGAACCCGGTCAGGTCTGGGCGGGCTACGTCGATCTGGACACGGTTTTTGATTATGTTCCACTTGACGACACCCGGGTTGCGTCAGATGACCCAACACATCTCCCTCACAGGCAGGCTCTCACGGAATTTGGGCGACAACACATTCGCGGACTGGAAGGGACGCTGTTTAGCGAGACCGTGCATGAGCCTGAGCGACTCGATTACATGTTGATGCCCAGAATGGTTGCACTCGCGGAGCGCGCCTGGGCCCCGGACCCGGAATGGACTAAACAGTCTGATCACGCGAAAGCTGCGCGGATGCGCTCCGCGGCTTGGTCGGTCTTTGTAAATCAGCTTGGCCTAAAGGTGTTGCCGCAACTGGATGCCGAGCACGCGGTTAAGTACCGCATTCCGGCGCCCGGACTTAAGCAAGTCCCTGGTGCCGTGCTCGTCAACCAGAAGATTCCGGGGTTTAGCCTGCATTACACGGTCGATGGCAGCGAGCCGACAGCGGCGAGTCCGCCGGTTACCGGGCCGATTACCCGTCCAGGCTCGATCCGGGTTGTGGCCGCCGACCGCAACGGTCGGGTGGGCAGGTCCTCGCACCTGGATCTCAGGTAACCAGATTGCTCCTCGCCGGATGCGAGAAGTTGTGAGAAGAGCGGAAATATGAGCCGCGGCCGCCACTCATTACAGGTGCAGTTACGGTGACCCTCCTCGTGCCTGTGCCATCTCAACCGCCCGCCATCGGCTCGCGGCCGGGGCTCGCGGTTGCGTGTGTGCGCAGCTGGAGCGCGGCCTGCACCACGGACCGCCGTCGTATCTACTTCAAAGTCTGAGCGGCCTATGGAAGTCAGCGATACGAGCAATCCACCGTTTGAGCTGGTCGCGCCTCTCGCCGGCTGGGTGTTGCCCCTGTCGGAAGTTCCCGATCCTGTATTCGCGAGTGCGACGGCCGGCGACGGCGTGGCCATCGACCCGGTTGGCGAGTCACTCCATGCCCCCTGCGACGGAACCGTCGTATTGATGGGCAACAATCGGCACGCACTCACGATCAAGTCGCAAGCGGGTCACGTGTTGCTCCATGTCGGAATAGACACTGTGCAATTGGCGGGATCCGGGTTCGAATTACAGGTGCGAGAAGGCGAAGCCGTGCGTTCCGGCCAACTGCTGATGGCTTTTGACTTGGACCTTATTGTGCGGCGTGCGCCCAGCGCCATTACTCCGATACTGCTTACGGGCCAGTACGCAGGGCGCATCATCCGCCGCCAGAGCGCTAGGCGTGTGGCGGTTGGAGATTTTCTCCTAGCGGCCGAGCCAACGTTGGTTTCGCCACGAAGCGCCATGCCCAACGCGTCAGGCGCGCCAATGTTGGAGTCTGCGACCCGGAGCTTCCGCGTTCCCTTCGAGCACGGACTGCACGCCCGCCCTGCCGCACGAGTGGCCGCCGCGCTGGCCGGATTGAATGCCGCAGTAATGTTCCACGGCCGGGGCCGTGAGGCCAACGCGCGCAGCGTCGTGGCAATGATGGCGCTGGGTGTTGGCCGCGGCGATGTGGTGACTGCAACAGCCGCAGGCCCGGACGCAGAGGCAGCTCTCGACGCGCTTTCTGATCAGCTGGAGTCCGTCGGCAATCGGGCCGCGCTCCATCCGCTGACGCTTTCTGGGCAAGCCATGCAGCCCCCCGCCGCGGGCGCGCGGCTACCGGGCCTAATTGCCGCTCGCGGGTTTGTCGTTGGTGTTGCAGCGCCGCTGGTGGAGAAAGACCCGCCGGCAGGAGAGGCTCGTGGCGACAGCGCCACGGAGCGCGCACGACTCGTAACGGCCATCGACACCGTCAGTCGATATCTCACCGGACTCGCCGCAGCGAGCCAGGATGTGAGACGCAATCTCCTCGATGCTCACTTACTATTGCTGGCTGATCCACAACTGGTTCGCGACGCGGAGGAGCTCCTGGCTGGCGGCGCCAGTGCCGGCCTCGCGTGGCGGACCGCTCTGCGGTCGGCGGCTGATGCATTGGCAGGGCTTGAGGATCCGCGAATGGACGAGCGGCGGGCGGACCTGCGCGACATCGAAAATCAAGTACTTCGCGCGCTCTCGGGCACTGCAATAGTACCGGAGGCGCAGTTGCCTCAGCGCGCGATTGTGTTAGCGGCGGAGTTGCTCCCGTCACAATTACTTTCCTTCGATTCAACGCGCCTCGTCGGTCTGTGCACAGCCGCGGGCGGTGCGACTTCTCACGTGGCGATACTCGCAGCATCAATGGGACTGCCTACCCTTGTAGCCGCCGGTCCGTCAGTACTTGCAATCGCCGCCGGCACGCCACTGCTGCTCGATGCCGAAGCGGGGTTTCTGCTGGTGAGCCCGCCGGTTGAAGAGCAAGAAAGGCTCGACGCTCTCGTCCAAGGGCGGGCTCGTACCCGCGTCCAGGACGAGGCGGCTGCGCAGCAGCCAGCGATCACCCGCGACGGGGTGGCTATCCAGGTGTATTGCAATCTCGGTGCAACTGAAGAGACGGCACCGGCTGTGCGCGCAGGCGCTGAGGGTTGTGGCCTGCTGCGCACCGAGTTTCTGTTTCAGGCTCGTAAATCCGCCCCCACGGAAGCCGAGCAACTCGAGCAGTATCAGAATATTGCTAGCGCGCTGGAAGGGCGGCCGCTGACGATCCGCACACTGGACGCCGGAGGCGATAAGCCTTTGCCCTACATGGAATCGCCGCACGAAGAAAATCCCGCCCTGGGAATGCGCGGCCTGCGCAGCAGCCTGACACATCCCGGTTTGCTCGCCACACAGTTGCGCGCAATTGTCCGCGTTGCGCCCGCCGGTCAGTGTCGAGTGCTGTTGCCGATGGTCACGGAGTTGGAGGAACTGCGCAGCGTGCGCGCGCAACTGACAATTATCTCCCAGGAATTAGGCCTGCCCCTGCCGCCGCTCGGCGTAATGATAGAGACACCGGCCGCCGCGTTGCTTGTTGACCAGCTCGCTGCGGAATGCGAATTCATTGCGATCGGCACTAACGACCTGTCGCAGTACACCCTGGCGATGGATCGATTGCACCCGAATCTAGCCCCGCGGCTCGACGGGTTGCACCCGGCGGTGCTGCGGCTCATCGACCGCGCGATGCAGATTCTGCGCGATTATCGCGTCGAGGTGGGGGTATGCGGCGGCCTCGCCTCGGATCCGGAAGCCATACCATTGCTGATTGGCATGGGAGTGCGGGAACTTTCGGTCGTCCCGGCGCAAATTCCGAGAATCAAGGGTTTACTGCGCGCGCTCGACGTCCAGGCCTGCGCTGCGCTCAGCCGTCAGGCGCTCGCGCTCACGCATGCCGCGGCCGTGCGCGAGCTCGTGCGAGAGTGGGACAACGATAATGTTTAAGGTCCTGCAGGGACTACAGCACCTGGGCCGCGCGCTAATGCTGCCCATCGCGGTATTGCCCGTGGCTGGAATGCTTCTACGGCTCGGACAACCCGATCTGCTTGGCATTCCGGTACTGGCGGCGGCCGGGGATTCAATCTTCTCCAACCTCGGCCTCGTGTTTGCAGTTGGGATAGCGGTGGGTCTGGCACGCGAGAATCACGGGGCAGCGGGCTTGGCCAGCCTGATCGGTTTCCTAGTCGCCACGCACGGCGCCCAGGTGCTACTGACCGTGCCTGGCTCAGTGACCATGGGCCTTGCGGGGCCGGCGGCGGAACTGGCCGCTAGCGCATGGCGAACTCAGCAACTCGCAAAGCTCAGCATGCCAGTGGGCGTGCTTTCAGGGTTAATCGCCGGGTTCGCCTACAACCGCTTTAGCGAAATAAAGATGCCAAGTTACCTCGCCTTTTTTGGCGGTCGTAGGTTCGTGCCGATTGCAACGGGTTGCTTTGGCGTTTTCGTGGCCGTGGCCTTCGGAATGGGTTGGCCCATGCTGGCCCGCGGCATGGATGCCCTCAGTCACGCCGTGGTGAGCGCCGGTTCGTTCGGGCTATTCGCCTACGGCACGCTCAACCGAGCGCTCATCGTGACCGGCCTGCACCATATCCTCAACAATATTCCCTGGTTCCTGTTGGGCGATTATCACGGGGCAACCGGCGACTTGAAGCGCTTCTTTGCCGGGGATCCGACCGCCGGGGCGTTTATGAGCGGATTCTTTCCGGTGATGATGTTTGGGCTGCCGGGAGCTTGTCTGGCGATGTATCGCGCGGCCCGCCCCGACCGGCGTCGGGCTGTCGGGGGATTGCTGCTTTCAATGGCTCTGACGTCGTTTCTGACCGGTGTTACCGAGCCCATCGAATTTACGTTCATGTTCCTGGCACCGCTCCTGTATCTCGTGCACGCGATTTTGACCGGCTTGGCAATGGTGATCATGCACGCGCTCGGGGTGCACTTGGGCTTCAGTTTTTCAGCGGGCCTCTTCGACTATGTGCTCAATTACTCGCTGGCCACGCGGCCATTGTGGCTATTGCCGATTGGGGCAGGCTATTTCACGCTGTACTACGTGGTGTTTCGCTATGGGATTGTCCGGTTCAATTTGGCCACTCCAGGACGCGAACGCGAAGTAGAGGCGAAGGCACAAGGCGACGATGCCAGCGTGTCGACTCCGCCCAGCCGCGCAGCGGGAATGGTTTTGGCGCTCGGAGGCGCCCAAAACCTTACGGCCGTCGATGCCTGCACTACGCGCTTACGGCTTTCGGTCGCAGACGGTACGCGCGTCGACGTTGCTGCGCTTGCCCGGCTTGGTGCCATGGGGGTCGTCAGACCCGCTCCGAACACAGTGCAAGTTGTTTTGGGACCGATCGCGGACCAAGTAGCAGGCGAGATTCGCCGCTACCTGCATGACGCTCCTGGTGTGGGGCCGGCCGGCGCGGAGGCCGACTTCGCCGTAGTGATATCAGCGACCAAATTGCTGGCGGCGCTGGGCGGCGCAGCCAACGTGGGATCCATCGAATGTGCGGGCGACAGGCTTCTGGTCCGGGCAATACGGCAGCCAGAGGTGGACGTGGCCGCTCTCGAGGCGCTGGGGGCGCGTGGGGTCGCCGTAACCAAAAGTGGTCTTTTACATGTATTGCTGGGTCCGGGCGCCGCGCAAAGCTGCGCCGCGCTGCGTAAATTGCTGAATTAGCCCTATATTGCGGCAGAAACGTCGACGGCACAGCAGCTCTGCTTGTGCTTCCACTAAGGGCGCTTGAATTTAAAATCCAGTGGTATTATATTGGCAATGAACTGGTTTGGATTGGGGTATCCGCCACGATAGCAATGGAGCACTACCGCGACTTCCGCCTTGAAGTCGGATTCGCACCTAACCACAGCTCTGCGCTTCAAAGAAATCCTAGGAGTTGGCAATGAATCGAATTACTTTCGCGGTCAAGTCGGCGCTCGGGCTCACGTTGTTGGCGCCCTCGGCGCTGGTGTTTGCGCAAACACCGGTTGCGACCGAGGCGACCAGTCTCGAGGAAGTGGTCGTCACTGGCATCCGCCAATCTGTGGAGAAGTCTCTCGACCTAAAACGCGCTGCCACGACGGTCCAGGAAGTGGTCACTGCCGAAGACATCGGCAAAATGCCAGACAAGAACGTGGCCGATTCATTATCCCGGGTGCCAGGCGTCACGATCAGTTCGGCAAGCGCCAACGAAGGCGGTTTTGACGAGAATGACCGTGTGAGCATGCGCGGCACCAACCCCAGCCTGACGCAGACGTTGATCAATGGCCACGGTGTCGCGGCCGGTGACTGGTTCGTGCTCAACCAAATTCAGCAGGTGGGCCGCAGCGTGAGCTATACGTTGCTGCCCTCTGAGCTCGTCAACCGAGTCGTCGTGCACAAGAGTTCGGAGGCTTCGCTCGTAGAGGGGGGCGTCGCGGGCTCCGTTGACATCATCACCCGCAAACCGCTCGATTTCCCCAATCCTGTGACATTGCAGGCTTCGGCCGGAGCCGTGCATTCCGAGCTGCCTTCAAAGACCGACGGCCAGTACAGCGCTCTATTTAACTGGAAGAACGGTGAGGGAAAATTCGGCGTTATGGTGCAGGCGTTCTACGAGGAGCGGCACCTGCGTCGCGATGGCGTGGAGCTACTTGGTTACGAGCAATTCAGCCCCACGAGCGCGGTCGTGGCGGCCCATCCCGATCTCTCTAATGTGTATTACCCGGCTCTGATCGGTGCGGCTCTCTTCGAGCAGGATCGCAAGCGCAAAGGCGGGCTCGTCGATGTCGAATTCCGGCCCTCCGACGATTTCACGCTCGATCTTTCGGGTTTCGCTTCAAAGCTCGATGCCGACAATTACAACCGCAACTACCTGGAATGGCTCACGCACTTCGTGGCTAAAGGCGCCGGGCAGGGGCCGGATCCTGGCTATGTGGTCACAAACGGCACCTTGACGTCGGCAAATTTCTCGCCGGTGGGCGGAACGCTTTACGGCGTCTACGACCAGATTTCGCGCCCCGATGAGAGTGCAAGTTCGAATTTCATCAATCTCGACGGCAATTGGCGCGCCAACGACGCTCTGAGCTTCTTTGGCCAATTTGGGACGTCGCAAGGCGACGGCAAAACCCCGACTCAGAATGTCTCGGAGACAGATCCGGGAACGGGTTTGGGTGCCGGTTACGCGCTACACGGCACGGGTTCCGGGCCGAACTTTAATTTAGGCTCGACTGACAATACCACGCCCTTTCCTAACGGCGTGCCGGTCACGTTTAACTGGATCTTCGGTGCGCAAAACATCGACGTTAAAGATAAGGAGACCTGGTACAAGATCGATGGGGATTTCGCTACTCAGCACACTCCCTGGACGGATCTGAAGTTCGGCGTGCGCTACCAGACACACGAGCGGTCTTCTTTCAACGCTCTTGCCCAAGGCCCGCTTCCCGCCGGGCAGGGCACGGCAAATTACCCGACCACCTGGTCGAACTATCCCGGCAATTTCAATACCTTCGGCGGCGCAATCCCAACCGGGGTCTGGTACTGGACGCCAGAGCAGCTCGCGGCCTACAACGGCCCGGGCAGGGTCAATCGAGATCCCGTTGACCGTGCCTACTACCAGTACTGGTTCGACGTGGAGGAAAAGAATTCCGCAGCATTTGTCCAGGCGGACTTTAAGGGCACGAACTGGGCCGCAAACCTCGGATTGAGATACGTCAAAACAGACGAACACGCGGTGACATTTACCGGATCGGGAGTTACCGCAGACACTCCCGGCGTAATCACCGGATCGGCCTTTGGGCTTTTTGCCGGTATTCCGGTAGATCACACGTACAACGACTGGTTGCCGAGCGCCAACCTTAAGATCGACCTGCATCCGGACCTGGTGGCGCGGTTCGCGGTCGCGAAGACGATGACGCGGGCAGACTACTCGGCCCTGGCAGGCTTTACGGACCTCTCGCCCCCGGCGGTGACGGGCGGTACCGGAACGGGCTCGGGGGGCAACCCAAATCTCAAGCCGATTCGTTCGACCAACTACGACGCCGGATTGGAATGGTATTTTGCCAAGCGCTCGTTGCTGTCTGCCGGGCTTTTTTACATGGACCTGCAGAACTACGTCAGCTTCGGTTCGGAGACTCTGAGTTACATCACCTACAGCAGCCAATCCCCGCAGGGCGCGCTGGTTCCTTACCTTCTGACGGTGCCGGTCAACGCAACCGGACGTGTGCAGGGGCTGGAGCTCGCGTACCAGCAGGCGTTCACCGAGAACTTTGGCATGCTGGCGAACTATACGTACGCCGACGGCAAGCAAACATCGCTGGTGACGAACGGGGATGACCGGCTGGTGGGCACCTCCAAGGATACCTACAACCTGAGCGGCTATTTTGAAAATGCGCACTTCAGCGCGCGCGTTTCCTACAACTACCGCTCAGCGTTCTTTAGCGGGCTGGATCGCAACACCGCATTCTCACAGGCCGCGATCGGCGGCCTATCCGCGTCCTTGGTTTACACCTTGAACAACATGCTCTCATTTAACCTGGATGGGCAGAATCTCAACAATCCGACCTTGAAATACTACGCACTGAACACCGACCAGCCGCGTGCGTTCTACAAAAACGGCGCACAGTACTACTTTACGGTGCACCTGAAGCTGTAGTGCGAGTCGCGCTAGGCTCGCGCGTCCTCTGATAGCGTTCGGGCAGTTCCGTCGGCAGGGTGAACGACGCCGACCAGGCACGCCTTGGTCAATGGATCTGGGCGCCTGTAACCGTGGCGCACACCGATCGCGGTTCCGGGCGCTGCTTCGCTGGGCTGCGGGTGCGTTTCCCTGCGCGAGTCACCCTACAACGCCACGGCCCGTTGGGGTGCGGCATAATCGCCTTGTCCGATCTTTTTTGGCGAATCGCTCCGGGGTGTTGGGGTTGAATCCGACGGTCGCTGCGGCTCTATTTCTGCAAGGCAAGACTAAAGTTTGGAACGATGAGTACCACGTACCAGACCGCGACCTCGATCCGCGAGTACTCCGGCCTCGACGATGAGGCCATCAGGCGCGAAGTAATTGGTTCGGAGCGACCGGCGGTACTGCGAGGCTACGTGCGCCAGTGGCCGATCGTTGCAGCATCACAAGACTCGGCAGCGGCCGCGGCCAGGTATCTGGGTCGCTTTGATCGTGGCCAGCCAGTTGACGCCATAATGACGCCCCCCGAGACCGATGGGCAGATCTTCTACAACGATTCTATGAGCGGGTTCAACTTTGTTCGCAACCGCTTGTCGATTTCAGCGGTTGCGGAACAGGTGCTGCGCTATCAGGCGTTCCCACGTCCTCCCGCAGTGGCGGTGCAGAGTGCGCTAATCCAGGATTGCCTGCCGGGATTTTCCGCCGAGAATAGCCTGAGTTTGCTGCCCGGATCAGTGCTGCCGCGTATCTGGCTCGGTAACGCCATCACTACCCCTACTCATCTTGACGAGTGGAACAACATTGGATGCGTCGTCAGCGGCCGCCGCCGATACACGCTGTTTCCGCCAGAGCAAATCGCAAATCTTTACATTGGCCCGCTTGATTTTGCGCCCACAGGAGCGCCGGTGAGCCTGGTGTCGCTAAGACAAACCCGACCTAGTCAGGTTTCCGAATTTCCGAATTGCGCTGGCTGCGTCGGTAACGGCCGAACTCAGCGCCGGCGACGCGATCTTTATCCCCGCGCTGTGGTGGCACCACGTGCAGTCACTTGAACCCTTCAACGTCCTTGTTAATTACTGGTGGCAAGGGCTCGCCGGTGACCAGCGGTTGGGGAATTCGGGGTTCGACAGCCTCCTGTACGCGATCATGAACTTGAGACCGCTGCCGCCGGCAACGCGCCAAGCATGGCGCGCGATCTTTGACCACTACGTCTTCGGCGATCAGAAGGGCGTTGCCGAACACATTCCCCCGGCACGACTCGGTGTCCTCGGCGCACTGTCGCCAACGGACTTGGCGCGGTTACGTGAGCAATTGGCGGCGCGCCTAAAAGACCTAGTCTGCGCGCGGCGCAGCCTCCGAAACCGCTCAGCCCAGCTGCGTATTCTTTGGGCGCGCTGAGTTCGCGAATCGATTCGTCGGCGAAGAAGCGCCGCATCATCATGGCCTGCTGCAGCCGCCCCTTGCGCACGTACACCTGGTACAACAGATCCTTGACCACTTCCACCAGCATGCCGGCGGTCTGGTCGTCGAGCGTCGGCAGGTCGGGATATGGGTCGTTGTCGCTGCCAAATATGACGCGCTTAATGTCAATAAACTTCGCCGTGTCCAGATCCGCCATCACGCGCACGTCATTGAGTTGATCGAATACCCGCAGCTTCCCGGTCTCGCCCAGTTCAGAAAACACGGCCTGCATGGTGCGCCGGCACATGCTCGCGAATGCGTTGTAGCTCGCATTCGAATAACAGCTCAGTGTTTCACGAAACAGGACATCCACCTCTTCGGGCAGGTAGGTGTAGCTGAATTTCTCGCGTGGTCGTTCGACTTCGCTGAATTGGCTGCCTAGCTCGATGCGGCTGTTGCCGATCATCTTGATTGGGAAGCGCAGAAAGATGGCTTCATTGCACGAGTCGCAGCGGTACACGACACCCACTTGCTTGGGACGGTGCGAGACTAGTTCGCTGAAGGCTGGCACCGCGATGGGCGCAACGTGCGATAGCACCTGGCAATGCGGACAGGTGAGCGCGAGATTGGCTTCCAGATCATGATGCAGCTGACCGGCGGCATCTATGTAGGTAGACATTTGTGCCTTCTGTTCCGTGCGGCTCTTAACATGCCCTCAAGCGGCCGCTGCGGATCGGTTCAGTTTAGCCCAATGTGGGCAATGCGCCACGGGTGTTTCCCCTCTACCTCCACATAGTTACATAATCTCGCTCAGGTCGAATCTCAACCGGTCAGGCGCCGATACTTGAGCCGGTGCGGGGAGGCGGCATCCTCGCCGCGTCGCGCGCGCAGGTCCGCGGCGTATTGCTGGTAGTTCCCCTCGAACCAGACCACCTCTGAGTTGCCTTCAAAGGCGAGAATGTGGGTGGCGATGCGATCGAGGAACCACCGATCGTGGGAAATGACCACCGCGCAGCCGGGGAAATTCACCAGCGCCTCCTCCAGTGCCCGCAAAGTCTCCACATCCAGGTCATTGGTGGGCTCATCCAGAAGCAGCACATTGCCCCCGTCCTTGAGCACCTTGGCAAGATGCACGCGGTTGCGTTCCCCTCCCGAAAGTTCACCAATCAGCTGCTGCTGCTGCGAGCCCTTGAAGTTGAATCGTCCGACGTAGGCTCGTGATGGGGTCTCGTAGTTGTCGACGCGAATGATGTCCTGACCACCGGATATCTCCGCCCAGACCGTTTTACTGTCGTCCAACGCCTGACGCGACTGATCCACATAGGCGAGCTTTACCGTGGGTCCGATGCGGAATTCACCGGAGTCGATCTTCTCAACGCCGGTCAGCATGCGGAACAAAGTGGTCTTGCCGGCGCCGTTGGGGCCGATGATTCCGACGATTCCTCCCGGCGGCAAGGAGAAGGAGAGGTTATCGATCAGCAGATTATCGCCAAAGCTCTTGCGCAGGTTCTTGCGCTTCAATGACCAATTCGCCCAGACGCGGGCCGGGGGGAATGTAGATCTCGTTGGTCTCGTTGCGCTCCTGGAATTCCTTGGACGCCAGTTCCTCGTATCGCGCCAGGCGCGCCTTGCTCTTGGCCTGGCGTGCCTTCGGATTGGTGCGCACCCACTCCAGCTCGCGCGCCAGGGTCTTGCGCAACGCATCCTGCTCGCGCTCTTCGAGCGCCAAGCGCTTGCCCTTCTGCTCCAGCCACGAGGAGTAATTGCCCTGCATACGGAATGCCATGTCCACGATCGAGCTCCAGGATCCATTGCGCGACGTTATCGAGGAAGTACCGATCGTGCGTGACGGCGATGACCGTGCTCGGATACTCCTCGAGGTAGCGTTCGAGCCAAGCCACCGATTCGGCGTCCAGGTGGTTGGTGGGCTCATCGAGCAGCAGCATGTCGGGTTGTGACAACAGAAGCCGGCACAGCGCCACGCGGCGTTTCTCGCCGCCCGAGAGCTGCTCGATCTTCGCGTCCCACGGCGGTAGCCGCAGCGCGTCAGCGGCGATTTCGAGCTTGCGCTCCAGCTCCCAGCCTCCCGCGGCGTCAATGGCGTCCTGGAGCTTGGCTTGCTCCTCGAGGAGCTTGTTCATCTGCTCATCGTCCATGGGCTCGGCGAATGCGTCGCTGATCTGGTTGAAGCGCTGCAGCAGTTGGAAAGTCTCGCCCGACCCCCTCCATCACGTTGCCGCGCACGTCCTTGGACGGGATCAAGCCCGGGCTCCTGCGTCAGGAACCCGACGCGGATCCCGGTCTGCGCGCGCGCTTCGCCATCAATGTTGGTATCGATCCCCGCCATGATGCGCAGTAACGTGGACTTGCCCGAGCCGTTGAGTCCGAGCACGCCGATCTTGGCACCGGGGAAGAACGACAGGCTGATGTCCCTAAGAATCGTGCGCTTGGGCGGGACGATCTTCGACACCCGGTTCATTGTGTAGATGTATTGGGCCATGGTTGAGCGATGTTGTCGGTACGGTGGGGGCGCGCATTATCCTTGAGCGACCCATCTGGTGCCACGGGCGCTGCGAGGGGGTCCGGGCCTTAGGGCTTGTGGTAGGCTGGCCCGGCAACACCCGCGGGAGTTCGTCATTCAGCCAGGATCCGCAAACTGCCGTGGCCTTGGGCGAGCGACTGGGCCGCTACGGCTTTCCGGGCGGGCACCCTTTCGGCCCGGATCGCTACGGCGCGTTCCTGCGCGAATTCGATCAGCGTGGCCTGGGGGCTCGCGTCACGCAGCTCGATCCCCCGCAGGCCAGCGTCGAAGAGCTGAGGTTCTTTCACAGTGACGCCCACGTCGAATTCGTGCAGCGCAGCTCCGAGCACGGGACCGGCATGCTCGATGGCGGGGACACGCCTAATTTTCGCGGGGTCTATGAGGCGGCGGCCTGCGTGGTCGGTGGGAGCCTGCAGGCGGCCGAGTGGATCATGGCCGGGCCGCGGCGGCGTGCGTTCGTGCCCATCGGCGGGCTGCATCATGCGGCTCGCGACCGGGCGGCGGGCTTCTGCGTATTCAACGATTGCGGGGTCGTCATCGAAGCGCTCCGCAGGCGCCACGGACTAAAGTGCATCGCCTACGTCGATATCGATGCGCACCACGGGGATGGGGTGTTCTACGCTTTCCAGGACGACCCGGAAGTGATCATTGCGGACCTGCACGAGAGCGGGGAGACGCTGTACCCGGGGACGGGTACGGCCGCCGAAGTGGGCCGAGGCGCCGCGGCCGGGACCAAGCTCAACGTGCCGCTGGCCGCCGGCTCGGGCGATGCGCACTTTCATAAGGTCTGGCCCGGCATGCTCGAGCATATCGCTCGCTTTCGAGCCGCAATTCCTAATCCTGCAGTGCGGCGCCGACAGCCTCGCGGGCGACCCGCTGGCCAACCTGCTTCTGACTCCGGCCGCCCACGCCCGGGCCGCACGGGACTTATGCGCGCTGGCCGACCGGCTCAAACACGGACGCATGCTGGCGCTCGGTGGTGGGGGCTATGACCGGGGAAACCTTGCGCAGGCCTGGGTAGGGGTGGTCGAAGAGCTGCTCGCCGCCTAGCTTCGGGTACAATTCCGCTCCGTTCCCGTCGCAGGCCGAAGCGCATGTACGCCGCCCGATTGGATATTGCAGAGTTTGACCCCGAGCTCCACGCTGCCGTGGAGGGTGAACGCGGCCGGCAGGAAGACCACATCGAACTGATCGCCTCGGAGAACTACACCAGCCCGCGTGTGCTGGCGATGCAAGGATCGGTGCTGACCAACAAATACGCCGAGGGGTATCCGGCTCGCCGGTACTACGGGGGCTGCGAGTTCGTGGACATTGCCGAGCAGCTGGCCATAGACCGCGCCAAGCAGTTGTTCGGCGCCGACTATGCGAACGTGCAGCCTCACTCCGGTTCGCAGGCCAACGCCGCGGTGTATCTGGCGCTGCTTGCCCCGGGCGACACGATACTCGGGATGAGTCTCGATCACGGGGGCCACCTCACGCACGGCGCCAAGGTGAATTTCTCCGGCAAGCTGTTTCATGCCGTGCAGTACGGGGTGGTACCAAGCACAGGTCTCATCGACTACGAGCAGGTTGAGCGGTTGGCTCGCGAACATCGGCCGAAGATGATCGTCGCGGGGTTCTCCGCCTATTCGCGCGTCGTTGACTGGGAGCGGTTCCGTGCCATTGCAGACAGCGTGGGTGCGCTCTTCTTTGTCGATATGGCGCACGTCGCTGGCCTGGTCGCGACCGGCCATTATCCCAACCCGGTCCCCATCGCCGATGTAGTGACCACCACGACGCACAAGACGCTGCGGGGGCCGCGGGGCGGACTGATCCTGGCCCGGGCCAATGAGGCCCTCACCAAGAAGCTCAATTCGATGGTCTTCCCCGGCACGCAGGGCGGGCCGCTGATGCATGTCATCGCGGCGAAGGCCGTGGCCTTCCTAGAGGCGCTGCAACCGGAGTTTCGCCAGTACCAGCAGCAGGTGGTCGACAACGCGCGTGCAATGAGCGCCGCCTTGATGGGGCGAGGCCTGAACATCGTTTCCGGCGGCACTGATAACCACTTG
The DNA here is from genome assembly GCA_963717335.1 of uncultured Gammaproteobacteria bacterium. GTDB lineage: Bacteria > Pseudomonadota > Gammaproteobacteria > Steroidobacterales > Steroidobacteraceae > FEN-1191. The sequence continues at coordinate 1,234,791 of CAVQVZ010000006.1, read as the reverse complement.
TTCCTGGTCGATCTGGGCAAGCGCAACTACACCGGCAAGGACGCCGACGCCGCCCTGGGACGCGCCAACATCACTGTCAATAAGAACGCCGTGCCCAATGACCCGCGCCCCCCGACGATCACCAGCGGGCTGCGCATTGGCACAGCCGCCTCCACCACGCGCGGCTTCCGCGAAGCCGAGGTGGTCAAGGTCGCCGAATGGATCGTCGAGGTGATCGAGGCCGAAGGCGCAGAGCACGTGGTCAAAAAAGTGCGCACCGAAGTTCTGGATTTGTGCCGACGATTCCCGGTATACGGCGTGTAATCGGCGCCGAGGCAGCCCGCGCGTGCATTGCCCGTTTTGCGATCACGCCGATACACGAGTGACCGATTCACGACTGGCCAGCGACGGTCGGCAGATACGCCGCCGGCGCGAGTGCCTGGACTGCGGCGAACGTTTCACGACCTTCGAGGCGGCCGAATTGCTCCTGCCCCGGGTGATCAAGGGCGACGGTAGTCGAGAGCCCTTTGATGAAGCCAAGCTCATGGCCGGCATGGTCAAGGCTCTCGAAAAGCGACCGGTCGCCAGTGAGGCGATCGAGGCGGCGGTGGCACGGATTTGTCATCGGCTGAGAGTGCTCGGGGAGCGGGAAGTGCCCTCGCGGCAGGTGGGTGAACTGGTCATGGAAGAGCTCCGTCATCTCGATGAAGTTGCTTACGTTCGGTTTGCTTCGGTGTACCGGAGTTTCCAGGACGTGGAAGCGTTTCGCGAGACGATCGATGGACTGCGCAAGCACCGCAGACGTCGCGAACGAGAGCGGCCCGAAGAGCGTGAGCAACTGCCGCTGCTGCCGGGGGATATCGAAGAGCCGGGCAAGGGAAAGCGATGAGCCAATGGACAGCGGCCGACGAGCAGCATATGCGCCACGCGCTGGGTTTGGCCGCGCTCGGGGTGAACTCGACCGATCCCAATCCGCGCGTTGGTTGCGTGCTGGTGCGCGGGGACCAGATCGTCGGGGAAGGCTGGCACGAGCGCGCCGGCGGGCCACATGCCGAGGTGTGCGCACTGCAGTCCGCCGGTGCCGAGGCCCGAGGCGCCATCGCGTACGTGTCGATGGAACCGTGCGCAGCCCATGGCCGCACGCCTCCTTGCACGGGCGCGCTGCTGGAGGCGGGAGTGGCGCGTGTCGTGTACGCGTCGGTCGACCCGTCGCCCAAAATGCGCGGTGGCGAGGCGATCCTGCGCGAGGCCGGGTTGACGGTGGATGGCGGACTGCTGGCCGCGGAGGCGCGCGAACTGAATGTGGGCTTTTACAGCCGGCATGAGCGGCAACGGCCCTGGATTCGGGTCAAGCTCGGCGCGAGCCTGGACGGGCGCACCGCATTGGCCAGCGGTGAGAGTCGCTGGATCAGCGGGCCCCAATCCCGAGCGGATGTCCAGCTGTATCGCGCCCGCAGCTCGGTGGTTCTGACAGGCTCAGGCACCGTGCTTGCCGATGATCCGACCCTCAACGTGCGCATCGATGGGGCGAGCCGTCAGCCGCTCCGGGTGGTGCTCGATACTCATCTGCGCGTGCCCGCGAGCGCGCGCGTATACGGCCCCGAGGCGCCCGCCTCAGTGTTCACAGCCTCTGCCGATCAGGACAAGCGCGAGTCGCTCGTGCGACGGGGAGTGCGCATTGAGGCGGCCCCCGCGACCAGCGCCGGGCTGGACCTGCACGCCGTGCTGGGAAGGCTGGCCGAGCTTGAGGCCAATGAGGTGTGGGTCGAGGCCGGATCGCGCCTCACCGGAGCGCTGCTCACCGCGCAGCTGGTCGATGAACTGGTGATTTATTTCGCGCCCTGCCTGCTCGGTCCGCAGGCCCGGCCGCTGGCGCAACTGCCGCTCCTGCAGCGACTCGATGAGCGCCTGATGCTGCATTTTGATTCGGTGCAGCCCATGGGTGCCGACTTGCGTGTGATTGCCCGAAGCGCTGTGCGCCCGAGCTGAGGGGCATGCACCGATGTTTACCGGAATCATTCAATCCATAGGCCAGCTCAGCGCAGTGGAAGCGCGCGCGGGCGATCAACGCCTGATCATCGAAGCCCGCGAGATCGATGCGGCGCGCATGGCACTTGGGGACAGCATCGCCGTAGCCGGTGTGTGCCTGACGGTAGCCGAACGCAGGCCGAACGGATTTGTAGCGGACGTGTCGCGCGAGACCCTCGCGCTCACCACGATCGGCCAGTGGCGGGCAGGACAGCAAGTCAACCTGGAGGCGGCCCTTCGCGCCAGTGACTCGCTGGGGGGGCACTTGGTGCTTGGCCATATCGACGGGACAGCCGAGCTTCTCGAGCGGCACGCGCGACGGGCGCTCCGAGCGCCTTAAGTTCCGAGCTCCCGAAAGCCTGCAGCGCTACATCGCCCGCAAGGGCGCGGTAGCAATCGATGGCGTGAGCCTCACGGTCAACGAGGTCCTCGGTCCTGACTTTGGTGTCAATCTGGTGCCCTTTACGCTCGCGGCCACGACGCTCGCGCGCCTGCGACCAGGCGCGCAGGTCAATCTGGAGGTCGACCTGATGGCCCGGTACGCCGAACGGCTCCTGGAATTCAAATGACAGCAGAACCCGCATGGAACTGAACAGCACCGAAGAAATACTCGCCGACCTGCGCGCCGGTCGCATGGTGGTGATCATGGATGATGAGGATCGCGAAAACGAAGGCGATCTGGTGATGGCCGCCCAGGGGGTGAGCGCCGCGGATATCAACTTCATGGCCCGTTTCGGGCGCGGCCTGATCTGCCTGACTCTGACGCGCGAGCGCTGTGCGCAGTTGCGCCTGCCGCTGATGGTCAGCGATACCGATCGCGAGCAACGCACGAATTTCACAGTGTCGATCGAGGCGGCCGAGGGCGTGACCACGGGCATCTCGGCCTATGATCGTGCTCATACGGTCCGCACCGCGGTGCGCAGCGATGCTCGCGCCGAGGACCTGCGCCAGCCCGGGCACGTGTTTCCGATCATGGCGCAGCCCGGTGGCGTGCTCACCCGCGCCGGACACACTGAGGCGGGCTGTGATCTGGCGCGTCTGGCCGGATTTGAACCGGCGGCGGTAATTGTCGAAATCATGAACGAGGACGGCACGATGGCGCGCCGTCCGCAGCTTGAGGATTTCGCCCGCGCACACCAGCTCAAGATCGGCAGCATCGCGGATCTGATCCGCTACCGCCTGCGCAACGAGCGATCGGTCGAGCGCATCGCCGAGCAACCGGTCGACACCGAATACGGGAGCTTCCGGCTCTACGCCTACGAGGACCATGTCAATCGCGACGTGCATTTGGCATTGGTGCACGGTGAGGTCGATGAGTCGGCCACTCCGATGGTGCGCGTACACCTGATCGACACATTGCGCGATGTACTCGGCGTGCGCGACTCGAGCGATGCCTGGACGCTGCGCGCCGCACTGGCGCGGATTGCAGGAGCTCCGTGCGGCGTCGTGGTGATTCTGCGTCAGGGCGAATCACCGCGCGAGCTGGCCGATGCGCTCAGCGTCGCCTCCCGCGCAGAGGCCTCGGCAGAGCGCACTCATACCGGCACCGTGCTGAGGACCATCGGAGTCGGCGCGCAAATTCTGCAGGATCTGGGTGTGCGCCGCATGCAGGTCCTGTCTGCGCCAAAGCATGTGCACGGTCTGGCGGCTTTTGGACTGGAGATCGTCGGCTACATCGGCAACGTCCCATAGCCTGGCCTTCGATATACTGATCGCATGGGAAAGGTCTCCGAATCAGGGCCGCTGAGCGCCGTCGGGCTGCGGATCACCGTGGTTGCCGCGCGCTACAACGCCGAGCTAGTCGAGCAGCTGATCAGCGGCGCGAGGGAGGCGTGGGGCACCGCCGGCGGCCAGCCCGAGGCGCTGCGCGTTGAGCGGGTGCCGGGCGCATTTGAACTGCCTCTGGCGGCGCAGGCACTTGCACTGAATGGGAGCTGCGATGCCGTGGTGGCGCTCGGTTGCGTGATTCGCGGGGACACCGCGCACTTTGATTTCGTTGCCGGTGAGTGCGCGCGCGGACTGCAGCAGGTGATGCTCAGCACCGGTGTGCCGGTGGCATTCGGGGTCCTGACCACCGAGACCGTTGCGCAAGCGCAAGAGCGATCCGCGCCGGGTGCGAACAACAAGGGCGCGGAAGCGCTGCAGACCGCGCTGGTCATGGCGCGTTTGCTGCGCGATCTGTAGTCGGCTCACCCTCTATGGCTGGCAACTTCAACCCGCGCACGGCGGCGCGGGCGCTGGCTCGGCGCCTGGCGGTGCAGGCCCTGTACCGCTGGCAGCTCAACGCAGCGCCGTGGCAAGACCTGATCAATGAATTTTCGACCGACGCAGACATGGGCCGCGCCGACTGGGAATACTTCAAGGCCCTGGTGCAGCGGGCCGTGGAGCAAAGCGCGGAGCTGGATGTTGCCTTGGCGCCTTTTCTGGCGCGTAAGGCTGAGGTGCTCGATCCCATCGAGCACGCTGTGCTGTTGGTGGCCAGTGTCGAACTGCAACATCAGAGAGAAATTCCGTTTCGGGTGATCATCGATGAGGCGGTGGGGCTCTCGCGCCGGTTTGGCGCAACCGACGGCCACAAATTCGTCAATGCCGTGCTGGATCGGGCGGCCCGCGCCTGGCGTCCCGACGATCGTTGACGGGCAAGCCCCAGCGAACTGCCACGGGCCCATCCGGATGTCTTACGACGAGCAGGCTGTCATCGAGCGCTACTTCCGTCATCTGGGTGCGGTGCGCACCGATGTGGTGTTGGGTATCGGGGATGACGCGGCTCTGTTGCGTGCACAACCCGGCCATGAGCTGGTTCAGACCACCGATGCGCTGGTCGAGGGGATTCATTTCCTTCCCGGCAGTCCGCCGCGCTCGCTGGGGCACCGCGCGCTGGCCGTGAACCTGAGCGATTTGGCGGCCATGGGGGCCACCCCCGCCTGGGCGCTGCTGTCCTTGACGATGCCACAGATCGATGAATCCTGGCTGGGCGAGTTTGCCGTGGGATTTGGCCTGCTGGCACGCACGCACGGGGTGGCGCTGGTGGGCGGTAACCTGAGCCGAGGTCCGCTTTCGGTAACCGTGCAGCTGACCGGCCAGGTTTTGGCGGGAACCGCGTTGCGCCGCAGCGGAGCGAAGGCCGGCGATGAATTGTGGGTGAGCGGCACGCTTGGAGATGCGAGCGTGGGCCGCCTAACTACCGCCGAGGCCGAGCCGGGGGCCCACGCGCGGTGGCTGCGCGAGCGCAGCGAATATCCGACCCCGCGGGTCGCGCTCGGTGAGGCCCTGCGGGGCCACGCCAGCGCTTGCATCGATCTGTCAGACGGTCTGCTCGCCGATGCGCCCCGACTTGCCGCGGCCAGCGGGTGCGGCGCCTGGCTGGACGTCGGGCAACTGCCAATTTCTCCCGCCCTGCGCGCGCTGGCGGGGGAGCGGGCCTGGGAGCGCGCGCTGGCGGGAGGAGAGGACTACGAGCTGTTGGTGGCCGCGCCGGTGGGGCGAGCAGCGCTGTTCGAAGGGCTGGCCGCGAAGTTCGCCGTACCGCTCTCGCGATGCGGCCAACTGCGCGCCGCCCCGCAATTGGAGCTGCGGCGCGGCGGGGACGTGATCCAGTTCTCGCAATCGGCTTTCGATCATTTTTCCCATTAGATCCTTGCTTATTGCACCGGCCGCGGGGCGATTGGGACCCGTATCACAGATCGCTGGCGGGGCCGACCGTATCCTCGAAGCACTTCTATTAGTGCACCTCGGACCGGTCCCCCAAGATGGCAGTTTCAGCAGCTGTAAACCCTTCATTACGAGCCATACCCGAGCGGATTGGTAAGTACCTCATCATCAATGAGGTGGGTCGAGGCAGCACCGGGACCGTCTACCTCTCGCACGATCCATATTACGGACGCGACGTGGCCATCAAGGTCTATAACCTCGATATGGCCGGTGATGAGGAGCGTGCGCGGGTAACGCGCAAGATGTTTCTCTCGGAAGCCCACATGGTGGGCATGCTGCACCATCCCAACATACTTCCCATATACGACGCGGGCGAGGAGAACGGGCACTGCTATATCGTCACCGAACACGTGCACGGCGCCCGCACGCTTGCCGCCTACTGCCGTCCCGACAACCTGTTGCGCGTCGACGATGTGGTGGAGCTCGTGTTCAAGTGCGCCAAGGCGCTGCACTACGCACACTCGCGCGGTGTGATCCACCGCGACATCAAGCCCTCGAACATCATGCTCACGCAGTCCAGCGACGTGCGCATCATCGATTTTGGCATCGCGTTGGTGGCCGACTCGGACATTTCCCGGATCGAGGGCATTGCAGGGTCGCCCAGCTACATGTCCCCCGAGCAAGTGCAGAGCCTTGAGCTGACCAACGCCTCGGACCTGTATTCCCTTGGCGCGGTCATGTATGAGCTGCTGACCGGTACCCGGCCTTTCCGCGCCGGCATCACTCGCGAAACTCCTGCACCAGATTGTCTACGCGACCCCGCCCCCCATACACACGCTGCGCGCCGATGTTCCTGAAGACCTGGAGGTCGTGGTGGCCACCGCCATGCAGAAGGATCCTAAGGGGCGCCAGAAAAGCGGCCTGGATCTGGCCGCTGAACTTACCCGGGTCCACCAGCAGCTGCGCCAGAAAGACTCGCGCATGAATCACCAGGAGCAGCTCGGGTTGCTGCGCCGCCTGAAGTTCTTCCACGAGTTCTCGCACACGGAGATCATCGAGGTCATGCGCGCGTCCCAATGGCAGGACTACGCGGCCGGGGAAGAGCTCGTCAAAGAAGGCGAGATGGACGATCGCTTCTACATACTCGTCAGCGGCAATTGCGCGGTCGAGCGAAACGGGCTGGCGCTTGGTTTATTGTCGACCGGAGAATGTTTTGGCGAGGCCAGTTACGTGCCGGGCGCCAAGCGCAGCGCGACCATTCGCGCCACCGATCAGGTGACAGTGCTCAAGGTCAGCTCAACGCTGCTTGAGCAGGTGTCGGCTTCCTGTCAGCTTCGTTTCAATCGCGTATTTCTGCGCGCGCTGATTGGTCGGCTTCAGGGCGTGGAATTCAACGCTTCTTAGCGCCACGGTCCTTCGATTTCTCGCGCTCGATCAGAGCGTAGGCCGAGTGGTTGTGGATTGATTCGAAATTCTCGCTTTCGACTACGTAAGAACTGATCCTCGGTTCGGCATCAAGCCGCAACGCCACATCCCGCACCATGTCTTCGACAAACTTTGGATTGTCGTAGGCCCGTTCGGTCACGAACTTCTCGTCGGGTCGCTTGAGGATCCCGTACAGTTCGCACGACGCCTCGCTCTCGGCGACGTCGATGAGTTCCTCGATCCACATGTGCTCCAGAAGGCGGGCCGTGATGGTTATGTGCGAACGCTGGTTGTGGGCGCCGCGCTCGGAAATCTTCTTCGAGCAGGGGCACAGGCTCGTCACCGGCACCACCACACGCACCCAGAGCGTGGTCTCCCCGTGGCAGCACTCGCCGATCAATGCCGCCTGGTAATCCATCAGGCTCTCCACGCCCGTGACCGGCGCGCGTTTGCTGACGAATAAGGGGAATGCCATCTCGATGTGTCCGGCGTCCGCATCGAGGCGTTCGGTCATCTGCACGAGCATGGCCCGGAAGGAATCGACCGAGATCTCCGGGGCGTGATGCAGGATCTCGACAAAGCGTGACATGTGCGTGCCCTTGAAATTGTGCGGCAGGTTCACGTACATGTTGAAGGTCGCGACCGTGTGCTGCTCGCCAGCCGAACGGTCCTTGACGCGCACCGGATGGCGGATGTCCTTAATGCCCACCCGGTCGATGGCAATGTGGCGCGTGTCGGCGCGGCCCTGCACGTCTTCAACGGCGGTCTTGCTGTGATCCCGCTCTGCCACTTCCATGTCCATGGGCACCTACTATTAAAATCAGGGAGGGCCGGAACCGGCCGCCGCAGTCATTCTGGTGGCGCCCCGGCCGCTATTCAAGTTGCTGGCCTGAATCTGCCACCAGGCCTCGATTTGGGCCACCACGGCCGGCTCGTCCAGGCCCGCATCCGCGAGGCATTCCTCGCGACTGCCGTGCTCTATGTAGCGGTCCGGTAATCCGATGGCCAGCCGCGGCCGCCCCAGGCCCAGACCGTCGAGCAATTCGGCCACGGCACTGCCTGCGCCTCCGGCCACGGTGTTCTCCTCCAGCGTCACCCACGCCTCATGCTGGGGCACGAGTTCCTTCAGCAAGGCTTCGTCCAGAGGTTTTACGAAACGCATGTTGATCACCGTGGCATCGACCCGCTCGCCCGCAGCGAGCGCGGCGGCCAGCATGGTGCCGAAGGACAACAACAACAATCCACTGCGACCGCGGCGGCGCACTTGGGCCTTGCCCAGCGGAAGCGCCGTCATGGCCTGCTCGACGGGCACTCCCGGGCCTTGTCCGCGTGGGTACCGCACCGCCGCCGGTCCGTTCACCTGGGTGGCGGTAAATAGCATCTGCCGGCACTCGTTTTCGTCCGCGGGCGCCATGATCACGAAATTGGGCACGCAGCGCAGGAACGTGAAGTCAAAGCTGCCGTTATGCGTCGCGCCGTCCCCGCCCACCACGCCGGCCCGATCGAGCGCAAAGACCACCGGAAGGTTTTGCAAGGCGACATCGTGAATGGCCTGATCGTACGCGCGCTGCAGAAATGTGGAGTAGATGGCGACCACAGGCTTCATGCCCTCGCAGGCCAGGCCTGCGGCGAGGGTCACGGCGTGCTGCTCGGCGATCGCGACATCGAAGTACCGTTCCGGAAATCGGCGCGAGAACTCGACCAGTCCCGAACCTTCCCGCATCGCCGGCGTGATACCGACAATTCTCGGCTCGCGTTCGGCCATGTCGCACAGCCACTCGCCAAACACCTGGGAGTAGGCCGGCCCAGACGCTTTGGACTTGAGAATACGCCCGGTCTGGGGATTGAAGGGCCCAGGCCCGTGCCACGTGATCGGATCGGCTTCGGCAGGCGCGTAGCCACGGCCCTTTTGGGTTACCACGTGAAGGAACTGCGGGCCGCGCAGGTCGCGCATGTTGCGAAGGGTGCGCACCAGTCCCGTCAGGTCGTGGCCGTCGATGGGGCCTATGTAGTTGAAGCCCATCTCCTCGAACACCGTGCCGGGCAGCCACATGCCCTTGACGTGCTCTTCAGATCGACTGGCGAATTCGCGCAGGTGCGGCATCTTGCGCAGCACGCGCTTGCCGCCTTCGCGCAGGTGGGCATAAAAGCGTCCGGATAGCACGCGGGCCAGGTACTTTGAGAGCGCCCCGACATTCTCCGAAATCGACATGTCATTGTCGTTGAGGACCACCAGAAGATCCGCCGGAAGGCTGCCGGCGTGATTGAGCGCTTCGAAGGCCATGCCCGCACTGAGCGCGCCGTCGCCGATGACGGCCACGACACGGCGCTGTTCGCCCTTGGCCGCGGCCGCCAGAGCCATACCGAGGGCGGCACTGATCGAGGTGCTCGAGTGACCTACGCCGAAGGTGTCGTATTCGCTCTCGGCGCGGAGCGGAAAAGGCGCCAGTCCGCCGTGTTGCTTGATCGAGAAGAGCTGCTCGCGCCGCCCGGTGAGTACCTTGTGCGGGTAAGCCTGATGTCCGACATCCCAGACCAGCCGGTCGTGGGGAGTGTTGTAAACGTAGTGCAGCGCGATGGTGAGCTCCACGGTGCCCAGCCCGGCGGCGAAGTGACCGCCGCGGGTGCTGACCGTCTCAATCAAAAACTCGCGCAGCTCCGCTGCAAGTTCCTTCAATCGCCGCTCAGGCAGCGCGCGCAGGTCCGCGGGGGTCTCAATCGAACGCAGCAGAGCCAGGGGGGATTTCGCGGAGGCCATAGGGGCAGTCTACTGCACGCGGTCCACGACGTAGTAAGCGAGGGCGCGTAGAGGATGACTGGCCGCTCCCAGCCCATTTAGCTCAGCCAGCGCCTGGTCGCGGTGCTCCAATGCCAAGCGGCGCGCGCGGTCCAAGCCAAATATGCTCGGATAATTGGGCTTGCCGTGCGCCGCGTCGGCGCCGGCGCGTTTGCCGAGTATGGCGGTATCACCGGTGACATCCAGAATGTCGTCCTGAATCTGAAACGCCAGGCCGATTTCTTCGCCATACCGACGCAAGGCATCCCGCTCGGTCTGTTCGGCACCGGGTGCGGCCAGGGCGCCCAGCTCCACGCTGGCGCGGATCAGCGCACCGGTCTTGAGCCGGTGCATCTGCTCGATAACGGACGCATCCGGCGGGTGGCGCGCCGCTTCCAGGTCCATCGCCTGGCCGCCGGCCATCCCGCCGGTTCCGATCGCCTCGGCCAGAACGGTGAGCATGCGCACGCGGGTTGAATCGCTCAGGGCATTCCCGGGCGCGCCGAGGACCGCAAATGCGAGTGCCTGGAGTGCGTCTCCGGCCAAAATAGCCGTTCCCTCGTCGAATGCTTTGTGACAGGTGGGGCGTCCACGGCGCAGGTCATCGTCGTCCATGGCGGGCAGGTCGTCGTGAATCAGGCTGTACGCGTGGATCAGTTCCACGGCAGCGGCCGGCGCGTCAAGATCCGAGGGTGGTGCTCCAAAAGCCTCGCCCGTGATGTAAACCAGCAGGGGACGCAAGCGTTTGCCGCCGTTCAGAACGCTGTAGCGCATCGCCTCTTGCAGGCGCGTAGGGGCCAAGATGCCATTGGCGAGCGACTGGTCCAGGGTGCGCTCCACGCGTTCTTGGGCGGCGCGCACGCGCTCATGGAATGCAGCGGTGTTCAAGAGATCTCGGCAGGTCAGGGTGGGGCGGCAGGCGGGGGATCGGTGCCCTCGAGGTCAAACTCTTCAATACTGGGGCCCGCGGCGCGCTGCATCAGCACTTGCACGCGCTGTTGCGCCGCTTGCAGGGCCGCCTGGCACTCGCGCGTCAGTTGCACGCCGCGCTCGAAGCTGCGCATGGCTTCCTCAAGCGGCAGGTCGCCGGCCTCCATGCGCGCGACCAGCTCTTCGAGCTCGGCCAGAGTGCCTTCAAATCCGGCTTCCTTGGGTTTTCGTGCCACGTTCATCCCTGCGAGGTGAGTCCAGCGCCTCACCCTATTAGCCGGCTTGGCGTGGGTCAACGCGGTTGACGGGCAGCGCGTGAAAATCGTACAGTGGGATTTCTTAGACTAAGTCTAAATTAACGCTGCGCTGGAGAAGGAGGACCAAATGAACCTAAAGGGCACCAAGACCGAGCAAAACCTGAAAGACGCGTTTGCCGGCGAGTCTCAGGCCAATCGACGGTACCTGTATTTTGCCGCCAAGGCCGACGTGGAAGGCTTTAATGATGTGTCGGCGGTGTTCCGCTCCACAGCCGAGGGCGAAACAGGTCACGCCCACGGACATCTTGAATACCTCGAGCTGGTCGGTGACCCGGCCACTGGACTTCCCATCGGGGAAACCAAGGCGAACCTGAAGTCGGCCATTGCCGGGGAGACCCACGAGTATTCGGACATGTATCCGGGTATGGCGAAAGCCGCGCGTACCGAGGGGTTCGAGGAAATCGCCGACTGGTTTGAGACGCTGGCCAAGGCCGAGCGCTCGCACGCCAATCGATTCCAGAAAGCCCTCGACACGCTCTAAGCGGTCAGGTGGAAGAGGGCAGCAAGGGAGCGGCGAACAAGGAGGGTGGCCTGGGCTCGCCCATGCGTCACCCGCTGGATTGGCAAAATCCGTCCTTTTATGACGGACCCGCGCTCGAGAAGGAACTCGAGCGCGTGTTCGATATCTGTCACGGCTGTCGCCGCTGCTTTAGCCTGTGCCAGGCGTTCCCCACATTGTTTGACACGATCGACGCATCGGCCACCGGTGAGCTCGACAGTGTCGATAAGCGCGCGTACTGGAAGGTCGTGGACCACTGTTACCTGTGTGACATGTGCTACATGACCAAGTGTCCCTACGTGCCTCCGCACCCATGGAACGTGGATTTTCCCCACCTGATGTTGCGCGCCAAGGCGGTCAAGCTGCGGGACAAGGGCAGTTCGTTCCGCGACCGATTGCTTACCTCGACCGACCGGGTAGGGACTTTCGCTGGAATTCCGGTGGTTACGCAAATCGTCAATGCCGCCAACTCAAGCACGCTGGGGCGCACACTTCTGGATAAGGCCCTTGGCGTGCATCGGCAAGCGCCCTTACCCAAATACCATTCCCGGAGCGCGCGCCAGCAACTGCGGGTGATGCCCGAAGCAAAGACCGCCCCGCAAGCCACGGGTGAGACCAGCGGGCGGGTGGTTTTGTTCGCCACCTGCTACGCGAATCGCAACGAGCCCCGTCTTGCGACCGACCTGGCCGCGGTGTTCGCGCACAACGGCATTGAATTGGTCCTGGCCGAGAAAGAACGCTGCTGCGGCATGCCCAAGCTTGAGCTCGGTGACCTGGAGGCGGTGGCTCGTCTCAAGGAGGAGAATATCCCCCAGCTGCTGCGACTCGTCGAACAGGGATATGACATCGTCGCGCCCATTCCCTCCTGTGTGTTGATGTTCAAGCAGGAGCTCCCGTTGATGTTTCCCCAGGACGCCGGTGTGCAGCGGGTCAGGAGCCGCATTTTTGATCCGTTCGAGTACCTGATGCTGCGACACAAGGCGGGCCTGCTGCGCACCGACTTCAAGGAGCGCATCGGCAAGGTGAGCTATCACGTGCCGTGTCACCTCAGGGTGCAGAACATCGGACTGAAGACCCGGGACGTGTTGCGCCTGGTGCCCGGCACCACGGTCGAGGTCATCGAGCGCTGTTCTGGCCATGACGGTACTTACGCGGTCAAGAGCGAATTTCGGGAAGCCTCGTTGAAAATCGGGCGCCCGGTGGTGCAGAAGGTGGCAACGGGCGAGTCAGATTATTATTCGAGCGATTGCCCGATGGCCGGCCATCAGATCCAGAGCGGCCTTCCCGATCGCAACCGCGAGCCCACGCCCCCCATGCAACTGCTCCGCCTCGCTTACGGAATCTAAGATGGCCAGCCCACTGACCCCCGCCGATCTGCTGCCGCTGGAACAGTACGCACGCGAGCGCGCGGCGATCCGCTCGCGCATGATCGGGTACCGGGCAGCCCGAAGGCTCCACCTCGGGCCCAATTGCACCTGGAGTTTCGAGGATCGGGAGACGGTCCGCTATCAGGTGCAGGAAATGCTGCGCACCGAGCGCATCTTCGAACCTGCCGGTATCGCCGAGGAGCTGGCCGCCTACAACCCGCTCATCCCGGACGGCCACAATCTCAAGGCGACACTGCTGATCGAGTATCCGGATCCGGCCGAGCGCGCACAGCGCCTGACCGAGCTGAAGGGCATCGAGGAGCGCTCATGGCTCCGAGTGGAGGGGTACGAGGCCGTGTACGCGATCGCCGATGAGGACCTGGAGCGCAGCAACGAAGAGAAGACCTCGGCGGTGCACTTCCTGCGATTTGAGTTGACCGCCGAGATGGTCGAGCGTCTCAAGTCGGGTGCGGGCCTTGCCGCGGGCATTGATTTGCCCGCCTACACCCACACTGTCGATCGGGTGCCGGAGGAACTTCGCAGCGCGTTGCTTGCCGATCTGGGTTGAATTGCTCCGCGGTTCAATAGATCGCCAAGCGGCAAGAGAATTGGCGACCCATCCGCAGATCACCAAGTCCCGGTAGACAGGCGAGTGCCGTTGCGGCGGCGCCCGGCGCCGGATGCACTCCTTCGCAACATGATTGAATCTAACACGCGTGATGGCGCGTCCGGTTTGCTAGAATCCGCGCGCCCGGAACGAGGTGAGTAATTTCGCGTAATGGCCCAATCGTACAACGCCGCTGATATTGAAGTTCTTGCAGGCCTTGAGCCTGTGCGTCGCCGGCCCGGCATGTACACCGACACCGCGCGGCCGAATCATCTGGCGCACGAGGTCATCGACAACAGCGTCGATGAGGCCATCGCCGGACACTGCAAGCAGATTGACGTCACGCTCTACAAGGACGGGTCGGTCGAGGTCACCGACGACGGGCGCGGGATGCCGGTCGATGTGCACCCGAAGGAAAAAATAAGTGGCGTCGAACTGATCCTTACCCGGCTCCATGCCGGCGGCAAGTTCAATGACCAAACCTACAGCTTTGCCGGCGGGCTGCACGGCGTGGGCGTGTCGGTGGTCAATGCCCTTTCCAAGCACCTGGAATGCTGGGTGCGGCGCGGCGGCAAGGAATACAACATTTCCTTCAGGGATGGACGCCTGTCTTCCAAGCTCGAGGTGGTCGGCACCGTCGGGGCTCGCAACACCGGCACGACCGTGCGCTTCTGGCCGGACCCGAAATTCTTTGATTCAGATCGCTTCGCAGTGCCGGAGCTCAAGCGCGTGCTCAAGGCCAAGGCCGTGCTGTGCGCGGGCCTGCGGCTGACCTTCAAGAACGAGGCCACAGGGGAGAAGGAGGAGTGGTTCTACACCGGGCACCTGGGCGAGTACCTCAGCGAGCAGCTCGAAAAGAACGAACGGCTCCCGGCCGAACCCATTACCGGCCGCCATGCCTCCGATCAGGACGTGGTCGAGTGGGCGCTGGCCTGGTCCGCGGACGCCCCGCAGCTGGTCGCCGAAAGCTACGTCAACCTGATTCCGACGATTGCCGGGGGCACGCACGTCAACGGCCTGCGCTCGGGGATCGTCGATGCGGTGCGCGAATTCTGTGAGTTTCGAAATCTTCTGCCTCGGGGAATCAAGCTCACCGCCGAGGACGTCTGGGACCGCGCCTGCTACGTGCTGTCGATCAAAATTCGCGACCCGCAATTTGCCGGACAGACCAAGGAAAAGCTCAGTTCGCGCGAGGCTGCCGCCCTGGTGGAGACGCACGCGCGCGATGCCATGGGCCTGTGGCTCAACCAACATCCCGACGCCGGGGAGGGGATCGCGCAGTTCGCGATCGCCAATGCCCAGGAACGCCTGCGTGCCGCGCAGCGCGTAAGCCGCAAGCGGGCGGTGAACGGACCGGCCCTGCCGGGTAAGCTCGCCGATTGCACCTGCCAGGATCCGGCCCGCTCTGAGCTGTTCCTGGTCGAAGGGGATTCGGCGGGCGGATCGGCCAAGCAGGCCCGGGCCAAGGACTTTCAGGCCATCATGCCGTTGCGCGGCAAGATCCTGAACACCTGGGAGCTTGAACCCGGGGAGATCGGCAGCTCCCAGGAGGTCCACGACATCAGCGTCGCGCTCGGAGTGGATCCCGGATCGGCGGACCTGTCCGCGCTGCGCTATCACAAGGTGTGCATCCTTGCCGACGCCGACTCGGACGGTCTGCACATCGCCACGCTCCTGTGCGCGCTTTTTCTGAGGCACTTCCGACCCCTGGTGGCCAACGGGCACGTGTACGTCGCCATGCCACCGCTCTATCGGATCGACGCCGGCAAGCAGGTGCTGTACGCACTGGACAACGAGGAGCGCGACGCGGTGCTCAAGCGGCTCAGCGCCGAGCACTCACGCGTCAAGCCGGTGGTGACGCGGTTTAAGGGGCTGGGCGAGATGAATCCCTCCCAGCTGCGCGAGTCGACCATTGATCCGCTCACGCGCCGCCTGGTGCAGCTCACGATCCTCGCCAAGGACAACACCGACAAGCTGATGGACATGCTGCTCGCCAAGAAGCGCGCCGAGCGACCGGCGCGACTGGCTTGAACGCAGCGGCAACCTCGCCGAGGTGGTGCCGTGAGCTGCGGAGTTGGTCTGGTGGCGCTTGAAGTCCGGGGAGCTTAATTTCGAAGGCGTCGAAAAGCGCCCGCTGGCCGCGTACACCGAAAAGGCCTATCTCGACTACTCGATGTACGTGATCCTGGACCGAGCCTTGCCGGCGCTCGGCGATGGGCTCAAGCCCGTGCAGCGCCGGATCGTCTACGCGATGAGCGAGCTGAGCCTTTCGGCCGCCGGCAAAGCACAAGAAGTCCGCGCGCACGGTCGGCGATGTGATCGGGAAATTTCATCCCCACGGCGATTCCGCCTGCTATGAGGCCATGGTGCACATGGCCCAGGACTTCTCGTTCCGCTACCCGCTCGTGGACGGTCAGGGCAACTGGGGATCGACCGATGATCCCGAAGTCCTTCGCCGCCATGCGATACACCGAATCGCGCCTGACCCGGTACGCCGACCTTCTGCTCGATGAACTGGCCGACGGCACCGTCGATTGGGGCCCGAACTTTGACGGCACGATGGAAGAGCCGCTATGGCTCCCGGCACGTGCTGCCCAACCTGTTGCTCAACGGCGCCTCAGGGATCGCTGTGGGCATGGCCACGGACATTCCGCCGCACAATCTGCGCGAAATCGCCGCGGCATGCATCCACCTGCTGGACGAACCGGACGCCACCACGCGCGCACTGCTCAAGCACGTCAAGGGCCCGGACCTGCCGACCGGTGCCGAGATTATTTCCAGCCGCGATGAGCTGCTTGAGTTCTACGAGAAGGGCACCGGCAGCTACCGCGCGCGTGCGACCTGGGAAAACGAAAAGGAGACCGGGGCGATTGTGATCACGCAGCTCCCGTTCCAGGTGTCCGGCAGCCGGGTGCAGGAGCAGATCGCGCAGCAGATGCGCGAAAAGAAGCTGCCGATGGTCGAGGACATACGCGATGAGTCGGACCATGAGAACGCGACCCGCCTGGTCATCGAGCCGCGCTCCAATCGCGTCGACATTGAGCAGCTGATGGCGCATCTGTTCGCGACCACTGACCTTGAGCGCAGCTATCGCGTCAACATCAACGTGATTGCGCTCGACGGCAGGCCGCGCGTGTGCGGCCTGAAGGCGCTGCTCACCGAGTGGCTCGAATTCCGGCGTCGCACGGTGCGCCGCCGACTCGAGTTCCGGCTCGACAAGGTAGCGCGCCGGCTACACATTCTCGATGGCATGCTGATCGCCTACCTCAACCTCGACGAGGTGATTCGCATCATCCGCCGCGAGGAAGAGCCCAAGCCGGTACTGATCAAGCGATTCAAGCTCTCGGACGAGCAGGCCGAGGCGATCCTCGAGACCAAGCTGCGCCATCTGGCCAAGCTCGAGGAAATGCGAATCCGCGACGAGCAAGAGCGGCTCGCGATCGAACGCAAGGAAATCGAGGCGCTCCTGGCCAGCAAGGCCAAGCTCACCAAGCTGATCCGCGCCGAGATCATCGCCGATGCGGAGGAATACGGAGACGCGAGGCGCACGCGCATTGTCGAGCGGGCCGCCGCACAGGCAATTGAACCGACCGATCTGCTCGCCAACGAGCCGGTCACCGTGGTGCTGTCCACGGGCGGTTGGGTCCGCGCCGCGAAAGGGCACGAGATCGATCCGCGTACCCTCACCTATAAGACCGGCGATGCGTTCCAGGCGGCGGCGCGCGGCCGAAGTACCCAGGCGGCGCTGTTCATCGATACCACCGGGCGCGCCTACACGCTTCCGGCACATAGCCTGCCTTCGGCGCGCGGGGCCGGCGAGCCCCTCTCGGGCAGGCTCGATCCACCGGACGGTGCACGCTTTGCCGGTGTATTGATCGGGGAGCCAACCGACCAGTGGCTGTTGGCGACCGACGCGGGCTACGGGTTTACGGTCCGGCTCTCCGAATTGCAGTCGCGCAACCGGGCCGGCAAGGCCGTCATCAATGTCAGCGCCGGCGCCGTGGTGCTTACCGCCCGTCCCGGTGCCCGGTCCTGAGGCGACTGTGGTCACTCTCAACAGCGAAGGACGGTTGCTGGTCTTCCCGGCCAGCGATGTCCCGGAATTATCGCGCGGCAAGGGAAACAAACTCTTTGGCATACCCGGCAAGAAGGCCGAGGCACGCGAGGAACTGATGACGGCGGTGGTGGTTCTGGCCGCGGGCCAGTCGCTGAGTGTCTACTCAGGCGAGCGACACATGACTTTGGGGCCGGGCGATCTTGAACACTACCGCGGCGAGCGCGCCCAGCGCGGGGCCGTGCTGCCTCGAGGCTGGCGCAATGTCGAGCGGATTGCCGCGGTCGAACCCTAGGTCTGGCGAGCGGCGGCGGCTGCGGAGGCCAGCTATCCAGCCAGCCTCCGCGTCCACCGTCTGACGAACTGCTACTTGGTTGCGGGCGCCGCGGGCAGCGTCATCTTCATGGCCGCAGCGGCGGCTTCCAGTTTCGCCTTGGCATCGCGCGCATTGCTGACCGCCGTCTCAACATCGCCTGACGAATTGGCCGCCTGCGCCTTGCTCCAGGAGGCGTTGGCGTCGTCCACCGCACTCTTCGCCGCGGCCATGTCCACTCCGGCAGGCGCGTGCTTGGACTTGCCAAGAGCGGTGAGGCGCTTAGTCACGCTGGTCATCATGGGGGGCAATGCCGCCGCCAGCCCGGGCCATTCGGCGCTCATGGCTTTGACCACGGCTTCCTTCTTGAGCATGGCGGCGCCCAGCAGGCCCTGGGCCTCGGACAGCACGGGCGGGGAGTGGGCCAGAACGCTCTTATAATCCTTGTTGTCGAAGGAGGTCTTCAGATCCGCCAGTTTCGCCTGCACCGCGGCGAGCTGATCGGGAATGTACTTGGCGGCATCAGGGGCGGCGGCAATCGCGCTCTCGATGCGTGCAATGGCCTGCTGGGCGGGTTCCATCTGGTTCTCGCAGGCCGCCAGCAGCAGGGTGGCGGCTACGGCCAAGAATGCGAAAGTGCGGCTCTTTTCAATCCTCATCGCTCTTGCTCCTCAACGTTTGTGACCAGCGTGACGGCTCTGTCGGCCTCATGCGCGGGGCGCGATGTTAGCGCGTTACGCTCTCGCGTGCTCGAATTAGCGGAATCCCGGAACCGGCTCGGGCGACGCTATTCCTCGGCGCGATGGCAGGCGACCATGCTCTGGCCCACCGGGCGCAGGAGCGGGCGCTCCGCGGCGCAGCGCGCAATGGCGATAGGGCAGCGGTGCCGAAACACACAGCCGTGCTCGAGCGCCGCCGAGGCGGACACCTCGCCTCCAATGGGCGCCGCGAGTCGCAATCGCGGATCGGGAATCGGATTGGCCGCCAGTAATGCACGCGAGTAGGGATGGCGCGGCGCGCCATACAGAGCTGCGCTAGGCGCAGTTTCCATCACGCGGCCGAGGTAAAGCACCATCACCCGATCACACAGGTAGCGAACGGTGGGCAGATCGTGCGCGATAAACAGCATGGCCAGGTGCATTTCATCGCGCATGTCGCGCAACAGGTTTGCGATCTGAGATTTGATCGATACATCCAGGGCGGCCACCGGTTCATCGCAGATCAGAAGCCTCGGGCCGAGCATGAGCGCCCGCGCCACCCCGACGCGCTGCGCCTGCCCGCCCGAGAGCTGGTGAGGGTAGCGGGCCAACAATTCCCCGCCCAGACCGACACGCTCGAGCATCTGTGTCACCATCTCCCGGTGCTGAGGCCGCGAGGAGCGGCGAAATTCCAGGAGCGGTTCGCTCACCAGTTCGGCCACCACCATGCGCGGATCAAGCGCGCCGAGTGGGTCCTGAAACACGATCTGCAGTTTCTCGCGCACCGCGCGCAGCTCAGCGCCACTCATCTTGAGTAGATCCCTTCCCTCGAAAAGCGCCTGGCCGCTGGCCGGAATCAAGCGCAACAGCGCACGCGCTATGCTGGATTTTCCGCTCCCCGATTCACCGACCAGGCCCAGACTCTCCCCGGCCGCAACCTCGAAGCTCACGCCTGCAACCGCCGTGATTTGGCTCTTGGTCCACAGCGGCGCATCCGTGGCGTAGTGCACTTGCAAATTGCTCACCTCGAGCAGGGCGGGCGTCGCCGCCGGCCCCGTCATGACCAGGCCTCGCAAATCTTTGGGCTTTCGACATCGAGGTGGCAGGCGACTTCGCGTCCCTCGCTGCGGTGCCGAAGTTCCGGACGCTCCTGGCAGCGCTCGAATGCCAGCGGACAGCGAGGCGCGAACGAGCAGCCTGCGGGCAGCTCGCTCAAGTTCGGCGGCTGCCCGGGTATGGCCGGGAGCCGGGCCGGTGGAGGCAGGTCCAGCCGGGGCATGGAGCGCAGGAGTCCTGCGGTGTAGGGGTGGAGAGGGGAGGCGTACAAATCGCTGGACGGGGCTTGTTCGACGATGCGCCCGGCGTACATGACCGCGACGCGATCGGCTAAGGGCGCGAGCGCGGCCAGATCGTGGGTCACGAACAAGGAAGCCACGCCCGTGCGCTCGCGCACCGCGCGAAGCAATTCGAGAACCTGCGCCTGCACCGTCACATCGAGCGCGGTGGTTGGCTCATCGAGCAGCAGGATTTCCGGCTCGCACATCAGTGCCATCGCGATCAGGATGCGCTGGCGCATGCCGCCGGACAGCTCGTGGGGATACTGTCGCAAGCGCTGCGCTGGGTCGTTGATCTGCACGGTCGCGAGCAGCTCGCTGGCGCGCGCGCGCGCCGCGCGCCGTCCAAGCCCTAAATGCCACCGGGCCGCTTCGGTGAGTTGTGTGACCACGTTCAAGTGTGGGTTGAGCGCGCTTAGCGCGTCCTGAAACACCATGGCGATCCGCCGCCCCCGCAGCGCGGCCAGTCGTGCCGGACTTGCGCCGAGCAATTCCTCGCCGCGATAGCTGACGCTGCCCGAGACCCGCGCTGAAGGAGTCAGCAATCCGAGCACGGCGAGCAGCAGCTGCGACTTGCCGGACCCGGATTCGCCGACCACCCCTACGCATTCGTGCTCGGCCAGGTCCAAGTCCAACGCATCGAGTGCGCGCAGCTCCCGGCCCGCGTTGGCGTAGCTCACCGTCAGGGCACGCGCCCGCAGCAGAAAGGGTTCGCCTGAACTCACGAGCGTTCCTGGCGCGGATCGAGCGCGTCGCGCAATGCATCCCCGAGGCGATTGAAGCACAGAATGATCGAGGCTAAAAACAGGGCCGGAAAGATCAGCAGCGGCGGGTGTGCCTGCATCTCATTGGCGCCCTCGGCGACGAGCGAGCCTAAAGACGCCAACGGCTCGTGCACCCCCAGTCCCAGGAAGCTCAACACGGCCTCGAACAGGATGACGCTTGGGATGGTCAGCGTGGCATACACCGCCACCAGACCGATAAGGTTCGGCACGACGTGACGCCAGATCATCGCCGGCGTGCGCACTCCGAGCGCGCGCGCCGCTTCGATGTATTCCTGGGCGCGGATCGAGAGCGTCTGGCCGCGTACCATGCGAGCAATGTCGAGCCATGAAACGGCGCCGATGGCGACGAACACCAGCAGAAAATTCCTCCCGAACAGCACCTCGAGCACGATCACAAACGGAATGAAGGGAACGGTATAGAGCACATCGACGGTGCGCATCAGCAGACCGTCCACCCGGCCGCCCAGATAACCGGCCGTCGCACCCCACAACACGCCGATCGTGACGCTGATCAGGCTGGCCGCGATGCCGACCAGCAGCGAGATTCGGCAGCCCCACATGACGCGCACCAGCAGGTCGCGCCCGAGCCCATCGGCGCCGAACAGCCGACCGCCGCGAAACGACGGTGGCGCAAAAATCTGGGTCCAAACGGGCGTGGAATAATCGTTGGGGGAAATCCACGGTACCAGTACCGCGGCGGCAATGATCAGTGCCAGCCACAGCGCTGCATAGCGGGTGCTGCGCTGCGCTTTCAGCCGCCGCCAGCTCTCGGCCCACAATCCTGCGCTGTTGCCGGTGTCGTTCACGCGCGAATCCGGGTGCGCGGATCGAGCCACGCATAACACATGTCCACGAGCAGGTTCATTCCGATGATCAGTGCCCCATAGAGCACCGTGACTCCGGTCACCACCGTGTAGTCTCGATTGAGCGCACCGGTGACGAACAGTCGCCCGATGCCGGGCAGAGCAAACACCTGCTCGATGATGACCGAACCGGTGAGCACGCCGGCTAGTGCCGGGCCAAGGAATGAAACCAGGGGCAGGAGAGTGGCGCGCGAGGCGTGACGCCAGAGGATCGTGTGCGTCGGCAAGCCCTTGGCGCGCGCGGTGCGGATATACGGCTGGTTGAGTGCCTCGATGGCCGCCGCCCGCACGATGCGGGCGATATAGGCGCTGTAAGGCAAGGCCAGTGCCAGCGCCGGCAGCAGCAGATGGCGCCAGGAACCGCTCACCCAATCGCCGGCGGGCAACCAGTGCAGGCGCATCGCGAACAGCAATATCAGGAGCGGCGCGGTGACAAATACCGGCACGGATATACCGAGCATCGCCAGGCTCATCGCTGCGCGATCGCGCCAGCTGCCAGGTCGGGTCGCCGCCAGCAATCCCGCCGCACCGCCTGCCAGCAGGGCCAGGAGCATCGCGCGCACCCGCCGATCGTCAGGTCCACCGGCAGTCCCTGGGCGATGAGTTCGTTGACCGAGGTATTTCGGTACTGGAACGAGGGGCCGAGGTCACCGCGCGCCAGATCGTGCAGGTAGCGCAGGAACTGGCGCCACACGGGTTCGTCCAGGTGGTAGCGGGCCTCGATGCTGTGCTGGATCTGCGGCATCCATCAGCCGGTCTGAGTCGAAGGGCCCGCCCGGCGTGGCGTGCAGAAGCACGAACGCCAGGGTTGCGATCACCAGCAGTGTCGGCACGGCGGTGAGGAGCCGCCGCAGGAAGTAGCGCATCACGCTATTGGCCTTGGTGCTCGAGCAGGTACATGTATTGGGACAGGTTTCGATCCTGGTTGTTGCTGGTCCAGCCGCGCACGTAGGATTTGATCAGATGCCGCGTCGCGTAGTAGTAGAGGGGGATGCAGGCCACATCCTCATCGAGTATCGCCTCGGCCTGGGCGAGCAGTTGAAGGCGCCGCTCGGGGTCCACTTCGGTTCCCGCCGCGCTCAGCAGCGCATCGTAGCGCTGATTGGAGTAACCGCCGTCGTTGTAACTGAAACCGGTCTGGAAAAGCTGCAGGAAGGTATAAGGGTCCGGGTAGTCCCCGATCCAGGCGTAGTGAAACAGCTCGAGTTTCTTCAGGTGACGCTCGTTGAGCTGCACGCGAAATTCCTCGTTGTAGATTTCCACCTGCACGCCCAGGTTGGTCCGCCACATGGCGGCCACCGCCTCGTAGGTGCGGCGGTTGTCGGTATCGGTCGGGTAGTGGATCTCGATGCGCAGCGGGTGTTGCCGCGAGTAGCCCGCCGCGGCGTAGTAACGCTGCGCGAGCGCATGCCGCGCGCTCGCGGACAGATGAGCCCAGTCCGGAACCGTTGCCTGATAGCCCGGCAGCGGCGGGGTCGGCGTCCAGGCGGGCTCGTACAGACCCTGACGCACGTAGCGCACCAGCGTCTCGCGGTCGACAGCCAGCGTAAGGGCCATGCGCAGGTTTCGATTGCCCGCGAAGGGCGGACGCTGGACGTTAAGGCCCAGCACGAAGTTGCCGAGGTAAGGCCCGCTCACGACCTGCGTGCCCAGGCGAGCGCGCAGCCAGCTGATCTGTTCGGCGGAAAAGGAGTCGGTGAACATGAGCGCACCGGCGAAGAAGCGCGAAGTCTGCAACGCCCGATCGAGCGGCAGGTAGACGACTCGTTGCAACCGCACGTGCGCCGCGTCCCAGTAGCGCGGATTCTTGGCGAGCGTCACCCGGCCGCCGATAACGTGTTCGCGCAGCACAAACGCGCCGTTGCTGACGATGTACTCGGGTCGGACCCAGTCCTCGCCGTGCGCGAGCACCGCGGGCTCGTACTGTGGGTAGGCGTACGACTTGGTCAGCAAACTGAGCAAGTACGGGGTCGGCGCATTCAGCGAAACACGCACCGTGCGTTCGTCGGGGGCCGATATGCCCAGATCGGTCGCCGGCAGGCGCCCCTCGCTGATGGCGATCGCGTTGACCACCGGCGCCAGGAACTGTGCAGAGTCTGAAGCGGTGGCCGGGCTCACCGTACGGCGCCACGCGAAGACGAAATCTGCGGCCCGGATCGGATCACCATTAGACCAGCGCGCCTCGCGCAGGTGAAAGGTCCAGATCCGTCCGTCCGCACTGGTCTGCCAGCTGGAGGCCATGCCCGGCGCCGGCTCGCCGCGTTCGTCCAGCCGGGTGAGGCCTTCGAACAGATCATCGAGCACGTGACCTGCGGGTACATCGGTGGCAATCGAGGGGTCCAGGCTCCGCATACTGCCCGCATCGACAGCGCGCGTGAGCTCCTGCGTGGCCGCCAGCGTGTGTCCCACTTTGATCTCATGGTTGCCCACGCCCGAGTCCTCGCCGGAACATGCCGTGAGGAACAGAACCGCCGCCACCCATGCGGATCCGCGGCTCGCCACGGCGCGAACGGTGCGCGGGCAGATCACGACTTGAGCACGACCTCTTCGGATGCGTGCACCAGATACCCCTGGATGAAATGCACGCCCAGCTGCCAGACCACGGCCATCGTATTGGCATCTTCGATCCGCTCGGCGATGGTCGGGATGGCGCGTTTGGAGGCCAGATCCACCAGCGCCCGGATCTGCTTTTGCATTTCGGGTTTGCCCGACAGCCCCTGCATCAGTGAACCATCGATTTTAAGAAAATCCACGGGCAGGGCGCCGAGCAGTCCCTTGGAGTCAGGCCCGATGCCGAAACTCTCAAGCGCGACCTTGATGCGTCGCTTGCCCAATTCCTCGAACAGCACTCGCGTCGGCTGCAGATAGCGTGTGGCGACTTCCTCAGGGAGCTGCAGGCACAGTCGGTTGGGTTCGGCGAGCGTGGCCTTGAGCTGCGCGTCGAGCCATTCGATAAATCCGGTATCCAGGAGGCTGTCGCGCGAGAGCCTTACGAACAGCTGATCGGGCTGCCGTTTGGCGATCAGCGCCAGCGCGGCGGCCAGCACCCAGCGATCGATGCTGCGCATCAGGTCGTTCCGTTCGGCCGCCGGCAGAAACTCCGACGGCAGCACCTCGCGCGCCTGGTTATCGAGCATTCGGACGGCAATGTCGAAGAATTTGCGGTCGCCCCCGGTGAGGCTGGCGATGGGATGCTGCACCAGGTGAAAGCGGTTCTCGAGCAAAGCGGCATTGATGTGCTTGACCCAGATCTGATCGTAAGCCAGTACGCGAGTGTCCTGGTTGAGGCGTTCGTTGACCGTGACCTGGTTGCCGCCTCGTTCCTCGCTCTTGTGCGCCGCGCCCAACGCAATAGCCACGCCCTCATCCAGTCCAACACCTGCGTTGGTCAGAAGCCCCACGCCCGCCGAGCAGGTCGCGCGCACCGGCCGCCCGCCCACAGAAAAGACATGCTGGGCAATGCGTTCGATCAGCCCTTCGGTCCAGGCTTCCGCGTCGCGTGCATTGCCGCGCTCGATCAGCAGCAGCAGACTTGCGGCGCCAAAATGGCCGGCCACATCGTTCGGGCCCAGCATGGCACTGATCTGGGCGGCGTAGAGCACCAGGAATTCCTCGGTACAGGTCGCGCCCAGCTCCGCGATCAGCGTCGCGAACCTGTCGGGACGCAAGACAACCAGACAGCGCACTCCGCCGGCGGGCGGCTGGGTGAGTCGCTCCTTGCACAGCCGAAGCAGATGCTGGCGCTGCCAAAGACCAGTCGTCGGCTCGCGCCACACCGCCTCGGCAAGTTCACTGGCCACCCCCTGATCGTCCCGCTTTCGCGCCGCGACGATCAACTGGGCGCAGGCTTCTCCCTCGAACTCCCCGATCATCAGGAGCAGCTCGAGCGCCACGATGGAACCATCGGAAGATCGGGCTCCGCATTTGAGCCGATGATCACTCCAGCGACCCTGCACGCAGGCGGCGAGCGCGCCCTTGAGGGAAGTCTGGGTTTCGGCATCGAACAAGTCCATGACCGGCTGGCCCACCAACGCGCTACTTTCGGCGTATCCAAACAACCTCAGCCATGCCGCGTTCACCTGGACGACGATTCCTTCCTGCACGTGCGCGATCGCATCGTCGGAGCTCTGCAGCGCGGTTTCGAGTTGGCGGCGATACTCCTGCGCGGTGCGCAAGGTGTTGGTGAGCGTCCTCTCCATGCGAAAGGTCCGCAGCTCGCGCCGAATCACCGCTTTGAGGTGATCGGGGGCGGCCAGGCTCGCGGTGTCCCGAGCGCCTTGCGCCATATCGGCACCGGCGATCGCCCCTTCCACGCGATCACGGATCACGATCAGGGGCACCTCGCCGGCGGCCTTGTCACGCGTGGCAGCGATTTCCTGGAGTTCCGCCGCGCTCGGCGACACGGCGATCAGCAACTCGGGCTCATGCTGCGCGAACCCGTCGGGGAGGTCGTCCAGGAACGGTATCCAATGGCAGTGGGCCGCCAGCCCGCTGTTGCGCAACAGGCTGTTGAGGGCTTCGGCCGGGTCACGGGATGCGCTTTGCACCAGCACGGCAACGGTGGTGGGTTCGCTCAATCGATGCTCCGTGGCTGCCCGGGCTGGCGCCCCGACGAATAAGGAAAATTCTAGCATTATGACCCTGCTGCACCGTGCGCTAGGCCGCGGTTTAGGCCCTTATCTGCGTGGGCAAGCCGGTGGCAGGGGACCAATGATGCCGTTATCATACGCGGCCCTTCGCAGCACCTCCCTCATACACTGGCTACGGACGAAACGGACATGTCGAGCTACACCACCAGCGAAATCCGATCGGGAATGAAAGTCATCCTCGAAGGTGACCCCTACGCGATCGTCGATAACGAGTTCGTCAAGCCTGGCAAGGGTCAGGCCTTCAATCGCATCAAGGTCCGCAACCTCAAGAACGGGCGCACTATAGAGCGCACATTCCGGTCCGGTGAGTCGCTCGAAGCCGCCGATGTCATGGATGCGGAAATGCAGTACCTGTACAACGACGGCAGCTTTTGGCATTTCATGATCCCCGACAATTTCGAGCAGTACTCGACCGACAAGAATGTGATCGGTGATAACGCGGTCTGGCTCAAGGACGGGATGAGCTGCACCGTGACACTCTGGAACAACGTGCCGCTGGTCGTCACTCCCCCGGCGCACGTCGAACTGAAGATTGTCGAGACTGATCCGGGATTGCGCGGCGACACGGCGACCGGGGGGCAGAAATCCGCCAAGCTCGAGACCGGCGCGGTGGTGCGGGTCCCGCTCTTCCTCAATGAAGGGGAAATCATCCGCGTCGACACGCGAACGGGTGCCTACATCTCACGCGCCAAGGCGTAGCGTTCTCGCTGGCGGTGCCGCGGGCGGGCGTTGGCCGTCGATAGCCGCTTAAGCCCGATCCGTGGTGAAGGCGATCACCTCTTCGATCCGTTGCGCCCCGCAGGCGATCATTGCAACGCGATCAAAGCCAAGCGCGACCCCGGCGCAGGCGGGCAGACCGGCACGCAAGGCGGCCATCAGGAATGAATCGATGGCCGGCACCTCCAGCCCCTGGGCGGCGCGGGCCTGCTGATCGGCCTGAAAACGTTTTTCCTGCTCATCGGCATCGGACAGCTCCTCGAAGCCGTTGGCCAGCTCGATTCCGTGCAGGTACAGCTCGAAGCGCAGTGCGACGCGAGGATCGGTCGGGTCAAGGCGGGCCAGCGCCGCCTGGCTGGCCGGATAATGATGAATAAACACAGGGCCAGCCAATCCGAGTTTCGGGCCGATGTGCGTGCCCATCAATAGATCAAGCAGCTCATCGCGCCGGCACTGACTCACCAGGCGATCATCAAGCCCCCGCGCACGGGCGCAATCGGCCAGGCGCCGATCAGAATCCTCGAGCGGGTTGCAGCCCAGGGCCTCAACGAAAGCCGCCTCGTAGCTGAGGTACCGCGTGGCCGCCCCCGCCTCCGCGGCGAGGAGCGTACGCAGTAACTCGTCCACCTCGTGCATCAACGCGGCCAGCGAGCATTCTCGCCGATACCATTCGAGCAAGGTGAATTCCCCGTTGTGCAGAGCTCCTTGTTCCTCGCCACGGAACACGTGGCAAATCTGGAAGACATCACCGCTCCCGGCGGCCAGCAGTCGCTTCATCGCGTATTCGGGCGAGGTGTGCAGGTAAAGAACGCGATCGGGGGCTGCGGGCCAGTGCACCTGCGCCGAATGCAAATGCCGGTCGGTCACGGCGTGATTGACCAGCTGCGGGGTATCGACCTCGAGGATGCCGCGCGCCGCAAAAAACGTCCGGGTGTCGGCGAGGAGCGCCGCGCGCCTGCGCAGGCGCTCGAGCCGCGCGAGCGGACGCCAGTTTAATTTCGGTGTCCCTGGGCGCGGCTCGTCCAAGGCCATCAGCCCAGCGCCGCCGAGGACACGCCGATGGCCTGGCCCATCCTAAGCTCCGCAGAGGCACCCAGCGCCGGGTCCCAATGGCCTGAGCCCGGGGGCAGCAGCAGGATGACCGTTGATCCCATGTTGAACCGGCCAAGTTCTGCGCCGCGCTCCAGGGCCAAGGGCGCTCCGGCCGGGAGGGGCAGCGACAATGCGGTACGCGCGCCCGTGCGGGCGATGTCCCCGTGCCAGACCGTGGCCATGCTACCCACGAACAATGCCCCGACCATCACCAGCGCGTGGGGACCCTGCGCGCCTCCAAACTCCAGCACCACTCGCTCATTGCGCGCGAAGAGATTGGGCACCGCCGCCGCGGTGACATCATTGACGCTGAACAAGCGGCCGGGCACATAACGCGCCCGGATCAGGGTCCCGGCCAGTGCCATGTGGATCCGGTGATAGTTATAGGGCGCGAGGTAGATGGTCATGAACGGGCCGCCCGAGAGGCGCGCGGCCAGTTCATCGTCGCCCGCCAGCAGAGCTTCCAGGGAGTAATTGCGGCCCTTGGCCTGGATGAGCTCGCCCCGCGCGCTCGTGCCGAGCGCGCTGATCCTCCCGTCGACGGGACTGACGATAGCGGTCGGAGCGAGGGGCAGTGGGCGTGCCCCGGCCCGCAGCGCCCGGGTAAAAAATGCGTTGAAGCTCTCATAAGCCAGCGGGTCGCTCTGCGCGGCATCACTGAGATCAGGCCGGTAAGCCCGAACGAAGGCGCGGATCAGGGGCTTTCGGATCCAGGTGGCGCGGGCCCTTGCCACCCAGCCGACCAAGCGCGAGAGCAACAATTGCGGGAGAAGGTATTGCAGCGCCACGAACAATCGAGCGCCCGGTGTGGGGGCGTAGCTCATAGGAGGGCGGCGTCCGCCAGCGTGCGCAGGTCCGCGCTCAGAGCCGCCGCCGCCAAGGGCGGTGAAAATACTGCGGCCAGGCGTCCGCGCGTATCGAGAAGGTAGAGCGTTGCCGAATGATTCAGTTGATAGTTGCCGTCCACCTGTGTACCGCGTTCGAAAGCGGCCGCCACGCTGCGCATCAAGGGCACGAGTCCATCGGGGCCCGCGGAAAGGCCGATCAACTGATCGTCGAAACTGCCCAGATACTGCTTGAGCACGGCCGGGGTGTCGCGATCCGGATCGACCGTTATAAAGAGTATCTTCAGGCCGGGGAGCGGTGCTTGCCGGAGCACTTCGCGCAGTGTCGACAGAGTCGCGGGGCAGATGTCGGGGCAATTGGTGTAACCAAAGAAAAGCAGGCTCGGATGGCCGTCCAGGGCGGCATTGTCATAGGGGTGGCCGTCAAAATCCTGGAGTGCGAATCGCGCCAGTGGTCGCGCGTGGCCCAGCCAGGTCCCGCTCTGCAGAGCGATCGGCTTTTGTGCCAGCATGCGCGCCACGAGGCCGCCGGCGATTGCGCCAAGGACGGCCGTGGCCACGATCCAGGGCAGGGCACGGTTTAATTGCATGGCTCGATTATCACATATGGTGCCGCGCGGTCCTCCTGCGATGCCAACCGCGCAGCTCCTGTGGACGAGGCTGACCGCGCAGCTGCGAGGCGCCCGCTTGCACTACGGACACGGAACCGAAACTCCCCGGGATGAAGCGGCGGCCCTGCTCTGGCATGCCCTCAAACTCCCTGAGCATCCCAGCGCCGCGCGCTTGCGTCGTCGCGTCACGAAAGCGCAGTTGAAGAAGTCGCAGGCCCTGATCGCACGGCGCATCGCCGAGCGCATCCCGGCGGTGTACCTGACGCACCGTACCTGGTTTGCGGGACTTCAGATGTACGTCGATGAGCGCGTGCTGATTCCGCGCTCGCCGCTGGCCGAACTCATCGAGCATCGGTTCTGCACCCTGGATCGATGCGGCGCAGGTTCGGCGGGTATTGGACCTGGGCACCGGCTCAGGGTGCATCGCGATTGCCTGCGCGCGCGCCTTCCCGAGGGCGCGGGTCGATGCGGTCGATATCTCAGCACCCGCGCTCCAGGTGGCACGCCGGAACATCCGACGGCACCGTGTGGCTCGACGAGTGCGGGCGATCCGCTCCGACTATTTCAGCGCCCTGCCGGCAGATGCTTACGATATTATCGTGAGCAATCCGCCCTACGTGGGGCGGTCGGAGATGGCAACGCTGCCAGCCGAGTACCGTCACGAGCCGACCGCCGCACTGGCCGCCGGGCGCGACGGGCTCGATGCGGTGCGCGTCATCCTGCGGGAGGCGCCGCGCTATCTGCGGGCGGGGGGCATACTGGTGGTCGAAGTCGGCAACACCGAAACACGGGTCCGCCAGTGTTTCCGATCGCTGCCTTTTACCTGGCTGCAGTTCACCCGTGGCGGCGGGGGAGTGTTCCTGCTGACGCGCGAGCAGCTGATCGCCTCGAAGGTTAACTGATGTCGGGTAACTCAATCGGCCGCTTGTTCACCGTGACCACCTTCGGGGAGAGTCATGGACCAGCGCTCGGCTGCATCGTCGATGGCTGCCCGCCCGGACTGGAGTTGGCTGAGGCCGACTTGCAGCGTGATGTGGATCGCAGGCGCTCGGGCACCTCGCACTTCGTCAGCCAGCGCCGCGAGGGTGATCAGGTGCGCATACTTTCCGGAGTGTACGCGGGCCGCACCACCGGCACGCCGATTGGCGTTCTGGTGGAGAACACCGACGCGCGCTCGCGCGATTACGATAAATTGATGGATCGCTTTCGGCCCGGGCACGCCGATTACACCTACGCCCACAAATACGGGCATCGCGACCATCGCGGCGGCGGGCGCTCATCGGCTCGCGAGACCGTGATGCGCGTGGCCGCCGGAGCCATCGCGCGCAAGTACCTGGCCGAGAGGCTGCAAGTGCGGATCAGCGGCTATGTGAGCCAGATCGGTGCGCTGCAACTCGATCCGGTTGACCCTGGCGCAGCGTACGAGAATCCGTTTTTCTGCCCGGATCCGGGGCGCATCCCGGAGCTTGAAAAACTGCTTTGGGATCTGCGCAGCGCCGGTGATTCGGTGGGCGCGCGCGTCACGGTCAGGGCCGAGGGGATCCCGCCCGGACTGGGCGAGCCCGTTTTTGACCGGCTCGATGCCGACATCGCTCACGCGATGATGGGCATCAATGCGGTCAAGGCGGTGGAGATCGGCGCGGGTGTGCGGTCTTCCTCCCAACGCGGCAGCGAGCACCGTGATGAAATGACGCCTCAAGGTTTCCTCAGCAACAACGCCGGCGGGGTGCTGGGCGGCATTTCCACCGGCCAGGATATTGTGGCGCACCTGACCTTCAAGCCCACCTCCAGCATCCAGGTCCCGGGCCGCACGGTGGATCGCGACGGGCGTGCGGTGGAGGTGGTCACCACCGGTCGTCATGATCCGTGCGTCGGGTTGCGCGCCACGCCCATCGCCGAGGCGATGCTGGCGATCGTGCTGGCCGATCATTACCTGCGGCAGCGCGCGCAGAACGCCGACGTCGTGGCCAGCGCGCCCGACCTTGCCAGGAAAAAGCCTTGAGCAAGCGCTGGAATGTCGCCGTGCTCGGCGCGACCGGGCTGGTCGGGGAAATGATGCTCACGGTACTGGAAGAGCGAAAATTTCCGGTGCAGGAACTGTTCCCGCTCGCCAGTGACCGATCGCTCGGCAAGACCGTGCAGTTCCAGGGCCGCCAGATGCGCGTCATCGACGCGGCCCAATTTGATTTTTCGCGGGCGCAGCTGGCGCTGTTCTCGGCCGGTGGCGAGGTTTCCGCGCTCTACGCGCCCAAGGCCGCGGCCGCCGGGTGTGTGGTCATCGACAACACCTCACAGTTTCGTTACGAAGCCGATATTCCGCTGGTGGTGCCGGAGGTCAACCCGGAGGCCATCGCGCAGTACCGCGAGCGGCGCATCATCGCCAACCCCAACTGCTCGACGATCCAGATGGTCGTGGTACTCAAGCCGATCCATGACGCCGTGGGCCTCGAGCGCATCAACGTCGCCACCTACCAGTCCGTGTCCGGCGCCGGCCGGAAAGCGGTCGAGGAGCTCGCCGAGCAGACCGCTCAGCTGCTCAACGGCCGCCCCGTGGAGCCCAAGCAGATGCCCAAGCAGATCGCCTTCAACTGCCTGCCGCAGATCGATCGGTTTATGGACAACGGCTACACGAAGGAAGAGATGAAGCTGCACTGGGAAACCCAGAAGATCCTCGCCGACAACACCATCCGGGTGAACGCCACCTGCGTGCGCGTGCCGGTGTTCTACGGGCATTCCGAAGTGCTGCACATCGAGACCCGAAAGCCCATCAGCGCCGAGGCCGCCCGTTCGCTCCTGGCCAAAGCCCCCGGCGTGAAAGTCATCGATGGGCGCACACCGGGCTCCTATCCGACCGCAGTTACCGAAGCAGCGAACCACGACACGGTTTATGTCGGGCGCATTCGCGAGGATATGACTTATGAGCGAGGTCTGGACCTATGGGTCGTTGGGGACAATATCCGCAAGGGTGCGGCCACCAATGCAGTCCAGATCGCCGAGATTTTGGTTCGGGAGTATTTATAAGTTATATTGCGCGGCAAATAGCCGCCGGGCCAAGGAAAACAGCGCAACTGGCTGTTTTTTAATGGAGTAACTCCTCTGATAAGGCCACTGGGAGATCTGATGTCCTCGCGTTATGTCGTATGTGCCCTGATTCTGGCGGGCCTGATGCCGGCCGGAGCGATGGCGCTGGGATTGGGGGACATTCACCTCAAGTCGGCCCTCAATGCCCCCTTGGATGCCGAAATCGATCTTACGGCGACCGCCGAAGAACTGCGCAGTCTCAAGGTCGCCCTCGCCAGCCGCGAGAGCTTTTCCCGCTACGGGCTTGATTACCCCGCCTACTTTGATTCCGTGACCCTGGTGCCTGCCAAGTCCACGGACGGCCACGACGTGCTGCACGTGCACTCAAACGCGGTGGCGACCGAGCCCTTTGCGACCTTGCTGATCGAGGCCACATGGGCCCGCGGTCGCCTGGTTCGCGAGTACACCGTGTTGCTCGACCCGCCCGTGTTTACGGGCGAGAAGGCGAGCGCGGCTGGGGCGGTCAGCGCACCGGAAGCCGCGCCCCAAGCGCGCGCGGGCAGCGTTGAACGTCCTGCCAGTACCGAAGAGCAAGCTCCAGGCCGCGCCGCCTAACCCGCCGGCCGCCCCCCCACCGGCTAATACCGCTTCGAGCGCCGGAACTGGCAGCTACGTCGTGCAGCGAGGCGACACCCTCTCGGCCATCGCCGCGCAGCATTACCCGAACTCCGAGCGCGAACGTGCGCTGATCGCGCTGTACAAGGCCAATCCTTCCGCCTTCGAAGGCAACATGAACGTGTTGCACGCCGGCGCGACCTTGCAGGTGCCTGCCGAGGCGAGCCTGGCGGCCATCGCCCCGGGCGAGGCCAACGCCGAGGTCAGTGCTCAGTATCATGCCTGGGCCGGTTCCCATGCCGAGGGAGGCCGGCTCCACCTGGTTCCTCCCACAGAGCCCGGAACCAGCCAGCCCCGGCAAGGCGGCTGCCGGTGAAACCGCCGCACTCCAGGACCGTGTCAGCACGCTCCAGAAGCAGCTGAATGAATCGCAACGCCTGCTGGAGCTCAAGAACGCCGAGCTGGCGCGACTCCAGCAGCAACTCAATTCCGGAGGCGCCGCCCGTGCGCCCGCCCCGGTGCCCGTGCCGACTCCGGCCAAGCCACCGGCGGTGACGACCCCCGCTCCCCAGGAGACCCCGCCGCCCGCCGCCGAGGCGCCCAAGGAAACTGCGCCGGCCACGCCTAAGCCGTCCGTCAGGAAAGTGCCTCCTCCCAGCGACGGGCGAGGAAGGCGGTGGTTTGCTCGGGTGGCTCGCCTCGAACTGGTACCTGTTGCTGGGTCTCGCGCTCGTGCTGTTCGCGGCCGTGTTTGGAATCCGCAAGTTCAAGGCGCGTCGCGAGCAGGATTTCGGGCACACCCTGGATCGGCTGACCAACCCGGCCTTCGAGGCCGCCGCCGCTAAGCGCGAAGCAGGCCGAAACGCAGCCCATGCGGACGCTGCAGAGCAAGCAGGACTCCTCATTTGTCGTCGAGGAATCAGGCGCTCATCCGATGCCGCGCATGGGCGGCGCGGAGATTCGGCCCCGCTGCGCGCCGTGCCGGTCACCGACGATGCGCTTTCCGCCAGCGGCACGGCGGTCGCTCTGGACCAGGGTGATCCGCTGGCCGAGGCGGATTTCCACATGGCCTATGGTCTGTACGACCAGGCCGCCGATCTGGTGCGCATTGCGATTTCCCGCGAGCCCCAGCGGCGCGACCTGCAGCTCAAGCTGCTCGAAGTGTTCTTCGTCTGGGGCAACAAGGAGCAGTTCCTGCAGCTGGCGCGCGAACTCGTCTGCGAACGCGCGATCAGGCGATCGCCGGCGAGTGGGAAAAGATCGTCATCATGGGCCGGCAGATTGCGCCCGAAGATCCGTTGTTCGCCAGTGCCGGTGGCTTGCACGGCGTCGGCAGCGCCGGGGTCGACCTGAACCTCGAGGGTGGCCAGAATCGCGTCGACTTCGACCTGCTCGGCGAACCGACCGTCACTTCCGATTCGGCCGGCGATGCCGTGGACCTCGATCTGGGCGCTGCTCTGGGCGGAACCGAGGCCACCGGCGAGGCACGCGCCGTAGGCGATACCGGCGTGGACTTTGTGCTCGACGATCCGGCTCGCGGCGGCGATGCCACCGGTTCGACGCGCGAGATGGAGCAGTCCCCGACCGTGACCTTGGACTTTGGCGATCCGAGCCCGGACTCCCCGACGGTCGAGAACCTGATGAGTCCGGACGTCGAGAGCCCGACCATCCGCCAGAAGCTCGATGCCAGCAGCCGCAACCTGATGCAGAGCGCCGATCCGACCGCCGAGCTGTCGGTGGTGGATCTGGGCTTGAGTCTGTCGGACGCCGACACCGGCCAGCACCGAGCTCTGATTCGGATTCCTCCAGCACGGCGCATGACGAGCCTGGATGAGGAAACGCGCGACCTGTTCTCGACCGCGCGCAGTCCGAATCCAACGATACGCAACTCATGTCTTCCTCGCCCGCCGGGACCGCCAGCGGCACCTGGCTGTTCACGGACAAGGACGTCGGCGATGGACGTTTCCGCGCCCAGCGCCGATGACGCTCCCACGGCATTGGCCACGGCGATCATGCCCGGCAGCGCCGCCGGGGAAGGCCTCACGGCGCAGCTCGAGGCGCTCAAGGGGCAGGGTCGGCGGCGATGTCGATCTGGACCTGGGTGGTCTGGACATGACCGGCGAGCCCGGCGGGGCGCTCGATCTGGACGTCGGGCAAAGCGCCGCGCCGAACGAAGGCGGCGTTCGCATCGACCCAGCGCCTGAACACGCAAGCCGCAGTTGAACGAGACCGAACCGGCGACCATGAGCGAGGTCGGCACCAAGCTCGATCTGGCTCGTGCCTACATGGACATGGGCGATCCGGAAGGTGCGCGCAGCATCCTCGAAGAGGTCCTGGCGGAAGGCTCGGCGTCCCAGAAGACCGAAGCTCGCCGACTGGTCGACTCGCTCCCGGGCTGAACCGCCGGCCCATGGGCCGCGTCGCGATCGGCGGTCGAGTACGACGGCACGAGCTACCATGGCTGGCAGCGCCAGCCTCACTCCTGCTCCGTCCAGCAGGAGCTCGAGCAAGCGCGCTCGCACGCGTCGCCGATGCGCCGGTCGAACTGACCTGTGCCGGTCGCACCGACGCCGGCGTGCACGCGCGCGGTCAGGTGGCGCACTTTGACACCGCCAGCACAACGAAGCGAACGAGCCTGGCTGTTTGGCGTCAACAGCGTGCTGCCCTCCTCGATCAACGTACGCTGGGTGCAGTCCGGTCACGGACCAATTCCATGCCCGCTTTGCGGCGCTGCGCCGC
Organism: uncultured Gammaproteobacteria bacterium; assembly: GCA_963717335.1. GTDB lineage: Bacteria > Pseudomonadota > Gammaproteobacteria > Steroidobacterales > Steroidobacteraceae > FEN-1191. The sequence goes on along the minus strand of CAVQVZ010000006.1, from coordinate 1,198,876 downwards.
TCCTATCGCTATCTGCTGCTCAACCGGCCCACGCGATCGGCGCTGGCCGCAGGCCGCGCCCTGGTCGTCTATCCGCCGCTTCAGACGCGAACTCATGCAGGCGGCGGCGGATACCGCTGATAGGCGAGCACGACTTCAGCGCCTATCGGGCCGCCGAATGCCAGGCGCACTCGCCCGTGCGCACGATAGAGAAACTGAGCGTTCGGCGGCGCGGGGACTGGATCAGCATCGAGGTGACCGCCAATGCCTTCCTGCAGCACATGGTCCGCAACATCGTGGGCACGCTCCTGGCGGTCGGGCGGGGGGAGGCGGGGACCGAGCGTGCCCGGGAACAGCTCGAATCCCGCGATCGGCGCACCGGGGAGGTCACGGCCGCCGCGCACGGGCTTTATTTCTGGAGCGTGGAATATTCAGCGCAGTTCGGACTGCCGGACGATTCCGGTATGATCGATTTCTATCCCATCGGCGAGGTTCCCGCGCTTTGACCTGGTTCGAGAAAATCGTGCCCTCGCGCATCAAGACCGAACGCCGCTCGCGCTCGATCCCCGAGGGTCTGTGGATCAAGTGCCCCGCTTGTGACGCCGTGCTCTATCGTGCCGAGCTCGAGCGAAACCTGAACGTGTGTCCGAAGTGCTCGCATCACATGCGGATCGGGGCGCGCCTGCGCCTGCAGTCGTTTCTGGATCCGGGCGACAAGCAGGAGATCGGCGCGCAGGTCCAGCCCGAGGATCCGCTGAAATTCAGGGACACCAAGCGCTACAAGGACCGCCTGCTGCAAGCCCAGAAGGCCACCGGCGAGCGCGATGCGCTGATTGCGCTGGCGGGCCGCCTCCACGGGGAGGAAGTGGTGGCCTGTGCGTTCGAGTTTCAATTTCTCGGCGGCTCGATGGGATCGGTCGTCGGAGAGCGGTTTCGTCGTGCCGTGGAATACTGCATCGAGCACAAAGTGGGGCTGGTGTGCTTCTCGGCGACCGGCGGTGCGCGCATGCAGGAGGCGCTGCTGTCGCTTATGCAGATGGCCAAGACCAGTGCCGCGCTGGCCCGTCTTGCGCGCGCCAGCCTGCCTTTCATTTCCGTCATGACCGATCCGACCACCGGTGGGGTGTCGGCGAGCCTGGCGATGCTCGGGGACCTCAATGTGGCCGAGCCGCGCGCGCTGATCGGATTTGCCGGACCGCGCGTCATCCAGCAAACGGTTCGTGAAACGCTCCCCGAAGGCTTTCAGCGCAGCGAATTCCTGCTCGAACATGGCGCCCTGGACCTGATCATTGACCGGCGGGAGATGCGCGATCGTCTCGCCGCGCTGTTGCGCCTTCTGCAAAAGCGACCGCCGCTCGCGGCCGCATAGCCCGCAAAGAATTTCCCGATGCCCACCGGGCGCACGCTGGCCGAGTGGCTGGCCTATCAGCAGGATCTGCACCCCCGCGCCATTGACCTTGGGCTCGAGCGCGTGCGCGCGGTGGCCGCTCGCCTCGCGCTGCTCCCGCCCGCCGGGCGCACCGTGCTGGTGGGCGGCACCAATGGAAAGGGATCGACGGCTTCGTTTCTGGCATCGATCGCCCAGGCGCACGGGGAGCGCGTCGGACTGTTCACCTCTCCGCACCTGTGGCGATACCAAGAGCGCATCACGATCGATGGACTTGAGATCGAAGACGCGCCGCTGTGCGCTGCTTTTGAGCAGATCGAGGCGGCGCGCGGCAAGGAATCGCTGACCTATTTCGAATTCAATGCCCTGGCCGCGCTGCTGGCATTCCGTGCGGGCAATGTAGATTTCTCAGTGCTCGAGGTGGGTCTGGGCGGGCGGCTGGACGCGACCAACATCGTCGATGCCGACCTCGCCGTCCTGTGTTCGGTGGGGCTGGATCATTGTGACTGGTTGGGCAGTACGCTCGAATCGATCGGCGCGGAGAAGGCCGGCATATTCAGGGCCGGGCGCCCTGTGGTGCTGGGAAGCAGTGACATGCCTGTCACGGTCGGAAAGGCGCTGTCCGCGCTCGGGTGCAAGGTGCTCACCGCGGAACGCGATTTTAACTGGCGTATCCACGAGGATCGCACCTGGGATTATCAGGCTGAGGGTTGCAGCTGCGCGCGCCTGCCCGCACCGGTCCTTCCAGGCAAGATCCAGTACCGCAACGCGGCCGTGGCCCTCACCGCATGGCGGGTTTTGAAGTTTCCCGCATCCCCCGACCCGATCGCGGTCGCTGCCGCGCTTCGCAGCGTCCGGTTACCGGGTCGCCTGCAAATCATTCCGGGGCCGGTCGAATGGGTCTTCGACGTTGCGCACAATGAAGCCGCCGCGCAGGTCTTGGCCGCCGAGTTGCGCTCGCGACCCACAGCAGGGCGCACTTTCATCGTTATGGGCATGCTCGAAGACAAGGACGTTGCCGCCGTCGCCGCGCAACTGGCACCGCTCGCCGATTATTGGCTGTTGTGCACGCTCACGGGCCCGCGGGGACTGAGCGCGGAGCAACTCAAGGCGCGCCTCGGCGCGCTGCGCGCACCGGTGGAGTTGGCCGTCGATGTGGAGTCCGCAACGCAGCGCGCGGTGCAGCTCGCGCAGGCCGGCGATCGGGTGGTGGTATGCGGATCGTTTCATACCGTGGGCCCGGCTTTGCGGCTTCGTCAGTTATAATAAGAGCATCCATTTTTCCGAGGACCTCCGCGCTTGCAAGATCACCTGAAGGAACGACTGACCGGCGCGGCTATCGTGGTCATCGTGGTCGTGTTGTTGGTTCCCGAGTTGTTTCGCGGGCCGCCCAGTACAGGCCTCAAGCCTGGTACGAGTTCCAGCGCCGGACCACCGGTGCGCTCATACACCATTGATCTGCGCGACACCGCGACGGCGCAGCCTGCGGGCGCCAGTGTCCCTGCAACCGACATTCCTCCCACCGCATCGAGCAACTCACCGACCGCTCCGAGCGCTGTCCCCGTGACATCTGCGGCCAGCAGCTCACTGCATCCGGTTCGAAGCTCTCCTCCGGCTTCGAACACCGCCAGCCTTCCTGGCGTTTCAGCGCCGGCGCCCAAATCGACGCCGACGCCCGCGGCCACACATGCCGGGGCCCCGGCACGGCAAGGCACGATAAAGTCAGGATGGACCGTGCAGGTCGGCAGTTTCGCGCGGCGCGACTATGCTGAGCACATGGCCAAACAGGTCGCGGCCAAGGGTTTTGCGGTGGAAGTGGCCGGCCCCGATGATCGCGGCTTGTTCCGGGTTCGAAGCCCCGCCCAGCCCGAGCGCGCGACTGCCGTCGCACTTAAACAGAAAATGCAGGCGAGTGGACTTAAGCCCATTGTCAATACCGTGCCTTGAGACCTGTGCAACGCGTCCCCATAGTCTGGTACTGGTAGAATTCCGCACCGTTCGCGGCGCGCGCGACCCATTAGGCAGTTTGACGTATGAATTGGACTGATTACGTAATCATTGCGCTGATGGCGCTTTCCTGCGGGGCCGGGGTCTATCGGGGGTTTGTACGGGAAGTGATCTCGCTGGTTACTTGGCTGGCCGCGTTCTGGCTGGCCTGGCACTTCGCCTACGTGCTCGAGCCGCATCTGGGCGGCGCACTAAATGCCGAGACCGTGCGACCCTGGGCGGCGCGCACGATCATCTTTGTCGCGGTGCTGGTGCTGGGCACTGCGGTCGGCGCCGTCGTGAAGCAATTCGTGCGTGTGTCACTGCTTAGCAGCATGGACCGCTTCCTGGGCTTCCTGTTTGGCTTCCTTCGCGGTGCGGTGGCGCTGGGTGTGCTGGCCATTCTGTGCCACGCGGTGCGGTTGCACGAAGAACACTGGTACCGCAGCTCCACGCTGGTGCCGTACGCGGAGCACGCCGGCAATGTGCTGCGCGTGCTGGTCGGAGAGAGTAGAGTGCTCGCCTCGGAAGAAAGGGCCTAACCCCAATGTGCGGCATCGTAGGCATAGTCGGCACCAGCCCGGTCAATCAGCGCATTTACGATGCGCTGACCGTGCTGCAGCACCGCGGCCAGGATTCCGCGGGGATCATGACCGCCGATGCCGGCGAGCTGTGCGTGCGAAAAGGCGCAGGCCTGGTTCGCGATGTGTTCCAGCAGCATCACATGCTCGAGCTGCGCGGCAACGTGGGCATCGGCCACGTGCGTTACCCGACCGCCGGGTGCGATGGGGCTTCCGAAGCCCAGCCGTTCTACGTCAATGCGCCTTACGGAATTTGCCTGGCGCACAATGGCAACCTGACCAACGCGGCCGAGCTGGCGGATGTGCTGACGCGGGAGGAACGGCGCCACCTCAACACCACAAACGATTCGGAAGTCGTGCTTAACGTGCTGGCTTCCGAGCTGCAGCGGGTGGGCACGCAACGCATGACCCCGGCTGACATTTTTGCGGCCACCTCCGCCTTGTACCGGCGCTGCCGCGGTGGTTACGCGGTGGTCGTGATGGTTATCGGGCACGGCGTGCTCGGATTTCGCGATCCCAACGGCATCAGACCGCTGGTGCTGGGCGAGCGGCGCACCGCGCGGGGCACCGAGTACATGCTGGCTTCGGAAAACGTGGCCCTCGACATCCTGTCCTTCAAGCTGGTGCGCGATGTAGCTCCTGGCGAAGCCGTGTTCATCGATGAGCAGGGGCGCTTGCACGCCCAACAGTGCGTGAGCACCGTGCGCCACACGCCGTGCATATTCGAGTACGTCTATTTCGCCCGGCCTGATTCCATCATCGACAACATTTCCGTATACCGCGCGCGGATGCGCATGGGCGAGCGCCTGGCCGACAAGATCCGACGCGACCATCCGGACCACGACATTGACGTGGTGATACCGATTCCCGATACCAGCCGCACCAGTGCGCTGCAAATGGCGCAGAAGCTTCGCATCAAGTACCGCGAAGGCTTTAACAAGAATCGTTACATCGGGCGCACCTTTATCATGCCCGGCCAGGAGCTTCGCGAGCGCTCGGTGCGCCGCAAGCTTAATGCCATCGATCTGGAATTCCGCGGCAAGAACGTCTTGCTGGTGGACGACTCGATCGTCCGTGGCACGACCTCGGCGCAGATTATCGAGCTCGCCCGCGAGGCCGGCGCCCGCAAGGTTTACTTCGCCTCGGCCGCCCCGCCCGTGCGCTATCCGAACGTCTATGGGATCGACATGCCGGCCGCCAGCGAGCTGGTCGCCGCTGGCCGGAGCGAGGAAGAGGTGGCGCGGCTGATAGGCGCTGACTGGCTCGTTTACCAGGATCTGGCCGACCTGGTGGCCGCCTGCCAGCACGACAATGCAAAGATCACCGAGTTCGACACGTCCTGTTTTTCGGGTGAATACGTCACGGGCGATGTCACCCCGGAATACCTCTCGCGCCTTCAGCGCGATCGCTCGGATGCCGCGCGCTCCCTGCGGCGTGCCGATTCGCATGGCGCGCTCAGGGTCGTCAGCAACCTCTGAGGACCTGCGCCATGCCGGCGCACCTCAACGCGAGTAGCCTTCGGCGTGCGCGCCGGCCGCTGTTGCGGGGCCTCGCAGCGGTCATGGCCCAAGGCCTGCCTCTATGGCCGCAGATTCTTGAGCGCGAGGCGAGCGCCGATGGCCTTACCGTACACTGGCGCGGCCTGCTGACCGAGAACCCCCTCATAGCGGCCGTGCGCGTCGCACATGCCATTGAGATGGGCCCGCCGGGCATGCAGGCCTGGTACGCGGATTGGCCGGCCGTGTTCGAATCGGCCGCCTTAGAGTTCGCCGCGACGGTTGCCGGGCTGCTGGCGGGAAACGAGCCACTCCTGGTGCTGGCGTGCGCGGTGGACGGAGTCGGGGGGGACGCGGGCGCACTGGTGGATGGCGAGTCGTGTGCGCGCATGAGCGCTGCAGGATTCGATCCAGAGACCGAGCTGCGGCTGGGCAACTGTGCGCAGCTCCTGGGCAGCGCGGGTGATTTGGTGAGCGTGCAGGCCCGAAGCGATGTTAGTGTGAATGCGACTCAGTTCCTGATACTTGGATTGAAATGGCATGCGCCTGCTGACGATTGAACAAGAACCACGAGTCCAGTCGCTGATTCGACACCACGCCAGCTGCCGGTGGCCCGCCGCGCAAGTGGTGCCCTACGCCCCCGCCGAGCGCGGCCCGATCCCGCCGGAATTCCTTGCCCAGGGGTACGATGCGGTGCTGCTCAGCCAGTCATGGCCTGGCGGGGACGGCATGGAGTGGCTTCGCGACCTGGGCAACCGCAGCGGCTTTGCTCCGGTCATCTTCATGCTCGACAGGGAACACCCGCGCGCGCGCGAAGCGGCGCTGGGCTGGGGCGCATTCGCGGTGGTCTGCAAGCAGCGCTTTGCGCACGCCGAATTGATCGATGGCATTGAGCGGGCCAGCCATCGACACCGGCTCGCAATGGCTGAATGGCGGGTGTCGCAGGAAGCGCGTGAGTCGCACCGCTTCGGTGACGCGCACATACCCGGTTACCGCCGTGCGCGACTGCTGGCACGTGGTTCGGTGTCGCATCTGTACATCGCCGAGAGCGAAAAGGCCGACGGCCTGGTCGCGCTCAAAGTCACCCCATCGCAGCGCGATGATTCAGGGATCGATCAGTCCTTCGAGCGCTTCCTGCAGGAATATGAAATTGCCGAGCGGATCCAGCACCCCAACATCGTGCGCCTGCACGAACTGGGGATCGCGGACGACCACGCCTACCTTGCGATGGAGTATTTTCCGCTGGGCGACCTGCGCCGGCGCATGAAGACCGGGTTGGCGCCGGCCGAATCGCTCCGCTACGCAACGCAGCTCGCCCACGTCCTGAGCGCCATCCATGAGGCCGGAATCCTGCACCGGGACCTCAAGCCCGGAAACGTCATGTTGCGCACCGAAGAACAGCTCGCCCTGATTGACTTTGGAATGGCCAAGCAAGCCGCGCTGCAAATGGAACTGACGGACAAGGGACTGATTTTTGGCACTCCCCACTACATGAGCCCCGAACAGGGCCATGGCCAGCAACTCGATGCCCGGAGCGATCTGTATAGTCTGGGCGTGGTGCTCTACGAAATGCTGACCGGTGAGAAACCGTACCGCGCCGACAATCCGATGACCGTGCTGTATATGCATCGCAATACGCCGATCCCCAGGCTTCCCGCTGAACTCGCCAGCCTCCAGCCGCTCCTTGATCAGTTGCTTGCCAAGGAAGTGAACGATCGCTTTTCCGGCGCCATGGAGGCCGCGCGCTCAATCGAGGCGGTGCGCGAGCAATGGTTGCAGCGAACGGCCTAGGGTTGGAGGTCGCATCGCTCCTGGTGCCGACTCCCGAGCGCTGGCTGCAGGCGGCCTGCACGCGCTGGCAGGAGCTGCTGGTGGATCATGCCTACTGCGAAAAAAAGGCCGCTTCGACCGCCCTGGCCCTGATCTTTGCTTATCCGGAGCACGAGAGGCAGTGCCTGGCACTCGCCCGGCTGGCCCGGGAGGAATTGCGGCACTTTGAACAGGTGACCCGGTGGATGAGTCGCCTGGGCGTGCGCTTTCAGCGCCTGGCGCCTGGCCGTTACGCCTCGGCGCTGCGCACGGGGCTCGCCACTCACGAACCGCGCCGGAGGCTCGACCTGTTGCTCAGCAGCGCGCTCATCGAGGCACGCTCGCGGGAGCGCTTCGAGCGTCTGGCGACGCGCCTGCCGGCGCCGCTCGGTGATTTCTACGCCGACCTGGAGCGAGCCGAGGCGCGTCACGCCGATCTCTACCTTGAACTGGCCGTCGCGGCGGCCGAGGATGCCAAGGGCAGCGACTGGCAGGGGCGCCTCGCGGAACTGGCCGCCATCGAGGCGAATCTCATCACCAGCGAGGATACGCAGCTACGCTTCCATTCCGGGCCCCCAGCCTAGGAAGAATTGCCTCGCTCTATGGCCACCGACTCAAAACCGCGCGCGTCCCAGCGCAGGTAACTGCCGTGTTCGTACCACGCGCCCAACACCATGCGGCGCGCCGGGGTGCCGTCGACGATAAATTCGTGAAACGCGGGCCTGTGGGTATGACCGTGGACGATCGTGCGCACCTGGCAGGCACGCATCACCTCGACGATCGCCGCCTGATTGGCGTCCATGATTTCGGGCGCCACCGCGCCGGTATGGTTGCGGCTGCCCGCGCGCGCGGCCTCGGCCAGAATGCGCCGGGTGGCCAGCGGCAGGTGCAGGAATTTACGCTGCCAGGCGGTCGTGCGCACTACGCTGCGTAAGCGCTGATAGGCTGTGTCATCGACGCATAGCGCATCACCGTGGGTAAGCAGCACGCGCTCACCGTACCGCTCGACAATGGTCGGATCGGTGAGAATTCGGCAGCCCGTGCGTTGCTCGAAGCCGCTACCCAGCAGGAAGTCGCGATTGCCGTGACAGACATGGCAGGGCACGCCCGCGCGAGTGAGCGAGCGCAGCGCCTCGCAGACGCGGGCACGGTCCGGATCATCGTCGTCATCGCCCACCCAGCTCTCGAACAGGTCGCCGAGAATGTAGAGCGCCTCGGCCGAGCGCGCGGGGCCGCTCAGGAATGAGTGGAACTGCGCGATGGCCTCCGGAAAGCTGCCATCGAGGTGCAGGTCGGAGGCCAACAGCGTGCTCATCGCAAGCGTTTGCGGATCACGGCGGGCACCGCGGCGCGTTGCCGTGCTCGAATGCGATCATGATGCTTCCGTGCTGGGTGCATGGTGCGCACAGCTCCTGAGCGATTGTGGCGCCGGCCGTGCGTGCCGGCCTCCGGATACCGTACCATTGTACGGATGAATAGCGCCGCCGTCGTGACCCGCTTTGCGCCCAGCCCAACCGGTGAACTCCATCTTGGGAATGTCCGCACGGCGCTCTTTAGCGTGCTGCTGGCGCGGCGCACAGGCGGGCGATTTGTACTGCGCGTGGAGGACACGGACGCGCTCCGGACAACGCCCACGCATGTTCTGGCCCTGGAGCACGATCTTGCATGGCTTGGGCTCCAGTGGGACGAGGGGCCGGGGCGCGGGGGCGCTCACGGGCCTTATCGGCAGTCGGAACGCGGCAGCATCTATGCACCGCTCCTGGCGCGGCTCGAACTGGAGGGTCGGGCCTATCCTTGCTATTGCAGCAGCGCTGAACTGGAGCTGAGCCGCAGGGCCCAGCTCGCGGCCGGCCGGCCGCCACGCTATGCCGGCACCTGCGCAGCGCTCACTCCTGAGCAACGCGCTGAGCGCCTGGCGGCGGGTGGCCGCCCGACGCTTCGATTTCGGGTGCCGCCCGATCGGCATTTGCAATTCGATGATCTGGTGCACGGCCCGCAGCGGGTCGATTGCTCTCACATCGGAGATTTCGTCATCCGGCGGGAAGACGGTACGCCCCCGTTTTTCTTCGCCAACGCGGTGGACGATTCGCTCATGCAGGTCACCCACGTGCTGCGCGGTGAAGATCACCTGGCCAACACGCCCCGCCAATTGCTGGTGCTCGAGTCTCTTGCGCTGCGTGCCCCTCAGTATGGGCACTTGCCCTTGCTGACCGGCGCCGACGGTGCGCCCTTGTCCAAACGCAATGGTGCGCAATCGGTGCGCGAGTTGCGCGAGGCGGGCTACAGCGCCTCGGCGATCTGCAATCTGTTGTTTAGGCTGGGCCACACCAGCGGGGAGAACACCAGCCTGACTCTGGAGCAGATGAGTGCGCACTTTGACTTGCACCGCCTGCAACGCGCCAGCGCCCATTTCGACCCGGTGCAGCTTCGCCATTGGCAGGGCCTGTGGGTGCGCTCGCTCACCATCCCGGAAGCTATCGCCTGGCTTGACCCGTACCTGCCTGCATCGGTCAGCCCGGAGCGCCGTGAGGCCTGCGTGAGGGCTCTGCTGCCCAATATCGTGGCGGCCGGTGAGATCACTGAATGGCTTCCGGTCGTGTTCGGGGGGCCGCTGACCTTTGAAGAGGACGCCAGCGCGGCCGTGGCCGCCGCCGGTGCGGCGTTCTTCCGCGCGACCGCCGCTGCCGTTGGCGAGGAGGCGGAGCTGGGCAAATTGCGTGCGGCCACCGGGCTTAAGGGTGCGGCGTTTTTTGCGCCGCTCAGGGCAGCGCTGACTGGCCGCCTCCATGGACCTGAGCTCGCCCCGCTCCTCAAGGCCATGACCGCGCCGTTGGTGCGCGAACGGCTGGCGCGGTGGAGTGGCTAGCGTGCTGAGGATCTTCAACACCCTCACCGGCTCAAAGCATGAGTTCACGCCCATCAGGCCAGGGCGCGTGGGCATGTACGTGTGCGGCATCACCGTGTATGACTACTGCCATATCGGCCACGCGCGCTTTCTGGTCGTGTTCGACATGGTGCGTCGTTACCTGCGCCATCGCGGGTATCAGGTCAATTACGTGCGCAACATCACCGATATCGATGACAAGATCATTCAACGCGCCGCACAAAATGGAGAAAGCATCCAGGCACTCACCGCGCGCTTCATCACGGCCATGGACGAGGACTGCGCGGCCCTGGCCTGCGAGCGTCCCGATCACGAGCCCCGCGCCACGGGTCACTTGCCCGACATCGTGGCCCTGATTGAAACGCTCTTGCATCGCGGTCTGGCGTATGTCGACCGCGACGGTGATGTCTGCTACGCGGTCGCGAAGTTCCCGGGGTATGGTCGCCTGTCCGGGAAGCGGCTTGAGGATCTGCGCGCGGGCGCGCGCGTGGACATTGATACCGCCAAGCGCGATCCGCTCGATTTCGTGTTATGGAAGCGCGCCAAGCCGGGTGAGCCCTCATGGCCCTCGCCGTGGGGTTTGGGGCGCCCGGGCTGGCACATTGAATGCTCGGCGATGTCAGGGGCGCTGCTGGGCGATCACTTCGACATTCATGGTGGCGGAATGGACCTGAAGTTTCCGCATCACGAAAACGAGATTGCCCAGTCCTGCGGGGCGGGCGCCCAATTTGTGAATGTGTGGATGCATAACGGTTTCGTCAATGTCGATGACGTGAAGATGTCCAAGTCGCTGGGGAATTTCTTCACGCTGCGTGAGGTGATGCCCCGGCTGCGGCATCCCGAAGTGCTGCGGACGTTTCTGCTCGCCAGCCATTACCGCGGACCCATCAACTATTCCACCGTGCAGCTCGAGCAGGCCGATGCGGCGCTCTCCAGGCTCTATACCTCGTTGCGTGGATTGCCGTCATCCGAGGTTCCCGTGGAATCGCAGTCCCTCGGCGCAGGGGCCGCAGAACGATTCGAGGCCGCGCTCGACGATGACTTCAATACCCCCGAGGCGATGGCGGTGCTGCAGGAGTTGGCGCGCGAAATCAACAGCGCCCGAGCAGCCGGTAACGTGCAGGCCGCGGCGGGCTTAGGCGGGCAACTGCGCCGGCTGGCGGGGGTGCTCGCCCTATTGCAGGTGGATCCGGAAATCTGGTTCCGGCTCCCCCCGGAGATTTTCGCGCACCGTCGGGTGCGCCCCCAGCGCCGGATGAATCCCAGATAGAACGGCAGATCTCCGCCAGGCTCGCCGCGCGCCAGGCGCGCGATTTTGCCGAAGCCGACCGCATCCGCGCGGAACTCGCCGCGGCCGGGGTACAGCTGGAGGATCAACCCGGCGGCCGCACCATCTGGCGACGCGAATAAACGCCGAGGGGGCTAACCGTGCAGGTGCCCTGCTAACTGCCAGCGCGATCTTGCGACCCGCGCTGACAGACCCCGCAGCGGTGCCAGACTGCCCGGTTGCCGCAGGTAATAGTCCTTGGCGCGCTGGTAGGCCTTGGATAGTGCCTCCATCCGACCGCTGCTCCCGGCCTGGGTGGTGATGCTGGCCGGGTGCGCCAGAAAATGCGACAGGGCTTCGGGCACATGTGCGTAGCGCGAATAGTCGAGCGTAGCCAGCAGAAACAGCAGCAGGTCCTCGCCGACCCCGGAGTTCTTTCCGTAACGGCCCTCGGCGCCCGGGACCTCCAGCAGCAGATTTTTCAGCGCATCGCGCCTGCGGAATAGCGCACAGCCCGGACTGATCGGAAGCCTCTCGCGCAGCAGGAACTGCACGAGCTGCGAGACCGGCCGGATGCCGGGCGGGTGGCGCAACAGCACCTTGCTCTGCGGGTTGCCCGGCTCGTGGATCCGCGTGCGCGTGTACACCAAGCCCACCTCCGGCCTGAGCATCGGCAGAGTCTTTTCGACGAACGTCGGATCGATCCAGTCATCGTCGTAGTTGATGTGCACGAATTCTCCGCTCGAATGCTCGATGCCATCGCGCCAGCACACGATCGGCCCTTGATCCTGCTCGCGGCGGACATAGCGGATTTTCGAGCCATAGTTCGCCGCCACCGCGGGGGTATCGTCGGTGCTGCCGTGATCACACACCACGACCTCGACCGGCACCGTCTGAGCGAGCGAGCTGTCGATCGCCCGGCTCACGAGCTTGGAGCGGTTGAACGTCGGAATGACGATGGAGACGGTAGCCGTCACGGTCGAGGCGCTGTGGGGCTTTCAGGTGGGCTCAGCAGCTTGCGCAGACGTGAGATGTCGGCGATCAGAGAGCCGGTCGGCCCGCGATCGGTTCCCTTTAGCCCAATCCTTTTTCCAAGTGACCGTGCGACCGACAGCGCGATATCTCTCACTGACTGGCCAACGCCCGTGCCGATGTTGACCGTTCCTTCCGCCCTTCGCCGTGCGAGGTGCAAAATGACATCGATGACCTGCTCGGCGTCCTGGATGTCGCGCACGGAGGAGGGATTGTCGATCTCCAGCGTGTCCCCGTCGTGGAGCGCTGAAATCTTTTGACGCAGGCTCGGCACGAGGTAGGGCGGGAGTTGATCGGCGTGCGTAAAGCTGAAAACCCGCCCGATGCAATAGGGAAACTTAAGCTTGCCCATCAGCGTCTCGACGACGCCTTCAGCGGCCAGCTTGGTCGCCCCATAGAACGTGGGCGGCCTTTTCGGGGCCTCCTCATCGATGGGAGCCGTGGTTGGGGTGGCCTCGTAAACGTGGCTGGAAGAGCAATGAAAAAGCCAGCAACCGGGCTGGGTGTCCAGCAAACCCTTACACACGTTGTAGGTGCCGATGACGTTGGTCTGGAAGGCGAGCTTCGGATTGCCTTCCACTGCGGTGACCGGAACCAGCGCGGCAAAGTGGAAGAAGTACGCTAACCGGCGCTGGGCGAACCAGGCGGATAACTCGGCCCCGTCATTAATATCGCCTCCGAAGGAGGCGCATTCGATACCCTGCCGTTCCAGGCGCTCTTTCAGGATGTGTCCCAGCACCCCGCGGGCTCCGGTCAGGCCGACGCCGTGGCCACGCAGTGCCGCGTAGTCGGCGTATTCCGGTACGACAGGAGCGCTTTCGGTGAGGCTAATCGCGGTCACCCCGAACAGTCGCGCAGGCACCCGAGGATCAGATCAACCAGCCGTGTGACCGTGTTCTCCGCCAGGGGGCGCGCGTGACAGCCAATAAACAGACCCCGATCGTGGATCGCCTGCGCGCCCGCGAACGGGCCCAAGCTCAGATCCACGTTAAAGTGCCGGACTGCCGGCTGCAGGGCCATGTTCCCGGAAACGATCGGCCGGGTATCGATTCCCTGCTGCATCAGCTGGCCGGTAAATTTTCGATAGTCGAGCCGGATCGCGGAGTCGACAACAAACGGAAATCCAAACCAGCAGGGGTCAAGTTCAGAGCTCGCCTGCGGGAAATGCAACTGTCCAGTCCATGATGGGTGCTTAAGGAAGGAATCGCGGATCCGCCTCACGTTGGCGCGGCGGTGTTGATTCATGTCATCCAGGCGGGTCAGCTGCTCCAGGCCGAAGGCCGCCTGGATTTCCATAGGTCGGAGGTTATATCCCACATTGACGAACAGGAATCGCGGGTCAATGTCGGGATTCGCGCTCTCGAGAGCTGCTCGATTGCTCTGTTCGCGGCTCCAGCCATGGGCCCTCAGGCACTTGAGCAGATCGTAATCTTCATCGGTCGCGGCGAGCACCATGCCCCCTTCAACCGTCGTCATGTGGTGCGAGAAATAAAAGCTGAAAGTGCCGAAACTCCCCAGGCCCCCGAGCATCCTTCCACGGTAGGTGGATCCAAGTGATTCGCAGGTGTCTTCCATCAGCAGCAGATTGTGGTCCTTGACGAGCGCCAACAACTCTCCGAGCTCGGTGGAATTGCCGAGGACATGCACCATCAGCACGGCCTTAAGATCGTGCTGTCGCAGCGCCTCCTTCAAGGAGGGGATCGAGAGGTTCAAGGTGCGCGGGTCCACATCAACCAGCACCGGGACAAGTCCCGTCTGCAGCACCGGCCAGAGCGATGTGGACCAGCACACGGCCGGTACGGCGACCTTGTCACCGGCGCGGAGGTGAACGCCCCGAAGGGGATTGGTCAGTACGCTCAACGCCAGCAGGTTGGCCGAAGAGCCCGAGTTGACCATCACGGCGTGGCGCGCGCCGCAATAGCGGGCGAATTTCTCCTCGAACTCGCGCACCTTGGCGCCCATCGTGAGCTGGCCGCTCAGCAGCGTGGCCATGCAGGAAATGATTTCCTGATTGTCGTAACTCGAATCGACCAGCGGGAAATGGAGCTTTTCGGATACGGACATGGTGATTGGCGGCGCGGCAGGTTGTGGAGGCATGCTACGTGGTAGCCGGGGCCTCGGCAATGACGCCTGCCCTCGTCAGTGCTTCGATTACCGCAGTGCCGCTGTGTGCTTGGGCGCAGCTCGCGGCGTGCGCGGCGACTCGCGCCCGGTAGTGACTGCAATGCTCGAGGACATCACGCAGCAGGCGCGGAACTTCCGAGCCCGCTGCAATGGTCAGTCCGAGCGCGCCCATCGGGATCGCTTGCACCAGCAAGGCCCATTCCGCATCCGTGGCCGGCGCGATCCTTCGTTGCCAGGCATTGTGCATTGAGAGTTGCACGTGCGCGCACCCGGCAGGCAATCGAAGCAAGGTGCGCACCGGCAATCCCCCGGGGCGCGGGCCCACGATCGCCATCGCAAGTCCCAGGCGGGCGCCGGCGGCGTCCCGCATCGCAAACTCGAGCCGCAGAAACTCACCCGGACCGGCCTCCGGACGCCACCGGCAGGAGATCAACAAGGACTCCTGTCCCTCGCTCACCGCGATATCGCCGCCTTCAGGACAGGGCAGGGATTTGGGGGCACGCCGCTGGATCTCATCAAGATACCGTTGATTTTCGAATTCGATCTGGTCGGCCAGCCATCCCCCGGCAGGGACCAGCACCGGAACCCCTGCACACAGCATCTCGAGCAACACGCCACTGCAGCGCGCGTAGTAGCGGGTCGGGTCATAGAGCATCAGTCCCACATCCGCGCTGCACAGCAGTTTCGCGTAGCCGGCTAATGGCAATGGAAATCCGGCAAAGTCCAGGACCTGGTGCGGAGCGCCGTTTGCCGGGAGCGAATCAATCAGGCGCGCAAGCGCGCGCCGGGTCGCGCGGTGTCGAGTCTGCAGCACCAGCTGCGCGCGCCCAGGCGCAAACCACTCCGTCCACAGCGTGCGCACAATGTGCGGCAGCTGCGCGTACCCTTTTTCGCGTCGGCTGTGGCCAAGGCAGGCGATGCGCAGGGGCAGGCCGGAATCGTGCGAGCGCGCCGTGGGCCGGAAAAGTTCGTGGACCGGATAGGGGAGAGTTCTGAAGCTTGCGACCCCTAGGCGCCGGTACTGCGCCGTCAGTTGCTCGGTGGTGCAATAGAAATGCAGTCGCTGGGGTCCGGATTGCGCCAGTGACCGGGCGAAGCTGTGGCGCATGGCGGCCTTGGCCCCGGGCTGCGCGTCGTAGTCCGGTTCACGGCCCCGAAACACGCCGAAGTGGAACTGAAGGTGCCAGTCGCAATCCAGCCCGGTGCCCGATTGGCCAAGGAACTTCGTAAGACCGGACAAGTCCAGCTCCGAAGTGGTCGCAATGAACACCTGGTCTTGCGGCTCCAGCCTCTCGAGCGCGAAGAGTTGCTCACAATCTCGGGCGAACTGTGCGGCAAGTTGAGCGCGTGCGCGCGCCGTCCACCACTCCCGAACACCCCGCCAGCCGGGAATGTTCGACCGGTTGGTTCGCTCCGTCAGAGTTGCCTGGGTGTCGAGCGTGTAACGAGAGTAGCTTTCGTGTTGGAAGAGCGAGTGCACCCGCCATTCAGGGGGTAGGGCGGAGCGCTGGGTGAAACTGCGGTGGGTGACCAGCACCGGCTGCCAACCGGCAGATTGCGCCGCCGCCAGCACGCTATAAGCGTAGGGGTAATGGTGGCCGCCCAGGTCCTTGAGCGAATGGTCGATGAGAAGGAACTTTGGCATGGCGGCGCGTGGGATATTATCAACTCTATGACCCCTGACCTCGGCCCAGGGCGACGCCCGGCCTGCCTGTCTGCGTTTGCATTTCTTGCCCTGCTCGCGACCAGCCGCGCGATGGCCGGGGCGACTGCGTATTTGCCGTTGTCGCTCGCTCCCGAGTTGGAGGCCCGCATTGAACGATTATTGGCCCTGGCGGGGGTGCCGGTCATGACACGGCCGATCCGCGTCGCCACCGTCGTTGATGCGCTTTCAACGGGTTGCCCTGGGAACAGGAGCCTGTGCCGTCAGGTGCGGCGCGATCTTGCCCCGTATCTGACCCCGGCCGCCCTGACGGGCGTGGGGGTAGAGGTAGCGGCGACGCAGTCCAATAAGCTCACGCAGCCCGAGCAGCACGGCGCACCGATGGACAGCCCGTGGCAGGCCTATGCGAGCGCGCTCGCGCGTTTTGGAGATCATTCGCTGGTCAGCCTGGGAGCGGTGGGAAATTCAGATCGGGTCACGCCTACGGGCACGATCGCGAGCCTCGGTTGGGACGGAGCGCAGTTCGATGTCGGCTACCGAGATCACTGGTGGTCACCGTTTCGTCTGGGCAGCATGTTGGTGGGTACTGAGGCGGCAACCATGCCTTCGGTGACGGTTTCAAGCGTCGAACCTTTGACGGTCGCGCGTTTGCGTTACGAATTGTTCATGGGGCAAATGTCTTATTCCAATCGAATTGAGTCCGACGCAGGGGGCTACACCGCGGGCCACCCGCGGCTGTTCGGCTTTCATATCGATGTGGAGCCGGCTCCTGGCTGGACGCTCGGATTGAGCCGGATGATGCAGTATGGCGGTGGTGATCGGCCGAGCGGTTTCCGGGATGTGGTGAAGGCGTTCTTCAATCCTGCCACCTATGACAATGTCGATCCGACCTCCGGCGCGCAGGAATTCGGCAATGAGCAGGTCGCGTTCTCAAGCGAGTACGTCTTGCCCATGCGATTTCCGATATCGACCTACATCGAATACGCCGCTGAGGACACCTTTCATTCCGAAAACTTCCGCTTCGGCAGCACCGCCCTGTCCGCGGGCATCTATCTGCCCCGCTTGCGGCCGAATTTGCAGTTGCGCTATGAATTCTCTGAGTGGCAGTCCAACTGGTATGTGCACCACATCTATCAGGACGGGATGACCAACTACGGTGTGGTGCTGGGCCAATGGGGCGCCCAATGGCGCATACCCGGGGACGGTGTGGGCGCGCAGAGCCACGCCCTGGAGCTGATTTGGGACATAAATGGCGGGCGCGAGCTGGATCTGCAATATCGAACAGCGTTGAACGCCAACTACACGGGTGGCAATTACCAGCGCGGACAGGAACTGGCCTTGAGCTTCTCGCGACCGTGGCATTCGTTCCAGATCGGCGCGCGAGTTGATGGAGGAAGGGACGAGTTCGGCGACACCTTCGGGCGCCTTGCTGCGTTTGCAAGGTATGCAGGTCCGGCCGCCAGCTCTCATTACGAGGCTGCCGAAGACAATTACACCGTCGACAGCGATACCGAAAGGTTGGCGGCAGCGGCTGCTCGCCGTCGGGTGGAATATTTTGTGGACCTGGGCGTGACCTCGAGTCAGGTCGACTACGAGCAGGATGCGGGTGCAGTTCCTCCCATTAAGACGAGCCACGATAGCCTTCACATCGGGCTGGGCCTGCGTCGCGCCGTGAGTCGCCGGAACGATTTCGGGACCCGTATCGAGTTCGATAACATAGGCGGTAGCTTGTTTACTGCCTTGAGAGCCGTGGATTACCGGCATCGATTTGGATCGACGTTCGCGGTGAACTTTTTCCTGGGCGCCGCCCGTTATGAAGCACTGACCCCCGCCTTCGGATGGTATGGCGGTGCGGGAGTGCAATGGCACGACCTATGGAAGAACTGGGATGTGGGGGTTGATTACCGCATCGGCGATCACATGGCGCGCAATAAAACTCCGAGCGAGTCGGCTGTCATTTGGCCCAATGCGTTCTACACCATCCAGGGCGTATCGACCTACATCAGCCGCCGCTTCTAAGCGCCAACCTGCTTAACGGCGCTGGTACGCCTCGAGCGTGTTTTGCATCAGCATCGCCACCGTCATGGGGCCCACTCCGCCCGGTACCGGCGTGATCCAACTGGCGCGCGCGGCGGCGGTTTCGTATTCCACGTCCCCCACCAGCTTCCCGTTCGGCAGCCGGTTGATGCCCACATCGATGACGATCGCGCCTGGTTTGATCCATTCGCCCCGGACCATGTTGGGTTGACCCACGGCGGCCACCACCAGATCGGCTCGCGCCACGACGCTTCCCAGATCGCGGGTGCGGCTGTGGCAAATGGTCGTGGTCGCCCCGGCGAGGACCAGTTCGAGCAACATCGGTCGCCCGACGATATTGGAGGCGCCCACGACCACGGCTTCCATACCGGCGATCTTGACGCCGATGCTTTCCACCAATCGCATCACGCCGTACGGGGTGCACGAGCGCAACAGCGGCTCACGCTGGGCCAGGCGGCCCAGGTTATAGGGATGAAAGCCGTCCACGTCCTTGGCAGGGTCAATCGAGTCAATTATGGGGCGTGTCCGAATCTGCGAAGGCAGGGGTAACTGCACCAAGATGCCATCGATCGCGCTGTCGTTATTGAGCAAGCGGATGAGCTCGAGCAGGTCCGATTCGCTGGTACTGGCGGGCAGGTCATGCGCACTCGATACGATGCCGGCCTGCTCGCAGGAGCGACGCTTGTTGCGCACATAGACCTCGGAAGCGGCCGAATCGCCGACCATGATCACGGCCAGTCCGGGGCGGCGCTTGCCAGAGGCCGCCAATGCGTCCGTGGCGGTACGGATTTCCGCCTTGATTTGCTCGGCCAAAGCCTTACCGTCGATGATTTTCGCGCTCATGCTCTCAAACCCAAGGTTGGAATGGCGCTATTGTCGCACGATTGTAGGTTACGTATGATGCGCGACCCGTCAGAGGCGGGTTAGAATTCAGGGCGACCCGTTCAGGAATCGAATCGGGGCATGGCGCAGTCTGGTAGCGCATCTGCTTTGGGAGCAGAGGGTCGCAGGTTCAAATCCTGCTGCCCCGACCAACGATGGTCACGCGTCGAGTTACCGTCCGCTGCGCCCGTAGCTCAGTTGGATAGAGCACCGGCCTTCTAAGCCGGTGGTCGCAGGTTCGAGTCCTGCCGGGCGCGCCAACTGCGTGATGTCGATGGTGGACGTAGCTCAGCTGGTAGAGTCCCGGATTGTGATTCCGGCTGTCGTGGGTTCGAGTCCCGTCGTCCACCCCATTTTTCGGTGGGGCCGTTAGCTCAGTTGGTAGAGCAGGAGACTCTTAATCTCTTGGTCGAAGGTTCGACTCCTTCACGGCCCACCATTTCCCCATCCCTGCGCTCTCCTACGGACGGCTAGACTCAAGCCTTCCCAGCACCTACTTCTGTAGGATTCGACCGAAATATGCCGCGTAGACGCTTTCAGTGATCAGGACAATGCTTAATGTCGGGCTAGTGATACTTGTAGTTATAACAGTGCTAATGGTTTGCTGGGCCATTCCGCCGTTGCGATATTATTGGAACGAATCCCCAGCGGCGACCGAGAAATCAATTAGCGCTGCGCTCCCACCAGGGTCCGCACTGTCCCGTGTTAACGACTATTTGACGGAGCGGAATTTCGAGCACTCAGCGTTTCATCCTGAGTCACGAACGATTCTGGCCGCGCAAAGAAACACATGCTGGACACCGCTGATAATTGAGTGCACAACAGAGATGTCCTTTGTTTTTGACGATCACCAGCGACTTTCGACTGTAAAGTTTTCAGAGTATTTCACCGGACCGTAAGGGAGGGGATTCTTCACGTCCCACTACCTCCCCAGACGGTTCAATAAACCATTCTAATAGTCGTATGAAAGTAATACTGGAAGCTGTGCGGTGGCTTTTCATTTTCGCGTGTACTTTTATTTTTGCGTTTTGGGCTTACGTAGGTTCGATCAGCCTTCGGCCGAATCAAGGTACGGATTTGCCTGTCGGATTGATTCAATGGATCTGGGCAATTACGAAGCTTGCACTCGTGTCTGGCCTTTTGCCTCTAATTCTTGCAGTGATTTGGGCGGTACGAGTGCGCGCTAGTACGTACTTTGGCCACGGAATACTGATCTTGGTGGTGATGCTTTTTGTTCACTACAACGTGTTTGCATATGCAATTCACTCGTATACGGGCGAATATCCCGGAGTCCAAGCTGTAGAAGTCTTATTGTTCGTTCCGGCACTCATATTCCTGCTTAAAAAATTAGGCGACGGAGCCTCATAAACAACGCGCCAACATGTGGGGGTATTACCGGGGGTATCGCGCCAACGTCTCAAATAAAAGCAGCATAGATATAGCAAGGTGCGCCCGATTTGCGCTGTCTTCACGGCCCACCATTTCCGCATTCCGCATAGCCCTCGTCCCGCAGGCTGGGCGGCCCTCAGGGTGCGCTACCCCTCGCTCGCACCGAAGAATTTCAGTGCTGGCATGCCGGGTCATGACAAATCATGCGAAATCGGGTGCAACTGGAACCATTGTGGAAACAGCGTAAGGAAGCGCTTGCCAAGCCTCAGGTCTGGAATAATAATTCGGCGCCGGACAGTCCTTTGCCTCAGTCTTAGAACAACGAACGAGGCCAAGTTCATGAAACTTAAAATCCCCGTCGCGGCTCTCCAGTAACGAGGTTTGATGAAGTCAGTCCACCCAGTCTATGCGCTCGCGTTGGCACTGGCGCTCCAGCCTGGCCCTCTTGCTGCGAGCGAATCTCCCGCCAAGAGTCCTTGGCCGGGATTTACGCACGTCAGATCCTTAGGCGATATCGAGGAATACACGCTCGATGCAAATGGCCTCGATGTACTCGTGATGCCCGATCATTCCGCTCCGGTGGTGACCTTCAACGTGACTTACCACGTGGGATCCCGCAACGAAGTGACGGGCACCACCGGTGCAACACACTTCCTCGAGCACTTAATGTTCAAGGGCAGCGGCGGCTTTAACGATCCCAAGGGTAATAGTGTCAAGCAGTATCTGGGACGTGTCGGCGGCAGATACAACGCCCAGACTACGTTCGATCGCACCAACTACTTCGCGACCGTCGGCATAGAGAGCCTGGAGGGTTACATCGCCATCGAGGCCGATCGGATGCGCAATCTCTGGCTGCGCGAGTCCGATCGCCAGTCCGAAATGACCGTGGTGCGTAACGAGTTCGAGCGCGGCAAGAATGAGCCCGACAATGTCCTGTATGAGGAAGTGGCCGCG
The DNA here is from genome assembly GCA_963717335.1 of uncultured Gammaproteobacteria bacterium. GTDB lineage: Bacteria > Pseudomonadota > Gammaproteobacteria > Steroidobacterales > Steroidobacteraceae > FEN-1191. The sequence goes on along the minus strand of CAVQVZ010000006.1, from coordinate 1,177,406 downwards.
GCAGCTTATCAAGCGCTTCCCTATCACCACCCCACTATCGGCTGGCGCAGTGACATCGAGCATCTGCCGATCCAAAAGTTGAAGGCGTTCTACGACACCTTTTATTGGCCCAACAATGCTACCGTCATCGTAGTCGGTGACATCGAGCCCGCCGCCGCCCTCGCGCTCGTCCGAAAATATTACGGCGCCTACCCGCGCTCCCCAGCGGCCATCCCCGCGATCTACACCGAGGAACCTGAGCAGACCGGAGCACGCCGTGTGATCGTTAAGCGACCAGGGGAACTCGGTTCAATATTGATCGCGCACAAGGTGCCTACCGCCCGCGCGCCGGATCAGGCCGCTCTTGCCGTGCTGGACGGAATTCTCGGCGACGGCAAGAACAGTCGCCTGTACAGGCGTCTGGTGGATCAAGGCCTGGCGCTCGATGTCGGCGCAAACACGGACTTCCACTATGACCTGTCGCTCCATCGGATTTACGCGTCGTTGGCTCCCGGTATAACTCATGCCGCAGTGGAAGCCGCGATCCTGGAAGAAATTGCCAAGGTGCAGACCGGGGGCGTCACGGAGGCCGAAGTCGAGCGTGACCAGCATCAGACGCTTGCCTGGCTGGCCTACAGACGCGATGGCACCTTCGGCATTGCCATGGCGCTGAACGATTGGATTGCGGTGGGGGACTGGACTTTGTATCAGCGCTTTCCAGAGCAACTCGCGAAGGTGACCCCCGCCGATGTGCAGCGAGTGGCTCAAACGTACTTGAATGAAGATCAGAGTACGACCGGGTGGTTCGTCCCCGTAGGCGACAAAAAGTGAATACCGCAGCCAAGGTTCTGGTTCTGTTCGCCGTGCTCGCCGCCCCGGCCCTCGCCGCAACGCGCATCGCTGAGCATGCCACACGAGAGCGCGTCGTCGGCATCGACGTGATTATCTATCCAACCTCCATCAAAGACGTCATCAGTATTGTGGGTGCACTGCCTGCTGGTGACGCCGTGGTGGGGGAGGGGAACATCGCTCTTCCGAGCCTTACCGCGTGGATGCTGGATCGGGGCACGACCACGGAGGACCAGTTCGCGGTCGCCGCCAAACTCGAAGCCGTCGGGGCAAAAATTGACTTTGGCACAAGCCCCCAGAGCCTTTGGATCGAGGCACACACACTTAGGAAAGATTTCCCGCTGGTGATGGGATTGATCGCCGAGCAACTGCGCGCGCCCGCCTTCAAGGCCGAGGAGTACAACAAGGTCAAACAGAAATTCGAGGGCTGGATCGAGCAGTACTCGATTGACACCGATTACCGTGCCGCCGAGTCGTTCTCGCGCCTCGCATTTCCACTTGGCCACCCCAATCGCAAGTACTCAATTGACGAGTATCGCGCCGCACTCAAGACCGCCACTCTTGATGACGTAAAGGCCTATCACCGGGGCCACTACGGGCCCGCGCACATGACACTCGTCGTCGTGGGCGATGCAAATCCCACACTTGTGCGTGAGCAAGTTGAGCGCGCATTTGCAGGCTGGACGGGGGGTGCCTCACCGCCGCCGCTTGGTGGGCCGGCTAAACTAACGGCCGCCGGTACTGGCGTTGTGCAGTTACCCGGAAAGACCAGCGTATCAGTGGTGCTCGGAGCACCGACTGGCCTGCAGTATCGTGATCCGGATGCGCTCGCTTTACGAGTGGGCACCGCAGTTCTGGGTGATGGGTTCACCGGGCGATTGATGAACCACGTCCGCGACGAGCAGGGCCTGACTTATAGCATCAGCGCTTTCTTGACAGACGACACGTTCAGCGATGGCAGTTGGGAAGTCTATGCCTCCTTCGCCCCGCAACTTCTCTCCAAAGGAATCGCCGCGACTCGGCACGAAATCCAGTCCTGGTGGGAGCGGGGTATCACCGAAAAAGAACTCACCTCTCGCAAAGAAGGGCTGATCGGCGAATTCCGAGTGAGCCTCGAGACAACGGGCGGCATGGCCTATGCATTGCTACAAGCCGTACAGCGTGGCTACGATGTCTCCTGGCTCGATGAATACCCGGATGCGATCAATGCACTGACCATCTCGCAGGTCAACGCCGCCATTAAGAAGCATGTGGATCCGACCCGGCTCGTGTTGGTAGAGGCAGGCACGGTTCCATGAACCATTCAGGTGTCAGGCCTCTCGCAGTATTTCCTTGGCTGATGCAACTAAGCATGAGTGCTCGGGGCGCTTATGTGGAGCGTTAGACGGCACCAAGTAGAATCATTATCGCTGCATCTTAAAAGGGCCACACCATGAAAGCTTATGTGACAACCACCGGCGCGCTATTCGGTCTGCTAGTGCTGGTGCACATATGGCGGGCCATTGCCGAAGGCGGTCCCATGCTCAAAGATCCCTTTTATATTTTAATCACGGTTGTGTGTGCGGCTTTGGCCGCCTGGGCTTGGCGCGTGAGGAGGGCACTTTCTAGTGCCTAGCAACTGGCAGTGCCGTCTAACTACCGCATGGAGCTCCGCGTGAACCATGAACTGCCAAGCCAAGCGTGGCGCCCGCTGCTCGTGTGGAGCGTTAGATGGCGCGAGGAGGCGTCGTGCCATGATTAAAAGAGTCGGGTCCATCGAAATTCTTTCCAAGCATCGTGCTACTTGTCATTGCGGCGCGGTCGTCTTGGAACTGAGCCTCCCCGACGGCATCGTTGACCCTATGCGGTGTGACTGCTCCATATGCCGCCGTAGGGGAACGGTAGTTGGATCGGCCCCCCTCTCCGCTATTCGAATCGTCAAGGGCGAGCATTACCTCAAGCTCTATCAATTCAATACCAATACCGCTAAGCATTATTTTTGCTCGGAGTGCGGGATCTATACGCACCACCAGCGTCGCTCGAACCCGGATCAATACGGTTATAACGTAGGTTGTCTTGAAGGCGTCAATCCCTTCGATATACCCGAGGTCCCGGTCTATGATGGTGTGAATCATCCCTCCGACAGGCGCGGCCTCTAACAACCGCATTCAGCTCGCGGGTGCACCATAAACTACTACGCTCATGCGTGAGTGCCCGCGGCGCTCATGCGGAGCGTTAGGCCACCGACCTAGCCATGCTGCCCTTCGCACACTTGGGCCTGGGAAGCGCGATGGCCCGCCCGATCGTCTCGAAGCTTCCCTTCCGGTGGCTGTTATTGGGAACGCTGCTTCCGGATCTCATTGATAAGCCAGTCTTCTTTACCTTGGCGCTTCTCAAGCACGCCCAGGACGGCGGCTGGATTCCCGGAAAGCGCGGGTTTGCGCATACCGCTGTGTTTCTTTTGTTACTCGCAAGCACCAGCTTGTGGCGTAAGTCGTCCAAATGGTGGGCTGTAACTGTCGGTGTTGCCACTCATTTGCTTCTTGATCTATTCTCGAAGCATCTCAGCGCGGGCGCGTTCACGGTTTTGCTGTGGCCGTTTCTAGGCTGGGACTTTCCAGCACTCGCGTATGGGCTGCATGGCACTGCAGCTTTGGCGATGGAGCTGGTGGGGTTTACTTTGCTGTTGGTTCAGGTCGCTGTTACACGATTTAGACCCTCATCAATGTAAAAGTCTGTGCGGAGATGACGTCTATGCAGCGCTGGCCTGCCAAATTGATCGCGCTGCCGTGAGCCATATATCGCCAACAAAGTGGCCTCGTCGTCCGGCGCGCTCAGATCAACGTTGCGGCCCCGTCCAACAGTGCTCGCCACAAGTAGTGCAACGCCTGCTGGGTATACGGCATCATGTCATAAGCGCATGGCTGCCCCAAAATGCCCCATGATTGACATTGTCGCCGCCGTACTCGCTGCCGTTGGCACGTGCGCAGTACCGCAATCGGAAGTTGCTGCGCAAACGTCATTAACGTATCAGGCGTTTGATAGCCGCAGCAGTACGTATGGTTGGCGGACGCTGCTTGAAATCGGCTGCACCGACGCAGCTCTTTCGCTGCTTGCCGGATATGCCACTGCAAATAACGCGCGATTGACTCTTGAGCAACGGCTCGAACTTGCCTTCCACGCAGCTCAAGCACTTGCGTTTGCAGGCCGGGAGGCGGAGGCGATTCCATATTTCGAGCGGGCAACCAGCGTCGAGGCAACAGCTGAATGGAAAACCTACGTCGCGGCAACGCTTGCTTTTCTAAGGCACGATGCATCAGCCCTTGCTGCGGCGCGCGAGGAGTATTCCATTGTTGCTCCTGATTCAATGCGGCTGTCGGTCATTGATGGCTTTATTGCGTGCCCTCATGAGTCCTACTCCAATGCTGTGCATTGCGCAATGTAGGCTCCTTGGTACCCTTACCATGCGATGGAGCGTCCGGCGTTTGCTGCCAGGTCCGAGGCGCACAGTGCCTTCTAATTGGCGTTAGAGTCCAATGCTTCGGCGAAGTTTTAGGTCTCGACGCACCGCTCCGCGGGTTCGGTTGCGCGAGGCGCTGCGGGCGTACTGGCCATTCCTGATTGGCTTGCCGATCTTTCAACTCCTGATCGTGTTTGTTCCGGCGGTCCGTGACAACGAAGTGCTCTTTGGGGTTTTCTTTATTGGCGCGATTCTTCCTGCCATGTGGCCATTGTTCTTCGGCAATGCTCCGTTTTCATTTTGGGTTGTGGCCCTTGCTTACTGGTTCTTTGGATTTATTTTATTAGTCGCGTTTGTAGCAGCGATCTACGTGGTCTTCCATGTCAAAATCCCAGGGGCCCCATATTGAGGCACCCACACGAAGCCTGAGTGCCGCATCGAACGCCGCGTGAACCATAAGAAACCAAGCTGAGGCGTGAGTTCCCGCGGCGCTCACAAAGAGCGATAGCATTCGGGGTGTCAGAAAAGTGCGTTAACTCCGGTCGGAGAAAACTGACTTGTGCGGCGCCGGCTCTGCTCCGTGTTAGGGTTGGAGCATGTCACGCGAGGCGGGCCTTAAGAGAGAAGATCTGCGCCAAAGCGAGGAGCGATTTAAGCTGCTCGTCGAGAGCGTCCGGGACTACGCGATCTTCATGCTGGATCCCGAGGGGCATGTGCTCACGTGGAACGCGGGTGCGGAACGTTTCAAGGGATATCGCGCCGAGGAAATCATCGGGAAACACTTCTCTGTCTTTTATCCGGCTGATTCCCGGCAGAAGCGTTGGCCTGAGCACGAACTGGAGGTCGCTAAGGAAACCGGCGTTTTCGAAGATGAGGGGTGGCGTGTCAGGAAAGACGGCACGCTGTTCTGGGCGAATGTCGTCATAACCACCCTGCGAGACACCGAAGGCCAGGTTTTAGGCTTCGCCAAGGTCACACGCGACCTGACCCAACGGCGTGCCCACGAAGAGGCGTTGCGCCGAAGCGAAGAACGCTTTCGGCTCCTCGTGGAAGGCGTGGCCGAATACGCCATCTTCATGCTCGACCCCAATGGCAAAGTGGCGACCTGGAACAACGGGGCCGCGCGGATCAAAGGCTATAGGGCGGAGGAGATCATAGGGCAGCACTTTTCGGTCTTTTATCCGAAGGATGCGAAAGACAGCGGCTGGCCCGAGCATGAACTCCAGGTCGCCGCCGAACAGGGGAGCTTTGTCGATACCGGATGGCGTGTGCGCAAGGACGGCACGATGTTCTGGGCGAATGTCACGATCACCGCCCTGCGTGACGACACCGGTCAGCTGATGGGTTACGCCAAGCTTACCCGCGACATGACGGAGGCTAAGCGGATCGAGGCTATGGAGCAGGTCAATCAGCAGCGCGAAGAGCTGCTGGAGGCCGAGCGCAGCGCTCGCATGGCCGCGCAGCGGGCCACCCGGCTGAAAGACGAATTCCTGGCGACACTTTCCCACGAACTGCGTACGCCCCTGAGTGCAATTCTGGGTTGGACACAGCTCCTAATGAGAGAGGGACCGCCCAAGGGACCGGATGAACAGAAACGCGCCATCGAGGTCATCGACCGAAACGCGCGTGCCCAGATCCAGCTCATCGACGATCTTCTGGACTTAAGCCGAATCATGACGGGCAAGCTCCGACTCGACTTGCACCAGATCTCGTTTGCAAGCGTGGTAGAGGCCGCTGTCGACTCCGCCACGCCCGCGGCGGAAACCAAGGGTATTCGCCTCAAGGCCATCCTGGGTGCGGGCCAGGACGTGATCAGCGCCGACGCTGGCCGACTGCAGCAAGTGGTGTGGAACCTGCTGACCAATGCGATCAAGTTCACTCCCAAGGGCGGACAAGTGCAGGTACTCCTTCAGCGGGTGAATTCGCACCTTGAATTGAGCGTGAGCGATACCGGAATTGGCATTGCCCCGAGTTACCTCCCGCAGGTCTTCGATCGATTCTCGCAGAAAGACAGCTCCACCACGCGGGCGTACGGTGGTCTCGGATTAGGGCTGGCGATCTGCAAACAACTGGTGGAACTGCACGGTGGCACTATCAGGGCGGCCAGTCAGGGAGAAGGGAAGGGTGCGACGTTTTCTGTGCATTTGCCCCTGTCGATTGTTCAGCTGCAGGACGAGACCTCGCCCCGGATCCACCCAACCCATGAAACTCCCTCCGGGGAATCGCTCTCGCTCCCGCGGCTGGAGGGAGTGCACGTTTTCAGCGTGGACGATGAACCTGATGCGCGCGATCTGATACGGGCGGTGCTCGAAGCTCAGGGGGCCAGGGTGACGAGCTTTAGCGGCGGGGAGGAGGCGCTGGCCGCCTTGGAAACGACGAAGCCGACGATTCTAATTTGCGATGTCGGTATGCCCAAGATGGATGGTTTCCAGCTGATACGCACATTGCGCGCCAAGGAACCTCGGAGCGGGCGAATTCCCGCCCTCGCCCTCACGGCATTTGCTCGAGCAGAGGACAGAAAACGCTCCTTGGTCGCTGGCTATCAAGCTCACTTGGCCAAGCCCTTCGACGTCGGGGAGTTCATCCTCGTCATCTCGGACCTGGTGGGACGGTAGGGCTGTCGCGCTCGTACGGCTCAAGAGACGAGAGTCAGTTCCCGTTCCGCGGGTCGCACCCGGGCGTCGCAAAAGGAGGCCATTGCCTCACTGCTTGATCAGGTTCTGCAGCTGTTTCTGCAATTTTTGTCGGAGCTCGTCTTTGTGCTTGCCAAGTTCCTGTTGCACGCGCTTCCTGGCCAGGGCTTCGAGGTCCGGCCGGACCGTGGGATGGTCTATGGTGCCTCCGACCTTGACGGGAATCTCGGCGAGCGTCAGTCCGCCCACGTCTTGAGCTGCGCCCGGCGCGGATTTCAGAACCGTGGCCGTGATGTCGTAGTTGATCGCCTTACTGACCAGATTCGTCAGACCCTGGCCGGTCACATGCAGTAACGCCGAGGCGATATTCAAATCCTTGGTGGTTGCGATTCCGTTGCTGACCTCCGCCGAAGCCTTGAACGTATCGAAGGCCGTACGGCCGGTGGAGGTGCCGGCAGGCAGCGCCTGCTGCCTGAGGAGCGACTGCGCCCGCTTGATCTCATACCAGAGGTCGATACCTTCCAGTGCGCCATTGGCCAGATTGGCCTCGATATGGCCCGCCGAGGTCTTGATCAGCTCATCGCCGGTTTGCCCATGGGCCGAAAGATGTAAGTTGAGGTTACCGCGACCCGAGAGCCGCTTGGTCTTGGCGAAGTCCTCGAGCAGGCGGGCCATATCGACCGAGGTCATGCTCTGATCGACATTGAGTACCGACTCGCGGGTGCGCTCATCGAGCACGATGGCGCCGGAATACTGACCCCCGTAGAGCTGGGCCGTCGCCGGGGCAATTCGAGCGATGCCGTCCTTGGCATGCACGCCGATACTGAGGTTGGTCAGCTTCATACCGGCGATCGTGGCCGCACCAATCCTCATGGTGCCGCTGGTCGTCAGTGACTTGAGAGACGTAGTGGGCCTTTCGCCAGGCTTGGCGAGCGGCTTCGGCGGCGCGCTGGCGGCGCTCGCAGGGCTCCGGTACCGGTCGATGTCGATCCGATCGAGAGCCAGATCGAAGCTCGAGGCCAGGGTATCCAGATTGGTGATCTCCGCGCTGCCGCGGAGCGTGGAATCGTCCATCTGCATATTCAGCTCGGTGGCGCGCAGCGCGTTGCCCCCGCTGAAGAAATTCCCGCTTCCCGTGAGCCGGGAGAACGCTCGCGCATCGCGGGTGACCGGCGGGGTCACCCCGAGCTGGATCATGTAGTCGCGCAACGCCAGCGGGGCGAGCTGAAAAGAGCCGGTCATGATCGGCGCATCCACGATGCCGCGCCCATCGATCTTGCCCACAATGCGGGCCGCGGCGAGCTCGAGGCTGAACTTCGGAGCACTCAATGATTGCGCCGCGAGGTCCAGGTTCAGGTCCGGCACCGAGAGCTGAAACGGCACGGGTGCCGCACCCGTCCTCGGGGCGTAGCTGCCTTTTAACTGCAGCGCGGACAAGCGGTAGCGCTTGGCCCCCCAATCGAGCGTCGCCACCAGCTCACCGTCCATGCGGATCGGCCGCGAATCATGGCCCGTGATCAGGTCCAGCCCAAAGTGGATAGGCACCGCGGCGGCGGCCGTGACGTGCCCGACATCCAGGTTCAGATGCTCGATGGCCAGGTCCTGATAGCGAATGCGGCTGTCGGTGATCACGAGGCCGGCCAGATCCTGCAGCGCTTCCCCGCCGCCGCCGCCGGTGCTCGGTGCGGCGGTATCGTTCTGGCCGAAGTCCTCCCAGTTTCCGTGGCCCGCGGCATTCTTCTTCAGCTGCAGGTCCAGGCCGTCCACGCGGATGCGCCCGATCTGCAATTGCCTGCGCAGCAGCGGGAGCAACTTGACGCGCAATACCGCGTGCCGGACTGCGGCAAATGGCGCATTGCCGAACCCCGGCGGGCTGGCAAGACTGGCCGGTCCAAGCTCCAGGGCAATCCAGGGGAACACCGAGAGCTTGATGTCGCCCGGAAGGCTCAGCTCACGGCCCGTCGAGGTCTTGACCGCCTGTGCAATACGCCCTTTGTAATCGTTGGGATTGACGAAGGCCCACACCGCCAGCAATACGATGATCACCAGCGCCAGCAAACCGCCGATCACGAAACCCGTTATCTTGAGGGCGCGCATGGCCCATTCTAACGCAGGCTCCGGTCAATCCGACCGCCCGCGGCCGATAAGCGTGGGGTCTCTCCCGGACATACGTGCGCAGCGCGCTTAATCAATAAAATGCATCGCGCGAGCGCTCTTCGCCGCCTACCAGATCTGCACGCGCTCGCCTTCCGGCCGCCACATGGGTTGGCCCGCCTTGATGCCGAAGGCTTGGTAGAACTCCGGGACGTTGGACAAGGGGCACGATCACCCGCCACTTCGCCGGCGCGTGGACGTCCGACAGCAGCTCGGCGCGCAGGGTTTCTTCGCGCTGCGACATCATCCAGCCGAGCGCGTAACCGAGGAAGTAGCGCTGCAGTGGTGTCAGGCCCCCGATCGATTCACCCTTGCGGTATTGCTCGGTCTTCTTGAACGCATCCAGACCAAGCAGCAACGCCCCCGTAGTCGGCGATATTTTCGCCCAGGCTGGCCTCCCCATTGATGTGCAGGCCGGGGAGCGGCTCGTAGCGGTCGAATTGCTGGGCCAGCGCGTCGGCTCGTTTCTGGAAGGCCTTGGCGTCCTCGGCCGTCCACCAGTCACTGAGATTGCCCGCGGCATCGAACTTGCGGCCCGAATCATCGAAGCCGTGGGTGATCTCATGACCGATGGTCGCCGCGCCCACGTAGCCGTAGACCACCGCATCGTCGACCTGCGCATCGGGCGTACCGGGGATCGTGAAAGCCGCGGCCGGCAGCACGATCTCGTTGTTGTTCTGGTTGTAGTAGGCGTTGTAGGTCTGCGGCGTCATGTCCCATTCGCTCCGGTCCACGGGCTTGCCGTACTTGTCGATCTGGTCGCTAAAGCGCCAGCGCGCTGCGTTCTTCATGTTCTCGCAGTACGAGTCGCGGCCGATCACCAGCGCCGAGTAGTCCTTCCACTTGTCCGGGTAGCCGACCTTGGCCGTGATCGCGGCCAACTTGAGCTGCGCTTTGGCCTTGGTGGGTGCGCTCATCCAGGACAGCGCGTCGATGCGATCGTGGTAGGCCGTGCGGATGGCCTCGACCAGATCCACGTAGCGCTTCTTGGTGGCGGGCGGGAAATAGTCCTGCACGAAGATCTTGCCCAGCATCAGGCCCATCGCTTCGCCCTCGGCATCCAGTACCCGCTTCCAGCGCTCTCTTTGCTGCTGCTTGCCCGAGAGCACCTGGCCGTAGAAGCGAAACTGCTCCTGGTCGAAGGGCGTGCTCAGCGAGGCGGCGTAGGCGTCCAGCAGGTGCACGCGCAGGTAATCGCGCAGCACCGGCACCGGCGTGTGATGGAGCAACTGCTCAAGGGTCGCAAAGAACTCCGGTTGACCGACGATCAGGAAGTCCGGGTGCAGATTCCAGGCCGCCAGGCGCGCGCTCCAGTCGATCGAGGGCGTGTACTTGGCGGTGAGCGCGGCCGGCGTCATGGGGTTGTAGTTCTTGCCCGGGTCATTGAGCTCGGCAAGCTGGCGCGAGGACTTGGCCAGGGCGGTTTCGAACTTCATCACGCCGCGGGCCTGCGCCTGGGCCTGCGCGGGGCTGCGGCCGAGCAGCTCCAGGGAGCGGGCGAGGTGAGCGAGGTACTCCTGGCGCGCGTGGGCCACGCCGCGCTCGGGATTGAAGTAGTAGTCGCGATCGGGCAGGCCCAGTCCGCCCTGGGACAGGTGCACCGCCATGGCGCTGCTCTTCTTCTCGTCCTGGCTGATATCGAAGTCGAAGAACGCATCGATATCCAGGGGCGCAAACGCAAACGCCACATCCAGCGCATCGAGCGCACTGTGCACACGCTCGATGCGGGCGAGCTCCCCGTCCAGCGGATGCACCCCGAGGGCCTCGGCGTGGCCCTGGTCCATGGCGGTGGCCCAGAAGTCGGCGATCTTTTGCAGCTCGCTCCCCGGCGGCTGGGGCGCTGCGGCCGCATTCTCGTTGATCGTGCGCAGGCTCGAATACAGTTGCTCGTTGACCAGAGCGCCGATTCCCCACCAGGATTCCGCGGCCGGGATCGGATTGTCCGCGAGCCAGCGGCCGTTGGCGTAGGCGAAGAAATCCACGCCCGGATCGATCGCCGGATCCATGTGGGCGCGCAGCAAATCCTGCGCGGCCCCTGTGGCAGCCGGCTCCTGCGCCGCGCAGGTGGCGCACGCCCCGATCAGGATCAGGGCGGCCGTTTGACAGTGGCGGAGCAGGTTTCGGGTCATACACGCACCTTGTGGCTGGCTGTGACGCGCGGCGGGTGGCCGGCCGACGGTTGCAAAACTAGCCTAACACGCACCCGGAGCCGGTCCGCGCGAGAGGGCCTAAGGCGAGGGGAAGCCTTCGGCTGAGGCGCTCTACGGTATAATCGAGTGCTGGCCAGGGTTGCCGGCAGCGGGGCGGGGCCGCAAGGCGAAAGTGGCGGAACTGGTAGACGCGCTGGCCTTAGGAGCCAGTGGGGTAACCCGTAAGAGTTCGAGTCTCTTCTTTCGCACCAGATTTATTTTTAAGGATCAATGGGCACATGCAGGTTTCTTTAGTCTCGAGCAACGGCCTGGAGCGCCGCCTCGAAGTGACCGTCCCCGGGGAACTGGTGAGCACCCGCGTGGACGAGCGTCTCAAGGATCTGGCGCGAACGGCCCGCCTGAAGGGTTTCCGGCCGGGCAAGGTGCCCTTTTCCGTGGTGCGCAAGCAGTACGGCGGCCAGGTGCATTCGGAAGCGGTCACCGATCTGATGCAGAAGAGCTTCGTCGAGGCCGTGACCCAGGAACGCCTAAGGCCCGCGGGCGATCCGCGCATCGAACCGCTCCAGGTGGCCCCGGGGAGGAACTCCGATACGCCGCCGTCTTCGAGGTGCTCCCGGAGGTGGCCCTCAAGCCGCTCGATGCGCTCACCGTCCATCGGCCCACCGCGCAGGTGACCGAATCGGACATCGACGCGATGATCGAAAGCATGCGCAAGCAAAAGCCGATCTTCACGCCGGTGGATCGTGCCGCCTCCGACTCGGACCGGGTCACGATCGCCTTTGAGGGGCGGATCGATGGGGAACTGTTTCCCGGAGGCAAGGGCGAGGAACTTCATGTGGTGCTCGGTGCCGGCACGATCCTCCAGGAACTCGATGCCGCGCTCCACGGCATGAAGGTCGGTGAACACAAAACGGTCCCGGCGCGTTTCCCGGACAATTACGGGGCCACGGCCGTGGCCGGCAAAGACGCCGTGTTTGAGCTGACCGTCAAGGCCATCGAGGCGCAGAGTCTCCCGGCGCTGGATGAGGCCTTTGTTCGCGGCTTCGGGCTCGCAGAAGGCGGGATTGAGGAATTTCGCGCGCAGGTGCGCGCGACGATGGAACAGGAGATCGCCGACACCTCCCAGCAACGGGTGCGCGAGCAACTGCTGGAACTGGTGCACAAGGCCAATCCGCTCGAGTTGCCCAAGGTGCTGGTCGATGAGCAAGTGCGCGACCTGCAGGTGCAGGTGCTGCGGCGGATGGGGGTACAGAAGATCGAGCAGATGCCGCCGCGCGAGCCCTACGAGGAGGCGGCGCGCAAGCGCGTCGCGCTCGGACTGATCATCGGGGAGATCGTGCGCGCCAATGGCATCAAGGTGGATCGAAGCCGGGTCGAGCGGCGGCTCCACGCCGCGGCGGCCTCGCATCCGGACCCGGAAGCCCTGCGGCGGCAATACCTGCAGAGCCGCGAGGCCATGGCCCAGCTGGAAACCGCCGCGCTGGAGGATCAGGCGCTCGATTGGGTTTTGTCGCAGGTCAAGGTGGTGGACGTACCGTCCAGTTTCGCGGAACTGACCGGCTTTGGCCGGCCTAAAGAGGTAAACAGCTGATGAACGAGCGAGCCCTGGGGCTGGTGCCAATCGTCGTTGAACAAACGGCGCGCGGCGAGCGTTCCTACGACATTTATTCGCGCCTCCTCAAGGAGCGCGTGATCTTCGTCGTGGGCGAGGTGGAAGATCACATGGCGAACCTGGTCGTCGCGCAGCTCCTGTTCCTGGAATCGGACAACCCCGACAAGGACGTCGCCCTGTACATCAATACGCCGGGCGGCTCGGTCAGCGCGGGGCTCGCCATCTACGACACGATGCAGTTCATCAAGCCCGACGTGAGCACGATCTGCGTGGGCCTGGCCGCCTCGATGGGCGCGGTTTTGCTGGCCGGAGGGGCCTCGGGCAAGCGCCATTCGCTGCCAAACTCCAAAATCATGATCCACCAGCCTTCGGGCGGTTTCCGGGGCCAGGCCAGCGATATCGATATCCAGGCCCGGGAGGTCATGGACACCAAGGAGCGCCTGAGCCGCATCCTGGCGCACCATACCCACCAGACCATTGAGCGGATCCGGGTGGACAGCGACCGGGATAACTTCATGAATGCCGAGGCCGCCGTGGCCTACGGGATGATCGACCGGGTGCTCGAAAAACGACTGGACGCAGTGCCCAATCCGAGCCCTGACCGGCCCGCATGAGGGTAAATATCTTTGATTACAAGGCCTTAGGTGGAACGCAGTTCTTTGCGCGGGTGGCTTTGGGCGTGTTATATAAAGAACCTACGGGGCGGATTTTCCGCCCTTTGGTCTGTCCCGGTAGGCCTATGGGCTTAAAGGTGATGTGCAGTGAGCGATGATTCCAAGAGCCGGACGGACGATGGGAAGCTCCTTTATTGCTCGTTTTGCGGCAAAAGCCAGCACGAGGTCCGAAAGCTCATTGCCGGCCCCTCGGTTTTCGTCTGCGACGAGTGCGTCGAACTTTGCAACGACATCATCCGCGAGGAGCTCGAGGATCGCGCCGATAAGGCCCGCGATAAGCTCCCCCGGCCGCACGAGATCAAGAAGGTCCTGGATGATTACGTCATCGGCCAGGAACGCGCCAAGAAGGTGCTTTCGGTCGCGGTCTACAACCACTACAAGCGCCTGCAGACCCGCGGGGCCAGCAAACCGAAGGACGACGTCGAACTCGCCAAGAGCAACATCCTGCTGATCGGGCCGACCGGCTGCGGCAAGACGCTGCTCGCCGAGACGCTCGCGCGCCTCCTCAATGTCCCCTTTACGATCGCGGACGCCACCACGCTGACCGAGGCGGGCTACGTCGGCGAGGACGTCGAAAACATCATCCAGAAGCTGCTGCAAAAGTGCGATTACGACGTCGAGAAGGCCCAGACGGGCATCGTCTACATCGACGAGATCGACAAGATCTCGCGCAAGAGCGATAACCCCTCGATCACGCGCGACGTCTCAGGCGAGGGCGTTCAGCAGGCCCTGCTGAAATTGATCGAAGGCACGATCGCCTCGGTTCCTCCGCAGGGTGGTCGCAAGCACCCGCAGCAGGAATTCCTGCAGGTGGACACCTCCAACATTCTCTTTATCTGCGGCGGCGCGTTTGCGGGCCTGGAGAAGGTCATCCTCAACCGCACCCAGCGCAGCGGCATCGGCTTTACTTCCGAGGTGCGCAGCGCCAACCAGAAGCCGCACGGCTCGGACCTGTTCCACGAAGTGGAGCCGGAGGACCTGATCAAGTTCGGGCTGATTCCTGAATTCGTCGGTCGCCTCCCGGTGGTGGCGACTCTGGATGAGCTGGACGAAGCCGCCCTGATGATCATCCTGACCGAGCCGAAGAATGCGCTCACCAAGCAGTACCGCAAGCTCTTTGACATGGAAGGGTCCGAACTGGAATTCCGCGATGAGGCGCTGCGCGCCGTGTCGCGGCGTGCCATGCAGCGCAAGACCGGGGCCCGGGGCCTGCGCACCATCCTGGAGAACGTGCTGCTCGATACGATGTACGAGCTGCCCTCGCTCCGTAATGTCGCCAAGGTCGTGGTCGATGAGGCCGTCATCGAGGGCACGACCAAGCCCTACGTGATCTATCGCTCGGAGGAAGAACGCCTGGTGCCCGTCGAGGAGCCCCGCAGGGCCGGGGGCATCGGACACGCCTGATTTCATACGGTGCGGGGGCCGCTTGAATTGTCCGTGCCGCGTCCCCATTAGCCTTGGTACACATGCCCGTAGCCCCACGTGGCGGGCCCTAAGTAAAGGATAGCCCTTGAACCAGGAAGCCGATTCCACCTCTCTAGTGCCCGTCCAGCGCATCCCGGTATTGCCACTGCGCGATGTCGTGGTCTACCCCCACATGGTGATCCCGCTGTTTGTCGGGCGCGAGAAGTCCATCCTGGCGCTCGATGCGGCGATGCGCACGGACAAGCGCATCCTGCTGCTGGCCCAGAAGCAGGCCGACATCGATGATCCGAAGTTGGAGGACCTGCACGGCTTCGGCACCGTCGCCACGATCCTGCAACTGCTCAAACTCCCCGACGGCACGGTCAAGGTGCTGGTCGAGGGCGTCGACCGTGCGCGCGTGCTGCAGATCGGCCTGAGCGCGGGGAGCGTCCCGGCGCCGGCCGAGGGGGCGCAACCCTTTTACGCCGCGGCCATCGCCACCGAGCACGACTCGGACCAGTACGATGAGCGCGAGATGGACGTGCTGGTGCGCTCGGTGGTCTCGCAGTTCGAGCAGTACGTCAAACTGAACAAGAAAGTGCCCCCGGAAGTCCTGACCGCGCTGGCCGGGATCGAGCAGCCCGGGCGCCTCGGCGACACCGTGGCCGCGCACATGGCGCTCAAGCTCTCCGAGAAGCAGAAGGTGCTGGAAATACTGGACGTCCGCAAGCGCCTCGAGCACGTGCTGGTCGCGATCGAAGGCGAGATGGACGTGCTGCAGATCGAAAAGCGCATCCGCGGCCGGGTCAAGTCACAAATGGAGAAGAGCCAGCGCGAGTACTACCTGAATGAGCAGATGAAGGCCATTCAGAAAGAACTGGGCGACATGGAGGACGGCACCAACGAGATTGGTGACCTTGAACAGAAGGTCGCCAAGGCCGGGATGAGCAAGGAGGCGCGTGAGAAGGCCACCGCCGAGATCAACAAGCTCAAGATGATGTCGCCGATGTCCGCCGAGGCGACCGTGGTCCGCAATTACGTCGACTGGCTGGTCAAGGTGCCCTGGAAGAAGCGCACGCGCCTTCTCAAGGACATCACGCACGCCCAGAAAGTGCTGGACGAGGACCATTACGGCCTCGACAAGGTCAAGGAGCGCATCGTCGAGTACCTGGCCGTGCTCCAGCGCGTTGAGAAGATCAAGGGCCCGATCTTGTGCCTGGTCGGCCCACCCGGCGTCGGCAAGACCTCACTCGGCCAGAGCATGGCTCGCGCGACCAATCGCAAGTTCGTGCGCATGTCTCTGGGCGGCGTTCGCGACGAGGCCGAAATCCGCGGCCATCGGCGCACCTATATCGGCTCGATGCCCGGCAAGATTTTGCAGAACATGGCCAAGGCGGGCGTGCACAATCCGCTGTTTCTGCTCGATGAAGTCGACAAGATGGCCATGGACTTCCGCGGCGATCCGTCCTCGGCGCTCCTGGAAGTGCTCGACCCGGAGCAAAATGCGGGATTCTCCGATCATTACCTCGAGGTCGATTTCGATCTGTCCGAGGTGATGTTCGTGTGCACCGCGAACTCGCTCAACATCCCCCCGCCGCTCCTGGATCGCATGGAAGTGATCCGGCTCCCCGGCTACACCGAGGATGAGAAGCTCAACATCGCCCGTCGCTATCTGGTGCCCAAGCAGATCAAGCAGAACGGGCTGAAGCCCGGCGAGCTCAAAGTCTCCGACCCCGCGTTGCTCGACATCGTGCGCTACTACACGCGCGAGGCGGGCGTGCGCAACCTGGAACGCGAAGTGGCCAAGATCAGCCGCAAGGCCGTCAAGCAGCTGCTGCTCAACCGCGACCAGGGCCGCAAGGTGGCTGTCACGCCGCGCAACCTCGACAAGTACCTGGGCGTGCGCCGCCATCGCTACGGCAAGGCCGAGGATCAGAATCGCGTGGGCCAGGTGACCGGCCTCGCGTGGACTGAGGTCGGCGGCGAGCTGCTGACCATCGAGGCGGCCGTGGTGCCGGGCAAGGGCAAGCTCCAGCACACCGGTCAGCTCGGCGAAGTGATGCAGGAGTCGATCCAGGCGGCCATGTCGGTCGTGCGCTCGCGCGCCGATGTGCTCGGCCTTGATCCGGACTTCTACCAGAAGAACGACGTCCACCTGCATATGCCCGAGGGCGCCACGCCCAAGGACGGCCCGAGTGCCGGCATCGGCATGTGCACGGCGCTGGTGTCGGCGCTCACGCGCATCCCGGTGCGCTCCGACGTGGCGATGACCGGGGAGATCACCTTGCGCGGTGAAGTGCTGCCCATCGGCGGATTGAAGGAAAAACTGCTGGCTGCACAGCGCGGCGGAATCTCGCTGGTGATGATCCCTGAGGAAAACCGCAAGGACCTGGTGGAGATCCCGGACAACATCAAGGGCAAGCTCGACGTGCGTCCGGTACGCTGGATCGATGAGGTGCTGGAAATCGCGCTGACCGCGCGGCCGGTGCCGCGGGTGCAGGCGGTCAGCGTCAGCGAGCCGATCGAGCCGATCGAGCCGGCCGGTCCGAAGCGCCGCGCCAAGGCGCGGGGGCCCAAAGTCCCCCAAGCGCACTAGCGTCTCGCGGGTGCCATAAACTAGAATGCGCCGCCTTTTGGCCGGCGGCGGCTTGCTCGCGGCGTCGCTCTTTCGGGTGCTTAGCTCAGCTGGTAGAGCGTCGCCCTTACAAGGCGAATGTCGGCGGTTCGATCCCGTCAGCACCCACCATATTTTTCAATAAGTGCGATGGTTCTTCGTACGGACAGCCATACGGAAATGTCCGTCAGGCAGCGATGGAGCCTATCCGCGGGCTTGCCAGCGTGAGCGTGAGCCGCAGTTTCCAAAGCCTCTCCAGCCCCTTTCACGGCAGTAACAGAGGTTCGAGTCCTTTTGGGGCAGGCTGCCTTGGTCTCCGAAGCGGCAGGGCTGGGCTCATCCGGGGCAGGTTGCTAGCCCACGGGCTCGAAGACGGCCAGCGAGGAAGGGGACGCTCTACTTCGTGAGGGTCGAGACCCGGGAGGAGTGAACACAATCCGGGATGCTGACCTCAAGAGGGCTCCATGAGGCGGTCACGCAACACAAGATCGGAGACGTCATCGGCATGCTGGTTGTCAGATCCGCAGCCACCCCCTTGGTCAACTGTCAGGCGCCAGAAACCAAGCCGATGGAGAAGCCGCAGATGACGGACTGCAATTCCCGCTGGGTGATCGAAAGGCAGGACTTCCTGGAAGCCCGGGGCCAGACGCCGCCCCCACGCTTTTACAAACGTCGTACAGCACCGCGTTCTGGGAGCGCTCTTTGTCAGGTTTCGCCTACATGAACTGGCGTGAAAGGCTAGGCAACTTTGGTTGCCGGGAGGACATCGCATCGAATCTTTCGGGGCTATTTTGACAAGATCCTTTTTCAACACTGTGAAACAACATGTCTAATCTAAAGAATTTAGCGCTTGCCCTCGTTTTCGCGACGACGGTGGCAACCGTGGGTGGCTGCGCGGAGACACGGACTCACGAGGGTACTGGACAGTACGTCGATGATTCGGTAATAACGAGCAAGGTCAAAGCGGCCATAGTTGGCGAATCTTCCTTGAAAGCGTCGGAAATAAACGTCGAAACGTTCAAAGGGGTTGTGCAGCTAAGCGGCTTTGTGTCGCAGGCGGGCGATATACCGACGGCAACGCGCGTGGCCCAGGGAGTCGCCGGAGTCAAGTCAGTGAAGAATTCGCTGCTGGTAAAAAAGTAACGGTTGCCGTATCTAAGCTAGAGTCGGCTCCACGTCGCTGAACCGAGACGCCCATCCCAAGCGACTCTAGGGTGGAAGCCGTTGCGAAATTCATGCCGAGATGCCGCTGCGGATCCCCGCGGCGGCGCCACCGGGCCGCTGGGCCGCCTCAGGCGATACCGCCTGGCAGAGTCTGGCCGGCAAAATAGGCATCGAGGTTGCTCAGTACGGCACGCGCCATGGCCTCGCGCGTTTCTACCGTGGCACTGGCAATGTGCGGGGTAAGCAACACTTTGGGGGAAGAGCGCAGCTCCTGCGGGACGTTGGGTTCGTCTTCGAACACGTCAAGCGCAGCGCCAGCGATTCGATTCTCTCCAAGCGCACTGATCAGCTCGGGTTCATCGACCAGCGAACCGCGGGCGACGTTGACCAGATACCCCGCAGGCCCCAGGGCGTCCAGTACCTCCCGGCCCACCAGGTGACGTGTCGAGGCATTCGCTGAGGTCGCCAGTATCAGAATTTCGCACCATCGGGCCAGCGCCACCGGGGACTCAAAGAACTGATGCGGCACCTGTTTGCGGGCGGTATCGCAATAACCCACCGGTCCGAAGGCGATCAGTCGCTGGCCAATCGCCTGGCCGATCTGGCCCAAGCCGACGATGCCAAAGCGCCGGCCCGCGACCTTGCGAGCCAAGGGGCGCTCGCCGTTTTTCCAATGACCCTCCCGGACATGGCGATCCGAATCCGGAATCCCGCGCAGCAGAGCGATCGTGAGACCGACCGCCAGGTCGGCCACATCATCGGTGAGTACGTTGGGTGTTGTTGTCACGCGAACGCCGCGGCGCCGGCACTCCTCGAGGTCGACCTTGTCAAAGCCAACGCCGTTGATGGCCACGATGCGCAGCGAGGGCAGACGAGCCATCAATTCGGGCTGGATCCCGATTTCACCGCCGGTCACCACCGCCTGGATATCCCGCCCGTGCTCGGAGATGAAGTGTTCAGGAGCGGTGGTCTCAAACCACCGATGCACTCGATAGCGCGACTGCAGCTCCTGTTCGAGCCACGGTGAAAAAGGTCGCATCTGCAGAGCTTGGATAGTCATCGCGGGGTGCCTATAAGATTCACAGCACGGCCAGAACGCCGCCGTCCACGTAGATGGTCTGGCCGTTGACGAAATCCGATGCTCGCGAGGCCAGAAAGATGACCGCGCCGTGGAGTTCTTCGATTTTCCCCCAGCGACCTGCGGGCGTGCGCTTGCGCAGCCAGCTGTCGAAGGCCGGATCATCGACCAAGGGCTTGTTCATCGGGGTATCGAAGTAACCCGGACCGATGGCATTGATCTGCAGGCCATACCGGGCCCAATCCGCGCACATGCCCTTGGTGAGGTTTTTGACGCCGCCTTTGGAGGCCGTGTAAGGGGCAATCCCGGGACGGGCGGCCTCGCTCTGGAGGCTGGAGATGTTGATGATCTTTCCCTGCCCGCGCGGAATCATCCGCCGCGCGACCGCCTGGCTGACAAAAAAGACGCTGTCCAGGTTGGCGCTCATCACCTCCCGCCAGGTCTCGACCGACAGATCCTGCAGGGGGACTCGGCGCTGGATCCCGGCGTTGTTGACCAGGATGTCGATAGGACCGGTTTGATCTTCGATGTGCGCCACCGCGCGCTCGGCGGACTTTGGGTCGCTGACATCGAAGGGGGCGCCGGCGACCTTTAGCCCTAAGCTCGTCAGGCGCGTCACGGCCTCCTGTAGGCGGGCCGGGTCGCGCCCGTTGAGCAGCACGGAGGCACCGGCTGTCGCCAGTGCCTCGGCCAGAGCCAAGCCAATGCCCTGACTCGAGCCCGTCACCAGCGCGCGGCGGCCTGTGAGATCAAAAAGCTCCAATTCGATACCCCCCCTTCGGAGCACTCCGGGTGGCGCTCCCGATATCAAGCGCGGCACTATAGCTTGGGTCAGGTGCGCGCGTGGGATCGCAGGCCGGATGTTATCGGTAACATTATACTCTAGAATGGCGCCTCAGATGAAGCTTCACGGCTGTTTCGCCGAAGGATTGCAGCACTGCCGGCCGGACCGACGCGCGCTTCGCAGCTCGGGGTGCAGAATCGGCCCTGGGCTGGCGATCAAGGCGGTCCCGCGAGTCGGCCGGAACGGCGATCGTGCGCGCGGCCGGTGCACAGCGCAGGATGCCCGGGGGTAAAGCGGTGGAGGTGGTGTGAGCACACAGTCAGCGACGAGCAAGGTAGCTGTGGTGACCGGTGCAGGGACCGGCATCGGCCGCGCCGCCAGCGTGGCACTCGCCGAGATGGGCTACACGGTGGTTTTGGTCGGCCGGCGCCGCGGGCCCCTCGATGAGGTCGAGGCATTGCTGGCCCAGCGCGGGTTGCGCGCGCTCGCCCTGGTCGCCGACGTGTCCCAGGAGCAGGCGACGCACGATCTTTTCGCGCAGGTGCACTCGCAGTACGGTCGGCTCGATCTGCTGTTCAATAACGCCGGCATCACCGCCCGGCCGGTCCCTCTGGATGAGCTCACGCCCTCCGAGTGGCGCGCGGTAATCGACATCAACCTGAACGGCGCCTTCCTGTGCGCTCAGCAGGCGATTCGCATCATGAAGCGGCAAAGTCCGCGCGGCGGGCGGATTATCAACAACGGATCCTTATCGGCCCATACGCCGCGGCCGAACTCGGCGCCGTACACGGCGAGCAAGCATGCGATCTCCGGTCTCACCAAGGCCATCGCGCTGGAGGGGCGCGCGTTTGACATCGCCTGCGGACAGATCGATATCGGCAATGCCGCCACGGCCATCGGCTCACACGCGCAGCAAGGCGCCCTGCAGGCCAATGGTTCGACGATCACCGAGCCCATGCTGGACCTGGCGCATGTCGCCGCCGCCGTGCGCTACATGGCGAGCCTGCCACTTACTGCCAACGTGCTTACCCTGACCGTCATGGCCACGCAGATGCCATACGTGGGGCGCGGCTGAACACTGACCGGCCGGCCTTGCGGCCCGAGGCTCTGGGCTGCATCGATGGCCCGGTGGGGAGCGAAGACATCGTCCAGGTCCCCGGGACCTCGTGGCTCATCGCCAGTGGATTGAATCTGGGCACGCCCGCCCAGCTCTCGCTTATAGACACGCGCAGCAAGTCCGCTACCGCGCTCTCAGTGAGCTACCAGTCCGGCACGGAGGGGGATCGGGGCGCGGCGCCCCCCGATCGGGCGCGCATGTCGACCGATGGACTGGCGCTGCGCGAGGGCCCCGGCGGACAGCACCGGCTCTATGCCGCCAATCATGGCGACCGTCACGCCATCGAGATCTTCGCGATCGATTCCGCCCTGGCGCGGCCGGCCCTGCGCTGGGTGGGGTGCGCGCTGCTGCCCGCGAATGCGCTGCCGAACGCGGTGAGGCCGCTGCCCGATGGAAGCCTGCTGGTCATCTGTCCCTACGATCCCACGGTCCCGGATTCCTGGTCGCGCATGGCCCGGGCGGAGAACACGGGGAGAATATTGAAGTGGCGTGCCGATCAGGGCATCGAGGAACTGCCCGACAGTGCCATGTCCGGTGGCAATGGGCTGGAAGTCAGTGCCGACGGCAAGCTCGTGTATGCCAGCGCGTGGAGTGCGCGTCAATTACTCGTGCTTTCGCTCCCCGAGGGAGCGCGCCGTGCGATCGCGCTGGACTTCATGCCCGACAACATCCACGCGCTGGCCGATGGGACCCTGCTGGTGGCGGGCCAGCGCACCACGGTCGAGGCGATCTCTGCCTGCGCCGACGCGAGCTGCCCTCAGCCCTGGGTCATCGCCCGAATCGACATCGCCAGCGGCGAGGTGCGCGAGTTGCTCACCGGCCAGGGCACGGAGAAGGTGAATTACGCCTGTGGCGCACTGGTGGCCGGCGATGCCATGTACGTCACCGTGCGCGGCGATCGCTGCATCGTCTACAAGGCCTTAAGCGAGTTGCCCTCGATGGGCTGAGGCGGCCTAGAGTTCGGTCTGGTACTGGAGCTGCAGATCGGCCATGTGTTCACGGAAGGCATCGGCGACGTAGGCCATGTTGTCGAATTCCTGCGTGCCCAGATGTTCCTTCTTGAAGATGCGGATCTCCCCGTAGCGGCCCTCGCGGACCTTGCGCACCCATTCCGGATCACTGATGTTGCTGCGGCCCGCGGCCACCAGATCAAATTCGTGGTTGGCAAACCGGCGCAGCAGTTTCGCCAGTCCCTGCTCGACCTGGGGGGTGACTTCCTTGCCTGCGAAGCTCTCCATGACATCGAGCTCCAGGCCTACGCTGCCCACGGTGATGACCGGCGCGCCACTGAGTTTTCGCGCCCAGCCGGCCAGGCCAAGATCGCTCCCGGGCCACTCAGGCTCGAAAAAACGCCGGGTCGAAACGTGGAAAAGATCGACCCCGGCCGTTCGCAGCGCATTGAGCATCGTGGCGAATTCCTCGGGGGTGCGCACGATCTTGGCCTTGAAATCAATTTCCTTCCATTGCGAGAGACGGAAGGAGATCACAAAGTCGCGGCCCACGGCCTCGCGCACCGCCGAGACGACCTCGGCCGGGAATTTCACGCGCGATTGAATCTCCTCGCCACCGTAACCATCGCTGCGCAGATTGGTGTCCGCCCACAGGAACTGATCAAGCAGATAGCCGTGACAGGAATGTATCTCGACGCCGTCCGCGCCCATATCGCGGGCCGCAAGGGCGCCGCGCACGAAGGCGGACTTGATCGATTCCAGATCCGCGGCGGTGGCCGGCACCCCGCTGGGCTTGCCCGCCTTGACCAGGCCGGAGGGGCTGAGCGTGCGGTATTGCGAGTAGGGGCTCAATCCGCCTTCCTTCCGAATGGCGCCCTCGTGCCAGAGCTGGATGAACATGTGCCCGCCCGCCTCCTTCACCGCGCGCACGCACTGAGTCCAGGCCGCAAAGGAGGCGGGAATCATTCGCGCGTAGGAGGGCGCCTGGGTCGCGGACGGGTGATCCACGGCCACAGCCTCGGTGATGATCAGCGACACGCCGCCCAGCGCCCGTGCGCGATAGTAGTCGACCATCTTGGCGGTGGGCGCGCCGTCTCGACACCAGCCGCGCTGCATCCCCGGCATCACGAAGCGATTGGGCAAGGTCATGCCCTTGATGCTCAGCGGTGCAAACAGCGGTGAGACGTCAATGCTGGCCACGGATCATTGCCTTTGGAACTGCAGCGACGGTCGGGGCGCGGCTAGGCCGGCTGCGTGTGGGGCGCCGAGCCGACGAGGTCGCCGCCGGGGGCATACATGTACCGCCCGAGCGTCGCGATACACACGATGGTCAATACGATGCCGACCTCAAAGACCATCAATGCGTTCCGGTACGAGTGGGTGCTCTCGAACACCCGCCCCATGACGAAGGGCCCCAATCCGCCAGCGATCGATGCGAAGGCGTAGATGCCCCCGTACAGTTGGCCAAAGCCGCGCAGTCCGAAGTAGCGACTGATGTAATAGGGCATCAGGCTGTATTCAGAGCCAATACCCAGGCCAAAGAGGGCCACGCCGCACACCATCGCCGTCGATGTCGAACCATGATCAATCAGCAGCAGCCCGATCAGTACGGACAGCACGAAGGGTATGCCCACTCGCGGGCTGTTGATTCGGTCGAGCAGGAACCCCGAGGCAAACTGCCCGATCGAGGTCGCGATAGCCACGGTGGATAGCGCCGCCGTGGCCACACCGAGTGAGATGCCGCGATCGGTCAGGAGCGGCGCCAGGTGCACGAGCAGGCCGTTGTTGGCAAAGCAGCTCAGAAATATTGCAACGAAGATCAGCCATAACGCCGGTCGCCGGAGGGCCTGCGCCACGGTGAGGCCGAACTGCACCGGGGCTTCGGCGGCTTGAGGGTTCGCCGAGCGCAACGGGCGCTCTCCTTTGAGCAGCAAGAAGATCACCGGGAAAGCGACCACGATCGGCAGCAGCCCGAGGCCGATGTAAGCGGAGCGCCACCCCAGGTGCTCGATCAGCAGGTGTGCGATGGGCGGTGACAAAGCCGCCCCCAGTCCGCCCCCCACACCGAGGCAAATCCCCAGGGCCTTGCCGCGGTTGCCATTGAATGCGCCGGCCAGCGCGCGTCCGTAGACCACACCGCTCACTAAGGTCCCGGCCGCGGCGACCAGAAAGAACTGCACATCGAATTGCAGCGCCGCTCCGCGCAGGAACGCCAGAGACATGACCGAGGCCCCCAGCAGCAGAATGCCGGGCAGCACCACGACCCGGGCGCCACGGCGATCGACGATACGGCCGACCAGCGGGTAGAGCAGGGTGGTGACCGTAAAGGCGATCAGCACGGCCGTGGACATGGAGTCGCGACCCCACCCGAACTCGTGCGACACCGGCTGCAGGAACAAAGAGAACGTCGCGCCGACAATCGAGGGCATGTTGGTCATCATGCCGACCACCGCCGCGATCGCGAGCAGTACGCCCGTTGATCGCCCCGGTACCGATGAGTTCCCCTTCGCCATCAGCTGCCGGCCGGCCCGATCCAAGGCAGAGTGTAATTTCATAACGGCCCTCTTCGCGGAGCCCGCAAGCGGCCGCTTGCGGGCTCCTCCTAGTGTACGCGGTGCACTCATCGTGCCTGAGGCCGAATCTCGCCCACCACGCGCTTCGCCGCGGGACTAGAACTTCACACGCACCCCGGCGGTGAAGTAGCGGCCCACATTGTCGAAGAATATCGCGTTGTGGAAACTGGGCAGAAAGGGCGGCTGCTTGTCGAACATGTTGTTGATCGCGCCAAACAGCTGCACGTTGCGCGTGCTGCTGTCATAGATGTCGTACTTTGCCGCCAGATCCGCATACCACGAGGAAGCCACCGTGTTGCGGTTGATGCTGTTGGGCAGATTCGGGTCGTAGTTCGACTGGTCGGGGCCTACCATTTCCGGATCAAAGCGTCCGTTGGCGATGTAGCGGGCCTGCAGGCTGATCGAGCCAGGACCTTGCGCATAGGTGGTGAGCAGGTTGATGTTGTAGCGCGGCATGCCCGGCGTGCCCAAAAGCTCGATGCCCGTCTGACCGGCACGGTCCACCGTGTGGCCGCCACTGTCGGTGAGCCGCAGGTGGTAGACGTAATTGGCAATCAGGCCGAAGCTCAGCGCGCCCCGAGCCGATGACACGAACTTGGACAAGGGCAGCGTGTAGTCGGCCGCCAGATCGAGCCCGGAGGTATCGAGCTGGTCCAGGTTCAGATAGGTGACGGTGAGGTCGGTGACCGCGCCGGAAGAATCGCGCGTGACGTACTGGCAGTACAGTTGATCGCCCGCCGCGCAGCGGTTGAGGATCGTCTGGGGGTTAACGATGTCGACGGCGTCTTTGATCTTGATGTGGTAATAATCAAGCGACGCCTTGAGACCCTGGATTTTGTCGTGACCTTGGAAGACCACGCCAAAAGTGGTGGTGTCCCCGGATTCGGGCTGCAGATTCGGATTGCCACCCTGATGCTGGGTAACGAAGACCTGATTGTTGGTGGTCGGGTCGATCAGGATGGTCGGATGACTGTTGGTAGGTCCGAACAATTCATCCATGTTCGGGGCCCGGAAGTCGTGAGACTGCGTGGCACGCAGGCGGAACATATCGGTCGCGTCCCACACCAGGCCCACTTTCCAGGTATTGGCATTGCCCGTGGTGGTGTAGTGGGTTTCCCGGTCGGCAGCATTCAGCGTCAGCCTCTTTGCCAGCGGAATGTCCGCTTCGACGTAGCCCTCCGTCACCGTCACGGAACCGTCAATCGGCGTGCCGGCATTCTGCCACCAGCCCTGAGCGGCGGAGATCGCATCAACATCGCCCGTGGCGGAGTCCCAGCGTCCCTCGGCTCCGGCCGCCATCGCGATCGGTCCGGCCCAGCTATTAAAGGGCGAGCCGCTAAAATTAACGGCCGCTACCGACTCCTCGAGGAGCCGCGTGACGTAGGAGGTGCCATTCACGTACATCTTCGAGCTGTCGCTGGACAGTCCCGAGCCGAACAGATCGACCGGGTGGCAGCCGTTGGTTGGATCGGTAAGCGTCGAACGGCACACCACCTGCCCATTCGGTGCCGTCACCGCGTCCACGGCGAGTGCCCAGTTGGCATTGATGCGATTGTTGCCCACCTGCGAATCGTTGGTGTGGTGACCGTACTGGTAATACGCGTCCCAATGCCATTTTTCGCCCAGCAAGCCGCTCAGGCCCAGCACAAAGCGCTCGTCCTTGTCGGTGGACTCCGGTACCAGAACGCCGAAATCGTTGTTCTGGCGCTTGAACGCAAAGCTGGTCTCGCCGCTGGTCGCCAAAACCGATTTCAGCGTATCGGGCAGGAAAGCATTGTCGGCCTGAAGAGTGGTGGGGAATTCGACCGGGGGGATCGAATTAGCCGTGGCCTTGACCTGCGAGAAGGAGGCTTCGAAGAATCCCTGCATGCGGTCGGTGAAGTCGTAGTCGACGTGAGTCATCACGTTGTAGCGCTCGACGGCCTGGGAGATCAGCGCACCCTCGAGAAATAATTGCTTACCGTTGTCCGAGTCGCCTCCTTGCATGAAGACGAACCCGGCGTTGCTGCCGTAGTTGAACTTGGTCGGCGTGCCGTTGGGCGTGAAGGTCGTGCCGGCGAGCGCTCCTGAGATAATCAGGCCGTTGGCCGAATTGACCACGTAGAGATTCGGCAGCATCAGGTTGACGGGCTGGCCGTTGCCCGGTGTCTGATTGGTGGTGATATTGATATTCTGGGCGCAGGACTCGCGCGAGAAGCAATCGCCCGAGCCGGCATCATTCAGGTATTCGCCGCCGATCAGGAAATGGCCCTTGCCACCGGCGAATGGGGTGCCGCCCTTGAATGAGAAGTAGGGTCGATTCATGTCACCGGCCTGGGCGCGTCCGAATGACGCCTCGACACTGAACCCGTCGTAGTGCTTGTCGAGGATCAAATTGACGACGCCCGAGACGGCATCGGCGCCGTACAAGGCCGAGGCGCCCCCGGTCACCACGTCCACGCGTTCGACCAGGTTGCTGGGAATATTGTTCAGATCGACCGTGCCCTGGGAATTGCTCGGGACAAACCGACGCCCGTCCACCAGCACCAGCGTGCGGCTGGGGCCCAGGCCGCGCAGGTCGGCAATCCGTCCTGCGATGTTGGTCGGTGTGCCGTCGGCCGTGGTTTGTGGAGTAAGCGTGGGTCGAAACGTTGGGATCTTGTTCAGGGCTTCGGCGACGTCCGTCACGGCCATGTTGTCGAGCCGTTCCTCACCTACGGCCATCACCGGATTGGGCGAGCCGTACCCACCCGAGGTAATTCGGGTGCCGGTAATCATGATTTCCTCGACCTGATCACTTCCACTCACCTCCACACCGACCGCGCCGGCAGGCGCTGGCGGGTCAGCGGCGATGCTGGTCGTGGTGACAAAGGCCGACGCCAGTCCCAGCAACAGGGCCGGCATCCATGGGGCGCGCGGGGTGAGGAGGCTGGGTATTTGGCCCACAGGGCGGTCGTGCGCGGACGTGATCAGGCGCGATTTCGTAGTCATTAATTCCCCCGAAGATGTGCGATGGGCCCTGCAGGAAAGCGCTGGGACTTGTGGCCTTTGTAGGCTGCTAATTATGATTATAATGGTACCGGTATCATATGGCAACGTTCGGCGCCTTTTGATCGCTTGGCCACTGATCCGCGCTCACGGGGCGGGGCTTTAGTGCATGATGCTGCAAGGGTGCAGACGCAGCACTTCCGTGCCGATTGCCGCGCCGCCGGACGGCCTGTTATAGCTATTTCTGCCGCAGGTTCAGAGTACGCGAAAAATGAAAACGGATCTTTGGGCCTGCCCACGCCTCGCGAAGACGAGCGCTCAGGTGCGGGGTTGACGGAGCCAAGGCTGCATTAGATGCGGATCCCTGATACCGTGCACATATTATAAGGATAACGACTTATGCTTGCCGCAATCTGCCATGGACGCAAAGACTTGCGCATCGAGAGCGTCGTGGATCGCCCGCTGGATCCGGACGAAGTGCGGGTCGGAGTCGCCTTCGGGGGCATTTGCGGATCGGACCTGCATTACTTCCATCGCGGGGCGGTAGGCGATTTCCATGTGCGGGAACCTCTCACTCTGGGACATGAGGTATCGGGCGTGGTCCTTGAAACTGGCGCCGGCGTAAGCGGTTTGCGTCCGGGAACCAAGGCGGCGCTCGATCCAAGCCGCCCCTGCCTCAGCTGCCACTACTGCCTGGCCGGCCGGCGGAATCTGTGCGTAAACATGTTTTTTCTGGGCAGCGCCGGACGCTTCCCGCACGTTCAGGGGGGCTTCTCGCAGCATCTGGTCCTGCGATCCGACCAGGTCATCCCGGTAGCCGAGGACACCGATCTTTTGCAGCTGTCTGTGGCCGAGCCCCTATCCGTCGGATTGCACGCCGTCACTCGCGCGGGTGCGCTGGCCGGCAAGCGGGTGTTGGTCAGCGGATCAGGACCCATCGGCTTATTGACCGCGCGCTCGGCGCGGCACGCGGGCGCTGCCGAGGTCGTCTCGACCGATGTGGAAGACGCCCCGTTGGCAGTCGCACTGGCGCACATGGGTGCCTCGCGCGCCATCAATGTGGCCTCGAGTCCCCAGCTCCTCAAGGAGTATGAGGCAGACGGTGGCTACTTTGACGTCGCGTTCGAGGCGTCGGGCTCCCCGGTGGCACTGACTTCACTGTTCAAGGTGATCCGTCGCGGCGGACGCATCGTTCAGGTGGGCATGCTGCCGCCCGGCGACGTGTCGATTCCGGTCAACACGCTGCAGTCGCGAGAGATCGAGTTCATCGGGGCATTCCGGGCGAATGACGAGTTCCGTCTGGCGGTGGAGCTGATCGTCTCAGGCAAGATCAATGTCCGGCCCATCCTCTCGGGCACCTATCCGCTCATGCAGGCGGTGAGGGCGCTGGAACTGGCCGGCGATCGCTCGAAGGTTGTCAAACTCCATCTGGCGCTAAACGAGGCTGGCGCCTGAGCGCGCATGCACCTGCGTGCTCGATGGATGTACATGGCCGGCGCCACCTCGGCAAGTGCCGCGCCAAACTCTCGATGCGCTCTCCGGTGTGCACAGTGCCTCTGTTCACGGCATGAGCCTCGTTATACCTTGCGCAGCCACGTTGCGAAGCTAGGGAACACGCATGAGGCGGTCAGCAAAGAAAAGAGCGACACCGGCCCGAGTCTCCGCCCGTGCCGGCCAGCGGCCCACGATTCGCGAGGTGTCCCGGCTGGCCGGTGTCTCACGCATGACGGTCTCTCGGGTGATTCGAAATCTCGATCTGGTGTCGCCGGAAACTCGGCAACGCGTGAACAAGGCGATTGCCGATCTCGGTTACGTGCCCGATCGCGCCGCAGGAAGCCTGTCCAGCCATCGCACGGGTTTTATCGCTCTGGTGCTGCCGACTCTGACCAATGCCAATTTCGCCGCAGTCGCTCACGGACTGACCGAAGCCCTTCGCCAAGCCGACTACCATCTGCTGATTGCGTACACCGATTACTCGCTCGTCGAAGAAGAGCGCCAACTCAGGAACCTGCTCGCGCGCCGCCCGGAGGCGGTCGTCGTGACCGGTGCCGTACACAGTCGTAGCGCATCGCGGATGCTTCTTGCCGCCGATATTCCGGTGCTTGAAATCGCCGACTTGCCGCGCCATCCGATAGAGCACGCCGTCGGGTTCTCCAATTATGAGGCCGGCCGTACCGCCGCGCGTTATCTGATCGAGCGCGGATTCGTCAAGATCGGTGCCGCCGGCAGTTCGAATGAAGGCGATGTGATTGATCAGCGCGGTGAGGAACGCCTTAGGGGGTTCGAAGATGAATTACGGCTTTCCGGGAGGCCGACTCATCTCGTACTGCGCCATGGCCATGCCCCGGTCAGTCATGATCACGGCGCCAAGATCATCGGTATTCTTATCGAACGCGAACCCGAGCTGCAGGCGGTCTTTGCCGTCTCGGACCTCTCGGCCGTTGGCGTCGTAATGGAATGCCAGCGTCGCGGCATCAAGGTGCCCGCTGATCTTTCGGTGATGGGCTTTGGTGATTTCGAGATCGGCCGCGAGATCAATCCGCCGCTCACTACGATCCACGTGGATTTTCGCGCGCTGGGCCTGCGCACCGGTCAACTCATCCTCAACCTGATGCCGGGCAGCAGCAAGAACCCCCCGCAGATCATAGACCTGGGTCTTAAAGTCCTTGAGCGCGCTTCGGTCAAGATCCGCGGCTGATGAGGTACGCATGCACGTCCGGCCGACAATGACAGGAGCTGTCGTCGTAATGGGCGTGAGCGGTTGCGGCAAGACGACCTTGGGCAGCGCGCTCGCCGAAGCGCTTGTGTGGCGATTCGTCGACGGCGACACGCTCCATCCGCCGGCAAACATCGCCAAGATGGCGGCGGGCATACCGCTGCAAGACGCAGACCGCCTACCGTTCTTGGAACGCGTTGCACAGGCGATCACTGAGCAAAAGCAGGCCGGTATTGTGGTGGCCTGCTCCGCGCTGCGTCGCAGTTACCGGGACTTGATTCGTGAGCGCAGCGGCGAGGTAGTTTTTGTGGTGCCGGTTGTAGCGCGTGAGGTGCTGCTTGCGCGACTGGCGCAGCGACCTGACCACTTCATGCCCCCTTCATTGCTCGACAGTCAGCTTGAGCTCCTAGAACTCCCGCAAGCCGACGAGCAGGCGGTTGTACTTGATGGGAGCTGCCCGACTCGTATCCAGGTCTTCCAGGCGACCTCTGCGCTGCGGGCGCAGAGCAAACTACTGAATCTGTCGGGGAAAGATCGAGTCCATCACTGACCAATGCTCTGTGGAGAGTTTGGCAATATGAAACTTCGAATGGGGAGGATGTAGGCAAATGGCGCGAATCTCGTTGAAGCAGCTCTTGCTCGAGTCAAAAAGCTGCGTGGTTGCTCCTTGCGTTTACGACTGTGCTTCGGCCAGGGCGGTGGAAATGGTGGGATTCCCCGCCATGATGTTGAGTGGCGGCGAAGTCTCCATAGCCATGAATGGCGTCATTGACTATGGTTTTATGAATCTCACGGATCTCGAGTGGATCACCAGCCGGATCACTCAGACCTCGCCCCTGCCGTTGGCGGCAGACATCGAGAACGGATTCGGTGGCCCGCTGGCTGTCTATCGTTCCGCCAAACGGATGGTCAAAGCGGGAGCGGGGGCCCTGCAGCTGGAGGACTCAGGAGATATGGAGGATGCGACCAGCCTGCTGCCGCGCGAAAAATACTACGAGAAGGTCAAGGCGGCGCTCGCGGCCCTGGAAGGCACCGACTGCATCTTAATCGCGCGAACCAATGCCGACCCCGCGACCGAACTCGATGAAGGAATCGAGCGTTGCCGAAAGGCCGTGGAGCTGGGTGCGCAGATGAGCACGGTGGTTAAGCTGAACAACTTGGCTGATGCGCGCTATGTGGCCTCCAGGGTGCCGGGTTGGAAGATGTACCCGGACGCGGCCGGCCAGAACGGCGTTGCGGAGGTCACCGTGGAGGAAATCTATCCGCTCGGTTACAACCTGATGACCGTGCATTACCTTCTCAAGGCGGCCATGGACGGCATGCTGGAGCACGGCAAGCACAACGTCGTGCAGCAGGGCTGCTTGTACACCTGCGATAAGGTGGACGCCACCGCGATACTGGGCTGCAGCGCCACCCCGCTCTTCGATCCGAAGGGCTACATGGAGCTGGAGGGAAAATTCAGCGGTAAGCGAAAGGAATACACGATTGTCGGGCACCAGGTCGATGACTACCCAAAGGGATTTGTCAGAACCCCGATTACGGATCGTCTCTGAAACGAGTGCGCGCGCACCTTTCCTTAAGATAGGTTCTCCAGGGCGGTCCCTGCAGCCCGGTTCCGCCCCGCGCCTCTGCCGGAGGAGCGCCTGTGCCGGACCCATTTGCTCTAAAGTTAGGTTAGACTGCGCCCCCGAAACGGGTCGGAGAGTCGCGGGACCGTGCATCGCGGTGCTGTTTTCTCCGTCGAATAGTTGTTTTATTCTAATAGGTTACGGGTTTGTCGGGTCCCCTCAGCACCCACCAGTCACTGCGGAGCGGTAGTTCAGTTGGTTAGAATACCGGCCTGTCACGCCGGGGGTCGCGGGTTCGAGTCCCGTCCGCTCCGCCATTCTTAAATATGCTGCAAAACATCGGTGACATCCTCAAGGGCCAGCGCTGGCTAGCCTTCCTCGTGCTGGGACTTCTGATCCTGGTATTCGCGCTGTGGGGAACCTACGGCATTGTCGATCTGACCTTTGGTGCGCCCAAGTACGGCCTTAAGGTCAACGGCGAGGAGGTTCCGGCCGCCACGCTCCAGCAGGCCTGGCAGGAGCGTCAGTCGCAGTACCAGCAGCAGACCCGGACCGACATTCCTCCGGCGGTGCGCTCCCAGCTGCAAAATCAATTGCTCGACCAGTACACGCGCGAAACCCTGATGCGCCAGCGCGCCATTGCGCGTGGCTTCCGGGTGAATGATGAGTCCGTGATGCGCGCTTACCAGAGCGAGAAGGCTTTCCAAGTCGATGGGAAGTTCAACGACGTGGTGGCCAAGGGTGCCCTGGCGCAGGTGGGCTTAAGCCCGGCGGAATATGAGCGCCAGCTTCGCAACAGCCTCCAGATCTCGCAGCTCGAACGAAGCCTGCAGTTGGGCGATTTCCTGACCGACTCTGAGGTCAAGCGTGCCTTCGCGCTTGAGAACGAGCAGCGTCAGGTGCGCTATGCGCTGTTGCCGCTGGCGCCGTTTACGGCCGCGGTCAAGGTCGACGATGCGCGCGCCAAGGCCTGGTATGACGCTCACCCAGATGACTATCTGAGCAAGGAATCGGTCCGGCTGCAGTACGCCGAGCTTCGCCTCGAAAACATCGCATCGGCGATCAGCGTCAATGAGGAAGATCTTGCCGCCTGGTACAAGCAAAATCAGAGCCGCTACGTGGAAGCCGAAAAACGCCACGCGCAGCACATACTGATCACCCTCGATGGCAAGAAAGACGCGGCCGCGGATGCGGCGGCGCTCGCCAAGGCACAGGCGGTGCTCAAAGAAGCGCGCGCCGGCGCGGATTTCGCGGCTTTGGCCAAGAAATATTCCCAGGACCCCGGCTCCGCCCGGCAGGGTGGTGATCTGGGCTGGGCACTGCGGGGGGCCTACGTGCCGGCCTTCGCCGATAAGGTGTTTTCAATGAAGCCCGGCGAGATCAGTGATCCGGTCAAGACCCAGTTCGGATATCACATCATTCGCCTGGCCGAGATCCAGGCCGAGCACGCGAAAACTCTGAGCGACGCCCATGCGCAGATCGAGGCCGACTATCGGCGCGATCGGGCGGCGGATTTATTCGGCGATCGGCAGGAACAGCTGCAACAAAAACTTGAAACGAGCTCCGGCGCCGATCTGGCGGGGCTGGCCAAAGAATTTGGGCTGACCTTAGGCGAAGTGCCCGAGTACACGCGGGGGGGCGGCGGGCCCCTGGGAGTCAATTCGGAACTCTCGGCGGTTGTCTTCAGTGACAACGTGCTCAAGGACCAGCGCATCGGGGGACCGGTGGCGCTTGCCGATGACCGACTGGTCATCGTCAAGGTGCTCGAGCATCGTCCCGCCAAACCGCGCCCCATCGCCGAGGTGCGCGATGAGATCAATGCCGCCGTGGCCAAGGAGCAGGGCACCAAGGCGGCGCGCGCAGCGGCGGATGCCGCCATCAAGCGTCTCAATGCCGGCGCCAATTTTGATGAGGTGGCCAAGGAACTCCATACCACGGCCACCGCCGCGGCCTACATGGATCGTGGCGATCCGCAGCCCCCGGTCCAGATCCGCGACGCGGCCTTCGCGGTGCCGGGGGCGGGGACCGGCAAGCCGGTCTATCAGGCGATCGCGATGGATGAGGGCGGCGCGGCCGTGGTGGCGGTGCTCGCGGTAAAACCGGGCGCTGCCGGCGCAAATCCGGCCAACGATCAGCAACTGGTGGCGAGTTTCGCGCAGCGCCACAGCCAGGCCGATTTCGCGGCGTACCTGGCCGAGATGCAGCGGCTGGCGACGGTGCGCAGGAATCCGGCCATTCTGAACTAGGCTCTCACGGGCTGCGCCGCCGCGGCGGAACACTAACTCCCGCAGTGGGTATTGCCGATGAGCGCGGCGAGCGCGCGACAGGCATTCACTGAACGCGTGGGACCCTCGGAAGTCTGCACCGTATCGGTGGCTTCGCTCAAAAGCTCATGTGCTCGACCGGCATCGAGCCTTGCTTCGCGCGCCAGCAGCAGGGCGGTGATTCCGGTGATCTCGCCTGTGGCAATGGAGCTGCCCGAAAAAAAATCATACCGCCCGCCCGGTGCCAGCGTCAGCACTTCGCGGCCCGGCGCCTGCAACACGCCTGAGAGGGCGCTCCGGTCCTCGGAACGAGTCACCCCAAGCACGTGGCTGAGGCTCCCGGGAAAGGAGGGCGCGGAGGTTTCCGGGCCCACGATGATGATGCCTGCGCGCACCGCGCGTTCGGCCAGCGCGCTAAGCAGCGGATCCGGTGGCCCGGTAAGACTCAGGTTGATGATTTTCGCCTTCAGCGCGATGGCGCTGGCCATGGCCTGCGCAAGCGTGAAGGTATTGCAGTGCGCCTCGTCATGACCGTCCTGCAATTGCCAGCACGCCTTGAGCGCCAGCAGGTGTGCCTCCGGGGCGACCCCAGCGATTCCCACCCCGTTGTCCGCATTGGCGGCGATCACGCCGGCAATCGCCGTGCCATGGCGGTCAAGCTGGAAGCGCTTCGCGTCGCTGTCGACGAAATTGCGTTGCACATCGACCCGCCCAAGCAGGTCCGGATGATCACTCGCCAGACCCGTGTCGATCAATGCAATCCGCACTCCACGGCCTCGCGAGACGCGGTGCGCCTGAGTGATGTCCATGCGCTCATTGCCCGATTGCACCGAGGAGTACGGATCGGGCGCCGCAGTCTGCACCGCGTAATCCTGCAAGGGCTCGGCCAGCGCCACTCGCCGGTCGGTACGCAGCCGGACCAGCATCGCCTCCCGGGTGACTCCATCAGGGAGCTGCAGCACGGCGCAGTGGAGCTGCAGCAAGCCAATCGGCCACGCGGCGACCGGCTGAAGCCCATACTCGCTCGACAGTGACTTCATCGTGCGCCGTGCGCTGTCGCTGACGGTGTAATCGGAATTGCCGCTGTAGCTGCGGCTCGTGCTCCCGGGGCGTGCAGGTTGCCGGCCTGGCTCATTGGCCACCGCGAGCACAATGTAGCGTTCGGAATTGCGCTGGGTCGCAACCGCCTGGGCATCCGCGCGCACTGCCGTGGGTCCGGTCCCGCTTGCGCAGGCCCCCAGTAGGCAGGACAGCGAAGCAATCAGTAAGCGAGCCCGGTGCATGCGGTTCTCCTGCGTGCCTATTGCGCGCCGACCTCCGCAAAGCGCACCCGCGGATCGGCGCGCAGTCGCGCCGCGGCGAGCGGCACCTCCGCTGAGGAGTGCGAATCGCGCGGCACCAGCGCAAACACACCGGCCTCGCTCGGGCCCGAGATGACCACCAGTCCCTCACTGCCGAGTATTTCCTTGACGTCAGCGAGGCGCACACGATCGTCAAAGATCGCCTTGATCACCGGGCCGCCGATGCTGGGCGTCGGCGTGGCCTCGGTCACGGTGCGATAGGAGGTGGGCGCGGGCCGCCACCACAACACGCCGCAAAGCACCAGGATAGCCGCCGCCTGTGCGGCCAGCGTGGCGCGCACCCACGGCCGCAAGGAGCTGCGCCTGCGCGGGACTGGAGGATGCTCAGCTGGCGCCGCGTCGGCAGGTTCCGGCGCGAGCGCCATCGAGCCGGCTTCTTCGGCCTCTATCCGCTTCCACAGGCGGTTGAACGACGCCTGAGGGGCGAATTCCACCGTGCTCTCTCGGGTAAGAGCATCGCGGATGCGACGCTGCGCCACCAGTTCCTCGCGACAGGCATCGCAGTGTTCAAGGTGCTCGCTGAGCCAGCGGCTGTCGCTCGCCTCGATACGCCCATTGACCATCCAGGGCAGAAGTTCCGAGGCACGTGCGTGTTCGTTCATCGGGATACTCACAGTTCGGGTTGCGCGCCGGCCAGACCGGGCAGTAAAGCGCGCAACTTCGCGCGCGCGTGAAAAAGGCGTGTCTTAACGGTGTTGACGGGGCAGTCCATGATCTGGGCGATTTCCTCGCAGGAATGGCCGTGGCCGTAGGCGAATTCCAGCGCCAGACGTTGATCGGTCGGCAGCTGCTCCATGCCCAGCAAAATCCATTCCGAGGTCTCCGCCTCGCCCAGTTCATCGGGCGCCACCAGCCCCGCCTCTTCGATCGGCGAGGTCTCGTACTGTCTTTGGCCGCGGCTCTTCAGCGACTTAAGTGCGCGTCGATAGGCAATGCCAATGATCCAGGTCGAAACGCGCGAGTCGCCGCGAAACTTGCCCGCCCGACGCCAGACCACCCACATGGTGTCGTTGATGATTTCCTCGGCGAGCTCGTAGCGTCGCGTCAGACGCGTCAGGAAGCGTGCCAGGCGGCGGTGATAGGCAATGTACAGGTCGCGAAAGGCGTCCTTATCGCCGGCCACCACCCGGTCCAGCAGCACACGGTCGGTTTCGTCACGGTGCTGCTGTTGGTAACTGGGTGCCGACATAGTGGGGCGCATAGATTCAGTGGTACGCCGGTAAGTGCCCGGTTCAGGTCCCGCCGGTTCAATCGAGCCGCTCAAAAAACCCAGGCGAGGGTGCCCACCACGGGACCTCCGTTCGGGCCGGTGGAGTATTGGCGATGGGCGGCATTTTGCGCCCATATCAGGGCCAGATTCACGCGCCAGTGACCATATTTCCACCCCAAAGTGGCGTCCCCGTACGCGTAGGAGGCGTATTCGAGCCCCGGGGGGTAGTAAAAGCCGATCCCGGCCGAAAGATCCATATGAGCGGGCAGGTCGCGATGCCAGCTGGTTTCGAGAGTAAACACCTGCCGGTCCACGGCCAGCCCGTCCGCGTACGAATACAGCGAAATGCTCGGGATCCAGCTGGCGGCGATGCGGAACTGGTCGCGCCACATCATCCCCAGGCTCATTTCCGCGTAGTTGTAGTCGGCCGGTCGAGGATCGCTCGGGTACGTGTAGTAGGTCGCCGCCGCGTCCAGTTCCAGATCCGAACTCAGCGCGCGGTGCCATTGCAGGTAGCCATCCAGCTCCCAGGTGTTGCTGTGCGGCTCGAGCGCGACCTGGGAAGCCCACACTCCGCTCGAAAAGCCCGCCGGAAAATCCCAATGCACGTCTCCTTGCCACGCCGCCTTGCCCTGACTTTGCGACACGCCCCGCAGCACGTAGTCGCTGGTGATATCGATCGACCCGCCCAGTGCCGCCAGGGCCGGGCAGGGCGCGGCGATGGCGAGCGCCGTGGCGAGCAGCGCCGATGGTGCCGAACGGATGGGCTTAAGCATGGCGGGGCGATTGTATACAACCGCCCCGCTCGATCGAGCCTCAGAAGTAGGCGTGCACCTCGAGGAACGCCTGGTTGATCGCCTGGTATTGGCTGGTGTGCTCGTCTTGCCATCGCCCGCCCAGCCGCAGCTGCACATACTGCATCGGGGTGTATTCGGCGACCACGCTCAATCGGGTTTGCAGATTGCGGCTGTGGCTGCGATCCGGATCGAGCGCCTCGACGGTGAACTTCAGATTCGCGCCTCGCTGCACCAGCCAGTCGGCTTCCAGGAGCGCGGCGGCCAGATGCTGCTCGGCCTGACCGTTGGGCTGCGTGTTGACCATATCGGCCTCGGCGAGCCAAGTGACCGGACCGGTACGCAATCCCCCGAACAGGCAAGCCGCCGCGCTGCGATCGCTCGAGCTGTCGTTGTAATTTCCGCCCACGCCTAAGCGCCACTTATCCACGACGCGCACCACCTGTGCCGTGTACTGCTTGCCGTTGTCGCCTTCCGCGCCGCCGGCGGCGCCATTGCTGATCGCGAACTGGGCATCCCAGAGGCCGGCGCGATAACCGAGTTCCATCCCATTATCGGGCGTGTCCATATTGATGCCGGCGATCTGCCGCACGAAGGCCTGCTGGTCCTGGAGCCTGAGGCCATAAGCGAGTGTCATGCGCCCGGCTCGCAGGTACCAGCGATCGGCCCCAAACCGATACATCGCCCAGGCCTCACGGTTGACGGCAGCGTCGGGCGCCACCTGCTCGTCGATGTACAGCTGGATCCGGTTGGGGATCATCGAGACGCCCAGGTACACGCGCGCCTGTTCGGTGTTGAAGGCATCATTGGCGGCAGCGGCGTTATTCCACGTCGCTGCCGCGCGAAAGTCACCGCCCATCGCAATGTAATTGTTAAGCGCGCCGGTCCAGACCAGATCACCGGTATCGATATGATGGGCCGGCAGCACGCTTTGCGCGAAAGCGTTGCCCACGACAGTGCGCAGCCCGCCGCCCGTGGGATTGACGTGGCACTGCCCGCAGGTCAGCCCTTGCTGCACGGCGATGTACGGCTCCGCCGCCGCACGCCCGCTCCAGGCCGCAAGCGCGAACACCAGCATCGCTCCGAGAAGGCGGCGGGCTACAAAGTCCTTTGCATTTGCGTTCTGCGCGACGTGGTACATGCCGCATCAGTGCCGCGTGAGGCCCCATCGGTTCAATGAACCGGCGCTATGGCATGCGGCACCTATAGGCGCAACGTGCTCAGTGGCCCCAAGGAGAATCGCATCTTGAATCGCATCCGTGCTCTGGAGTCCTGGATCTTGGCGCTACCGCTGCTGGGACTGAGTCTGCTCGGCGCTTGCGGCGGCAGCTACGGGGGCGGCGACATGGGCATGGGCACCGGCAACAACGGCAGCACAACCATTACCGTCAAGTTGGCCGCGGATCAATTATTTCCGCAGCCCGCTAGCGTTGCGAGCGGCAGCGGCACCTTCACCGTCGATGCGAGCACCCGCGCGTTGAGCGGAAACATCGTACTCAACGGCGTGAGCCCCACAGGTGTGGAACTGGGCGATGCCTACGCGGGAGCGCAAAGCGCGGCGCTGATCATGCTCAGCATGGATGCGGGTAACGCGAATCAGTGGGACATTCCGGTGGGTACCTCACTGACGGCGCAACAATTGGCGGATCTGAATTCGGGAAAGCTCTACGTGCTGGTGCGCTCTGCCTCGTATACCGATGGCGAGCTCCGGGCGCAGCTCGTGCCGAGCGGTATTACCGTCAAGTTCGCCGCCCTCAGCGGATCGGCGCAGGTCCCTCCCGTGGCCACTACGGGGACAGGACAGGTCGCAGTGACGGTGGACTCAACGAATATGCGCGCAGCGGCGAACATCAACGTGTCAGGACTTGCGGCCACAGGCGCGGAGATGGCCTCAGGCGCAGCCGGGGTCGTGGGCTCGACTCTGGCGACCCTCACGGTCGATGCGAACGACCCCAATCATTACCTGAACGAGGCCATTACCCTCACCAGCGCGGATCTCGCGAGTTTCACCAACGGCCTCTGGTACGGCAACGTGTCGACCGTGGCACACCCGGCCGGCGAGCTTCGGGGGCAGATCGCTCAGGCCGCCGCCAATGCACCTACCCTGACCCAACTGCAGGCGGACATTTTCACGCCGATATGCTCCACGTGCCACACCGGCACCGGAGCGTCGCTTCCCGGCAGCCAGAATCTTACCGCTGGCCACAGTTACGCCAGTCTCGTCAACGTGACCAGCCTCGAAGTGCCCTCGATGAAACGAATCGTGCCCGGCGATCCGGACAACAGCTACCTGGTGCTAAAAATCCAGGGATCGCCCGGCATCGTCGGAGTGCAGATGCCGGCGAGCGGCGGCCCGCTGACGCAGGCGCAGATCGATGAGGTGCGGGCGTGGGTTGCGGCCGGAGCGCTCAATAACTGATCCCACCTGCAAGCTCCGGCGCAGGAGTGGGCGGCATCGTACAAGTCGATGGGTGAGTCGATTACCGATGCACCGCAGGGGCCATGCGTGTGCGTTGCGCGCGCGGTGGACTTACTCGCCGGCCTCGTCCGCGAAACTCATGCCCACCGTACTGAAACCGCTGTCCACGTACATGATTTCCCCGGTCACTCCCGCGGCCATGTCAGAGCACAGGAAGGTCGCCGCGTTGCCGACATCCTCAGTGCTGACGTTGCGACGGAGCGGGGCGACCTTGGCCACGTAATTGAGCATCTTTCGAAAACCACCGACGCCCGCCCCCGACAGGGTCTTGATCGGGCCGGCGGAGATGCCATTGACGCGGATGCCCTGGGGACCGAGGTCTGCGGCCAGAAAGCGCACGTTGGCCTCGAGGCTGGCCTTGGCCAGTCCCATCACGTTGTAACTCGGGATCGAGCGCACCGCGCCCAGATAAGACAAGGTCAGCATCGCTCCCCGCCGCCCCTCCATCAGGGGTGCGGTGGCACGCGCCAGCGCGGTAAAACTGTAACTGGACACATCGTGGGCGATCCTGAACGCCTCGCGACTGGTGTTGGCGGTAAAGCGGCCCTCGATCGCCTCGCGGGGCGCGAATGCCACGGCGTGCACCAGGATGTCCAGATGTCCCCAGTCTTTCGCGATGCGCGCTGCCGCCGCGTCGATGTGCTCGTCCACGGTCACATCCAGCGGCATCAGGATTTTGGAATTAACCGTGGCCGCCAGGGGCTCCACGCGCTCGCGGAAGCGGTCGTTGGCGTAACTGAAGGCCAGTTCGGCCCCGTGGGCGTGCATGGCCTGGGCAATGCCCCAGGCGATCGAGCGGTCGGTGGCCACGCCAACGATCAGGGCGCGCTTGCCCGCCAGCATCCCCATCTTTCATCCCCTCCTAGATTCAGCCGTGCGAGCTGACGAAGGCTACGAGTTTTTGTCCAGGACGGATTGCACTTCCCGCCGACATGGAATTCCATCCGAGCAGATCGTGCAAGGTGACCTGCAGCAGGCGCGCGATACCGTAGAGCGTATCGCCGGCGCGCACCGTATAGGTGACCTGTCGGCCGTTGGCGGGTGCGCTGCTCGAAGCACTGCGGCTTGCATGGCTCGTGCTGGCGGCGCGATCAGAGATCACCAGGCGCTGGCCGGCGCGCAGCGGATCGGAGATCTCCATGTTGTTGAGCCGCGCGAGCGTGTGCACATCGGTGCCCAGGCTGTGGGCAAGGCCATACAAGGTGTCCCCACGGTGCACCACGTGCAGCCCATGATGGGCCGAGCGGCGCCCGCGCATGCGATCGGGGCGATCCACAAGCATGGCGGCGCGCAGGGCTTTCTCCGGCAGATCGATCACGGTCGAGGGCACCATCAGCGTGCTGCCCACCACGGGCTTATCGTTCGTGTCCAGACCATTGAGCTGGCGCAGCAACTCGGGCGTGGTCGAATTCTCTTTGGCGATGTTGGCCAGCGTATCGCCGCGCTGCACCTCGTAATGCGTCACCCTCATGCGTTGCTCAGGGGTGAGCGTGAGCAGAGCCTTTTCCAGCCCCTCGGCCACATCGGTGGGCACCAGCAGGCTGTAAGGACCGGTCGGGTCGGTGGCCCAGCGATGGAAGGCGGGATTGAGTTCGTACAGCTCTTCCTTGGTCATGCCTGCGAGCTGGGCGACAACCTGCAGATCGACCTGGCCACCGGTGCTGATCTGGGTGAAATAGGGTTCATCATCAATCTGGCTGAATTCCAGGCCGTACGCGGCCGGATTCGCGACGATACGTCGCATCGCCAGGAGCTTGGGCACGTAAGCCCGGGTTTCGGTGGGCAGCTTGAGGTGCCAGAAGTCGATGGGTTTGCCCTGGCGCAGATTTCGGTTGATCGCCCGCTGCACGTTGCCTTCGCCACAATTGTAGGCCGCGATCGCCAGCAGCCAGTCGCCATCCAGCGAGTCGTGCAGCGATTGCAGGTAGTCCAGCGCCGCCCGTGTCGAGGCGACCACATCGCGCCGGCCGTCATACCACCAGTTCTGCTTGAGCCCGTAGTTCGCTCCCGGTGCCCGGGATGAACTGCCACAATCCCGAGGCGCGCGCCCGCGAGTAAGCGTAGGGCTCAAAGGCGCTCTCGACCACCGGCAGCAGCGCCAGTTCGAGCGGCATGTTGCGCGCGTTGAGCTGCTGCACGATGTAGTGCAGGTAGTGTTCGGCTCTACCCCAGGTGCGCTCGAGATAGTCCGGGTGATTGGCGTACCAGTTCAGTTCGCGATCGACCGCGGCCTGGTCCACGTCCTCCAATTTAAAACCCGCGCGCAGCCGCAGGAACAGATCGGGCGGAAGAGGTGATACGAAAGAATGATCGGTCAAAGCCGGTGGGTCGATTTTTTCCACCAGCGCATCGTCGGGGGCCGCATTGGATTCGCCGGCGCTCGCGGATGCGACAGTCGCCAGCGCAGTGGCGGGGGCCGCTGAAGTGATCAGGGCCTCGGCCGTTACGGGCTGCGAATGTGGGGGTGCGCTGGCGCAGCCGCTCACCGCCGCTACGGCCATCAACAACAAAACGGGGAATTCAGTCGGTCGAATCGGCGTAGTCAAAGTTGTTACATCCCAGTGCCGGGCCGATAACATGTTACGGTATGGGTGTCGGCTCCATGTGTGACCCGACAGTGCTATTTAACCTGTAAGTTCACATAATTGCTACCTTTTTTGGGTAGCCAGTCACACTATTGGATTCTGATGGCCGAATACTCCTCAGTGTTGGCGGCTTGGCAGGCGGGTTCGCTGGGGCGTGCGGTAGCGGGCGCCGAGGCGCAATTGTTGGCGGAAGTCTGTGATGATGTTTTTGGGATCGAACTGCTGCAGATCGGATGTTGGGGTCGGGATCGGGAGCTGCTCGCCGCCAGCCGGGTCCGTCGCCAGACCGTGATCGCGGCGGCCTATCCCGCCGGACAGCGCCCCGACATCGTGGCCAGTGCGGCAGGTCTTCCGGTAGCCACCGGCGCGATCGATGCGGTGATATTGCCGCACAGCCTCGAAATCGAACCCGATCCTCGCGCCGTGCTCAGGGAAGCCGAGCGTGTGCTGGTGGGCGAGGGTCAACTCATCGTGTTGGGCTTTACGCCCTTCAGCCTCTGGGGCCTGAGGGCCGCGGCCAGCCGCGGCGGGTATCCACCGGGCGTTAGTCGAGTGCTCTCGGAGCATCGCCTGCGTGACTGGCTGGGTCTGCTGGGCTTTGAGGTGACCGCGGTACGCCATTATCTGCACGTGGCGCCGCGCGAACCGAGCGGTGATCC
The DNA here is from genome assembly GCA_963717335.1 of uncultured Gammaproteobacteria bacterium. Classification (GTDB taxonomy): domain Bacteria; phylum Pseudomonadota; class Gammaproteobacteria; order Steroidobacterales; family Steroidobacteraceae; genus FEN-1191. The sequence continues at coordinate 1,133,629 of CAVQVZ010000006.1, read as the reverse complement.
GAAACACTCGGCGCTCGGCATGCTGCGCAGGGGCTTGTTCAATCCCTTACCCGCAGCGGCCTACCTCATCAAGGCCCGCAAGCGCGTTTATTCGCCCACCCCACTGCGTTTGCGCAAGCGCGAACATGCCCCTCTGGTCGGATCGCTGGTCAATCCTCCGGCATGAACGGGCCGCAGGACATCGTGGAGATCTATGCGGACGGCGCATGTCGCGGTAACCCCGGGCCGGGAGGCTGGGGGGCGGTGCTCTCGTGCAAGGGCCGGTCCAAAGAGCTGTCCGGAAGTGAAATGGCTACGACCAACAATCGAATGGAGTTGCTCGCCGTCATCAGTGCGCTGCGTGCCCTTACGCGCCGCACGCAGGCGAGGATCTACACCGACTCCCAATACGTGCGCCTGGGGATCACGCAATGGCTCAAGAACTGGAAGGCCCGTGGCTGGCGCACCGCCGATCGCAAACCCGTCAAGAATCAGGACCTCTGGGAACAGCTCGACGTGCTCAGCGCAGGTCACGATCTGGAATGGCACTGGGTCAAGGGACATTCCGGGGTGCCCGGCAATGAACGGTGCGATGTGCTCGCAAACGAGGCGATCGATGCCATGCTTGGTCTAAAATGACGCCATGCGACAGGTTGTCCTCGATACTGAAACCACCGGGCTAGAGGCTTCCCAGGGCCACCGAATCATCGAGATCGGCTGCGTTGAACTGTTCAGCCGTCGAGCCACCGGCCGACATTTCCACTGTTACCTCAATCCCGAACGCGAAGTGGACGAAGGGGCGCGCGTCATCCACGGCATGTCGCTCAAGGACCTCGCCGACAAACCGCGCTTTGCCGATATCGCTGCCGAATTTACCCAGTTCATCACCGGCGCAGAACTGATCATTCACAACGCCGGTTTTGACGTGGGATTTCTGGATGCCGAACTGGGGCGACTGAGCAGCAGCGTGCCGGTGCGCATCGCCTCGCTCTGTCAGGTGCTGGACACCTTGAGCCTGGCGCGCGACATGCATCCTGGCCAGCGAAACAACCTCGATGCGCTGTGCAAGCGCTACAGCATCGACAATTCCCACCGCGAGCTGCACGGCGCCCTGCTGGACGCGCGAATTCTCGCCGACGTCTACCTGGCCATGACGGGCGGACAGAGCGCGCTTGCCCTCGAACAGGGCCCGAACCGCGCGGGCATCCGGGGCGCATCGGGTGATTCGATGCCCTCTGACCTGACGCTGCTGGTGATCTTGGCCACGGCAGAAGAGCGCATCGCGCACGAGCAATTACAGGAGCTGTTGCACACAGAGAGCCACGGCCGCTGTCTGTGGCGCGCTCAATGAGGGTACTGGTGACCGGCGCGGCCGGATTTATCGGTTCATTCACCGCACAGCGCTTTCTGGCGCGGGGCGATGAGGTCGTCGGTCTCGATAATCTCAATGACTACTACGACGTCGCGCTCAAGCGCGCCCGACTGGCTCGGCTGGAATCACGCCCCGGGTTCCGATTCGCCGAACTTGATCTTGCCGACCGGACGGGAATGGCCGAGCTGTTCGCGCGCGAGCAAATTTGAGCGCGTTTTGCATCTCGGTGCTCAGGCGGGGGTGCGCCATTCATTGCAGGAGCCGCACAGCTACATCTCCAGCAACATCGCCGGCACGCTCAATGTGCTCGAGGGTTGCCGTCAGCACGGCGTCGGCCATCTGGTCTACGCCTCCACGCAGCTCGGTCTACGGGGCGAGCACCCGGATGCCGTTCTCCGAGCATGACGCCGCCGCCCACCCGCTCTCGCTGTATGCGGCCACCAAGCGCTCGACCGAGCTCATGGCGCACAGTTATTCGGCGCTGTATGGCGTGCCGACCACCGGATTGCGATTCTTCACGGTCTACGGACCGTGGGGCCGGCCGGATATGGCACTTTCCGTGTTCGCGCAGGCGATGGTCTCGGGCAGGCCGATTGAAGTGTTCAACCACGGCCATCATCAGCGCGACTTTACCTACATCGAGGACATCGTCGAAGGCGTAATGCGCGCGAGCGATCATGTGGCCACCGCAGATCCACACTGGGATGGCAATGCCCCGGACCCTGCCACCAGCCGCGCTCCGTTCCGCCTCTATAACATTGGCAGCAACCGGCCGATTGAACTGCTGCGCTATATTGAGGTCTTGGAAGAGTGCCTGGGCAATCAAGGCGGAACGCGTGCTAAGACCTCTGCAGCCCGGCGATGTGGCGGACACCTGGGCCGATGTCGCCGAATTGTCCGCGGCGGTGGGTTACCAACCGGAGACGCCGGTCGAGGTAGGCGTGCGTAACTTTGTCGATTGGTTTAGGGAGTACTACAAGCCTTGAGTCAAAAGCAACTCTCCGGAACAGACTGTGCGGCGTGGGCGCAGCTGAGCGCCGCGGCGCCCGCGGCCCTGGCCCGCAGCACGCGCCAGTTGTTCGCGGACGACCCGCAGCGCTTTGAGCATTGCTCGCTGCAGGCCGCGGGGCTGCTCTATGACTATTCCCGCCAGCGCGTGACTGCGGAGCTTCTCGCACTTTTCGCCAGCCTGGCCGAGCAGCTGCGACTTCGCGAACGGATCGAGTCCATGTTCCGGGGCGATCCCATCAACAGCACGGAAGGACGCGCGGTACTGCACACCGCGTTGCGTCGCCCGCAGAGCGGCGCCCCACTGATCGTGGCCGGGGAAGACATCGATGCGCTGGTGCGCGCCGAGCGCACCCGCATGCTGGATTTTTCCGAAGCGGTACGGAACGGCACCGTGCGTTCCAGCGCTGGCCAGCCTTTTTCACTGGTCATCAATATCGGAATCGGTGGCTCGGATCTGGGTCCTGCCATGGCGGTTGCGGCCCTTCAGCAATACGCGGCCGGAGCTCCGCGGGTCGCCTTCGTCTCCAACGTCGACGGATGCCAGCTTGCTGACCTGCTCGCGACGGCCGATCCGGCACGAACCCTGTTCATCATCTGCTCGAAAACTTTCACCACCCTTGAGACGCGCACCAACGCCTTGGCGGCGCGCGCCTGGCTGCAGGAAAAACTGGGCCGGCAAACGGTCCCGGATCATTTTGCGGCCGTTTCGGTCAATGCTTCGGCCATGGATGAGTTCGGCGTGCATCCGGACCACCGCTTTGCCATGTGGGACTGGGTGGGCGGCCGCTATTCGGTCTGGTCATCAATCGGCGTCTCGCTCGCCATTGCCATCGGGCGGGTCAATTTCGAAGCGTTCCTGGCCGGAGGCGCCGAGGTGGACCAGCACTTCAGGGCCGCGCCGTGGACCCAGAACATGCCGGTGCTGGCCGGCATGCTGGGCGTGTGGAACATCAATTTCCTGAATTTGCCCACCCTCGCGGTGCTCCCCTACGATTACCGGTTGGCGCGGCTGAGTGCCTACCTGCAGCAGCTCGAGATGGAAAGCAACGGTAAGTCGGTGCGTCTGGACGGGTCCCCGGTCCTTACCAGCACCTGCCCGGTCATCTGGGGTGAGCCCGGCGATAACGCCCAACACTCCTTCTTCCAACTGCTACACCAAGGCAGCGCACGCGCGGCGCTCGATTTTCTCATGCCGGTAATTTCCTCGTGCGATAGCCAGCCACACCAGGACCTGGCCATCGCCAATTGCCTGGCGCAGGCCGAGGCACTGGCCTTCGGACAGGACGCCACGCAAGTCGAGGCGGATCTGCGCCGACAGGGCATGGCCCCGGCGCGCATCGCCGAGTTATTGCCCCACAAAATTCACGCGGGCAGCAGGTCTCTGAGCTTGATCATGTTCCCGAGGCTTGACCCTGCGACTCTGGGGCGCCTGATCGCGCTCTATGAACACAAAGTGTTTGTGCAAAGCGTGGTATGGGGCATCAATGCCTTTGATCAGTGGGGCGTGGAGTTGGGGAAGAAACTGTGCGACACCATCATTCCGATGGTCCGGGCGCCCCAGGCCGCAGGCGAGATATCCAGCTCGCTTCGCGGGGCGCTGCAATTCGTCAGCAGCGTGCGTGTTTGAGGCGGGTTAAGCTTCTCCCGCAGCCAAGCGCCGGCCGGGCCCGCATACGCCAATCTGCCCCTATTCGGGCAACATCGGTACAATCCCCGCCCTTAGTCCGGCCTTCAGGGTTCCCAACACTGTGTCTGAGCTGCGCGTGGTCTTGAAATTGAAGCGGATCGCGACAGGCCTGGCCACGGGCGCGGCCTTCGTGCTGCTCGGTGCGAGTGTCGATGCAGTCGCTCAGCAGGGAAACCTGTCCGGCGCCATGCAGGCGTTCCAGCAGTTGCCGCCCGATCAGCAGCAGAGCATTTTGCAGCGCCTCGGAGGCCAGGGTGGAAGCGGCATGGGCGGAGCGCTCGGCGGGCAAAACGGCCAGTCGAATCAGAACGGGCAAGGATCGCAGAACCAGAACAACAATGGTCCGATGGGCATGCAGAATGGCTCACCGAGACCAGAACGGCAACCAGCAGAACAAAGGGACAATTCCGGTCTTCGGGCCGGACGACTGGGTACTGGTGGACATCAATCTGCCGGGAGAGAAATCCGTGGCCCAGCAGGCTGCGGACCAGTACGCGCGCGAACTGAACGCCGACGCACTGCAGACGTTGACCGGGCAGGTTCTACCTCCCACTCAAGTGCAGCAAAGTGCCGCGGCCGCGCAAAACGCCAATGCGGCAAACCTGCCTCCGGGCGCCAATCCCCCGAACGCACCTGTCAGTGCCACCACGGTGATGCCTGGAAACACGCCCGCCGGTTCAAATCAGAATAATAATCGGACTGACTCGAGTCAGATGACGCCCAAGTCTCCCCAGAATGCCATGGAGCAGCGCAAGCTCGATCAGCAGCACGACCTGATCAAGACCTTGCGGTCGAATAATCCTTACCAGCTCGATCACGACGGGATGCTGCAGCTGCCGGGATTTCGCAGCATCGCGCTGGGTGGCCTGAGCGAGGCCGAGGCGACCCGCCGCGTTGCCGCCGAACCCGCGCTGGAAGATTTCGAGATCCGCGTCATTCGCCTGCCGATCGCGAAAAGCGGCAAGGAAGCACTCCAGCCCTACGGCTACGACCTGTTCGCTTTCGGCCAGCAGGGCTTGGCGCCGGTCACCTCAACGCCGGTGCCTGCCGACTACGTGGTCGGACCGGACGATGTTCTCGAAGTGCAGCTGTACGGCAACCAGAATTACACGCTCGATCTCACGGTGAGCCGTGACGGTCGTATCAACATCCCTCAGCTGGGCCCGGTCAGTGTCGGTGGTCAGCGCTACAGCGTGGTCAAGCGCGAGCTCGAGGCACGTATCGCTCGCGAAATGATCGGCGTGCGCGCCAGCGTCTCGATCGGGCGAGACCCGCACGATCAGCGTGTTCGTGCTGGGCGAGGCGATGTTCCCGGGCTCTTATACGGTCACCGGCCTGGCGACCGTAACCACGGCGCTGTTTGCGGCCGGTGGCGTCAAGCCACAGGGATCCCTGCGACGGATCCAGGTGCGCCGCCAGGGTGCGCTGGTACGTGAGTTCGATCTGTACGACTTGCTTATGCGCGGCGACTCCTCGGCCGATGTGAAGCTGTTGCCCGGCGATGTCGTCATGGTCCCGGAAGTGGGCCCCACGGCGTCCGCCTACGGCGAGGTGCAGCGTCCGGCGATCTATGAACTGAAAGGAGAGACGAGCGTTGCGAATCTGGTCGCGATGGCCGGGGGACTGACCCCCGATGGGGATCGTGACAGCGCCTCGCTGGTGCACGTCACCGCCCAGCGCCAGCGCGTGGTCATCGACGTCGATCCGAGCGCGCCGAGCGCGCAGACTCAGACGGTCGAGAACGGCGATGCATTGAGAGTTGCGCGACTCAAGCCCACCATCGATTCAGGAATCACGGTGCAAGGCTATGTGTACCGGCCGGGTAACTTCGCCTGGCGGCAAGGCCTGCGGCTCACCGATGTGCTCGGCGACATCGACGAACTCAAACCGAACGCCGACCAGAATTACATATTGATTCGCCGCGTGATGAGCCCGGGCCGCCGCAGTCAGCGTGCTGTCGGCGGATCTGGAAGCCGCGCTGCGCGCGCCCGACTCCGCCGCCAACGTGTTGCTGCAGCCACGCGATACTTTGACTGTTTTCGATCTGCAGACCGGCCGGGATCGGGTGATCGAACCCCTGATGCAGGAGCTGACGCTGCAGGCGAACCTGCAGCAGCCAACTCAAATCGTGCACGTCGACGGCAAGGTCAAGGTGCCGGGCGACTACCCGCTCGAGAGCGGCATGCACGTCGCAGACCTGATTCGCGCTGGAGGCAGCCTCGATTCTTCTGCCTACGGCGGGCGCGCCGAATTGTCGCGTTATACAACCATCGGGGGCGAGCAACGGCGCACCGAGATCATACCGATCGACCTGGCGGCGGTCGCGCACGGTGATGCGCAGGCGAACATCGAGCTGCGTCCCTTCGATCAGCTCTCGATCAAGGAAATCTCAGGCTGGACCGAGCAGGAGCAGGTCACTCTGATCGGGCAAGTGCGTTTCCCCGGCACCTACACGATCACCCGCAACGAAACTCTGCGCTCGGTGATCGAGCGCGCCGGCGGGTTGACGGATCTGGCGTTTGCGCAGGGCGCGGTGTTTACACGCGAAGGACTCAGGGAACGCGAACAGCAGCAACTCGATCGGCTTGCGATCCGCATGCAAAGCGACATCGCGTCCATGTCTTTGATGGCTGCGCGCGCCAGTCAAACCGGGGCCACGGCCGCTTACAACGTGGGCCAGTCGCTGTTGGCCCAGATCCAGGCGACCAAGGCCGTTGGCCGGCTGGTCATCGATCTTAACGGCGCCATACACGCCAAGCCTGGCAGCGCGAACGACATCATTCTGCGCGACGGTGATGAGCTCATAGTGCCCGTGCAACGCCAGGACGTGATGGTTCTGGGCGAAGTGCAGAGCGCCTCATCTCACCTGTATCAGCCCGACCTCACGCGTGACGATTACGTTGCGCTCAGCGGTGGGGTCACGACCCAGGCTGATAAGAGCAAGATCTATGTTGTGCGAGCCGACGGAAGCGTTGTGGCCAACCAGCACCGCTGGATATTCAGCTCGGAAAACGCGGAGATTCAACCCGGCGATGCCGTGGTCGTCCCCTTGGATACGGAACGACTCCCGAATCTGCCGTTGTGGCAATCCATCACCCAGATCCTCTACCAGCTCGCGGTCGCCGTGGCCGTCGTGCATACCCTCTGACGGTCTCGAACGGGCCGCGGAAGCAGGTTGAAGAAATGGTAGCCGAAGAAATGGATGATCCTAATCCGATGGATCTGCGGACCCTGGTCGCTGTGATCTGGGCGCGTCGGCGCTGGCTCCTTATCAGCGTGATTGTGGTCACCTTGGCATGCGCCGGCATTGCTTTCTTTATGACTCCGGTCTACCGCGCCTCGGTGGTGTTTGTGTCGGCAAATGCGGGGCAGACCGGGCTGAGCGGTCCGTTGAGTTCCGTGCTTGATTCTCTCGGCGGCCTGGCCTCTCAGGCGGGCATCAATTTGAGCAGCACCTCAGATTCTTCCATAGAAGAAACCCTGGCGGTGCTCAAATCCAGGCAGCTCACGATGTCGTTCATAAACGATAACCACTTGATGCCCAAGCTCTACCCGAAGAAATGGGACGCGGCCGCGCAAAGGTGGAAAGTCCCCTTAGAGGATCAGCCCACCGAGGCGCGGGCTTATAAGAAGTTTGACCAAAAGATCCGTACCGTGGACCGCGACAAGAAATCTGGTCTGGTGACCTTGCAGATCGACTGGACCGACCGCAATGAAGCGGCCCGGTGGGCTAACGACCTGGTGCGCCGCGTCAACGCCGAGATGCGCGCCCGTGCAATCGCCAAAGCGGATGACTCGCTCGGCTTCCTGCAAAAAGCGCTCGGCACCACCACGGATGTGGATACCCGCGATGCGGTCAGTAAATTGATCGGGACCCAGGTAAAACAGCGAATGCTCGCCAACGTCACGCCGGACTACGCCTTCCGGGTGGTCGACAAGGCCGTGGCGCCCGACCCAGACGATCCGATCCGCCCACAGAGGGTCGCACTTCTTATTGCCGGTCCGCTGGCCGGGCTTGCACTTGGCGTCGCTTGGATCTTCGCGTACCGCGCCCTGAGCCGTCCCGCCAGGGCACTGCAAGAGCGCAGCGGCGCTCTTAGCTGAGCAGTGATCGCGCCACGCCCGACGGGTATGGGTTAAACCCGAATGATAAGAATTGCCATCCTGGGCTGCGGCCGCATTGCCAAGCGTCATGCCGAGCTTTTAGGCAAAGGGCGGATCGCGGGGGCGAGCCTCGCCGCGGTTTGCGACCTGGAGCCCGCCCGCGCCAAGGCTTTTGCGGACTTGTACGCCGTCCCAGGCTTTAACTCATTGGAGCACATGCTGGGCCGCGCGGAGATCGATGCGGTCTCGATTTTGACCCCCAGCGGTTTGCATGCGGCTCATGCCATCGAGGTGGCCCGCTCTAAGCGCCACGTGATCGTCGAGAAGCCGATGGCGCTGACGCTCCCGGATGCCACGGCGATGATCGAGTCCGCAGAGGCCGCCGGCGTTCGGTTATTTGTAGTCAAACAGAATCGGTTCAATGTGCCCGTGCTCAAGGCGCGCGAGGCCCTGGACGCGGGCCGATTTGGCCAATTGGTTCTGGGCACCGTCAGGGTGCGTTGGTGTCGGGACCAGGCCTATTACGATCAGGACAGCTGGCGCGGGACCTGGGCACTTGACGGGGGAATTTTATCCAACCAGGCCAGCCACCACATTGACATGCTGAGCTGGTTTATGGGAGAGGCCGTGAGCGTGCACGCTCGCGGACTCACCGCGCTGGTGGACATTGAAGCGGAGGATACGGCGGTCGCAACGATAAAATTCGCGAGCGGCGCCCTCGGGATTATTGAGGCCACAGGTGCCGCCCGTCCCAAGGACATCGAAGGATCGATTTCCGTGCTGGGCTCCGGCGGGGCGGTCGAGATTGCCGGTTTCGCCATGAATGAAATCAGAACGTGGCAGTTTGCCGTACCGCTGGATAGCGATAAAAGGGTAACCGAGCTCTACTCCGTGAATCCGCCCAACGTCTATGGATTCGGGCACCAGGCTTATTATGAGCACGTGGTGAAGTGCTTGGAATCAAACCTGCCCGCGATGGTGGACGGCGCCGAAGGCCGGCGCAGTCTGGAGCTGGTCTCGGCCCTGTATGAATCCATGGCCAGCGGCCAGGAAGTTGCATTGCCTGTGCAAACCAGGCACTCGCGCCTCGGGCAACGGAGATCCTAGATGCCCACACCGGCTTTGTTGGGGGCAAGTGTGAGGGACGTGGTGTGCGGCGAGCGCGTGCGGATCGTGGAACCGGCAAACGTGTACGAGTGCGTGCTGGAAGACGATTGCTTCGTGGGCCCGTTTGTGGAAATTCAAAAGGGCGTGAGGATCGGAGCGCGAACCAGGATCCAATCCCACTCCTTTATCTGTGAGCTGGTTGAGATCGGGGCCGATTGTTTTATTGGACATGGTGTCATGTTCATCAACGACCTTTTTTCTTCGGGCGGGCCCGCGCGAGGGCAGCGCGATCTCTGGAAGGCGACGCGCATCGGATCGCGCGTATCGATCGGTTCCAATGCAAGTATCCTGCCCGTGACGATTTGCGACGATGTGGTGATCGGGGCGGGCGCGGTGGTCGCGAAGGACATCGTCAAGCCTGGCGTGTACGCCGGCAATCCTGCCAGATTCCTGCGGCCACTCGATTCGGGCGGTCGGCAATAATGGCGCAGGGAGCGAATTCGACCGCGGTGCCCTTTGCCGACTTGTACGCACAGTACAGGTCGATTCAACCGGAAATCGACGCCGCCATCGCCGGAGTCATCCAAAGTTCGGCGTTTATTCGTGGCCCTTACGTGGAGAGGTTTGAACAGCAGTTCGCCGCTGCCATCGGGACCTCACATTGCGTGTCTTGTGCCAACGGCACCGATTCGTTGTACATCGCCATGAGGGCGCTCGGAATCCAGCCGGGAGACGAGGTCATCGTGCCCGCGCATTCCTGGATATCCACCAGTGAGACCGTGACACAGGCCGGTGGCAAGGTGGTGTTCTGTGACACCGACGAGCGGACCTACACGATCGATACGAGCGCCATTGCCGCAAAGATCACGCCGCGCACCGTGGGGATAATCCCGGTACACCTGTACGGGCAGTCCGCCGACATGGACGAGATTCTTGCCATCGCGAAGACGCATCGACTGTGGGTGCTCGAGGACTGCGCGCAGGCTCACCTGGCCCGCTACAAGGGACGCACTGTAGGAACGCTGGGCAATGCCGGGTCATTTTCGTTCTATCCGGGGAAAAATTTGGGAGCGATGGGTGATGCGGGCGCCCTTGTGACCAACGATGCCGCGCTGGCCGAGCGCATGGCCATGTTTGCCCGGCACGGCGGGCTGAAGAAAGGTATTCATCTGATTGAGGGCATAAGCAGTCGGCTGGACGGCCTGCAGGCGGCCGTGCTGTCCGTCAAATTGCCTCATCTGGTGAGATGGACCCAGCGCAAACAGCAGATAGCAGCGCAATATGACCAGCGTTTGGCGGGCATCGGGGAGCTGGTGACACCAACGGTTGCCGCCGGCCGCGAGCATGTCTATCACCTCTACGTGGTGCGGCATGAAGCGCGTGACGGCCTGGCTGCCGCGCTTGCACAGGCCGGCATACAGACCGTGGTGAACTATCCGACGGCATTGCCATTCTTGCCTGCGTACAGTCGATACCGCCACACGCCCGCAGAGTTCCCCAGGGCCTACCACAACCAGTCGCGCATTCTGTCGCTGCCAATATTCCCGGAAATGACGCAGTCCCAAATCCTGTCGGTGGTTGAAGCCATCGAGAGATTTGTGGGGTGAAGGACGACGGAGCACGCTCCGGTTCCGCATCGCACCTGGCGTCGCACAAGCTCGCCCACAACTCGGCCTGGAACCTGGTCGCGCTGTTTGCGACGATCGCCGTGCACTTCCTCACGGTGCCGGTGATCATCGGCCGCATTGGGCTCGCCGAATTCGGCAACGCCGGCCTCGTGCTGGCACTGTGGGCGCCGTTGTTGCTGGTCGGCACCGTAACGGGACAAGCCCTCACCCGCGAATTGGGCGTTCGCATTCCCGACCCAGACCCAGCGGAATTGCGCCGCTTGACGGAATCAGCTTCCTTCCTCTGGTTATCCTCGACCGTGCTTGGCTGGTTGGCGTTGACGCTGGCCGGACCGGCCCTGCTGTCGCGTCTGGTCGGGGGCGGGGGCGCCGCACACTGGCGGTGGGAAGTCGCGGTCGCGGGGCTGGGCTGGGCCGCGCAACAGGGTTCTCTCATGTTGCAAGGTGCGAGCACGGCATACCAGAGCTATCGGCTGGTCGCATTAGTCACGTTCGTGACCTCAGGGGTGACGATCGCAACCATTTTGCTGTGCTCGCATGCGGCGCCCGATGCCGGGGGTTATCTCGCGGGCCTGACGGCCGGCTATTTCTTCGGGTTGTTGCTGTGGCTGGTCGTGGCCCGCGCGACCGGATCGGCATCCTTTATCATGCCGCGAATGCATCGCACCGAGTTACACAGTTTGTTTAGCTTCGGCAAATGGCAGGGACTGGCGCAGCTGACCGGAACCTTGGCCAATCAGGTCGATCGTTACGTGCTGGGCGCGGTCGCCTCGCCCGTGATCATTGGCCAGTACAACGCCGCCAAGCGTCCTCAGGAGGCGGCATACAGCGTCGCCTCCAAGCTCGCGGAGGTGCTGTTTCCTTACTTTGTGAGCACCGCGCGGGCTGACGCGGACCGGCAGGCCAAGTTGTACCTGCTCGCATCCTGGGCCGTGATGACTTGCGGTGCCATGGTCCTTGGGCCCGCGATTTCGCTGGCCGACCCGATCATGCATATCTGGGTGGGGCCTGAAGTGGCTAACGGCGGCGCCCAGCTGATGCGCACTTTGGTGCTGGCCGGCCTGCTGGGCTGTGGCTCCAACGTGTTCGCATTTTACCTGATGGGGGTGGGCAAGAATGCGCCGTTCGCCCTGACGGCTGTGCTTTATTCCTGCCTGGCGATAATTTTGTCGATCGTATTTATTCGGCACTGGGGTGGGTACGCCGCCGGGGCCGGACTGGTGATCGCCAGCACCGTGAGAATGCTCGTATCGCTCGGAATCCTGCGACACAGTATCTTGCGCAACATACGCCTCGGGGATCTGGCCATGAGTTCGGTCTCGCCGCTCCTCGTCGGTGCGGCCGCAGCCTACCTGTGGCGCCTGGCGCCCGTAATGGAGCACATCAATTCCTGGGGCGGTGTGCTGCTGGCATACCTGGGCATCTCACTGACGATCGGCGCCGGCGTGTGCCTCGTCACGGTGACTACGCCCTTTGGACGCAGCGCCATGGCCTGGATGGGGCGCGTACTGCAGCGGACCCTCTCGACCCGGGGTGCCGCCTGACCCGGCGCAAGCGCACCTGACATGGCGCTCGGTTTCTCAGGTTGGGTGTGCGTCGGCTCCATTCTGGTGGCGAGCTGGTTCCTGTTCCGCTATGTGGGTGCAAACCTGTCCCTGGCCGGCGTCGCGCTTAGCCTGCTGCTGCTGTTTCACGGTCCCGCCTACCTTTTTTACACCCGGGTATGGGGACCCCCCACGGATTTCTTCGACCAGATTCTCTCGGCCGCGCCCGGAGAGCCCGTAGTGCGCACGCTGGACCTGGCGATCAGCTGCCTGTTCGTGTTTGTTTGCCTGGGCATCAGGTTCGCCGACGTGTGCATGGCCATGTCGGCTCAGCGCATGCGGCGCGCGGTCGCCGCCTGGAAGGCCGCAGCGGCGCCGGTCACCGTAGCGGAGGCGAGGCGACTGTTGTTCTGGCTGCTGGTGATTGGGCTCGGCGTACTGCTGCCGTTTATCTTCATCGACCACCAGCTCTCGAAGGTCACCGACTACCTGTCGGTCGATCTGACAGCAAAGGACAAAATCGCTCTGCGCCGCGAACAAGGCGGCAGCGCTTTCTATCCCTATAACGTGTTGATCAGTACCTTCGCGCCGTTCCTTTGTTTTGCCGTAGTGGCCGCAATGAGGCTCAACCGCCGCCACTGGAAGCTGCTGGGCCTGGGTTTCATAATTCTGGTGTGCATCGGGAAAATGGCGACCTTGAGCAAGGCGCCGCTGGCCGTGATGATTCTGCAACTGGCTGTGGTGGCCGTGCTCTGCAAGTCGCTCCAAGTGCGCGCCGTTGCCCTGTTCAGCCTGATCGGTACAGCCGTGGCGGGTTTCGCGGCCGCAGCCTTGATAGCCATTCCGTCGCTCGATGGTGCCACGGTGCTGTTCAATTATCTCTTCTACCGGACGTTCATGATCGTCAACGAAGGGCTGCTGGAATACTTCGCGGCCATACCTTACGTCTTACCTTTTACTTGGGGGGGCAAGATGGGCTGGATAGCGGATCTGTTCAATGGGGATCCCGGCTTACCCAATTACTGGCTGGTGTCCGAAGTGCATCGCGGTGAGCTCACCTCCACGACCTCCGTCATGTTCCTTGGCGATGCCTGGGCCGACTGGGCCTGGCTTGGCGCCATCGTTTTCCCATTCGTGTTCGGACTGCTGATGCGAGCGATCGACATCAAGCTCATCGCCCGCCGGGGCAAATGCATCGGCGCGATCGCCGCCATCGGACTAGGGCACTTCTGCATCTTCATCGCACTCACGCGCTCGCTGGAGTCGATACTCTTGACGGGCGGGCTGCTGTTCGTATTACCTTTTTGTTGGCTGATCAGCGGCCCACGCATCGTCAGACACCCGGCCGCCGCAGCGGTACCCATTGCAGCCCGGGAATCCGCCCCCTGATTCCGATGCAGCTGTTCCAGAATTCCGGCATATATCCCAGTTATCGCCCGCGCATGGAGGCAATCGCGCGAGGGGCGGTGACTTTCGCAGCTCGGCGCCAGGCGTTCCTGGGCGATCGTAGCGGCGCCTGCCATTTTCTCAAACCAGTGCTGGACGGTGATGCGACCGCTTTCTTCACCAACGCGGATGACGCGCCGCTGCAAAAAATGTGGGCGGCCGAGCACGGGCTGCCGGCCGCAGCGCCGCTTGAAACCATTCTGCTGGCCCAGATCGAACATCACAGAACAGAAGTGTTCTATAACATGGACCCGGTCCGCTTTCAGTCGGACTTTGTCAGGCGACTTCCGGGTTGCGTGCGCAAGACAATTGCCTGGCGCGCGGCCCCCTCGCCGCGGATGGATTTCTCCGCCTACAGCGCGATCGTGTGCAATTTCCCGGCGATCCTCAGCGGATATCGGAATATGGGCTGGCGAGCCGAATACTTCTCCCCGGCGCACGATCCGGTCATGGACAACTTTGCGGCGAACGACGATCGCCCGATCGACGTATTGTTTGTGGGCGGCTATTCCCGCCACCATCAGCGACGCGCGCAGGTGCTGGAAGCCATCGCGCGGCTCGGCGACCGCTACACGGTACGCCTGCACCTGGATCGGTCGCGGCTAAACCGATTGGCGGAATCGCCGCTTGGTTTGCTGCTCCCGCTGCAGCGGCACAAGCGTCCGAAGGCCATCAAGGCAATCGCTACAGGGCCGATATTCGGCCTGGATTTGTATCGGGCCCTGTCGCAGTCAAAGATTGTCCTCAATGCCGCAGTTGACATGGCCGGTGATGAACGCGGCAATATGCGCTGCTTCGAGGTATTGGGCTGCAGGGCGGCGATGGTGTCCGACGCAGGCAAGTACCCCACCGAAATGGATTCGGACCACAGCATGATAAAGTACACTGATCCTGACAGCGTCGCCTCGATCGTCGAGGATTACCTGCGCGATGACGCGCAGCGAAGCGCCATCGCAGAGCGCGGCTTCCAGATTATGCGTACCCGTTATAGCAAGCAGCGTCAGTGGACCGAGTTCTGCGCGCTGGTGCAGTGACCGCGATGAACCCGGTGCTCCAGGCAGGAAACTGGCTCCTTGGCCGTTACGTCAGGTTGCGCCGGGACGTGAGAGTGTCCGACGGCGCAATCGTAAATTGGTGGCAGCTGAGGAACGTGCGCGGAACGCTTGAGATCGGCAAGGACTCTTTGGTTCACGGCCGGATCGATTTCGATCATCCGGGAGGCGTGGTAACGATTGGTAGCCGCAGCTACATCGGCGCGAGTCACCTGGTATGCCATAGCAGCATCCGCATTGAGGACGACGTGCTGATTTCATGGGGCGTTGTAATCACCGATCACGATGCGCACTCGCTCGATCGGGAGGCGCGAAGCAAGGACGTGCAGGCATGGCGCCGGGGCGATAAACATTGGGAGCACATCGCCGTCAGGCCGGTGCGGATTTGCAGCGGCGCGTGGATCGGATTCGGCGCCGCAGTGCTGAAGGGCGTGTGCATCGGAGAGGGCGCAGTCGTAGGAGCGCGCTCGGTGGTGACGCGCGATGTGGCACCCCATACGCTGGTGGCCGGGAATCCTGCGCGGGTCATCCGGCAGCTGCCCGGGAGCAGTTGAGCCATGTCCGCCGTGTGGATTACAGGTGCGCGGGGCTTCATTGGCCGTCACTTGGCGCGGACGCTCGCCCATCAGGGAATCACGGTAGTGGGGATAGGACATGGGGCGTGGGCACCTTCCGAGGCCGCACGCTGGGGTGTCTCGAGCTGGCTAAACGGGAGCGTTACGGGCAGCAATCTGCATGCGCTGGCGCGCGCTGGAGGGCCGCCGACGACGGTGTTCCATCTCGCGGGGGGCTCCTCGGTAGCGGCGGCCATCGCCAATCCTCACGAGGATTTCTCCAGAACAGTCCAGTCGACCGCGGCATTGCTTGAGTGGCTGCGTCAAGTGTCGCCCGCCTCGCGAGTGGTGGCGGTGTCGAGCGCGGCTATCTACGGTGCCGGGCACAACGGGCCCATCCCGGAGGACGCACAGGCCCGGCCTTATTCGCCCTATGGTTACCACAAGTACATGATGGAGCAACTCTGCAGTTCGTATGGCGCGACGTATCAGCTTAAGTCGGTGGTGCTACGGCTGTTTTCTGTTTACGGAGCGGGGCTGAAGAAGCAGCTGCTGTGGGACCTGTGCAGCCGTCTGGCAGCCGCTCCGGAAACCGTGGAACTCGCCGGTTCGGGCGAAGAATTGCGCGATTGGCTCGAGATTCGTGACGCCGCGGCGGCGCTGGCTGCGACGCCGCAGCTGGCGGAGCGCACGGCCCCGGTTCTGAATGTCGGCAGCGGCGTGGCGACACCCGTCAAGCGGATTGCTGAGCTGACTCAGGCCGCTTGGCACGCCGGGTCCAAGCCCGCGAGCGTGCGGTTTAGCGGCTTTGCTCGTGCGGGCGATCCATTCAGCCTGCAGGCCGACACAAGGCGCATGGTGGCACATGGCCTGCGCTGTACTGTCGCGCTTGAGCAGGGTATCGCCGACTACGTGCGCTGGTTTCAGACTACAGATCCGGCCTTATCTTGATTCGCGTGGCGTTCACGCTGATTGGCGGCCCTGAGTGGACCGGGGGTCGCAACTATCTTGCTAACCTGTTGCGCGTACTCGCCACGCACCAAACCGGCCTGGTCAAACCGCTGCTGTTCGTTGACCGGAAGCTAAAACCCGAGGACGTATCGATCTTTGCTGCCATTCCCGGCGTCGAGCTGATCCAGAGCGAGGCATTGGATAAATCGCGTGAGAGGCGGGCGCTGCTGTCTGCGCTGCTGTGTGGCCGCGACTCGCTGTTGCGCGGGGAGTTTGCGGCACAACGCGTCGATGTAGTCTTCGAGGCCGCCCGCTACTTCGGCTGGCGCCTGGGCATCCCCGCCATCGCCTGGATGCCCGACTTCCAGCATCGTGCAATGCCCTGGATGTTTACGCGCGCCAGCCGGCTGAAGCGGGAAATCGGGTTCCGCGCGCAGATCCTGTCCGGACGTTCAATCATGGTGAGCAGTGCCGACGCGCGCGCGGCCTGTGAACGCTATTACCCCAGCACCGCGGGACGCATCTTCACGGTGCGTTTTGCCGTGCCGCCAGCCACCGGGCTCGATGCGACTAGCGCGCGCCGGATACTGAACCAGTACGGACTGCCAGAGCACTACTTTTACATGCCCAACCAGTTCTGGCGGCATAAGAACCACCTGCTGGTGCTCGAGTCCTTGGCCATGCTCAAGGAACGAGAGATACCGGTTACTGTGGTGGCCACAGGCAGCCAGGTCGACCCGCGCAATCCCGGACACTTGCAAGAGATCCAGACTAAAATGCAGGATCTTGCATTGACGGACCAGTTTCGCAATCTGGGCATGGTTCCCCAGTCCCATGTGGCGGCGCTGATGGTGAGCTGTGCGGCGCTCCTCAACCCTTCGCGCTACGAGGGCTGGAGCACCACCGTCGAAGAGGCACGTTCTCTTGGCACTCCGCTGCTCCTCTCCGATCTCCCGGTGCACCGCGAACAGGCGGGCGCGGAGGCAATCTACTTCGATCCGGGCGATCCGGCGGCGCTCGCAAAGGCGCTCGCGGATTTCGTGCCCCTCGATGCCGAGGCCAGAAACGCGGCGCGAGTCAGGGCGCGGGCAGCAGCGGACCTGCGCATGCGCACCTTTGCAAAAGAGTTCATGCAAGTAGTAAGCAGTGCTGGGGGGCGCCACCGGGCGGTCAACGACCCGAGTACGCAGGAGCAAAACACCCACTTATGAGCTTCGCCAATGCGAACGAGTTGCTGTCTCGCATCCTGCCCGAGATCGGAGTAGGTGGGTACAGCGCACACGACGGCACCATCGAATTTTACGGTCGCATCCGGGCATTGTCTGGCCCGGAGATGCGAATCCTCGATTATGGGGCGGGGCGCGGCGCCTGGTATGAGGATGATCCATCGGCCTATCGGCGCGATCAGCGGCTGCTGCGCGGCACAGTCGCGGAGGTCATCGGTTGCGACCTCGATCCGGCGGTGCTGGGGAATCGGGCCCTCGACCGTGCGTTCGTGATCGGTCAGGGCGCACCACTACCGCTCGAGAACGCCAGCGTCGATATTGTGATTGCCGATTACGTTCTTGAACACATCGCCGATCCTGCCGCGCTAGCCTCGGAGCTGGTGCGGGTGCTGAAGCCAGGGGGCTGGGTATGCGCGCGCACGCCGACAAAATACAACTATGTGTCCATCGCAGCGCGGCTGGTCCGCAGTGCGCGCCACGCGCGTTGGCTGCGGGTTGTCCAGCCCGGCAGGAAGAGCGAGGATGTATTCCCGACGGTCTATAGGCTGAATACGCGAAGCAGTGTCCGGCGCTTCTTCCCGTCTCGAGCGTTCGATGATCATTCCTACGTTTATTGCTTCGAGCCCCAATACTTCTTTGGCAAGCGGGTGCTGTTTCGGATTTTCCAATTTCTGCACTGGCTGCTGCCGAACTCGATGCAAGGCAACTTGTACATTTTCCTCCGTAAGCGTTGACCGACATCGTCCCGGCAACTGCGACAGTCATGCCCCCTCCGAAGATCAGCATCGTCACCATCACCTTCAACAGCGCCGCCACGATCGCGGATACGCTCCAGTCGGTCGCATCCCAGACTTACCCCGAAGTCGAACATCTGGTAATCGATGGGAACTCGAGCGACGACACCCTGTCAATCGTTAAGCAGCACGGCCGAAGCGGTATCCGCGTGCTTTCGGAGCCAGACGACGGTATCTATCAGGCGATGAACAAGGGCCTCCGATTGGCGCAAGGCGAGTTCGTGGGATTTTTGAACGCCGACGACGTTTACCAGGATGCGCAAGTGCTTTCGGAGGTGGCTCGGGCGGCGCAGGAGGACCACGTGGATGCGATATACGGTGATCTGGTGTACGTGAGCCGGAGCAATCCTGCGCGGGTCATTCGGCACTGGCACAGCGGCCGCTGGGACCATCGGCGGCTTCGATTCGGCTGGATGCCGCCTCACCCGACCTTATATGTTCGAAAGGCGCTGATCGATCTGCTCGGGGGCTTCGACGAGAGGCTGCGCATCGCGGCGGATTACGATTTCATGTTGCGCCTGCTCAACCGGCCGGGCATTCACGTCGCCTACCTGGACCGCGTGGTGGTTCGCATGCGCACCGGCGGCGCCAGCAATCGATCGCTGGCGATGATGTGGCGGAAGAGCCGCGAGGACCTCATGGCATTAAAACGCAACAATATCGGTGGCTGGTTTACACTGTTTTGCAAGAACATGCGCAAGCTGCCACAGTTCGTGCAAGGAAAGCTGTGGTCGGAAAGGAGTTCGGGACAATGATCAGCACAATAAATCGTTGCTTGGCGGTGAAGGGCACGCTGAGCTTTGTGATCGTGGCGCTGGCTCTGACGCTGCCCAGCCAGGGGGCATCGGCTCAGCAGAGCGCAAGCAGTCCTTGCGGCTCGCATTCGGATGCCATCGAAGTCACCGATTTCGGCGCAAAGGGCGATGGCAGCAGCGACAACATGGAATCGTTCAAGGCGGCATTGGCTTACGCCTCGCGCTGCTCGGTGGCGAAAGTCCACGTGCCCGCCGGTAACTACGCGTTCGTGCCCACAGGAGCGGCGGCCGGATTGCTGTTGCCCTCGAATGTTGCGCTGCTGGGCGATGGGATCGGCAAGACGGTGCTTCAGGTGAGCGCCGGCAAACCAGGTGCAAACTTTGACAGCCTGCTGTGGGCCCGCAACCAGGACAATATTCAGATACGCGGCATGACGATGGTGGGCAATAACGTCGTTGTGAACAATGCCGGTGGCCAGCCACTAAACACCTATGGTACGGCGATATCCATCGCCTTGGACGAAAAGCCTGGCGCGCCGGCCTTTGGCACGCCCAGGGATCTCAAGCAGTTCACGATCGCGGACTGCCAATTCGAGAACTTTAACGGTGCGGCGTGGATTCGGGTGACCAACTACCACCCATCGTTTGTTATCAGCAATATCGAAATTCGTCACAACATGTTTCGCAGCCGCGCCGGCAATGCCGTCAACGCCTCGAACATCGGCTTTACTTCCTTTGCCATTCAGGTGACAGGTTCAAGAACCAGCCCCACCGGGCTGGTAAAAGGGGTGCGCATCAGTGCGAACAATATCGAGGCCACGCACATCAAGGGTGGCGTTGGAATCTATGCGGGTGTGGCGGACGTCGTGATCGCGGAAAATACCATAGTGAATGCGGGCACCGACACGTCAATCCCGGACGATCGGGGTGCCTACGCCATCTCCGTGTATCAGAACGCCTATAAATACGACAAGGGACAAGCCATTATGCTCGGCGGCGCCGCGCCGGACGATGTGCACATCGAGCGCAACGTAATCACGCGCCCGCGCTCATGCGGGATCTACACGGCGGCGGTCAACCGTGTATGGGTCGTAGGAAACAAGATATCCGGCCAGACGGATGGCAATAACCAGACGCTCCCGAAGGGAGCCATCGTCATGAATCATCCGACCGAAGGAACGGTCACCGACAATCAATTGTCGTCCAACCATATCGGCATGTCCGTGCTGACGGATGCGAAGGGTCGCGTCGCAGCCTCGAATAACAACATTTCGGACGTCCCTCGCGGCGGAGTCGCCACCATCGCGCCTCAACACTGAAGCGACCCAGGCGGTGAGTGGTGCGAGTTTGGCCGGGTGGGCGTAGCTGTGACGGGTAACGAGCGGGGCACCGGCGCCTGGAGCTGGGAAGAGACCATTGGCTGGCTGAGGAGGCAACCGGACCAGGCCGAGTTGATCGTCTCCGGTTACTACGACGACCCGCTGGAGGCCGCCGCGTCCCGCTATTGGCGCAGCCAGGAATGGCAGGCCATATTGTCCTTTCTGCCCCCTCCGGACCTCGGCGCGGCGATGGACTTGGGGGCCGGCAGAGGAATCACCAGTTACGCCCTGGCCAAGGCAGGTTACCGTGTCGTGGCTGTTGAGGCGGATTCCAGCTCGTTGGTGGGCTCAGAAGCCATCCGGAGCCTGGCCCGCGATACGGGGTTGCCGATCGAAGTGCAGCTCAGTTCATCCGAGACCCTGCCGTTCCCGGCCGAGACGTTCGGACTGGTATTCGGCCGCGCGGTACTGCACCATCTGCCGAATCTCGAGCATGCCTGCCAGGAGATTGCCCGGGTGCTCAAGCCAGGGGGCAGGGCAATTTTCGTTCGGGAGCACGTGATTTCCCGTCCAGCCGACCTGGAAAGATTCCGTGCTGTCCATCCCCTGCATCGCTACTACGGGGGCGAGAACGCCCACATGCTCAGCCAATACACCCGAGCGATGGAGCGAGCGGGCCTACGCGTGAGCAAGGTCATTGGCCCGTGGCGAAGCGCGATCAATACCTATCCGCGCACCGTCGCCGAGCTGCGCTTCGAGCTGGCCCGCAGACTGGGATTAGGGAGCGATGGGCTGGCCCGCGCGATTAACAGAGTCATCAGCGTGCCGGCTGTCTGGCGCGCGTTATTGCCGGCAATCGAGGCCGTCGACGCCCGGCCCGGGCGATTGTATTCCTTCGTCGCGTTGCGGCCATGAATCCTGCGTGTAGAGAAGTCCGTCCGTGACCTCGATCAGCGAGGAATACCGCGAGCTCTACGCCGGCTACTATGCCGACCCGAGAGGTGGCCTTGCGATTAAGCGAGCACTGGCTGCGGCCGATTCCGTGCAGCACATTCGCCAACTTCTGGCCGGCTACAATCCGGAGGCCCTCATCGATGTGGGTGCCGGAAACGGCAGTGTCCTCGAGGCGCTTGAACAGGGCGGTCTGGGCCATCGCCTCACTGCGGTGGAAATATCAGCGAGTGGGATCGCGGACATCAAGGCGCGGCCACTCCGGAAACTGGTCGATGTGCAGTTGTTCAACGGCTACGAGATTCCGTACGGTGATGGCACTTTCGATCTTGCCATCGCCATACACGTACTGGAACACGTTGAACATGAGCGGGTGCTGCTGCGGGAGTTGCAGCGGGTGGCCAAGCGAATAATCGTGGAGGTGCCACTCGAGAATGGGCTGCGCGCCAGGCGTGCGATCCGTGCCGGCAGGCCCAACGGCCATATCAATTACTACACTCCGGAGACGTTCATCAACCTGCTGGAGACGTCCGGATTGAGAGTACTGGACCACGCGGTGCACACCAGTTCACTGGCCTACGAGCAATTTCTCTCCGGACGGTTCAAGGGGCGCGTGAAGCATGCGATACGGCGATCAGCCTTGGCCGTGGCACCCACGGTGGCGCCGTGGCTGGCGACCTACCTGCTGACCGCCTATTGTGAGACGCATGCCCCTGCCAGCCCGGCTCTCTGAGCGCAATTCAGGCGGCGGCCTAACAAGGCGGGCGGTGGCGGCCGCAGTGGCCGTGATTTCAAGTGCTGGAAAATCGCGGCGCGGCTGATTCGCACGTCACGGCCTACAGGCCGGACGTAGACGGGCTGCGCGCGATCGCCGTGATCGCCGTGGTCGCTTTCCACCTGTCCAAAGCGGCCCTGCCCGGCGGCTACTTCGGCGTCGACATGTTCTTCGTGCTGTCCGGGTACCTCATCACCTTAATCATCTGGCGGGAGATTTCACTCGGTGAATTCTCCATTTCGCGATTCTACGATCGACGCATACGCCGCATCGCACCGGCCCTGTTGCTGATGCTGATCTTCACCACGGTCGCGGCAATACTGCTGCTCCTGCCCATGGACCTGGTCGGCTACGCCAGGAGCCTGTTGGCCACGGTCGGGTTTGTGGCCAACATCTATTTTTGGCGAGACACCGATTATTTCTCCCGCCTGGCGGACGAAAAGCCCTTGCTGCATATGTGGTCGCTCGGGGTAGAGGAGCAGTTCTATGTGCTCTTCCCGGTGCTGCTCTGGCTTCTCGCACGCTACTTCCGAAAGAGAGTGGCCATCTGCATCGTTGCCGTGGTCCTCGTTTCGCTGGTCTTCAATGCATTCCTGGTTCGGGTAGGGGGAGCACTGCCCGCCTTCTACCTGCTTCCGGCCCGCGCCTGGGAACTGGGCCTCGGGGCGGCGATCGTGTTCGTACCCACCGGAGCGGGGCGCCACCGAGGGATCGGGGCCATCCTGAGCGTGATTGGGCTGATTCTGATCGGCCTTGGACTGCTCGCTGGAACTTCTGCATTGCCGCCTTGGCTCCCTGAGGCGCTCCCGGTCACCGTTGGAACGGCGCTATTGGTGTGGACCGGCGCGTGCCGCGGCGCCGTGTCGCGATGCTTGTCGTGGCGGCCCGTAGTCTTTGTCGGGCTCATCTCCTATTCGCTGTACCTGTGGCACTGGCCGATCATCGTTTTGCTCAAGTACTACCTGGTGCGCGAGCTGAGCCCGCTTGATGTGTGCATTGCAACGATACTGATGAGCGGCTGCGCCGTAATCTCCTGGTGGTATGTGGAACGACCCTTCAGGTCTTCGGCCATGCCTATGGTCCGCGTGCGATACGCCGCCCTTGGCGGAAGCGTGGTCGCGATTGCCGCCGGCCTTGTGCTCATGGCCACGAAGGGACTTCCTTCCCGATTGAGCCCGGCGGCGGCGAAGATCAATGCCGCTGTGGGTACGAACTATCGTTGCGCGGTCTCTGACTACCTCTACCTGTCGCAGTCGCGTGCCTGCGTGCTTGAACTGCCCTCGCGCGACCCGCGCGAGGCCGAGGTGGTCTTGCTGGGAAACTCGCACGCGCAAATGTACGCGCCCGTGGTGCGGGACATCCTGCGAGAGTTGTCCCTCCGTGGGCTGCTGGTGCCGGCCAATGGCTGTCTGCCTACCTATCGGGTCAATATCAGTCAGGCATGTGTCGAGCTTGCCGATCGCAACATCGATGCGGTCGTGGAGTTACCCCGCGTGCGCGTGGTCATCATCGGCACCACCTGGTCCGATCACATGGCCAATGGGGGCGGCGAGGATTCTGCGGGACAGGCCATGGCGGTAACGGCAGGTCTGGACCGGACCATTGATCGGCTACTGTCCGCGGGCAAGCGCGTCGTGCTGATCGGACCCATTCCAACGCCCAACTGGGACGTGGCCTCGATTGCCAGTCGCGATCTGGCCTTCGGGTGGCCCGTCCGGCGGCCGTTGTTTGAATCCCAATCGGAGTTCCTGCAGCGACACTCGGCGCAGATTGCCCATTTTGCAGGCCGCCGCGATATCGAATTTGTACGAGCCGATCAAGCCATCTGTGCCGATGGCCGCTGCAGCTACATCCTGGACGGACGCTCTCTTTTTGCCGACGACAATCACCTGGCCGCCGCCGAGCTACTTCGCTTCCAGCCGGCCATTGAGGCCGCGCTTCGACGGGCTATGGGCAGGAACTAAGTTCTTGCCCTCGAAATCCAAATCCCTGAGCTTGGCGACCCATGTCGGTGTCAACCGACAGCATTTCGGGACGTTAAGAGCTTCTTTGGGGACACTCAGGAGCCCGGATTTTGAAGCAAATTTGGTACGATGCGCCCGATTCGGCGGAGCCACTCCAAGGGCCATGGGAGTGTCGCAAAATAGTGACAGCCAGACCGAGGCGATTGAGGTAACATGCGTGCTGCCGCCGAACTAAGAAGAACAAGGGTTTCGGGATGAATGTTCTTGTAGTCGCCGCCATTGGTTTTTTGGTGACATTGCTGGCCGTGCTCGCTTTGCGGCCCCTGGCAAAAACCATCGATCTGGTCGACCGCCCGGGTGGGCGCAAGCAACACGACGGCGACGTGCCTCTTGTAGGCGGATTGGCCATGTTTCTGGGGCTGGTGGCCGGAGTCGGCTTTCTGGAAACCTCCAGCGCGGCCGCGACCTCTCTGGTGGGCGTATCGGCGATTCTGGTGGCCATTGGCCTGCTCGATGACCGCTTCGAGCTCTCGCGATGGATGCGCTTAGGGGTGCACCTGGTGGCCGCCATTGCCCTGATCGCAGGCACGGGCACCCTGGTCCGGCAGCTCGGTAACCCCTTCGGGACCGGAGAGGTGGCCTTGCACGGGCTCAGCGTCATGATATTTACCGTCCTGCTGATCACGGCAGCCATTAACGCGTTCAACATGCTCGATGGCATGGACGGACTGGCCAGCGTCACGGCGCTGACGGCATTTGCCGGTCTCGCGCTGGTCAGTTGGCTGCACGGGGACCATGGCCAGGAATTGGCCATTTGTGCGGTCGCCGGGGCGGCGGTTTGCGGATTTCTTATATTTAATGTTCCCGCACGTTACGTAGGTGGCATGCGCTGTTTTATGGGCGATGCGGGAAGTACCCTGCTCGGGGCGGTGGTGGTGTGGCTGGGCATCCGGACCAGTCAAATTCCAACAGCCGGCGCCGTCCATCCGGTGACCGTATTGTGGATCGTCGGATTGCCGCTGTTCGAGTTGTTCTGGACAGTCATTCGCCGGGTATCGCGCGGGCGCTCACCGATGAAAGCCGACATGGAGCACTTTCACCACTTGCTGATGAGGGCCGGATTCAGTGTGCCGGCGGCCTTTATGGCCTTCGCGTTCATCAATCTGATGCTCGTGGCCTGCGGTGTGTGTCTGGACCTGCTCGGCGTTCCGGATTTCGTATCACTGAGCCTGCTGGTGTTGACCGGGGTAGGGCTGGTGCGGCTCATGTACCGCGCGCACGTTCTGGCCCGGTGGCTGCCCGCCATAACGCGCGGAACCGCGAATGAGATCAGCCAGGACTGGTCCAGGTGAAAGGCTGATCGCTCGCCTCGCGGCGAGCGAGCGTTAGTCAGGCCCGTCGGCCGCCGCTGAGCAGCGTATCGACCGCGGAATCATCCAGGTCGGAAGAGGGGCCCAAGCCGCCCCGGGTCGCAGATGCTGCCGCGCAGCTGCGCGCCACGCGCCACCGACACCCGCGGCGATTCCATGTCCCCGACAATTTTGGCGCTGGCGGCAATGCGCAGTGAGCGGCTTGCGCGCACGTTCCCGCTGATTTCCCCTTCCACGAATATCTCGACCGCGGAGAGGTTGCCGCTTACCTGGCCATTGGGTCCCACCGAGACGGCGCCGGCATACTGTATGGGGCCCTTCGTGTGCCCATCGATGCGAAGTACGGATTCCGAACCCACCTTCATCGCAGCGGGCGGCGCGGTTTCCTGCGGGGCATTGTCGCGATCAACAACCACCGGCGTCCCGGGGCTGGATCGGCGGAGTCGGGCTCCGGGTGAATTTTTACTTCTGCGGCATTTCATCGGGAACGGCGTGCCGCCCGGAGCGGTGCCAGCTGCGGTGTATGTTCGGCATCCGCGATCTCAGTTGTTGAGTTGGGGTTGATCGCACCATTGATCGTCGCGCCTTCCTGGATCGTGATCTGAGGGCAATGCACACAGCCCTCGACGATTGCGCTGGCATGCACCGTGGCGGACACCTTGGCGTAGACGTTGCCCACGACCACACCCTCGATGCGTATCGTCTGGGTGTGGATCTCGGCGCACACATGCGCCTCGGGCCCTATCGTCACATTCGGCGCCTGCACACGCCCGCCATCGAGCTGTCCCAGAATGACCAGGTCCCCGGTGGTGGCGAAGTCGCCGCTCAGGACCGACCTCGGGCCGAGCAAGGAGACACGCTCCTGGCGTGGCCGTTTCGGGATGTCTCATCGTGTGCTCCTGTCGAATCATGGGCTCGACCATACGCCGTACGAATCAGCGCCTTTGCGACCGAAGTCACAGAGACGCGAGAAAGTACTGCTAACTGGTTGTAACTTCGCAGGTTTTATTGACGGGTGCGCCGAACCGGTGAGGCCACCGGCGCTGTGATGAGCCTGATCCCTCGCTGGTGCCCAAGGGTAATCGCGCCTAACATTCCGCGCGCTTCCTTGGACGGAAAAAATTATGGAGATCAACGCATCATGAGGCAGGTGGCATTCGGACCGGATGAGAGCGCCGCATCGCTTCGGATTATCGAGGCTCCTCCCCCGGTGCCGGGCGAGGGCGAGGTGCTGATCGAGGTCGCTTATGCGGGAGTCAACCGGCCCGACCTGCTGCAGCGCTCCGGAAAGTACCCGCCCCCTGCGGACGCCTCACCGGTCCTGGGTCTGGAAGTTTCAGGACACATTGCCGCGCTCGGCCCTGGAGCGGGTTCATGGAAAGTGGGCGATGCCGTGTGCGCGCTTACCCCGGGAGGGGGTTATGCGGAATTCTGCAAGGCGCCGGCCGGCCACGTGTTGCCGGTTCCCGAGGGCATGACGCTCGAGCGGGCGGGCGGAATGCCCGAGACCTGGTTTACGGTCTGGGCCAATCTCGTGGAGCTCGGCCACCTGAGCCGCGGCGAGCGCGTGTTGGTGCACGGCGGTTCGAGCGGCATCGGGCTCGCTGCGATCGAGTTGGCGAAACTGCGCGGCGCGCAGTGCCTGGTCACCGTGGGTTCGGACGATAAGGCGAAGTTCTGCCGAGAGTTCGGCGCGGCTGCGGCGATCAATTACCGGAAAGAGGATTTCGTGGCACGGGTGCGCGAACTCACGGGCGGGGAGGGCGTGGATGTGGTCCTCGACATGGTCGGTGGAGACTACATTCCTAAAAACGTGAGCGTGCTCAGGCGCGATGGTCGGCTGGTCCTCATCGCCTTTCAGCGCGGCTCGCGTGTAGAAATCGATTTCAGCCCTGTCATGCGCAATCGCCTGGTGGTGACCGGCTCGACGATGCGTCCGCGCACGGTCGCCGAAAAAACCAGGATCCGGGACGCGTTACAGCGCGAGGTGTGGCCGGCATGCGCCGCGGGCCAGGTTCGCGTTCACGTGCACGCGAGCTATCCTCTGGAACAGGTCGCCGAAGCCCATCGCCTGATGGAGGCGGGCCAGCACGTGGGCAAGATTCTGCTGCGCGTGCGCGGCCAGTAGCGTGCAAATTTAATCGCTGTTCAGCCAGGAGGTGGTGCCGTTGGAAACTTGCGTGCCCATCTGCAGCGTTATCACTTTGTCCGGCCGCACGATATAGAGGGACATGGTGCTCTGAGGAAATCCAGTGATGCTCAGCGTGCCGACACCGCGCCCGGTGTTGGCGTCGAGCAAATAAATTCCCCTGGCGGTGCTGCCCGCGGTAAAGGAGCCGTTTGAGGAATTGACCGAGGCGCCGATCCCAAAATACACCGCCGGCAAGGTCAACACGGGCGATGAATCTTCCGGGTACTGCGTGCCGCTGACGAAAAGCCCGGGCATCGGCACGTCGAAAGGTCCTGCGGATTGCGCCTCGAGAAGCCCGGCGCTCCCGACGGTGCTTGCTGGTTCCACCACGTAGCCGCTGGCCGGCCCGTCCAGATACATCACAAAACTTCGTGTGATGATGCCGGCCGTGTAGGTCATTGTCGTGCGCCCGTCGGTGGGGCGAACCGCATAGATGCCGCCATTAAAGGTCTGGCCGAAGATGGCGAGGCCCTGGTTGCTGGTGTCCAGCAGCAGATTGATCGTGCCGCTGCCCGGATCGGCACCACTGAGCCGGCCCAGTGCCAGCACAGTGCGCGGCAAAAACTCGGCCGCCGCGCCCCACAAACTGAGAATGCCAGGATTGCTGAGACTCGCGTTGCTGAAGGGGCCGGTCTGGCGCGTCATGAAGCCGGCAATCGGCAGGCTCGAATCGGTGCTGGCGATGAACAGGCGGTCCGCGGTCACGATGTAATAGGCGAAGTGCATGGTGCGAGTCCCCCCGCTCCCCGAAGCCACGAGCGTGAGCGTCCCGCGCCCCGTGCTGGCGCTGGGCGCGGTCAGGCTCCCGGTGAGCGCGGCGTCGGTCAGGGGACTGGTCCCGTTCGAGTCGGCGTGGCCGGCCGTGACATGGCCGCTGGCATCCACGGTAATCGCCCCCACGGTACCGGTCGGTATCGCCGCGGCGTCAGCGCCGAGCGCCCCGAACGCAAAATTACCGGCGAGCTTGGCGAGCACGAAGTCGGCCGGCGTCTGCTTCTCCAGCGGTCCGGAACCTGACTGATCGCTCCCGCCGTTGATCAGCTGCACGCGCCCGTTGAGCAGCCCTGCGGTCATTGCGTAATTGAACACCGGTGAATTGCCGACGCCGACCAGCTGTACGGTGCCGTTATTCGCCGTGCGCGTCGCGCACGCGCCTGTAAAGGTTTCGCTGACTGTGGTGCCGGCCGGATTGAAGTCGTGGAACCCGGTAATGGTGCCGGCCGAGGAAATATTCATGCTGGTGGCGCCGACCGCGATCTTTCCGCCCACGAATCCGGAATAAACAGAGGCGAATGGTCCCTCCAGGAGACAGGCCACCGTGGCTTTGACGACCATCGTCAGATCGGTCGTGGCCACTTGCATGTTCTTGTCGATGACCTTGATCTGGAAGTTGTATGTGCCGGCCGTCGTCGGGGTGCCGCTGATCGTGACGAGCGAGCTGGTCGACGTTCCGAGGGTCATCCCCGGCGGCAATGCTCCGCCGGATACTGACCACGTGTACGGGTCAAGCCCGCCAGAGACGCTGATCTGTGTCGTGTAGAGCACCGCGACATTGCCCGGAAACAGATCGGTGGCATCGATGACCGGGGTGCCCTGGACGAGCAGCAGGGCCTGGGAGTTTTGCGTGGCGTCGGCCACCGAAGTGGCCGTGAGCAGCGGGGAGATGGACCCGGTGATGCCTGTGGGCGCCGTGTACGTGACCGACTTGTTGGTCACCGCACTGAGCGTGCCACCGCCCACCAGCGTCCAGGTCACTCCCGCATTGGTGGGATCGGGCGTAACCGTGGCCGACAGTTTGAGCTGCGCCCCCTGCTGCACGACCGTGGTGCCGGTAGCGCTGTTGATCGCAACAGGGCCGGAAGTACCGATCTGACCTGTGGGCGCGGAGCTCGGGCTGCCGCTGCAGGCGGCCAGCAGAATGGCGGCTGCGCCCCAAATGCAAAGTGCGATACCGCGGCCGATGGGCGCGCGCCTGAGGACCGTCAAATCATCTCTCCTAACAGTTTTGCGATTCCGCTGAGCCGACCCTGGGCGGTCGGCCGCGTAGCATAGCGGCCCGCGGGACTTGCCGTCGCAGGAACGCGCCAAAGACCCCGAGCGTGAGGATTGCCAGCGTGGCCGGGTCGATCTCACCACTCCCGCCGCCGTTGACGTCCCTAAAGGCCTTGGAATTGACCACCTGACTTTCCACATCCTGCCGCCCGAGACTGTCGGTGACCGTCAGGGTTACGGTAATGGGACGCAACGCCGGAAACTTTAGGCTCGCCACCGGACTGCTCGCATTGGAAATGGCGACGCCCGGATCGACCGTCCACAGATAGGATGTGAGGTAGGAACCGTTCGATGCGCTGCTGGCGCTCCCATCCAGCGTCACCGTTTCGCCGATCGTGGCCGTCTGGGGCGTCACCACGATGCTCGCCTGCGGCTGGAGGGCCTTGGCGAGCGCCCCGGGCGCGTTCAACATGCCCGCCCCACAGGTCGTCGTGGTGCACTGGCATTCCTCGGCCTGCACATCGTTGTAATTGCCGCTCGGGTCCACGGTCAATGCGGCCACGTGGCATACACCTCCCGGAGGAGGGGTTGCCGGCACCGGGAAGGGCGTGGCCCCGGCCTGCATACGGGTGATGATCTGGCTGGCGTTCAGGCCCGGATTGGCCTGCACCATCATCGCCGCCACCCCGGAGACCAGCGGCGCGGCGTAGCTGGTGCCGACCGATCCTTCGTTCAGGACATTGCCGGTATAGCCGGGCGCGAACAACGAGTAGGTGTAGAACGAATTCTTCGGGACCGTCATGCCGTCATTGCTGGTGGTCTCGATCGAATACAGGCAAGGCTGGGTCCACGGATAGCTCGTGTTCAGCAGGACGCAATTGCCCGCCGGCGCGGCGATGCTGACCGCCGCGGCGCTACTGCTGACGTTGCTGTAGCCGACCTTGGTGCCCACCTGCCGAAGGCCCGCCACCGAGAGTGTGCCGGTGCAGTTGGCGGGAGCATCGATCGGCCCGCCGTCATTGCCCGCAGCGACGACCACCAGGTGCCCGTCCTGCGAGATGGCGGTCACGGCATCCTGCTCGGTCTGGCTGCAGGGAGCCTGGCTGCCCAGACTGAGGTTGAGCACCTGGGCCGGGAATGGGTTGACGGGCACATCGGCGATGGCGCTGTAGGTCATCCCCGCGGCCCAGTACATGCCGGCCACGATGTCCGAGACATAGCCGCTGCATTTGCCGATCACGCGGACCGGCAGAAGATAGGAACCATAGGCGACACCGGCGATGCCCAGATTGTTGTTGGTAATCGCTGCGGCGATTCCGGCAACGCGCGTGCCGTGCCAGGTGCTGTTGATCGGCTCATCCTGATGGGTCCCGCCGCCGCAGCCTTCGAAAAAGTGATCGCTCCTGTCCAAATCGGTCGCGCTGATCCACTCGCCCGGGTCGGTGGGGTCGCTGTCCCAACCGTCGCCGTCGTTGGCCACCATGAAGGTGTAACCGGCGGTCCCGGTGCCGCAGTTCGTGCCCTGGTCGTTGCAGACAAAGTCACGCCCCGGCAGCAACTTGCCCCCGAACCCGTAGGTCCCCAGGTCCGGATGTTTAAGATCGACACCGGTGTCGATGATTGCGATCACGTAGTTCTGTCCCGAGGCGCTCTTCCAGGCCGTGGTCGCCCCGATCGCCGCTGGGGCGCTCGCGGAAGGATCGCGCAGGTACCACTGCCCCACCCACTGCCCCACCGCATCGGAGCCGGCGACAAAGCGCGGGTCGTTGGGGGGATCATCGGGAAAGGCCAAAGCGTAGCGACGCTGGTCGGCTTCGGCGTATTGCACGGCCGGATCAGCGCGCAGCCGGGCAATCACATGCCGCATCTCGCCGCCCCGGATCGGCGCGTCCAGCCGCACCAGGTCGAGCCGATCGTGAAGCTCGCGCATGGGGTGAAGCGCAATTCCCGTGGACTGACTCAATCGCGCCGTGCGCTCCACCGTGTCCTTGATCTGTACGGCCGCAAAACCCGAATCGCGCCACTTGACGATGATCCGATCGGTGGGTTCCTGCCCGGGTGCATAGTGGCGCCACGGGCCCGCCGAGGCGGCCGTCCATGCCCCGGCCAGTGCGCACAGGCCCCAGACCAAGGCCGTGCGAGGCAGCCTTCGGATCAACATTTAATACCCCTGGATTCGCTCATTCAGAGCGCACGTTAGCCTGTAAGTTCCGCAACGGGCAAGTTGACGCCAATGCGCGGATATGATCGGGCCAACGAGGGAAATTGTCGGCCTGTACCAAGCCCAAGGTACGGCGGACCGGCGTGTCACTCGGGGTCGGGCATCATGCCGCGGTGCCATAACGAAGTGGGCGGTGCGCTAGACTGCAACCGTTATGGGCACAAGTGCGTTGCGCGTCTCCCTGGCTCTGGTCGTGGCTCTTCTGATGGCCTCCTGCAGCCGCGATACCCACGTGCCTGCGGTCGGCACCATCGAACGACATCGATTCGAGATCGCAGCGACCGCGACCGAGCAGATCCTCAGCATGCCGGTCCGAGAAGGGCAGGCGGTCAAGCAGGGCGAACTGGTGGCGCAGCTGGATGGTGGCTCACTGGCGGCAAACCGGGCCAGCGTCGCCGCTCAGGCCAGCCAGCTCCAACACCGGCTCGATGAGCTGGTGCATGGTGCGCGCAGCGAAGAACTCGCTCAGGCGCAGGCGCAAGTGGCCGCGGCGCGCGCCCAGCGCGACCAGAGCGCGAAGGAATACGATCGGCTTGCCACCATGCTTGCGCGCGGCCTCGCCGCCCAGGCGCAGGTCGATGAGCAGCAGCAGCTGCGCGATACCAGCGCGGCCGCCCTACGCTCGGCCGAAGCGGCACTGGCGCTGTTGCAGCACGGGACACGCAGCGAACAGCTCGACCAGGCGCGTGCGGCACTGCGCTCCGCGCAGTCCCTCCTGCAGCAGCAAGACGTGCTGCTGGACCGGCTGAAACTCGTCGCTCCGGTCGATGGCGTGATCGAGGCACTGCCGTTTCGGGCCGGCGAGCGTCCGCCGATGGGCGCGCCGGTGGTGATCATGCTGGCCGGGGGCATGCCGTTCGCACGAGTCTACGTGCCCGAGCCGCAGCGTGCGCAGCTGCGTCCCGGGCAATCGCTCAACGTCCACGTCGATGGCATCGTACGGCCCTTTTCGGGCACCTTGCGTTTCATATCGGGCGAGGCGAGCTTCACGCCGTACTTCGCGCTCACCCAACGTGATCGCAGTCGACTGGCCTATCTTGCCGAGATCGATCTTCCCGAGCCGGCGGCCCGCGATTTGCCAGCCGGCGTGCCGGCCGAGGTGCTGCTGGATCGGGCGCCGTGACCGATGAGGGCATCGCGGTGGAAGCGCACGGCTTGAGCCGGCGGTTCGGTAACGTGATGGCCGTCGATGGCGCGGAGCTCTCGATTCCTCGCGGGCGCATCTATGGCTTCCTGGGCCCGAACGGCTCGGGCAAGTCAACGACCATCCGAATGCTTTGTGGGCTCATCCAGCCCACCAGCGGCACCATCCGGGTGCTGGGCCTGGACATTCCGAGGCAGGCCGAATCGCTGCGGACTCTGATTGGCTACATGACGCAGCGCTTTTCGCTTTGGGAGGACTTGAGCGCGCGCGAGAATTTGCAGTTCATGGCCGACATCTACACGATCGACCCGCCGCTTGCCAAGCGCCGGATCGCGCAGGCCATTGAGGAATACCGCCTCGTGGAGTTTCTGGACCGTCCCGCGGGCACGCTCAGCGGCGGCCAGAAGCAGCGTCTGGCGCTGGCGGCGGCGACCCTGCACGAGCCCCCGTTACTGTTGCTCGATGAACCCACCAGCGCCGTGGACCCACAGAGCCGCCGGGATTTCTGGGAAAGCCTGTTTGCGCTCACCGCCAAAGGCGCGACCATCCTGGTGTCCACTCATTACATGGATGAGGCCGAGCGCTGCCACGGCCTGGCCATCCTCGATCGCGGCCGCATCGTGGCCGACGGTTCCCCGCAGCAGCTGATGGACAGCCTTCCCCTGCAGGTGATCGAGATCGAGGCCGCTGACATCGCGGGCGCACGATCGGCCCTGCACGAACTCAAATCGCTCCGTTCGCTCGCGCAGCTCGGATTGCGGCTGCACGCGCTTATCGCCCCCGAGGAGCCCGACGCGCTTGGGCGCGTGCAGCAGGTCCTTGCCGAACGCAAGGTCTCGGCTGTGGTGCGCAAGGCCGAGGCCAGTCTTGAAGATGTGTTTGTTGGCGCGACCTTGGCCACTTCGGGGAGCAGGCAGTAAATGGTCCCGGCACCGCTCCGTCGAATACGCGCGATCGCGGTGAAGGAGCTGCGCCAGATGGCCCGCGATCGATTGACGCTCGCGATGGTCATCGGGATTCCGTTGTTGCAGATGATGATCTTCGGGTATGGCATCAACTACGACGTTCGCCATATCCGCACCGGCGTCGCGGACATGGCCAACACTACGGGCTCGAGGGCGCTGGTTGCCGATATCGCATCGAGCCAGGTGGTCGATTTCGTGGCCAGCGCGCCTGGCGCCGAGCAGCTGCGGCGCATGATTGTCACTGGCGAGGTGCACGCCGGACTGTATATTCCGCCGGATTTTGAACGCCGCCGCATCGATGGCACGCGACCCGTGGCGCAGGTGATCGTCGATGGCACGCGACCTGGGGTCGACACCGCGGTGCGGGCGGTATCCGATACGCCGCTCCCGCCCCGGGAGGGCATGGGGCGGCGACGAACGCCCTCGATCGAGGTGCTGACTGAATTCAATCCCGAAAAGCGCACCGCCGTGCAGGTGGTCCCAGGGCTGATCGGCGTGATCCTGAGCATGACCATGGTCATCTTCACGGCGCTCGGGTTGGTGCGCGAGCGCGAGCGGGGGAATCTGGAGCTGCTGATCACCACTCCGGTGCGGTCGGTCGAGCTCATGGTGGGCAAGCTTTTTCCCTATATCCTCGTGGGTCTGGTGCAGACCACGCTGGTGCTGCTCGCGGGCATGGTGCTCTTTAAGGTTCCGGTCAACGGGAGCCTGTTGGACCTGTATCTGGGCGCGGGCCTGTTCATCGCCGCCACCCTGGGCCTGGGGCTGGTGATCTCGACGGTCGCCTCCACGCAATTTCAGGCCATGCAGCTGGGTTTCTTCACGCTGCTGCCCTCGATTCTGTTGTCAGGATTCGCCTTTCCCTTCGAAGGCAGTCCGCGCTCGGTGCAGATGATCGCGCAGGTATTGCCGCTGACCCATTTTGTGGAAATTCTTCGCGGCGTGATTCTGCGCGGGGCAACGCTCGGGGCACTGTGGCTTCCGGTACTCAAGCTAAGCATATTTCTGGTTCTGGCCGTGGGGCTGGCCGCGGCACGATTTCATAAGCGGCTCGACTGACCCTCCGTCGGCAGGGTATGCCCCGCAGCCGGGGCACTGTCGCGGCTTGCCCGGATGGCGGGCGGCCAGTACAGTGCTTTGGTATTCCGGCCTTTTGTAGTGCCCGGACAGAGTGCCCAGGCGATGAGTTCCGCGGCTCCCAGTTCCTGGGTGGTCTATAAATTCGGTGGCTCGAGCGTGGCGGACGCAGATTGCTTCGCCCGGGTCGCATCTATTGTCGAATCCCAATCGCGCCATCGGACTGCGCTGGTGCTATCCGCCTGCAAGGGCGTCACCGACGGGCTTTTGCAACTCGTGGCCCTGGCCGAGCGACAGGACGAGGGGTGGCGGATGCAATTGCGGATCTTGCGCAAGCGCCACGAAGAGATCGCTTCAGCGCTCTTGCCAGCAGCAACGGTCGAGGAATATCTGGCCGAATTTGACCGGGACGGCGCGGATCTGGAAAGCGTACTTCGCACCACCCAGGTGATGCGCACCGCGAGCCAACATGTACGCGACAAAGTGTCGGGGTATGGTGAAATCTGGTCCACCCGCCTGTTCTGGCGGTACCTGGAGCAACGCGGCCATGGATCGGTCCAGTGGATCGATGCGCGCGCCTGCCTGGTGGCCGAATGGGGCCCGCTGGGGCCGGCCATTCAGTGGCAGGCCTCGGACGATCGGTTGCGCGCAATGCTCGCTCCAGAGGCGACGATGCTGGTCATCACCGGTTATATCGCCAGCGATGCCTCGGGCATCCAGACCACGCTAGGCCGAAACGGGAGTGATTTCTCCGCCTCGATCTTCGGCGCCTTGCTGAGCGCGACTGAAATTCACATTTGGACCGACGTGGACGGCGTGCTTTCGGCCGATCCGCGCCGCGTCCCCGACGCGCAGGTGATCACGGCACTCTCCTATAACGAGGCCATGGAACTCGCGTACTTTGGCGCCAAGGTCCTCCATCCGCAGACCATGGCTCCCGCAGTCGGACGCGATATTCCGATCTGGATCCGCAATACCTTTGCGCCCGAGAAAGCCGGCACCCTGATCTGTGCAAAGCCGCAATCGGACCAGCCCGTCAAAGGAATCACCAGCATCGAGCATGTGGCGCTGGTCAATCTCGAGGGCGCTGGCATGATCGGTGTGCCCGGCACGGCTCATCGCCTGTTTGGCGCGCTCCGCGAAGAGGATATTTCGGTCATCCTGATCTCCCAGGCGAGTTCAGAGCACTCGATCTGCTTCGCGGTTCCCGCATCCCAGGCGACGCGCGCCACCACTGTGCTGGAGCGGGCGTTCGCCCGCGAACTTAGCCAGGGGCAGGTGCAGAGCGTCGATGTCACCGCGGAGCTCGCGATTCTCGCGGTGGTGGGCGATGGTATGGAGGGCATGCCCGGGGTCTCGGCCAAGGTCTTCAGCGCCCTGGGCCTCGCCAATGTCAACGTACGTGCAATCGCTCAAGGCGCCTCCGAGCGCAATATATCGGTGGTCGTTGAGGGCCGGCACGCCACACGCGCGCTGCGCGCAGTGCACGCAGGGTTTTATCTCTCACCACACACCGTTTCGATCGGCGTTATCGGCCCGGGATCGGTGGGCAAGGTGTTGCTCGATCAGCTCGGGAGCCAGCGCGAGCGGCTCGCCCGTCAGTTCAACATCGATCTGCGGGTGCGCGCCATCATGAGTTCAAAGACCATGAAGCTTGCTGATCCCAGCATCGGCCTGGACACATGGCGCGAGCAGATCGGTCACGGCCAGGTCGCGGCCGATTATGATCAGTTCATTGCCCACCTCAAGGCCGCCCACGTGCCTCACACGGCGATCATCGATTGCAGCGCCAGCCAGGAGGTGGCCAATCGTTACCATGACTGGCTCGCCGCGGGTGTGCATGTCATCACCCCCAACAAGAAAGCCAACAGCGGTCCGCTCCCGTATTACCGCTCGCTGGAGCAGGCCCGGCGCGCCAGTGGTGCACACTACTTGTATCACGCCACCGTGGGGGCGGGGCTCCCGGTGATACACACGCTGCGCGATCTGCGCGAAACGGGGGATGAGATCATCAGCATCGAGGGAATCTTTTCAGGAACCCTCGCCTACCTGTTCAATGTCTACGAGGGCGCCACGCCGTTCTCGGCCATAGTGAGCGACGCGCGGCAGCGCGGCTACACGGAACCCGATCCGCGCGATGATCTTTCAGGGACCGACGTCGCGCGCAAGCTCACTATCCTGGGCCGCGAGATGGGGCTGGCGCTCGAGTTGAGCGACGTGCGCGTGGAAAGCCTCGTGCCCGAGGCTCTGGTCAAGGTGAGCATCGAGGAGTTTCTCGCCCAGCTCCCGCGTTACGATGCGCGCATGGCGGAACGCTTCCAGGCGGCGCGGGCACGCGGGCAAGTCCTGCGCTACGTGGGTCGGATCACGGCTTCAGGTGAGGCGACCGTACGGCTTGAGGAGCTTGATGCGAAGCACGCGTTCGCCAATATCGCGCTGACCGACAATGTCGTCCGCTATGTCACTTCACGTTACTGCGATAACCCGTTGATAATTCAAGGTCCCGGAGCGGGACCGGCGGTGACCGCCGGCGGGGTCTTCGCCGATTTGCTGCGGGCGGCCACATTCCTGGGAGCGCGGCTGTGAACGTGGTGCGGGATCCACCGGCCGCGGCGAGCGCTTTCGCGCCCGCCTCAGTCGGCAATGTCGCCATTGGCTTCGACATCATGGGGTTTTCGGTCGACGCCCTTGGCGATCGCGCCACTGTGCGGCGCACGCGGGAAGCGGGGATCAGCATCTCAGCGATCCGCGGGACCGTCGCCGAGCTGCCGATGGAGGCGGCGCGAAATACCGCAGGTCGCGCGCTGCAGGCGATGCACGAGTCGCTTTCCCTGCCGTTCGGCCTCGAGCTCGAACTGGACAAGGGCATTCCACTGGCCTCGGGCTTGGGCGGATCGGCGGCTTCGGCCGTGGCGGCCGTGGTGGCCGCCAATGCCCTGCTGCCCAAGCCATGCACGCTGGTGGAGTTGTTGAAATTTGCGATGCAGGGCGAGAAGGTGGCCAGCGGCTCGTTGCACGTGGACAATATCGCCGCCTCCCTATTCGGCGGACTGGTACTGACCGTCGGCATCGATCATCCACGCGTCAAGCAGATACCGGTCCCTGCGGCCATCCGCGCGGTCGTGGTCCATCCGCACATGTTCCTTTCAACGCGCAGTGCTCGCTCTATTTTGAAGGAAAGCGTACCCATGAAGGATTTCGTGTGGCAGACCGCGAATCTTGCCGGATTTATTTCCGGTTGCTACACCAATGACCTGGATCTGCTGCGCGAGTCGTTCGAGGACGTGGTCATCGAGCCGCAGCGCGCTGCACTGATTCCGGGATTCAACGAAGTTCGGCGCGCAGCCATGTCGGCCGGTGCCCTGGGCTGCTCGATCTCGGGTGCCGGCCCCACGGTATTCGCCTGGTGTCTGGATAACCACGCCCTTGCCGTACGTGAGGCCATGGTGGTGGAGTTCTCGCGTCACAAGCTCGAGTGCGATCATTGGACCACGACGGTCCAGCCCATGGGCGCCCGGGTGCTGCCATGATGCAGTTCGTGAGCACCCGCGATGGCGGCGAGCGCGCCGGATTCAGCCAAGCGCTCACTCGCGGACTGGCCGAAGGCGGGGGGCTGTACGTGCCGCTGGAGTGGCCGGCCTCGGCATTGAACTCACTCCATGCGGGCGAATCCCTCGCGAAGCTGGCGGAGAAATTCATAGCACCGTTTGCGGACGGAGACCCGCTGGCGGCCGAGCTGCCCGAGATCACCGCGCAGGCGTTTAATTTCCCGGCGCCACTGGTGCCACTGGAGCTGGATCGCCTGAGTGTCCTTGAACTGTTCCACGGACCCACGGCTGCTTTCAAGGATTTCGGCGCACGCTTTCTGGCCGCGGCACTGCCGCGCCTGCGCCGCGGGAATGCTCGCCCGTTGAAGATTCTGGTGGCTACCTCGGGCGATACGGGCGGTGCGGTTGCGGCCGCGTTTCACCGCCAGCCCGGCATCGAGGTCGTTGTGCTGTTTCCCAAGGGACTGGTGTCCCCGACGCAGCAGCAACAGCTGTGCTGCTGGGGAGACAACGTGCTGTCCCTTGCGGTGCGGGGCAGCTTTGATGAGTGCCAGGCACTGGTCAAACAGGCCTTTGGCGATGCGGAGTGCAAGCGCCGATGGGAGTTGTCCTCCGCGAACAGCATCAATCTCGGGCGGCTCCTCCCGCAGGCGGTGTATTACATCGCCGCGAGCCTCGAAATTAAGGCGCGCACGGGTGATTCAGCGTCATTTATCGTGCCCAGCGGCAACCTGGGCAACGTCACGGCCTGCGTATGGGCGCGACACCTGGGTGCACCCATTTCCGAAATCGTGCTCGCTCACAACGCCAACCGGACGGTGCCGGACTTCCTGGAACACGGCGTGTGGCACGCACGCGCGAGCATTGCCACGCTGGCCTCGGCGATGGACGTTGGCAATCCCAGTAACCTTGAGCGCCTGACCGCTCTGTACCCTGATGTGGGTGCGCTGCGCAAGGCGATCAGCGCTGTGTCCGTGGATGACCACGCGATTCGTGCGCGCATCCGCGCGGACCACGCACATTACGGTGTTATCTGGTGCCCGCACACGGCTACCGCGGCCGAGGCGTGGGCGCGGCTGGATTCTGAGCGTCGTCACCGGGGTCGCTGGGTCCTGGTGGCTACGGCCCATCCGGCGAAATTCCGGGAGATCGTCGAACCGCTGATCGGTCGACCGGTCCCAGTGCCCGAGAGCCTCGATCATTTGTTCAGGCGCCCAGCGCACTTTACGGAAATTGACGCCACAATGTCCGCCTTGCGCACCGCGCTGGAGGGGTGAGTAGGCATGATTGACCTGTCACAGATCGGCAGGGAGCTGGAGAACCTGGAGCCCCGTACGCTCGCCTATG
Organism: uncultured Gammaproteobacteria bacterium; assembly: GCA_963717335.1. Taxonomy (GTDB): domain Bacteria; phylum Pseudomonadota; class Gammaproteobacteria; order Steroidobacterales; family Steroidobacteraceae; genus FEN-1191. Next base: position 1,093,555 of record CAVQVZ010000006.1, on the reverse strand, counting down.
CGGGCGCCGCTCTGGTCCTGGTCTTTCTCCTGCTACTGTTTTGGCGCTGGTATCGCCGGCGCCGCGCGCGCGCCGTGCTGCTGGCGGCCATCACCGGAGGCGCCTTCGAATACCATCGCGACGTGCTGGTGCCGGACGGGCAGGGTGGGGTCATGCATATCGATTTCCTGTTGCTGACCACGCGCGGTTGCGTTGTCGTCGATATGCGCGACATCGCAGGCAATATTTTTGGCGGCGACCAGATGACCGAGTGGACGGTGATGCACCGGGCCGAGCGCTATACCTTTCCTAACCCACAGGCCGGTCTCTACGATCGGATCGCGGCGGTCCGTGCCCTCGCCGTTGATCTGCCGGTCGAGGGCCGAGTCGTGTTTTCCTCGCGCGGACGCTTTCCCAAGGGCCTGCCGCGCTACACGCTGATGCTGGACTCGATAGCCGCCGAGTATCCGGCGGCTGAGCGCGAACAGTCGGGAGTGATCCCCGAATTGTGGCGTACCGACTGGAGCCGGCTCAGCACGGCCTGCCGGCCGAGCAAGCTCATGGAACCGAAGCCCGCGATCTAGTCGAGGTCTGCCAGATCAAATAGGGTACGCGCTGCGGTGCTGGTGTGGGCCATGCAATGCTCGAGCGACTCCCCGCGCAGGCGAGCCACGGTCGCTGCAATGTGAGGCAGGAAAGCCGGTTCATTACGGCGCAGCGCCGGGCGTGGCCGAAGATCACGCGGCAGCAGATACGGCCCGTCAGTTTCGAGCAGCAGCCGCCCTTCGGGGATGCGTGCCACCAGGGCCTGAAGTGGCTGGCCACGGCGTTCATCACAAATCCATCCGGTGATGCCGATGTACAGTCCCAGCTCGAGGTAGGTCATCAACTCGCTTTCTCCGCCCGTAAAGCAGTGCGCCACCCCGCGCAAGTCGTGGCTGTGCTCACGCAGCGCGGCGCTGAAGTCTGCGTGTGCATCGCGCTGATGTAAAAACAGCGGCAAGTTGCACTCGGCCGCAAGCGCCAGCTGGCGCGAAAAGGCCAGGCGCTGCTGGTCAGGTGGCGAATAATTGCGGTAATAATCGAGCCCGCATTCTCCCGCGGCGACCACGCCGGGTTCGCGTAACAGCGCCCTCAGGCGAGGCAGGTCCTGCTCTGCGAGCTCGCTTGCGTGGTGGGGATGCACACCGGCCGTGGCAAACAACCGCCCGGGATGGGAGCGGGCCAGCTCGATGGCCGACTGGCTCGAATCGAGGGTTGAGCCGGTTACCACCATCTGCGTGACGCCCGCGGCCACGGCCCGATTGATGACCTCGACCCGATCGGCCTCGTAACTGTCGTGAGTGAGATTGATGCCGATATCGATGAGGCCCATGGGCGCGGAAGTTTACACAGCGCGGCCCGGGGCGCACCCCTGTTATGATGCAGACACCATGATTTCTGCATCGTCGCAGCAATTGCCGCTCTGGGACGAAGGCACCGCCGACGCGGGTTGGCAGGTGAGGCGAAGTCGCCGGGCGCGGCGCCCGAGCGTGAGGGTTTTCCGGGACGGGGCGGTCGAAATCGTAGTACCCGAGCGGCTCGCGGCCCAGCAGATCGCAGCCTTCGTGGCCCGACATCGTGTGTGGATTGAACGACATCGCTGCGTGCCGCCGGCGGACCTGGCGTTTCCGCCTTCGTGCCTCGAGTTGCGGGCCTTGGGCGAAACCTGGCAATGCCGGGTCGGGACCTGGTCCGAGGATTCTGACCAAGGCGAAAGGGATTTGGTACGTGCGCATGCGGAAGGGGGGATTCTCGAATTGAAGCTCTCCTCCGGCGTGGAAGCGCTTCGCGCTGCGCTGCTGGACTGGCTCGCCGAGCGTGCCCGCGCGACTCTTGAACCTCGATTGAACTCTCTGGCCGCCGAACTGGGCGTCGCCTACCGTCGCGCGCAGATTCGGCGACAACGAACACGCTGGGGGAGCTGCTCGGTGCGCGGTACGGTCAGTCTCAATTTTTGCCTGCTGTTCCAGCGGCCGGCGGTGCTGCGCTACTTGCTGGCGCATGAGCTCGCCCATCTCACGCACATGAACCACACGCCGCGCTTTTGGGAGCTGGTGGCCCAATACGAACCGCATTGGCGCGAGCTGGACCGGGAACTGCTTCAGGGATGGAAGCAGGTGCCGGCGTGGGTGCTGGTGGCCTTGCGGTCACGCGCTGGTCCCAGGGGAAATACTTGAGTAAAGGGCCGCCCCCCGCCGAGGAACACGTTGGCAGCGTCGACTTGCGCGATGAGTCGGTGCACTGGAACTTAGGTGACTCGCAATCCTACGGCGAATACCTGCATCTCGATCAGCTGCTGAGCGCACAACGGCCATTGACGGCCGAGCACGGCGAGATGTTGTTTATTATCGTGCACCAGGTGTCTGAGTTATGGATGCGACTTCTGCGTCATGAACTGGCGGGAATCATTCAGTGCGTGCGTCGCGATGAACTCGAGCCGTCGTTTAAAATGTTCAATCGCATAGCGCGGATACAGGCGCAGCTGCTGGCGGTCTGGGAAGTGCTCTCGACCATGACGCCCTTTGACTACTCGGCATTTAGAAACACCCTGGGGCGCTCGTCCGGATTCCAATCCCAGCAATATCGTTTGCTGGAATTTGTCTTGGGCAACAAACATGCGGACATGATCGAAGTGCATCAGAACGACCCGAAAGTCTACGCTGAGTTTAAGCGAGCGTTGGAGGCGCCCAGCCTTTACGATGAGGTGCTGCGGTTGCTCTCGCGCCGCGGGTACGGCGTGCCCCCCGAAGTCTTGGAGCGAGATTTGACCCAGCCCTACGAAGCCAACAAGCAGGTCACAGGCGTGTGGCTGGGCGTATACCACAATGCGGAAAAGGACTGGGATCTGTACGAGCTGGCCGAGCAGCTGGTGGATCTGGATTATCGGTTCCAGCTCTGGCGTTTCCAGCATATGAAGACTGTCGAGCGCATCATCGGTTACAAGCCCGGCACGGGCGGCACCGCCGGAGTCTCTTATCTCGCCAAGGCGCTCCGTCTGAGGCTTTACCCCGAGCTTTGGGAAGCGCGAACTTCGATGTGAGGCGAAATTCGCGGGGGCAAGTTCAGCCTCACGGCTTGCGGCGACATAAGCGCATCTCACAGTCACAGCTCAATTGCAGATTCGGGCCCTCTGGCGCGGGTGGTCCAGCGTACCGCCCGGACGTTGGGCATCCCGGCCAATTCACGCGCAGACCCATTCACGTAGGTGCCGGCACTCACCAGCCGCAAGTGTTCGAGGTCGGCACTGCTGTTGCCGTAGGCATGGCTAGAGTCGGGACGTCGCTCGCTTAGCAGCACTTTTACACAGCGTGCCTTTTCGGGGCCGCGGCGGTTGGCGGAACTGAGGTGGCCATCGAGTCTTCCATCGGTATGCCAACGCACTTCAGAACATATGCATTGGTCGAACCCCAAGGCTTTACCAATGGCAGGTACGTACAGGTCCGTGCTCGCCGATAGCAGAACCAGATAGGTCTGTTGGCGGCGGTGCGCCGCGATGCACTCCAGCGCTTCCCCATATAGGCCGTCGCGCAGTAGCCGTGCGGTAAAGTCGGTGCTCCACGCGCTCAGCTGGGCGCGGGAACTCCCGCCCAGGGTCGCATGGATTATGGCTCCCTTGAGTACGCCCCGGTCGCCAGATCCGCACACAAAACGCAACAAAGGCACGATGCACAGCACAAGGCGCCACCAGCGCGCCGGGTGCTGGCGCAGAAATCCTACGATGTACGGGCACAGGGTATCGTGACGCGCGATGGTGCCATCGAGATCAAATACCGCGAGTGTATTTTCCGGCACCAGGCCACGCCCTGGCTCAGGCCGCTTTGCCGCTCACCACGAGCTGGCGCAAAACGTACTGCAGGATGCCGCCATGCTGGAAGTACTGGCGCTCCTTCGGGGTGTCGATGCGCACTCGAGCCTCGAAGCGGATCGGCTCGCCCGAGCCGGCTGCGGCTACGACCGTAACGGTTTTGGCCACGCCCTGTTGGAGGCCCTGTATCTCAAAAACCTCCTTACCCGTGAGTCCCAAGGACTGCGCGCTGGCGCCGACAGGGAACTGCAATGGGAGCACACCCATGCCGATGAGATTGGAACGGTGAATGCGCTCAAAACTTTCGGCGATTACCGCACGTACGCCGAGCAGCATCGTACCCTTGGCCGCCCAGTCGCGCGAGGAACCGGTGCCGTATTCCTTGCCGGCGAGAATGATTAACGGCGTGTTTTCCGCCTTATAGCGCATGGCGGCGTCATAGATGCTCATGGCTTCGCCGCTCGGCATATGGGTTGTGACCCCGCCTTCGGTGCCGGGTAGCAGCAGATTGTGCAGACGGATGTTGGCGAATGTGCCGCGCATCATCACCTCGTGATTGCCGCGGCGTGCGCCGTACTGATTGAAATCCTGCGGCTGCACGCCTTGTGAGACCAAATATTTGGCGGCCGGGCTGCCCTGCGCGATATTGCCGGCCGGCGAGATGTGATCGGTCGTCACCGAATCTCCCAGCACGGCCAGCACCCGCGCCCCGCGAATTTCTCCCAACAGGGCCGGCTGCATCTTCATGCCTTCGAAGTAGGGGGGATTCTTGACGTAGGTCGAGCGCTCGTCCCACGAATACACGGTGCCGGCCGGAACCTTGATGGACTGCCAGCGCTCGTCGCCGTCGTAAACACTGGCGTAACTACGGCGGAACATTTCGGAGTTGATGTTCCGGTGCACGAAATCGGCAATTTCTTGGGGGGCAGGCCAAAGGTCCTTGAGAAACACCGGCTTGCCATCGCTCCCGGTGCCGAGCGGCTCAGTGTTCAGGTCAAGATCGAGCGTTCCCGCCAGCGCGTAGGCGACCACGAGCGGCGGGGAGGCCAAGAAATTCATTTTAACTTCCGGATGTACACGGCCGTCAAAGTTACGGTTTCCCGACAATACCGCGCACCCAATCAGATCCCCGGATCGGACGGCCGCGGAAATTTCCGGCTTGAGCGGTCCGGAGTTTCCGATGCAGGTGGTACAGCCATATCCCACGAGGTTAAAGCCGATGCCCGCAAGCTCCTCGAGCAACGCGGCCTTGCTCAGATAATCAGTGACCACGCGCGAGCCGGGAGCCAGGCTCGTCTTGACCCAGGGCTTCGCCGTGAGACCGCGTCGGCGCGCATTGCGCGCCAGCAGTCCCGCGGCGATGAGCACGTCGGGGTTGGAGGTATTGGTGCAACTGGTAATGGCCGCGATCAACACGGCCCCGTCGCTGAGGGGGTAGGATTTGCCCCCGAGTTCTACGGGCACCGAGCCGGTGGCGCTGGGTTTGCTCCTAGCCCGTTCGGCAGCCATTTTCTTGCGGTACATCTCGTAGGTACTCTTGGCTACGCGCAGTGGCACTCGGTCCTGAGGGCGACTCGGACCCGCCAGGCTCGGCTCCACTTCATTGAGGTCCAGTTCAAGCACGGCGCTGTAGTCTGCGGCGCGCGCGCCCTGGTAGCGCCACAGGCCGGTGTGCTTGGCGTAGGCCTCGATCAGTGCAATATGCTCTGGCGGTCGGCCCGAGAGGCGCAGGTAACGGAGCGTTTCTTCGTCGATCGGGAAAATCGCGCAGGTGCTTCCGAATTCAGGTGACATGTTGCCGATCGTCGCCCGATCGGCGAGCGGAAGATTGGCCAGACCGTCGCCAAAGAACTCCACGAACTTGTCGACCACGCCCTGCCGACGCAGCATTTCGGTGACCGTGAGCACCAGGTCCGTGGCCGTCGCTCCGGCCCGCAAGCTGCCGTTTAGCCTGAAGCCGACCACCTCCGGAATCAGCATTGTGATCGGCTGGCCTAGCATGGCCGCCTCCGCCTCAATGCCGCCCACGCCCCAGCCCAAGACGCCGAGCCCATTGATCATCGTGGTATGCGAATCCGTGCCTACGACTGTATCCGGATAGGCTTGACGCACTCCGCCGGTCGCCACGTCGAATACGACGCGACCCAAGAACTCAAGATTGACCTGGTGCACGATGCCGGTGTTCGGCGGCACCACCTTGAAATTGCGGAACGCGCTTTGACCCCAGCGAAGAAAGGCGTAACGCTCACCGTTCCGTTCGAACTCGATGCGGTTGTTCGCGGCCAGAGCCTTGGCAGTGCCGTATTCGTCCACCTGCACCGAATGGTCGATAACCAGTTCCGCGGGCGCCAGCGGGTTGACCTGTTCGGCCCTGCCCCCCAAGCGCGTGATGGCCTCACGCATCGCTGCCAGGTCGACTACGCACGGCACTCCAGTAAAGTCCTGCATTATGACGCGCGCGGGAGTAAAGGAAATCTCGTACGCGGGTTGCGCCTTCGGGTCCCAGTTGAGAAGTGCTTCGATGTCGGCGCGGGTTACATTGACTCCATCTTCAAAGCGCAGCAGATTTTCCAGTAGAATCTTTAACGCGTAGGGCAGCCTCGCCACACGTTCGGCGTCCAATGCCGCAATGTTGAAAATCTGGTAATCCGCGCCCGCCAAATTTACTAGCGAGCGCGCCTTGAAGCTGTCAGTCATACCGGGCTCCACTTGGGATCGAATTGAGCGGATCTTCTGAGCCCGCCATTATAAGGATTCCTCAATCACGCTGCCGCCCAGGCAGCGTTCCTGCAGGTAAATTGCGGCGGTCTGCCCCGGTGTTACGGCCCACTGCGGCGTCTGGAAACGGATGCGAACGGTGCCGTCGGGCAGGCACTCGACGGTCGCGGATTGATCGGGTTGCCGATAGCGGAATTTGATTGAGGCTTCGAAGGACTCACCGGGAGGATCGCTTAGCCAGTTCATCATACCGGTGCGGGCCGTTTGCGCAGTGGCCGCGCCCCGATCGCGCGCGGCTACGACAATCAGGGCGTTGCGTGTCGGATCCTTGCGTGCCACATACCAGGGATCCCCGCTTCCTCCACGGATCCCGCCAATCTCAAGTCCGCCCCGCTGCCCGAGCGTGTAGAAGGGCAGGCCACGGTGCCGCCCTAGGACCTGGCCCGTGGTGGTCTCGATCGGCCCGGGGCTTTCCGGCAGGTAGCGCGCCAGAAACTCGGTAAACGGGCGCTCTCCTATAAAGCAGATACCTGTGCTGTCGGGCTTGTTGTACACCGGCAATCCGGCGCGCTGCGCACGATCGCGCACCTCTTTCTTGGTCAATTCGCCCAGTGGAAACATTACACGCGTGAACTTCGCGCGCTGCACCCCGCATAGGAAGTAGGACTGATCCTTGTCGGTATCGGTGCCGCGCAGCAGCACCGGTCCGGTCTCGCCCGAGGCCAACCGCGCGTAATGTCCGGTCGCAAAGAAATCTGCGCCCAGGCGTTGGGCGTAGTCCTGACAGATACCAAATTTTATTTCTCGATTGCACAGCACGTCCGGATTGGGCGTGCGCCCGCGACGGTATTCGGCAAGGAATCGCGCAAAAACCTGTTGCTGGTACTCGAGGGCGAAACTGACTCGGTGCAGGACGATCCCCAGTTCGCGCGCTGTTGTGCGCGCATCCTGATAGTCCTGGGCACTGGTGCAGTAGCTGTCTTCATCGTCCCAGTTACTCATAAACAACCCGTGCACCTCGTGCCCGGATTCAATGAGCTCCAGCGCGGCGACCGATGAATCCACTCCACCGGACAGCCCAACCACGACGCGGGAAGGATTTGCCGCAGCCATTCGCCGGCCTACACTGGCGGATCGTTGATCGCCGACAGCGGTAACCGGCGTCCGGCGAGATAATCATCGATACAGCGAACCACGATCGGCGTGCGCAGGGTTCGTCCCGGTACCAGCAGCTCTTCGCGGCGCAGCCAATGAGTGGCGATGACCGGGGCATCCAGTGGCCGGTCGGGTTCGTGGGCGTGCACGCGCCCGGTGAAAGCAAACCTAAGATTGGTGCGCTGGGTGGCCGGGGAACGCCAGGGATAAATACCCAACAACCACTCGGGCTCAAAATGCCAGGCGGTTTCCTCCAGCGTCTCGCGTATCACGGCTCCAATTAGCGTCTCGGCCGCCTCTACCCGCCCTGCCGGCTGGTTGAATACACGGTAGCCGCGAATAATTTCCTCGACCAAAAGGAATTTGCCGTCCGTCTCGACGACAGCAGCGACCGTGATGCTTGGCCTCCAGCTCATAGGATCAGTATACGATTCAATACGATGCTTGCGGGCAGGTCAGGGGTGACCCCCGCGGGGGGAGCAATCGCCCCTCATATAGCGCGGCCGCCCCAACCGTCGGCTTTCGAGCGGCCGCGAAATCAGCGTCTGGATGCAGATCCTGAATGTACCGCGATCCTGGGCCAACGCCAGGGCGTAAACGCGTGCGGAACTGGGCGGGGCTAGGAACTCGGAGGGCGCGATCGGCGCCCGCGGGCCACAGGTTTTTGCCTGGGGACCCTGTTAGCGCATGCGTGCGGCGCGCTGGTGATGCTGGTCATGGCTGGCGAGCCACGCGGCGTCGAATTCTTGCAGATATTGGCGCGCGACCGGGGGGCTGTTCACCGCCGCGATGCCGTCCCAACGGTCTGAACGCATCCGATACACGATGCCACGGTCATCAGCGATGCAGTAAGAGGCGGTTAAATGGTGAAATTGCGGCACCAGGATGCGCAGCTCCAGGTAACTGGTCAGGCGACGCGCCATCGACATGAAGCGGCTTCCGGAACCGGTATAGCGCGTGTGATCTCGCAACAGTACCCGCACTTTCGCAAAACTGTGGCTGAGGACAAAGCGCTTAATCACTTCGATGACCCGCGGGTCATCGTATAGCGTGGGTTCAAGGTCCGGTGTGAATATCGAGATCAGGCGCTGGCCGGTCGCCACGACGGCGGCGGTGGTCTGGCGGACTTCCTGTACGCTCGTCAACACCTGCAATTCGTCGGCTGCCGGCGTCGGCATGGTCAGGATCACCGGCTGCGAGGGACGCTCGGCCGCGGCGAGGCTTTCGAGCCATGCCTCGGTTGTCGAAGTGTGCTTTTTGGACTTGGCCACGCCGCTTGCCTTGATGATCTTGATTGGCACAGGCATGGTAAGAAGAGGGCAGGCCCTGACGAGCCGAACGGATCACGCTCGACGGTTCCCGCACTGTGACGGAGGCCGCAGTTCTGCGGAGTAGCGGCGGGAGGCGGACAAATTTATGGCGGATCGTGCGCCAAGCCGCGAATTGGGCGGCTGCCATCGTTCAGTCGGGAAGATCCAGGGCAAGTTCGGCCGCCAGACCTACGTAATCCGCAGGCCGCAGAGCCGCCAGCCGAGTTCGCTCGGATTCCGGCAGTGGCAGACCGTCGACGAACTTGCGTAACGCCGACGCGTCGATAGTCTCGCCACGTGTAAAGTTCTTGAGCAATTCGTATCCGTTGGGCACACCGTGGGCTCGCAATACAGTCTGCAGGGCCTCGCCGAGCACTTCCCAGGATTGCTCGAGATCATGAGCGCATGCTTCTGCATCGACGCCGAGCTTGTCGAGGCCCGCCTGCAACGCGCGCCAGGCAATCAGCGTGTGGGCAAGCGCCACCCCGACGTTGCGAAGTACCGTCGAATCACTCAGGTCGCGCTGCCAGCGAGAGATCGGCAATTTGTCCGAGAAGTGCCGCAGCAGCGCATTTGCCAGTCCAAGGTTGCCCTCGGCGTTCTCGAAATCGATCGGATTTATCTTGTGCGGCATCGTCGATGAGCCCACTTCGCCGGCAACCGCGCGCTGGCGCAAATAGCCAAGCGAAATGTATCCCCAGGTGTCGCGACACAAATCAATCAGGATCACATTGATGGCGGCACAGGCGTCGCAGTATTCCCCAATCCAATCGTGCGGTTCAATCTGCGTCGTGTAGGCATTGCAGCGCAGATTCTGGCTCACCACGAATTGTCGGCTAATCGAGCGCCAGTCGATCTGCGGCAGCGCTGCATGATGAGCGTTGAAGTTGCCGACCGCGCCGTTCCACTTGCCCAGAATCTCGACCGCGGACAGTCGCGCCAACGAGCGCTGCAGGCGAGCGGCCACATTCGCGTACTCCTTACCCAGCGTCGTTGGGCTGGCGGCCTGGCCGTGCGTACGCGCCAACATTGGTACTCGCGAGTGCATCCGCGCAAAGGCACGCAGCGCCGCTGTCAGGCGTGTGAGTTCCGGCACCAGCACCTGCGTGCGGGCCTGACCCATCAAACGCGCGTAACTTAGATTGTTTATGTCCTCTGAAGTGCATCCAAAGTGCACCAGTTCGAGAGTCGCCGGGCTCGCACCGGCCGCTGCCAGCTCTTGTCGGACGTAGTATTCGACCGCCTTCACATCGTGCTTGATCCGCGATTCGATCTGCTTGACCGCCATGGCCGCGCCCGTTCCTGGATCGCGGGCCAGTGCCTCGGCGCGCGCCTTCACCTGCGCTGAGAGGGCGGCGCCCGGAAGCTGGGGAGCGGAGCGGGAAAGCTCCAGCAGCCACAGGGATTCGATCCGGATGCGCTCGTTGATCAGGCCGGCTTCGGCGAACAATGCCCGCAGCGGCTCTGCCGCTGCTGCGTACCGCCCGTCGATCGGTGAAATGGCCAGCAGGCGGGTTTGGTCCATGCAGTAGGCTACGCGCGAGGTTAGAATCCCAATTGTAGCGCGTTACCCGTGGTGGCGCGGAAGCGCTCCTTGCGAGCATCAGAGCTGGGGATATCATGAACTCAGGCGGATTTCGGCTGGAACACGACAGCATGGGTGAACTCAAGGTGCCCCAGGACGCGCTGTGGGGGGCGCAGACCCAGCGCGCCATAGATAATTTTCCGATCAGTGGCCGCTCTCTGCCCCGAGCATTCATACGTGCACTGGCACTTATCAAGCAGGCCGCTGCGCAGGCCAACTCCGAGCTGGGCCTTCTGGATGCCTCGCTGGCGAAGGCGATCGGCGATGCCGCCGCCGAGGTGGCCGGCGGAGCGCACGATCGGCATTTTCCTATCGATGTGTTCCAGACCGGCTCTGGAACCAGCAGCAACATGAACGTCAACGAAGTAATTGCGCGCCTGGCCTCGCGAGCTGCACTCGCCGTGCATCCGAACGATCACGTCAACATGGGTCAGAGCAGCAACGATGTGATCCCTTCAGCGATCCACGTTAGCGCCGCGCTGCTATTGCGAGAGAACCTCCTTCCAGCGCTGGAACACCTCGCGCGCACGATCGGGGCGCGTGAGTCAGAGAGCGGCGAGGTTATCAAGACGGGCCGTACTCACCTTATGGATGCCATGCCGGTGACCTTGGCCCAGGAACTCTCGGGCTGGCGCACCCAGATTGAAAGCGCCTCCGCGCGGTTGCGCTCCACCGAGCCGCGATTGCTCTGCCTGGCTCAGGGCGGCACCGCGGTGGGCACCGGGATCAACGCCGATCCGCGCTTTGCGGAGGCTTGTTGTCGGGCGCTGAGCAAGCTTTCGGGAATCGATTTCAAGCCCAGTCGAAATTATTTCGAGGCGATGTCGACCCAGGATACGGCGGTCGAACTTTCCGGGCAGCTCAAGGTGGTGGCGGTCAGCCTGATGAAGATTGCCAACGATCTTCGGTGGATGAACAGCGGCCCGCTGGCAGGGCTTGCGCGAGATCGAGTTGCCCGCGCTGCAGCCCGGCAGCAGCATCATGCCCGGCAAAGTCAATCCGGTGATTGCCGAGGCGGTGACCATGGTGGCCGCAGAGGCGATGGGCAACGACCTGACGATCACCATCGCCGGGCAGTCCGGTAATTTTCAGCTCAATGTCATGCTGCCGGTGATCGCATGGAATTTGCTAGAGAGCATTCGTCTGCTGGGCAACGTGTCGCGCCTTTTGGCCGACAGTGCCATTGCGGGCTTCAAGGTCAACCGCGCACGACTGGCCGAGGCGCTTGAGCGCAACCCTATTCTGGTAACGGCTCTCAATCCAGTCATCGGTTACGAGAAAGGGGCGGCCATCGCCAAGCGCGCATACAAAGAGGGCAAGGCGATCCGAGAGGTGGCCGCGGCCATGACCGACTTGCCGGCCGAACAGCTCGCACAACTTCTCGATCCCGCAGGGCTGACAAAGGGTGGCATCAAGGGCGGCAACAGCGGAGGCGGCTAGCGCGTGGCACTGCCCACGAACTGGCTTGAGCGCCTCCGCCGTGGTCTGGCGGCCGCGCCTAATCACGATCCAGATCTCTGGCAGATTGCCGGCCAGCCACTGTCCGCGTTCGCGGGCGTGCGTGCTGCGATGACCGAGACGCCGCGAGCTGCTGCGGTGCTGGTACCGATCATCGACCGCGCTGACTTGCCGACCTTGCTGATGACCACACGCGCCGGACACCTGCGTCAACACGCCGGGCAGATCAGTTTTCCCGGCGGGGGAATCGAAGCCAGCGACGATGACGTTCTCGGGGCCGCGCTGCGCGAGACCGAGGAGGAAATCGGCATTGATTCGAGCTACGTCCAGCCGTTGGGGTTTCTGCCCGACCAGATCGTATTGACGGGGTTCCGGATTACACCCGTTGTCGCTTTGGTGCGCCCTGGCTTTAGCTTGCGCGTGGACGCGAGCGAAGTGGCGGAGGTATTTGAAATACCTCTCGAGTATCTAAGTGATGCGGGAAATTTTCACTCGACCCGCAGGACATTGCGCGGTGTAGAGATTACCTTGAATGACCTGCACTTCGAGGGTCGCGTGGTCTGGGGTGCGACCGCGGGAATGCTGCAAATGCTGCGCGCAGTGCTGCTGGATTGACCATGGGCGAGGCAGCTGCACAGCTTGAGGCCCTGCTGCAGTTATGCGCCCGACTGCGTGATCCGACCACCGGCTGCCCGTGGGACCGCGCACAGACCCTGGCGACGATTGCCCCGCACACAATAGAAGAGGCCTACGAAGTAGCCGATGCGATCTCTTCCGGAGAGCCCACACGAATTCGCGATGAATTGGGCGACCTGCTGTTCCAGGTACTGCTCCACTCTCAAGTGGCGCAAGAGCAGGGCTGGTTTGATTTCTCCGCGGTCGCGGCGGGCCTGCGCGACAAGCTTGTGCGTCGTCATCCGCACGTGTTCGACGGTAAGACTTTTGCGAATCAGGAAGTCCTGGCGCGCGAATGGGAGACGCATAAGGCGGCTGAGCGGTCCGCTGCCGGGCTGGGTGGAGCGTTGGCGGGAGTCCCCTTAGCTCTGCCGGCCTTGATTCGCGCCGCCAAGCTCGGTCGACGAGCGGCAGGTGCCGGATTTGACTGGCCAAATGAAGGCGCCGTGCGTCCCAAGATTGCCGAAGAGCTGCGTGAGACTGAGGCGGCGTTGGCCACGCAAGACTCGGCCGCCGTGGCCGAAGAGCTTGGTGACACTTTGTTTGCGCTGGTCAATTGGGCACGGATGCTGCATGTGGACCCTGAAGCGGCCCTGCGAGATGCCAATGCGAAATTCGAACGCCGTTTCGCAGCCATGGAAGCGATCATGCAAGCACGCGGACTCGCCCCAAAGTCGCTCTCGCCCCAGAGCTGGGATGAGCTATGGAATGAAGCTAAGGCGGCAGAACGACACGAATAGCTCTTCCGGAGAACGGGTTAAGGGTCCATTCAGGCGCGCACTGGCATCCTTGCATTAGGGGCTACTAAGATGTCATGGCGCCGCGCGTTGCTTACGGGTGGCTGATTGACTGGAGCGTACATGCGCAAGACGTTAGTTGTCCTCGGCTCGGCCATAAGCCTGATGTCTTTGCCCGCCTGGAGCGGGCCGCCACCGGGACCGAGTGCACTCGGATATGTGGATCCGGGGCATGCACACGAGAACGGACGCGGTGCGAGCCAGGAACAAATCATCGAGTCGGTGCAAAAGCGCTACAACGCGAAGGTGGTGCGCGTCACCGAAACGGATGTCGATGGCCGACCCGCCCTGCGATTGCGCCTGCTCTCGGCGCAGCGGGTTTGGACCGTGGTCGTGGACGCGAGTTCTGGCCAGGTTCTGTCGGGGGGCTGATGCGCATTCTGGTCGTCGAGGACGAGACGGCGCTGCGCGAATCTCTCAAGCACGATTTAAGCGCCGCCGGGCACGCGGTCGATGTCGCTGCCGACGGCGAAGAGGGTTTGTACGCGGCGCTCGAATATCCGATCGACGTCGCCATCATTGATCTGGGTCTCCCGAAAGTTAGCGGGCTCGACATCATTCGTAGACTCCGCGCCGCGGGTAAGAGTTATGCGGTACTGGTCCTCACGGCGCGGGACAGCTGGCAGGACAAGGTCGAAGGTTTGAGCGCCGGCGCCGATGATTACGTAGCCAAGCCTTTTCATTTGGGTGAATTGCAGGCGCGCGTCAGCGCCTTGCTGCGCAGGGCAGGGGGCTGGACAACTCCGCTCCTGCAGTGCGGCCCGATAACGCTCGACACACGGGCCCAAGCGGTGGCGGTGGGCGGTGTGCCGGTCGAACTGACCAGTTTTGAGTATCGCTTACTCGAGCATCTGATGCTGCATGCAGGTGAGGTTGTTTCCAAGACCGAGCTCACAGAGAAGCTCTACGAACAGGATTATGAGAGAGACAGTAATGTGATCGAGGTGTTGGTGGCGCGATTGCGCCGCAAGCTCGATCCGAACGAGGAACTCAAGCCCATCGAGACACTGCGCGGTCGCGGCTATCGCGTCGTTTTGACGCGTGGCGCCCCGGGTCCTTAGGGGATGCGGCTCATGTCCGCGCAGATTGAACGCGCCCCCTCGATCAGCCGGCAGTTGGTCATCGCCGTCGCGGTGCCGCTCCTGCTCTCATTTACCCTGACGGTCGTGGTGCTTGATCGGATTTTTCAGGACTCTGCGATGCGTGCGCTGCGCGAACGGCTGGACCAGGAAGTGGTATCACTGGTTACCGCGGCCGAACTTACCGATGCCGGGCGCATGGAATTGCGCTTGCTCGACCCCGAATCAAGGCTGAGCCGCCGGCGCTCAGGCCAATACGCGGCTGTGCGCGCGGCTAGCGGCCGTTATTTGTGGACCTCCCCGTCGCTGGTGGGCCTCCCCGTCAATTTCGGCCCACCGGTCGGCAAAGGGCAGGTCTCCTTTTATACGAGCACTCTGGCCGATGGCACCGTGCTCGGGATTCTTAACCGTGGCCTGGAATGGGACTCCGCGCCGGGCACGAGCGCCGAGCTGGTCTTTAGCGTGGCCGAGGACTTGGCCGGCCAGAATGCGCGTCAACGGCATTTCCGGAACCAGCTGTGCCTCTGGTTTGGTTGCCTGGCCATCTTGCTTCTGGCAGTTCTCGGTGCACTGTTGCGCCGGGTTCTGCGTCCCGTGCACCGCCTTGAGCAGGAGATTGCCAACGTCGACAGCGGCCACAGTGCCCGGCTCGGGGAAGGCTATCCGCGCGAACTGGCAGGCGTCGCGCGTTCGCTCAACGCTTTGCTCGGCTCGGAACAGCGCCGGATCCGCCGCTACCGGGATACGCTTGGAAACCTTGCCCATACCCTCAAGACGCCACTTGCCGTTATCCGCACGGCGCTGGCGAGCGATGCTGATAAGCATTCCGCGGTAAACCGGGAAATAGACCGCATGGCGCAGATCGTGGACCGGCAGCTTCAGCGTGCCGGCATGAGTGGTGGTGCAACGCTGGGGCAGGCCGCGGTAGCGGTGGGGCCAGTGATTTCCGAGCTGCGCGTGGCGATGCGCAAGGTCCACGCCAGCAAGGACCTGGTAATCGAGACGGACGTCGCACCGGAGACCGGGTTTGTCGGCGACCGGGGGGATCTGTTGGAGGTGCTCGGCAATCTTCTGGATAACGCCTGCAAGTGGTGCCGCAGTACGGTGCGGATCCAGGCGCGCCTGGATTCGGTGTTACCTCCAGCGCGTTGCCTGACTATCCGGGTAGAAGACGATGGCCCCGGGATTGCCCCGGAGCAGCGCCGCCGCGTACTCGACCGCGGCGCGCGGGCGGACGAGCGAGCGCCGGGAAACGGACTGGGTCTGGCCATGGTGGCCGACACCGTGATTTTGTATGGGGGGGAGCTATTGATCAGCGAGTCCCCCGAGCTGCACGGGGCTTGCCTGCATCTGGCGCTGCCGGGCCGGTCGATCGAATCGGGCGTGATAACATCCTCATGATGAGATCGACGGAGAACAATTCCTGGCAGCCGACGAGCTGGCAGGCCCGAAAGGCGCACCAGCAACCCGTGTATTCGGATCCGGCGGCACTGGAAAGGGCGGTCGCCGACCTCTCGCGGCTTCCGCCGATTGTCGTATCTTGGGAAATTGAGAATCTGCGTAACCGCCTGGCGGCTGCTCAACGGGGCGAGGCGTTTTTATTGCAGGGCGGGGATTGCGCTGAGAGTTTCGCGGACTGCGACTCTGATCGCATAGCCCGACAGTTAAAAGTGCTGCTGCAGATGAGCCTGGTGTTGTTGCACGCGATGAAGCGACCCGTGGTCCGTGTCGGACGTTTTGCCGGACAGTATGCCAAGCCCCGCTCGGCCGACACTGAGACCCGCGAGGGGGTCTCGCTCCCCGCGTATCGAGGCGATCTGGTCAATCAGCCCGAGTTTACCGCCGCGGCCCGTCGCGCGGATCCGCAGCTGCTTTTGCGCGGCTACGAGCGCGCGGCCCTGACGCTCAATTTTGTGCGCGCGCTGGTCGATGGCGGTTTTGCCGACCTGCATCATCCCGAATATTGGGATCTGGGTTTCGTCCGCCACGCACAGCTGCGCGAAGCCTACGAGCGCATTGTGCATTCTATCGGCGACGCGCTTGATTTCTTCGAGTCCCTGACCGGTCAGAAGGCGGGCGATTCGAACCGGGTCGAATTCTTCGCAAGCCACGAAGGACTGCATCTGCTCTATGAGCAGGCGCAAACCCGTTACATCGCGCGTCAGGAGCGCTGGTACAACCTTTCCACACATATGCCGTGGATCGGCATGCGTACCGCGCAGGTGGAGGGTGCGCACGTGGAGTACTTCCGTGGTATCGCCAACCCGATCGGGGTCAAGGTGGGAACGGCCATGACCGATGAGTGGCTGCAGGAACTGGTGGGGATTCTCAATCCGCAAAACCAGCCCGGGCGCCTGACACTGATCCATCGCTTTGGTGCGAAAGACATCGAACAGCACCTGCCGCGAGTGATTGCCGCCGTGCGGCGCACCGGCGCGACCGTACTGTGGTGCTGCGATCCGATGCACGGTAACACCGAAACTACCAGCGGCGGGGTCAAGACACGGCGCTTCGAGAACATATTGCGCGAACTGGACCTGTCATTCCGCATTCATCGCGAACTGGGCTCGATCCTGGGCGGTGCTCACATCGAGCTGACCGGAGAGGATGTCACCGAATGTACGGGAGGGGCGCGCGGCCTGACCGATGCGGACCTGCAACGCGCTTACCGTTCCCAGGTGGATCCACGGCTCAACTACGAGCAGGCGCTCGAACTTGCCATGCTGATTGCCGAGCGCAGCAAGCAGCGCACGTGAGTGCCCGAGCCCGCCCCCACATTTGACCCGCAACGATTCGTTGCCAGCCTGCCCCTGCGGCCGGGCGTTTATCGCATGTACGACTCGACCGGCGAACTCGTGTACGTCGGCAAGGCGGCGCGATTGCGCGATCGGGTCGGGAGCTATTTCAAGGCGAAGTCGGACTCCCCCAAGGTCGCCGCGATGTTGCGACGGGTGGCGCGCATCGAGGTCACGGTGGTTGGCTCGGAGACCGACGCCCTGCTGCTCGAATGCAACCTGATCAAGGCGCACCGCCCGCGCTACAACGTCATATTCCGCGACGACAAGACCTTCCCGTACATACTCTGCGCTCCAGGTCACGAATTTCCGCGCCTGCAGTTCTGGCGCGGGCTGCGTCGTCCTGCGGGACAGCTTTTCGGACCGTTCCCCACCGCGCACGTCGTAAAGGAAGTGCTGTTGCAGTTGCAGAAGGTGTTCCGGATCCGCAACTGCCGTGACTCTTTCTTTGCTCATCGCAGCCGCCCGTGCCTGCAATATCAGATCGGCCGATGCACCGCGCCGTGCGTGGGACTGATCAGCGCGGCGGACTACCGGCGTGACCTGGATTCAGCAATCAAGGTACTCCAAGGCGGGAGTGAGGCGGTAAGCGAGGAGCTGCGCGCTCGAATGGCAAGCGCCTCGGCTGAATTGAAATACGAGGTCGCCGCACGCCTCCGCGACCAGCTGGCGGGCCTTAGCGAATTGCAGTCGCAGCAGATCACCAATGCGCCGCGCACTCGCGACGTCGATGTGGTTGCCCTCGTGGGGGAACCTGGACGGTACGGAGTGACGCTGCTTACGGTCCGCGAGGGCCAGAGTCTGGGTACCACGAACTTCTTTCCGGCAGCTCTCGGTGAACCGCCTGAGACACTCGCTGAGTTCTTGCTACTCCACTATGCGAACCAGACAGTTCCGGGGGAAATTCTGATCAACCAGGAGCTGCCCGATCACGAAGCCGTCGCTGAAGCGTTGGTGGCCGTGTCCGGTCGCAGCGTGCACCTGCACCGCAGCGGCCGTGGATTACCTGGACGCTGGCTGGAACTGGCCGAGGAGAACGCGCGCCAGGCATTGCGCATGCGCGCTGACCGGCACGATTCAGTGGCCCGAGCCCTGGAGGAGCTGACTTTGGCCTTGCAATTGCCGCGCGCGCCCGAGCGCATCGAATGCTTCGATATCAGCCACACGGGCGGTGAGGGGACGGTGGCGGCCTGCGTGGTTTTTGGGCCGGACGGTGCGATCAAGCGGGCTTATCGGCGCTACAACATCGAGGGCGTGGCGCCTGGGGATGACTACGCGGCCCTGGAACAGGCACTGGCGCGGCACGGCGCGCGCATTGTATCGGGCGACCTGCCACGACCCGATCTGCTGCTCATCGATGGAGGTGCCGGGCAGCTCCGCGCGGCCGAGCAGGGCTTGGCCAGGTCCAATTGCGCAGGCCTTATTCTGTTGGGCATCTCCAAGGGACCGGACCGAAAGCCCGGTCAGGAGAGATTGCACTCGCCTGGCGAGTCGGTCGCCCGCACGCTGCCGCCCGACAGCGCGGCGTTGCATCTGTTGCAACGCATACGCGATGAAGCACACCGATTCGCCATCACCGGGCACCGGCGCCGGCGGGCGCGGCGTTACACGGAATCAATACTGGAGACTGTGCCTGGCCTGGGACCTGCGCGTCGGCGCGCGTTGTTGGTTCATTTCGGGGGTCTGCCTGGAGTGTTGCGCGCCGGCATCGCCGATCTGGAGCGGGTGCCGGGGGTCGGGACAGCGCTGGCGCGAATTTTATATGATCACCTGCACCCGGGGGCCTGATGGTCTGGAACCTGCCGATACTTTTGACCTGCCTGCGGATCCTGGCGATTCCGCTGATCATCCTGCTGTGCGTCATGGGAAAGCGCAATCCGCTCGGCGCCGCCGATGTCGCCGCCGGCCTGGTGTTTGCGGCCGCCGCAATTACCGATACGCTCGATGGATATCTGGCGCGCCGCCTTGGTCAGACGACAGCGCTTGGCGCTTTTCTTGATCCGGTGGCTGACAAGCTGATCGTCGCGGTGGCTCTGGTGCTGATCGTCAGTCGCGATCAGCACCTGCTGATGGTGCTGGCGGCGGTGGTGATCATCGGACGTGAGATCGCCGTCTCGGCGCTGCGCGAGTGGATGGCAGAACTCGGCTACAGAACCAAAGTGGCGGTATCCGCGCTCGGCAAGTACAAGACGATCGTGCAGATGGTCGGGGTGAGCCTGCTGCTGTACCGCCATGAGCTTCTTGGTGTGCCGATGTATTTCCTTGGCAAGTGGCTAACGGTGGTCGCGGCGGTATTGACGCTGATTTCCATGCTCATGTACCTGAAAGCGGCATTCCCGTACCTGCGCGAGCGGGCCAGGCCTTAACTCTCTAAATGAGGATGTTCATGGCCCCTGGTCAGTGAAAGTCGCGCGAACGGCGTGCCACCCCGGAAAGCCAGCGCGAACGGTCATGGAGGCTTTGGGCCACCACGTGAGTGACCCCGTGCTGGTTCTGCAGCGTACCTTTCACCTCAAGAAGACTTGCCGTGAGCGCGGGCATGCGCTGGGTCGCAAATACTTGCGGCCAGAGAATGACATTCACGATACCGGTCTCGTCCTCGAGCGAAAGGAACACCACTCCGGAGGCGGTACCGGGCTGCTGCAGGTGTGTGACCAGTCCTCCTACGCGCACCGGCGTGCCATCGGGAAGTGCGCGCAGCTCCAGATTGCTGCTGAGTCCTAAGGTGCGCAAACGCTCGCGCATCAGGCGCAGCGGATGATCCGTAGTGCTTAAGGAGAGCTGCTGATAATCGGCCATGATTTCCTCGGCCGCGCTGGGCCGCGGTAGCGGCACGGCCGGCTCGGCCGCCGCCCTGAGGGCCAGCGTGCCTGGGGGTGGCTCGGCGCCCAGAGCCAGCCAGCTGGCCTCGTGCCGATGCTCGCTCATCGAGCGCAATGCGCCCGCGCGCGCCAGCAGCTGGAGGCTGCGCCGGCACAGCATGGCGCGCCGGGCGAGCTCGGCGATGCTGGAGAAGGGCTGCTCCTTGCGGGCGGCGATGACCCGTTCGGCGTCGGCTCGCGGGAGCGAACGTACCAACGCCAGGCCGATGCGGATCGCGAGCGCGCCTCCGGTGGCTGCTTCCAGCGTGCAATCCCACTCACTGATCAGTACATCGGGCGGCAGCACGCTCACGCCATTGCGCCGTGCTTCCTGCACCAGCTGCGCGGGTTGATAGAAGCCCATCGGTTGGCTGTTGAGAAGCCCGGCAATGAAGGCGGCAGGCTCGTGGCATTTGAGCCAACAGGAGACATAAGTGAGCAGGGCAAAGGAGGCGGCGTGCGATTCGGGAAAGCCGTAATCGCCAAAGCCGAGGATCTGCTTATAGATGCTCTGGGCAAACTCGGTGGTGTAACCGTTATCCGCCATTCCCGAGAGAAGCCGTTCGCGGAACGGTTCGAGCCCGCCGCGACGCTTCCAAGCCGCCATGGAGCGGCGCAGCTGATCGGCCTCGCCGGCGGAGAAGTTGGCGGCGGCCACCGCAATCTGCATCACCTGTTCCTGGAAGATCGGCACCCCAAGCGTGCGGCGCAGCACCTCAGCAAGGGCCGGACTTGGGTAGGTCACGCCGGACGGGTCCTGTCGCCGCCGCAGGTACGGGTGCACCATGCCCCCCTGGATCGGGCCGGGGCGGATGATCGCCACTTCGATCACCAGATCATAAAAGCAGCGCGGGCGAAGCCGCGGCAGCATGCTCATCTGGGCGCGCGATTCGATCTGGAATACCCCGACGGTCTCCGCGCGGCAGATCATGTCGTAGGTAGCGCGATCTTCGGGAGGAATGTCCTGCACGCATCGCGGCCAGCCGCGGTGCGCGGAGGTGAATTCGAGTGCCTTGCGGATCGCGGTGAGCATGCCGAGCGCCAGCACATCAACCTTGAGCAGGCCGAGGGTTTCCAGATCATCCTTATCCCACTGGATCACGGTGCGCCCGGGCATGGCGGCGTTCTCGATCGGCACCAGCTGATGCAATGGCTCGCCGGAAATCACAAAGCCTCCCACGTGCTGGGAAAGATGGCGCGGAAAGCCGCGCAGTTCGGCCATGAGCTGTGCGGCGAGCGCCACTGCCTGCGGGGAGGATTCCCCCTTCGTCCCCGCGCTGATGCCCAGCGCTCGCTCGACATCGCGCCTTGCGCTGCGGGCGCGGTAGGTGATGACGGTGGCGGCGAGCGCGGTCCGCTCACGCCCATATTTGGCGTAGATGTACTGGATCACCTCTTCGCGCCGCTCGTGTTCAAAGTCGACGTCGATATCGGGGGGTTCGCGCCGCTCGCGACTGACGAAGCGCTCAAACAGCAGGCTCATGCGCGCCGGGTCGACTTCGGTAATGCCAAGGGCGTAGCAAACCGCAGAATTGGCCGCCGAGCCGCGCCCCTGACAGAGTATGCCGCGTTGCCTCGCAAAGGCGACCAGGTCATGCACCGTGAGAAAGAAGTGCTCGTACTTGAGCTCGGCGATCAGCTGCAGTTCCTTTTCCAGCAGCGCCGCCACCGTTGCCGGCACCCCCTCAGGCCAGCGCTTTTTTGCGCCGGCTTCGCTCAGCTGCCGTAACTGGGCCGTAGCGCTCTGGCCGGCCGGCACCAGTTCGGCCGGATACTCATAGTGCAGTTGACCCAGATCGAAACGGCACCGCTCAGCGATGGTGAGGCTGGCGGCGAGCAACTTGGGAGGATAAAGACGCGCGAGCGTTTGCCGCGAGCGCAGATGCCGTTCGCCGTTGGCGAACAATCGCTTGCCCGCTGTAGCCACGGTGCAGCCGTGGCGAATGGCCGTCAGCAGATCCTGGAGCCGCCTGCGGCTGCGCCGATGCATGTGCACATCCCCGGCCGCCACGGCCGGCAGGTCGCACTGCGCCGCCAGTTCCAGGCAGCGTGCCAGGCGTACCGCATCGCTCGCGCCGCGATGCAGCTCAACCGCCAGCCAGGAACGCTGCGGGAAGCACTCGCGGCACCATTGTCCCTGGCGCAGCGTGGCTGCGGCGCCCAGGGCACGGGTCGATGGTGGCAACCAGAGCGCCAGGCAGGCCTCGAGCCCGGATTCGAGATCTGCGGCACGCAGCGTATAGCTGCCCTTGCTCGCGCGCCTGCGGGCACGGGTGATGAGCTGGCAGATCTGCCCGTAGGCGCGCTGCTCGGGCGCCAGCAGCACCAGTTGCAGGCCTTCCTCGCAGCGAAATTCGGCACCGATGATCAGCTGCAGCCCGCTTCCTTCCGGAAGGGCGCGGCGCGCCTCGTAGGCGCGCACCACGCCGGCCAGCGAGCACTCGTCGGTGAGGGCCAGGGCGCGATACCCCAGTTCGTGCGCGCGCATCACCAGTTCGGCCGGATGCGAGGCGCCGCGCAGAAAGCTGAAATTGCTCACGCAATGCAGTTCGGCGTACTCGATCATCGCGTCCTCACGCACACCGGTCGGGCATGCGCCGGTGCATGGACGGCGCGCTCCTCATGCCCATATGCCGTGCACATGCCAACCACCGCCGCGCAGATCTTCAAACACCCACAGCTGCGCGCCGTTCGCCTCGCGGGCCAGGTAGTAATCGCGCGCCACATCGGCGCCGTCCCACCAGCCGCTTTCGATGCGCTCGGGCCCGGCGAGCAGTTCCTGCGGCCTGTCGATGCGCCGTGGTTCTGGCAGCAACCAGCATGGACGCCCGGGCAGCTCTGATGCGTCACGGTGCGCGCTGGCCACGCCGATGGCTCCCACGGGCGTGAGGGGCACGAGCTGGGCGGCATTAAGGTGCCAGGCGCGCTCTGGCCGGTGCTCATCGGTGCTGCTGAGGGCCTGCACGGCACCTGCGCCGAGGCGCGCACCGAGCCGGTCGAGTACTTGCTGGAACTGCTCGCTTTGCTGGGCCGCGCGCGAGAACAAATCGTTCTGCACCAGCAAGGGCTGGAGAAATTCGGAGGCGGTAATGCCCAGTCCATGAACCGGTGCGGCCAGCACGGTGACCGCCAGCCGCTCGCGTGCCAGCAGCAACAGCTGCGCCGCATCGCGGCTGGGGCGCGTGAGGCTCACCGTCAGGCGTGTCACTGCGCCGCGGTGGTGCTCGAGATGGAGCGTATAGCGTTGCACCGCGCGCTCGCGCGCGCGCAGATACCCCTGGAGCCCTGCCAGCAGGCGCTGAAGGGGAAACAGCAATGCGGTGGTGTCGCTCACGGCATCGGCGAACTCGCAACGGGTATGAAAATGCGCCGGTGCTTGCACATAGCGCAATGGCTCCTGCGCCGCGCCGCGCAGACGTTGCAGGTACAAATTGGCGTCGGGACCAAAACGCTGCGCGATCGAGGCGGCAGGCAACGCCAGCACTTCACCGATCCGCCACAGGCCGGCCCCGTGCAAGGCGGCGAGCTGCTCGTGAGGCAGTGCCAGCAGTGCCAGAGGGAGCGATTCGAGCAGCTGCAACAGCTCCGTGCATGTGAGGGCGCTGATGGCGAGCCCGGCACGCGCCAGAAGGGCCGCGCCCTGAGGAGTGGGGGCGATGCCCAACCGATGGGTATAGCCGAGCGGGCTCAGCCCTTCGGCAATGCGCTCACGCAAGCTGGCGTGATCACCGAACAAGCGACGACTTGCGCCAATCTCGAGCCATAAGGTGGCACTGCCGTCTGCCGCGGCATGCTCGCTGACCTGACCGCTCCATTGCAGGGACCATAGAGCGAGAGTCTTGAGCGCGGCCTGCACGGCCGCCGGTGGTCCGGGCGCAGGCTCCGGGCTCCGCGCGGCGCTGGCCGACGCTTCAAGCGCAAACCGCGGCAGCAGGATGCACAACCAGAGCATGGGCATGCCCACCACGGGCTTTTTGAATTTCGACGTGCAGCCCGGTGTTCAGGGCCTTGAGCCGTAACCGCAAGGCAGCCGGTGAGGGCTGCAGCGCGGCGCTCGGCGGGCGATACAGTACGCCACAGCTCCCACCGGTCTCGGCTGCGAGCTGGAGCCGGCGCACGCGCCGGTCATCGAGTGATGCGGGCCAGGCGAGCACCGCACCGACGGCCGGACAGCGCAGAGCCTGTTCTGCAGCCCACAGCACACTGGCCGCATCGCGTGCCTGCACGAGCACCATTCGGTTGAGCACCAGCCCATGCTGCGCAAGCGCCAGCGGGTAGGGGAGGCAGGGCGGTGCGATCCATACCAGATACCGCCCGGCACGGCTGAGCTGGGCGAGTGCGGGCAACAACAAGGACAGCTCGCCGATCCCCTGCGTTTCCGGCATCACCTCGGTGATCGCACCTACCGGCCATCCGCCGCCTGGCAACAGCGCATCGAAGTTCGCAAAGCCTGTGGGCTGCGCACTCGGCCGCGACTGATCGTCCGCATGGGGGTTGCGGCTCATGTGTTCTAAGCGCGCGCGCAATTGATCACGATCCAGAGGCGGCGGGGACACGTGCGGCCCCTGCAGCACCTGGACTTTCATGATTTGCGGACCTGCGGCAATCCACGGCGCAGCAGTCCGACGACCAGGCCTTCGATGACGCACTGTTGCCGCCGCAGATCCACTTCGAGGGGCTTGAATGCGGCGTTGGCCGGCTCAAGTCGCAGCAGGTGCCCATTGCGGCGGTAATATTTAACGGTCGCTTCCTCCCCGAGGCGCGCAACCACGATCTGGCCATTGCTGACCTGCGCGGTGCGGTGGACGGCCAGGATGTCGCGATCGTGGATATCGGCATCGAGCATGCTCTGGCCGTGCACGCGCAGCAGGAAATCCGCGCGCGGACGGAACAGCGCCGGATCGAGCAGTAATTCATCCTCGATGTTATCGAGCGCCAGCGTTGGGACGCCGGCGGCCACCCGGCCATACAGCGCCAGTCGACGGGCCAGCGCGAATGAGGATTGCATGAGGCGGATGCCGCGCGCCACGCCCGGCTCAAGCGCGATGAGCCGCTTGCCGGCCAGCGCCCGCAGGTGCTGGTCGATTCCCTGACGATTGCGTAATTTCATCAACCGGGCCAGATCGGCACGGGTCGGGGGGCGGCCATGACGGTGCAGGAACTGTTCGATCAATTCCAGAATCTGACGTTGGCGAGGACTGGGTTCCGGGGTAGGGGTGCTCATGGCCGATACCATACAAGTGTCTGGTATATATTTAAAGTCAGCAGATTCCTCGTGCTAGGCTTACCCGACCCACCCCCCCCGTTAAAACAATGCTTAAAACAAAAACTTATATCGCGCTGCTGTTGGCGGCCGCCAATGCGTGCTGCTTTGCCACTACGTATGAAATAAGCCAGCCCACACAGAGCGTGTTTGGGGAGGACCAGAGCGTCCAAACGGTCTATGAGGACACGCTCTACGACCTGGCGCGCCAATACAGCCTGGGCTCCGAGGAGCTCATTCGCGTCAATCCAAAGCTTGATCCATGGATTCCCGGTGCCGACAAAACCGTATTCATTCCCGGGCGGCACATACTGCCTACCGGGCCGCACCGGGGCATCATCGTCAATATCGCCGAGCATCGGCTCTACTATTTCCCGAAGCGGCCGCCTCGCATGCCCCAACAGGTGATCACTTATCCGATCAGCATCGGCAAGATGGACTGGCATACACCCTTAGGCCTGACGCACGTGATCGCCAAACAAAAGGATCCCTGGTGGCATCCGCCTAAGTCCGTGCGCGACGAACATGCCAAGGACGGGGATATTCTGCCTGCGGCGGTTCCACCCGGTCCTGATAACCCCTTGGGCACCCGCACTCTGCGTTTGGCCGTTGGCAACGGCACCTATCTGATCCATGGCACCAACAATCCGATCGCCGTGGGCCTGGCGGTCACCCATGGCTGCATCCGCATGTATCCCGAAGATGTCGAAGCCTTGTTTCCGCTGGTGCCGGTCGGCACCGAGGTGCGCATCATTAACGAACCGGTCAAGGTCGCCTGGGTCAATGGCGAACTGCTGCTCGAAGTGCATCCGCCCGTAGACGCGCAAGGCCAAACCTACGAGCCCGACGTGGACAAGTTCGCGGAACTATTGAAGGAGGCCGTGGGCAAAAGCGTGGTGGCGATCCACTGGGACTACGCCCGCGAGGTGCTGGCGCGCGCTGATGGCGTGCTGGCTACCGTCGGCCTTCAGGCCGAGCTTCCCGACGCCAGCCCGACCGCGGCAATCCTCCCGCCAGCCCATTGATCCCCGCTCAGAGCGGCGTCGGTATGGGGGCACCTTTTCGCTGTTTTGGTGTCGGAGTTGAATAGCTCGACAAATCAGCTATAGTTCGCTGCCCCCGCTAGACCTATATCTGCTTTAACTTGCTGATATTGATGAACATTTTGAAGAGAAGCCATGTCAGAGCGCGATAGCGAAAATTTCGATTTGGATGAAGAATTCGTAGCCGAGGCCGAAGACAGCACCGACTACGACGGTTTGCTGGCACGCGTGGACAAGCGTGTGCGTACCCAAGGTAAGAAGGGCAAGGCGGCCTGGAGCAAGCTCGAAGAGGTGCTCGCCGATCGCAAGCTCGAGAAAGATCTGCGGGATCTTTTCAACGAAGAATAAGCGGCAGTCCGCAGGTGCGGCGCCGCCGCATTCGCCCCGGCCTTTCCCTGATGACCTGTGTAGTTAAGGCTAGCGATGAGCTCAGGCTACGGTGTGCCCAAGTCCTCTGCGCTGCATCAGCCATGGTGGCAACTGCGACGCGATGAATTGCTTCGCATTGGGAAAGAGCAGGGTTGCGCGTACGTTTATGATCGCGCGGAGCTCGAGGCGGCGGCGGCAAAGCTGCGTGGGCTGAAGTCGGTTAGGCGTATTTTCTATGCCATGAAGGCCAATCCGAACGCACAGCTGCTGCGGACCATCGGGGCCTCGGGCATCGACTTCGAATGCGTATCGCGCGGGGAAATCGAGCATGTACTGGCCTCGGTCCCGGAGCTGGCCCCGGGTCGGATCCTCTATACCCCCAATTTTGCACCGCGCGAGGAGTACGCCTGGGCCTTTGAACAGGGTGTGACGGTTACGATCGACAACCGCTACGTGTTGGAGCACTGGGCGGAAATCTTCCGCGGAACGGAGGTGATCGTCAGGGTGGACACAGGCACCGGCCGTGGCCATCACCTGCATGTGCGCACGGCGGGCGAAAACGCGAAGTTTGGCATTCCGCTCGATGAGCTTGCCGATCTCGCTCCCCTGGCGGCCCTGGTGGGGTGCCGGGTCATCGGGCTGCATGCGCATACCGGCAGCGGGGTGTTCGAGGTCGACAGCTGGCCGCAGACGGCCGAACTGCTGCTAGAGGCGGCACAATATTTTCCGGATTTGCGGATTCTTAACATTGGCGGCGGACTGGGAGTGCCTGAACGACGCGAACAGGCCGCCATTGACCTGGGTCACTTAGACGCCGCGCTAGGGGCGGTACACGCCCGTGCGCCGGGACTGGAATTCTGGCTCGAACCCGGTCGTTTCCTGGTTGCCGCCGCCGGCGTCCTGCTGGTGCGCGTCACCCAGACCAAGGCCAAGGGCAACACGCGTTACGTGGGTGTTACCACGGGAATGAACTCCCTCATTCGACCGGCGCTGTACGGTTCATGGCACGAAATAGTCAACCTGAGCCGTATGGACGAGTCCGCCACCGAGCTGGTCAACGTGGTCGGACCGATTTGCGAGTCCTCAGATGTTCTAGGCCACGACCGGTGGCTGCCGCCCTCCAGGGAAGGCGATGTGCTGTTGATTGCTAACGCGGGCGCCTACGGTCGCTCCATGAGCTCGAACTACAACCTAAGAGCGCCGGCCGTGGAGCGAGTGCTCTAAAAGAGGAGCCGCTCCCACGGGGCAATCCGACGCCTCTTTAATATGCGCCCGAGTCCAGCAGCTGGCGTAGACTTCTTCCCCATAAACGAACGTAGCAAATCGCGTAGGGAGATCACTTAAGGTTACGCAGCGCGGTGATTGGAGTGTCCAAGCAGGCAATGCCAGCAGTTTGGGAGGGCGGACAATGAGCGTCAAAACGAGATCCAAGAAGCCGACCCGCGCTCGCGCCCGCATGAGAGTACGACCGCCGGTACGTCATCAGATACTGGTGGTCGATGACCATCCAATCGTTCGCGAGGGATTACGGCGCCTGATAGATCAAGAAAAAGATCTGGCCGTTTGTGGGGAAGCCGAGACCGTGGCTGAGGCCGAACTGGCAATCCGCGATCTCAAGCCAGATCTGGTCATTGTCGATATCACCTTAAAGCAGGGGGATGGCATAGATCTGGTCAAGGAATCGCGCGCAAGCTATCCGCAACTGCCCATCCTGGTGCTTTCGATGCACGATGAAGTGATATACGCCGAACGGGTTGTGTCGGCCGGTGCGAACGGTTACATCATGAAGCAGGCAGATTCCGACGAGTTGTTGCGCGCCATGCGCCGCGTGCTGGGCGGTGGCACTTACGTCAGCGAGGCGATTGGCAACAGCATGGTCCGGAACCTCGCGTCGGGTGGCCGTCAAGTGGCCTCAAACCCGATTGAGCGCCTCTCGGACCGTGAGCTGCAGATTTTGCAAATGATCGGTACAGGCCTGTCGACTCGTCAGGTCGCCGAGGCGCTGGGCTTGTCGAAGAAGACGGTCGAGTCCCATCGCGAACGAATAAAACGCAAGCTCCATCTGGCGACTGGCTCGCAGCTTGTCCAGTATGCCTTGAACTGGTCCGACAAGTCAGACGCCGGCGCTGCCTGAAAATCGCTGCCGGTCGAAGCGGTGGCCATCGCCAAGCCGGACTAATCCGAAGTTTTCGTATTGACCACGGGTTGCTGGCACTCGCACCACACGGACGTGCCGCCGCCTTTGCGATCCTGCAGCCGGAATCGTCCACCTATTGCGGCGGCCCGCTGGCGCATTCCGTCGATCCCAAGGCCCTTGGGTGTGGTGCGAGGATCAAAGCCGCACCCGTCATCGGCAACTTCCAGCCTCACAAGCTGCGGGCTGGTATTTAGGTAAATTTTGATACGTTGTGCGTCGGAATGTTGCAAGGCATTGTTGAGCGCCTCCTGCGCGATGCGGTACAGCTGATCACGCGTTTCCCAGTGCAGCGTCAGTGGCGCAGTTTCGCTGGCCTCAAACTCGACCGAGGCCTGCTGGCTGGCGGCGGCACTCTCGGCGAGCTTGCGGAGACTAAGGACCAGTGAGCCGCGACTTTCGGTTAATGGAGAAATTCCGCGGGCAATGGCTCGGGAGGTCTCGATCGCCTGAGCGGAAAGCTTGGCAAGTTGCTGCAGATCGCCAATAAGCGGCGAACCGGAGCGGATGGCAGAGTTCGCGATCGCGCTTGCCAGGTAGGCAATGCCGGTGAGCTCCTGCCCCAGGCCATCGTGAATTTCCTGCCCCAGCCGCAACTGCTCAATATGCGTGGCTTCCGCCAGCGCGCGTTCAAGGCGCTTGCGCTCGGTGATGTCGTTGGCCACTCCAAACACCCGGGAGGGGTGTGCCGAACTCGGATGCGCGATCACGCTCAGCCAACGCCTGGTCCCATCAAGATGGCGGAGCGGCAATTCCATCCGTACCGTTCCGCCTTGTGCGATCAGGGCCGCGCTTTCCCTAAGTTTGCTGCGACTTGCTGCATCGTAGAATTCCCTCCCGCCCAGGCGATTGAATTCTGCAAGCGAGCAGCCAAAGACGCGCTGGAATCCATCGCTGACCCACGTCGGCTGTGGAATGCCATCCACCACGCTGCCCTCGAAGACGAAGCCTGGTAGCAAGTCCGCGGTCGCCCGATGCCGAAAATCGCTTTCGGTCAGCAGCGCCTCGGCTTCCTTGCGTGCAGTGATGTCCTGGATCTGAGATATGAAATATTGAAACTGGCCGGCTGTCATCACGAACCCCTGAAACCGAAAGTAAAACCCAAAGCAAATTTCCCAGTTTGTGAAAGTACCTCTTCTCCATCTCGTAGTAGGAGATGGAGCCATCAAGCATCTGGCGGACAAAGGCCAAGTCAGCATCGAGATCCTCCGGGTGCGTTATGGTCTGAAAGTCGATGCCCAGCAGCTCTTCTGCCGAATAACCGACGATGCGGCAAAGCGCCTGATTGACCCGCAGGAAGCGGCCGTCCGGCGCCACCATGGCCATGCCGATAGCCGCAAACTCGAATGCCGAGCGGAACCGTACCTCGCTCACAAGCAACGCGCTCTCGGCGCGCTTGCGCGCGTCGATGTCAACGGAGACTCCCACCACCTTCAGGGCCGTGCCATCCGCACCGCGTCGCACGATCCGCGCTCGGTCAAGCAGCCACTTGTACTCGCCGTTCGGGAGCCTGATGCGATACTCACTCTCGTAGAAGCCGGTGCTGTCGACTGGAGGCACCGTGAGTATGCGGCGCAGGTTCGGAGCGTCCTCGGGGTGGATACCTCCGAGCCACGTCTCGGTGCGTTCGCGGGCTTGCTCTTCCGTTAGGTCATAGCCCACGGTGCGATGCCAGTGGACGTTTCCCCGGACCAAGTCGCTCGCGAGGTCGTACTCCCATACCGGGAGCCGGGCGGCGTTGATCGCCAGTTCATGGCGCTCCTCGGCCTCATGGAGCGCGAGCTCGACTCGCTTCTGAGCGTCGATATCGAAACACGCGCCCACAAAGTGAAGCGGCGTTCCGGCCGCGTCGTAGGCCGTTACGTTGCAGCGCTCGTGTAGCCAGCGCCATTCACCGGTGCGGGTTCGCACGCGATATTCGATGATGTAGGAGTCCGTGATGCCCCGGCCGCAGTCCTGATCCACGGCCCGGTAGCGCTCCACATCTTCGGGATGAACCTGCGCGTACCAGCGCTCCATTCGATCCGGACCTACGCACGGATCGATACCGACCCGCTCGCACCAGTCATCGAACCAGGTCCCTTCCCCGCCCTGATCGCTGTCCCACAAACCGATTCCCGTGCTGGTAGCTCCGATGGCGGCGTGCAGGCGGGTTTCAGTGGCGCGCAGCGCCTCGGCGTCGCGGTGCTGCCGGATGACAAGTGCGGCGAGGGCGGCCGCAAACTGGATCAGTTCGATTTCCTGCGCCGTGGGTTTGCGTGGCACCGCGTAGTACATGGCGAAGGTGCCCAGGAGCGAACGTGAGTCAGTGAGGATCGGGACCGACCAGCAGGCGCGAAGGCCGTGCGCCACTGCGATCTTTGCATACGCACCCCACAGCTCGGATTTCTCTACGTCCTCGACAATAACCATCTCGCGACGAGCCGCGGCCGTCCCGCAACTTCCCTGACCGATTTCTATGGTGACCGGATCAATGGCCTGCACATAGGCAAGAGGCAGGCTCGGGGCGGCAACGGGCCGCAGCAGCCGACCGCTCTTATCGGCCAGCAACACGCTGCAACAGAGTTGCTCAGCCCAAGTCTCTACATAGGTGGCAAGCCCATCCAGCAGTGCATGGAGCGGCGCGGAGGAGCCGAGCAGCGCCAGCAACCGGGCCTGCGCGGGCAGCCGCTGTGGCCCGGAGGAGGACTGCGGTGCATGCCGCACGATCGCGTCGACCGAGTCGGCCCACCCCGTTTTTCCTGTCTTGCGAGGTATAGGGATTCCCTATTGTACCGTGAGCCCGAACGCGTCTGTGACCGTGGAACCTACGTTACCAGTAAACGCAAGGCAAGCGGATGTCCGCTGCGCTTCACCGCCAGTCAGCGTGTGCCATGAGGTCCAACAACCCGCTTCGCGATTAGGGGAAAAACGTAGCATCGTGTAGGGGAATGTCCTAACCACGGCTTAAAACTGTGGCCACCGTCACGCCGGTCATAACGTCGGGCAGCTAAGAATACGCCCCGACGAGTTGCCGGATGTCCGAGTTTATTTCGTGAGGCGATGCCAAACGAACGATCCGTGGCCCGCAGCTCCGAGAAGTGCAACCCGGGCGGTTCCGTCTGCCGGTGCTGCGCGAGTAGATCCCAAATATCGAACTATTTCCAAGGAGCTCAAATGCGCAAGATCCTCAATGCAACGATGGCCGCGGCGGCGTTGGCCGCAGCCGGCGCTGCCAGTGCCGCCGTCGTTACCACAAGCTTCGGAGTCTCGGCAACGGTACTCAAAACCTGTTCCGTGGCGGCCAATCCATTGGGGTTCGGCAACTACACGCCCAGCACTGGGGCGCTATCGGCAAACACGACCGTGAACGTGAAGTGCAGCAAAACCACTCCGTTCACGGTGACTCTGAACGGCGGCAGCACGACCGGCGGCACGATTGCGCAGCGACTGATGACCAACGGCACGGACACGCTGCAATACAACCTTTACACCACCGCCGCCTTTGCCACTTTGTTCGGCGATGGAACTACGGGCGCCGGCGTGCCCGGGGTGGGTAGCGGCCTGGGCAGCGCGGTCGCTGTGACGGTGTACGGCAATCTGCCGGATAACGCCGCGAACCAGGCGGTGTCGACCGGAGCGTATACCGACACTATTAACGTGACCGTGACGTACTAAACCTTCCTTGGGCAGTGCACCGTTGAGTTCCCAAAGCGACAATCGGCCCAGCGTGGCCCAACGTGTCACTGCGTGCTTGCTGATGCTTGCGGCGGCGGTCCCCGCCGCCGCAGGCAATTTCAGCGTTGCGCCGGTCCGCATCGATCTAGAGGGCGCGCAGCGCACCGCGGTGATTACCGTCCACAACCAGGACGAGGCACCCCTTCTTATCCAGGTCTCGAGCTTGTTGTGGTCGCAGCCCGGGGGTGAGGAGAAATACGAGCCGACCCGTGAGGTATTGGCCACGCCACCGGTGTTCACTCTGCCTGCCCATGGCGAGCAGATCGTGCGGGTCGCGCTTCGGCGCGATTCCGACCCGACCCGTGAGCTCTCCTTTCGGCTGTTGCTGACCGAAGTACCCCAGTCCACTGACCCGAATTTCAGCGGTCTGCGCGTGGCATTGCAATTGAGCCTGCCGGTGTTCATCAAGCCGGCAGCGGTGGCGGCTCCCTCATTGGCGTGGCACGGACGCTGGCAGGCGGACGGCAGCTTGTCCGTCAGTGCCAGCAACAGCGGTGCGGCCCATCTTCAGATCAGTGATTTTTTCCTTCAGTTTCCCGGCACGAGCGAGACACCTCACGCCGCCGTCACCCGATATGTGCTGCCGGGCAGCACGGTAAGCTGGACAATTAAGGCACCTGCTGGCGTGGCACACGATGCTGACATCCTCGTGCACGGCTATAGCGATCAAGGTGAATTCCAGGCTGATGTCGCGATAGCCGGTTCCTGAGCAAGGGTGCACAGCGATGCGCGCCAGTCCCGGATTCTCGCCGCGCCGATTTAACCTTGTCTGGCCTTTGGGCCTGCTCCTGTGTTCCATGATATTTGAGAACGGAACCGTTCGGGCGGACTCGACCAGCGCCGAATTCCAAGAGATCGTGATGAGCGTCGGCGTGAATGCGCAAACGGAAGGAGAAATGTTGGTGATGTTGCGCGACGCGACGGGTGCGCTGTGGATTGAAAGCAGCGATTTCGAAAAGTTACGAATAATCCGGCCGCAGACCTCAACTCGCGACTATCAGGGGCGGGAATACCTGCCGTTAAGCGCTGTCCCCGGAATCCGTGTGGCGGTGGACGATTCAACGCAGAGCGTCGCGCTGACGGTACCCGCCGAAAACCTGCAGCTCACGCGAACCGACTCGCCCGGCCGTGCCGCTCCCGTGCTGACGCGGGCCAGCCCAGGCGCTTTTCTAAATTACCAGCTCTCCGGCCAGCGGGTGGCGGGCGAGGATCTCACCGCCGCATCCGCAGAACTTGGTGTTTTCGCAGCTCAAGGCGTGTTCACAAATACCGGCGTGATCCGATCAATGGCCGGCCACGGCAGCGCAGTTCGCCTCGACACGGCCTTTACCGTCGATTTCCCGAGGCGCATCGAGCGAATGACTTTGGGCGATGCGGTCAGCGATGGCACGACCTGGGGGAGCGCCGTTCGGTTTGCCGGCATCGGCTGGAGCCGCAACTTCTCGTTGCGCCCTGATCTTTTGACGACACCGCTCCTCAGCGCCACCGGTACGGCGGTGGTGCCCTCCACGGTGGACGTGTACGTGAACAACCAGCAGGTAGCGAGCAACGCAATCCCGCCCGGCCCCTTCGTCATAGACCGCTTGCCGGCCGTCACTGGAGCAGGTCAGGTCAGAGTGGTGGTGCGCGATGCTCTGGGCAGGGAGCAGCAGGTGACGCAGCCCTTCTATTCGAGTTTGCAATTGATGGCTGCGGGCCTTAGCGCATACGAACTCGATTTGGGCAAGGTGCGTCGCGACTACACGATTGCCAGCGACCATTACGGCCCGACCATGGGCAGTGCCAGCTATCGACGTGGTATCAGCAATGAGTTCACGCTCGAATTGCACGCTGAGTTCCTGGATCAGGAGGCACGCACCGCCGGGCTGGCCGGCGCCGTAGCGCTCGGCCAAATCGCGGTGGTCAATTTCACCGCGGCGGCCGGCGCCGGAAGTGACTCTTCTGGATCGCTCTACGGAATCGGCCTGGAGAGACAGGGCGCAAGGTTCAGCATTGGCCTGAACCATCTCGCTGCCAGTCCCGGCTACCGCCAGATCGCGACGGCCGAGGCCACTGCACGCCGCTTCCAGGATCGAGACCTGGTCCAGTTCGGGGCCAACTTTCAGCGCTGGGGCTCGCTGGTGGCAATTATTGCCCGCCAGAGCTATCTGAGCCTTCCGAATGAGGCGACTGCGAGCCTGAGCTACAGCCGGAATCTCGGCGAGCGTGGCGCGTTGAATCTTACGGCGACGCGCAGCAGCCAGGGCAGTGAAACCGGCACCAGTGTGTTCCTGACATTCACTTACTCGCTGGCGGAACGAACGGCCATGGTGCTGAGCGCCAACCGCGGCGATGGGCCTGGCGCGCCCGCATCGGAAGTGTTAGCCAGCTATATCCAGAATCCGCCGCGCGGCTCGGGCGAAGGATATCGCCTGGGTGTTTCCACTATCGGCAATTACAATGCGCAGTTCAGCGCGCAAGCGGCATCGGGCGAGTTGCAGCTGCAGACGGCGCGCAATCAGGGCGTATCGGGCGTGAACGGCTCCTGGAGCGGTGCTGCAACTTTGCTCGGCGGCGAACTGCACGCGGCGCGTCAGGTCGGTGGAAGTTTTGCGCTCATCGAGGTGGGCGGCTTGCCCGACGTGCCGGTGTACGTTGACAACCAGCTGATCGCGCACACGGACTTACACGGGCGCGCGCTCCTGCACGATCTGCTGCCCTACGAGAGCAACCGCGTGAATATCGAGCCCACCGAGATTCCGCTCGACGCGAGCATCGGCGCTCGCACCCTGGTGGTGACGCCCGCTTACCGGAGCGGTGTAATCGTGAAATTTCCGGTGCAGCGCGAACACGGCGCCACCTTCAGGCTGGTCACGGCCGAGGGCGGGGCGGTGCCGGTTGGCGCTGCCGTTCAGTTCGAGGGGCACCGCTTCCCGGTAACCTACGACGGAGTGACCTTCGTGACCGGGTATGAGCACGCGGGCGAGGGCAGGGCGCAATGGGACAGCTCCAGCTGCAGCTTCAGCCTGGGCCCGCCTCCCCCTGATGATCCCCAGCCGGACTTGGGCACGCTCGCCTGCCATGCACTTCCGGCACAGAAGCATGCGCCGTGAGGCAGATTCGCGTTGCAATATGGTCGTTTTTTTCCGGCGTCGGCCTATGGCCTGCACTGGCCCACGGAGCGGTAAGCTGCTCGGTTTCAGCGAGCGGACCGCTCTTCGGTGTCTACAACCCGCTGAGCGCGGCTGCAGCGTACGCCAATGGCCAGGTTCAGGCCACGTGCACCCTTCTCAGCGGAGGGGCAACCACATTGAGTCTGGTTTCGAGCTACAGCACCGGGAAGAGCGGCAGCTACGCGCTCCGCTCGATGGTGTCGGGCACCAGCAAGCTCAGTTACAACTTGTTCTTTGACGCGGCGTACACCCAGATTCGTGGTGACGGGACCGGAGGTTCGCAAACCGGCGGTGCCACCCTGGCGCTTACGCCGGGCAACCCGACGCAGACCAGTACCTCCACGATCTACGGACGCATACCTGCCAGCCAAGATGTAGCGCCCGGCTCCTATGCGGACACCATCGTCGTGACGATCACCTACTGAGTCGGCGACTCTCAGAGCGCCCGTGCGGACAGCTTAAGTGGCCAAGCGTAGAGGCCAGGGCGCGCCTCCGCAGAGAAACTGAAGCGGGCGCGCAATGCGAGGGAACGCGAGCCGGTGTTTTCCCAGCGCTGGACCACGCTGCCGCCTGCACCGTAGAGGATGACCTCGGAGTCAAATCCCTGCAAAGCGACACCCGCGCACCAGGAACCCAACGTGGATACATCCAAGGCGAACCCGGCTCGGCTGTTGCTGAAAACGCGCAGGAGCAGCGCCCGCGGCGCATCGATATAGCCTAGGGCTATATCGCCGGCGCTCACCTCGAGCGGCGGCATTTCCTCAGCCACCTGGAGACGGGCCACCGGAACGACAGTGGCGCTGACCATCATCGCTCCGCTCGCCGGTGCCGCCAACGACGGGGTGGACCCGTAGGCCACAATCAAGCCGGCCACGAGGCCGCGGAGCGGTGCGAGCGCCTCGCCGGGGTGACTCCCGAAGATGAGATAGAGCGGTGTGGACATATTAAAGCAAGGCTGCACATTTATTCTTCAGTGGCCCCGCCATAAGACTAAGCCAGGGACCAAGCGGCAGCAATGTTCACCAGGGGCGATGAGGGGGCGCTGCGCCGAGGTTCGGTCCGATCGAAAGGGCGCTTGCACCTTGACGCTCCCGCAAAGCGGACCCTACACTCAAGCCACTCATCGAGACCGGCTGAGGGATAAGGCCCTTCGACGCCGGGGCAACCGCCGGTTCGACCGGCACGGTGCCAACTCCTGCGGCTCTTATATATATGTATATGTGCCGGCAGATGAGCGTAGCTGTCGCCCGCTGCCCCGCTAAGGTTCGGGCGATGGCCAGGGCGCTGTCATCACAGCGCCTTCGCTCCTGTCTGCCTGAACCCGCCGATGAGTGTGGCGTAGTCATCGATGGAGCGAAAACGTGAAAACAACGAACGATGCAGGTCCCAAGGCCGCAACCCGTGCAGTGCGCGCCGGATTGCTGAGCGATACCGTCAGCGGCGCGGTGGTCCCGCCGATTTTCCTGAGCACGACCTACGCCTTTCACGGCTACGCCGAGAAGCGGCCCTACGACTACTCGCGGACGGCTAACCCGACCCGTGACCTGCTCGGCAATGCGCTGGCCGATTTGGAAGAGGGCGCTGGTGCTGTCATCACGAGCTCCGGCATGGCGGCGATCACCTTGGTAGGGCACCTGTTCAATGTCGGAGCGCGTTTGGTGGTGCCGCATGACTGTTACGGAGGGAACTCATCGCCTGTTCAGCGAGTGGCAGCGGCGTGGTGAATTCCAGGTGCAATTCGTCGATTTCGGAAATGAGGAGGCTGTTCGCTCGGCTCTGGCGCGCGAGGCGGGGCTGGTGTGGATCGAAACGCCGAGCAACCCGCTGATGCGCATCACCGACATCGCGGCGGTCGCCGAGTTGGCGCACCGGGCGAACGCACTGGTGGTGGTGGACAACACCTTCATGTCTCCGGTTTGGCAGCAACCGCTTCGTCTGGGCGCCGATGCGGTCGTGCATTCGACCACCAAGTACATCAATGGACACAGCGATGTGGTGGGCGGTGCGGTGGTGGCCAAGAGCCGGGAAATCTACGAACGACTTGCCGAGTGGGCCAATTGCATGGGGCTCACGGGCGCGCCCTTCGACAGCTACCTGACCCTGCGCGGTATGCGCACCATGCACGCGCGCCTGGCTATCCACGCGCGCAACGCGCAGGCGCTGGCGGAATGGCTCCTCACCCACCCGGCAGTCAGCCGCGTCTGGTATCCGGGCCTGCCCTCGCACGAGGGACATGCGATCGCGGCTCGCCAGCAAAGCGGGTTCGGCGCCATCATTTCCTTTGAACTGAAACAGGGCGCGCCGGCGGTCAAGCAATTCGTCTCCGCCCTGCGCTGCATTACACTCGCCGAATCATTGGGTGGAGTGGAGAGCCTGATCGCACATCCGGTGACCATGACCCACGCGGCCATGGACCCGGCGGCGAGAGGTGAAGCGGGACTTACCGACGGCTTGCTGCGCATGTCGGTCGGCATCGAGGACCTGAGGGATCTTCAGGAGGACCTGCAAACGGCAATGGAGCACATTGGCCGCTGAGCTCTGGCCACGGGCGGGGTATGACCACTAGAATTCACCGCTTCGTTGGCGCGGGCGTAACCTAAGCGAGGCCCGCACTTCGGCCCCGTCGAACACTTTAGAAAAATCTATAAGGAGGGCCTATGGCCGCCATCTCGATACACCCCTCGGTCGACAACGGCGTTAAACCCACCGCCAAGGAGTTTGCGGGCGGCACGCTGGTGTGCAAGTGCGCGCAAAATCCGGTCGAGGTCGCCGTGGGTGCGCAGACTGCGCACAACCACGCGTGCGGCTGCACTAAATGCTGGAAACCCAAGGGCGCCCTGTTCGCCGTGGTTGCGGTGGTGGGCAAGGACAAGGTTCGCGTCACCAAGAACGCCGAGAAGCTCGCCGTGCTCGATAACAATGCGACGATACAGCGCCATGCCTGCAAAGAGTGCGGCGTACATATGTACGGACGCATCGAGAACACCAAGCACCCGTTCTATGGACTTGATTTCGTGCACACGGAACTGTCTCCGCAAACCGGCTGGGCGGCGCCCACCTTCGCCGCGTTCGTCTCCTCGATCATCGAGTCGGGCGCCGATCCGGCGCAGATGGGGGCCGTGCGCGCGCGTTTGAAGGAACTGGGTCTTGAGCCCTACGATTGCCTCTCACCACCGCTCATGGACGCGATTGCCACGCACCTGGCCAAGGCGTCCGGGGCACTCAGGGCCTAGGGGGAACGATCATGGAAGTACGTGCAGCGGTAGCCTTCGAGGCCGGCAAGCCGCTCAGCATTGAGCAGGTACAGCTGGAGGGCCCGAAGGCCGGAGAGGTCCTGATCGAAGTGAAGGCAACCGGGATCTGTCACACCGATAAGTACACGCTCTCGGGCGCCGACCCTGAAGGTCTATTCCCCTCGATCCTCGGCCATGAGGGTGCGGGGGTGGTCGTGGAGGTCGGTCCCGGAGTACGAACGCTCAAGAAGGGCGATCACGTCATACCGCTCTACACGCCCGAATGCCGCGAGTGCAAGAGTTGCACCTCGCGCAAGACCAACCTGTGTACCGCGATCCGGGCTACCCAGGGCAAGGGAGTCATGCCCGATGGGGCCAGCCGTTTCTCCTATAAGGGTAAGCCCATTTATCACTATATGGGTTGTTCCACTTTTGCCAATTTCACGGTGTTGCCCGAGATTGCTCTGGCCAAGATTCGCGAGGACGCGCCCTTCGATAAGGCCTGCTACATCGGCTGCGGCGTTACGACCGGCATCGGCGCGGTCATCTTCACCGCCAAGGTGGAGCCCGGCGCCAACGTCGTCGTGTTTGGACTGGGTGGGATCGGCTTGAATGTGGTCCAGGGAGCCAAGCTCGCCGGGGCCGATATGATTATCGGCGTCGATACCAATCCGGCGCGCGAGTCGCTCGCCCGAAAATTCGGGGCGACACATTTCGTCAATCCCAAGCAGATCCAAGGTGACCTGGTCGCCCACCTGGTCGAGCTGACCAAAGGCGGAGCCGATTACAGCTTCGAGTGCATCGGTAACACCCAGGTCATGCGCCAGGCGCTCGAGTGCTGCCACCGCGGCTGGGGTCAGAGCATCATCATCGGAGTGGCCGCCTCCGGTCAGGAAATCAGCACCCGCCCGTTCCAGTTGGTCACCGGCCGCGTGTGGCGTGGCACCGCCTTTGGAGGTGCCCGCGGTCGCACCGACGTCCCGAAGATCGTCGACTGGTACATGGAAAGAAAGATCAATATTGATGACCTGATCACCCACACGCTGCCGCTCGATCGAATCAACGAAGGCTTCGAGCTGATGGCCCGGGGCGAATCGATCCGGAGCGTGGTCGTTTATTGACCTTCCGGCGCCGCGCTCTGGCCGCCGGGCTTCCCGGATATATGTCAATGTGAGCTGAGCCGAAGCGGCGCACGGCCTCTCGGTACGCCCCGTGTCGGCTAAGGTTTCTGGGCGGTATGGGGTGGGTCCCCCGACTTAGCAGTTCGCTGACTGGCTCGTGTATCCTTTGGTAGTTTCGCTGCCGGTTTGCGGCACTGTATTGCATCGCGCAATATGGACGGGTCGAGTCAGAAACAGTGGAGAGTCCAGGTGATCAGTCCGACCGTGACCGTGGCGGCGCGGCGCGTGGAGGGCGGTGTCGCCGAGAGCGTTGACGAGTGCCTGGCGGTCGAGGTGCCGGTGGCCATCCAGTTCAATGGCCGGGCCCACGCAGTGATGCTGGCCACCCCGGCGAACTTGGATGACTTTGCCCTCGGCTTCGCCCTGACCGAGGGGATCGTTCGCAGAGCTGAGGAACTTACTTTGGTTGAACAGGCGTGGACGCCCGAGGGCGTAGTCTTGGACATCCGGATTCCAGAGATTCGGTTTGCGCTGCTGGACACGCGCGAGCGCAATCTCACCGGCCGAACCGGCTGTGGTCTGTGTGGTACTTCGACGCTCGAGGCGGCCATCCGGCCGGTCAAGCACGCCGACCCGCAAGGTCCGCGCGCGAACGCGAAGGCCTTGCGCGAAGGTTTGGAGCGGCTGGCCACCCTGCAGCCTTTCAATGACGCCAGCGGGGCCGTTCACGCGGCCGGCTTGATGACTGAGGACGGAGGATTTACGGTGCGTGAAGACGTGGGCCGGCACAATGCCATCGACAAGGCGGTGGGCGCTGTCGCGCGAGCCGGAGGACGGCCTCACAGCTTGCTGGTGACCTCCCGGGCCTCCTACGAAGTGGTGCACAAGGCGGCCGAAGTCGGTTGCCGACTGGTGGCGGCCATTTCAGCCCCCACCGCGCTGGCCGTGGAGCTGGCTACGCAGGCCGGTATCACCCTGATTGGATGGGCCAGGCCCCCGCGCCTGACCGTTTACAGCGGGGAACTTTAGGTGAGCAAGCGCACGCCGGTGGGTTTTCCACTCAGGTCCGAACCGAGCGCCGACCTGCCGGCAGACGAGCGAAACGCCGTACTCGAGTCGGTGCGCGAGAACCGCGACCTGGCCGGAAGCCTGTTGCCGATCCTGCATGGCATCCAGGACCGCTTGGGGTGGGTGCCTGCGCGTGCGGTGCCTTTGATAGCCTTTGAGCTCAACCTTTCGCGCGCCGAAGTGCATGGCGTGCTGAGCTTC
This sequence comes from uncultured Gammaproteobacteria bacterium, assembly GCA_963717335.1. Classification (GTDB taxonomy): domain Bacteria; phylum Pseudomonadota; class Gammaproteobacteria; order Steroidobacterales; family Steroidobacteraceae; genus FEN-1191. The sequence continues at coordinate 1,051,935 of CAVQVZ010000006.1, read as the reverse complement.
TATCATTACTTTCTGCAGACCAAGCCCGGGCGCCAGGTCATCTACCTGTGCCGCGCCGAAGCCTGCCAGGCCGCGGGCAGTGCAAGCCTGGAAGCGCACGCCAAACGGAAACTGGGCGCCGATCTGCACGGCACGAGTGCCGATGGGCGCTACACGCTCGAACCGGTCTATTGCCTGGGCAACTGCGCCTGTGGTCCGTCGATGATGATCGACAAGGAAATATACGCCTACGTCACTCCCGCCCGGTTTGACGAGCTGGTGTCCGGGTCAACCTAATGAGCACTACCGTATACATTCCCGGTGAAGCGACGGCCAGGGCTCTGGGCGCCGAGGCGGTGGCGCAGGCGGTGATTGCGGAAGCCCGTCAGCGTGACCAGGCGGTGCGCATCGTGCGCAACGGGTCACGAGGCGCATTCTGGCTCGAACCGCTCGTTGAAGTGGACACGCCGTCCGGCCGCGTCGCGTACGGGCCGGTACAGGCCAAGGATGTGGCCGCGCTCTTCAGCGCGGGATTTCTGGAGGGCAAAGCCCACGCGCTGTCGCTGGGTGCGGTAGCCGACATACCGTACCTTAAGAATCAGGAACGATTGTGCTGCGCGCGGCTCGGTGTGATCGATCCGCTCAGTCTCGAGGACTATCGCGCCCACGGGGGATATGCAGGATTGACCGCAGCGCTTGCAATGGCGCCTGCGGATATCGTGCAGGCGGTGACCGATTCGGGACTGCGCGGGCGCGGTGGCGCAGCTTTTCCGACCGGCATCAAGTGGCGCACGGTGCTCAATGTTCCGCCGACGGCGGACACGCAGAAATACATCGTATGCAACGCCGATGAGGGTGATTCGGGCACTTTCTCAGACCGCCTGATCATGGAAGGGGATCCCTTCGGCCTGATCGAGGGTATGACGATTGCCGGAATCGCCGTGGGGGCGACGCGCGGATACATTTATTTGCGCTTTGAATATCCGCGCGCCCACCAGGCTCTCAAGTCCGCGATTGCCACCGCCCGCGCGCAGGGCTTTCTGGGCCCCGATATCCAGGGAAGCGGCAAGGCCTTTGAGCTGGAAGTGCGGCTGGGCGCGGGCGCCTATATCTGCGGTGAGGAGACCTCACTCCTTGAATCGCTCGAAGGCAAACGCGGACAGGTGCGCTTCAAGCCCCCGCTCCCGGCGATCGCCGGATTGTTCGGCTGCCCCACCGTGATCAACAACGTCATCACCTTCGCAAGCGTGCCCACGGTGCTCGAACGCGGCGCGAATTTCTATCGTGAATTTGGCATGGGCCGCTCTCGCGGGAGCCTGCCCATCCAGCTGGCGGGCAACGTCCGTCGCGGTGGTCTGGTGGAAAAGGCCTTTGGCGTCACCTTGAGGGAACTGCTCTACGATTTTGGGGGCGGGACGCGCTCGGGACGACCGATTCGGGCGGTGCAAGTGGGCGGTCCTCTGGGCGCGTATTGGCCAGAGTCCAAATTTGACACGCCCCTCGACTACGAGGCCTTTGCGCAGGCCGGCGGTATGCTCGGTCATGGCGGGATCGTGGTATTCGACGATACGGTGGACCTGGCGGCCCAGGCCCGCTACGCGATGGAATTCTGCGCGATCGAGTCCTGCGGCAAGTGCACACCCTGCCGCATCGGCTCCACGCGCGGCGTTGAGGTCATCGACCGGCTGCGCTCGGGTGACCGCCCCGCGCTCCAGACCGCGCTGTTGCGGGACCTGTGCAACACCCTGACCTACGGTTCACTTTGCGCGCTGGGCGGATTGACCCCCTTGCCGGTGGTCTCAGCCCTTGATCATTTTCCGGAAGATTTCTCGAAACCAATGACTGCTGCGGCAGTCGGAAGTTAATGCTATGCAATCCATTGCCGAACAGGATCTGGGCACACCGGCGCGAGCCTCGGAGACGCAGGTCAAGCTGCTGATCGACGGGTGCGAGATATCGGTGCCGGCCGGCACCTCAGTCATGCGCGCCGCCGCGCTCGCGGACCTGAAGATCCCCAAGCTCTGCGCGACCGATCAACTGGAGGCCTTCGGCTCGTGCCGATTGTGCCTGGTGCAGATCGAGGGGATGAAGGGGTATCCGGCCTCCTGCACCACGCCGGTGGCCGAGGGAATGAAGGTCAGCACGCAGAACCCCGAACTCGCCCGGCTGCGCCGCGGAGTCATGGAGCTGTACATCTCCGATCACCCGCTCGATTGTCTGACCTGCCCGGCCAACGGGCATTGCGAACTGCAGGACATGGCCGGTGCGGTGGGCCTGCGGGAAGTGCGCTACGGCTACGAGGGCGCCAATCACCTGGACGCGCCGAAGGACGAATCCAATCCCTATTTCACCTTCGATGCCAGCAAGTGCATCGTCTGTTCGCGTTGCGTGCGCGCCTGCGACGAGCAGCAGGGCACGCTGGCCCTGACCATTGCGGGGCGCGGCTTTGACTCGGTGGTCTCGGCCAGCCAGGGCGAGTCGTTCATGGACTCAGAGTGCGTGTCCTGCGGAGCCTGCGTGCAGGCCTGCCCGACGGCGACGCTTTCGGAGAAATCGCTGATCGAGCAGGGCCAGGCCGAGCACAGCGTGGTAACCACCTGTGCCTATTGTGGCGTCGGCTGCTCGTTCCGTGCCGAGATGCGCGGCGAGGAACTGATTCGCATGGTGCCGAACAAGGACGGGCACGCCAACCACGGCCACAGCTGCGTCAAGGGACGCTTTGCGATCGGCTACGCGACCCACCCGGATCGCATCACGAAGCCGATGATCCGCGCCACGATCTCCGAGGCCTGGCGCGAGGTGAGCTGGGAGCAGGCCATTAGCTCACGCGGCTTCCGAACTGCGCCGGATCCAGGCCAAGTACGGACGCGACAGCATCGGAGGCATCACCTCGAGCCGCTGCAGCAACGAGGAGACCTATCTGGTGCAGAAACTGGTGCGTGCCGGTTTCGGCAACAACAACGTCGATACCTGCGCGCGCGTATGCCATTCGCCGACCGGCTATGGACTCAAGCAGACGCTTGGTGAATCGGCAGGAACTCAGACCTTCGATTCGGTGATGCTGAGCGATGTCATCCTGCTCATCGGCGCCAACCCGACCGACGCGCATCCGGTGTTTGCCTCCCAGATGAAGCGACGCCTGCGACAGGGCGCGAAGCTGATCGTCGCCGACCCGAGGCGCATAGACCTGGTCCGCACCCCGCACATCACAGCCGCGCACCATCTGGCGCTCAAGCCCGGCACCAATGTGGCGCTGATCAATAGCCTCGCGCACGTGGTGGTGACCGAAGGCCTGGTCAAGGAAGATTTCGTGCGCGCACGGTGCGAGCTCGAGTCATTCGAGAAATGGCGGCATTTCGTTTCCGAACCCCGTAACTCGCCCGAGGCCATGGAGGCCGTGACCGGCGTGCCCGCCGCCGAAGTGCGAGGCGCAGCCCGCCTGTTTGCGACCGCCGGGAACGGCGCCATCTATTACGGCCTGGGGGTCACCGAGCACAGCCAGGGATCGACCATGGTGATGGGCATTGCCAATCTCGCCATGGCGACCGGCAACGTCGGTCGCGAGGGCGTGGGCGTCAATCCGCTGCGCGGGCAGAACAACGTGCAGGGCTCGTGCGACATGGGCTCCTTCCCGCACGAATTCCCCGGATACCGCCACGTGTCCGATGAAGCCGTGCGCACACAGTTCGAGCGTCGTTGGGACGTGAAGCTGCTGGCCGAACCGGGCCTGCGGATCCCGAACATGTTCGAGGCCGCGCTCGATGGTGAGTTCAAGGCCCTGTACATCCAGGGAGAAGACATCGCGCAGTCCGATCCCAACACCCAGCACGTGACCGCAGCGCTCACGGCAATGGAGTGCATCATCGTCCAGGACCTGTTCCTGAACGAAAGCGCCAAGTTCGCCCACGTGTTCCTGCCGGGCTCCTCGTTCCTGGAAAAGGACGGGACCTTCACCAACGCGGAGCGGCGCATCTCCCCGGTACGCAAGGTGATGCGCTCGAAGTCAGGCTACGCCGACTGGGAAATTACCCAGCTGCTGTCCAATGCACTCGGCTACCCGATGCACTACACCCATCCAAGCGAGATCATGGATGAAATCGCCTCGCTCACCCCGACCTTTGCCGGCGTGAGTTTCGCGAAGCTGGATGAGCTCGGCAGCATCCAGTGGCCGTGCAACGAACAACATCCGGAAGGCACACCGATCATGCACGTGGATACATTCGTGCGTGGCAAGGGCAAATTCCTGATTACTGAATATGTCGCCACTCGCGAGAAGGTCAACGCGCGCTACCCGCTGCTGCTGACGACCGGGCGCATCCTTTCGCAGTACAACGTCGGCGCACAAACCCGACGCACCGACAATGTCGCCTGGCACGCGGAAGACCGGCTGGAAATACATCCGCACGACGCCGAGGAGCGCGGCGTCAAGGAGAACGATTGGGTCGGGGTGCAAAGCCGCGCCGGCGAGACCGTGCTGCGGGCCACGATCACCACGCGCGTGCAGCCGGGCGTCGTCTACACGACCTTCCACTTTCCCGAGCTCGGCGTCAACGTGATCACCACCGAGAACTCGGACTGGGCCACCAACTGTCCCGAATACAAGGTGACGGCGGTGCAGGTGACCAAGGTGACGCAACCCTCGGCGTGGCAGCAGCGCTACGCGCAATTCGACCAGCGCCAGCAATCGTTCCTGGCGCAGGCCACTCACCCCGGCGAGTCCGCGAATGCGGAGGCCACCGTCAAATGAGCGCGGATCACCTGGTGCAAATGACCAACGACATCGCCGCGTTTTTCGGTGGCGAACCGAAGCGGGCCGATGCCGTGGCGGCCATAGCCAGCCACCTGCAACGCTTCTGGGACCCCAGGATGCGTCGCAAGATCCTGGCTCATCTGCAGTCGGGCGGCGCGGGGCTGGATGATCTCTCGCGCGAGGCCGTCGCGAGCCTGCCGCCCGTCTAGCTGGCTCGGCATCACTCCGTGGCCAAGCTCCTCGAGTTGCCTTCCCCCTACGCGCTGTTTCTGGGCGACGGCGATCAATTGGCGGTCAAGACCGCCACCGGGATCGCGCACTGGCGGCCCGAGCGCTGCATTGCCCAGGTCATGCTGCCAGGTTGCAGCGCCGATCTGGGCCTGCCCACGCTTTCGCCCGCCGCCGCGGCGGCGGCCGGTGCCCGGGTGCTGATCGTGGGCGCGGCCGAATTTGGCGGACGGATCTCTCCGGCCTGGATTCCGATGCTGCTGGAAGCGCTGGAGGCGGGTCTGGACCTGGCGGCCGGGCTCCATGAGCGTATGGCCGATGTGCCCCCGCTCCGTCAGGCGGCCGAGCGGTTGCGTCGAACGCTGTACGACGTGCGTCAACCGCAAAGCGGCCAATCAGCCATTGCCACAGGCGCCAAGCGCCCAGGCATGCGTCTGCTGACGGTCGGCACGGACTGCGCGGTCGGCAAGATGTTTAGCAGCCTGAGCATCGAAGCGGAATTAAAACGTCGCGGCATACCGGCCACCTTCCGCGCCTCCGGCCAGACCGGAATACTCATCAGCGGCTCGGGCGTGAGCGTCGATGCCATCGTCTCGGATTTCGTTTCCGGCGCCGCCGAGCTGTTGTCGCCGGAAAACCAAGCCGAGCACTGGGATGTCATCGAAGGGCAGGGCTCGCTCCACCATCCGGCCTATGCCCCCGTCACGCTCGGGCTGATCCACGGATCCCAGCCCGATGCCCTCGTGCTGTGTCATCGCATCGACCTGGAGCACATTGATGGCTATCCGCACTATCCGATTCCAAGCTTCGAGGCGGCCATAGCCGCCAACGAAGCGGCAGCACACCTGACCAACCCGCGATCGCGCGTGGTGGGAATCAGCGTCAACACCTCACCGGCCACCGCCTCGCGGGCAAAGCAGTACCTCGCCGATCTGGGCACCCATTTGAAACTTCCGTGTTGCGATCCGGTGCGCACCGGCGTTGGCCCGATCGTGGATCGCCTGCTTCAGGACTTCCCCCGCCCAGCCTGAGTCGTCGAGCGGCGCCACGGCCACGGCGCAGACCGGATTGTGTATCCTCGCTTCCCTAGCGCCAAAGCCGCATCGGCGGGCGCAATTTCCCTTTGACGTCCTGGAGGTCGCGCGTGGATAAAATAAGACGATCGTATTGGCACTGGGGCGCGGCGGGCGCGGTGCTTTTGTCAGCGGGCGCGGCATTCGCCGCCGCCCCTGGCGATCCGATGACGCGCGTAACACGGGTGCTTGCGGCCACGCCGCTGATCGATGGGCACAACGATCTGCCCTGGCTGATCCGGACGCGCTATAAGAGTTCGGTCGATGCCCTTGACCTTGCGAGCGACACCTCACATCTGAAGCCGCCCGAGGATCAGGCGCCGATGATGACCGACTTGCCGCGCCTGCGCGCCGGGCACGTGGGCGCTCAGTTTTGGTCCGTGTTCGTCCCGGTGGACATGCAAGGACCGGTCGCGGTACAGGCCACGCTCGAGCAGATCGATATCGTCCACCGGCTGGTGGATCGCTACCCTCACGATCTGGAGATGGCCTACACGGCCCAGGACATCCGCCGAATCCATAAGAGCGGGCGCGTCGCCTCGTTGATCGGTGTCGAGGGCGGCCACCAGATCGCCAACTCCCTGGCGGTGCTGCGTCAATACTATGCACTGGGCGTGCGTTACATGACCCTGACGCACGTGACCAACACCGATTGGGCCGACTCGGCGACGGCGGATCCAGTGCATCATGGCCTGACCCCGTTCGGACGCGAGGCGGTGCGCGAAATGAACCGCCTGGGCATGCTCGTGGACCTGAGCCACGTGTCGGAGGAGACGATGCGCGCGGCGCTCGAGGTCTCGGCGGCACCGGTTATTTTTTCGCATTCCTCGGCGCGAGCGTTGGACGATCACCCGCGCGATGTGTCCGATGAGGTGTTACGCCTGGTGACCCGGAACGGCGGGGTAGTGATGGTCAATTTCAACCCGGGCTATGTTTCGATGGCTCGCAATGAATGGGAGGCGGCGCAGGCCGCCGAGATGGCGCGTTACAACAGTCCGCCGTATGTGGGTCTGTACATCGGCCAGCCCGAACGGGCCAAGGCGGCGCTCAAGGCCTGGGAACAAGCGCACCCGAAACCGCCGGTGACGCTCGGCCAGGTGGCCGATCACGTCGAGCACGTACGCCAGATCGCGGGCGTGGATCATGTGGGGATCGGCTCTGATTTCGACGGCATCGATGAGGTGCCCACGGGGCTTGAGGATGTGTCCAAGTTCCCTCAGCTCCTGGCGGAGCTGGCGCGCCGCGGCTGGAGCGACGCGGACCTTGCCAAAGTGGCGGGCGGCAATGTCCTGCGGGCGTTATCCGCCGCCGAACAGACCGCCGCGCAACTGCGCAAGCAGCGCCCGGCTTCCAATGCCGCGATCGCCGATCTCGACGCGCCGCCGCCCAAGCATTGACGGCGCGGCCGGGGTACCAAAGATCGGCATTAGGCTCAAGCGCGATTGAGGCGCTCGAGGACTGCGGTGCCCGCCTCCCGGGTGCTCGCGGGGCGGACTCCGGGAACGGCGATGTCTGCGGTCCGCTTGCCCTCAGAGAGGGCGGCGGACACCGCGGCCTCCACGGCTGCCGCTTCCTCGCTCAGGCCCAGCGAGGATCGCAGCAGCATCGCCCCACTGAGAATGGCGCCGTAGGGATTGGCAATGTTGCGCCCTGCGATGTCCGGGGCCGAGCCGTGGATGGGCTCATAGAGGCCTTTGGGGCCTTCGCCCAGTGAGGCTGAGGGCAGCATCCCCAGCGATCCGGCCAGCATCGAAGCCTCATCGGTCAGGATGTCGCCAAACATGTTCTCGGTGACCGCGACGTCGAAATCACGCGGGCTGCGGATCAGATGCATGGCGGCGGAATCCACCAGCATGTGCTCGAGCTGCACGTCCGGGAACTCGTTGCGCACCGTGCGCTCGGTGACCTCGCGCCACAGGCGGGAGGTCTCAAGCACGTTGGCTTTGTCGATCGAAGTGAGCCGGCCGCGTCGGGCCTGCGCGAGTCGCGCCGCCACCCGCACCACCCGCTCTATCTCGGCAACGGTGTAAGTGCAAAGATCGCTGGCCGCCTCGGCGGTGCGAGTCTTGGCGCCAAAATAAATCCCGCCGGTCAGTTCGCGGACGAATATCAGATCCACACCCTCGAGCACTTCGCTCTTGAGCGTGCTGGCGTCCCTCAATGCCGGGTGCACGCTGACCGGGCGCAGGTTCGCATACACGCCGAGCGCCTTGCGCAATCGCAGCAGTCCCTGCTCTGGACGGACGCTCAATTGGGGCGAGGACCACTTAGGTCCCCCGATGGCGCCCAACAGCACGGCATCGGCCGCGCGGCACAGTTCCAGCGTCTGGGGCGGAAGCGGATCGCCGCACTCATCGATAGCAACGCCACCGAAGGGCGCCTCGCGCAGGGTGAACTCGTGCCCAAAGCGGGTGGCAATCGCCTGCAGCACGCGCACGGCCTCGGCGGTAACTTCCGGCCCGACGCCATCGCCGGGGATCACGGCGAGGCTGGCCCTCATGATCGGCTGCGCTCGTACCGGTCGATCGAGGGTCCCTGGGAGCGCAGATAACCCATTTCATCGACACCGTTGAGCAGGCAGTGGCGCGCGAATCGTTCTATCTGGAAGTTCACTGCATCCCCGTTCGGCAATGAGAGCGTGTTTTGTTCCAGATCGACTTGCAGCTCAACACCCGGATGGCTCAGCAGCCAGCGGGCACGTTGTTCATCGACAACGATCGGAAGCAGGCCGTTCTTGAGCGCATTGCTTCGGAAGATATCGGCGATCTCGGTGCTGATTACGGCGCGGATCCCGAAGTCGAGCAACGCCCAGGGGGCGTGTTCGCGCGATGAGCCGCAGCCAAAATTCCGGCCTGCGACCAAAATGCCGCACCCTGCAGCCTCCGGCCGGTTCAAAGCAAACTCGGGCCGCGCCGCCCCGGTGGCGTCGTAGCGCCAGTCATGGAAGAGTTCCTTGCCCAGCCCCGCGCGCACCGTGGTGCGAAGGAAGCGGGCTGGAATGATCTGATCGGTATCAATGTTCGTGAACGGCAGCACGACGGTGCGCGAGCTGAATTTCTTGAGAGCATCCATGCGGTGGCGAGCTTAAGCGAGCAGCTCCCGAGGATCGGTGACGCGGCCGCGCACGGCGCTGGCTGCGGCGGTGAGCGGGCTGGCGAGCAGTGTCCGCGCTCCGCGGCCCTGCCGCCCCTCGAAATTTCGGTTGCTGGTACTCACCGACAATTGCCCGGCCCCGACGTTATCGCCGTTCATGCCGATACACATCGAACAACCTGACTCACGCCAGTCTCCGCCGGCCTCGATGAATACCCGATCGAGTCCTTCAGCCTCGGCGGCTCGCTTGACCTGCTGGGAGCCGGGCACCACCAGCAAGTGCACGCCCTTGGCCACCTTGTGCCCGCGCAATATGTCGGCAGCGCCACGCAGGTCCGAGAGCCGGCCATTGGTGCAGCTGCCAATAAACACCACATCGATCGCCTGGTCGCGAATGGGCGCGCCGGCGCTAAAGCCCATGTAGGCGAGAGCCTTGTCGTACACCGGATCATTCGCGAGCGTAGGTATCGAAGCGCTGATCGGTATGACCATCCCCGGGTGGGTTCCGAAGGTGATCATGGGTTCGATTGCGGATCCGTCCAGGCGGACCTCGCGATCAAAGCGGGCGCTCTCATCGCTCGGTAGCGACCGCCATGCCTCAAGGGCCTGCTCCCACTTGCCGCCCTTGGGCGCGCGCGGGCGTGAGGACAGGTATTGGAAAGTCGTCTCATCGGGCGCGATCATGCCTGCGCGGGCCCCGGCTTCGATCGACATGTTGCACACCGTCATGCGCTCTTCCATGTTCAGCGCGCGCACCGCCGTGCCGCGGTACTCGATGACGTGCCCCGTGCCCCCGTCGATGCCGATCTGACCGATCAGCGCAAGGATCAGGTCCTTGGCCGTCACACCGCTCCGCAGCGCACCCTCGATGTTGACCGCGAAGGTCTTCGGGCGCCGTTGCAGCAGGCACTGGGTGGCCAGCACGTGGGCGACCTCCGTGGTGCCAATTCCGAAGGCGAGCGCGCCGAAAGCTCCGTGCGTGCTGGTGTGGCTGTCGCCGCACACCACGGTCTTGCCCGGCTGCGTGAGGCCCAGTTCCGGCCCCACGATGTGCACGATCCCACGCAGGTCGTGCTTGAGATTGAACAGCTCGATCCCGGACTGCGTGCAATTGCGCTCCAGTTCGCCGATCTGCTCTGCGGCCGAGGCCACCGTGATGGGCGCGCCGCCGAACACCTGCGCGCTGCGCGTCGGTGTCGAGTGATCCATCGTGGCGAGCGTCAGGTCCGCGCGTCTCACGCCAATGCCCAGTTCCCGCAGCATCGTGAAGGCCTGCGGGGTGGTCACTTCATGGATCAGGTGCAGATCGATGTACAGAACCGCGGGCGTATCGGCGGTCTCCGGGACGACCTCGTGTCGTTCCCAGATCTTCTGGAACATCGTTTTCATGTCAGCGGGCGGTGGCGACCCGCGATGCTGCTGACATGTCCACGTGATCCAGCCATCCCCAGCGGTCCTTGGTCCGCCCATCGAACAGTCCAAAGAACGCCTGTTGGATCTTCTCTGTGATCGGACCGCGTCGGCCTTCGCCCACGCTGATCCGGTCCACCGAGCGAATCGGGGTCACCTCCACGGCAGTGCCCGTAAAGAACAGCTCATCGGCCAGGTACAGCAACTCGCGTGGAACGGCGGTTTCGCGCACCTCCAGACCCAGATCGCGCGCCAGGTGCATGACGGTATCTCGGGTGATGCCGCCGAGCACCGAGTGGGCGATCGCCGGGGTAATCAAGAGGCCGTCTTTGACCAGGAAAAGATTCTCACCGCCCCCTTCGCTCACCATGCCGCTGGTGGTCAGTGCGATGCCCTCGGCAAAACCCAGGCGTTTGGCCTCCATCGTGATGAGCTGGCTGGACAGGTAATTGCCGGCCGCCTTGGCCATGGCCGGAAGCGTATTGGGTGCCATGCGTTGCCAGGAGGATACGCACACATCGACGCCTTCCGCTTCGCTCCCGTGTCCCAGGTACTTGCCCCACTCCCAGGCCGCCACCGCAACCTCGATCGGCGGCTCGATTTTTGGGCACCACCCCGATCTCACCGTACCCGCGGAATACGACCGGCCGCAGGTACGCCCCTTGGCGCAGTTCGTTGGCGGAGATGGCCTGGTGGCAGGCCGCGTTGATCTGCTCGGGCGTGAAGGGAATGTGGATGCGGTAAATCTTGGCCGACTCGAACAGGCGCTGGGTGTGATCAGCGAGCCTGAAAATCGCCACGCCCTGTGTCGTGGCGTAAGCGCGGATTCCTTCGAATACGGAAGAGCCATAGTGCAGCGCGTGGGAAAGCACGTGCACCGTGGCTTTCTCCCAGGGAACGAGCTTGCCGTTAAACCAGATGTACGGGGTGGCAGGAATAGGCATGGGTTCCTCGATTAATTCTCTACCGGTCAATGAGACCGTGCAGGCCTACAGCGCGCTCTTGACCGTCGCGGCCGCCTCGCGCATGGCCGCCGCACGTGCGCCACCGTGCTGGGATTGCTCGATGCGGTTGACGACCTCGAGCAACGCCTTGCAGCTGGCCTCGATGATGTCCGTTGAGACGCTCGAGCCGCGGTAGCTGCGCCCATTGTAATCCACATAGACCACGGTCTCGCCCTGCGCGTCTTCTCCGATCGTCACCGCGTGCACCTCAAACTTGCGCACCTTGACGGGCATGCCGGTGGCCTGCTCGATCGCTTTGTAGGCGGCATCCACCGGCCCATCGCCGCTCGCCTTGCCGGTGGGCGAGCGCCCGTCGGCGTGCAGGAGTCTTACGGTGGCGCTCGCCGGGGCTCCCAACTGGGAGCTGACCTCCAATCGTGCCAGCGACCAGGGCCCATGGGCGGAGCCTTCGGCGCGGAGCACCAGGGCCTCGATGTCGCCGTCAAAGAGTTCCTTCTTGCGGTCGGCGAGCGTCTTGAATTCCTCGAATACACGATTGAGCTCGAGCTCATCGAGTTCGAAACCCAGCTCGCGCACTCGGTCGCGAAACGCGTGGCGCCCGCTGTGCTTGCCGAGCACGAGATTACTGTGAGTCAGCCCCACATCCTCCGGACGCATGATCTCGTAGGTCATGCGATTTTGCAGCATGCCGTGCTGGTGGATGCCGGCCTCGTGCGCGAATGCGTTTTCACCGATCACCGCCTTGTTGCGCGGGATGGGCTGCCCGGTGATGCTCGAGATCAGCCGGCTTACCGGATAGAGGCGGTTGGTCTGGATCGCGGTTTGCAGATTGAAAAACTGCGAGCGCGTGGCCAGCGCCATCACGACCTCCTCGAGCGAGCAGTTGCCGGCGCGCTCCCCAATGCCATTGATGGTGCATTCGATCTGGCGGGCCCCGGCGACCACGGCGGTCAGGCTGTTGGCGACCGCCATGCCCAGATCGTCGTGGCAATGGACCGACAGGCGCACCTTATCGATGCCCCGCACGTTCTGCCGCAGGTACCGGAACAGTTCGCCAAATTCATCGGGCACCGTGTAGCCGACAGTGTCGGGAATGTTGATCGTGGTGGCGCCCGCATCGATCGTCGCCTCCACCACGCGCGCAAGGAAATCCAGTTCGGTGCGCGAGGCGTCCTCGGGCGAGAACTCCACATCGTCGCAATACTCGCGAGCGATCTTCACGGCCTCCACCGCGCTTCGCACGATTTCATCCTGCGCCATGTTCAGCTTGTATTTGCGATGGATCGCGCTGGTGGCCAGAAAAACGTGCAACCGATGGCGTGGCGCCGGCGCCAGGGCCTTGGCCGCCTGTTCAATGTCCGCGCGGGTACAACGGGCCAGGGCGGCGATGATCGGGCCCTGCACCTCGCGGGCTACGGCGTGGACCGAGTCGAAGTCCCCGCGCGAGGCCGCCGGAAATCCCGCCTCGATCACGTCCACTCCGAGGTCGGCCAGGGCCCGCGCCACGCGCAGTTTTTCGGGCTGCGTCATGCTGCAACCGGGCGATTGCTCGCCATCGCGCAACGTGGTGTCGAAAATCAGCACTCGGTTCGCATCGGCAGTCATGGTGTCCTCCGGCTTGGGTGGCCGTGTCTTAAATCAAATTTGGGGTCAGCGCGTGGCCTGCAGCCAGGGCATGCGGGCGCGGAGCTTGGCGCCCACTTTTTCGATCGGCTGCTTCAGATCGGCCTCGAGCAGGCGCTGGAAGTTGTGCCCGCCCGATTCGCTCTCGCGTATCCATTCACGCGCAAACTTCCCGCTCTGGATTTCCTTCAGGATCTTGCGCATTTCATCGTGAGTGCGTTCGTTGACCACGCGCGGGCCGCGCGTCAGGTCGCCGAACTTGGCGGTATCGCTGATGTACTTGTGCATCTTGGTGAGGCCGCCCTCGTGCAGCAGGTCGACGATGAGCTTCAGCTCGTGCAGGCACTCGTAGTAGGCGACCTCGGGCTGATAGCCGGCCGCCACCAGCGTCTCGAAGCCCTTGATCACCAGCTCGGTGGTGCCGCCGCACAGCACGGCCTGCTCGCCGAACAGGTCGGTCTCGGTCTCCTCGGAGAAGGTGGTCTCCAGCACGCCGCGCGCGCGTGCCGCCGATGCCGTGCGCGTAGGCGAGCGCGCGCCGATGGGCCTTGCCGGTGGCATCCTGTGCCACGGCGATCAGGCAGGGCACGCCATGACCCTGCTGGTACTGGCGGCGCACCAGGCCGCCGGGGCCCTTGGGCGCGATCAGCACCACGTCCAGATCCTTGCGCGGCTTGATCTGCTTGAAGTGGATGTTGAAGCCGTGCGCGAACAGCAGCGTCGCGTTCTTGCGGAGCTTGGCTCCTGACCTCGCTGATACAGAGCTCTTCTGCGCCATGTCGGGCACCAGCATGGCCACGACGTCGGCGCTTCTCCACCGCCTCGATCGGCGGCGGCGACGTTCAGCCCGTCGCGCTTGGCCTGCTTCCAGCTCGCGCCGCCCTTGCGCACGCCGACCACGACCTTGAAGCCGCTGTCCTTGAGGTTGAGCGCCTGCGCGCGACCCTGGCTGCCGTAGCCCAGCACCGCCATGCGCGCGCCCTTCAGCGCCTTCTTGTCGACGTCTTTCCTGGTATACAGCTGCATAATCGACTACTCCCTGAATCCGAAAAAAAACCCCGCATCGGTGGCCGGTGCGGGGTTCTGGTGTTGTTGTGTCCTTCGGACTTTAGCTCAACATGCAGCACCCGCACCTGTGGCCCCGCAGGGGCAGCAGGTCAAGAGCAAGCAGGAGGCCAATGGTCTGCATGACGTTAAGATTTAACCGTAAAAAGGTGAACGAATAACACCACGGCATCAGGTGCTTGTCAACGCTCACGCTAGGAGCGCCGCGCGGCGCAAAGGCTTCCGTCGTGGCGGCGATTGGTTAAGCTATCGGCATGCTGCTTCCGCCCGCTGATGCCAAAGACGCCACGCCGCTGTGGCTGGTGAGCGAATCGCAGTGGCCCGATTTCCAGGGCGGGCTCGAGCCACAGGCCCGCGCCTGGATCTGGCAGCGCACGCCTTTCAGGCCGAGCGCATGCGCGTGATCACTGTTCCTGGAGCTCAGGCGAGGAATCGGTGCGGCGCATCGCCGGCTTGGGCGCGGGGAGCGAGAGCGCCCCCTCGCTGTGGGACGCGGCGGCGTGCGCCGAACGCCTGCCCGCCGGCCGCTATGTCCTGGCCAAGAATCTGCCGGCCGACGGCGGCCACGCAGTTCGCGCTGGGCTGGCTGCTGGGCGGCTATCGGTTCACTCGCTACCGCAGCCAGCCCAAGCCCGCCCATGCCGTGAGCCTGGTGACCCCGGCCGAGTGCGATGCGAATTACGCCCAGGCCGCCGCCTCGGCGCATCGGCTGGGCGCGCGATCTGGTCAACACGCCGGCCAACGAGCTCGGTCCGGCAGAACTGGCGGCGGCCGCCGCCGAACTGGCCCGGGAATTTGCGGGCCAGTGCACGCTCACCGAGGGCGAGGCGCTGCGACGCGAGTATCCGCTGGTGCACGCGGTCGGGCAGGGCAGTGCGCGCGCGCCGCGGCTGATCGATTGCCGATGGCCGCGCGCAGGGCGCACCGCGCGTGACGCTGGTCGGCAAGGGTGTGTGCTTCGACACCGGAGGCCTGGACATCAAGCCCTCGGCGGGCATGTTGCTGATGAAGAAAGACATGGGCGGCGCCGCCTGCGCGCTGGGGCTGGCCCGACTGCTGCTGGCCATGAAGGCGCCGGTGCAGCTGCGGGTGCTCATTCCCGCGGTCGAGAACAGCGTGGGTGATGCGGCCTACCGGCCCGGCGATGTGTGGACCTCGCGCAAGGGCCTTACGGTCGAGATCGGCAACACCGATGCCGAGGGCCGGCTGGTGCTCGCCGATGCGCTGAGCGATGCGGACGAGGAGCGTCCCGATCTGCTGATCGACCTGGCCACGCTGACCGGGCGCGGCGCGCATCGCGCTCGGCCCGGATCTGCCGGCCCTGTTTGCGAGCCATTCGGCGCTCGCCGAGGCGGCGCGCGCCGCGGGCGAATCGGTCTGCGATCCGCTCTGGCCGATGCCGCTCTGGGCGGGCTACGACGATGAACTGGCCAGCCGCGTCGCGGATCTGAACAACGTGTCGGCCGGCTCCTTTGCCGGGGCGATCATCGCGGCGCTGTTCCTGAGGCGCTTCGTCACGGCCACGCGCGACTGGCTGCACGTGGACCTGTACGCCTGGAACCCCAAGGACCGTCCGGGGCGGCCGCTGGGTGCCGAAGCGCAGGGACTGCGCGCCCTGTATGCGCTGATTCGCGAGAAATTTGGCTGACGTTCCCGCCAGCCCCAGCCCGGTGGTCGAGGCCATGTACGCCCGCGAGGTGTGGCCTTGGGCATTGCTCGGCATCGCCAGCGGCCTGGTCGAGGGCGGCACCGTGGCGGTGCTGGTCAAGAAGGGCTACTCGGGCCTGGTCGCCCCTCACTGGGTGGACTTCGCGGTCGCGTTCGTCAGCGGCGCGCCGGCGCTGGCCAATATTTTCAGCTTCGTCTGGGCCAATCTCGCGCACGGCCGCGCGCGCGTCGGGCGTGCTGGTGACGCTGCAGGCGGCCTTTGCGGTCGCGGTCGGGCTCGTCGGCCTTCGCGCCGATTGCCGCCGGGGGCCTGTTGATGACGATACTTCGCGGTGCTTGTGGCGCGCGATCCTGTGGGCCGGGCGTGCTGACGGTGCGCGCGGCGGTGTGGAGCGCGAACTATCCGCGCCAGGTGATGGCGCGCATCACCGGGCGCATCGTCATGGTCAGTTCGCTCGGCGTGGCGGCCGGCGCGCTGATGGTCGGCAGGATTCTGGATCTGCACGCGCGCGCGGCCCGGTGGCTGTATCTGTTCGCCGCGCTTTGCGGCGTCCTCGCTGCGTTGCGTTACCGGGCGGTGCGGGTGCGGCGGGAGTATCGGCTGCTCGCGGCGGAGATCGGCGAGCAGCCCGGTCGTCGGCACCTTCAGCCTGTCGATGCTGCGCGAGATCCTGCGCGAGGATCGCGTCCTTCCGCCGGTACATGTTCTGGATGAGCCTGTACGGCGCGGGCAACCTGATGATGAACGCGCAGCTGGTGGTGCTGTTCAGCGACCGACTGCACCTGGCCAGCCTGACGCAGATCGTGCTGCTGACCGTCGTGCCGATGCTGCTGATGCCGCTGTTCGCTGCCGTTGTGGGCGCGGCTGTTCGATCGCGGGCACATCATCGAGTACCGCGCGCGCCAGTGCTGGGCGCTGGTCGGCGCGATCGCTGCTGCTGACTTTGGGCGTGGTGTTCCGCCAGAACTGGATTGCTGTGGCCGGGCGCGGTGCTGATCGGCGTCAGCTACGCCGGCGCCAATCTGGGCTGGAATCTGGGCCACAATGATTTCGCGACGCCGGGCCGTGCCCAGCACTACATGGGCGTGCACGTGACGCTGACCGGCGTGCGCGGCCTGATCGCCCCGCCGCTCGGGCATCGCCGGCTACGAATTGCTCGAGCGCCTGCAGGCCCGGGTGGGGCACGGCGGCGCTGCTGCTGCCCCTGGGCCTGGTGACCGCCGGGGCCATCGGCTTTGTCGGGATGCGCGATATCGCGCGCAACAGGACATGACGGACCAATGAAGAAGCAATCGCAAGCCGTTAATATCCGGAAATATTCCAGCCTGGTGGTCGATGGCGCTCAAGCAGACCCCGGCCCGGGCGATGCTGCGCGCCGTGGGCTTCGGCGATGCGGATTTCGCCAAGCCGCAGATCGGCATCGCCTCGACCTGGGCGAACCTCACGCCGTGCAACATGCACATCGACGAGCTGGCGCGCGAGGCGGGCGATCGGGCGCGGATGCGGCCGGCGGCAAGAGCGTGCTGTTCAACACCATCACGGTCTCGGACGGCATCTCGATGGGCTCGCCGGGCATGCGCTATTCGCTCGTGTCGCGCGAGGTGATCGCCGATTCGATCGAGACGGTGGTCGGTGCCGAGGGGTTCGACGGCTTCGTGGCCATCGGCGGCTGCGACAAGAACATGCCCGGCTGCGCCATGGCCATCGCGCGCCTGAACCGTCCGGCGGTGTTCGTCTACGGCGGCACGATTCGCCTGGGCAAGGCCAGACGCGACATCGTTTCGGTCTTCGAGGCGGTGGGCGCGCGCGCCGGCCGGGACGCATCAGCGATGCGCAGGTTGCTGGAGGTCGAGCGCACGCGCGATCCCGGGCCCCGGCAGCTGCGGCGGCATGTACACCGCCAACACGATGGCCTCGGCGATCGAGGCGCTGGGCCTGAGTCTGCCCAACAGTTCCGCGCAGGAAGCGGTGAGCGAGGCGAAGCGTCAGGATTGCCGGCGCGCCGGCGAGGCGGTGGTGCAGCTGCTGCAGGCGGGACATCCGCCGCGCGACATCCTGACGCGCAAGGCGTTCGAGAACGCCATCACCGTGACCATCGCGCTGGGCGGCTCCACCAACGCGGTGCTGCATCTGCTGGCGATCGCCCAGGCCGCGCGCGTTAAGCTGACATCTGGATGATTTCACGCGCATCGGCAAGCGCGTGCCGGTGCTGGCCGATCTGCGGCCGAGCGGCCGCTACCTGATGTCCGAGCTCATCGCGATCGGCGGCATTCAGCCGCTGATGAAGACGCTTGCTCGATGCGGGACTGCTGCACGGCGACTGCCTGACGGTCACCGGGCGGACGCTGGCGGAGAATCTCAGCGCGTCGCAAAGCCGTATCCGGCCGGCCAGGAAATCATCCGCCCGCTGGCCGATCCGATCAAGAAGAGACAGCCATCTCGTGGTTCTGTACGGGAATCTTGCGCCCGAAGGGCGCGGTGGCAAAGATCACCGGCAAGGAAGGGCTGCATTTTCGCGGGCAAGCGCGCGGGTGTTCGACGGCGAGGAGCGCGCCACGGCCGCGATCCTCGAGGGCACGGTGCGAGCCGGCGATGTCGTGGTCATTCGCTACGAAGGGCCCGAGGGCGGTCCCGGAATGCGCGAAATGCTCAGTCCGACCGGCGCGATCATGGGCGGGGCCTGGGCGACAAGGTCGCGCTGATCACCGACGGGCGTTTCTCCGGCGGCAGCCACGGCTTCGTGGTCGGACACGTCTCGCCCGAAGCGGCTGTAGGCGGGCCGCTCGCGCTGCTCCGGAACGGCGATCCGGTGACAATCGACGCCCGAGGGCGCCGCATCGATGCGCAAGTATCGGCGTCAGAACTGCGCCGGCGATCCCGGGCACTGAAGGCGCGCAAGCCCTACGCGGCCTACGGCGTGCTTGCCAAGTACGCGCGCGTCGTAAGCAGCGCATCCTTAGGCGCTGTGACGGATCTGGACGCAAGCGCCTGAGCGAGATAGGCGAAAATAAATTGTCCTCAGGCGGTCAAAGTGAGGTTGTAAGGTTTGAAAGTTGCAGCTAAAGTCGCGAGACCTGAGGTTGCCCGACGGGTGGCTTCATGGAATTACTACGGCGATAGTAACGATCAGGGGCGGCCAGGCGGGATAACGACTGCAGGGTTGAACGAAAATTTATGACAACGCGCACTTACGATTCAGGTCACACCCAGCGCCGCATGGTCGCCTTCGCGGCGATCGTTGTCGTACACGCGTTGATCGCCTGGGCATTCATCACCGGCTTTGGCCAGCAGGTGCTGCACCAGGCGCAGGCCATTCTCGAGACCACCATCATCAAGCAGGATGAGGCCAAGGACGTGCCGCCGCCTCCGCCCAAGCCGGAGCTCGAGAAACCGCCGCCACCGTCCGTTCCGATCCCGATCATCAACGTGAACGTTCCGATCGAAGCGCCGGCCATGGTCGTCTCCAAAGCCCCGCCGCCCCCGAAGGCGGTCATGCAGGTGGCCGCAACGCCCGTCAAGACCGTGCGCATGCCCGACTGCGGCGAGGACTATTACCCCCCGCAGGCCTTGCGCCTCAACCAGCAGGGCACCGCGGTCGTGAGATTCTGCGTGGGCACGAATAACAAGATCGACGGGCCGGTGGAACTGGTCACCAGCTCCGGATTTCCCGCGCTCGATGAGGCGGCGGGCAAGTGCCTGGCCGCCGGTAGTTACAAGGCCGGAACGGTGGATGGCAAACCGGCCAGGTCTTGCAAAGACATTAAAGTGACCTTCAAGCCCCTGGAGCGTTGATCGGCTCCAGCGTCGGGTGCTTTGAGATTGATTTTGGTTTTGTCGTTTTAGTTTTATTTACTGATTTAACACGGTCTGCAGGCCGGATTAGCAAGAGGAAAAAATATGGATACCCCCGTCGCCGCTCCTGAGCAACAGGTTTATGGACTCATTCCGTTATGGGTCAACGGCAATCTCGTTTCCCGCGCCACGCTGATCGTGCTGGTCATCATGTCGCTCGGTTCCTGGTTCATCATCTTCACGAAGGTGTGGGATCAGCGCACCCTGAAGAAGTCAGCCAAGATCGTCGAGCGGGATTTCTGGACCGCCGATTCCATCAAGGAAGGCGTCGAGCACCTGCCGATCGGCAATGACTTCCGCTACATCGCGGAGGACGGCCTGCGCGCCGCCTCGCACCACGAGGGGCGTCTGACCGACCGAATCGATCTGCACGAGTGGATCACTCTGGCGCTGCAGCGCGCGACCGAAGAGGTCAACGGTAACCTGAGCAGCGGCCTGTCGTTCCTGGCGACGGTCGGATCGACCGCCCCGTTCGTGGGCTTGTTCGGAACGGTCATGGGCATCCTGAACGCGCTGATTGCGATCGGCATCGCCGGCCAGGCGAGCATCGACAAGGTGGCAGGTCCCGTCGGCGAGGCGCTGATCATGACCGCGCTCGGTCTGTTCGTGGCCGTACCCGCGGTGCTGGGCTACAACTGGCTGCTGCGCCGTAACAAGGGTCTGCAGGACAGCCTGCGCAATTTCTCCGGCGACCTGCATGCCTACCTGGTCGGTGGCGCACGCATGACGACCGCGGCCGCAGACCATGCGGCAGCGGCCCATCGCAAGTAAGGCGCGGACGGCGCGGGGTTCCTTAAAGGGTGTCCGGAAGTGATGGAGTTAAGGTGACAACGTCATGGCTATGAAAATTGAGTTGTCGGGCCAGGAAGAACAGCAGGTGATGGCGGAGATCAACACGACTCCGCTGGTCGATATCATGCTGGTGCTGCTGATCATCTTTCTGATCACGATTCCGATCATCACCAAGACCGTGCCGGTGCACCTGCCCAAGGCGGTCAACATCGCCACCAAGACCAAGCCGGAGAACATCGTCATTTCGGTGGACGTCAACGGGGGCATCTGGTGGAACGGCGTGCTGATGCCCGACCGCGATGCACTGATCAAGCGGGTGGTGGTCGAGGCGGTCAAGGTACCGCAGCCTGAAGTGCACATTCGAGGCGACGCGGGTGTGCGCTACGAGGCGATCGGCCGCACTCTCTATAGCATCCAGCGCGGCGGACTGACGAAGGTGGGCTTTATCACCGAGCCGGATCGGGTACTGGGCCGCTAAGGCGGCCGTTCGAATGGTTGGTGGTGGCGTGTACGGTCAATAGTTAGCAGGCGGAGTTAGCTCTCATGTCAATGAATGTGGCGGGCGACAAGTCGGGCGTAATGTGCGAGGTCAACATGACCCCGCTGATCGACGTCATGCTCGTGCTGATCGTGACCCTGATCATGACGCTGCCGATCCAGACCCACGCGGTCAAGCTCGACATGCCCCCCCGACGGACCAGCCGCCCCCGCCGGTGCTGCCTGAGGTGATCAATCTGGACGTGGATTTCGACGATACCGTGTACTGGGATGGCAATAAGGTCGATATGGCGGCGCTCGAGGGGTATTTCCGAGTCGAGAGCAAGAAGGATCCGCAGCCGGAAATCCACCTGCGCCCGGACAAGCGCTCCCATTATGACACCACCGCCAAGGTGCTGGCCTCCGCGCAGCGCCACGGCATGACCAAGATCGGCTTCGTTAATACAACCGAATTTTCCGAATAACAACCCCAAGGGCCCCTGCGCGGTGCGCGCCGGGGCCGGCGGGAACCTTAGGCGCGCCATGCGCGTCCAATACGTAACGATGGCCCTTTGATGGGCCCGAACCAGAGGTTAAGCATGAGTCGCGTCGCATTTATCGCAGCATTGATCCTGGGCTTTGCCGCCGTGAGCGTGGTGTCCAGCGCCGCCGATGAGCCCCACGTGAGCGCGGGTCTGGCCAAGACCCTCAAGGCAGCCAACGATGCGCTGCAGGCCAAGAACTGGACCGAAGTGCTCAACAAGACCCGCGAGGCATCGGCGATGACGCCCCGCAGCGCGTATGACGATTACGTCATTCATTCGATGCAGATGGCCGCGTACGGGGCCACCAATAACTACCCGGCCACCGCCGAGGCGATCGAGAGCATCATCGATTCTCAGTACCTGCCGTCCGCCAACAAGCCGCAATTGCTGCGCACGCTGATGAGTATTTTCTATCAGCAGAAGGACTACGCCAAGGCGATCACCTACGGGGAACGCGCCCGCGCGGCGGGGGACACCAGCCCGGATACTTCACTGACGATCGCGCAGGCCTACTTCCTGAGCAACAAGTTCAAGGAAGCGCAGACCGAAATGGAAACCATCGTCTCGCGCGATGAGCAGGCGGGCCGCAAACCCTCCGAGAAGGCCTTGAACCTGATCTGGAGTTGCGCGATCAAGACCAAGGACGACGCGGCGGCCTCCAAAGCCATCGAGAAGCTGATTCTTCATTACCCCAAGCCCGATTACTGGTCCAACGCGATGGCCAGCTTCCTGAACACGAAATCGACCGATGATCGCGTGCGCCTGATGACCTACCGGCTGATGTTCCAGGTGGGGATACTCAAGCGGGCCGAGCACTACACCGAAATGGCGCAGATTGCCCTGGACCAGGGAAATCCCGGCGAAGCACAGACCGTACTGGAGCAGGCGTTCGCGAAGAACGTCTACACCGATCAGCACGACAAGGAACGCAGCCAGCGATTGCTCGACAAAGTGCGGCGCACCGCGGCCGACGACAAGTCGACGATGGCCAAGCAGGAAAGGGACGCCAGCGCGGCCGCTTCCGGCGACGCCCTGGTGCAGGTCGGCGGGGCCTACCTCGGCTACGGCCAGCCGGACAAGGCGATCGCAGCCATCACCTCGGGAATTTCCAAGGGCAACCTCAAGCGCAGTGGCGAAGCGTACATGCTGCTGGGCATCGCCTATGATCGGGCCAAGAACGGCGCCGAAGCGGTGCGGGCCTTCAACCGCGCGGGGAGCGATCCGCTGTACGCGCAGCTGGCGAAACTCTGGGCGCTCGAAGCGCGTAGCTGAGGGCTCAACATGACTATCAAAGCCGGCGACCGGATGCCTGCGGGCAAATTCAAGGTCATGGGGGAGAACGGCCCCCAGGACCTGACCACAGCGCAGCTCTTCGATGGCAAGCGCGTGGTGCTGTTTTCGGTGCCCGGCGCGTTCACGCCGACCTGCAACGCGAAGCACCTCCCCGGATTCGTGCAGCAGGCCGCAGCGCTTCAGGCCAAAGGCGTCGATACCATTGCGTGCATGGCGGTTAACGACGTGTTCGTCATGAATGCCTGGGGAAAGAGCGCCAACGTGGGTGAGAACGTGCGAATGCTGGCCGACGGCAATGGGGACTACGCCAAGGCGCTGGGCCTGGAAATGGACGCCCGCGGCTACGGCATGGGGCAGCGCGGACAGCGTTTTGCCATCATCGTGGACAACGGCGTCGCCACCAAAGTACTGATCGAGGCGCCCGGCGAGTTCAAGCTTTCCTCGGCCGAGCACGTGCTGGGCGAACTCTAGACCGGGAAAGAATGCCGGCCTCAGGACCGGCGGGGCTGGGCGTCCCTGGGGTTGCGGTACGGCGCACTTCTTTCAGGTGAAAGATGTAGATTGTCTTTTATCTACCTGAAAATCCTATAGAAAACACGAGAATATTTTCGGCTCTGGCTCAGGGCGGCACGATCGTCGTGCCCACCCGCCAACGCGCGCTCGCGGTGCGTCTTGCGCACACGCGCCTCCAGTTGCGCGAGGGAAGGAGCGCCTGGAACTCCTGCGATGTCATTCCATGGGCGGCCTGGCTGGAGCGTTGCGCGGCCCAGGGACGCTACGGCGCCTTGCAGGACCTGCGCCGACTCGGGGCGACCGAGGAGTGGCTCATGTGGCGAGAGGCGGCCGCGGAGGCGTGTGCAGGTCTTGAACTGCTGTCTCCCGAAAGCCTGGCCGACTCGCTCCGCCGCTCCGCGGGCCGGGCCCGCGACTGGGACATCCGCTGGAGCGGCACGGTCACGCCCGAATCCTCGGTCCTGCGCCAGGCGCAGCAGATCCAGTCGCAGCGCTGCGAGCGCTCGGGGGCGTATTCGGTCAGCGACTGGAGGCAGGTCCTGCGCGGGTTCCGCGCGGGCCCCACGCCGTTGCTGTTCGCAGGATTCGAATCCCAGGGCAGGGCACTGCTCGGACGGCTCGAAGAGCTGGGCGCCGAAGTCCTCCGCGGTGGAAATGAAACTCCGCGCGATCCTCGCTGGCAGGCGAGGGGGTGCGCCGATCCGGCCGATGAGCTGCGCTGTGCCGCGCGCTGGTGCCGCGAGGAGCTCTCGCGCAACCCGGCGGCGCGGCTGCTGGTCGTTGACACGAAGCTTCGATTGCGACGGGCGCACGCGGTGCAGGCCTTTGCGCATGAGCTGCACGGCAGCGATCTGCTGGGCCCGCTTTCCGATCCGCTCTACGGGATCGAGGGCGGGCAGCCGCTTTCCGAGTACCCGCTGGTCGGCGCCGCCCTTGACCTGCTGCAACTGAGCGGAGGGGCGCTGGAATTTCAGCCTCTCGCATCGCTCCTGCGCTCCCCGTACATCGGTTGCGGTAGCCTCGCGCAGCGCGCGGCGCTGGAGCTTAGGCTCCGCGAGCGCAACGTGAACGCCGCTGATTTTGCCCGCCTGTGCGAGCTCGCGCGCGAGCGGCGCGCGGGCGCGGAAGGCTCGCTGCGGGAGACGCTCCTTGCCATCGCGCCGCACTGGGCTCTCGAGCCGGTGCGGCCCGATCAGGGCGCGGGCTGGGCCGGGGAATTCGCTTCCCGACTTGAAGCCGGCGGCTGGCCCGGCGAGGGCGCGCTGGGGAGCGATGAGCAGCAGCAGTGCGAACGCTTTCGCGAGCTGCTCGCCGAACTGTCCACGCTGGGGGGCAGCGGTCGGCTGCTCAGTTTCCATCAGGCCCTGGACCTGCTGCGCGCTCTTTCGATGCGCACCTCATTCGAGGCGGCCACCCCTGACGTACCGGTGACCTTGACCGAGTCGATCGATGATCCGCTCATCGAATACGACGGGATCTGGGTCGCGGGGCTCAGCGCCGAGAGCTGGCCCGCGCCGCCGCGCGCCGACCCGTTCCTGCCCATCCCCGCCCAGCGTGCCGCCGGCTACGCGCCCGCCAGTGCCCAGGGACAACTTCTGGCCGCGATCCAGGCCATGAACGCCTGGGAGCGATGCAGCAAGCAGCTGGTTCTAAGCTGGCCGTGGGCGGACGGTGATGTGCCCTTGCAGCCCAGCGCGCTTCTGGGCGTGAAGGCGCGCGTTCACGGGGAGTCCATCGCCCCGGCCAGCCCGGACCGCCTGATGCTCTCGCTTCGGCGCCACCTGACACGCGAGGCGCGGCCGGTCGATCACGCGCTCGCCTGGCCAGCGGGCAAGAGGTTGCTGGGCGGTACGCGCGCGCTGCAGCTGCAGGCCCTGTGCCCGTTCAAGGCCGTGGCTGAACTGCGTCTTGGGGCCCTGGCGGTGCCTGAGCCGGTCCCGGGACTGGACCGGTTCGAGCGCGGACAGCTCCTGCACCGTGCACTCGAATTGGTCTTCGCACAGCTCAAGGACTCGCGCGAACTGAGGCGCCTTGCGGCCGATCAGGCGGCACTCGGGGCACTGGTCAGTGGCGCCTGCGATCGGGCCGTGCGCGAGGGGCTCGCCTCACGGATCGAGTCTCTTCCCGCGGCACTCGCCGACAACGAGCGGATGCGCCTCAGGAGCCTGATCGCCGAACTGCTACGCCAGGAAACGGTGCGCGCCGCTTCGGCCGATTTCACCATCGCCTCGCTCGAAGACACGCAGGATCTGCAGCTGGGCGGCTTCCCGATACGCGTGCGCATGGACCGGCTCGACCGGCTCGAGGACGGTCGACTGGTCATCCTCGATTACAAGAGCGGCACGGCGCAGGCCTTTCATCCGCTCGAGGAGCGACCCCGCCAGCCCCAGCTCCTTGCCTACGCGGTGCTGGCGAGCGGAGTGGTGGCCGGGGTGGCCTCCGTTCACCTGGGCGCCTCCGGCGTTCGCTGGCGGGGTGCGGCCGCCGAGGCCTCGGTGCTGCCTGAGCTCGCCCGCCTGCGCGCGCCGACAGCGCCCTGGCCGCAACTGCAATCGCACTGGCGGCGCGTGGTGCAACGATTGGTGGCCGATTTTGTCGCCGGCGAAAGTGCCGTGGATCCCTTGCCGCAGGCCTGCCAGTTCTGCGCCCTGCCGGCGCTCTGCCGCATCGAGCCCAATCGGCGGGATGCACTGAGCCCGGAACCGGAACCGCTGGACGCTGATGGGAGTGAGAGCGATGGGCGTTGAGTCCGACACGCCGGACCTGCAGCAGATGCTTGAGGCCGATGCGGCCGCGCGTGAGGCGGCGGTCGATACCCGCTCTTCCTTCCTGCTGCAGGCACCGGCCGGATCGGGCAAGACCACGGTGCTCACCTGCCGCCTGCTGGCGCTGCTCGCGACGGTGGATGAGCCCGAAGAGGTGCTGGCCATCACCTTTACGCGCAAGGCCGCCGCCGAGATGCGCGAGCGCGTGTTCGCGGCGCTGCAGGTGGCGGTGGACGGAGCGCGCTCGGACAAGCCCGAGGCGCCGTTCGCTGCAGCCGCCGCGCAGCGCGACTCGGCACGCCACTGGCAGCTGCTGGGCACGCCCGCGCGCCTTCGCGTCATGACGATCGATGCGTATTGCCAGTCCGTCTGCGCGCAGTTGCCGATCGCCTCGCGCAACGGGCTGCGTCTGGAGGTGGCCTCATCCCCGCGCCCGCTGTATGCGGCCGCGGCCCGGCGCGCCCTCGAGCAAGCACTGAGCGACGCTCAGCGCGTCGGGGCCGCGCAGCTCCTGTTCGCGCGACTCGACAATGACTGGGGGCGGCTGGAGGAGCTGTTGATCTTGATGCTCGAACAGCGCGCCCACTGGCTGCGGCACGTACTGCCCGGGGAGGGCGCCCTCACGCTCGAGCAGCGCGTGGGGGCGAGCCTGCGCTCGGTCGTGAACGCGCGACTGGCGGCGATCCATGAGGGGCTGCCCGCTGAGTTGCGTGAGGCCGGTGCGCGCCTGGCGACCCACGCGGCGCGCACGCTCAGGGCCTCGGGCGTCCCGTTCGCCGGCGACACCTACGCGTGGCTCGATGCGGGCGGACCGCTCCGCGCGGAGGCCGAAGATCTGCCCCGCTGGCGGTCGCTGTGCGCGCTGTCGGTGACCACGGAGGGCGAGTGGCGCAAGAGCTGGAACAAGAATCAGGGATTGCTTCCCGAGCACCGCGCGCAGAAGCAGGAACTCTCCGCCTGGGTGGCCGCGCTGGCGGCGGTGCCGGAAGCGAAGTCCTTGATCAACGAAGTGCTGGCGTTGCCGGACGTGCACATATCGCCCGAGGACGCCGCGGCTCTGGCCGCCCTCTCGCAACTGCTGCGCTTTGCGGCCGCCGAGCTGCAACTGGAGTTTGCCGCCCAGGGCCGGGTCGACTTCGCGGCGATCGCCGCGGCCGCACGCGCCGCCCTCACCGAGGAGGGCGAGCCCACCGACCTGGCGTTGCGATGCGGCAGCGCGATACGCCACATCCTCGTCGATGAATTTCAGGACACCTCCCTCGAGCAATTTGATCTGTTGCGCGCGCTCACGGTCGGCTGGGAAGCCGGGGACGGACGCACGCTTTTTGCGGTCGGCGATCCGATGCAGTCGATCTATCAGTTCCGCGAAGCGGAGGTCGGACTGTTTCTTCGCGCGCGTGACCGCGGCGTAGGGGAGCTGCGATTGCAGGCGCTGCAGCTGCGGCGGAACTTCCGTTCGGCCCCGGCGCTCATCGAGTGGGTCAATCGCTATGGACTCGCGGCATTTCCCGCGCAGGATGACGCGCGCCTGGCCGCTATCCGCTACCTTCCCGCGCACGCCGCCAGCGCAGGGATCGAGGGCAAGGTGTGCGTGCACCCTTCCCTGAGCCCCGATGCGGGCGCCGAGGCGAACGCCATCAGCGCGCTGATCCGGGAGTGGCGTGAAAGAGATCCTGCGGCGAGCATCGCGGTGCTGGTCATTTCCCGCCACCACGCCGCGGCGATCGTTGAGGCCCTGCAGGCCGGTGGCGTGCCGATTCGCGGTGTGAGGCTCGAGCCGCTCCGTGAGCGGCCCGTGGTGCGGGACTTAAGTGCCCTGGGGCGGGCCTTGCAGCACCTGGGCGATCGCACCGCCTGGCTCGCCTTGCTCCATGCGCCTTATTGCGGCCTCACGCTCGCCCAGCTCCAGGCGCTCGCCGAGGGGCAGCACCTCACGCTCTGGGAGCTCGCCGGCGAAGCGGCGGGCAATCCTTCCCTCGATGAGGACGCACGTGCGCGCCTGGCGCGGGTCCGCGCCGCTCTCTCGCCCGCACTGCTCGGCCCCGAGCGCGCCTTGCCCCTGTGGGAGCGAGTGCATCGCGCCTGGTTGCGCTTGGGCGGACCGGCCGCCTATGGGGAGGAGCGCGATTTGCTCGACGCCCAGGAATTCATTTCCGCATTGGCCAGCGAGCCGCACCCTCAGCTCCTGGCGGGCGATGTCTTCGATGAATTTACCTCCGAGCTCTATGCCGCTCCGGCATCGGCGGCCACCGCAGGCAGCATTGATGTACTCACGCTGCACGGCGCCAAGGGCCTGGAGTGGGACGTGGTGATCGTGCCCGGCGTCGGCCGCGGCCAGCGCAGCGACCGCGAGCCGCTCCTGCACTGGCTTGACCTTCCCGGAGCCAGCGGGGAAACGGAATTGCTCCTCTCACCGATCAGCGCGGCGGGCGCGGACAGCGAGCGTACGCTGGCCCAGTACATCCAGCGGCTGCGCAAGCAGCGCGCGAAGCTCGAACGCGCGCGCCTGCTGTATGTCGCGGCCACGCGCGCGCGTCGCGAGCTGCACTGGTTCGGGGCGCTGCCGGTTCGTCGCGACGGCGAGCTGGCACCGCGCGCGGATACGCTGCTCAATATTCTGTGGCCCCTGGTGGGGAGCCACTTCATCGAGGCGCACGCGGCGGCAGTGCCGGAGGTGCCCGCAGCGGCCGCCATCGCTAGGCCCGCCACGCCGGTCCAGTGGCGACTTCCGGCCCACTGGTCGGCGCGCGAGGCGATGGCCCCGGTGGAGGCCTCGCGACTTGATCTGTCGTTGCGCGAGATCGCCGCAGAGCCCGAGTACCTTTGGGTGGGCCTTACGGCTCGCGCGGTGGGCACCATCGTGCACGCGGAATTGCAGCGCTTGGCGCAGCTCCCTGTTCTTCCTGAGGGTCCCGACTACGGCCCGCCGGCCTATGAGGGTTGGCTCTCGGAGCTCGGTGTCGTGCCCGCCGAGCGCCATGCGGCCTCAGAGCGCATCCACCAGGCGCTTGCGCACACGTTGCGCGATCCGCGCGGTCGCTGGCTGCTCGGTCCGGGCCACCGGGAAACGCACAGCGAATGGCGCCTGACCGGCCGGTACGCGGGGCGGATCGTCAATGTCATCATCGATCGGATGCTGATTGATGCGGATGGAGTTCGCTGGCTCGTGGATTACAAGACCAGCAGCCACGAGGGCGCGGATCTGGAGGGATTTTTGGCGTTGCAGGAAGAACGCTACGGGCCGCAGCTCGAGCGCTACGCGGCGCTGGTGGCCGAGGCCAAGGCGGGCCCGGTGCGCACGGCGCTCTATTTCCCGCTGCTCGGTCAGTTCCGGGAACTCAAGGGCGGGCGCGTCACCGGTCCGGCCTAGAAGGATCCGGCCAGCGAATACTCTCGCCGTCCCTGCGCATCGGCCGGGCCCAGGAACTCCACATCCTTGGCCAGCTCGGCGCTCGCTTCGGGGCGTGCGGAGGCGTTCCCGGACAACACGTACTCGCTGCCGCGGCGGACCACGAGCGTGCCGGTCACGGCAAGCGGACCGCCCAGGTCCTTGAGCTCGCCACTGATGGTCCCTGCGGTGGGAGGTCCTTCGGGGAAGCGCAGCTCGTAGCTGCCAAAGGACATCGGCGGGCTGATCTGCGCGAGCGATCGGGCCGTTACAGTGCCGTGGATCGCCGCGAGGCGACCGGCGCTGATTTCCAGGTCACTGAGGGCAAGCTCCAGCCGCCCGCTCCAGCCGCTCGGGAACAGCGGAAGGAACCCTGTGTCGATCGGCACCTCGGCCTTGAGGTCGCGCACATGATGGTGCCCGCCCCAGCCCAGAACCAAAGTCGCGCTGGCCGGCGCGCGCGGGTCGGCGCATTGCACGCCCAGCTGAACATGTCCACCGAGCACCGATAAGGGGTGCAGCTGCCAGCGTACATCGCTCAGCGCGGCGCCTGCCACCCGCAGCTGTGCGCAGGCCCCGTGCCACACCGAGCCGGCCGGCTGCTCGCACTCAAGGGACTTGGGTAAGGCGCGAGTAAGCCAGCTCGCCGGTGCGCGAACCAGAACGATGAGCGCAAACAGCAGGCCTGCGAGAATCAGGAAGCTGCGATTGGCCACGTGAACCGATCCGAATGCGCCACGGGGCCGCGCTAGGGACCGCGCAGCACGAAGCTGGCGCTGACCTGGCCCACCGTCGCGCCGCCATCGATGTTCGCCGACACCACCCGCACGCCGTGGTGCTGCACCAGTTGCCCGGCCCAATTGACCAGAGAATCGAAGGGCACCTGTTCAAGCCGCACGCTCAAGGTCCCATCATCCCCGGGTTGGCTACCGGCCAGGGAGCGTGCGATGCCGGTTTCGCGGGCCACCCCGTCCACGAGCACGACCAGAGAGGGTCCGCCGGTGTTGGCTTCCGCGGTGCGCAGCGCGCCAAGCTGCGGAGCCACCGATTGGAGCCAGGCCAGATCCGCCTGCTTGGTGCGCACGCTCTCTTCGAGGTGCGAAACGCGCCGCTCGACGGGCATCCAGGCCGAAAACAACACGACCGCCACGATCACACCCGCTCCGGCCAGCACCGCGTATTGCTCGCGCCGTGCCAGCGCCCGGAACCAGGCTCTGACCTTGTTGAGCAGCTCCTCCATCAGGAGGCCCCGCCGCGCAGTTGAATATTGCCCTCGAAGGCGTCCCCGTCCGCCCCTCCCGAAACCAGCTCCGCCTGCCATCCGGCCGCGCGCAGGCTGCTGTTGATCCGATCGAGGCTCTGCGCGTCGCTGGCCCGAAGTTTCAATTGAAGGGCGCCGTCCCGGTAATTCAACGCGCGCACCCGCGCTCCGGGCACCCCGCTCATGGCGTGAGCGAGTCCCTGCAACGCGGGCAGCAATCCCGAGCGGCCGCCCTGCGATTGCGAGGCCAGGAGCCTGGGCTCCAGGTTCTTGCGGATCGACCCGCCTCCGTTGGCCAGCCCCGGCCCGGCGATGGCACTGATGGCCTGATCCAGTTCCTTGTCGCTCCGGTTTAAGCGCCACAGCCAGTAACTTTGCGTGCCCAGGTGCAGGAGCAGGGCCACCGCGGCCAGCACCGCCGCGAGGCGCCAGCGCGCCGAGTTGGAAAACAACGCGGTGCGGGGTGCGTATTCGCCCTGCAGCAAATTGATCGGATTGGCGCTCGGAAGCTGCGAGGCGAGCCAGGGCAGCGCGCCGGTGGCCAGCAGCTGCACCTTCAGACTGGCGAGCAAGGGTCGTGCCGCCTCGATCTCCGCGGAGCGGCGTTGCCAGTCGAGCGGATTGGCGTGGAACAGCAGATCGGTGTCGTGCAGTTCCTCGCCGAAGGCGATGCTTAAGGCACCGGCAAAGCCCCCGGGCGGCGCCGAGAGCGTGAGCTGCGCGTCGTTCTCGGAGTCGGTAAAGAGAATGCTGTCATTTTCCAGCAGCGCCACCGCATGGCCCGGAAGCCGGGGCATCAGGGCCGCATCGGTGCACACCAGTTCGGGCTTGATGCCCGCGGCGCTGAGCCTGGCGAGCCATTCCTCGAGCAAGGCGCGCGTGACCACCGCCACGGCGGTGCGCCCGGGAACGGTGCTCCGTCCGATCGCAAAGTGC
The DNA here is from genome assembly GCA_963717335.1 of uncultured Gammaproteobacteria bacterium. Classification (GTDB taxonomy): domain Bacteria; phylum Pseudomonadota; class Gammaproteobacteria; order Steroidobacterales; family Steroidobacteraceae; genus FEN-1191. The sequence goes on along the minus strand of CAVQVZ010000006.1, from coordinate 1,020,258 downwards.
TGGGTCTCCACATCGCTCGCCAGCTGTTCCTCGAGCGCGAAGGCGACCAGTCGCGAGGCGCGCGCGCCCGAGCCGCTCGGCAGTTCCACATCGAGGCTCAGCACTTCGGAGGCGGGAACCAGCACCGCGACGCGGCGATTGAGCGCCGCGCTCGCGGCGCTCTCGAGCGCTCCGGTTTCGACGGGCGCGAGTGGACGACCTTCGCTGTCAGCGATGAGCCAGCCGGCCGCGGCATCGGCGGCGCGCGGCATGCGCAATATGAGCCATTCCGCCATGCTTATTCCGTGCCGAAGGTTCTGAGAATCGGGCGAATCTGCCCGCTGCCGTCCTGGTTGATGAGACTGTACAAGGTGAAGCGCGTGGTGCCAATAGTGATCCACGTGCGCAACCGAAAATACTGTGAGTCAGTTCCGGTGTGCTGATCCACGTAGGACTTCTGTGCGGCCGCGACGCCGCTTAAGAATGCGGCTTTCCCCGGGTAGCAGTTGCTTTGCTGGCGCTGCGAGTTCATTTCTTTCGCGTCCAGTCCGTAAGTCTGCACGCCCGCGTACGCATCCAGGACTTCGCCCGGAGCGGTGCACACATTGAGCTTGGTGTCGATCGGGAGCGCTGTGACCAGTGGGGCCAGCCTGTCGTAACTTGCCCGGTCCATCCCCATCGCGAGTAATTCGGAGACGCTGGTCAGCGGCATGTTGAGTGTGCGATGCGGGGGTTGCTGCGCCAGGTAAAAACTGTCCTCCGCGCCTCCCGGAAAGGTCGGCTGATCATCCGCGTCGATCCAATCGACCAGGCGCGCGGCATAGTCGGTGTTGATTTTGAGGTTGGCTCAGCAACGCCATGAAGATGTTGACCGCGTCCTTGTTCTCGACCATCGTGACCGGGCCTTGCTGGGGCTGGGCGGGCGTCTGCGCCGCCACCACTGCCCGCCGGCATGATCACGCTGTTGAGATTGAATTTCCCCGACTGGTCCTCGAGCGAGGCCTCGAGCACGACACCTGCATCCATCTGCACGGGCCCGTACGGTTTGGCCCACAGCTGGTTGGGGGCCACGGCCCCTTCGGATTCCGGTTGCGGTTGTCGCGCAAGGCATAGGCGGCGATTGCTTCGGCCCCCTTGGCGAAAGCCAGGCTTTGCGCCACCGTGAACACAGCGATGCCGCGGCGCGCCGCAAGCTGGCTCTGCCAGGCGATCGATGTGGCGACGATCGCCGCCACCGCCACAAGGATGATGGCCGTGAGCAGCGCCACGCCGCGCTGGCGCGAATTCATTCCACCACCTCAACGATGCGCGTGAGCACGCCGGTGTCTTTCAGCGAGAGCACGATCCGGACCGCGATCGGGCGCGCACGCCACAGCTCCTGGGGCGTGGACATCATCATGCCCTGCGTGGGCCAGGTGTGCGACCAGGCAAAGGACTCGTCCATGTATTCGAAACTGAGCGCGTCGACCTGATCGAGCAACTCGCGCTCCACCACGGTGGTCGCGGCGGTGGTGTCCAACACCGGCAGGTGCTGGCGGATCAGCTTCCCGTCCCGCAACAGGTAGCTCACGCGCTGCAGTTCGCTGCGCGGGAGGCCCGCCGGATTCGCCCATCCACCGCGCGTAAAGCTCAACAGCGCCGGAGCCTGGGAGCCGCTGACGGTGCTGCTGGGCGCGCTGTTCTCCGAGGCCGCGTTCTGGCTCACCACCAGCGCCGCCTCGTAGCCGTTGCCGAGCGGATCGCGCGCAGGGCGGGGCTGGATCAGTTCCAGGTCCTGTTCCATCACTCGCATGGCCTGCTGGATCGCGGACAGTCGCGCGCTCTGATCCTCGACTTCCTTGCGGCTGTTGAGCGCCTGCGGTCAATGCACCGTAGCCCATCGCAAAGAGAATCGCGGTGATGAACAACGCCACCAGCAACTCCAGCAGCGTGAATCCTTTGCAGCGGCGCGTGTTCATGGCCTGAATTTATTTGGGCGCGCCGGGCACCGGCGGAGTGATCTCGGGCGTGCCGTTATCCCCGGTGTTGGCGGGCGCACCGTCCCAGTTCCCCAGGCTATCGAGCGGGGACTGAAGCGCATCACCTCGAAATCCGATGACGGTGGCGATCCAGGAGGTCTTGTCCGGGGCGGGCTTGGGCGGCGAGGACTGGCCCGACTTGGGGTCGGCGGCGCGCACCCGGATGGTCAGCCGCCGGATCCCGGGAACGTCGATGTTCTCCACGGTCTGCTGCCAATGCCAGCGGTTCAAGCCGAAATCCACGTCCCCTTCGGTGGCGCCGGTGGGCGGGAGGGTGCCCTGCAGGCGCGCAAGGGCCAGTTGATTCAGGCCTACCCATTCCGCAAAGGTCTTCTCGCGCATGCGCGTGAGGTTGTCGGCCGAGGAGGTCAGGGCGGTGAGCACGGCACCCATCCCGAAGGCCACGATGACCAGGGCCACCAGCACTTCCACGAGCGTAAAGCCCGTGCACGGACCGCTCCTGCGCTGCGCGCTCATGGACGCTTTTCCGTGACCGCGCCGACCTGCACTTTGCCGTCGGGCGTGCCGGTCAGAAGGGCGCTCCGGCCCACGCCGGTGCGCAGGAGCGTCAACTTGAAGGCGGTAATGTCACCGCTCGAATAGAGCATGATCTGCGGGGTGAGGTCCCGGACCGCATCGCTTCGCTTCGCGTCGGTACGCACCGGCAGGACGACCGGACGGTCCTCGATGCTGAGTGCCATTTCAAGTCCCGCCGGCAGCGTGCGCGCCCGCAGGGTGTCATCGAGCGGATCTTCGATCCATTTTCCGGTGCGTGAGTCGTACATGGAGAATCGGTAATCGCCGCTTTCGCAGCGCAGGCCGTATTCGACCGTCTGCAACGCCGCGCGTTCGCGCACATACTCGATGATTGCGGCGAGCCGGTCGCGTTCCTGCTCGAGCTGGCTGTCCCGGCCGCTCCCCCCGATCGAGAGGAGCGTGGCGGCGATCACAACGCCAATGATCACGACCACGACCATCAGCTCGATCAGCGTAAAGCCCGCGGCGGGCCGCAGACTTCGCTCTGAGCAGCTCACGGAGGGATATGCCGGTGCGTGCGCGGCGCGCCGCAACTATTGATCCAGATTCCAGTTACCGATGTCGGCGTTGTAGGGAGGATCGCCACCGGGCCGCCCGTCGGCACCCAGCGAGTACAGGTCGTATTCCCCGCCGTGCGTGCCCGGGACCTGGTAGAGGTAATCGTTCCCCCAGGGATCCTTGTTCAGATGCTGCAGGTAGCCGCCGGGGCGCCAGTTCTTGACGGTGGTGGAATCGGGCTTCTGAGCCAGGGCCTTCAAACCCATTTCCGGGGTCGGGTAGGTGTAATTGTCCAGCTTGAACATCGTCAGCGCGGTTTGCATCGCCTGGATGTCCTGCTTGGCCTTGGCCACGCGCGCGTCATCGACGCGGCCGAGGAACTGGGGGACGACCACCGCCGCCAGCAGACCGATGATGATGACCACGACCATGATTTCGATCAGCGTGAATCCGGACTGGGCGGCCCGCGCGCTGGACGGTGGGCTGGCGTATAACTCGTTGAACTTGGGCATAGGTGTTTCCGTGCCGGCCATGGCATTAGCATGGCGATGCTCGATGATAGCAAATGAGTGTCGTGACCCCTGTATATGCAACGTCAAAACCTCTTAGCGTCGCTCAACTGCGACGGGCGCCTCGGATGGGCCTTGCTGGGCGCACTGGCAGTGCCGTGCCTGTTGTTCGCCGGCGGCGCACACTGGAGCGAGGCGCTGCGCTACGAGCGCAGCGCCTTGCACGAAGGCCAGTGGTGGCGCCTGCTCAGTGCGCACTGGGTGCATCTGAGCCTCGATCATCTGCTGCTCGATGGAGCGGGCCTGGCGCTGCTGTGGTCTCTCTATGCGCGCGAATTTCGGCCGGTGGGGTGGCTGGCGGTGCTGATCGGCGCCACGCTCGCCATCGATGCGGGTCTGTGGTGGGGGCAGCCTCAGGTGCAGTGGTACCTGGGGCTTTCCGGGCTCCTGCACGGCGCGTGGGCCGCCGGCGCGATGGCCGTGGGCCGGCGCCAGGGCCGCTGGGCGTGGCTGATGCTGGGCGTACTGGCCCTCAAACTGCTGCTTGAGCAGCGCGCGGGAACGAGCCTGGTGGTCAGGGAATTCCCGGTCGTGAGCATCGCGCATGTGTATGGTGCCTTGGGCGGGCTGCTGCGGCTACGCGGCATTGGCGCGCTCACCCAAACCGCTATAATCCGCGGCGCTTTTTTTCGGAAGGACTGTTCACAGATGTTGCTGGCGCTGGTGTTTCCCGGGCAGGGTTCGCAATCGGTGGGGATGCTGGGAGAGCTCGCCGGAGAGCATGAGATCGTGCGTCGCACTTATGATGAGGCGTCCTCCGCGCTGGGCTACGATCTGTGGCAGCTGACCGCCACCGGTCCGGCCGAACAACTCAACAAGACCGAATGCACGCAACCGGCGATGCTGGTGGCAGGCGTTGCAACCTGGCGGCTCTGGCAGGAGCGCGGCGGTCGGATGCCGGCGATGGTGGCCGGACACAGCCTCGGTGAGTTCAGCGCGCTTGTTTGCGCCGGGGCGCTGGAGTTTTCCCCGACCGTGAAATTGGTGCGCGAGCGCGGCCGGCTCATGCAGGCGGCCGTACCGGAAGGCGAGGGTGCGATGGCCGCCATCCTCGGGCTCGACGATGTGGCCGCAGAGGCGGCCTGCCTGGATGGCGCTCAGGGGGAGGTCGTCGAGGCGGTCAACTACAACGCCCCGGGCCAGATCGTCATCGCCGGCCACATCCACGCGGTGGAGCGCGCGATCGCTGCGGCCAAGGCGCGGGGCGCCAAGCGCGCGCTGCTCCTGCCGGTCAGCGTGCCCGCTCACTCCTCGTTGCTCAAGGGAGCGGCGGCGCAGTTCAAAGAGCGGCTCGATGATGCGAACATCGCGGCGCCGAAGCTGCGCTACCTCAGCGCGGTCGATTCGGCCGAACACGCCACCGCGGACTCGATTCGCGCGATCCTGGGCCGACAGCTCGCCAGCCCCGTGCGCTGGACCACGACCGTGCAGGCCCTGATCGCCCAGGGCGCCAGGCTTCTGGCCGAATGCGGTCCGGGCAAGGTGCTCACTTCTCTCAACCGGCGCATCGAGCGCGGCTCGGAAGTCAGTTGCGTGGCCATCGAAGATCCGGCTTCATTGCAGGCCGCGCTGAGCGCCGCGCAACTCTAGGAGGCTTTGCCCATGCCAGCTGAGAATGTCGTTGTGGTCACGGGCGCATCGCGCGGCATCGGGCAGGCGATCGCCGCGGCGCTGGCCGCCGAGGGAACAAGCGTCATCGGCACCTCCACCAGCGCCGAAGGGGCCTCCTCTATCACGGCCTGGTTCAAGGAGCGCGGACTGGCGGGCCGTGGGGCCGCAATACGATGCCCTGGATCCGAAGGGTGCGGAGATTCTGGTGGCGGACCTGGAAGCGCACGAGGGCCTGCCCACGGTGCTGGTCAACAACGCCGGCATCGCCCGCGACGGGTTGCTGCTGCGAATGAAGAACGAGGAATGGGACCAGACGATCAACGTCAATCTCTCGGCGGTGTTCCGGCTGACCAAGCTGTGCCTGAGACGCATGCTCAAGGATCGGCGCGGGCGCATCATCAACATCAGCTCGGTGATCGGTGCGATCGGCAATCCCGGCCAGGCGCACTACGCGGCCGCCAAGGCGGGGCTGATCGGCTTTACCCGTTCGCTGGCCCGGGAACTGGCCTCGCGAAATGTGACCGTGAACGCGGTCTCGCCCGGTTTTATCGAGACCGACATGACCCGCGCCTTGCCCGAGCAGGTGCGGGCCGCCTATCAGGGACAAATTCCGCTGGGCCGCTTTGGCGCCGTGGAAGATGTGGCCAGCGCGGTGGCCTTTCTTGCCGGCGACCAAGCCAGCTACCTGACCGGGCAAACGCTGCACGTCAACGGCGGGCTGTACATGGGCTAAGCGGACGTCATACCGGCGGCATCAAGTACAAATAACCAAATAAATCAAGAACTCGCAAAATAACTGGGTGGCGGCGGGCAGGGTGTTCCCCTACAATACGCCGCCGTCAATCGAACAGAGGGTTAGAACACGATGAGCAACGTTGAACAACAAGTGAAGGCGATCGTTGCCGAGCAGTTGGGCGTCAAGGCCGAGCAGGTCACAAGCGCCGCCTCCTTCGTTGACGACCTCGGGGCCGATTCACTCGACACCGTCGAGTTGGTGATGGCTCTTGAGGAAGAATTCGAAATTGAGATTCCGGACGAAGACGCCGAAAAAATAACCACCGTCCAGCAAGCCATCGACTACATCAACGAGCGCCGCAACAAGACCTGAGTATTTCGCGGGCCGCTTGGGTTCCTGAAGTTGAGTAAACGTCGCGTCGTCATCACCGGCCTCGGGCTCGTTTGCCCGTTGGGCAGCACCGTGCCCGACGCCTGGGCAGCGCTGCTGCGAGGCGAGAGCGGTATCGGGCCGATCACGCGCTTTGACGTCAGCGCGTTTCCGGTGCGGTTTGCCGGCGCGGTGCGCGGCTTTGATCTGTCCGCGTACCTTCCGCCCAAGGAAGCGCGCCGCATCGATCCGTTCATGCACTACGGGATTGCCGCGGGCGTGCAGGCCATGGCGGACTCGGGAATAGACGTGGAACGCGTCGATCGGGATCGCTGCGGGGTGGTCATGGGCGCGGGGATCGGGGGCCTGAGCACCATCGAGTCCGAGCACGATGCGTTTCTGGCCGGTGGCGTGCGCAAGATCTCGCCTTTCTACATTCCCGGCTCAATCATCAACATGCTCGCCGGCCACCTCTCGATACGCTTCGGGTTGCGCGGGCCGAACCTGGGCGTGGTCACGGCCTGCACCACCTCGACCCACGCGCTGGGGCTGGCCGCGCGCTGCATCCAGTACGGGGATGCCGACATGGTGCTCTCGGGAGGGGCCGAGATGGGGACAACGCCCACGGCGATCGGCGGCTTTGCACAGGCCAAGGCGCTCTCGACCCGGAACGATTCCCCGACCACCGCGAGCCGCCCCTGGGACCGGGATCGGGACGGGTTCGTGCTCGGCGATGGCGGCGGGGCGATGGTGCTCGAGGAGTACGAGCACGCCCGGGCGCGCGGCGCGCCCATTTACGCAGAGCTCCTCGGTTTTGGCATGAGCGGGGATGCCTTTCATATCACCGCGCCTCCCGAAGATGGGGCGGGGGCGCGTCTGGCGATGCAAAATGCATTGCGCGACGCGGCCATCGAGCCCAGCGCGGTCCAATACCTCAACGCGCATGCCACCTCAACGCCGCTGGGCGATCGCGCCGAAGTGGCGGCCATCAAGAGCGCCTTCGGCGAGCACGCCTATAAGATGGCGGTGAGCGCGACCAAGTCGATGACCGGTCACCTGCTCGGCGCCGCGGGCGTGGTCGAAGCGATCTTCTGTGTGCTGGCGCTGCGCGATCAGGTCGCCCCGCCGACCACGAACTACGAGAACCCGGATCCGGCCTGTGACCTGGATTTCGTGCCCAACACCGCACGCCCGATGCGGATCGATGTGGCGATGTCCAACTCCTTTGGCTTTGGCGGCACCAATGGAACGCTGGTCATGCGCCGCCTGCCGGGCTGACGCGCTGCCCTTGCTCCCATGAACTCGCGCAGCCCCCAGGTGCGCGAAATCGCCGCCACCCCAGCGCTTTTGCGCGCGCTCGCGGCGAGCCAGCCGCAATTGTTCCCGGCATTGTTCGACAGTGCCGCGCTCGGTCCGCTCGGCCGCTATTCGGTGCTGGCGGCCGCCCCGAGCGCATCGCTGGTGCTGCGCGGAGATGGCCGGCTCGAATGCCACGGCGTGAGCCTGGCGGGTGCGGACTTCCTCGGCGCGCTCGATCAGTGGTGGCTGAGCCAGCCTCCGGCCTCCTCCTCCGAGGCGGAGGGCGCCAGGCTCCCGTTTCGCGGCGGTTGGATCGTCTATCTGGCCTACGAGACCGCAGACCGCATTGAGCCGGGCCTGCACCTGCCCGCCCTCGCGCCCGATGCCGTCTGTGCGATGGCGATCCGGATCCCTGCCGCGTTGGTCTATGACCATGGGTCCGGCCGTTGCTCCCTTACGGTGGAAGCGGGCGCTGAGGAGGCCGCACTCCAGATCGAGCGGGCGCTTGCAACGCCCGCCGCGGTCCACGCGGACCCAGCACAGAGCGCCCTTAATTCGGGGGCGATACTCGAGCAGGAGCCTTCCTTGTTTCGCGACGCGGTACTGCGCGCCCAGGATCACATCGCGGCCGGAGATATCTATCAGGCCAACCTGTCGCGGGGCTGGCAGGTGGAACTGAGCGGGGAGGCCGATCCGGGGGCTTTGTACGAAAGGCTGCGGCGCGCCAATCCGGCGCCTTTTGCGGCGTATGCGACCCTTCCTGACATGACGTTGCTCAGCTCCTCGCCCGAGCGGCTCGTCCGAGTGCAGGCCGGACTCATCGAGACCCGTCCGATTGCCGGCACGCGCGCCCGGCGAGGCACACCGGCCAGCGATGCCTCCGAACGGGAGGAGCTGCTCGCCAATGCGAAGGAGCGCGCCGAGCATGTGATGCTGATCGACCTGGAGCGTAATGATCTGGGGCGGATCTGCGTGGCCGGAAGCGTCGAGGTGAATGAGTTCATGGTGACGGAAAGCTACCCGCACCTGCACCACATTGTCTCGAACGTGCGCGGGCGGCTGCGCACCGGCGTCACGCCAGGAGAAACGCTGCGCGCGGTGTTCCCGGGAGGCACGATCACCGGCTGCCCGAAATACCGCTGCATGCAATTGATCGGCGAGCTTGAGGGCGAGGCGCGGGGCGCGTACACCGGCTCGATCGGGTACCTCAACCTCGACGGCGACATGGACTTCAATATATTGATTCGCACCGCCACGCTCAGCGGGCAAGCCTTGCGGTTCCGGACCGGCGCCGGGATCGTGGCCGATTCGGACTGGTCGCGCGAGCTGGCCGAGACCCGAACCAAGGCCGAAGGTCTGTTGCGTGCGTTTGGAGCGCGCGCATGAGCAATAAGCCTCTCACGCTGATCAATGGCCAGAGGCAGGATCAATGCTCGGTCCAGGACCGGGGCTTGCAGTACGGCGATGGTTTGTTCGAGACGATTTCCTGCCTCGGCGGGGAACCGCGCTGGTTCGGCCGCCATCTGGCGCGTCTGGCGCTTGGCTGCGCGCGGCTAGGATTGCCGATGCCCGATGAGGCCTTGCTGCGCTCCGAGGTGCGCGCGGTGCTCGGCGCCGCACCGCGAGCGCTGGTCAAGGTCATCCTCACGCGCGGTGTCGCCACGGTGCGAGGGTACCGTCCGGCGGGCGATGAAATTCCCACGCGCATCGTCAGGGCTCATGAGTGGACGGTGCGGGATGTGCCGGAATTTCGCGTTGGACTGAGTTCCGTGCCGCTCGGCCTCAATGCCACGTTGGCGGGCATCAAGCATCTCAACCGCCTCGAGCAAGTCATGGCGCAGCGCGAAGCGGCGCGGCAGGGATGGGACGAGGCGCTGATGTGCTCGAGTGCCGGTGAGCTGGTCAGCGGCAGCATGAGCAACCTGTTTGTCTGCCTGGAGGGCGAGTGGCTGACCGCGCCGCTCACGCAGTGCGGTGTGGCCGGGGTGGTACGCGAAATGGTTATGGAACTGGCGCCAAGGCTGGGACTTGAGGTGCGGATCGCCCCCCTATCCGCGCAGGACCTGGCGGGGGCGAGGGCATTGTTCCTCACCAATGTGCGCATGGGTCTACAACCCGTACACTGGTATCAGGGCCGGGCGCTGCTCATCGATGAACGCGGCGCCCGATTGCAGGAGCTGATCGATGGCACGCTCGGGTAGGTTCTTAAAAACGATAAGCACGCTCGCTCTTGGCGCGATGATCGTCGCGCTGGTGCTTTGGCGACAGATCGATGCCAGCATGGATCAGCGCTCGCTTGCCCCCGTGGGCACCCGCATCCAGGTGAAGGCCGGTGCGAGCCTGCGCGTGGTGTTGACTGAGCTCGCGCACGTGCGCGCGCTTCGCAACCCGCGGCTGGTCGAGTGGTATCTGCGATTGCACCACGAGCCGGTCCGGGCCCAGGCCGGCATCTATGAGTTGGCACGGGGCGCGACCACCCGAGAGCTCCTCGAACAGCTTCGCGCCGGCCGTGTGGTGTTATCGCAGGTGATCATCGTGGAGGGCTGGACCCTTGCGCAGATGCGCCAGGCGCTCGATACCAGCACCGATCTGGTGCATGAATGGTCTCATCTGGACGATGCCGCGCTGATGAGCGCGCTGGGACTTAAGGGCGTGGCCGCGCAAGGGCGCTTCTTCCCCGATACCTACCGGTTCGCCGCCGGGACCGCGGATCGGCATATCTACGAACTTGCCGCGCAAGCCATGACCGAGCGGTTGGCGCAGGAATGGGCCGGGCGCTCTGAGGACTTGCCGATCCACACACCCGAGGACGCGCTGATTCTCGCCTCGGTGATCGAGAAGGAAACCGGCCGCGAGGATGAGCGCGCGAAGGTCGCCGCGGTGTTTATCAACCGCCTGCGCGCCGGGATGCGCCTGCAATCGGACCCGACCGTGATCTACGGTCTGGGAGCGCGCTACGACGGTAACCTGCGGCGCAGGGACCTGGACACGGACGGCCCATTCAATTCCTACACCCGCCCGGGTCTGCCGCCCACGCCGATCGCCTTGCCCGGCGGCGCCTCGCTCCACGCGGCCGTGCATCCGGCGCCGATCGATGCGTTGTATTTTGTGGCCACCGGACTCGGAGATGGGAGTCACCATTTCTCGGCCACCTACGAGGAGCACAACGCGGCCCTCAAGCGCTTCCTGCAGCGCACCGGTGCCACGCCCGACAGCGCCGTGAGCCGGGGCGGAAAATGACCGCCGGACGATTTATCAGCCTGGAAGGAATCGAAGGCGCGGGCAAAAGCACGCTGGCTCGTGCCCTGCAGGCGGAGCTCGAACGGCGTGCCGTGCCGGCGCTTTTCACGCGCGAGCCGGGCGGGACCCCCGTGGCCGAATCGCTCCGCGCCGTGCTCCTTGAGCCGGGCCGCGAGCGCATCAGTCCGCTGGCCGAGACTCTGCTGATGTTCGCGGCCCGCGCCGTGCATCTGGACAACGCGATTCGGCCTGCGCTGGCCTCGGGTCGCTGGGTGATCTGTGATCGGTATACGGACGCGAGCTTTGCCTACCAGGGGGCAGGGCGGGGCGTGGATGAGCGATTGCTCGAGGAACTGTCCGGCGCGGTCCATGGCGGAATGTGGCCGGAGCGAACCTTGTTGCTCGACCTGCCCGTCACCGCAGGTCTTGCGCGTGCGCGAGCCCGCCCCGGAAGTCCTGACCGCTTCGAGGGCGAGCAGGTCCATTTTTTCGAGCGTGTGCGCGAGGCGTACCTCAAGCGCGCCGCTCGTGAGCCCGAGCGCATCAAAGTAATCGATGCGGCCCAGCCGGCCGCCCAATTGGCCGCCGCCGCGATCCTGGCGCTTGAGGACCTTTGGCCCGCAGGGGAAGATCGATGAACGCGAGCGACTCAGCGCATTCCGGGCTGGATCTGTTCTGGCTCGAACCCCAGATCGAGGAACTGCGCCGAGCGCGTACGCTGGGGCGATTCCCTCATGCATTGCTGATACAGGACGTACCGGGCGGAGGGGGACTGCAGCTCGCTCAGAAAGCCGCGCAGGTGGCGCTATGCACGGACAAGAATTTTCCCTGCGGTCGGTGCCGCGAGTGCCAGCGCGTGCTCGCCCAGGCGCATCCGGATCTTTGGTGGGTGAGCCTCGAGGAGGAAGCGACGCAGATCAAGGTCGAGCAGATCCGTGCGTTGAACGAATCGCTCGCCCTCACCGCGCACGGATCATCGGCGAGCGTGGCGATCATTCATCCGGCCGACCTGCTCAATGCCAATTCGGCCAATGCGCTGCTCAAGACCCTGGAGGAGCCACGCGCCGGCGTGCTCATTATTCTGGTGGCCTCGATCAGTGCGCGATTGCCCGCCACGGTCCTGAGCCGCTGCCTTCGGATGCCCGTGCATCTGCCCTCGCGCTCCGAGGCCGCCGCCTGGTTGCGCCGTCAAAGGGGTGAGGCGGACTGGGAGGCGGTGCTGGAAATTGTCGGGGGTGCGCCACTGCGCGCGCTGAGCGCCGACCCTGCACAGCTTCTGGCTTTGCGCCGGGAAACCGAGGCCCAGCTGGAGGGGGCGCTGGCCGGCACCTTGGATGTGGCCCCGGCCGCCGAGCGCTGGTCGGATCGGGAGGGTTTCGAGCTGCGGTTACACTGCGCTGAGAACTGGGTCACACGACGCCTCAACGCGCAGCTGGCTCTCGAGGGGAACGTGAAAGAACTGCACACTGCAGCGCACTTGCCAGCGGGGAATTCCTCTATGAATATACGAGGTCTGATCCGGCTGATGGACGCTCTGTACGAGCTTCGGCGGCTGGCGACGACAACGATCAACAAGGCGCTCGCGGTGGAACAACTGCTCTGGCAGTTACGCCCGGCGCGCAAGAGCTGAATATCGATGGTCAAAGACAGCCACGCACGCAACGATTCTCCCGGCGAGGGCGCCGGGCGGAGTGACATCGGACGGCCCGCCGCCTCCAAGCCCGGGCTGCTGACGCTCACCATCAAGGACAAGAGCGCTCTGTACCTCGCTTACATGCCCTTCGTCGCCAACGGCGGGCTGTTCATCCCGACCAACAGCAACTACCGGATCGGGGATGAAGTGTTCATGCTGCTAAACCTTATGGGAGAGGATGAAAAGCTTCCGGTCGCCGGTCGAGTGATCTGGGTGACTCCGAAGGGCGCGCAGGGCAAGCGCACGACCGGTATCGGCGTGCAGTTCAGCGACCAGGATCGCGGGCAGACGCGCCACAAGATCGAAAATTATCTGGCAGGCGCCTTATCGGGCGACAAAGCCACCCACACGATGTAGTCGGCCGCAGTCGGGGGAATGCGGGCCGGACTTAGCCGGGACGGCGAAGATCAGGCTCGGCGCTCGCCAGACCCCCGCGCAATACGTACGCGTCGAACCCGCGCTCCAGCAGGATGAACGCGCCCGCGGCGCTTCGACGCCCGGTGTCGCAGTACAGGACATAGGGAGTATCCCGGTCCAGAGTGGCGAGCTTGAGACGCAGGAAATAAAGGGGAATGTTCGCCGCGCCCTCGATCGCCAGGTTCTGGTACTCGGAGGGCAGGCGCACGTCCAGCCAGCGGCCACCGCGCTGGATCAGCTCCCGCGCAGCCGGATACTCGACCCACTGCTGAAGCGGCTCGTTCATCAGTTCGCGGAAATCTTCCTTGCTCAGGCGCATCAGCACCCCGTCGGTCAGCATCGTCACGGTGGCGTTTCGCTTGCCCTCGGAGATTAACGCCTCCTCCCCGAAGGTTTCGCCGACCGACAGTTCAGCCAGTCGAATCCCCTCGCGATTGAGCGGGGTTTCACGCGTGACCGCGCACTTGCCACTGACGATGGCGTAGAAGAAATCGCCCTCGGCGCCCTGGCGGATGATGACCTCTCCGTTCCGGCAGGAGACGCGCTGCATGCGCATAAAGATGGCCTGGATGTTGGCCGGCGGTATGCGGTGGAACGCCTTGGTCTGAAGCAGCGTGGTCATCCAGTCGTCGCTGCCGGCGTTGCCAAAATGCGCCTGCAGTTCTCCGACCTCATAGGTCCCGGTCTGGTCCCAGGTGATCATCATGTCGAGCAGGTCGGCGTCGACGGCCAGGTATTCGATCGCATCGACCGCGCGTGCGCTCACGCGCCGCGGGAGTTTCGGGGACAGCGGGCTTCGCGCCTCGGCGGTGCCGCCGCGGATCATGGCCACCGTGCGCTCGCCCTCGCGCAGCTCGATCAGCCCGGCGATCAGCCAATAGCATTGGCGCGCCGTGTCGCCCTCCTTGAACAGAGTGCGGGTGGCAGGCAATTCGGTGATGGACACCTTGCGGGCCAGGGCCGCCAGATTGTCCTTCTTCATTCCGTCAAGCGGCGAGAGCTTGCGCAACAAGGCCACGTCGGCGGGTCGGCCTTCGGTCATTCCCATATCCTAACTGGCGATTTGCCCGATGTTAGCACAGTGATCCGCGCTCCAAATAAGACGCGGATCAGGCGAAAGTCGCCCATAACGCGTCGGGATGGAAGCGCTTACCGTAGCGCTGCTCGAGATCGTTGAGCCGCGCAATCACCGCAGGCACGCCACGGGTCTTGGCGTAGTGAAGCGGACCGCCTCGAAACGGCGCAAAGCCGGTACCGAACACCACGCCAGCATCCAGCAGATCAGAATCTTCAACCACCTTTTCCCGCAGGCACGCCGCGCTCTCGTTGAGCAGCGCAAGAATCAGCCGATCGGTGAGATCGGGCGGCACCGTGCCATCCGCGGCCTCGCGCACCGCCTTGCCCTCCTGCCAGGTGTAGAAGCCCTGTCCGCTCTTGCGGCCGAGTTTCTTTGCCTCCACCAGCTCGCGCAGTTTCTGCGCGTAGGGAGGCATGTCACGTTGCAATTCGCGCGTGATGATATCGCCCACGTGGACCACGACATCCAGGCCCACCACATCGCACAGCTCAATGGGCCCCATCGGCATGCCAAATTCCACCGCGGCCCGATCGATCTGTGCCAGCGGTACGCCCTCGCCCGCGGCGTAGAGCGCTTCGTGCAGGTAAGGAAATAACACGCGATTGACCAGAAAACCCGGCCCGCTGCGGCACGGAAGTGGCAGCTTATCGAGGCGCCGCGCAAAGGCCATCGCGGCGGCGAGCGGGGCGGCGTCGGTCTGCGCGGAATGGATCACTTCCACGAGCGGCATTTGCGGCACCGGATTGAAAAAATGCAGCCCCACCAAGCGCCCCGGATTGCTCAGCTGCGCGGCCAGCTGCTCCAGGGTGATGCTCGAGGTATTGCTGGCCAGCACGGCGGCGGGGGGTAAGCGCGGCTCGGCCTGCGCATACAGCGCGCGCTTGGCGTCGAGATCCTCGAAGATCGCCTCGATCATCACATCGGCGCTGGCCACTCCATCCCCTGCGACGTCGGCGCGCAGCCGCGATTGAGCGGCGCTGCGCTCGTTCGGATCGCGGATGCGCTTTGCGAACAATGCCGAGGCCCGCTTCAGGGCCGGCTCGACAAATTTCAGCTCGCGATCCTGGAGCGTCACCTCAAGGCCCCGCAGCGCGCACCAAGCGGCGATATCACCGCCCATCACCCCGGCGCCCACGACGTGCACCCGCTTGAGCGGGACCGGCGATTTTCCGCCCAGGCCCTTGAGACGGTCCTGCAGCAGGAACATGCGCACCAGACCGCGTGCCGCCTCGGTGCCGAATAGCCGTGCGATCGAGTGCGCTTCGGCTTCGTACGCCGCCCGACCGCGCGCACCGTAACGCACCCAAAGATCGATAATCGCGTAAGGGGCAGGATAGTGCTCGCGCCGCGCCTGACGCGCGACCCGTGCCTCCAGCGAAGCGCGCAGCAATTGCCGCACACCGGGCAATCCGAGCAGTCGGTCGGGGAGTGGCGCTCGGTGCGGTGGCGGTCGCTCGGTGAGGATCGAGCGGGCGGCTTTCTCAAGGTCCGCCGCCGGCACCAGCCGGTCCACCAATCCGCATTGCAGCACCCGATCCGAGCGCAGGGGTTTGCCCGTGAGCATCAATTCCATCGCCTGGCGCACGCCCAGCAGCCGCACTGAACGGACCGTGCCTCCGAACCCCGGATGGATTCCGAGCAGCACTTCGGGCAGTCCCAGCGCGAGGCGGCTGTCATCGACCGCGACGCGGTAGCGGCAGGCGAGGGCGAGCTCGAGTCCCCCGCCGAGGGCGAATCCCGAGATGGCCGCAACCGTCGGGCAGGGGAGCGACTCGAGCTGGTCGAAGATTCGCTGTCCAATGCGGATGTGTTCGAAGGCGTCGGTGGCATCACGAAAGGTAGTGAACTCTCGAATGTCGGCGCCGGCAATAAATCCCGAGGGCTTGCCCGAGCGGATCATCAGCCCGGCCGGCGGCGCTGCCGCGAGCTCGCGCAGCACGGTTTCAAGCTCCAGCAAGATCGCCTGGCTCAGTGCATTCGCGCTGCTTCCGGGCCGATCGATGGTAAGGGTGGCGATTCCATCGCCGCCGCGTTCCAGCCGCCACGCGTTGCCTTCGTTCATGCGCTTGCCTTCATTGCTTGCGAATCTCAAAATCGCAGATCAACGGGCGGTGGTCGGAGTGACGCACTTCCGGGATCCGAAAATCGGTGACCTCGATTCCGCCGCTGACCAGAATGAAATCCAGCTCCACCCGCGGCGCGCGCGCCGGATAGGAGGGCAGGCCGAGCGAATTGGCGCTGCGCAACCCCGAGGCGCGCATAAACAGATAGATCTCGTGTGTGCCCCAGAAGGTGTTGAAGTCCCCGGCCACGATCACGGGCTTTGAGGCACTCGATATCAGATCATGCAAGGTGCGCAGCTGGTACTGGCGGTGGCGGTACTTGAGCGAGAGGTGCACCAGGAACACGCACACCTCCTCGAGTTCAAGTTCGATGATGAGCCGCTTGATGCCGGTATCGAAATAGTGGAAGCGCTCGCCGGTGACGCTGGGCGAGGCCAGCAGCGCATTCGACTGCTTGCGGACGATCGGCACCATGTGGTTGATCGATTCTGATCCGTACTTGCACTCGTAGGCGGTGTAGTGCCCTATGGAATCGGCGATGTATTCGGCCTGATTGACCATACCGGTGCGTATCGAGCCGGTGTCGACTTCTACCAGGCCCACCAGGTCGGGGTTTTCGTGGCGTATAAATTGGGTGATCTGCTCGAGCACATGGCGGCTGCTGCGCAGGTACCCGGCGCCCGGGAGCGGCAGGTGAAAGGCCGGGCCCGTGCCGGTGGCATAGCGAATGTTATAGACGAGAAAACGCAACGTTCTACCCTGTAAAAGTAGGCAAGGGCCGGACAGCACAGTACACTTAATCTCATGTCACAGAGCGATCCTATACGGGTCTACACCACCCACGCATGGGAACTCAGCGACGATTACCTGCGGGTATTCGAATACCTTGAGAGCGCACGTAATTTCTACTACCGCAACTGTAGCAATCCGGACCAGCGTCCGGTCGATACCTCCACCGAAGGACTGCGCGATGAGCTGCGTACGCAGATGGCCGCCGCCGAGGTGGTGGTGGCGCTCTCGAGCCTGTACGTCTCTCACCGTGACCTGATGGTTTTCCAGCTGCATTTTGCCAAAGCCAGTAACAAGCCGGTGATTTTAATGCCGGGGTTCGGCTGCGAGCTGCCGATGCCGCGCACCGTGACCGAATTGGTCGCCAGTCAGGCCGGATGGGACGAGCGGGCGCTGGTGGACGCCATCAAGCTCCAGGCGCGCCACGAGGAAACTCAGCGCTGGGACACCATCGAATTCAAGATCGAATGATCTTCAGGAATTGCGGGCGCGCTTGGCGTGCACCACGGCGCCCCCGCTCCCCTCGAAGGCCACCAGGGCGGCCAAGGGAGGAGCGTTGCGCGAGGAGCTCCCCAGGCGGGCCGGTCCCACGGGGGTGGCGATCAGCGCCTGCAAGTGCAGCACGTAGGTACGAACGATCAAGGTCGCAAAACTCTGGGCCTGCGTGGTTGGAGAACTTGCGCACCGAAGCTCGCACCACGCTGTCGCCTGGCAGGGCGCGCGCGCTGTGCATGGCGCGGCTCATCGAGGCGAACTCGCCCTGGACTTCCGCGGGCAGCTCCTGTTCCTTAAGATCATCCAGATGATCGCAGAACGCGGCGCACAGACGATCCTTCAATGTGCCGTGTCCCACCAGAGTCAACACGGCCGCCTCAAGTTGTTTGGAAAATGCGCTGTGCATGCCTAAAGTCCCAACCGCTCTGGCGGTGCTATCGAAACTCTGCCGCTGCGAGAGCAACTTCAGGTGTAGCGTTAACTGTTGTGAAAATCTAAACGCTGTTTTTACAGTCGCCTGGCGCAAGCATATCGTGCGCTCTCCGCGCTTTACAACGTATGGTTTACCCCGCATCGCCGCAGTGCGCCGAGGCCGTTGTTCCGAGAAAATCATTGTGAAACATGACGCTATGGCAGTTTCCTGAGCGCTTATGTAATGTAGGAGAAAGGCGGCCGCGGGCGAACGCCCGGCTGATAGTATGGGTCTCTAGGGGTGGGCGGGCATGGAAACGGTCGAGACTTGGCGCGGGATCTACCCGATTACCAGCTTCGTGCTTGAAGCGCTGGGCCGCAAGCGCGACGCCGATGCGGCCGGCGAGGGTACCGCACTGACCCCGGAAGAAAAGACCCTGCTCACGGCGGTCGAGTTCTGGGCCGCCGCCGCGCACGGAACACTGCACGATCACTTACGGCCCCAGATCGCGCAAAGTCTGGCGGCCGCGCAGCACGCCTTCCAGGCGCTCGGTGCCGTGCGCGTCGTGAGCCTGCTGCGCGTGGCCAGCGAAGAGCTGCATGACCGCACGCACCGTCAGCCCGAATCGGCCGTCATTGATCAATTGGACGAACGCCTCGCTCGTACGGACGACAACATCGACGATCTGATCGCCCGCTATGCGGGACTGATCGACCAGTCGATGGAAAGCGCCGCGGCGCGCTAAGGCCCATGGGAAGCCTGGATCGGGTGCCGGCGCGCCGCGTCGACGCAGCCGGAAAGGCGCATGTCGATCAGCGCGCCATCCTCGCCCTCGCGCTGCCGCTGATGGCCAACAGCGCCGTGCAGCTGGTGCTCAATCTGACCGACATCTGGTTTATCGGCCGCATTTCCACGCGCGCCGTGGCGGCCGTGAGCGCGGTGCACTGGCTGGCGTTCGTGGTGCTGCTGGTGCTTTCGGGTCTGGGCATGGCGGTGCAGACCGTGGTCGCGCAGGCCCACGGCGCACGCCGGCAGGCGCGCGCGGCGCAGGCCGTATGGATCGCGCTTTGGGGACTGTTGCTGACCACGCCGGTTTTTCTGGCGGTCGGGTTATCCATCCGCTGGATGCTGGCGCCCTTTGGCCTGCCCGCGGACATCGTGGATCTGGCCGCGGCATTTTGGCTCCCGCGCGTGGGCGGCTCCTGTTTCGGTGCCGGCGTGTGGGCGTTGCTCGGATTTTTCAACGGGATCGGGCGGCCCCGCGTCACCTTGCTGGTGACGGCGGTCATGGCGGTGGCCAATGCCATCTTCAATCCGATCCTTATCTTCCACCTGCATCTGGGCGTGGCCGGCTCGGGACTTGCGACCATGGCCGCGCAAGCCTGCGGGCTGGTGATTGCCGTGGCCGCATTTCTGCGTGGTCATTACCGGCGCGGTTATCGCACGCATCTGACCTGGACGCCGAATCTGCGCCGCATCTGGATCCAGTGGCGCATCGGCTTTCCGATGGGGCTGCTCATGGCGGCCGATCTGATCGGCTTTTCGGTGTTCCAGCTCATGCAGGTCAAGCTCGGCGAAATCGAAGGCGCCGCTTCGCAAATCGTCATGATCATGACGGCCGTGGCGTACCTTCCCGGCGTAGGCATAGCGATGGCCGGCACCACGCTGGTCGGTCAATCGATCGGCGCCGGGGACCGAAACTGGGCCTACGTGCTGGGGAGCCGCGTGATCATGCTGGCTTCGATCTACATGGGCGGTGTGGGCGTGCTGCTGGCGGCCTGCGGCCCCTGGCTCCTGCCCTTGTTCATGGCGGCCCCCGGAGCGAGCAGCGCGGCGGTGATCGCGCTGTCGGGCGAGGCTCCTGTGGATCGCATCCGCCTATCAATTTTTCGACGGACTGAATCTGTCCAGCGGGTTGTGCCTGCGCGGGGCCGGCGATGCCAAGATTCCGGCAACGATGGTGATCGCGATTTCCTGGTTCCTGTTCGTGCCCCTGGCGCACATGCTCACCTTTGCCCCGGGCCAGGGCTGGGTAGATTTCCTGCCGCAGTGGGGTCTGGGGGCCGTGGGCGGCTGGATCAGCGTGGTCATTTATTCGATGCTGGTGGGCGTGGCGCTGCTGGCGCGCTGGCGCTCGCGCGCGTGGCAGCAGCTTAAGATCTGACGGCCGTGCAGATCGCGATCTTCACCACCGGCGGCACGATCGACAAGGTGTACTTCGACGCCAAGGGGAACTATCACGTCGGCTCCCCGATGGTGCGGGAATTGCTCGTGCACGCGCGGCTGAGTGAGATTCCCGAGATCACCGAGCTGCTGCGCAAGGACAGCCTGGAGATGGACGAGGAGGACCGCCAGATCGATCCGCGCGGCGCTCGAGGCCTGCCGCCGCGCCGCGCATCCTGATCACCCACGGCACCGACACCATGGTGGCGACCGCGCTGGCGCTGCAAGCGGCATCCCGGACAAGACCATCGTGCTCACCGGGGCGCTGCAGCCCGGGCCGCTTTGCCGACAGCGACGCCGCCTTCAATCTCGGGCTCGCCTACGGGGCGGTCCAATTATGTTCAGCGGGCGTGTACGTGGTGGCCAACGGCACGGTTTTCCCGGCCGACAAGGTGCGCAAAGAACCTGGAATTGAACCGTTTTGAGCCGCTCTAGCACGCTTTAGCGCGATTACCGTTCGCGCGTCGTTGCGAACTGGCGACCCCGTTCACAGACCGCATCATGGCGCGGCGCGCTAATTTCCTCACTTATGTCCCTCACGCCTCCGGCCGTGTCGCTCCGCACTGCGCGCCCGCCCATGCAGGCGAGTACCTGTGGCCAGCGCATCGTGGCCTCGCTGCCCCTGCTGTGGGCCAAATGGGTGTCGCTGCACGATGCCGCGGGCAATATCTACTGGCACCAGGGCGAGGTGCTTGGCCCGGCCGAGCGCGAAGCGATCCGCGTGGCGCTGGAAAGTTTCGTGGGCGGCGGAGCACCGGCGCGCGTCAATCATCCGCTGCAGCGTGACCGCACCGCGCTGCTGCTGCGGGCCGAAGACGATACCAACACCTTCGTAGGATTCGTGATGCTGGTGGTCGATGACCGCTGGCTGCGCGGCAAAGGCACCGCCGCCCCGACCTTCCGATACCGGTGGTGCGCGCGGTGCGCGAGTGGGGCGCGACCTTGAGCTCGGGCGCGCAGGGCCGATCGCCGGCACGCTCGCTTCGACCACCGAGATGAAGGCGCCTGCAGGTGGCGGCACTCCTCGAGGAGAGCCCGCGCATCGACAACGCCGAAGCCGATAAGTTACCTCGAGAAGCTGCAGACGCTTCCAAATGGAATTGCACGCGCAGCACCTGATGCCGATCCAGCCGGGCATACGCATTCGCCGTTACGAAGTCTGATGCGCGAGGCCGGGCCCGGTGCCCTCAGCCTCAGCGCCGCAGGCACTGATCGACGGCGCGCAGGCCCTGGGACTGGGAGCGGCCCTGGACCGGCGCGTCGTCGGCGAACTGCTGGTCTGGCTGGCGCAGCGCGCCGAAGATCTGGTCCGGGGAGCCGACCCAGTTTTCGGTCAACCTGACCACCGGTTCACTCAAGGACAGCAACTTCCTTCATTTCGTCAAGGTTTGCCTGGAAAAGGCGCAGCTGCCGCGCGGCCTGCTGGCCTTCGAGGCTCCCCATGAATTTCTGCCGCCGCGAGCCGCAGTACTTTGCACAACTGGCCGCACAGCTCGAACAAGCCGGCGCCGGGGTGGTGGTCGACAATTTCGTGTTGAGCGAGCTCGGCATCGACCTTCTGCTGCAGCCGGGCGTGCGCCTGGTCAAGCTCGACCCGGAGCTTTCCCGCGGTGCTGGTCGATGACCGCGGCCTGCAGGCGAGGGTGGTCGCGATTGCGCAGGCCGCGCGCATTGCCGGCGTGCACGTGGTGGCCAAGCACGTCGATTGCGAGCAATCCCAGTCGTTGCTGCAGGCGCTGGGCGTCGATTTCGTGCAAGGCTACTGCTCGAGCGCGCCCACCTCGCTCGAGGCAGTCGCCGCGCAACTGGACGAACGGCGGATCGTCGATCCGCTGTTCGGCGAGGAGTCCGCCGAATTTGCCGCATCGCATTGCCGCGACCGGTTGATTGCGGGCGTGGCTGCTACCAGCGCTCCTAAACCGAGCCGGTTGAAAGACGCACCGTCGGCGAACGGCGCTCGCAAACATGCGCGCGCTGGTGGCCGGAGGCTGGCACGCGCGGCGCCGGAATCGCGCGTCGCGCCGAGCCCGCGCGCGTCGGATTCGTCGACTGGCACGCCTCGCACTGGTTCGCGGCCGCCCTCATTGTGCTGTTGCTGTCGATGGCCGACACGATGCTCGACCCTGGTGCTGGTCCAGCACGGCGCCATCGAAATCAACCCATTGATGGAACCGTTCGTGGTCGGCAACGGTCCGGCCTTCGCTTTTCTGAAGCTCGCCCTGACCGCCACCGCGGTGATGATTCTGGTGGTGCTGACCCGCGTACCCACCTTCGGTCGGCTGCTGGCCGGGCCAATATCTGGTGGGTGCGGCTGTTGCTGTACACCGTACTGCTCGGCTACGAGATTGTGGCTGCTGGACAGCTTGGTCAGTTGAGGCGGGCGCGGGGAGCGCACTCGGCCTTCGGCTCGGGAAGACTCCCCCGGCGCTGTCAATAACGTCAGCTCGGCCACAGCCTTCCGCATCGCCCGCAGGTGCCACCGTCAATGGTGGTCGCGTTTAGAACCCGTTAGGAGATAATCCGGAACATACCTGAGGTTCCTGCCTATTCGGGGGCCAGTTGATGAGGTGCAGCGGCTGCTGCCTGTCTTGGCGAGCGTGGCGCTCGCCGGATGCATCCACGTCAAGATCGACGAGTCGCGCGATGTGGCCGCGTCCATAGGCTCGGGCGAGGGCGTGGTGCTGCTGGCCAAGCCGGAGCTGCGCGGCGTGGGTTCGGAGAGCGGCTTTCTCGGACTGCCTCGAGAAGCAGCTCGTAGGACACTCGATCGCCAAGGCGAACCGTGCCGAGCAGATCGTGAGCGTCCCCGGCCGCCACTTCCGTCTGGTGTCGCATCAGGCGTTTATCGACAGCCTCTACCCCTGGCTCGAGGCCAGCACCGCGCCCGCCGATGCGGAATTTGCGCGGATCCTGCTGGCCCGGCCGGGCGTCCGGGAACGCATCGCCGCGGCACAGGTCAGATACGTGGTGTCCATTGAGGGTGGCACCGTAGTCACGGACAAGAGCGGCTCGCTGGCCTGCGCGGCCGGCCCGGGCGGGGCAGGCTGCATCGGCATGGCGCTTCTGGAAAAAGACCTCGGACTACCAGGCGAAAATCTGGGACCTGGAACGCGGGCGTGGCCCTCGGCAGGTCGGTGCGGCGGCCAGCGGCAACTCAATCATCGTCGGCGCTATCATTCCGCTGCCGTTTGTGGCGCCGGTGCAGCATACGGCCTGCACGCGCCTGGCCGCGGAACTCGATCACTTCCTGCTGGGCAGCGACAGCGACTTCAAGAGGGCTGGCGTCATGGAGCAATGAATGTGACGCTATGAAACCAATTCGGACCGCACATCCCTGTGGACAGTCGCGCGCTGCGCCGCCGCAAGCGCCTCGCCCCGTGGCCGCAGGCCTGAGCTGTGCCTGCTGGGCGGCTGTGCGAGCACGCCATCGACGCCTTCCACGTCCTCGACACCCACCGCGTCCAGCCCGAGTTCCAGCTCATCGCAGAGTTCAAGCTCGAGTTCCAGTCAGGGTACGAGCTCGAGTGCGAGTCAGAGCCGGGCAGGGCCGAACCAAAGCTCGGGCCCGACATCCGCCAGGCTCAATCGCAAAGCGGTGCCGGAAGTTCGCAGTCTCCAGGCGGCAACTCAGGGCAGCAGGGCGCCGGCTGCGAATTCCGGCGGGGAACCAAGTGGAGGTACCCAAGGCAGCCAGGGCGCAGGTACCAGTGCATCCGCCCAGTCGGGCGCGGCACTGAGGGCTCAGGGGCGAGCACTGGCGCGCAATCGGCGCCGGCCCCAGGGCACCGCAGGCGGCAGACTGGAAGGCACCGGCGCGACCGCCGCCGGAGGAACTCAGGGCAGTCAGCGGCGTGGCGCATGAGCTCTGGCGCGCAAGCCGGCGGGCAGCAGTCCGGGCGGTCAGGGCACGAGTGCGACGGGTGGTGGGCCAGCCAATGCAGATTCCGGCCGCGGCGTTCAGGCGTAACACAGCAATGGCGGATCGCAGCGCGGGTACGCAGGCCGGCAGCGGCGCATCGGCGGGTGCGCAAGCGGGCGCGGGCGTAGGCACGAGCGCGACTGGCACGGGCACGGCCGGTGATGGTACTCATCCAAGCAGCGGAATTTCTCCGGGCGCTAAGGGCGATGGACGGTCTGCCCGGCACGACGAGTGGGGGCGCGTCCGGCCTTCCGTCCGCAGGAATGGGTCGAACATCGAGTGGAGCGTCCACCTCCAGTGGGGCGGGTCCTGCCGGACGCTCATCCGGGCGGAGGGCTCGGGGCTCCTGCGCGCCGGCGCTGCGGGCGCGGGAGTTGCCGGGGGCGGCCTTCCAGCTCCAGCGGCGGCGGTCCCTTGGGTGGAACGGCAGCCCGGGGAGTGGTGCCATTGGCAATGCAGGAACCGGGGCCGGCTCGGGGGCGGTGCGGTAACTCCAGAGGAACAGCGTGCCGCCATCAATCGAAGGATCGATGACTCGCTGGTAGTCTTCGATCGCGGAATCAGGACCGCTCAGGACGCAATCAACAAAGAACGCGGCGAAGCGGAAGCCGCTGGCGCTGCCGGCGGGAACGGTTCGGGCGAAGGTTCCGGACCGTTTGGGGCTGGCTCAGGCGCAGGAGGCACGGGCGGCGCGAAAGGGACCAGCGGCTCAGCGGGAACGGGCAGCGGTAGCGGAGCGGCGGCCCCCGGAGCCTCCACGGCGGGCCAGGGCTCATCGAACCATGGCGCAGGCACGCCTTCCAGCGCCGGGGCGGGCGGGGGTGGAGGCGGTCCTTCCCATGTGCCAGCCGACGTCGGCGACGGCAATGACGATGACATCGTAGCGCGCCAATTGCGCGAGGCGGCGATGAAGGAAAAGGATCCAAAGCTCCAGGAGAAGCTGTGGCAGGAATACCGCGACTATAAGAAGGACGCGAAGTGAGCGCGAAATTCTTGGGTGGCTGTCTTCTGGCAATGCTGGCCGCAGCGATTTGCGGTTGCGTGACCAGCGAGACCTTGCCGCAGCCATTGTCCTCGGCACACAAGGCCGAGGCCGAAGTTGCCGAGCCGCAGTTGCTCGATGTCGGCATCGGGGTTTTTGATCCCAATGTGCCGGCAACCGAAAAGGAACAAAAAGCTCGTCGGGTGGATCCGGACGTGCGCGCCGCCGAGGCACGCTACATGCCGGTACTGCTGGCGACCACATTGCAGGGCACGGGCTATTGGGGACAGGTCCGAGTCGTGCCGCGCGAATCTCACGACTCTCGACGTCAACATCGCCGGCACGATCCTCGAATCGACCGGTGCGAAGCTGAAACTTGCGATCGTGGCTACCGACGCCACCGGACACGTCTGGTTGTCAAAGAATTACGAGGGTGAACCCGATACGCGCTCCTACAAAAGCGGGGCGACCACGAAACGGGACCCGTTTCAGAATCTTTACGTACAGATCGCTGACGATCTGGAGGCGGCGCGCGCCAAGCTCAAGCCGACCGACTTTGAAAAAATCCGCAACGTGGCCTTGCTCCGGTTCGATTCGGAGGTGGCCCCTTACGCCTTTCAGGATTACCTGCAAAAGCAGCGAGACGGCACCTACAAGCTCCTGCGCCTGCCGGCCGAGGACAGTCCGCTCTCGCAGCGCCTCCAGCAAGTGCGAGAACGGGACTATGCCCTGTTGGATACCGTCGATGACCAGTACCAGGTGTCGGCGGAGAAAATTGGCGATTCCTACGTCAGTTGGCGGCGGAGCAGTTACTCGGACCTCGAGCAGGAAGCAGAGCTCAAGCGCAGCGGGCTGACGCGAATCTTGCTGGGAACCGCCGCAGTGCTCGGTGGCGCCGTCGTTGCGACCGACAGCGCCAACAGAAACAACCCGGGCGCACAGATTGGCGGCGGCCTGGGCGTCGCCGGCGGGAATCGAGGCGATCAAGAGCGGAATGGCGCAACGCTCCGAGGCCAAAGCGCACTCGGAGGCGATCAAGCAGCAACTCGAATCGTTCAGCGCCGATGTGGCCCCGATCAATGTCGACGTCGAAGGCAAGGTGGTGGAACTAAGCGCAGCAGCGAGCAGCAGTTCCAGGAGTGGCGCCATCTTCTCAAGGAGCTCTACCAGAACGAGACGGGTTCTGGCGAACCGCTGGCAGGTAACGTCGCCCGTCAAGCCTTAAACCACGCACCGACATTCATGTTCGAGAACGGGGATGAGATCGCCAATCGCTTCACACTCACGCGCCGCCTAGGCGGCACGGAGGACGCGCCCGTATGGGAGGCCATGGATCGGGACGCGAATTCGCCGGTGGCATTGAAAGTGAAACGGGTGAGCGCGCCCGGGGCCGGCTGGTCGGAACAGTACAAGGCCTGGCATGGTTTGGTTCATCCGGGAATAGCACGCCCGATCGAATGTGCTCGGAGCGGTGAGTTCGATCTTCTGGTGATGCCGCTTGCCTCGGGCGGTGATCTTGGGAGTTTGCGAGGCCGCTCCTATCGCTCGTTCCTGCCTCACCTTCAGAC
The DNA here is from genome assembly GCA_963717335.1 of uncultured Gammaproteobacteria bacterium. Classification (GTDB taxonomy): domain Bacteria; phylum Pseudomonadota; class Gammaproteobacteria; order Steroidobacterales; family Steroidobacteraceae; genus FEN-1191. The sequence continues at coordinate 993,763 of CAVQVZ010000006.1, read as the reverse complement.
CTTGGCGCAAGCCTTGGACTATTTGCACTCCCAGGGTTTGGTTCACGGGGACCTCAAACCCGCCAATGTGCTGCTCGATGCCAAGCTCGGGGCGCAGCTGTCGGATTTCGGCAGCCTCAAGAACATCGGCGCAGCCCGCCACCCAAGCGAACCCTATTCACCTTTCTCAGCAAGTCCACAGCAACGCTCTGCCATGGCCGCGCAACCGAGCGATGATATTTACAGTTTTGGTGCGCTGCTGTGCGAGCTGCTGACCGGGCATCCGCCAGGCTACCTGGTGGCGCGCGCCGAGGCGGAGGCACCCGCTGCAAAGGCACTTCCTGTCCAGCCCGCGCCGCCGAGACTCATCGAGCTGATGGAGCGCTGTCTGCAGGACTCCCCGGAGCTGCGACCGGTCACGATGCGGGAGATCGGCGCGGAGCTTGCGGCCGTCGCAGCGAGCGAGCCGGCCCAGGTTCCGCTGGCCGCACCGGTCCTGACCCCTCCGAAGAGCGCCGATGTCTTGCGTCCCTCCTGGCAGCGTCCTGTCTCGGTGGCTGCGCCCGATCCGAAAGCGATCCAGCGCCAGGGATTCAGGTCCGGTGTCGCCGTGGCGGTGATCTCGATACTCGCACTCGTCGCGTTGGCGCTGTTTATCGTGCCCGCTCGCCACTCATCGGCTCCGGCGCCGGTAAGCGTTCCGCCGAGTGCGCCGGGCCCCCTCCGGCAACGGCGCCCGAGGAGCCGGTCGATCTGCAGGTGCTGGCGAAACAAAAATCCGTGGCCGACGATACAACGAGCCAGCGTAAGTGCCACGGTTGGCGGCACTCAGGAAGGCCGGTTCGGATTCCTGGGCCGCGGCGAGCACTGCCGCGGCCGTCGCGGCGCTCGGCGCGGCAGACGCGCTTAATGCAGAAACAGACTACGCGAGGGCGCAATCGGACCTCAGCGCGCTCGCCCGCGACCTGTCGTGCGATTGAAGCGCAGCGCGAGCCGGCATTCAAGGCCGCCGCTGGACCGAGGGGAGAGCGCGCTTCAGCAAGGCGACTCGAAGACGCGGCGGCCGAGCTTTCGCGCAGGCCCTACAATCAGGCCGGGCGATAGCGCGGCGCAGCACGGCGCGCGCCGCGCAACGACCCTCGATGCCGTGTTCGCGCTGCTGGCAGAGCGCGAAGGGGTACGAGCAACAAGGGCGGATCGCCGAGGCCGCTGCGACCTATCGGAAGGCGGCGGCGCTCGATCCTTTCGACCGCTCGCGCGCAGGCGGGCGCGGCGCGAACCGGCGGCAGCTGCAGGCGGATCAGTTCGGCCGTGCGATGGCGCGCGCATACGCGGCGATCGGGCAGCACCAGCAGGCGGCGGCACGCGCTGCCCTCGAGGAGGCCAGAAATCAAGCCCAACGATCCGGAGATCGCACGAGCCACCGCACAGCTGTCGGCCATGGACGCCGCCTCGCAACTGGCGGGCGGCGCTCGCCCAGGCGCGGTGGCTGAGGGCGAGCGAGCACTGGCAGGAGGCGGTCACCCAGTATCAGCACGCCCTTGCGCTGGACTCACACCCTGGTCGATGCGCGCCGTTCGCTGCAGGTCGCCGTCGATCGTGCACAGCTGGATGGAGAGCTGCAACAAATCATTGCGCATCCCGAGCGCACCTACAGCGATGCGGTGTATGCCGCGGCGCGCACCAGTCTGCAGCAGGCGCAGGCCATATCGCTCCCCCGGGACCGGTGCTGTCGCGCCAAATCGGCCAGGTCCCGAGCTGCTCAAGCCTGGCCGCGACGCCCTGTGGATGTCACGTTGCGTTCCGACAATCTTACGAACGTCGTCGGTGTATCGGATCGGTGACCTTTGGGCAACTTTACGCAGCGCGAGTTGCAGCTCAAGCCCGGCCGCTACGTGGTTGTGGGCACGCGCAGCGGCTATCGCGATGTGCGCCGCGAGCTGACTGTGGCGCCGGGCAAAGCGCCGCCGGCGCTGTTGATCCAATGCGTGGACCCGATATGAGCGTGGTGCTGGAAATCTACGATTCCCTCGGCAAGCGAGCGGTTGAGCGGGAGGATTTCCCGCTCGCGCTCGGCGGGCCAGGCTCTGCAGTGGTAGTCGACCCAAGTGCCACAGGACCTCTCGCCTGGGTAGGCTTGGAAGACGACGCACTGTTTGTGCAGCCGACCGGCAGCGGCTCGCTGCTCCACAACGGCACAGCGGTGCAAGGATCGACCTGGCTGCAGGCGGGCGATGTGATTTCGGTCGGTGCCGTGCTGATTCGCCTCTCCAACCGGGATGGCATACGCCGTCTTGAGGTCGACGACGGCGGCGCTGGCAATGTCACCGCCCCGCCAGTGCTTGAGCGCGACGGACTGATCTCGGGCGGTACGAGCGAAGAGTCCGACGCCCTGGTCAGCATGAAATATCGCCGCACGCAGGCGGCGAGCACCGAAGCCTTCGAAGTCCAGGCGCGGAGCGGTACTGATAGCCTCATCGGCGATTCTGATCGTGTTGATCCTGTGGTTTCTGGCCACCGGCGTGGCCGTGCAAATCAAAGTGCTGCCGGCAAACGCACAGGTGCATGTTTCCGGCTCATGGCTGACGCCGCGGTTCGGAACACAGCTGTTCGTGCGACCCGGGCGCTACTGCTGCGAGCGCAGGCGCCTGGATACCAGACCGCGCAGCGCGAATTTGTCGCGGGCGAGCAAGCGGCCAGGTCGTGGCGGTACAGTTGCAGCAAATTGCCCGGCCGAGTGCGCGTCGAGCTGGCCGCCCTGGGCCTACTGCACCTTGATAACCGCGACGCGATCCCCGTACCCGCCATTGTCGATGTGCCTGCGGGCAAGCACACCGTCCTTATCGAGGCGGGTGGATTCCTGCCGTACCGCGGCGACATCGACGTGCAGGGTGAGGGCAAGGTGCAAACCTACGCGCCAAGGCTGCTGGCGAACTCGGCGCTCGTGTCGATCGGTTCACGAGCCGAGCGCCGCACAGGTCCTGATCGACGGTCAGCTCATGGGTGTCACGCCGGTCAGTGCGAAGCTGGCGGCGGGCACTCATCAGGTGGAGCTGCGCCGGAGCGGGTTCAAGCCCTGGACGATGGATCTGCTGGTCAAGGCCGGAGAGCCGCAGACCATAGGACCGGTGCGTCTGGGCTTGCCGGACGCCTCGCTGATGGTGCGTACGATCCCGGCCGGTGCGCGCGTGATGGCCGGTGGCGTGTATCGAGGCGATACTCCCGCTGCGGTTGAACGCTCAGACCGGACGTCAGCACGACACTGTCCCTGGCGCTGCCAGGCCACGAGGAAGCGACACGAACCGTGAAGCTGGGCCCCGGATCGCAACGAGCAGGTCAATGTCGAATTGGTGCCCATCGTCGGAAAAATCACGATCCACGTGACCCCGCCGGATGCCGAGGTCTGGATCGACGGTGGCAGCCGCGGGCACGGCAATCAGACGCTGTCACTGACCACGGTGGCGCACCAGATCGAGGTGCGCAAACCCGGTTTCGTCAGCTCCAGCAGTACGGTGACGCCGCGGCCCGGACTGGAGCAGGCGCTGGAGGTGGCGATGCTGACCGAGGCGCAGCAGCGCGCGGCGCGCATTCCGTCGATGATTCGCGCCCACGGCTCGATCGAGATGCGCCTGATGCCGGTGGGGCATTTCACCATGGGCAGCACGCGGCGCGAGCCCGGACGGCGCGCCAACGAGGGCCAGCGGCCGGTGGAGTTGAAGCGGCTGTTCTACCTGAGCACGCGCGGAAATCAGCAACGCGCAGTTCCGACGAATTTCGACCGGAGCACAAGTCGGGCATGTTCGGCGGAGTCTCGCTCAACTCCGACAACCAGCCCGTGGCGCAGGTCGAGCTGGCAGGACGCGGTCGCCTACTGCAACTGGCTCTCGCAACACGATGGCCTGCCGGCGGCGTACCGTCAGCCCAGGGCGGCGAGCTGGTGCCCGTGTCTCGCCGATGACCACCGGTTACCGCCTGCCGAGCGAGGCGGAATGGGAATGGGCCGCGCGCGGGGGCGCCGCGCAGCACCGCTATCCCTGGGGCGATGCGCTGCCGGTGGCGCCGAACTCAGGCAATTACGCCGACGCCTCCGCGCGCACGCCGCTGACCGACGTGATCGCCGGTTACGACGATGGCTTCCTGGCATCCGCGCCGGTGGGCAGCTTTGCGGCCTCCGCCCTGGGTCTGTACGATCTGGGGGGCAACGTGAGTGAGTGGACGATGGATCTTTACGCCACCTCTTACGACGCCGACGACGGTCGCGGTGGATCCGATGAATCTTGCGGCGGGCACCCAGCACGCCGTGCGTGGCGCCAGCTGGCGCAGCGCCGACCCTGCCGAGCTGCGCGGTCGCGGCGCGCTCGGCGGGCGCCGCGCCGCGCGATGATCTGGGCTTTCGCATTGCCCGCTACGCGGAGTGACATCATGAGAACTGCCAGTCTTGATCGTTGCCCTTTGGTGTCTGGCTCGCCGCCTCGCAGCGCTCGCGGCCGAGCCCCCCACGCGCCGGCACAACCCGGCGCCCACGACTGCCGCGCCCACGCCCACGGCGCCTGCGTCAGCGCAACGGCTCCGGCGAGCGCTCCGGGCAGCGCGTCCGGCGCGGCGCACCCGCCGGCCGCGGCGAGCGAGCCGGCCTCCGTGCCGGATCGCATCGATCCCACCGAAAAGGTGCATTCCGACATCCGAAATCTCGTTTCCGGTGGACATCTGAGCAGGAAGCCGCAAATGAAACAAGCCAACTCCAACGAATTTCTGATCGAGCTGTTTTCGCTGATCATCATCGTGACGCTGGTGCAGGCGGTGTGGGTGACCGTGATCCGCCCGCACGCGGCCGTCGATCTACGCCGCGAACCTGGCGGCCATGGCGCGCGACAAGGAATTTGTTCCCGAGCGCGACATGTACACGATCATCAAGGACTACGAGCCCGAGACCTGCGTGATTCTGTCGTGCTGGGCGTTCTTCATCATCGGCTACAAATCGCGCGGCATACTGCGGGCGCGCCGCCTGCTCGACACCGACCTGCTGTCGCTTCCGCCGGGAGTGCGCATCCTGCCGGAGGACAGCCGCGAGTACGCGCGCCAGATCGAGGCGCTGCCCGCAGCGCTTGCAATCCGAGCTGCTGCCGCGCGCGCTGCTGTCGGGTCTGCACCGCTTCGGAGCGACCCGCAACATCCAGGACGTCGCCTTCGCGATTCGCGAGACCTGCAATCTCGAGACCGACCGGCTCGACTCGGAACTGTCGATGGTGCGGTTCGTGGCATGGGCGATCCCGGCCATCGGATTCGTCGGCACCGTGCGCGGCATCGGCAACTCGCTCCAGCAGGCCCACAAGGCCGTCGAAGGGCGACGTCTCCGGCGTGGTGGCGGGCCTGGGCACCTCGTTCAACTCCACGCTGGTGGCACTGTCGCTCAGCATCGTGGTGATGCTGTGCCTGCACCAGATGCAGTTGCGCCAGGAGCGCACGGTGCTGGATACCGAAAACTACCTCGACTCGCACCTGATCCGGCACCTGCAGATGCGCTAGTGCCCATGCTGGCACTCGAACTCAACGACGCGCAGCTGATCCTGGTCTCGCCGGGCACCGGCGGACGAGGAGGCGCATCGTCGTGGCCCGCACCGGGCGTGGCCTGCGTCACCGACTCGCAGATTGCTGACCGGCGTCGCCCGCGGCCCGGCAAGCGAAGCTGCAGCCGCAGCGCAGCTACCAGCGCTATCTGGCAGGACCTGGCCGCCGATCCGCTCGGGCGGCCGCACCGACCGCAACTGTCCAACGCCGATCTGGGCTTTCGAGCAATTGCGCACGCTGCTGAGCGAAGCGGCCGATCCTGACCGGCGCCTGATCGTCGCGGTGCCGGCCGGCTACACGCGCGAGCAACTCGGGTTGCTGCTCGGGATTGCCGCCGAGGCGGGTGTGTCAGAGACCGGCCTGGTCGATGCGGCGCTGGCCGCATGCGCGCTGGCGCCGGTGCCGGTGCACGTCATGCACCTGGAGCTGCACCGGCATCGGGTGGTCGCGACCGCGGTGGAACGCGAGGGCCGCGGGGCGCGTCGCGCGCGCTTCGAACTGGACGGCGGGTGGGGATGGCAGCGGATCGAGCAACGCTGCATCGAGGTGGTCGCCGGCAACTTCGTCAAGCAGACGCGCTTTGACCCGCTGTTCGAGGCCCAGACGGAACAGCTCCTGGCCGATGGCGTGGCCGGCTGGCTGCAGGCGCTTGCAGACCAGCGAGGCGGTGCCGATTCGCTCGAGCGTGGGCAGCGACAATCCGCACACCAAATTCACCCGGGCGCAGTGGCTCAGCGCCGCCGAGCCGTGCTTCGTCGCCGCTCCTGCAGCTCGTGCAAAGTGCGCGGCCGGCCGGCCAGGCGCTGGAGTTGCGCGTCGGGCAGCGCGTGCAGGCGCTCCCGGGCCTGGTCGAACGACTGCAGGAGCTGAACTCCTGCGTGGTGACGCTTGCTGCCCGAGGGCGCCGCAGCGCGCGGCGCGCTGCGCCATCACGCCTGATCCTGCGCGGCGCGGAGCCCGCGCTGGTGTGCCAGCTGCCGCTCGAACAGCTGCAAGCGCCGGCCAGGCGCTGAGCAGCCGACGCGCGCGCCCAGCGAGCAGACCGCCACCCACGTGGTGTGCGACGGCCGGGCCTGGCCGCTGCGCGTCGAGCCGCTGACGGTGGGCACGCAGGTGCCCGACGGCGTGCGCGCGCTGCGGCTTGCCGCCCGGCGCGCCGGGCGTGTCGCGCGTGCATTGCCGCGCTGCTGCTGCGCGATGGAATCGCCTGCATCGAGGATCTCAGCAGCTACGGCTCGTTCGTCAACGAGCAACGCGTGCACGGGTGGGCGGAGCTGCGGCGCGGCGATCGCGTGCGCCTCGGCGCGCCCGGCATCGTGCTGGAGATGGTCCAGATGGTCGATGAGCATGCAGCGCCGCCGCTTTGATATTTTCAGCATGTCCTTCCTGGACACGATCTGCTGCGCCTTCGGCGCCATCGTGCTGCTCTACATGATTCTCAATGCGTCGGCGGGCCGCGACCAGCAGCATCGCAGCGCCGCCAGTCGCGCCGAGGCGGATCGGCTCGAAACCCAGGTGCTGGACGGTTACGAGAACCTCGTGGTGCTGACCAACGCGCTCAAGTCCGCCACCAACGCCGAGGCCGCGGCGCAGGGGCAGTCGTCGCGGGTCCTGGAGGAACTGAACCAAACCAAGGAACAGCTGGCCGAATACAACCAGACGACGCTGTCGCGCCGCGAGCACATCAATCAGCTCAAGGCCGACCTGAAGTCCACTCGAAGCCGGCAACCGCCGGCTCGAGGCCGGCTCGCACAGCCCGGGGCGGCGGGCAACAAGGTGGCGGGCTTCAAAGGGGAGGGCGATCGCGCGCTACCTCACGGGCCTGAAGCTGCACGGACAGCACACGCTGATTCTGGTCGACAGCTCCGCCAGCATGATGGACGAGACCCTGGTCAACGTGATCCGCCTGCGCAACATGGCGCCCGAGCGGCGGCGCGCGGCCGAGAAATGGCGCGGCACCGTGGCCACGGTCGAATGGCTGATGTCGCAGCTGGCCGGCGATCGGCAGTTCCAGATCTATTCGTTCAATACCACCGCATGGCCGCTGGTCAGCGGCAGCGCCGGCAAATGGCTGCAGACCGCCGACGCCAACTCGCTGAGCGGTGCGATCGATGCGCTGCGCCAGCTGGTGCCGCAGAACGGCACCAGCCTGGAGAACGCCTTCGCCGTGGTCACCAGCCTCGATCCCAAGCCCGACAGCGTCATCATCATCACCGACGGCCTGCCGACCCAGGGCAAGGACGGGCCGGGTTCGCACAAGACCATCGACGGCAACGGGCGCCTGAAGTTATTCGAGCAGGCGGTGAACCACTATCCCACCGCCATTCCGATGAACGTCATCCTGTTGCCGATGGAGGGCGACCCGCAGGCGCCCGGCGCCTTCTGGAGAGCCGCGCGGCGCACGCACGGCTCGTTCCTGATGCCGTCGAAGGACTGGCCGTGAAGCGCCGGCGCAGTCGCGAATTCGACGTCTTCAGCATGTCGTTCCTGGACACGATCTGCTGCGCCTTCGGAGCGATCATCCTGCTGTTCGTGCTCGAGCAAGTACGGAGAGCCCAAGGCGATCGAGCAGGCGCGCGTGGACCTGGCCGGCGCGTTGCGAAGATGCAGGAGGAGCTGGCCGAGATACGCGGTCGCACGGAAATACTGTGAATCGAGAACTCAAGGCCCGCAAGATCGAGGTGTCCGCAGGACCAGCTGCGGCTGGCGCGGTTGCGCGGTGACCTGTCGTCGGTACGCGGCGAGATGCGAGGGCTCCCGCCAGGAAGCCGAAGTCACCAACGCGATCGAGGGCCAGCTGGTCGCGGCGCAGCAGACGCTGACCGATGAGATGAAGCGGCTGCCTGGGCTCCCAGTACAAGCGCCTGCAGGATGCGGCGATCGGTGGTGTGCCGATCGACAGCGAGTACGTGATTTTCCTGATCGACACCTCCGGCAGCATGTACAACTTCCACTGGCCGCTGCTGCTGCAGAAGGTCAACGAGGTGCTCGACATCTATCCGAAGCTCAAGGGCTTCCAGGTCATGAACGATCAGGGCGTGTACATGTATCCGAGCTTTCGCGGCAAGTGGCTGCCTGACTCGCCCTCGCAACGGCACAACGTCATCGACCGACTGCGCACCTGGACGCCATTTTCGGCGTCGAGTCCGGCCGAGGGGATCATCGAGGCGATACGCACCTACGGCAACCAGAACTACAAGATCAGCATCTTCGTGTTTGGCGACGAATTCGACGGCGATTCGATCGATTCGGTGGTGCGGACCGTGGACGCGATCAACCGGCCGGACGCGGACGGGCAGCGCCAGGTGCGAATCCACGCGCTCGGCTTTCCGCTCGATCCGTCGTTTCCGCCATTTTCCCAGATGCGCTATTCCACCCTGATGCGCGTTTTGTGCCGGCGCAACGGTGGGGCGTTCGTCGGGCTGAATCCGGAACCGGGCGTGGGCACCCGGTGACGGGCAGATCAATGAAGAAGACCAGTTGGGCAATGACCCTGTGGCTTTGCGCCGCTGGGGCGGCATTGACCGGTTGCGGACCGACTCGCCTGACCGTCAAGCCGGAAATTCCGCCTTTGCTGATGACTCCGTTGCCTTTGACGATGGGCGTGCGAATTCCGAAATCCTTTGCCGAGTACGTGCAAAAGGAGAAAACTCAGGAGCGGGAGTGGGAGATCAACCTGGGTCCGGGCCAGGCCGACGCCATACGCCGCGTCACCGGAGCCATGTTCGAGCACACCGTGATGCTGAGCGATGAGCCTCCCGGCGATGCCGCCACCATCGCATCGCAGAAGCTCAGCGCGATCCTCGAAACCACGGTAGACAGCTACGTGTACCTGCTGCCTTCGCCGGGGGGCGCGGATTACTATTCGGCCACCATTGGCTATAAAGTCAATCTACTGTCGGTGGACGGAAAAATGCTGGGCAGCTGGATCTACGAGGGATATGGAAGCGCGCCATCCAAGGGTTTGGGGAGCGCGGAGGGCGTGGAAGTGGTAACGGCTCTCGCGATACGTGACGCCTGCGCAAATCTTGCGGTGCATCTGCCGGATCAGGAGTTGGTGCGGGACCTACTGAGTCCGCCCCCAGCGCCGGCCGTCACCCCCGCCGCACCCGCCTCGACCTCTGAGCCGACGCCTACCCCTCAGGCGAGCGCGAATTCCGACTCACCAGGCACACCACCTTCGACGCCAGTCGTACCTGAGACGGCGCAGAAGCCCGTGCCGGTCGAAGTGCAACCATCCACAGGAAACTGAATATGCGGACCTGCCGATACCTTCCTTTGCTGTCCATCGCCTTGATAGTGGTCGCTTGCCAGACCGTTCAGACCACCCAGCCGGGAGCGGTCGGAGTCTCGCGTAAACAATCCATGTCCACGATGGTAAGTGCGGCCGACATCGATCGGAGTGCCGCCCAGGCCTACAACGCCGAGCTCGCAAAGGCGCGCGCCAACAACACCCTCAATCGCGATTCTGCGCAGACCGTGCGCGTGCGCAAGATTGCCGCGCGGCTGATCGACCAGACTCCCGCATTTCGCCCCGACGCCAAGAACTGGCCCTGGGCGATCAACGTGGAGACCAGCAAGGAGATCAACGCTTACTGCATGCCCGGCGGCAGGATCATGGTCTATACCGGCCTGATCGATAAACTCAATCTGACCGATGCCGAGCTGGCCACGGTCATGGCGCACGAAATCAGTCATGCGCTTCGCGAGCACAGTCGCGAACAGGTCTCAAGACAAATGGACCAGCAAGTCGGATTGACCGCTCTGGCCGGGTTGGCGGGCCTTAGTGACGTGTCCATGCAATTGGCCAGTATTTTGACCGATGTGACGTTTAACTTGCCTCACAGTAGGGTCCAGGAATCCGAGGCGGACGAGATCGGACTTGAGCTGATGGCGCGCGCCGGCTACGACCCGAACGCGGCGATCAGCCTGTGGAACAAAATGTCGGCCTCCGGGCAGGGGAGTACGCCAGGTTTTATGAGCACACACCCTTCGAGCGAATCGCGCACGGCGGATCTGCAAAAGCTGTTGCCCAAGGTCATGCCCCTGTATCAGGCCACGCTGCCCAAGTGAATCGAGCCACAACGGCGTGGAGCGCAATCGCGCTCGCACTGGCGATTGCGCCGGGTGCGCGCGCCGCTGATTATTGGGCATATACCTACAAGGACTTGGATGTGACGGCCGAAGGCACGTTGCCCGAGGCGCAATCTGTGGGCCGCAGGCTGGGGGCGATCGATGAGAGTCTGCGTACGCTCTTGCATTTGCCCGGCGGAGCTACCGAGCCGCCCACGCGCGCTTATTCGCTGCCGCAGAGCGAGTTGTCCGGGTTGGACGCGGTGTGGGCCAACCAAGGGGGCGCGTTCTTTCGCGCCGGGGCCTTTGACGATTACCTTGTGCTTCGCAGCGATGGGCATGCGTTGGATCGAGATGTGTACGCCGCGCGCGTATACGCGCTGCTTGCCAGCTGGGGCATGGCGAGGCTGCCGGATTGGTATCGGCATGGGATCGCGCTGCTTTTATCTACGGCGAGCTTCGATCAGGATCGTCTGACAATCGGTCCCGACGCTGGGGAACGCGTCGCCCGCCTGGAGCACGGGTGGATCCCGATGGCGCAATTTCTTCAGCTCCCTCCCGGCGATCCCACCCTGCATCACTCGCCCGAAACCGAGGCGCTCTATGACGCGCAATGCTGGTGGCTGGCGCACTTAAGCGTATTGGACGAGGTTCTCGACAGGGCGATGCCGCAGTACCTGCAGCGCATCCTGATGGGGGAGAGCCAAGAGTCGGCCTATGCCGCGACCTTCGGCATGCCCTACGAGCAACTCGATGAATACTTTAAAAAGCTCCGGCGCAATTTCAAGCTTGCGCAATATTCCGTCCCTTTGCCGGATCCTGCTGCATTGAGCCCGCCGCAGAAATTGGCGGCGACCGAGGTTAGGGCGAGGGTGGCGGATCTATTGTTGGTGCACGAGCCGCGCTCTGAGACGGGCGCGAAAATGGCGGAGGATGTGCTCAGCACGGACCCGAAGAACGAACGGGCGATGTTGGCCGTTGCACGTCATGCACTGGGTGTCAGGCGTTACGCACAGGTGCAGGAGAGTGTGCAGCGACTTGGCGCTCTGCCAGAGCTTTCGGCTACGACTCACCGTGAACTGGGGGCGCTGCTGTCGAGCCTGGTGCACCTCAAGGACGAGGGCATGCCGGGCACCTCGGATGTAGACGGCAAAGTCACGCGCGCGGCGGCGCGCGAGCACTTGCAGCGCGCTATCGCTCTGGCCCCTAATGATCCGCGGGCCCCGTACCAGCTCGGGTGGCTTGTGTCCGGACAAGGGGACGTGGCCGCCACGCGCGAACTTTTACCCACGGTCGAGGCGGCATTCTATCGCCGTCCCGAAAGTGCCGAATTCGCCGAGTTATTGGTGCGGATGCATTCAATCGTCGGCAACACCGCGGAGGTATTCAAATACGCGGTCGCCGAGCAGCGCCTGGCCGCTACCGAGGCCGAGCGCGCGCGCGCGACGGCCCGTGTGGAGCGACTGCGCCCACAACTGAAGTCAGCACAGTAGACTGACGCGACACTGAACGGCCAAAAGGATCCTAGACATGGCGAATGAGCACGCGGTGCGCCGCGACGTGGGCGCCCTGGCCCTGATGTTCACCGGCTTGGGTTCCATCATCGGCTCGGGTTGGCTGTTTGGCGCCTGGCGCGCTGCGCAGCTGGCCGGGCCCGGGGCGATCTACGCCTGGATCATCGGCGCCGTCGTCATCCTGTTCGTCGCACTCACCTATGCCGAGCTCGGCGCCATGTTTCCCGAATCCGGCGGCGCGGTGCGCTACGGCCATTACTCGCACGGCTCGCTGGTCGGCTTCGTCGCCGGTTGGTCGGCGTGGATCGCCATCGTCTCGGTGATTCCGGTCGAGGCCGAGGCCTCCGTGCAGTACATGAGCTCCTGGCCCTGGGACTGGGCGCAGGCGCTGTACGTGCACGCCGCCAACGGGCAGGGCGAGTTGACCGTTCCGGGCCTGTAGCATCTGCGCCGTGCTGGTGGTGATCTACTTCCTGCTGAATTTCTGGAGCGTGAAGGTCTTTGCCGACGCCAACAGCGCGATCACCTTCTTCAAGCTGATCGTGCCGGCGGCCACCGCGATCGCGCTGATGCGCACCGGCTTTCATGCCGCAAACTTTCAGGTCGGCGTGCATGGCGGGCCGCACGTGGGCAACCTCGCCTCCATCCTTACTGCGGTCGCCACCAGCGGCATCGTGTTCAGTTTTAACGGCTTCCAGAGCCCGGTCAATCTGGCCGGCGAGGCCCACAATCCCGGTCGCAGCGTGCCACTGGCCATTTTCGGTTCGATCGCACTCAGTACCGTCGTGTACCTGCTGCTGCAGGTCGCGTTTCTGGGCGCGGTCTCACCGGACCATCTGAACGAGGGCTGGGCCGGCCTGGAATACAGCTCCCCGTTCGCGCAACTGGCGCTGGCCCTGAACCTCAACTGGCTGGCGATCCTGCTGTACGCGGACGCCTTCGTGAGCCCGAGCGGCACCGGCGCCACCTACACCGCGACCACGGCCCGCATGATCTACGCCATGGAACGCAGCAAGACGCTGCATTCGGTGTTTGGGCGGGTCCATCCGCGCTACGGCATTCCGCGGCCGGCGATGTGGTTCAACCTGGTGGTGTCCTTCATTTTCCTGTTCTTCTTCCGCGGCTGGGGCAAACTTGCGGCGGTGATATCGGTGGCCACGATCATCACCTACCTGGTGGTGCCGATCAGCGTCATGTTGCTCCGGCGCACCGCCCCGGACCTTCCCCGCCCGCTGCGCGTGCCGTTGCTGCATGTGTTGGCGCCGGTCGCCTTCGTGCTGGCCACGCTGATGCTGTACTGGGCGCGCTGGCCGCATACCGGCGAGATCATGCTGGTGCTGATGCTGCCGCTCCCTGTCTATGCCTACTACCAGGGCCAACAGGGCTGGAACAATTTTCACAGGCACCTGCGCGGGGCTTGGTGGCTGGTGGCTTACCTGGCAACGGTGTCGATCCTGTCCTGGGCCGGCAGCAAGGAATTTGAGGGGCACGGGTACCTCGGCTACGGTTGGGACCAGCTGTGCGTGGGCCTCTCCGCGCTGGTTTTTTGCTACTGGGGAGTCAAAAGCGGCTGGCGCACTCCCGCAGTTGAAGGCGCCCACGGCAGCACCCCGATTCCCTGACCCCCTCAGCGCGCCGGTGGTTCAAGGTTAACGAATCGCGTTAACAGCCTTACGCGATCTGCACTCTTAATAGAGGCAAGACGGCCGTAGGTGTAACCGCTACAACCACAAATCCCAAGTCACCGAAACCTGGGGTTTCGGCGATGGGGGCACCGGGCCGACAGGAACGACTGCGAAGCCAGTAGACCTCTTTCAGCCAAGTGCATGATTGTCCTACGCAGGCGAAGCTCGCTGCGGACTGTCAGCCCTCGGCACGGGAGACTTGTAAGGTTGCAAATATATTTCAGTGCTTCTACACTCGGCCGAATAAGTCGTCTGTTTGTTGCCTTTTAGCAACGCATTATTTAGGGGGCCTGAATGAAATCGATTCTGACTATTGGGATGACGGCGATCCTGTCGCTGGCCGTGAACGCCGCTCAGGCGCAGACCACCCCACCGACCGCCACGGTGACGACCACTTCGGGGAACAGTCTGGATGAGGTCGTGGTCACCGGCACGCGCCGCGTCGATCGGACAGTCGCCGATTCCGCATCGCCGGTCGACGTCATTTCGAACAGTGACCTGACGACCCAGCCCGCCGCGAACATGATGGATCAGGTCAAGTACCTCGTGCCTTCGTTCTTCGTGGGCCAGAACACGATCTCGGACGCCTCAACTATCGTGCGCTCACCGTCGCTGCGCGGCCTGCCTGCCGACGAAATCCTCGTGATGATGAACGGCAAGCGCTTCAACCGCTCGGCGCTGGTGCAGGTTTACGTCGGCGGCGACACAGCGCTCTCGTTCGGCTCGCAAGGCTCCGACCTGTCCTCGCTTCCCTCGATCGGCATCAAGCACCTCGAAGTGCTGCGCGACGGCGCGACGGCCCAGTACGGGTCGGATGCCATCGCCGGCGTGCTGAACTATGGCCTGCGCGACAATGCGGGCCTCGAAGTGCAGGCGCTCTACGGCCAATACAAGGACGACAACGACGGCCAGAGCCACCAGTACTCCGCCGACTACGGCATGCGCTGGGACCGGGGTTTCTTCAATATTGCGGGTGAGTACGATAGCGACGGCCAGACGAGCCGCGGCGTGACGCGACCCATCGCCGTGTCGTTCGAGCAGGAAAACCCCAGCCTGGCGAACACGATTCCGAACTACCCGCTGCCGGCGCAGATCTGGGGCCAGTCCCCGACCCACGGCTACAAGTTCCTGTTGAACTCCGCATTCGATGTAACAGACAACAGCAAGGTCTACCTGTTTGGCAATTACGCCAAAAGCCATACGGACGAAAGCTTCAACTTCCGGTCGTCGCTTCAGGGTTCTCGCACTTATGGCCTGGTTGGCGGCGGGACGGACGTCGAAGGCGGCCGTTCGTTCTTCAATCATCCCTACTACCTGACGCAATGCCCGGCCGGCACTCCCACCTGCCCGGCGGGTGGCTACGTCCAGGACACAAACACCTTCAGCTACCTCTCGATCTACCCGGGCGGCTTCACGCCGCGCTTTACCGGCGACACCACTAACCTCTTTGGGGTGCTCGGCTACAAGGGCACTGCAGGCGGCTTCGGCTACGACATCTCGGCCTCGCAAAGCAGCAACACGGTCGACTTGGGGATGCATGACTCGCTCAACGCCTCCTACGGCGCCGACACGCAGACCTCCTTCAGGTTCGGTGACCTGATCCAGAAGGAGACGGACGCGAACCTCGACCTGACGTATCAGCTCGACCTCGGGATGGCCAGCACTGTGACCCTGTCGGGCGGCGGCGAGTACCGCAAGGAGCAGTACACGGCGGAGGAAGGCGACCTGCAATCGTATGGCGCCGGTCCGTACGCCGTGGAGCATCCGCTGTATGCGGAGACTAGCCCGGGCTCGGGTGTCTTTGCGTCGACCGGTGAATTTACGGCGGTCGAAGGTGCGGCCGCCAGCGGATACGCCGGCACGGGTCCGACCTATGCCGGTACCGAAACGCAGGCCAGTCACGCCTTCTACCTCGGGCTCGAGGGTGACGTGGCGCACAACCTCAGCATGGGCGTCATGGGCCGCTATGAAAGCTACGATTCCTTCGGCAGCAAGACGGTTTGGAAATTCAACACGATTTGGCACGTGACCGATACGGTTGCGCTGCGAGGCACGATCGGCACTGGCTTCCACGCACCGTCGCCGGGGCAGAGCAATGTCCAGGTGGTCACGACGAGCTTCGTTCAGGGCGTTTCGATTCAGCAGGGCACCTTCCCGGTGACCAGCGCCGTGTCGCAGTTCTTCGGCGCCGTGCCGCTGAAGCCTGAGACCTCGAAGAACTACGGCGTCGGCATCGTGCTCACGCCGCTGCCGAGCTTCACGGCCACGATCGATGCCTACCAGATTGACGTGACCGATCGCATCGCGCTCTCGCAGAGCTTCGGTGTAACTACAGCGCTCATTCAGGCCAACCCGCAGCTGCCGGAACTCGCCCTGGTCGGCGACGGCGGCACCGTGCAGTACTTCACCAATGGGTTTAACACGCGGACCAAGGGCATCGACCTAGTGGGCACCTACCACATGGTGATGAACGAGGGCAGCAAGCTCGGCCTGTCGCTCGCCTACAACTACAACAAGAGCGAGGTCACCAGCTACGACCCGGCGTTCATCAGCACCGATTTCATCATCGACGTCGAGCACCTGGCCCCGCAGCACCGCGGCACGTTGTCGCTGGACTGGGCAAAGGGACCGTTCTCCGTCATGCTCCGCGAGAACTACTTTGGCTCGTGGATTGACGCCAACGACTACCCGACGGCCTTCGATGCCAACGGTAACATCACCGCCGGGCAGGAATTCGGTGCCCAGCTGACGACGGACCTTTCCGCCAACTACAGCTTCCTCGACCACTATGTGTTCACGCTCGGCGGCGCCAACATCTTCAATACCTATCCGGACAAAATCCAGAACACCGCATCCAGCCCGATCTACACGCTGACGGGCGGCCAGTTGGACGGCTCGGTGTACCCGCGCAGTGGCGGCCCGTTCGGCATCAACGGCGCCTTCTTCTACGGCCGCGTGGCGATACATTTCTAGCCACGGCCTCGAATGAGCGCGGGCTTCGGCCCGATGACGGGCGGGAAGGGTTTGCCTTTCCCGCCCTTTTCTTTTCTGCGATCCTAATCATCCTGTTGTTGAGCTCCGGGGACTTGCACATGCGTGCAGTCAAGTTGGCATTGGTCCTAATCCTGGCGCTGGCACTGAGGGGGCCGAGTGCCTGCGCCCGTGCCCCTGCCCGAAGGGACAGAACATGCTGGTCTGGGTGCAGCGCCTGGGCAGTGAGGTCGGCTTGGAAGTGCGCAAACGCGGCGGCAACGCGTCTGCTGCACAGTGCAATTGATCCGCCGCTGCCGACCGGCAGCGTGGCCGGTTACTAGCGCGGTGGCCGGTGCGAAATTGAAGTACGCCCTGCGGACCGCGACGCCCGCGGACATACCGGCGCTGCGCGCGCTGATCGCTCGCTCAATCCGCGCTTTGGGGGCGGCGGATTATTCCAGCGCGCAAATTGACATCGCTCTCGAGAGCGCATTCGGCGTCGACACTATGCTGATTCGCGATGGCACGTATTTCGTCGTTGCATCGGAGGTGGGCGAACTATTGGCCTGTGGCGGATGGAGCCGCCGACGCACGCTGTTTGGGAGCGATGACCGTGCGGACCGCGATGAATCGTGGCTCGATCCGCACACTGAGGCCGCCAAGATACGCGCTTTCTTTGTCGATCCTGGGCATGCGCGCCAGGGGCTCGGTCGCTCAATACTGGAGAGGAGCGAAGCCGAGGCTCGGCAGGCCGGATTCTCGTCCTTGGCGCTGATGGCCACGCTCCCAGGGGTCCCGTTCTACCAGAGCTTGGGTTACGTGGCCGGGCCCGCGATTAATTTTCCCCTGCCCGGCGGCATCGAGATCCGCTTCGTGCCCATGAGCAAGCAGGCACGATGCTAGGCATCCACGGGCTTGGGCTGTTTCTGTTGGCGGGCGTGTTGCTCAACCTCACGCCGGGGCAGGATTCGATGTTCGTCATCGGCCAGAGTCTCACGGGCGGATTTCGTGCCGGTATCGCAGCCGCACTCGGCATCGCGATCGGCACCGTGTTTCACACGCTGGCTGCAGCCCTCGGGCTCTCGGCGATCCTGGCAACCTCTCCGCTGGCCTTCTCGATCGTCAAATTCCTGGGCGCCGGTTACCTCGTGTACCTGGGCCTGAAGCTGATACTTTCAAAGCCGGCGGGCGCCGTGGCGGGGGCGGTGGTGCCGGCGACACCGCGCGCCGTGCTGCGGCAGGGCGTCGTGACGAACGTGCTCAATCCCAAGGTGGCGCTGTTCTTCCTTGCATTCCTGCCTCAGTTCATCGATCCGGCCAGCGGCACCCGGATCCTCGCTTTTCTGGTGCTCGGTGCCGTCTTCCTCACGACCGGGTTCCTCTGGTGCCTGGTGTTGGCCGCCGCCGCGGCGCGGCTGCAGGCGTTCTTCCTGCGCAACCCCAGGTTCAGGTCGATCGTCGATCGGGTCGTGGGGAGCCTGTTCGTCGCACTCGGCGCTCGTCTGGCGTGGTCGCGCTGAGCAGGAAGCGGGGCGCGCGCGTATATACTGCACGCACAATGAGTGAACTGCTGGCCGATGCCGCACGCCGTGCGAGCCGTTACGTCGCAACCCTCGATGATCGCCCCGTGGCGCCCGCGCCCGAAGCGCTGGCGGCCCTCAGCGCCTTCGAGCGCACGCTCCCGGAACAAAGCTGTGCGGCCGAGACCGTGCTGGCGGAACTGGACCAGTTCGGCTCTGCCGCCACGATGGCGACCACGGGTGGGCGCTTCTTCGGATTCGTGACGGGCGGAGCGTTGCCGGTCACCGTGGCGGCCAACTGGCTCGCGACGGCCTGGGACCAGAATGGCGCCATGGTCGTCACCGCGCCCCTCAATGCGCGGCTTGAATCCGTGGCGGGGCGCTGGCTGACCGAATTGTTCGGGCTTCCTTCCGAAAGCGCGTGCGGGTTTGTCACCTGCGCGACCACCGCGAACTTCTCGGCGCTCGCCGCGGCGCGCCACGCGCTGCTCGCGCGCGCGGGTTGGGACGTTGAGGCACAGGGCCTTTTCGGCGCGCCTCCGCTGACGGTGGTCGTCGGAGAGGAGGTGCATTCGAGCATGGACAAGGCGCTGGCCATGATCGGCTTCGGACGTGAACGCGTCATCCGGGTCCCCGTCGACTCGCAGGGCCGGATGCTCTCCAGCGCCTTGCCCACGCTCGATGCGCGCACTCTCGTGGCCGTGCAGGCCGGCAACGTAAACACCGGTGCCTTTGATCCGATCGCAGAAATTTGCGAGCGGGCCCATCAGAACGATGCCTGGGTGCACGTTGATGGCGCATTCGGCCTTTGGGCCTGTGCCGCCCCCTCGCTCAGGCACCTCGCCGCCGGCATCGGAGCGGCCGATTCGTGGGGCACCGATGCCCACAAGTGGCTGAACGTTCCTTACGACAGCGGTCTGGTGTTCGTGCGCGAAGCGGCCTCGCTCCGGGCAGCCATGGCCTCGGGAGGCGCCTATCTCTCGCAGAACGATGAGCGCGTCCCAAATCAGTACACGCCGGATTTTTCGCGCCGCGCGCGCGGGATCGAGGTCTGGGCGGCCTTGCGGCACCTGGGCCGCGCGGGACTGGCCGACCTGATCGAGCGCCATTGCCGCTACGCGCGGCGGTTTGCCGCAGGCCTCACCGAGGCTGGATGGCAGGTGCTCAATGAGGTGGTTCTCAACCAAGTGCTGGTGTCCTTCGGCGACGCCGCGCGAACGCGGCGTGTCATCGAGCGCGTGCAGGAAGAGGGCACGTGCTGGTGCGGGGGCACGCTCTGGCAGGGGCAGGTGGCGATGCGCATCAGTGTCTCGTGCTGGGCGACGAGCGAGCGGGATGTCGAGCGGAGTCTGGAGGCCATCGTGCGCGTGGCCGCGGAGAAGAAACCTTGAAGACCATCATTGAACCGTTCCGGATGAAGGTGATCGAGCCGATCCGGATGACCAGCCGCGCCGAGCGCGAGATGCTGATCGCGGCCACGGATTACAACCTGTTTTCCCTGCATTCCGATGACGTGCTGATTGATCTGCTCACCGACTCGGGTACCGGCGCCATGAGTGCCAATCAGCTGAGCGCGTTGATGCGGGGCGATGAATCCTATGCCGGTTCACCCTCGTTCTACCGTTTCCAGGCGGCGGTCAAGAAGCTCATGCCCTTTCGCCATGTCATTCCCACCCATCAGGGCAGGGCCGCCGAAGCCATTTTGTTCTCCATCCTCGGCGGGGCAGGGCGCATCATCCCGTCCAACACGCACTTTGACACCACGCGCGGCAACATCGAGGCGACCGGCGCGCAGGCCTTGGACCTGCCCACCGGACATGCCGCCGACTTCTCCAGCAATTATCCGTTCAAGGGCGACATTGATCTGAGCGCGCTGGAGAAGTTGCTCACCGAGCGGGCGAGCGCGGTGCCGGTGGTGATGATGACCGTGACCAACAATGCCGGCGGCGGCCAGCCGGTCTCGCTGGCGAACCTTCGGGCGGTGCGCTCGCTGTGCCAGCGCTTTGGCAAGCCGCTGATCATCGATGCCTGCCGGTTTGCCGAGAATGCCTACTTTATCAAGCAGCGCGAGCCCGAGTACGCCGCGCACGGCATCGGCGACATCGTGCGCGCCATTTTCGAGCTCGCCGACGGCATGACGATGAGCGCGAAGAAGGATGGGCTCGCCAACATTGGCGGCTGGCTCGCCGTGAATGACGATGAACTGGCGCGCCTGGCGCGCAACCGGCTGATCCTGACGGAAGGCTTCCCCACGTACGGGGGACTGGCGGGACGCGATCTGGAGGCGATCGCCGTGGGTCTTGAGGAGGTCATCGACGAGGAGTACCTGCGCTATCGCGTGCGCTGCAATGAATACATCGGCGAGGCGCTCAAGAAACTCGGGGTGCCGATCGTCAACCCGGTGGGCGGGCATGCGGTGTTTATCGACGCACGCGCTCTGTTACCGCATATTCCCCCGCTCCAATACCCCGGCCAGGTACTCTCCGTGGCGCTGTATGAAATCGGCGGCGTTCGGTCGTGCGAGATCGGCACCGTGATGTTCGGCCGCCAGCCCGACGGAAGCGAAGTGCCGGCGCGCTACGATCTGGTGCGCCTGGCCATGCCGCGACGCGTCTACACTCAAAGTCACGCGGATTATCTGATCGAGGTCTTCGCCGAGGTGACTTCGCACGCAGCAAATCTCAAAGGAATGCGAATCACCTACGAAGCGCCCCAGATGCGCCATTTCACCGCGAGCTTCGCGCGCC
Organism: uncultured Gammaproteobacteria bacterium; assembly: GCA_963717335.1. GTDB lineage: Bacteria > Pseudomonadota > Gammaproteobacteria > Steroidobacterales > Steroidobacteraceae > FEN-1191. The sequence continues at coordinate 972,704 of CAVQVZ010000006.1, read as the reverse complement.
TGTAGGGCGAGCGGAATAGCCGATCCGCCCCCAAACGGTCAATTGACAAGCCGTGGGGTCCTCAACAGACTCCGCGCTGGCCGAGGAGAAAAAAATGAATAACATCGAAACGGCAACCTTGACGCCTGCGAGCAAAACACCCCTGCGGATTGGCGCCTGGGCGGCGATAGTGCTCGGGATTCTGGCGTTGATCTCCCCATTCCAAGCCGGAATTGCAGCGACCATGGTCCTGGCAATCAGTTTCGTGATCGGTGGGGTCTTCGGGTTCGTCGCCGGAATCCGCGCCCACCGATGGACGGGTGCCTACGGCCTGATGTTATTTTCGGCGGCCAGTATCCTGGCCGGCCTGTTCATTTTTGCCAATCCCCTGATCGGCCTGGGCACGGTGACACTGGTATGCATTGCAGGCCTGGCCGTCTCGGGATTTACCAAGCTCTTCTGGAGTTTCAAGCTGCGTTCAGGGCGCGGTCGCTGGCTCATTGCCCTGAGCGGCATGCTGTCTATCCTTGTGGCGGGGATGCTCTATTGGCACTTTCCGTTTGCGGCGGCCTGGGCCTTTGGAGTGCTGGTCGGCGTCGCACTGATCTTCGAGGGGATTACGCATCTGGAGTTCCTGCGCCATTCGGCCTGAACGGATGGCCCACAAAATGGATATCATGACCGCCAAGTGAAGCAGCAGCGTGCCGGGAACTGGGGAAGGGCCCGCTCAAAAACCAACGTGCATCGGGCACAAAAACAGGAGAAACCCGTGACCTACCGTAATTTGATTTTCGTTGCCGGTGTTCTGCTCGTGGGGTGCGCCTCGGAAGCCAGCTTTCTGGATGCGAAGCAGGCCACGGCGGTGGAGACGGCCCTTGCGCGCGGCAAGTTCGACATGAACTGTCCCGCGGCAACAGGATCGGTGCTCTCGCGCCAGTTCATTCAGGCGCCGACCTCGGGTCCCCGTATGGCCTCGGTGGGCGTGGACCGTGCCGAGTACACGATCGGAGTCCAGGGCTGCAACCAACGCGGTACCTACATGGTGGTGTGCACCCAGGGAACCGAGGGCTGCATCGCCGGGGATCGGAGCGGTACGAAGTAAGCACATACCCTTCGGTATTGGGGCGCCCCCGCGAAGGAACGCGGGGCGCCATTACCGTACCAGCGCATAAGGACTCTCGCGCTGGGCCCTTGCGGTCTGCAGTCGCTAAAAAATCTTGCCGGGATTGAGGATCCCCTTCGGATCCATCGCCTTCTTGATGGTGCGCATCAGCGCGATTTCCTGTGCACTCCGCGAGAGGTGCAGAAATTCCTTCTTGAGCAGACCGATTCCATGCTCGGCCGAAATCGAGCCGCGCCGCTGGGCCACGACGCCGTATACGACCCGTTCGATGTCCAGTTCCGGCACCGCATGGCCGGACATGCGCACCGTGACGTGCAGGTTGCCGTCGGCCACGTGGCCGAAGTAAAGCACCGCCAATTCCGGCCACCGCTCATTGAGCGCCACCTGGATCTCCGTGACCAGCTCGCCGATCTCCCCGGTCGGTACGCTGACATCGAATCCCAACTGGGGCCAGAAGCCGGCCTTCTGCCATTCACCCGGTGAATCGCGCACGGACCAGAGCTCGGTGACCTCGCGCTGCGACTGGGCGATGACGGCGTCCTGGACTAATCCATCCTGCATCGCCCCTGCGATGAGCGATCTCGAAGCGCTGCTGATCGGCTTCCGGGTCCTGGCCCAGGGTTTCGATCAGCACGTATAGCGCCGTGCCCGGTCGCGAGCGGCGGCTTGCGGCCCAGATCCACGGTGCCGACCTGGTAGAACGCCGGCCACATGACCTCGAAGGCCGTAAGTTGCGAGCCGAAGCCGCTGCGGGCGCGCTGAAGCAGGTCGAGCACGGCCGCGTAGTCCGTCGCGGCGCATAGAGCGGTGCATACGCTGCGCGGCTTCGGGAACAGGCGCAGCACCACCGCGGTGATGACGCCCAGCGTGCCTTCGGAGCCGATAAACAGTTGCCGCAGGTCGTAGCCGGCATTGTTCTTGATCACCTTGTTCAGCGCCGTCGATGATCGTGCCGTCGGCCAGCACGGCTTCGACCCCCAGCACCAGGTCGCGCGCCATGCCAAAGCGCAGCACGCGGTTGCCTCCGGCATTGGTCGACACGTTGCCGCCGATCTGGCAGGAACCGCGTCCGCCGATATCCAGCGGGAAGAACAGCTCGGCGGCATCGGCCGCTTTCTGCACCGCTTCCAGGACCACGCCGGCCTCCACCGTGATGGTGCCGGCCGCTCGGTCGAGCTCACGGATCGCGCGCATGCGTTCCAGCGAGAGCACGACGCACGGGCCCACGGGCACCGCTCCACCGGACAGGCCGGTCATGCCGCCCTGGGGCTGCACGGCCACTTCATGCTGGTTGCAGTAGCGCAGGATCGCGGCGACCTGGCTGGTGTTGCGCGGATAGGCCAGGGCCATGATGCCGGCGTTCGGATCGCCATGCACGCAGTAGTCGCTGATGTGCCGCAGGATGTTCTGCGAGTCCGGGGAAATCACCACATCGGCGCCCAGCAGCGCGGTGAGTTCGGAGACGATGGGGTCTGGGGCACTCATTGTTTGCTTTCGCCGTGGCGGTCGGATGTCGTAATGTGACGGGTCAACGCGTCAGGCCGGCCGGTCGCCCCGGACAGTCGTTCGGTACATTTCACGCCGGTACCCCTGATAATCGTTATACGCCTGGTGCACGCAGAGGCGGTTGTCCCAGATGACGAGCATATTCGCCTCCCACCTCAGTCGGCAGGTAAAGGCCGGCTGGGTGAGGTGCTCGGTCAGGTAATGCAACAGGGGGGCTGATTCTTCCGCACTCATGCCTTCGATGCCGATCCCGTAGGATGGGTCGATATAAAGACCCTTCTCACCGGTCACCGGATGGGTGCGAACCATCGGATGGGCGTTGCCGCTGACCTTGCGCTGCAGATCGGCCGAAAGCGGTCCGGCCTCGCGCGTGGCCGCAAGCCGCCCGATCGGGCTGTCACTCACCTCCACGGCGTCCTGCGCGGACTTGAGCACATCGCGCATCGAAAAGCGCACCTTGAGCCCGTCGATCATGTGTCGGTATGTCTCGCTCAGCATCGAGTAGGCCAGTGCGGAATTGGCCCAGGTGGTGTCGCCGCCGAAGGGTGGGACCTGGACGGAGTAGAGCATCGTGATCGAGGGGGGCTCGGGCAGGAACGGGGAGTCAGTGTGCCAGCCCGAGCCGAAGACCATCCTGGACCGGTCCTCGGCTTCCTTGATCACCGGATGCACGTTTCGATGATCGGGGAGGCCTTGGGTATAGGCATCTTCGGCGAACGGGCCAAAGCGTAGGCTGAAGGCCTCCTGATCGTCGTGCGAGAGCTCCTGCCCTCGCAGATAGATCATCTTGTGGCGGAACAGCGCGGCCCGGGTTTCATTGAACTGCTCGTCATTCATTCGTGCGGCATCGACCCCGATGATTTCCGCACCCATGGCGGCCGCCAGGGGCCGCGCCTCGATGTGCCGGTTGGCGGCAGGATGATTGTCGAACTGGCCTGTGGGATGCAATCGCATGCGTTACCTGCAACGGAGTGCTTACAATGCCTTTCTCCGGTATACGATAAATTGGATCGCGAGGGGGAGGGTAGGAGAATGCGCATTGCCAGCATCGGCCATGCGGTTTTTGCCGCGATCCTGATTGCCATCGGGATCGCGGGTCTCATCGAGGCGAAACTTGGCGCCATATGGCAGCCGGTACCCCAAGGAATGCCTGCGCGCGAGGTCCTGATCTATCTTTGTGCGTCCATTTCCTTGGCCTGTGGAATCGGCCTGCTCTGGCCGCGGACCGCGGCCCGGGCCTCCCGTGTGTTGCTCGGCTATCTATTGCTCTGGCTGTTGATCTTTAGGGTGCCCGCCCTGTTTTTGGCTCCCGGTCAGCAAGATTCGTGGTCGGGGTGCGGAGAGACGATGGTGATTGTGGCCGGCGTCTGGGTGCTGTATGCCTGGTTTGCCTCAGATTGGGACAGGCGCAGGCTCGGGTTTGCGACCGGCGATTCCGGTGTTCGCATGGCCCGGATAATTTACGGTCTGGCCTTGATTCCATTCGGCCTCGCGCATTTTTCCTACCCGCACGAGACCGCCGCCCTGGTGCCGGGCTGGCTGCCGTTCCATCTGGCCTGGGCGTATGTCACCGGAAGTGCCTTTCTGGTCGCGGGCGCGGCGATACTTGTGGGAATGTATGCACGTCCCGCTGCGGCACTTTCGGCCTTGCAGATGGGCCTGTTCACACTGCTGGTCTGGTTACCCATTATCGCGGCGGGGTCCCGCGACCCCTTTCAATGGAGCGAGACCGTTCTCTCCGCGGCGCTGACGGCAGCGGCCTGGGTCGTGGCGGATTCCTACCGTGTCGAGAGCCCGAAAGACACCACTCGATAAGAGGGCTGTCTGGAGCGATTCCGGGTCAAGGCGGTCGGGTCAGTGGGAAGGGCGCTCGCGTGTCGAATGGGCTTACGGGCGCCAGGTGGGCGTGTCCTAGGTTGCTCCGCGCCTTGGCCAACGGCGCCGCCTATCCGCCAGCACGCCGGGAGCGCCGCGTCGGCCGGTCCGTATTGGCCGACGGCGGGGCATTCGTGAGCGGCCCGATCGTCTCGACAATGCTCTCGATCGTCGGCCGTTCGCCCCGCACATGCGCATCGATCGCCGCGCGCATGGCGGCGACGTGCACCGGAGTGGTGCCGCAACAGCCACCGACGATGCGCGCGCCGGCGTCTATGGCGAGCGTGGCGTACTTGGCCATCTGTTCCGGCGTGCCGGAATAGACGCATTCAGTTCCCTGGAAATGGGGGATGCCGCAGTTGCCTTTGACGACCAGCGTATGGGTCGCATTTTGCATGCCCAGGAGGGTCACGAGGATATCGGAGGCTCCCACACCGCAGTTGGCTCCTATCGCCACAGGCGCGATCGCCTGTCCGGCGACGATCCCATCGAGCTGCTCGGGAAGCACGCCCATCATCGTGCGCCCCGCCGTATCGAAGGTGCATGTAACAACATACGGTAAACCGACTTTGATCGAGGCCTCGGCCGCGGCGTTCAGCTCTTCGGGGGAGGAAAGCGTTTCAATCCACGCGACATCGGTCCCTCCATCCCGCAGGCCCTGCATCTGTTCTGTGAACGAGGCAACGGCAGCCTCAGGGGTGAGTTCGCCCAGCGGGGCGAACAGTTCCCCGGTTGGTCCGACCGAGCCGGCGACGAGGACGGGACCTGAGGCAGCGTCAGCGCTCTGGCGCGCCAGCTCGGCAGCGCGCTTGGCCAATTCATACACCCGATGCTCGGCCTTATGGAGTTTGAGGCGCTGGCGGTTGCAGCCGAAGGTATTGGTAAGAATGATCTCCGCGCCGGCTTCTATAAATCGGCGGTGTAGGCTCAATACCTCCTCGGGTCGATCGACGTTCCAGAATTCAGGCGGATCGCCGGCACCCAGACCTGCCAGGAAATAGTTTGTGCCGGTGGCGCCGTCGGTCAGTACGACGGGTCGGCTTTCAAGCAGTGTCGAGAGTGTGGTTCGCACGTGTGCAATGATACGGTGCCGCGAATGCCGGCGCCTGTGCTTCGCTGCGGCCGGCCGGAACGGTTCAGTATGAAGCCTTAAGCCCGGCGGGTCATTCTCCGCTCGTAAGCGAGTCCACGCTGCGGAAAATTACCGCCCCATGCGTCGTTGGTATGAGCGCGTAAGTTCATCCTGAAGCCCCGAATTCTGGGGCGACGGCCCGCTGACGGAGAATCCGACCCGCACCGTACCATCCGCCTGGCTTACCACAGTGACCAGTACCTTGAGCGGACCCTTTTCCCCCTTCAAGGTCCCGCTGGCTTGATCCTCGTATGTGACACGCACTCCCTGATCGTTCGCGGCGCCGCGCGCGGCCTGCCAGGACGCATCGAAGCTGGCGGGCACGGACTGGCTCGTCGCGGCGGGCGCATACGCCGGATAGGCGTAGCAACCGGTAAGCGCCAGAGCGGCAATGGAGGCCATGGCGGCTGCACATGCTTTAAATTCGGTCATGTTCGATTTTCTTGCAAGGCGCGAATTCACCGGACGTCTCTTCCGCAGTCTATCAGTCTCAGCGAGACATTGGCATTTGCGGATAGCGATCGGAGATCGGACGTACAAAAACCATCTGGACGGTTATAGCCAGATGAACGCGATCACGGGCAAAGGGCCGTCCGCCCGTCACCAAATCTTCTATCTTGGCGAAAGCACCGTGGGGGCGATACGCATCGACGATTACAAGTTCCGCTTTATCGATCAGCCCCAGGGCTGGCTGGGTGGGAAGACCAAGCCGGACGCTCCTTACTTCACCAACCTGCGGCTCAACCCGTTCGAACGTACGGGTTGGCCCAGCAATGGCACCCGAGAGGGAGGCCAGCAATATTTCGACTGGTTTAAGTTCCAGTTCTGGCGTTTCGTGTTCGTACAGCAGGTTATGGGCAAGGAGCTTCAGACCTTCCTGGATTATCCGCCCATGCAAACGGGTGCCAGCTTTAACCTCGATGCGGTCAAGGTGGAAATGGGCAAGAGAATGGCCGAGGCGGAAGCCGCGTCCAAAGGGAACAGCAACTAGTTCGACTACGTTGGGTGACGGCGGGCGGTCCGCGAGGACCGCCCGCCGGTTGATGTCTTGATAGGGCGGATTGACTATCGTTTGCGCGCGAAAACGCAGGGCCGCCACTCTTTATTTTTTTGCGGCCCCGTAGATGACCGTGTACTCCCGCGGAACCACCGGTGTGTCGAGAGGGTCACCTGGCTCCCGCACCGCCGGCAGGATATAGCGCGCCGGCAGCCCCTGCTGGATTTCGACAGTCGCCCGGCTGGCGTAGCTCGCCCCATAAGTCGCCACGACCATGTCGAGCTCAGGAATGACGATTACGCCCTGGCCGCCGTTACCCCCTGCAAAAAAGGCACGCACCGTGCGGTCTTTGTACGGAAAGTCGATGTTCCACCAAAGGTAGCCGTAATGGATGTTTTTTAGCTCGAACAGCGGGCTGGAAGCCCGTGTCACAAAATCCTCGGGCAGGACGCGGCGCCCGTTCCACATCCCGCCATTCAACATGAGCTGTCCGAGTTTCATGAAGTCGCGTGGCAAGAGCCGCGCACCGCCGCCGCCGTAGGGCTGCAGTGCGGGGGACAAAGACCAGGCATGCCGGTCGATCTTGAGCGGGTCTCCCAACAGCCGATCGAACAGATCCATCGGGTGCTCGCCTGTCGCGCGCCACAGTACGCCGATCGCCAAGTTCGGATTGGCGCTGCAATAGACCGAGACCTTGCCCGGATCGTAGGCCATGGGCACGGCCATGGTGTACTTGTAGTAATCCGGCTCCTTACTGTCATCGGTCATCGTATCCTCGCGGCCAGGAGCCTTGAGGTCGGAGTCATCGCAGTAGAAGCCCGAGGACATCGTGAGCAGGTTCTCCAGTGTCATGGCGCGCTTGCGCGGCTCCAGTCCCGGCGGGATTTTCCCGCCGTTCATCGTGGCGTAAACCGGCATGGAAAGGCGCACCGGCAGGCCAGCCTGCATGGCAGCGCCCACCAACGTGGCGGTCAGGCTCTTGGAGGCCGAACGGGTCTCGTGGGGACGGTCCCGATCGTTGCCGTGGAAGTACTCCTCCAGCACCAGCTTGCCGTGACGCGCGATGAGTACGGCATCGACCTGCGAGGAGTCGAGCGTGCCCATCGGCATCTCGATGAGGCGCTGGATAAAGTCTTCGATGCCTCGCTGATCGATGCCGACCTCCGCCAGGGTGCCGGTAGGCCAGCCGTCATCGCGCGCCAACGGCGGGTCATATGCGTATTTGGCGGGGAGGCGCCCCCGCGGGTAGAAGTCGCTGGCATCGCCTTCCCGGTGGAAGTCGAGCGTGAGGCCGGCCGCTGGGTACCACAGGCTCATGACATCGTCATCCGCATTGTAGGTGCCTTCCAGCAGCGCCTTATCGGTCTTGTCGCCAGGGCCGCGCCCCATCACGCGAATGTGGTCGCCCTCTCGCTCGATGCGTTCGGCCTTGTAAAACGACACCGACGTTGCGCTCGGGGTTCCGGATGAAGGTGCCCAGCGTCCCGTCGGGCCGCTTCGCGACCGGCAGGTAAAACGTGAACGTGTCGTCGATCGGCTGAATCTCGCCACGCCAGCGACTTGCACCGTCTCGATCAAAACGCACGCCCGTAGCGAAAAGGGGATTGACAGAGGACGCCTGCTGAATCCATTGGCCGTGATGAACGCCGCCATCGGCATCGAGCTTGGCCCGGAACGATCCTCGAGCGCCAGGCAGGGAAAAGGAAAGAACCTCGCCCTGTTGCTGCAGTGCGAACTGTGAACCGGCGAAATCCGCACGCCAGCCAGATGAAGTTCTCTCAAGGATTATTGTCCCCCGCGGCTCGGGGCCGAAGATTTGCCGGCCTTTCCACAAGCCGATCAGCGGATCGATTTCGGGTGCTCCCGCGGCACGCGTTGTTTCCTGAGCGTCGACTGAGGAAACGAGCAGTGGGGCGGTAATAAGCGCAATGGCCATTGACGCAACCGCCGCGGAACCGATGCGACGCGCCGCCCCCGGCCGGATACCTGCGGTAATCATGGGTCGTTCCTTGAACTGTCGTAAGGGCAGGGTGATGCATGATCAGGGTTCATGGCGGCGAGGCCGAGTTCACACAAAATGCCAGGGGCCGAGATCGAGTCTGCGTGGGTCCGCCCGCAGGCCATCGTCAGTATTGAAGGTGCACGGCTTGCAACCGGCACCGATTCCATGCTCGGGTGCACCCGTCGGCGGGACGGCGGGAAGCGCCGCTAGTGGCGGAACGGCCGCGACGGCGGGTATCGGTGGAATGGCAGGCACAGGAGCCACGGGAGACACTGGACTCGTTCCAGGAGGCGCCGCCGGCCGAGCCGGCAGCGCCGGCTCTGCTGGCGTTGAAGGGACCGGGGCGAGTGTGCGCTGAGGTCGCGGCGGATGAGCGTTTGCCGGTGGTGACCGATCGCTGGACCGATCGCCCGATCGATGCATGGCTGCGGGAACGGAAAGACGATTCTTGAAAGGTTGCCCCGCGGTTGGAATGATCGGGATGGAATTGGCACTGACCATCACACGTGCCTTAGCGACCTTCTGGGCCGTAGCGTTCCAAGCAATCGGAGAAATGGGGCGGGTGCGGTCTTTAGACGGGGTCACGAACGCAATCGCCGACAAGGTCACTGACAAAGCCCCGAGCACACACAGACCCGCGAGCGACGAGATCCGGCCGCGCTCCGTCCTCGAACGGGTGCCATCCAGAATTGAGCGAATGCGTGTTTGGAGCGGTGAACGGCCGAGCATTGCCAATATGACGGGAGAATCCGCTTCGGGGCCTTTCCTCCGTGCCATGTCGAGCAGGAACTGCGCGTAGTCCGAAGGCCGCACGCCCGTTCGCAACACCGCATCGTCACAGGCCTTCTCCTGCAGCACCCGCACCTGCGCCGCGGCGAACCACACCAGAGGATTAAACCAATGCAGGGCGCAAGCCATTCGGGAGATGAGTGCGGTGAGTGCATCGCGGCGATCAAGATGCGCCTGCTCGTGCAAGAGTGCGTGGCGGCGCCACGATTCCGACCACGCATCGCCACCCGCCGGCAACATCAGCACCGGTCGCACGAACCCCCAGGTGCACGGCCCCTGGTCTGTCGGACCCTCCAGAATCAAAAGTCGGCTGCGCGGCCGAATCGACAGGGACTGCAACGTGGCGATCCAGGCGCCGGAACGCAGCGGAGCGGCTCGATGTAGCCACCGCACCAACCCGGCATGGGCCAAGGCATCGCGTAACAGCAAAACAGTTGTTCCGATCCACCAGACCATCAAGATGGTCGGCCACGCGCTGCGTAAGCCGGAAGTCTGGGCTTGCCTCCCGGGCGCTTTCAACCCGTCCGGGCTGTGTGGGCTGGCTTCTGCGGCCACGACGTGCTGGGTTTCTGAGGGAGCCCACGAGGAAGGAAGGATGGCGAGGGAGGGGACCCATAGGACCGCAAGGGGCATCAGGAGGCATACAGTCAAGGCGCACGCCCATAGCCAATGACGTATTGCCGCAGAGGATTGATACAGCAAGGCCGAGACAGTGGCTACAACCACAAGCAGCACCGTAGTTTTCAGGGCGATGGAAGAAAGCAGCAAGAAGTTACCCATACTCAGCGTCCCTTCTTGCGCGCACTGGCGATCAATGCGCTTAGCTTCTCGAGTTCTTCAGTGGTGATTTTCGTGTTCGGATTGCCCAGCAGGGCGGCGACCAGTTGCGAGGCAGACCCATCGAAAAACGTGTCGACCACCTGGGCAATTGCTCCCGATCGCGCCTTCTGCCGTGATACGGTCGGCGAATAGACGTAGCGCGGCCCTTCTTCCCGATGCAGGAGGTGCTGTTTGTCAACGAGGATGCGGAGCAGCGCGCGCACGGTCGAGTAGCTTGGGGGATCCTCCAAGCTTTGAAGGATCTCGGAGGCCGTTGCTTCACCCCGGCGATAGACGATCTCCATGATCTGGCGTTCGCGACGACTGAGCGAGTTTTCCACCGAGCGTACCTGCTAGGAAATTAGCATAATGCTAAAAAAATAGCAGGACTGCCCACGCGTGTCAAGCATCGCACGGTTGCGGGATGGGGATCAGTCCAACATGAGTGCAGGAATGCTTGGAAGATCGCTCTACGGCCGAGTGCGCGTTTCCGGACTTGGTCCTAATTGCGTGTTCCAGCATCGTCGATTACGTTTCAATCTAACCGCAAGCATGCCAAGAGGTGATCCGATGCGCCCTCAGAGTCCTCCAGCCGCAGTCAAGCGGGCTCTCCAACGGAGGAGAGCATGGAATGGCCTCTAGACCCCATTTTTTTATCGTAGGCGCTCCTAAATGTGGCACGACGGCCCTGTTTAGCTATCTCTCGAAACACCCGTCGATATTCATGGCCCCAATCAAAGATCCGAAGTTTTTCTCAACGGATCTACGGACCTCCGATAGGTTGAGCGTAGACGCCTACATGGCCATGTTTGCAAACGCCCCCGAGGACCTCCTCACTGGCGAAGCGTCTACCTTGTACTTCTATTCCAAGTGCGCGGTAGAGCGGATCATGGCTCATAATCCGGCCGCGAAAATCATCGTGATGCTGCGCAATCCCACAGACGCCGCTCATTCCCTGCACTCAGCGCGCTGGCGTTACAAGCTTGAGAACCTCGCTAGTTTTGAGGACGCCTGGCGGGCCCAGGCTGAACGCCTGGCGGGTCGGCTGTTGCCGCCCGGATGGCTCGAACCGGCTACGCTCCAGTATGGGGCGATCTTTCGCTATTCCGAGCAAATGCAGCGCGTGCTGCAGTGGGTTCCGCAATCGCAGCGCCATGTCATTATTTATGAGGAGTTCTTCGCCGATCCGGGCCGTCGCTTCGCCGAAACGCTCGACTTCTTGAATCTTGCTCCGAACCCGAACGCGACATATCCGGTTGTCAATCCAGCCGCTGGCCCCAGATCATCTCCACTCGATCGCTTGCTTCGCAATCCGCCTCGTTGGCTTTCAGGGCTGTATCACATGCTCGCTCGCTCAACGGGCGTCCGGCCGGCGAACGTACTGGGGAAGTTAAATACCGTTCCGCGACCTAAAACACCGATGAGTCGCGAGTTGCGCGAGGAGCTCAACCGATATTTTGTGGACGACATTGCGGATCTCGAAAGGCTTCTAGGCCGGCCACTCTGGCGCAATATCTCTTAACACTACTCCGAGGTAGTATTCAGTGTTCTGCCATAAAATCGCCCCTGCTTGGCATCATGCTTCGATCCTAACGAGTCGGCCACAGTGTGATCCCGTGAGAATTCTATTGAACAATCGATGGCGTCGAACGGGGGTCCTCTTCACGGCGGCGTCGGCCGCGGGTGCGCCAAGTGCGACCGCTGTCCGCATTGGCGTCAACGGGGATTCATGCTAGCTGCATGGAGGCGAGGCTGGCGTACCAGGCTCCTTTGATGTCCCATTCCACCAAATCCATCTATCAAAACGCCGACATTCGCTATCTTGGCAAACTCCTGGGCGACGTGATTCGCGTGTATGGCGGCGAGGAGCTGTTTCAGCGCATCGAATCCATTCGCGCGAGCTCCGTCGCACGCCATAGAGGCGTTGCCGCCGAAGCGGAGCTGGCCAGCGGTTTGGAATCGCTGGATCTCAATGATACCTTGTCATTTATTCGCGGATTTATGCTGTTCTCCATGCTCGCGAACCTTGCGGAAGACCGGGAAGGAGCCCTCAATAAGTCCGAGGACGACGTCGCGGCCGTTCTAGAAAAGCTCGCTGGGCGCGGTGTCAATCTAGACGAAATAAGGACGCGCCTGGCCGACAGCTCGATCGTTCCGGTGCTGACAGCCCACCCAACCGAAGTCGCCCGAAAGAGCATCCTTGATCATCGCAACCGCATTGCTGAGCTCATGCGTTGTCGCGATGTAGGCCGTCGCGAGACGTCCGAAGGGGATGCGATCGAGCCTGCGATCCTGCGGCAGATCGCGTTGCTCTGGCAGACCCGTCCGCTCCGTCGCGAGCGCCTGTACGTGACGGACGAAGTAGAACTAGCGCTGACTTATATGCGTGAGGTGTTTCTCGATGTATTGCCCATGCTCCACTTGCGATGGCGGCGTTTGCTTTCGGCCGATGCACCCGCCTTCCTGCGGGTCGGTAGTTGGATCGGCGGCGATCGTGACGGCAATCCGAATGTAACGGCTGACTCGCTCGAGTACGCCCTGCGCCGCGCGTCGCAAACCGTCCTTGATTACTACCTCGAGCAGCTCCATGCGCTCGGCGCCGAGCTGTCCATTTCAATCGAACTGGCCACGACAAGCCTGGCGCTACGAAGGCTGGCGGACGCCAGTCAGGACCTTAATCCTGCGAGGCGTGATGAGCCTTATAGGCGCGCTATCACCGGCATCTACGCCCGCCTAGCCGCCTCGTATCAGCGAATTGTCGGGCGTCCGCCCGCCCGGCAGGCCACTGTGGCCGGAACGGCCTACGCAAGTGCGGGGCAATTTCGGGATGACCTTGCGGTGATTGCCGGGTCGCTGGCGGAAGAGGGTGGCACGTTTCTCACAACCGGGGGTCTGCTGGAGCGGCTGATGGCTGCTGTCGATACATTTGGATTTCATCTCGCTTGCCTAGACCTGCGCCAGAACGCGGAGGTCCACGAGCGCGTAATCGCACAGTTACTGAAGGTGGCCGATGTTGAAGCCGATTATTCCAGTCTTAATGAAGCTGCCCGCGTCGCGCTATTGCGGCGGGAGCTTGCCAGCGAGCGGCTCCTAGCGAGCCCTTTCGCGACTTATGCGGAAGAAACCCTCTCAGAGCTGGCCATCGTGGGCGGTGCCGCCCGGGCGCGCGCCCTCTATGGATCTGAAGCCATCTCAACTTACATCGTCTCTAAATGCGAAAACATTTCCGATCTGCTCGAGGTCAATATCCTGCTCAAGGAGGCTGGATTGTATTGTCCCAAAAACCCGGGACAATCGGCCCTTATGGTCGTGCCGCTTTTCGAGACCATCGGCGATCTCGAGCACGCGCCGCAAGTCATGCGCGGCTGGCTTGCGCTTCCGGAGGTGAAGGACGCCGTCGAGGCAAGGGGTTTCCAGGAAGTGATGCTTGGCTATTCGGACTCTAACAAGGACGGCGGCTATCTGACCTCCGTCTGGAGTCTTAATCGCACTACGCGCGCTCTGGCCGAAGTTTTCGCAGAAGCCGGGGTTCGGATGCAGATTTTCCATGGGCGCGGCGGAGCGGTGGGCCGCGGCGGAGGGTCATCGTTCGCGGCAATACGGGCGCAACCACGCGGCACTGTGCAAGGCCGCATTCGCATCACGGAGCAGGGCGAGGCCATAGCGGCAAAATACGGCACCCGTGAGGCCGCAGCCGCGAACCTGGAAGCGATTACCGCGGCCACTCTGCTCGCCTCCCTGGAAGGCACCGACCTTTCAGCGACGGAGAGGCGGCGTTTCGCAGCGGCCATGGATAGCCTTTCCGCTCAGGCGCTTCACCAGTATCGCGAGCTCGTGTATGAGACCGGGGGATTCAACACCTTCTTCAAACAGATGACGCCACTGGCGGAGATTGCGGAGCTCAAGATCGGCTCCCGCCCTTCCTCACGAAAGTCATCCGAGCTCATCGAGGACCTACGTGCGATACCCTGGGTGTTCAGCTGGGCCCAGGCGAGAGTCATGCTGCCAGGCTGGTACGGGGTCGGGGCGGCATTGCAGTCTTTTTCGGACCAGGGACTGGTGCGTGAAATGGCTTTGTCCTGGCCTTTCTTTCGCACCACACTCGACAACATGGAAATGGTCCTTGCCAAGTCCGACATGGCCATTGCGTGCCGCTACGCGAACTTGGTTGAAGATCGCTCGGCGGCCGACAGAATATTTGGGCGCATTGCCTCGGAGTGGACAGCGACCCGCGATGCGTTACTTGCCGTGACCGGACAGTCGAGATTGCTCCAGAGGAATCCTGCGCTCGATGATTCAATACGGCTCCGATTACCCTACATCGAGCCACTAAATATGCTGCAAGTCGAATTGCTGCGGCGGCACCGCGCCGGGGAGAAGGATCCCAGGATCCGTGAAGGGATTCATTTGTCCATCAACGCCGTTGCCACGGCACTGCGCAACAGCGGCTAGGGCAGAATGTTGTTTAAGGTCTACGGCTCAACACCGCAAAAGAAGATCAACGTAAGTCCTGAGGCCTCTCCTTGTTAAAGCGTACCTTCCACTACCCGTGAGTTCCGCCAAGACCGCCAACCCAGTCCGTTCTCCGTTGCTAAGCGCGCGCCGCGTAGTGGCCAAGGTAGGCTCAGCGCTGCTGATCGATCAGAGCAGTGGCCACCTCAAGCGGGTTTAGCTCGAAGCGTTCATCGAATATATGCTTCGGCTGCGACGGCGCGGGACTTCACTCGCGCGGGCCCGTCGTCCTCAAGGAGCTCACCACTTACAAGTACGTTGTACGCGAAGACGGGCAAGTACGGCCCGCCTGAGCGGGCCATCGCCATCTACCGATTGAACTCTGCTGAAAGCTCGGCAGACCGGCGCTCGGCAGCCTCAAGTGCCTGCGTAACGATCGCCGACAAGCCCGCCGCGTTGAGTACCCCCAGTGCGGCAGCTGTGGTACCTCCTTCTGATGTTACCTGCTCACGGAGCTTAGCAAGGGAGTCCGTGGAGTGGCGCGCCATCTGGACGGCTCCGAATGCGGTCGCCATTGTCAGCTGATGTGCCACTTCCGCCGGCAGCCCACATTGACGTGCTGCGGACTCGAGCGATTCCATGAATAAGAAAAAGTAAGCCGGCCCACTCCCTGACAGTGCCGTGACCGTATCCATTTGAGGTTCGTCGCGGATCCACACGATCTCGCCGACGCTCCTTAAGATAGCTTCCGCCAGCGCGCGATGGGCTGCGCCAACGCTCGCGGGTGCATACAGACCTGTTGCCCCAAAACCGCTCAGCGAAGGACGGTTAGGCATCGTTCTTACAATAGGTATGTCACTTCCAAACCACCGGGAGAGGGCGGCGTGGGGGATCCCGGCCGCCACCGAGAGGATCAGCGGTTTGAGTGGCTGAAGCGCTGGCGCCAGAGCTAAAGCTGCGATGCGCACATGCTGAGGCTTGACCGCGAGAATAAGGACATCGGCATTTTGGGCTGCAACGCAATTGTCCTGTGTGATTTCGACCCCGTACTGTTGCGACAATAACGAAAGTGCTTCCTGGTTCGGGTCCGCTACGCAGACTCTGCCCGCTTGCAGGCCGCGCTGGACGAGACCACCAATCAGGGCGGCCGCCATGTTGCCGCCTCCGATCACGCCGACCTTTCGAATACTGTGCATTTCAGGTTCCATGCTACCCGTGATCTTTGACTGGGGCCGGGGCCGCTAGTGTTCCTAAGCAGTAACCGTGCCGACGGTCCCGAGCCGGCTCGATGGACCTCCTGTGCCAGTCCGGCGCTGTATTTACGGTCGCCCTTCGCAAGGTCTCCGCAGGGTGGCGCATTGCAAGCTGGGCGTGGGCTAAGGGTACTGCCACAGTCTCGTAGACGTGGTCCGCCCGGACCGGGTGGAGGTCTTGCGCCAAGTGGTGGCGAGCAGTTTACTAATAAGCGCCGCCTCTGTTTCGGATGGCCCATCCACTCAGTTCGGAGTGAGCACTTCGCCACATATGGGGAGTTTTGCCACGGACGAGTAGGTTGCGTAGCTGTCCGGTAGGCTTGTCCTTGGCGGCCGACCCGTCTTTATCGCTAAAAGGAATAGATCGTGCCGGCATTTCAACATCTTAGTGTGCTCGTGTCGATCGTCGTCGGCATGAGCATGTCCCAGCTACTCTTTGGCTTGGGTCAACTGTTGCGCAGGCGCGGGAGTTACACGATCGACCCCCTGTACGTTCTAGCAAATGTGATCATCCTCGTTGTCCTGGTCGATTCCTGGTGGTCTGCTTACTCTTGGCATGACGTCGCAGGCTGGTCATACCGGAGAACGTGGTTTGTGATGTTGAATCCGCTTCTGGTGACGATGGCCGCGCAACTCCTACCGCCGGATTGGGACGAGAGGCCCGTTGATTTTCACAAAACCTACTACAGAAATCACCGGCTCATCTTTGGCATGCTCACCTTTTACCCTTTGATAGACATGCTGGACTCCCGATTAAAAGGGGCCGCGCATTTGAAGGCTTTGGGAGGCGGTTATTTGATTATCTGCTCCGCAATGGCGGTGCTCTGCGCCGCTGCCGCAATAGTGAAGAGTCGCAAGATTCAAGGCATTTGTTTAGTCGGTGTCCTGCTGATCGTTTTGTCGTTCGTCTTTGAGGTCTTTTCTTTATTGCCGATGTGAGCGAATTTTTAGGGCGTACGCGGTGACTTGACTGTAGCGGTGTCAAGAGGTGTGCAAGTTGTAGCGGTTGTAGATCTGGGCGGAGCATCCAGTAATTTGCCCATAAGCCGTTTGGAGGCGGTATGCGCACCAGCGGCTATCGTGTGCGACAGTTCGGTCGCCTCACTGTAGTTAGTCGGCTCGGCGCACAGCTCGGCGAACGGCCCCAAAACTCCATTCCTTGATATGAGGGTAAAGGAGTCCGACAGCATTGTCAGCACGCGCTGACATAGAAGTGTCTGTGCCACTTCATTGAGCCGGCCACGAGATAAAAGATCAGTAATTCTATGTAGTGCTTATGTTGAAAAAGCGGCGTAGCTTTAGCAGTAGGAAAACATTCGCGCCACGAGCGCGTTTTATGGGAGAGCCTATGAAAACCGCATCCATCAGGTGCACTCCAGCTGCCCAAGATATTCAAGCCAATTCGCGCCCAGAGTCACCTCGGGTCGGGCGTTACTCAAAACCGGTGTTGCTGTTACTGCTCGCCGGAATAGCGCCCCTGGCTCAAAGCGCGCCCGGTGATACACAGCTCGTCAGCGTTTCGACGATCACCGACAAAGCGGCTGGCTACAGCGGCAATGCACCCGGTGCCTCGATGAGCTATGGGGGGCGCTACGTGGCGTTTGAATCGAACGCCCAGAATTTAATCCCTGGCCCAAGCAGTCAGTTTAGGGACATCTATGTGCGCGACCGAAATATGTCCAGCACGGAACGCGTTACCGTCGCGCTGAACGGAGCTCAAACCAACGGCGACAGCATCCGCCCGTCTATAAGTGCTGACGGGCGTTACGTTGCATTTGCGTCAAATGCCTCCAATCTCGCACCGGACAACGACCCAGGCCGCTTTGGCTGGGATATCTTTGTGCGCGATCGCCTTAACGGGCAAACCGAATTGGTGAGTGTTAATTCCAGCGGACAGCAGGCCGACCAATCGTCTCAAGCTCCCGTAATTAGCTCCAATGGACGCTACGTCGTGTTTGATTCTTACGCCACCAATATTGGCCCCGGTATCAATAATGGGTGGGCCAACATTTATCTGCACGATCGTCAGACTGGCCTCACCGAGTGGCTGAGTGTCGGAATGCACGGCGCTCAGCCGAACAATCAGTCCTGGAACAACGGAGGACCGCGCGCGATCAGCGCCGACGGGCGTTATGTGGTGTTCTCATCAGACGCCACCAATCTCGTGGCGGGCGACACCAACGGGGCCACCGACATCTTTTTGCGCGACCGGCAGGCCGGCACGACCGAGCGGGTGAGTGTCAATTCCAATGGGGTCCAGGGTAATGGGCCGGCGGGTAATGCTGCGATAAGTGCCGATGGACGCTACGTCATGTTTACCTCCGACGCCAATAATCTGGCGCCGGGCGATACCAACGGGGTCGGCGACATCTTTATTCGGGATCGGCAGACAGGTAAGACCGAGCGGATCAATCTAGATTCGGTGATAGCGCAGAGCTCCTTTGGGGCCCAGTATCCGGCGATGAGCGCCGATGCCCGTTACATCGCATTTGAAGCCCAGGTCACCGGCGGACGGTACAACGTCTACGCGGTAGATCGACAAACCGGCGCGATTGTACTGGTCAGTGTCTCGTCCCGCGGGGTGGCGGGCAACGATCAAAGCTACACGTCAGGGATAAGCGCCGATGGCCGCTGGGTCGAATTTGCCTCTCTGGCGACCAACTTGGTACCCAATGACCACAACCGCGGTGGGGCACCCGCCGCTGCGGACGTGTACGTTCATAAGTTGCATTGAGTCATACGCCTAAAACTGGCGTGTTCTACTTGCATTGGTGCGGGAAGCCAGCCGTCGCTGCGTCACTTCGCACAATGTATAGCAAGGGCAATCAAAAAGACGCAAAATGTGCTGTGGAATCAAGTGCCTACCAAGGAGTCTCTGCGAATTGTGGCGATATTAGGGCAGGGCGCATGTCGATAGGCTTACCTGGAGGCCACACACGATCAAGGGTGCGGGGCTAAATCGACATGACGCCTGCGTCCCTGAGGGAAACTAACAAGTCCTGAATTTCGACATGTTACGGCCGCAGGAATTGGTGGGCCTGATAACCGCGGATTGGCGTAACCGCCCAGCGTCGCAGTGCAGGAGAAAATATCCGTCCGATTGTCGAGGCTGCGACCGTTTGCGAATGTCGCGACCGCCACAAAGAATGGACCCGCACCCGCTAGGCCTTGGTACTCCCCAACGAAAAAGCCGCCGTTGTAGGGAGTAGTTCTCAGATTGAATGGGCGAGGGGTGACCTGCTGCCGTGTCGGCCAGGTCTGGCCCCCGTCAGGCGACAGTGCAATCCAATACTGGGTCCTGAGTGCCCGCGAGTCGGACATGCCGGCGGAAAAGCTGTAGTAGGTTACCGCCACCTCGCCGTGATCATTGACCGCGACAGAAGGAACAAAGGCCTGTGTTCCCGGAGCCGCAGATACAGGGACAGGCTCGCTCCAAGTGCGACCGCTATCGATAGATTTCGCGAGCACGATCTGCTGCGTTCCGTTGTGAGCAAATCGGGAATCTCCCCAGACCGCGTAGATCGTATTTGTGCCGGGGCGAGGATCCACAGCGATGTCTGTGAAACTGTCTCCTGCGCGCACCATGGCGCCTGTTTGCGGGTCCTTCACACCGGCCACAGAGGAGGTTGCCAAGGTAGTGGGTTTGGACCAAGTCAATCCGCCGTCGGCCGAACGGATCAGGGCAATGCGGTCATGTCGTGGGTGGTGGGATCCGGTGTCCAGACCCAACTCGTTAAACACATTGACCAGGTCTCCGTTGGGCATGACCACAACTTGGTTCGCAGACGTTTGGACCCCAATCGGCGTTTCGTAGATGGCACGCGCTGTGCTCCAGCTTTTGCCTCCGTCGGCGGTACGACTAAAGAAGATGGCACCCGCCGCCTTGGTCGCGGGTGCGGATCGGTGCCGATCCCACACGAGATAGGCGGTGTGTTGACGCGTCGGGTCGGCGGAGACCGCCGGGCGCTCATCGCTTACATGCGCGACATTTTCACGGATTACGGAGACGGGGCGCGCCCACGTGCGCCCGCCCGTATGCGATACCGACACGAATTCTGCAGTTTCCGCATCTGATTTGTTGAAGGCCAGCGCAGCGAAGTACGCGGTGCCGTCGGCTCCGAAGTCGACCCATGGATCGCTCGCCATTTCAAAGTCCCCACCATGTGTCCCATCTAAATCTGCGCATCGCGAGAACAGCGGTTGATATTGAAGTGTTGGCACTTGCCAATTTCGACCGCCATCGAACGAAACGGCGGCCAGGACTCCATTGGCACCATCGTCGGGATATCGATCCTCCTGATAAACCGCAATCAAGTTATTTGGGTTCGTCGGATTGATAGCGACGTACGGTTCGACCTCTGCGTTGATGTACGCCGCGCTTATTGGAAAGGTTGCCCCGTTGCAGTCAGCTTGGAACGGCGAGGTACCGGAGACACGACGGAGTCCTTGGTCCTGAAGACTCGGTTCCGATGCGATGGCGATGCGTCCGCGCAAAACCGTATGCACAAGAGTTAATGCGAACACTCCAGCTACTGCCACCGCCACTGCCTTTAGGTGTCGCATGCTCCTAGTTCTCGATTCGACTGACAAATGACGTACGCGATCGCGCAACCAGTGCTTCCATATCCGTATCATTTTCGGCATAGAGCTTGACCTGAATAAGCGCGCAGGACCACGTTTGGTCCTAGGTTTGGATAATGTAAAGCAAGCTAGGACGCCTCGAGGTGGGTGCATAACTTCGTTGTCATTGCCCCGGGGATTGGCCTTGGGGGGTCCCGATCCTTTAGCCCGTAGAACCAACATGTTACTTCGCATAATGTATAGCAAGGTCCATCCGACCCAGTAATGCAAACTCGAAAATCAACGACTTACATTAAATGGCAAGATGCGTTGCTGTGTGCCAATGTCAACGAAAGTAGCGCCAATTCGTTTCATCGACGATCGCGCAAGGCTTTTGCGGCGGTCGCGTTTGTAGTCGTGGGGCTAGGGGCGCATGCATCCGGCAGACGACTACCAAGCTAAAGCGTAAGTGCCTGTTGCGGTAATGCGAAGCGGTAGCGTCTTAAGTAGACCAAGTGAGAACAAATGACCCGCAATGGTAATTGGTGGCTCGCGGTATCGGCGCTGGTTGTGAGTGCCTGCGGCGGCGGCGGTAGCGGTACCGCCCCACCGCCCACGCCGTTGTCTGTGACCGAGGAGACCCTCTATTCCTTCGGAAGCAAATCTCCCGACGCATGGTGGCCGAGGGGGGTCGTATTTCAGGCCAGCGACGGTAGCTTCTACGGTGTGACGGAGTCAGGCGGACTCCCCGGCTGCGGCAATGTGGGCTGCGGCACCGTGTATAAGGTCAGTTCGACGGGTGATGAGACGGTCCTGTATTTGTTTACCGAAGCTTCGGGTGGTGCCACGGTCCCCGCAGTTTTGATCCAGGGTAACGACGGCAACTTTTACGGCACGACCTACTCGGGCGGAACGAACAACTCTGGAACAGTCTTCAAGCTCACACCACAGGGCGCAGAGACGATCCTGTACTCCTTCAAGGGAGGATCTGACGGTGCCGGCGGGCAAGGGCTGATCCAAGGCAGTGACGGCAACTACTACGGAACGACCTATAGTGGCGGAGCGAACAACTTCGGAACGGTTTTTAAGCTCACGCCACAGGGCGTTGAGACAATCCTGTACGCCTTCTCGGGAACGGATCAATTAGGGCCTGATGGTGCAAACCCCGTCGGCCAGCTGGTCCAAGGAAGTGATGGCAACTTTTATGGCGTGACCTATTATGGCGGCCTACTTTGCAACAAACTTAACGGATGCGGCATTGTCTTCAAGGTAACCCCTGATGGGGTCGAGACGATCCTCCATCAGTTCTCGGGGCTGGACGGAAACCCTAACGGGCTGATTCAGGGCAGTGACGGTAACTTTTATGGGACGACCAGCGGGAGTACCACAAGCTCCGGTACAGTTTTCCGGGTTACCGCCGAGGGAGTCGAGACGATCCTCTATGTCTTCAACCTCTTGAATGGGCCGGACGGTGCCTCCCCCCAGGCCCCGCTGACCCAGGGTAGTGATGGCAACTTTTACGGGACAACTAATCTCGGTGGAAAGAATGACGGGGGCACGATGTTCCAAGTTACGCCGGCGGGCGTCGTTACCGTCCTCTACTCTTTTCCCCCTGCCGGGAATGGCCCAGATACCAACTTGGTCCAAGGAAGCGATGGCAACTTCTACGGCGCGTCCTATTATGGCGGAGCGCACGATAAAGGCTATTTTTTCAAGTTGACTCTGAGTAGTCACTGATTCGTAGAGAAGTGCGCTACCAAAGTTGTCTGTGACGCAATGACCGAGCGCCAACCCTTGACAAAGAGCATCCAGTAATTACCCATAAGACATTCGACGGTATGGGCACCAGCGGCTATCGTGTTCGACAGTTCGGTCGCCTCACTGTAGTTAGTCGGCAAACCGGCGTTTAGACCGGAGCATCAATGCGGAAATATGTGGTTACTCTGCTATTCCTTACGTGCTTCCTCGCCTCTTGCGGGGGTAACAGCAGTGGCGGAGGGAGCGGTAGCAACACAAGCGGAGGGGGCACCGGCACTGGCGGCGGCACTGGCGGCGGCACAGGCGGCGCCACTTGCAGTGTCGCCAGCGGGAACACGAGCGGCGTTACTTTGGTGTATTCATTTGGCAGCACTGCCAGCGATTCTGTTCCATCGAGTCTCATGCTTGGTAGCGACGGTAATCTTTACGGAGCCAGCTCTTCCGGCGGAGCCAATGGGGAGTACCTGGTAGATCCGGAATTTGGTGCGATATACAAACCAAACACCGCGGGCACCGTGGCGAGATTTGACTTGGCCGGAGACAAAACTGTGCTCTGGAATTTTGGTCAATATTCTGGCGATGGCTGGAATCCCTCGGCTGGCTTCGTATTCCCGAATTCCGATTCGAGCTTAATTGAGGGAACAGATGGGAACTTTTACGGTACTACCGGCTATGGTGGTTCGTACGGTTACCATGGCAGTGTAGGGAACGGTGGAACGGTCTTCCAGATCTCCCCGAGTGGTACTGAAGTGATACTTGCGTCGTTTGGTGCGGCCACTTCCTGGAATCCTTCTAGCATTATTCAAGCCAGCGATGGGAATTTTTATGGGGTGACGAGCGGCGGAGTCGTCCGCAATTTAAACTTCGGCGACGCATTCAGCGGGACGGTCTTTAAAGTGACACCGCAAGGCGTCTTGACCGAATTTTGGAACTTCAGCGCCGACGGTGACGGAGCGCTGCCGCTTAGTTTGATTCAAGGTAGGGACGGCAACCTCTATGGCCTAACGTCCTCTGGGGGTGCGTACGGTGGTGGCACTGTTTTCAAAGTAACGCTTGACGGAATGGAGACTGTGCTTTGGTCCTTCGATGGTCCAGGGACCGGCCCCAACCCTACGGCACTGGTCCAGGGTACGGATGGATACCTCTACGGAACGACAGGCAATGGCGGTGATTCCCACCGGGCCGGTACGGTTTTTCGTCTCAGCACTACGGGAGTATTTATTACCCTTTGGGAATTCGACAATGTCGATAATCCACCGTATGGCTATATTCCGACGGATCTAATTGCAGGCTCCGACGGTAATCTATACGGCACGACTAATGCAGGCGGCATGAACTGCCCCGGCTGTTCTTATGGCCACGGTGGGACCCTGTTCCGGATCACACCGACAGGCACTCTCACGACCTTGGCGTCCTTCGGTGCCGGTGGTACCGAAGGAAACAGTCCGCACGCCCTGGTGTGGGGTTCCGACGGGCACCTCTATGGCGTCACTGATGACGGTGGCGAGTATTGCAAAGGCGCACTTTTCAAATACTGACCTGCACCGCGGCGAGCCAAGGCAAAAATTGTCTCATCCGACCGCGCATAATAGACTCCGATGATGGGCTTGCCGGCTCACTACGCGTTCGACTGGGCTGGCGCGCCGTCCGCGCACTTGAATCGCTGGCAGCCGGCCAGCTCAACGCGGGGCGTTAGCTGTTAGCACTACCAAACGTTAACCGCCTCTAGGTACGTGCCTTCGTCCCAATTGACCCAGCCTCCGCCGCGCTCACGGCGAATGACTTGCCCACAAACCGGAAACGCGTCGCGGACGTAGCGCGGCAACATCCACCAGGCTACCTCGCGGCGGCGTACTTGGCCAAGTACGATGCCGGATGATGAGCCGCCTCAACCTGAGTCATACCATGAGGCCACCAGCCGCGCGTGTCCGGCTTAGGCCAGGAGTAGCCACGCGGCGCCCAGAAGAGGGCGTGGTAGTGCATGCATTGATATGCAGCTTCGTCCATTGACCATTCGTCATTGTTTAACAGTGCAGCCATCCGACGAGTCTGGAGTTCGGCCACCCACTCATAGCGAAACGGGACCCCATCTCGCCGTGCCTGCTCCCCTTCACCCGCTTCCTGCGATTGAACGCGCGCCCGCGTGAGTGTCCGACGCCGCAGCCGAGATAACCGGCGCTCCAACCCGAAGGATGCTGTGCCGAACGTGGGGTCGAGTAGCTGCGCAAAAGTGTGCGTGTCACTTGACACTATATTGACAAGCCCAGGGGAGGAGGGCGCACTGCTCCGATCAGCGTCGCCAGGCGGCTGAGTCTTGGGTCAGTACGCGGCCGTCCCGATGCAGCGCGAAGAGCCGCAACGCCTGCCGGGAGGGCTTACGAGCGCCCGCCCTGTACAGCGATGCGGTTTTCAACGACACGCCGCACCACTGCGCAATCAGCGCCGGCGGGTAGCCGTAGAAAAAGAGCACAGGCAGGGAATTACGCGGAGGCATCACCACACGCAGCGAATGACGAAAGAAGTTGGAAACTTCCCAGTCACTGCGAGCCGTTTAACGACCGTCTTGGGCCGCAACCCCGCGTGTGGGTATGGCTCATTCTGCCACATCGCCGGACGAATCGAGCCTAGGAATTTAGCGATTTAAGCTTTGCCATCGCACGAAGGTTCAAAGTGCACACGTGCTGAATTCCATAGGACGCGTCGAGGTTGGCGCATAACTCTTTGTCACTGCGCCGGGATTGGCCTTGGGCTCCGATCGTTAGTGTCGCATCTCAAAAACTATGAGATTGGTTGTAACCAATTGATATAGCACACCTTTGTAATAACTCGACTCGACCCTTGTAGCGCGGGGTCGACGCTTCGGCGCCGTAATCGCACCATTACTGAGATAGGCGCTGGGCGCCCCAATGCCACGACAGTAGTAGAGAAACCTTACTTGCAAGCACAGTCAATCTGCGCCTCAGCAAACTGGGTTACCTTCCAAGCCTAGACACACGGCCCCGAATTCACCGTTTAACGAAAAAATGGAACCCGTCAAAATTGACCAGCTGTCGCGGCGGCAGATGCTGCAGGCCCTGGGCCTTCTTGCCACAGACGTTGTCCTAGGTTCTCGAGGTGCCGTACAAGCGAGTGACGCGGGCGAGTACAAAAATGACAACGTTGAGTATGGGAGGAATACCCTGCCGCAGGGGGTGCGTTCCCGACGCGTGGACACCAACAATGGCGTAGTCCTGCACGTTCTTGAGGCCGGCTTTGAAACGCCAGGCAAGCCTTGTGTGATGTTGCTGCATGGCTTTCCGGAGCTCGCGTATTGCTGGCGCAATCAGTTACTTCCGTTAGCACGCGCCGGCTTTCATGTGATTGCGCCGGATTTGCGGGGTTACGGACGGAGTGTTCCTAAGGCAGTCACGTTTCGTGACGACCTATTACCGTACTCGATGCTGAACCGCGTTGGCGACATTCTCGGGCTGGCCCGAGCCCTGGGGTACGGGCAAGTTGCCTCCGTGATTGGTCACGACTGGGGCGGTCCGACGGCGCAGTGGTGCGCATGCCTACGTCCTGATGTCTTCTTGTCAGTCGTGTCTGTGAGCACGCCCTTTTTGAGCAATCCCGCTCTGCCTCTGGGGACTGCGAACAAGGACGGCAATCAGCCCACCGAAGTCGATATAGAAAAGGACCTGGCGGCCTTACCACGGCCTCGGAAGCATTACGCCTGGTATTACGCTACACGGGATGCGAATGAGGACATGTGGCATGCGCCCCAGGGGATACACGATCTCTTGCGCGAGTACTACTACTGCAAGAGCGCTGATTGGAAGGGGAACGCGCCTTTCCCGTTGAAAGGATGGACAGCGTCGGAGCTGTCGAAGATGCCCGCATACTACATCATGGATCTTCACAAGGGAGTCGCGTCGACGGTGTCGCAATATCAACCTGGGCCGGAGTATATCGCTGGATGCAAGTGGATGACGGAGGCTGACCTCCACGTTTACAGCCAGGAATTCCAAAGAACCGGTTTTCAGGGTGGACTCAACTACTACCGGATAGACGGGGTATTCAGTCCAGACTCGGGACTCAACGCCTATTCCGGCAAGACGATCGATGTCCCGAGTTGTTACATCGGAGGCGCGAGCGAATGGGCCGTTTACCAGTCGCCGGGCGCGTTTGAGAGCATGCACATACGATGTAAAAAGCTAAAGAGTGTTCACCTCGTGCAGGGAGCTGGGCATTCCATTGTGGAAGAGAAGCCTGACACGGTGAATCGATTGTTGGTCGAATTTCTTACACGCAGCAGGTTCGCTTAACCAGAGGCAACTGGCGCGGATATTTTCCGTGTGCGGGCAATGGGTTTGCGATCCGGAGCGGATGCCGCTCCTCAGCCGCTGGGGTTTCAATGTCAAACTCGAAATCTGTACACATGCGCCGGAAAAGCAAGTGTACGGCCAGCGACATGTCCGCTATGAAGGGTCGCAATGTCCATGCCTGTACGTACGCGCCAGAGACCCGAGCATGACTCGTCCGCCGCAGACGCCCAACGCCAGCGAGACACTTCCGGCGCCGAGTGGGAACAGGCTCGAGGCAGAGCTCTAGATATCAGGGAACTCCCCGACCGCGCCTTGTCGAAAAGTGATGTCGAGCGACTATCCAAGAAGTGGGGGGTGGCCCGTGCGACCGTATTTCGCAAGCTGAGCCGCTTCAGAGATGCCGGCGATTTAGCGGGGCTTCTGCCTAGACGTGCAGGACGACGACTCGGCAGCATGCAAGTCGACGCCGAGATAGAATTTATCATCCATGATTGTGCCAAACGTCTTTGGGCGTTGTCTGAGAACGCGACAGTTGAGGATATCTTTACTGAAATCGCTAAAGAATGTACCGCGCGTCAACAATCGCCACCATCGCGAGCTACTGTCGGACGTAGACTCCAGAGGCTACGGACAGACCCAAACAATTTCTTAGGCGAAGCTCGGCAAGCTCTTCAAGAGAAAAGGCGCCTTATCAAGTCGCAGTATAGGATCGGCGAACCCCTGGCGGTAGTTCAGATCGACCACACACTTGCGGACATACTACTAGTTGACCCGCATACTCGGTCCTTAGTGGGTCGTCCGACTCTGACTATCGCGATCGACGTCGCTACCAGATGCGTGATGGGCTTTTGCGCGAGTTTTGAAGCACCATCATCTCTGCTGGTAGCTTTGTGTCTTGAATCAGCAGTTTTTCCGAAAAAGGGGCTAACACCTGAACTGGCTGATGCTGACTGGCCAATGCACGGATTAATGAAGGCCATCCATTCAGATAACGGTCGTGAATTTCATGGGCAAGCCTTCCGCCGGGGCTGCGATTTGAACGGCATCGACACGATATACCGACCTCCGGCAACGCCCCGGTTTGGAGGCCACATTGAGCGGTTAATCGGGTCGTTTATGCGTCGAACAAGGCTACTGCCCGGCAATACCTACTCGGACATGCTTGGCCGGCGCCCCAAGTCTGCGGAGTCAAAGGCGGCTCTGACACTTGGTGATTACCGCTCCTTTCTCTGGGAGGAAATACACCGGTATCACACCAGAATTCATCGGACACTGGGGACATCGCCCAAGGCTGCTTGGGAGCAGGCCTGGAGAAGGAGGAGGGGGGCGGAAACTCCACGATTGCCGGATAGCAAAGAGCGTTTTCTGATCAATTTCTTGCCAGTCCGCAACAGGGTGGTCACTCGAGAAGGCATAGAAATCGACGGACTTAAATTCTCAGATCATAACCTCCAGAAGGAGGTTGATCCCTCGGTTAAGCGCGTGGTTCGTGTAGATCCTCGCGATATCTCACGCGTTTACTTAGAGTCGCCGACCGGCCCATATTTGCCAGTTCCATTAAGGGCAGGCTTCGATATGCCAGCGATGTCGTGGTGGGAATGGAAGGCAACCCGGCAAAGACGCAGAAGAGAAGGAGG
This sequence comes from uncultured Gammaproteobacteria bacterium, assembly GCA_963717335.1. Taxonomy (GTDB): domain Bacteria; phylum Pseudomonadota; class Gammaproteobacteria; order Steroidobacterales; family Steroidobacteraceae; genus FEN-1191. The sequence continues at coordinate 944,518 of CAVQVZ010000006.1, read as the reverse complement.
GCGAGGCAGTCCCGGCAACGCGGCTATCGCTATTGATCATTCAGGATCGGCTAGCGAGACCCAATTGCGCGCGGGCCGCCTGCGAGCGCGGAGGGCAGAATGGCAGGTTCTGCAGGCAATTCAATCCTTGCCGCGGCCAAATACGATCATGCGACCAATTGTTCGTAGCGACACGGACTCTCCGCTGCCGCAATGGGAGATACTGGATTGAGTGACGCCAACTACCCTCATCTTGACCCACGGATATGGAGTATCGCGTCCAGCGATTCAGCAGCAAGAATCAGGATGATTGAAAAGGATTTGTTTATAGAGCATGACTACAGCAGGTATCTGAACGCAGTACTCGATGAATTTATGTGCGGCCCAAGGCAAACCCGCATGCCATGTCTTTTGATTCTGGGTGACGCAGGGATGGGCAAGACAGCGCAGCTTCACCGATTCCAACGGCAATTCCCGGACAAGCACGATGACGACGGGGGGCAACTACGACGTCATATAGTTATAGTAAATGTACCGCCCGAACCCACGAAGCTGAACCTTCAGTTCGCTGTTCTCGAGGCGCTAGGGGCCCCTACAGTTTCCCGTCATCGATCGATCGACCAAGCCGGGGTCATTCGGAGAATGCTGTCGGCTCACCGAACAAAGATAGTCATCTTTGACGAGATCCAGCACATTTGTCACACGAGGTCTCGGGATCGTGCCGTCGTCTTGGATACGCTAAAGGGCATTTCGACTGAATGCCAGATTAGCGTCATTTGTGCTGGAACTCCGTCGGTGGAAAGAGAATTCCATGCAGATCCACAGATCGAACGCCGATTCGACATTACAAGTTACGTTTCATGGTCGGTCGGACCTACTTTCAGAAGATTCTTAGAAACTTATGAACGGGCTAGGCCTTTGAGATTGGCCTCAAACCTGGCCGACCCAGGGATGATGCGCGAGATCCTGACCGAAACCGGCGGGGTGACACACCGTATCATGCAACGACTGAATGCGGCAGCCGTGGTGGCCATACACGAGAAGATTGAACGAATCACGCCCGATCTCTTGTCGGTCAAACGCCTAGAGCCGGAAAGAGTTATGCAGGCAAAGCGAGCTAGCACCATCGCGAGTGTTGTCGAAGCGGATCGACTTAGATCCGCCGAAAAGTTAGCGTCGAAGCGACAGGTAGAACCCACGACAAATGTGTGATGCCGCAGTTGGCCAAAATTCCTATCTGCCCAAAGCTCGAGGCTGAAGAATGTCTATCAAGTTGGATAGAACGCACCGCGTGCTTCTACGGTTGTGATCTAGACCGCTGGATTGGACAGTTTGCAGTGGAACTCATGAGTTCCAGTGCCTTAGAGGTGGATTTGGACTTGAGCGATGCGGTCAGAGCCGTCGTAAGCGGGTGGAGTGCAGTCCCTCTAGAAAAGCTACCGCCTTCATTGTTTGACTCTTCCCGGGTGTTACCAAATGGTGCCCGCCTGGCATTCTGCGAGCAGTGCTGGGATTCGGACGTGATTGGCGGCGGCCAGCCATATATTCGACGCCATTGGCTGAACTGGACTTACGTTCACTGCGCAACTCACCGAAGCTTCCTTAGTGAAAAAAGTAGAAGCGTTGACGCGCATGCACCTTTTGTTAGCTGGCAAGAGGTGTGGGCGTCCAAACCGATCTGGCGAGACTCACTACAATTGCAGAAGCGCGGCAGATGTGTCGGTGCTCTCTGGTCCAGAGCGCCAATGTGGTCCCCACGACCTACAGAGAGCCTGTTCCGCGCGCTCGAGCGGCTTGCCGACCCAACCGATGTGCCGGCCACCGAAGCGGTTCTCCGAGTGCTTCAGAGATGGCATCAACCGTGTCTGGACCTGCGTGGGCATTTGGCGTTCCCGATTGTGCTTGAGAACCGGATTGAGGTTTTGTGCCAAGCCGCGGCGCTCCTAACCAGGCGCAGCTCTCAGTAACCGTGAGATTTTGCCGATTTACACTCAGTAAGCGTGAGACTTTGACGCGGGCGGCCATATACGCCGAATCTGGCTATCCCTTCGGCAAAGCATAAGTGCTGATAATCGAAAGGGATTTCCGACTCAGATTCGCTGAGACTGTCGCATCGTTAATGAGTTACGACATTAGCCGCAGCGCCAATCTGTTACTTCGCATAATGTATATTATGTTAAATAGGAGGTAGGCCAATGATGTATTGGGGCCCGGCGCGTGCGGAATTGGCTAAGGGCCCCTACTGGCCGTCTCTCGCTATGGTGCTTTGCCAGCGGCGATCCCGTATCAATTTTCCATTCTCGGACAGCTCGCGTTTCACGTCGAGATAGAAGTTTTTCTCATCGCTGTGCGCGTCAAGGGTGGTGTGCCATTGCAGTTCGCGATCCTTTAGTCGCACGGTCATGACCGCATCACCTTGCGCTGAACTTAGCTCGGGATGAACATCGTCGGCGCGAAAGGTAATGTGCTCGCGGACGTCCTCCGTGCCCCAGGGATAATCATCCGTGCTTCCGCCTCGCCATTCGACCACTCCTTGATGCTTGGCCGGATCGTGACTCGCCGTCCAGGCCAGTCCCGGCACGTCGGAACTCAGATTCATTTCATCCGTTGAAGGTGCCCCGGCGGGGGCCGTTCGGGTTGTTTCGGGTTCTGCCAGGAGCGGGACCGGCAGGGCGCTTTTTTCTGGCACCACGGGCAGATCTATTCGTGATCCTTGCTCGCCGCCCAGTTCGAGGGTCGTAGTCATTGCGAATGGGGTCGGCCATATCATTGGCCACATCGAGTTCGACACGGCCACATGGACGCGATGGCCTTCGGGGAAGACCCATGAAATGAGGTGCAAGTCGATGCACAGATCGTAAAGCTTTCCTGGAACCAGAGGGGCCGGACTGCGCGATGATTCGCGTTGGGCGCCTGCCGCACCGGCGCCTGTCACTAAGGTGGTCAGCCCGTCTGGCGCAACATCAGAAAGCGTTACGAACCAATGGGCGGTCGGTGCTGTTGCGGCGACGCGCAGACAGGCTCGTGGACGACCCAGAATCGATACGGACTGAGTCAGGGGTTCGGTGTTATAGACAAGGCTGTAGGCATCGACCGATCGCTGATCTCCATAAATGTCTCCCCACCAAAAGTCCGGGCCCCCGCCCTCCTGCGTGGACGCGGGTCGATACGCGAGCTCGTGATGAGCAGGTGCTGTGGGCTGGTCACTCAACAAGTTCGCACCGCTGAAATAGAGACTACGGATTTTCTGAGCGCGCGGCGGCCAGCCCTCCTCCGCTCGCCATTCCCCCGGGATTCTCTTGAGCTGCAGATCGGGCGGATACCAGTGGTTCATGTATACGGTGAGCTTCGGACCTGACATGGCCCCATTGGCGCGACCGCGCAACCAATGATCCCACCACTCGACCGCCTGTCCGCGCCACTCCACGGCTGGCCCGGGCACGGCGTCGTGGGGTTCATTGTGATTCCAGGGACCCAGTAGCGCCTTCGTAGGCGCGCCGATACCTGCGAGCATGCGCGGAATGCTGTCGCGGTAGCCGTCAAGCATGCCGCCGATCATGAATACCGGTACCTTGATATCGGATAGGGGTCGAACTGGTTCATTCCAGAAATCGCCGGCGCGCGGGTGCTGCTTGTATATAAGGATCCAGGGCGGTCGGTCGAAGCGCGCGACCAGGCTGGCCTCGTCAGTCGGAAAATCCGGAGAGCGGGTGACCGCCATGGTCAAATCGACATTCAATTCGTATTCATCGATGTGCATCATCCCGTCGATGAAATGCACATCGTCGTGAAATAGTTCCTCGGTGGCATCGATCGCGATGATCGCTTTCAGCGCGGGTGGGTTGCGCATCGCGAACTGGATGGAATTAAAACCGCCCCACGAAATGCCAAACATACCAACGTTCCCGTTCGACCATTCCTGCTTCGCCAGCCAGGCGATGACCTGCAGTCCATCGTCCTGTTCCTGACGGGAATATTCCCGCTCGGGCAGCAGGCCTTCGCTACGCCCGGTTCCGCGTATGTCGACTTGCACCGAGACGTACCCGTGGCGGGCGAAATAATCATGCACGCTTGAGAATTCTTTGACCTCGTCCTTGCGATAGGGAAGATATTCGAGGACCGAAGCGAACTTCTCCCCCTGCCCCTTGGCAATCGGGAAATGGAGGGTCGCCGAAAGGCGCACGCCATCGCTCATCGGTATCCACACTTCTCGAGTCTCGACACCGTACAACGCCGGTGAGTTCGGGACCCCACCGGCCTTGGCACCCACCGGGCGCAGCGCGAGTGCCGCGATGATCGCAGCAAATGCCGGACCGCAGATTCGAGAACGGCTCAAGCGAGTGGGTCTGCGGGGAACACAGGCATCAGAGGATAGTCGCTTAGCCTTTCATAACCGGTCAAGCGATCGTCGCGGCGGGAATCCCGCTCATGGGATCTGAGGGACCCGTTAGGGACTTTTCTGATTGATCGAAAGTACGTGCAGCGCCGGGCCACCGGCGATGGCCGAGAGCGCGCCGAACAGATCGCCGCTGCTGGCCACGGGTGTACCTTTGGTGGAGATCCGGGCCATCACCTCGACCTTCTGGCCGGGCTTGATGCGGTTGCTCGGGATCATCGAATCATTGGCCGAAAGATCCACGCGCTGCGGAAAGTCCAGGTTCAACCGCTTGACGGCCAGCGGCGGGCCGCCCTGCGGGGATCGCACAAACACGAACAGCGTGCCCTGCTTCGGTAGGTTTGCCGCCACCACGGGCGCCAGCGTGACCTGCAGATGAATGCTGGTCGCCGGATCGGGTTTTTGCCGGGCAAGCTCGGCATCGATTGCGCCGATCTGCTTGTCCAGGGCCGCGACAACGTTGGGCGGCGGCCCAAGATCTCGCAGCTCCGCAAAACGTGCGCGCGCCAGTTCGAGGTTACCTCCATTGAGCGCCGAGACGGCCGTATAGAACAATGCCTGCGGCGAGTGGGGATCGAGTTTGAGTGCCCGGTCAAACAAGGCGGCGGCCTCGGCAACTCGGCTGGTGTCATTCTCGTAGATGATCGTTTCGCCCAGTCCATTCAGTGCATCCGCGCTCGTCCCGTGGCTCAATCGGTCGGCGTGCTGAAAGCTGCGCCGCGCCAGCGGCCACTGCGCAATACGCAAATACCCCTGCCCCAACTCCAGCCAGGCGTGAACATCGTCCGGATGCTCATTGGTGGCCGCCAGTAACCCCGCGATACTCTCGTGATCGGCGGCGGGTGGGGTGCGCCACGGCCAGTTGCTCCACAGAGGATAAAGGAGGCCGGCCGACAGCACGATCAGGGCCCCGACCGAGGCCGCCCACAGATACTGGGGAGAATTGTCGTCCCTGCGCTTGCGCAGCAGCGGCCAGACCAACAATATCGCGCCGGTCAGCGCGCACGCCGCTGCCCAGATGATGAACGCGCTCATGCCTCGGGAAAGGAGGCCGGAGGATCCTCGTCCGTGATTGGAAGGCGCGAGCGCCGACGCACGATTTGCACGGCGATGCCCAGGCCCGCCAGCAATAAGACTCCTGGCGCCGCCCACAGCCAGGCGGTGCGCGCGTTGAAGCGCGGCTTGAACAGAATGAAGTCGCCATATCGAGCAACCAGATAGTCACGGATTTGCTCGTCGCTCTTGCCAGCCAATACCAGCTCGTGGATCTCGAGCCGAAGATCGGCGGCCAGGCCCACGTTGGAATCGGCCAGGGTTTCGTTTTGGCACTGCATGCATCGAAACTCATTGATGAGCCCGAGGTAACGTTGCTGCATTGCCGGGTCCGGGAGCGGAGGCGTGTTATCGACCGCCATGACTTGCAGGGCCCAGCCCAGGGAGGCAATTAGCACAGCGGCGCGAAAGTTCATGCGCCGGCCTTGGCCCCGGATGGCGCACCTGCGTTCAAGTGCGGCAGGAATCTCGTGCGCCAGTCTTCCAAAGTCATGGCCCCGGTTTGCTTTTCCACCACGATTCCCTGCGGGCTGACCAGGAAGCTCTCCGGCGCCCCGTACACGCCCCAATCGATGGCCACCCGCCCGTCACGATCGGCAACCACGGTCTCGTAGGGATTGCCCAGCTGTGCCAGCCAAGCTACCGCGGCCGCGTCCTCGTCTTTCCAGTCAATTCCGACGATAGGTACCCTGCCCTGCTTTTTAATCTGCAGCAGCGTTTCATGCTCGGCACGACATTCCACGCACCAGGTGCCCCAAACATTCACGAGGTGCCACGCCCCGCGGAGCGAGCGGGCCTCGAACTGCTGACCGACATCGATCAGTTTGGGGAGCGTGAATTCCGGCGCCGGTTTGCCGAGCAACGGGGAGACTATGATCTTGGAGCCGTTCCTTGGGGCATTGAAGATCCCATAGGCGAGCACTATGACCAGTAGCGCGAAGGCCCCCAGCGGCCACAGCGAGCGCTTCATGGCGCCACCGGGGGTCGCGCCTCGCCCAGCGCCGGGCGCGCGGCATCGGCTGTTGCGACGGCCAGCTTGTAGCGACGATCAAAGAGTGTCGTGATGCCCCCGAGCGCCATGATCGCCGCTCCTAGCCAGATAAAACGGATCATTGGCCGGTACTGCAATCGCAAGCTCCATGCATCCTTGCCGACGTCCTCGCCCAGCGCCGCGAGCAGGTCGCGGTTCCAGTGGGCGTTGATCGCCGCCTCGGTCATCACCGAGCCCTGAACGAAGTAGTGGCGCTTCTCCGGGAACAACTCGGCGATTACATGCCCGTTGCGCGTGGCCGTCACATGTCCGCGATAGCCGTCGAAGTTGGGCCCTTCAATGTTTTCCCCTCCGTTAAATCGGAACGTGTAATCACCCACCTGCTTGCTCTCCCCGCGCGCCAGGGCGACGTCCGTCTCGATCGTATAGCTCTTTACGAAGGTGATCCCCAACACGAACAGGCCCAGTCCAATGTGCGCCACGCACATTCCTATCTGGCTCGCCGGCAGCGGCATGCGATGCCGGAGTCTGCTGATCGGATCAAGGAGCGAGGACAGGATGATCCAGAATCCCACGACGGCACCGACGGGGGTGAGCAGGTGTGGGCCGCCATAGACGCCATAAGTAATGGCAAGTCCGATCAGCAGTGCCCCGGCAAGCGCACCCAGCAGCCGCCGGCGGGACTCACCCAGAGCGCCGCGGCGCCAGCGCGCGTGCATGCCAATCGACACCAGAATGACCAGCGGCAGCGTCGGCACGAGAAAGCTGGGATTGAAATAGGGCGGCCCGACCGACAGTGTTCCCAGGCCCAGCGTGTCGGAGATCAGCGGTGCCAGAGTGCCTCCAAAGACCACCGCCGCGGCCACCACCAGCAGTATGTTGTTGAACAGCAGAAAGGATTCGCGCGAGAGCATTTCAAATCCCACGCTCGAGCCCAGCGATGGGGCGCGCCAGGCATACAGCGCCAGCGCGCCGCCGATCATCAGCACCAGAAAGGACAGGATGAAAATGCCGCGCGCCGGATCCGAGGCAAAGGAGTGCACCGACACCAGCACGCCTGATCGGACCAGAAAGGTACCCAGCAAGCTCAAGGAAAATACCGCGACCGACAGCAGCAAGGTCCAGCTCTTGAACAGCCCGCGCTTGTCGGTGACCGCCAGCGAGTGGATCAGCGCGGTGCCCACCAGCCAGGGCATGAACGATGCATTCTCCACCGGATCCCAGAACCACCACCCGCCCCAACCCAGTTCGTAATACGCCCACCAGCTGCCGAGCGCGATGCCGCAGCTCAGGAACGCCCAGGCCATTACCGTCCACGGACGTTGCCAGCGCGCCCAGGCGTGATCAGTGCGTCCCTCGAGCATAGCCGCGCACGCAAAGGCAAAGCTCACGCTCATCCCGACATAGCCCGCATACAGGATCGGCGGGTGTATCGCCATCGCAAAATCCTGCAGCAGCGGGTTGAGGTCATTCCCGTCCACCGCCGCCGGGATCAGGCGTTCAAAGGGATTTGAAGTCGCGAGCAGGAACAGCAGAAATCCAAAGTTGACGACCCCCAGCACCCCGAGCACGCGGCCTACATAGGTACGAGGCAAGTGAGTAGTGCGCAGCGCCACGGCGATGGTCCACAGACCGAGCACAAAGATCCAAAGCAGCAACGAGCCTTCGTGCGCTCCCCACAGAGCCGCGATCCGATAGAACAACGGCAAGGCCGAATTGGAATGCTCGGCGACGTATTTGACGGAGAAATCGTTGACCACGAACGCGTGCACCAGAGTAAAGGTACCCAGGCACAGGAAAATGAATTGTCCCGCAACCGCCGAGGAAACGGCGGCCAGCCACCGTTCGCGCCTGAGGTGCGCGCCCAACAGACCAAAGAATGCCTGCGCGGCAGTCAGGCACAGCGCCAGAATCATCGCAAAGTGCCCGATCTCGATAAGCATCAGTGCTGCTCCTGCGGCCGAGTCGCGGCCGCCGCCTGTCCTTGCTTGAGGGAGCGCGCGACTTCCGGCGGCATGTACTTTTCATCGTGCTTGGCCAGGACTTCGTCCGCGACAAATACGCCGGCGCCGTTCAGGCGCCCGAGCGCCACTACTCCCGCGCCCTCCTTGAAAAGGTCTGGCAGCACGTTCGAGTAGGTGACGGGAATGTCGTGCGCGAAATCCGTGACCACGAATTTCACATTGAGCGTGCCCGGCTCCCGTTGCACGCTGCCCTTGACCACCATGCCGCCTAGCCGAAAGCGCTGGCCTGCCTTGACCTGGCCGGAGGCGACCTTGCTTGGATCAAAGTAGAACATCACATTTTCCCGGAACGCTCGCAGCGCCAGGCCGCCTGCCACGCCCACACCGCACACGATGAGCGCCACCAGCGCAGTGCGTCTTTGCCGTGGCGTCACGAGTCACCCCGCAAGCTCGCGGTGCGCCGTCGCGCCTCACGCACCGCGGCGGCGAAGTCCCGCCGTGCGAGATAGATATTGAGCCCGACGACGGCGGCCGTCAGCAGATAGCACGGCCACACATAGGGCCAGTATCCGCCCATGTAGAGCCAGTCCATCATGTCCCGATCGCCCCTGTCGCCTCGGCGATCCAGCGCGCGCTGCGCTCGCGGCGCAGCACTTCCCCGCGCGCGCGCGTCAGCATGATGGCCGCGAAATACAGCACGAAGGCCAGCATCATCAGCAGCAAGGGCACGAGCATGCTGGGGGGCATCGACGCCTTGCCGAATTTGAGCAGCGTATGGCCCTGGTGGAGCGAGTTCCACCAGTCCACCGAGTAATGGATGATCGGCAAGTTGATGACACCGACCAGCGCCAGTACCGCACTGGCCCGGTCGGCGCGCGCCGTGTCATCGATTGCACCGCGCAGGCCCATGTAGCCCAAGTACAGGAACAGCAGCACCAGCTCGGAGGTTAACCGCGGATCCCATTCCCAGTAGGTGCCCCACATCGGCCGTCCCCAAAGACTCCCGGTCACCAGCGCCAGGGCCGTGAACCACGCTCCAATGCTCGCGCAACTGGCCGCCACGGCATGCGCGACATTCATGCGCCAGATCAGCCCCACGCCTGCTGCGCCGGCCATGACGGCATAGGCGACGGTGGACAGTACCGCCGATGGCACGTGCACAAAGATGATCCGGTACCCCTCCCCTTGCTGATAATCGGCGGGGGCGAGTCCCAGCCCACCGATCAGCCCGGCCGCCCCGGCGATGGCCCCAAGCCATGAAACCCACGGGATCACGCGTCCGGCGATCCGGAAGAAAGTCGGCGGCGATGCGTAGCGGTGCAACCAAGCCCAACTCATTCTCACTCCCAGACTCTCACTCGAGGCTGATTCGCACTGCCGCCGCCGCTCCCAGCGGCGCCAGCGTGGCGCTCAGCACGACGATCGCTCGCCAGCATATACATGGGCGCCGTGGACGGCTCCAGAGCGATGGCCAGTGCCGTGGCGCGCGCCCCGAAGATCAGAACCGGTACTGCCAGCGGCAGCACCAGCAGTGCCAGCAGCACCCCGCCCCGGCGCAGTCCCAGGGTCAATCCAGCACCCACCGCACCGATCAGGCTCAGGGCGATACTCCCGAGCAGCAGAGCCGCGAGTATCCCCGGAACCGCCGCATAGGGCGCACCCAGCGCAATGGCCACCAAGGGCGCCGCGATAACCAGCGGCAAACCCGTCAACAGCCAGTGCACACAACATCTTGGCCACCAGCAGCCAGGACAATGGCAGACCGGACACTGCCAGTTGTTCAAGGGTGCCGTCCTGACCATCTTCACGAAATAGCAGCTCCAGTGCCAACAGGCACGATAACAGCGCGGCAACCCACAGCGCACCCGGCGCAATGTCTCTGAGCCGCGACAGCTGTGGGTCGGTGGCCAGCGGAAAGAGCGTAGTTACGACAAAAAAGAACACCAATGGCTGAAGCCATTCGCCCGGTCGGCGCATGGCCAAGCGCAGATCACGCTGCACCAGACGAAAGCCGGCATGGGCCGGTGAGATGCTGTTGGGACTTTCGCCATTCATGAAAGTTCGAGCGCCTGTACGCGTTCGGTGGGAAGCGCGAGCGGGGTGTGTGTGGAAATTACGGCTAGGCCCCCGCCGGCAAGGTGCGCTGAAAGGATTTGACCGAACATGTCCTGCCCGCGGGTGTCGAGGTTCGAGGTCGGCTCATCCAGCAACCATAATGCGCAATCGAGCAGCAACACGCGCGCGAGTGCGACGCGACGCTGCTGGCCCGCGGACATGTGCCGCGCCAGGCGCCCGTCCGCGGCTCCGAAACCTACCCTGGTGAGCGATGCATCGATCTGCGCGCGGTTCGAGGTGGCGCCGCAATCCGGCGGAGAAGCGCAGGTTTTCCCGAGCCGACAGATCGCCCTTCAGTCGCCGGGCCATGGCTGAGCCAAGCGAGCTCGCCGTGAAAAGCGTGGTGATCCTTGCGCGTGTCCTGGCCGCACCACCTGACGACGCCCGACTCCAGTGGAAGCAGCCCCGCCAGCGCCCGCAGCAGGCTGCTCTTTCCCGAGCCGTTGGCCCCGCACACCTGCAGGCACTGGCCGGCGTTGAGGCTGAAGCTCAGGCCGCGCAGCACGTGCACGTCGCCCCGCCACAGATGCAGCGCCTCAGCTTGGAGCGATCGTTGGGCGCTGGGCATAATGGTGCGGACGGCGGGAATCGAACCCACACTCCCTTTCGAGGAAGCAGATTTTCCTACCACTTCGGCTTTCGCCGCCGCTCGCGCCATGTGCGAGCGTTCGTGGTCTGGACTATCCCTTCGCCATGGCCTCCTTCGGTCGGCTGTAGGCGCCGCCCGTCTAGTCTCTACACCTTCCCCTTGCGGGGCTTGGCTCGGGATTGGCCTGGGTCTGCACCTGTAGCGTTCCCCGACTTTGAGCGGTTCTGCTCCGCGGGTTTCCCCGCGGGCACTCCAGTTGAAGTCTGCTGCGTATACCAGTTTCGCCACGTCCGCAAACGGTCCGGAGCCCAGGGTCGGAATCCAAAATCGGCGCCATCCTACTAAATATGGGCGCTTATCGCCCGCCTACATGAGCAAAGATCGGCGCAGTGCGCTTTTACACTGGACCCGTGTTTCCGGGCGGGCCCGGTGCCGCCTTCAATTCGCTCCCTTGGGCGCCCCGTCCAGTGACTCGATAGTCGCCTCCGAGGGCTTGCGGGCCATGCGCAGTTTCGCGGCCGCGTCTTCCACTCTCGCAAGGACGCGCAGCATGTTCTCGCCCGCTACCTTGGCCACTTCCTCGTCCGTCCAGCCGCGACGCATCAGTTCCGCCAGCAGGTCCGGGTACTTGTCGACCCCTTCCAGGCCCATCGGGGTCAGCAGGGATCCCATCGAAGTCCGAGCCCAGCCCGACATGATCGATTCCAGCGATGCGCCGCACATGCTCGATGTGATCGGCCACCTCGGCGATAGTGACCTTGGGAGCCGGATGCGCCTTGACCCAATCCTCGAGGGCCGCCTTGGCGCGATCGGGCTGACCGATATAGATGCCCGCAAAGGGTGGGCTGTCGTAGCGTGCCCGCTCGGCGGCGTAGTCCGCATCCCAGCGATTGCGGGCGGCGGAGACGTAGCCCGGGTAGAAGTTGACCATCACGACTCCGCCGTTTTTCTCAAGCAGGCGCAGCACGTCATCCGGCACGTCGCGCGGGTGATCGACGATCGCGCGCGCCGAGGAATGCGAGAACATCACCGGGGCTTCCGCGGTCTCGAGCACCGCGTGCATGGTCTCCGCTGAGACGTGGCTGAAGTCCACGACCATGCCGAGGCGGTTCATCTCGTGCACCACCTCGCGCCCGAAGGCCGTGAGGCCGTGGTGCTTGGGTGCAGTCGGTGGCCGAGTCCGCCCATTCGGTATTGGAGGAATGCGTGAGCGTCATGTATCGCGCGCCGAGGGCGTACATCTCGCGCAGCACCGGCAGGGAGTTGTTGATCTGATGCCCGCCCTCAATGCCGATCAGGGAAGCGATCCGCCCGGCCTTGTGGATGCGGCGTACGTCGGCCGCGGTGTAGGCGAGCTCGAAGTCCTGCGGGTAACGCTCAGCCATCTGACGCACGATGTCGATCTGCTCTAGCGTCGCCTGCACAGCCGAGGCGCCCTGCATTTCCACCGGAACGAACACGGACCAGAACTGCCCGCCCACTCCGCCGCGGCGCAGGCGGTTGATGTCGGTCATCAGCGCGAAACCATCGGGCGGGAACGGCAACAAGGACGTGTCCGCGCTGAGGTCGACCGATGAGAGCTTGCCGTGGAAGCGATCGCGGATCTCCCACGGCAGGTCGTTGTGACCGTCGATCAGCGGGGTCTGTTTGAGAACCTGCGCAATGCGGGTGGCATAGGTTTGGTCGGGTGCGGTCGCCGCTGATACGAGCGGGGTGGCCAGCAAGCCTGCAATGCACCAGATCAGTTTTTTCAACATGTGATTCTCCAGGTGGTAATCCATCATTGCGCGGAACGCACGTGCTTAAGTTCCCCGCCGCGATCAACGCTCGGATCGGACTTTCGAGGGCTCCATCGCCGGGCGTGTGCGCGATCGGTCATTAACGCCCCTGCTCGCTGCCGCGAGACCCGCCTGCGGGGTCTTCGCGCCCGATCCTCAGGGCAACTAGGGCTTGGCCTGCACCGGCGTGAACAGCAGATCCTGGTAGTCGTAGCTGAAATCTGCGACCGGAGATACGGCCTTCATCTTGATCTGCGCGACCTTACCCTCGGCATCCAGGCCGAAGGTCACGTAGGCGGGCTCGATGTTCTTGTCATCCAGGTGCGTGACAAAGGTATCGTACTGCCAGTGCTCGAGCGTTCCGGCCATTCGAGGCGTCGACTTGAAATCAATCCGCAGCCTGCCCTCTTTCTGGGTGATCTCGAGGTTGCCGTACCACGGGTCGGCGAAGGTGCCGGCGTAACGCTCCAGCGGGAGCGAGGGCCCGACAGGAGCTGGTTTTGCGTTCTGGGCCTTAAGTGCCGCGAGCGCCTCCCCGATACGTCGCTTCTTCTCGGCTTGGTAACGCGCAACCCAGTCCGTGTACGGCAGCGCCAGATAATGATCCAGCAGTTCGTACATGAGACCTCGAATGATCTCCCCGTCCTCGCTGTTGATCTCGATGGAAAAGCCGACGTGCCGGTCCGGGATCAGCACCACGGCGGTCAGAAAACCGAACACGGCGCCGCCGTGCCAGACGATCTTCGTGCCGCGATAGTCCATGACGTCCCAGCCCAGGGCATAGGTGCTGAAGTTCGGCTGGGTGGCTTTGAGCGACTCGGGTACCGGATCGATCGGCTCGCGGCACGACCGGAGTCCACATCTGCTCGTGCGCGCTTTCGGAGAACAACCGACCCGCGTGACCCGGCAGTTCGCCCGCGTGCAGCTGGATGTAGAGCCAACGCCCCATGTCGTTGGCGCTGACCGCCAGGCCACCGGCGGGCGCTGCGGTGCGGCCCAGCTCGTCGCGCTCATCCAGCAGCTCCTGCGTGCCGGCGCCGCGAAAGCCCCCGTCCATGCGCGCGTGAGGCTGGGCGCGGTTAACGGCCGCGAACCGGGATTCCGAATCGCTGGTCGAGTGCAGCATGCCGGCGGGCTTGAGGACGTGTTCGCGCCGTGTACTGCTCCCAGGTCTCACCGGTCACCGATTCGATGAGCTCACCTGCCACCATGTAGAGGACATTGTCGTAGGCGAAGCCGCTGCGGAAGCTGGTCGCCGGTTTGATGTAACGGAGCCGGCGCACAGATTCGGCGCGGCTTAGGTTTGTGCGCGGAACGAACATCATGTCACCGGCCCCAAGGCCCAGTCCGCTCCGATGCACGAGCAGGTCGCGGATCGTGATCTCGCGCGTGACCCACGGGTCATACATCTGGAAGCCGGGCAGTCGATCGGTCACCTTGTCGTCCCAGCCGATCTTGCCCTGGTCCACCAGGGTTGCGAGCGCGGCCACGGTCATCGCCTTTCCGGTCGAGCCGGTCGGAAAGATGGTGTCCGCGTCCACCGGATCGCTCTTGCCGATGGCCTTGACGCCAAAGCCCTTGGCGAAGCTCACCGTGTCGCCCTCCAGGATCGCAATCGCCATGCCGGGCACCCCCACCGCTGCGCGGGCGCGCTCCACGCGCTGCGCGAAATCCTTCGGCGGGGCGGCGAGGACAACTGCACTGGCCGTGACCCACAGGGCAAGAATGATTTTCTTCATGGGGTTTCCTGGCGGGCCGTGCCGCGCCGAAGTTTATAGACACCGATGGTCAGAACAGGAAGCACGTAGACCAGCAGGAACACCGCCGCCAGCAGCCGGTAGCCGTGGGCGATCAGTGCCACCAGCCCAAAGCGGGTCGCCAGCAGCATGCATCCGCTCAGGATGACCAGGGCGATCGCAAGACGCGCACCGTGCCCGAGCGAGTGGCCATGGCGGCGGCGCCACGCGTTGCCGAGACGCTCGTTGATCGCGTGCACCGCACCGGTGCCACTTTCCAGGAGCGCTGCGAAAATCATCAGCTGGAACAGCAGCCGAAACAGCGGCAGGTCGAGTCGCTGCAGCAGGAAGTCGGAGGGAAGCGTCACCGCTCCGATCTGTGGGTAGTAGGCCATCATGCAGCAGAAGAACAGCAGCGCCGGCAGCATCGCCAGGGGACCTGCGATCAGACCTGCGATCAGCGCGTCTTTGTTGCTGGTCAGGTGGCGCAAAACGGGCAGGATCACCATCGCGCCCACGATGTTGTAGCTGGCATAGGTTACCCCGCCCGTCACCCAGCCCTGCATCGGCACGTGCTTTGCGAAGCCTGCGGCGATGAGTCCCCCGAAGCGCGTGAGCGCGAGCACCAGAAATAGCGCGTAGACACCGTAGAGCAGAAAAGAGACGTAGGTGAACAGCCGCTCGACCGACACGTTTCCGTAGGCCACCACGAGCGCAATCAAGGCCATCAGCGCCAACGTGCCCGCGATCGCGGGCAGGCCCAGGCTCTCGGCGATGGCCCCCGCCGCCGCCCCGAAGACCGCCAGGATCAGGACCACGAACAGCACGTAGGCGGCTTCGAACACGATCCATCCCGGCCCCAGGAGCGAACGCACGAAGCTCTGGTAATCGCGCGCGCCGCTGGCGCGCGCGAAAAGAAAGGTGGCGACGCACACGGCGCTCCAGATCAGCGTCGCCAGCAGCATGGCCGTGACGCCACCCCAGGGACCGCTCGGCAGGAAGAATTCGGCCAGTTCGCGACCGGTGGCATAACCACCGCCGATCACGACCGCTTTGAAGGCAAAGCCGGGCAGCAGGAAGCGCTGGAAGCGTGATGACATCGCCGGCCGGTCAGCGAGTGGAATGCGCGGGGTTTCGCGGGAGGCGTGCCGGGCTCACGCGGCCTGCCTGCTCTGGCTCCCCCACACATGTTCGTCGCACCAGATCATGCCATCGGAGTAAGTGATGGTCGGCGGTGGGTCGTGCTTGAGGAAGGTCGGTCCGTCCAGGTCCACCACGTCGCAGAGCTGCCCGAGAACGAACGATGGGGCCATCGCGAGGCT
Organism: uncultured Gammaproteobacteria bacterium; assembly: GCA_963717335.1. GTDB lineage: Bacteria > Pseudomonadota > Gammaproteobacteria > Steroidobacterales > Steroidobacteraceae > FEN-1191. Next base: position 928,595 of record CAVQVZ010000006.1, on the reverse strand, counting down.
GGTGCCGACCATGTTCCCGACCATGACACCCAGCCCCAGCCGCCTTGCTTCGTGCGCCATGGCAAGGCCCTCGGTGAGGCCACCGCACTTGTCGAGCTTGATGTTGACCAGATCGAACCGGCCCACCAGTCCGGCCAAGTCCGGCAGGGTCAGCGCGCTCTCATCGGCGATCAAGGGTATCGGCGATACGAAGCCCTGGAGCTGCGCCTCGCAGCCCCTCTTGAGCGGTTGTTCGAGCTGACTGACCCGCGCATCCAAAAGGCCTGCGATCAGTGGCTTGAGCGCTTCGATGGTATAGCCTTGGTTGGCGTCCACCCCGATCCAGGCGTCCGGTCGCGCCGCGCGCACCGCCCGCACGCGGTCCATGTCCAGGGCCATATCGCCGGTGAGCTTGAGTTTGAGGGCACGCGCGATGGCGTATTGCTTGGCTCCCTGGGCCATTTGGGCGGGACTTTCGGCACCGAGCGTGAAGGTGGTCAACAGCGGCTTGGGCGGCGGGAGTCCGGCCAGCTCCCAAACAGGCCGGCCGGTACGACGCGCTTCCAGTTCCCAGAGCGCGCAGTCGAGCGCATTGCGCGCGCCTCCGGCTGGAAGGAGCCGCTGCAGCGCCTTGCGATCGATTCCCGCCTCGATGTCGGCTCGCTTGGACTCGAGCACGGCGATGATGTGATCGGCATCGTCCTCGAGGTAGTAGACGCCGGCGGCCTCCCCGCGGCCACTGTGCTGGCCGTCGTCCACGGTCACAACGATCGCGTCCTGGCTGTCGAACACGAACCCAGAGATCCGAAACGGCGCCGAGAAGGGCAGATTGACCTTCTCCACGGTGAGCTTGAGCGCGGTCATCAATAGTTAGTCCCGAAGCTCAGCAGCTTGCACGCCAAGGCCGCCCAAAGAATGGCCACGGAGGAAATCACCAGCACGATGCTCCAGACCTTCGCAGGCCACCGGCGCTGACCGCCCCACACCCGCTTCAGGTTCCACAGCATCAACAACAGTCCTCCGAAGAAGGCCACCACGCCGAACAACTGCGCGAACCACAGCAGCGGATCCAGGCGCGCGCTCAGGTAATTCGTATCCTTGAGGATGAGAGAAAAAATCAGCAGCCAAACGCCAATGCCCGCCAGGCCCAGGATTGAGGCGATGCGACTCCACCGGTAGGCCCTGAGCGAGGGCGGCGGCAGCGCGAGCGGTCTCTTGTAGTGTCGCCGGACCAACGCCGTCACGGGCCAAACCAGCGCGGTCATCAGCAGGGAAAACACGCCGAATCCGAACAGCGGCAGCAGCCAGCTGCTGTCGGCGTACCAGGGCACGCGTTCGAACACCATGAACGGGGAGAGCAAGTCGAAGCTCCAGCGCACCGGCTTGCCATCGACGAGCTTTGCGGCCGCCCGGTCGTGACCGTCCTGATCGGACCACACGAAAGGTGCGATCTCGATCCAGTGGCGGGGCTTGCCGTTGAGGCCCGGGAACGGCAATACCAGTGCGCCTTTCTTGTCCACGCCCACCTTGGTCTGGCTGATAAAGCCGATCCCGGCCAGGAAGTTCGACTGAGAGCCGCGCGAATTCGCCCAGGTCCCACTCATGAGCGCAGCGTGCTCGGCGGCAGTCTTCTCATCCACCCCGGCCTTCGGAGGTTCGGCGGGGAAATAACGGTCGGCAAAATCCTGGAACAGCGCCCCGCGCAGTCCCCCGACCGCACCGTCCTTACCGGGACTGTTAAAGGAAACGTACAGGCCTACGCCCTCCTCCATGAAAAGATGGAGCGAGGTGTGGAAATAATCGGTATCGCCCAGATGGCCGATCACTTCGTGGCCGTTGATGTTGGTCTCGAAGAATCCAAGCTCCATACGGTTGAGCGGCGGCAGCATCGTCAGGGGACTGTTGTGCATCATCTCGGCCGTTTCGGGCTTGAGTATGCGATTGCCGTGGTATTCGCCGCCCTGCAGGTGAGCGATCATGAAGTGGGCCATGTCCTCGCCGCTGGAGGAAAGCGCGCCGGCAGGGGCCGGGCCGACCAATTCAAACGGACGCGGATCCTCGGAGCCGAGCGGATAACCCTTGGACATCAACGGCACCAGCGCCGGGGGCAGCGGCTGGCGGAAGCTGGAGTGCTGCATGTCGAGAGGCGCAAAAATGTGCTTTTCGATGTAACCGTCGAACGATTCCCCCGACAGGCGCTGGACAATATAGGCGGCGAGCGATGCCCCATAGTTCGAATAAGCCGGTGTGGACCCGGGCGCGAACACACGCGTGGGCACCCAGGCCTTGAGCAGGGTGTCATACGCCGGAGCTTTTGGGTCCTCGGAGATGATGCCTTTGGCCTGCTCCTCGAATCCGGCAGTGTGCTGCATCAGATTGCGCATGGTGATGGGCTTGCCATCGCGCGCGGGGATCTTGAAATCAAGGTACTGGTTGACGTCGGCGTCCAGATCGATCTTGCCCTGCTCGACGAGCTGCATCACCGCGGTCCATGTCAAGAGTTTCGAGACCGAGCCGGGGCGAAACAGCGTCAGTGCCGGATCCACCGGCACGCGCTTGGCCACGTCCGAAAAACCGTAACCGCGCTCGGTGAGTACCTGACCGTCCTTGACCACGACCACGACCGCCCCGGCGATGTCACCGGTCTTCAGGGCATAAGGCAGATAACCATCGAGCCAGGCGTTGAGGTCCTCGGCGGTCAGCGGCGCGCCGGAAGCTATGGCAGCGGCGGGAGGGGCCGCAGTTGCGGCCGCAAGGGCCATCGCGCCTGCGAATGCAAGAATGCCGGTGGTGGCAACGGAATTGAATAATTTAAGTTTTTTCATAGTTTTCTACTTCCTGCGGGCCTGGATCATCCCAGGCATGAATCGATCAATCGTTCGAATTCTGGTCCCGGGCGCATCGGGTCGGCGACGGGTAAGCCGAGCCGGGAGCTCTCCTGCGCCAGCAGTTCGCGGGCGGCGGCCAATTCTAGATGCGAGGTGTTGAGACTCACACCACCACAGCGAATGGCCGGATTGGTCCGTCTCCCCAGGCGCAGGTTCAGGTCAATCGTTTCCCCGATGCTCGGCAACGGGAAGTCCGGATGTCCGAGGACGCATTCGCGACCCGGCTGATGGCACACAACGATGACATCCGGCTGGCTGCCGTGCAGAAGGCCTAAGGAAACGGCGGCGTAGGCTGGATGGAACAAGGACCCCTGCCCTTCGATGACGTCCCAGTGCTTCGGGTCTGCCCCCGGGCTGAGCAGCTCGGCGGCGCCGGCCTCGAAGTCGGCCACCACGGCATCCATCGGCATGCCCCCTCCGGAGATGAGGATTCCGGTCTGTCCAGTGGCCCGAAAGTCGACCGCCTCACCGCGCGCCTTGAACGCGCGCGCGATGGCAAGCGCGCTGTATTTCTTGCCCAGCGCGCAGTCGGTACCCACCGTGAGGAGCCGTTTTCCGGAACGCTTGGAACCGCTCGCACACGGAATGTTGGGCGGCGGCGTGCGTATGTCGATCAACCGGCGGCCGTGGCGCGCGGCGGCCGCCCTAAGGGCCTGCACCGAGCCCAGCTTCACATGCAGGCCGCTGACAATGTCCAACCCGGACTCCAGCGCCTCCACCATCAGCGGAACCCAGCTTTCACCGATGACTCCGCCAGTGTTGGCAATGCCGATCACAAGCCCGCGCGCGCCGCGAGCGCGCGCCTCTTTTGGGGCAAGGCGTGGCAAGCCCGTCGTAACCGTGGCCGTATCACAGCTCCACTCGGCCAAGCAGCGATCTGGAGCCCAGTCGAGCAGCCCGAAGGCGGTTTTCGCGTATGCCGCCTCGGTCGCATCGCCGAGAAACAGCAGATACGGATATGGCAGCTGCATCACCGAAGCCGCCTCAGCCTCCGGTGATGGGCTATTTGAATCTTTCATGACCTCAGACCGTTCAAGACTTAAGTATTGTGATTACCCGAAGCACAAGCGGCGATCGCGTGCACCACTTTAGAATTTCACCGACATCATCATTCCGACCGTGAGCGGTTGGGTAACTGTCACCGATGAATACGGCGAACCGCTGCTCGCGAAACTGGTGATTCCTCGCGAATCACTCAGATTCTTGCCATAGAGCGTAAATTGATACTGGCCATTGTCCAGGCCAGCTCGTGCCGCGAAGGAGCTGTAGCTCGGGAGGATCGCCTGGCCGGGAGGAGTCGAGGCAGAGGTGGCGAAGTCGCTGCTCCGGGAGCCGACGTAGCTCCAGGTGGCTCCGACAAACCCGCTGTAATTTCCAAACACGGTCCTCTTGTATTCCGCGTCTAATGCGTTGCTCCACTCGGGGGCGTAGGGCAGTCGGTCGCCCGAGTGGGCGTTGATGCCCGGAGCATCGGAGGTGAGCTTCGCATCGGTGTAAGCCCCGGTCCATTGGAAGGTGATGCCCTGCACGGGAAGGTAGGCAAAGTTCCACTCGACCCCCTGGCTGCGCGCCGTTCCGCCGTTGGCGTTGATGCCAAAGCCGCTGACTACTTCAAGCAGTTGAATGTCTTTCCAGTCGACGTGAAAGGCGGCGAGGTCCAGAGAGAAACGGCCATCGAGTTGCGTCGATCGAACGCCCAACTCAACGTTGGTGGTGCTGTCCGACCCGTATGTGGGCGCCAACTCCGGGTGAGGGCCCGGCGGGAGTATGTTCGGGCCACCGGGACGGTAGCCGGTCGCCAGGCGCGCATACATCATGCTCTTGGTGTCAAAATGCCAAGTTGGCGCGACTGAATACGTCCACACATTTTCGCTGGAGTTGCCGTTGACAATCTGCACAGGGACTCCGAACCCTGGGTTGTAGGTCGTGGTTTGCGTGAAGTCTTGCTTATTGCTGGACCAGCGTCCTCCGACCTGGATATCGAACTGGGAATTGAAGTGATAGGTAAGATCCAGGAATCCAGCGCCCTCTTTATATGTGGAATCGATGGGTATCTGGATGAGTGATCCGACCACTGCGCCGCTAGGTGCGTCTGCTGCATATAGGTTTTGAGTCAGCGACCCGTCCTCGTGGGTGTAGTACCCGCCAATCTGCCATTCGAAGCGATCCGTGGTGGGTGAGCTAAGACGAACCTCCTGCGTGAATTTCTTCAATTCAGTATCGCCGTACAATGGCGCGGCGGGTACACCGAAGAGCGCGCCAGCGAAGAAGCCAAAAATAGGCGTGCCGTCGGTCACCAGATGAGTATCCAGTACACTGTAACTGGTGGCGGAAAGGAGCTTGAATGAGCTCAAAGTCCAATCGATCGTTGCGTTGTAGTTCTCGTACTTGAATTTACTCGGTTCCGGAACTACGCGCTGCTGTGCCAAAGGACCATACAGCGGTTTCAAATTGACCGGATCGACATCGACTACGTTGGCGCCGTCGTAGCTGGTGTTCTCCAACTCGGCGGTCAAGCGGAACGAAAAATCATTCGTGGGTGCGACCAGCAAGGAAGCGCGGCCGCCGGACTTGCGACCCTCGTTCACCTGGCTCTGACCGCTGGCAGAATCATTGATATAACCTGGGAGGTCGTCGAAAAATCCGCTAAGCCGAAGAGCTGCCTTATCGCCCAGCGCCATGTTGACCAGAGCTCGCCCCTGCACGCCACTGCCACCAGCGCTAATGCGTTCACCGCCGGCCTCTCCGGCGATGGCGAACTTGCCTAGTTCCGGTGCGTTGGTGACAAATTTAAGCAGGCCACCCTCGCTGTTGGCCCCGTAGAACGTGCCCTGCGGTCCGCGCAGCACTTCGATACGCTTCATGTCCCAGGTGTCAAAATCACCCGTATTGATCGATCCGTTGAGCAACGCCGTGCTGGAACCAAAGGGCGATTCGTCAAAATAAACCGCCACAGTCGAGCCCACGCCGCCGGCGTTCTGACCACGCAGTGTCAGACGAGTAAAGCCCGATTGGCCAGTCGATAGGGACAAGCCCGGCACCAAGGCAGCGTAGTCGGCGAAATCCCGCGCTTGGATGTCATCCAGCCTGCTGCCACCCAAGGCCGTGACGGCCATGGGTACGTCTTGGAGAGATTCTTCGCGCTTTTCCGCGGTAACAATGACCGTCTCAAGCTCGAGGGCATCGCTGCTGGTGGCTTGAGCCGCCACTTGCGCATTGCTGACTTGAAACAAGCAGGTTCCGGCAATTCCGAGCACCGCGGACACCGCCGCTCTGACCGTGGTATTCATAGATTCTTAACTCCCCAAGTTCGCTGTTCGTACAAGAGCACTGGCGCCCCAAGTTGAGGCACTGAGGCCGATGGACGCATTTGTCTAAAGTAAGACAATTGTCCTGTACAGAGAAATATCTGTCAAATTTTTCTAATGGGGCGCTGGCCATACGCAATGGCATTGTGCGCAAAGAACGGCAATCTGTCCGTCGAATGACGGCGGATGGGAAATGGTGAAGGAACGCGCAGAGGTCTGGCTCAGGCGACTTTTTCGGCTTTCGTTGTGAGGCCGATTAATTCGCCGGCCAGATTAGGGTCTTCGCCCGAGCACACCCCGAGCACTAATGCACTTTCGCAGTCCTTGGCGACGTAGGCATGTCCCATTGTGCTGTCGATGTATACGCCCTGCCCCGCCTTGAGCACGATCGGGGTGTAGAACTGCAGATGGACCTCGATGGTGCCTTCGAGCACGAAGACAAACTCCTCGCCCTGGTGCCGTACCGGTTCCCCAAACTCGGCGATGTCGTGCGCTCTGATGCGTGTGAGAATCGGGACCATACGTTTTTCACGTAAATCGGCGCACAAATATTCGTAATCGTAGTTGGGCGTAGACACCTGGATTGAGTTGCCGTCGCGGGTGAGGCTGCGCCTGGCCGTCACGACCTTGCGAGCATCCATCGCGGGTGGCTCGGCCTGCGCGAGAAACTCGGTCATCGTCAGCCCCAGGCGCGCGGTGAATTGCTGAAGCTTGTCGTAGGTCAGTGAGAGCTTGTCCTGCTCGACCTTGGCAAGCGTGGACAGCGGAACTCCCACCTTCTCGCTCATTTGCCGGAGCGTCCACTTCTTCTGGCGCCGCAAGGTCCCGATCAGGCTTCCCAAAGTGGTGTTCTTGCGCGTCATCCCGTTTAACTCCCTCGTGGTAATTTAAGCGTCTGGGGGCCGTGTCCGCGGCCCGCAATTACGCGACCGCCTTCGGTATAGTCGCGCACCCGCGTGTCTATCGCAAGAGAATGAATTCTCATCAGAGGATTGGCGAGAACGCAAACGGCGGACTCCGCCCGTTGGCGATTATGACAATTGCTCCGTACGCCCATTCATCGCGTACCCCAGTTCGCAGACCGCTTTGGGAAAGTGCAACGGTGGATCAATTCATTTGAGACAAGCGGTGGTGACCTTGCAAGGTCACCACCGTTCACGCACGCACTGGGATTTGGAGGCTAGGGTCGGAATCGAACCGGCGTACACGGCTTTGCAGGCCGCTGCATGACCACTCTGCCACCTAGCCTTTCAAAGAGTGGTTGGAGCGGGAAACGAGGCTCGAACTCGCGACCTCAACCTTGGCAAGGTTGCGCTCTACCAACTGAGCTATTCCCGCAACTTCAGGAAGGCCGGAATTGTAGGGGGTAACAGCCCCAAGTCAAGGAATGGCTGGCAATTACCGGTCCCCAACGGCGGCTGGGAAATCAGAAAGCGTAGCCCACGGAAACCACTAGCGTGGTCGGATTGAAATTGACCGAAGTGCCCCGGATGACCCCCGCAGTGTTGCCGGTGTAATCACTGTTCACCACAGCGTAGTCGTACGACGCGTAGGCACTCCAGTGATCCTTGATATGCCAGCGAACGCCCGCGGTCACAACCGGCCCAAAGGAACTGCTCAGCGAGATCGCTGTGGGCCCCCCATTGGCGGCGTTGCCTGCCGGCGTGGACTGTAAGTCGTAGAACTTGGTGTAGTTGATGCCCGCGCCCAGATACGGACGCCAGGTTTCCGATTCGTCGCGAAATACGTAATTGACCAATAGCGAGGGTGAAAACCACTTGGCGGTAGAAACGACTTGTCCGTCGAAGGGCACTGAGCCGACCGTCGCGGGCCCCTTGCCCACCGTCTCGGTCTTTGGCGGAATGCCTGCAGCCAGCTGGGCCACCCAGTGAGGAGCGAGTCGTCGGATGTAGGCGAAATACGGAGTCGACACATTGTTGACGTCAAGATTGACGCCGGGGGGAACGTAGGGACCCGAGAGGTCGCTGGCGCTGACGTGATATTGCAGAAAATACATGCCCACTCGAATCTCATTGTTGAAATCGGCACGCGTGGCGCTGAGCATAGCGTCGGCGGCCGTGGCCGCGCCGCCGGCCAGCGATGCGAGCAGCACGACACCGAGCGTGATCGAGTTTCGGGTTTTCATAGTGATCGCCACTTAGAAACTGCTGAAGTAACCGCGCACTGCGGCCTGGCAGAAAGGCTCGACAGTCTGGTGATAGTTCTGGGCCACGTTTGATTGTCCGCCGGCCTGCCCTGCCGCATCAGCGCCGGCCGTGTCGCCAGGATTCGCCGCGAGCCAGGCGTCGTACGCGGCCTGGTAACCACTCGTGTACAGGTCGAGCTTGGCTTGCTGGAACCCCGCCTCGACCGGAGCATAAGGATCGCCGGCTCCCAGTCCGGATTCCAGATCCAGGACGGCCACCAGGCTCGTGGGCAACGCGGCCGCCGTGCGCGCCACCGGTACGCCCTGGGTTTCCCACCACAGGGACATGATGCCGGTGTTGACCGGGAAAGTGACCACCGGATCGAGTGCGCCTCCGCACATCAGCACGGGCGACGAGGGTATCCAGTTGCGCAAGTCATTTATGTACAGGTCATCACGCAACCCATACGTGGGCGGCGTCACGGCCGGACCGTACGAGGACGGGCCGGGGTGCGTGCAGTTGGGATTGTTGGGATCCGGAGGCTGCAGGATGCAGTCACTGAGGGTTTGCAGCCCAATATCCGGATCGAGTGCCGCATCGCTTACATAGGCCACGCGGACCGAATTTAGCACCAGATTTCCGGGACCAAATCCCAGCCGGAAAATCGCGTTCTCGGGATGGTTGGGATCAAGCGGTGGTATAGCCAGGTAAGCATCCAGCGGCGTACCGGTAACCGGAGTGGTGCTGCTGAATAACGCCAGGGGCGGGATCTTCCCCTGGGCGATCAAGCCATTGGGACCATCCACGGGAGTGGCGCTCGGCAGAAGCGCCTCGATGCTGGGCGCGTACGCGGGCTCGTAGAAGTCCGCCGGAGTCGCTCCTGGCCCGCCGTACGCGTTTCCGTAGGCGCGCTCGTAACTGGTGACCAGCATCGGATAAAAGAGCGTCGAGTAAAGGCTGACGTGCCCTGTAAATGCGGAGTCGCCGAAGGCTTCCAGCGCGTACGGACCGGACATCGTGCCCGCCGCCGTCACTGTCATGTGCGCCGCCTGCATGGCTTTGTCCGTGGCCATTGCCACATATCCGCCTTGCGAATAACCCGTAATGAACAGCTTACCGTTGTCGGTTGTGCCGTTGGCCAGTACGTGGCCCAGCGCGCTGCGTGCGGCAGTGAGCGCATCGATCATGTCCTTGGATTGCGCGTCCTCGTTCAGGTAGGGGTGGTACGAGGCACTCGATGAGTCGTAACCGACGTAGTTCGGGGCGACGACGATGTAGCCTTGCGCTGCGAACATTGCCGCAATCAAGACGCCTTCTTGATTCTTGGGATTGGTCGGATCGGCGATGTTGATGGTCTTGTCCACTTGCGTGCCGTGCGCGTACAGCAGGATGGGCCGAGCACCTGAGCATTGCGGCGCCGCCCCGGTGGGCACCATCAGGGCGCCGGACACCTTTTCTGCCTCGTTCGTTCCGCCCACCGACCAGTAGTGCATGTAATTGAAATCAACGCCACACACGGGCGTGCCGGTGAGCTGCAAGAAGGGGGCGAAGGCGCTGGCGGAAAGTTGCGCTTGGAGTGCGGCCGCGTCCAGCGAGGCGATGCGGAAGGGAGGGTTCTCGACCAGCGTGCCGCGCGCGGTGCTGGTCTGCATTGTGGAGGTTGGACTATCGCTCCCGCAGGCACCGAGCATCGCTATGGAGAAATAGAGGCCGATTCGCAAAGAAAATTTCTTCATGCGTACCTGCTGACCAGGTGGTCGACTCAAAAAAATTGAATTTGGTCGGGGCGAGAGGATTTGAACCTCCGACCCCTTGCACCCCATGCAAGTGCGCTACCAGGCTGCGCCACGCCCCGACCGAACCGAGATGATAGGTCAGCGGCGCAATACTCGCAGGACTTCTTCGAGTTCCAGCCGCACCTGACGGACGATCTGCTGGCTCTGGCTGATGTCGATGCGCGCTTCATCGCCGCCGAGCTTGTTGCGCGCGCCGCCGATCGTAAACCCCTGCTCGTACAGCAGGCTGCGTATCTGTCGGATGATGATGACGTCCTGGCGCTGGTAGTAGCGGCGGTTGCCGCGCCGCTTGACGGGCTTGAGCTGAGGGAATTCCTGTTCCCAATAACGCAGCACGTGCGGCTTGACGCCGCACAGCTCGCTGACCTCGCCGATCGTGAAGTATCGCTTGCCGGGGATCGCCGGCAGTTCGTTATTGTTCTTTGGTTCCAGCATATGCCTCGACCCGTGCCTTGAGCTTCTGTCCGGGCCGGAATGTAACCACGCGACGTGCGCTGATTGGAATTTCCTCGCCGGTCTTCGGATTGCGTCCCGGGCGCTGATTCTTGTCGCGCAGGTCGAAATTTCCGAAGCCGGAGAGTTTAACCTGTTCCCCGGTGGCTAGCGCGCCGCGCATCTCTTCGAAGAACAAGTCCACCAGCTCGCGCGCCTCGCGTTTATTCAGGCCGAGTTGGTCGAATAGCGCTTCCGCCATTTCTGCCTTGGTTAGAGCCATCGTCTATTCTCTTATTGTTGCGTCTCAAGCTCGAGCGCAGTTCTGCGCAAACCGCGGCGACCACTTCGTCCGCCTCAGCGTCCGTAAGAGTGCGTGATAAATCCTGCAAAATCAACCCCAAAGCAACGCTTTTTCGACCTGATTCTACTCCCTCCCCTTGGTAGATGTCGAATAGGCGCAGTTCATGAAGGCGGGTTGATGCCGCAACACTAACACGTTCCGCAATCCGTCCAAAAGCTTCATTTGCGGCCACCGTAAAGGAAATGTCGCGCCGAATCTGCGGGTAGCTTGAAACGGGTGTGAACCGCACCGGTGCGTTGCTCGTAACCGCCAGGTAGTCCAGCTCAAACAGAAATGGCGCATATGTAAAATCAAGTTCCCGCAGTAACGCCGGGTGCAGTTCGCCAAGTTGGCCAATCACGCCGCCATCTCGCACGATCTGCGCGCTTCGTCCCGGATGCAGGCAAGGCGCGGTGCCCTCCACTTTAAACTGGGCCTCGCCAACGCGGCCGCCCAGGGCCAGCAACGAGGTGACATCCGCCTTCAGATCATAGAAGTCGCCCGGCGAACGCTTCACGCCCCACTGCTCGGGCAAGCGCGGACCGAGCGCGATGCCGGCGATCATCTTCTGCTCGACAACGGTGCCCATACCTGCGCGCCGAAACTGCGTCGCGATTTCAAAAAGACGCACGCGTTCACGCTGGCGCCGCAAGTTTTCGCGCGCGGCGAGCAGCAGTCCCGGCCAGAGCGATGCGCGCATCACCGCGAGATTACTGGCGATCGGGTTGCGCAAGGTGATCGGCTCAAGTTCGCCGCACACCAGACGCTGCAGTGACGGATCGGTAAAACCGAAGGTCACCGCTTCGCTGTAGCCGCGGTCTGTCAGTATATGCAGCACCGATTGCTCAGCGCTCTTCAGATCGCTCGGCCCAGCGATCACCCGTGTGCCGATGGGCGGATGCTCGGGTACCTGATCCAATCCGCCCGCGCGGGCGAGTTCCTCGATGAGATCGGCTTCAATCAGGATGTCGAAGCGCCACGACGGGGGAGTGACCTGCCATTCATTGCCCGCTCCTTTTACTACGTGCATGCCCAATGCGCGTAGGCGCCCGGTGACTTCCCCCTCGGGAATCGCCGCACCGAGGAGTCGGGAGATCTGCGCGGCGCGCAGCGGCACCGGTTCTCGTGACGGCAATTCCGCGCGCAATTCTTCCAGGTAGGCAGGCCCTGCCGAGCCTCCCGCGATAGCACAGATCAATGCGCTCGCTCGCTCGATCGCCCGCTCCTGTCCCGCCGGATCGACGCCCCGTTCGTAACGCTGGCCGGCATCGGTCACAAGCCCGTACCGTCGGCCACGCCCGGCCACGGTGCCTGGGTCAAACCACGCCCCCTCAAGCAATACGTCGGTGGTGTCCCCGGCGACGGCGCTGCGCGCGCCTCCCATGATGCCGGCCATGCCAATGGGGCCTGCCGTATCGGCGATCACCAGCACGTCAGCGCTCAAGGTAACGTCCCGGCCGTCCAATAGGGTCAAGTGTTCATCCGGCTTGGCGCGGCGGACCGTAATGCCGCCGCGCAGTTTCGAGAGATCGTAGGCGTGCAGGGGCTGGCCGAGCTCCAGGAGCACGAAGTTGGTCGCGTCCACGACCGGGCTGATCGAACGAAGGCCCGATCGTTCGAGCCGTTCCCGCATCCACTGCGGCACGGGCCGGCGATTATCGACGCCCTTGATTACGCGACTGGCGAATCGCGGGCAGCCCGCGCCCGGGGTGAGCTGCACGGGAAATCGAATCGTATGGGAGGCTGGCACGGCGGGCATTGCCGGAACCGGTTCGGCGCGCAGCGCCTTACCGCTGGCCGCTGCCAGTTCCCGGGCCACGCCCAGCACCGACATGGCATCGCCCCGATTGGGCGTCACCGAAATCTCCGCCAGAGTTTCATCAAGGTGCAGATAATCGCGCAGCATCGCGCCTACGGGCGCATCGGATGCGAGCTCCAATATGCCGCCGGCCTCCTCCGCCTAATCCCAGTTCACGGGCGGAACAGAGCATCCCCTGGGATTCGACGCCGCGGATCCTGCTCGCGGCAATGATTTTATCGCCGGGCAATTTCGCGCCCACTGTGGCCAGCGCGGTGCGCAGTCCCATTCGCGCATTGCTCGCCCCGCAGACCACCTGTAATTCATGGCCGTGGCCGTCATCGACCGGCAGACCGACAACTTACTGGCCTGGGGGTGGGGGGCAACGCTAACGATCCGAGCCACTTGCACTCCGGTGAATTCCGGAGCGACGGGGCTGAGCGCTTCGACTTCAAGACCGAGCATGGTCAGTCGATCGGCGAGCTCCCGATCGGTCCACGGAACATCGACCCACGACCGTAACCACGACAAGGGCAGCTTCACGGCCTAACCCCGCGCGAACTGCGCAAGGAAGCGCAGGTCGTTGTCGTAGAACAGGCGCAAGTCGTTCACGCCGTAACAGCAGCATCGCGAGCCGCTCGATCCCAAAACCGAAGGCAAAGCCGGTATAGCGCTCGGCGTCGATGGCGCAAGCCTTAAGAACGTTCGGATGCACCATGCCGCAGCCGGCCACCTCGAGCCAGCCGCGTCTGCTTGCACACGCGGCAGCCCCGGCCCTCGCACAGCACGCAGGAAATATCGACTTCGGCTGAGGGTTCGGTGAACGGGAAATACGAGGGCCGCAGCCGCATCGACAAGCGGCGCTCGAACAACGACTCCATGAACTGGTGCAGCACCGACTTCAGATTCGCGAAGCTCACGTCGGTATCGACCAGCAGGCCTTCCACCTGGTGGAACATCGGCGAATGGCTGATATCCGAATCGCACCGATAGACGCGTCCCGGCGCAATCAGCGCCAGCGGTGGCTTGCGGCTGAGCATCGCGCGGATCTGCACCGGCGAGGTGTGAGTGCGCAGCAGCCGGCCATCGTCGAGATAGAAGGTGTCGTGCATGGCGCGGGCCGGATGGTCGGCCGGAATGTTCAGTGCCTCGAAGTTGTGGAACTCATCCTCGACTTCCGGGCCCTCGAGTACCTCGTAGCCCGCGTGCCTGAACAGCTCCTCGATCCGCAGTCGCACCCGCGTGATCGGGTGCACCGCACCGACCGCCTCGCCGCGCCCGGGCAGGGTGACATCGATCCCGCCCGGCCGCCAGCTTGCGCCGCGATCGCCCGCTGCTCGAGCTCCGTGCGCCGCAGCTTCGAGCGCCGCCTGCACACTTGCCTTGGCACTCATTGATGCGCGCGCCGGCCGCCGGGCGCTCTGCCGGCGCAAGTGCGCCCAGTCCCTTGAGCTGCTCGGTGAGCACGCCCTTGCGCCCGAGCCAGTGCGACCCGCGAGCTCATCGAGCGCCGCAAGACTGGCGCAGGCGCGAACCTGCGCCTGCGCTTCCTCGGCCAGTGCGGTCAGGTCAGCCACGAGCGGCAAGCCTTCGGAACGTGGCGGATTGGACTGCGGCGACTTTCGGTCGCCGTCAGGCCGCCAGCGCGGCCTTGGCCTGCGAGGCGATCGCGCCAAAGGCGTCTGGCGTCGTGAATCGCCAGATCCGCCAAGAGCTTGCGATCGATATCAATGCCCGCCATGCGCAGGCCCGCAATCAGCCGGCTGTAGGACAGCTCGTGAATGCGTGCCGCGGCGTTGATGCGCGTGATCCACAACGCGCGGAAATCGCGTTTCTTGGCGCGCCGATCGCGGTAGGCGTACTGACCGGCCTTGATGACCGCCTGCTTGGCGGTGCGGTACACCTTGCGCCGCGCGTTGTAATAGCCCTTGGCCTTGCCGAGGATCTTCTTGTGACGGCGTCCGGCCGTCACGCCACGTTTAACTCGTGCCATGGTTCGACTCCTTCAAGATTCCGGGTTAATGATTGGGCAACAGCTGAGTGATGCGAGCGACGTCGCTCTCATGAATCAGACTGCTCCCTCCGGAGCGCGCGTGACGCTTGCGCTTGGAGTCTTTGTGACCGAGATTATGGCGACGGCCCGACGAATAGCCCTTAAAGCCATTCGCCGTTTTGCGAAAACGCTTGGACGCCGCCCGGTTGGTTTTCAACTTGGGCATAAACTCTCTCTCCATTTGTATAGCTAAGGTTCGCAAGGCAGCCTCTAAGGCTGCCCGCTTGCCTGCGGAATCACCGCGGCACTTTTCGTGCCTTAGCGACTCACTTCTTTTTTGGTGAAAACACCATGACCATCTGCCGCCCTTCCATCATCGGGAACTGCTCGACGATTGCCGTGGCGGCAAGGTCAGCCTGAACCCGATCCAGCAGCTTGCGGCCCAGATCCTGGTGCACCATCTCACGGCCGCGGAACCTCAAGGTCACCTTGGCCTTATCACCCTCGGACAGGAAGCGCATGCAGGTTACGCAGTTTGACCTGGTAATCCGCCTCTTCCGTCCCGGGACGAAACTTTACTTCTTTGACCTGCTGCTGCTTCTGCTTGCGCTTGGCAGAGTGGGCCTTCTTGTTTTGCTCAAAGAGGAATTTGCCGAAGTCCATCACCCGCACCACCGGCGGTTCCGCCGTGGGCGAGACTTCAACGAGATCAAGCTGGGCGGCGAGCGCTAACTGTAGCGCGTCAAACCTGGTCATCACTCCCGCTTGGGCCCCATCCGCTCCAATCACCCGCACCGACGGCGAAGTGATCTCCTCATTACGCCGGATGCGCTTCGTTGCAATGGCTATGCGTCATTCCTCCAATGTGTGGCGCCCGTGGCTTTCGAGCTCCCGCCGCAATCGTTCGACGAACGTCTGCGGACTCATAGTGCCCAGGTCTTTGCCATCACGGGAGCGCACAGACAACAAATTCGCCGCAACCTCCTTATCGCCTGCGACCAACAGGTAAGGAACGCGCTGCAGCGTGTGTTCGCGAATCTTAAAGCCGACCTTCTCGTTGCGCAAGTCGGAATCGACTCAGAAGCCCTTGTTTTTGCAACAAATCTGCCATTCTCTGGACGTATTCATGCTGGCGGTCGGTAATACTCATCAGCACGGCCTGCGTCGGGGCGAGCCAAGCCGGGAGCTTTCCGGCGTGATGCTCCAGCAAAATCCCGAAGAACCGCTCCAGGGATCCGAAGATCGCCCGGTGCAGCATGACCGGAACCTGCTTTTGGCTGTGCTCATCGATGTAATGGGCCCCGAGCCGACGCGGGCATGTTCAGGTCCACCTGCAGCGTGCCGCATTGCCAGTCGCGACCGATCGCATCGCGCAGTACAAATTCGAGCTTGGGGCCGTAAAAGGCACCCTCGCCCGGATTGAGCGTGTACTCGATTCCGGCCATGTCGGCGGCCTTGCGCAGCGCCGCCTCGGCCTGGTCCCAGATAGCATCCTCGCCCACGCGCTTGGCCGGGCGGTCCGAGAACTTGATGCGCACCTCGTCGAACCCGAAGTCGCGGTAGATATCCAGGATCAGCCGAGTCGACGCCACCGACTCGGAGGTGATCTGCTCAGGCGTCATGAACAGGTGCGCATCGTCCTGAGTGAAGGCGCGCACCCGCATCAGGCCATGCAGCGCCCCGGAGGGCTCGTAGCGGTGCACCTTGCCAAACTCCGCAAAGCGGATCGGCAGGTCGCGGTAACTGCGGATCCCCTGCTTGAAGATCTGCACGTGCCCGGGGCAGTTCATGGGCTTGATGGCGTACACGCGCTCATCGGGCGTGCGCGTGGTGAACATGTTCTCGCCGAACTGCTCCCAGTGCCCCGAGGCCTCCCAGAGGCTCCGCTCCATCAATTCGGGCCCGTTCACTTCCTGGAATCCGGCCGGGCCCTGCCGCTCGCGCATGTAGCTGATCAGCCGCTGGAAGGTGCGCCAGCCCTTGGGATGCCAGAACACCGCTCCGGGGGCTTCCTCCTGCATGTGGAACAGATCCAGTTCCCGGCCGATGCGGCGATGATCGCGCTTTTCCGCCTCTTCAAGCCGATGCAGGTACGCATCAAGCTGCTTCTGGTCGGGCCAGGCCGTGCCGTAAATCCGCTGCAGCATTTCGTTGCGCGAGTCCCCGCGCCAGTAGGCGCCGGCCACCTTCATCAGTTTGAAGGCCTTGATCTTGCCCGTGGAAGGCACGTGCGGTCCGCGGCACAGATCGACCCAGTCGCCCTGGCCGTACAGGCTGATGGCTTCGGCCGAGGGGATGCTGGCGATGATCTCGGCCTTGTAGTTCTCACCGAGGCCCCGGAAGTACTCCACCGCGGCATCACGCGACATCTCGCGCCGCGTCACCTGCTGATCGAGCTTGGACAGACTCGTGCATGCGCGCTTCGATGGCCGCAAGATCCTCGGTGGTGAAGGGGCGCGAGTACGCGAAATCGTAATAGAACCCGTCCTCGATCACCGGCCCGATCGTCACCTGCGCCTCGGGGTGGAGTTGCTTCACGGCCTGCGCCAGCAGGTGCGCCGCGGAATGGCGGATGACTTCCAGGCCCTCCGGGTCGCGCTCGGTCACGATCGAGACGGTCGCGTCGCTGTCGATCAGGTAACTGGTATCGACCAGCCGGCCATTGACCTTCCCAGCCAGCGCCGCGCGTGCCAGTCCCGCGCCTATGCCCTGCGCCACGGCGGCGACCGTGATCGGGCCGTCAAAGGTGCGCTGGGCGCCATCAGGCAACGTGACAACCGGCACGGGATCTCCACTGAAAAATGGTAGGCGCGACTGGGATCGAACCAGCGACCACCACCATGTCAAGGTGATGCTCTACCACTGAGCTACGCGCCTGTCGCAGGGGGCCGAACGATACCTTAAGGTCTCCGCGGCTGGCAAGCTAAAGCGCGGATTTGCCTACATATTTAGCGCTTTCGGAGCGACTGCACGTGAGGCACACGGGAGGATTCCCCGGTGGGCGGGGCGCCTCCGAGATCCAACTCCAGGCGCCGGAGATCGTCGATCTGGTCGCGGACTGCGGCGGCGTGCTCAAACTCAAGGTTATGCGCATGCCGGTACATGGTCTCTTCCAGTCGCTTGATTTCCCGCCCCGCCTCGGCGAGCGTGCGCGGCACGGCGACAGGCACCGCCCGAGCGCCCGCACCCTTTCCTCGGCCCGTGGTCGCGGGCGCGGCGCGCGCTCCCTCCATAATGTCCGTTACCGGCTTGACGATGCTCCGGGGCTCGATCCCGTGCTCAAGGTTGAACGCGCGCTGCCGTTCGCGTCGCCGCTCCGTCTCATCCATGGCCCGTTGCATCGAGGCGGTGATCCGGTCCGCATAGAGGATGGCGCGACCGTGGAGATTCCGGGCCGTGCGGCCCATCGTCTGGATGAGCGATCCCGCCGAGCGCAGGAACCCCTCCTTGTCCGCGTCCAGTATCGCGACCAACGCCACTTCGGGCATGTCGAGCCCTTCGCGCAGCAGGTTGATCCCGACCAAGGCATCGAACTTGCCCAGCCGCAGGTCACGGATGATCTCAACGCGCTCGACGGTCTCGATATCTGCGTGCAGGTAGCGCACCCGGATTCCGTGCTCGTGCAGGTAATCGGTCAGGTCCTCGGCCATGCGCTTGGTGAGGGTTGTGATCAGTACCCGCTGCTGGGCGGCCACACACTGATGGATTTCGGCAAGCACATCGTCAATTTGCGTGCTCGCCGGGCGCACTTCCACCTCAGGATCCAATAGTCCGGTGGGACGCACCACCTGTTCGACCAGCTGGCCGCAGTGCGTGCTCTCGTAAGGGCCCGGCGTGGCCGATACAAAGATCATCTGCGGTGCCAGACGCTCCCACTCCTCGAACTTGAGCGGCCGGTTATCAAGCGCCGAAGGGAGTCTAAAGCCATATTCGACCAGGGTTTCCTTGCGCGAGCGATCGCCTCGGTACATCGCTCCAAGCTGCGGAATGGTCTGGTGGCTCTCATCCACGACCAGCAACGCGTTAGAGGGCAGGTAATCAAACAGGCACGGTGGCGGTTCGCCGGGTTCACGGCCCGACAAATAGCGCGAGTAATTCTCAATGCCCGGGCAGTAGCCGACCTCGCGGATCATTTCCAGATCGAACTGCGTGCGCTGCTCGAGTCGCTGTGCCTCGACCAGTTTGTTGTTGGCGTAGAGAAGTCGTAGTCGATCGCCCAGCTCCTCGCGTATCAACTCCTGCGCGTTCACCATTCGGTCCCGCGGCGTGACGTAGTGCGTGCCCGGGTACACCGTGTACCGGGGCACGCGCGCGATCACCTTGCCCAGCAGCGGATCGAGCAACGACAGATTTTCGATCGTGTCATCGAAGAGCTCAACCCGCACGGCATCGCGGGGCGATTCTGCGGGGAAAATGTCGATGACATCACCGCGCACCCGGAACGTGCCTGGCTGCAAATCGATATCGTTGCGCGTGTACTGCATCTCGGCCAGGCGGCGCAGGAGCCTGCGCTGGTCGATGCGTTCGCCTCGCACCAGGTGCAGCACCATCGCCAGATACGCCTGTGGGTCGCCCAAGCCGTAGATGCACGAGACCGTGGCGACGATGATCGAGTCGCTCCGCTCCAGCAAGGCCTTGGTTGCGGACAACCGCATCTGCTCAATGTGCTCGTTGGTCGAGGCGTCCTTGGCGATGTAGGTATCGCTCGAGGGAACGTAGGCCTCAGGCTGATAATAGTCGTAATAGGAGACAAAATATTCCACGGCATTGCGCGGGAAATACTCTCGCAGTTCCCCATAGAGCTGCGCGGCCAGTGTCTTGTTGTGCGCCATCACCAAGGTGGGTCGCTGCACCTTGGCGATCACGTTCGCGACGGTGTACGTATTGTGGACGAAAAGGCCCCCGGTCCCGGCCAGGAAGGTTTCTGGCCCCGGTACCGATAGGTCGTATACGTGTGTGTGTCGATACTCAATGGGCTCAATGGTGCGCAGTTGGGTCCAGCGGACATTGCACAGGCCACGAAACGTCTGCAGTGTGCTCCACAGCGAGATATCCGTTGCACTTTGTTCCAGTAGGTGCTGTCCAACTGCCGCTAGTAAACGTCGCAACAGGGCACGACTTGGTCTACGAAGGCCGCTCTCAATCATGCTTAACGCTGGCCTTGAGCAATGCGCCAAGTTCGCGAGACGTTGCATGGAGAGTCCTGATGCGCGCCGGAAACCCCGCCACACCTCGTTTGCAACGGGAACGATATCAACGTTTGTGTTTGCTGTGTGCGCCAAACTCCGCAATAGCCGTTCTTGCTTTGCCGGGTGATTGAAGCCTATAGCGCGAGAAAATAGTTGCAAGTCGGCTTGCCCGGAGATTGCGATATTGAAATAACTGCCTCCGGCATGAGCGCTATTGGTGGCGCGCTTTTTCGTGCGACGTATTCGCGCATGAATTCCGAACTGTTTGCAGGCATAAGCCAGATCGGACGCAAGGTGCACACTCGCGGTAGTGGCGATGACCTCGCCATTGCTGGAAACCGTTCCGTCACCGTCAAAATATGCCCGCAACATTACGCCGAGTAATCGCAAGTCGAGCTGAGTCCAGAAATCCGGAAGACGTTTGACCTTGGCGGTTTTACCGCAAAGAGCCGCAAGCAGAAAAGATAACGCTTTGGAGGAGATCTGATAGTCCGTGGATCTGCGGACGCCATATGGGATTTCCAAATCGCTTAGGGCGCCTTCGATGCGTGCTCGTATCAGCGGATGGCGATTAGCTATGATCGAGTAATTGCCTTGACTGTTTCCTTCGGCAATATAAATACCCAGTAAAAAGAGAAGGCTGTCTGTTAGACGTAATCGTACAGGCAAACGACAGGATTTTCGCTTGCCGCCTATGTAAATGTCAGCGCTGTGAGAACTACCGGCCAGGCCGTCCGTTGTCCGCATCAACTCTAGGTAATGCTTGATTCGGATTCCGCTCCCGCGGCAGCGATGGCGAATGGCGAATAGTTTTGCGTGTGGATTCACCGAACACGCTTGCATCGCCTTTACGAATGTATTGTTCCCCGCGACAGCCACATACTCCAGAATTGGCGTCTCAGCAAACACAGAGAGGTTCGAATCGGCGAGGTAGGGAAGGATGTCGAGTTCGTTCAGATCTGCCGAGGTGGCCGTTAGTTCTTTGGCAACTGTCGTATCCGGAGTCGGCAGATAGTCTGTCGATCGGGCTTGCTCAGTCCTGATCAGTTGAAGACTGCCGTCTCTCAGCACCCAAAGGTTATGATCGCCTGTCAGCACCACCTCGCGGCCGCACCGTGTACGGACTCTGAACATGCGCGAAGGAGCGCGATGACGCAGGAACGCTTTCACCGGAAATTCACCGGTCTCGCCAGTAGTCGGGTCGTAGGCTAAAGTAAAGTACGAACCATCGGCGCTTGCGAACTGTTCTGCTTGATTTTCGATGCTGGCCAACTTACTCGAGGCCATAAGCGAATCTATAAACGGCCCAGCTCGAACCAATCGCGCCCGACGGGTGCCGGCGAGCCGTTCAATTACGTACAGCGGATCGTCGTATCCGATACTCTTGCCCGAACCGGTCACACCCAAAAGCGTTTGATGGGCCAGGCCCGACTCAAGACCCTCGGTCAGGCGTTCGATCGCCTGGGGTTGATCACCCGCGGGCGGATAGCTGGCAACGAGTTCGAAGGGTCGGTTTTCCATGGTTCCGTTGTACTATAGCGTAGCTTTCCCGGCCGCTTTTTTGCTTGCGAGGATCCTCGTGCCCCTGGCTGTTTCCAAGCGCGCGCTGCGTGTCAAACCTTCGGCCACCCTCGCGGTGACCGCCCTCGCCGCCCGCCTCAAGTCGGAAGGCAAGGATGTCATCGGGCTCGGCGCGGGCGAGCCTGACTTCGATACGCCCGCCCACATCAGCGCGGCAGGCATCGAGGCGATCAAATCCGGATTTACCCGCTATACCAATGTCGATGGCATTCCGGAGCTTAAGGACGCCATCATCGCGAAATTCCAGCGCGACAATGCCATCAAGTACGAGCGCAGCCAGATCCTGGTTTCATCTGGGGCCAAACAGACGATTTTCAACCTCTGCATGGCATTACTCGACCCGGGCGATGAGGTGGTTATTCCGGCGCCCTACTGGGTGTCCTACCCTGACATGGCCTTGCTGGCCGACGGGGTTCCGGTGACTCCCTACGCCGGTCCCGAGCAAGACTACAAGATCACTCCGCAGCAGCTCGAGCGGGCGATCACCCCCAGGACGCGATTGTTTATCGTAAACAGTCCGAGCAATCCCACCGGCGCGGCGTACTCGGCCGCTGAATGGCGCGCGCTGGGCGATGTGCTGCTCAGACATCCCCGCGTGGTCATCGGCACGGATGACATGTACGAGAAGATCTACTGGGGACGTGAACCCTTTAGCAGCTTGTTGACCGTAGTGCCCGAGCTCTACGAGCGAACGGTCACCATCAATGGTTGCTCGAAAGCTTATGCAATGACCGGCTGGCGTATCGGGTACTGCGGGGGGCCGAAAGAAATCGTCACCGCGATGTCGACCGTGCAAGGGCAGTCGACCTCCAACGCCGCCAGCATGAGTCAGAAGGCGGCCGTCGCGGCGCTGAATGGCGATCAGGGTTGCGTGGCGACGATGAATCGCGCCTTCAAGGAACGGCACGATTACATCGTCGCCGCGCTGAATACCTTGCCCGGTGTCTCCTGCCGTGCGGCCAGCGGAGCCTTTTATGCCTTTGCCGACGTCAGCAAAGCCATGGCCAATCTCAAACTCAAGGATGACAACGCGTTTGCCGAGTATTTGATCAACACGGTGGGTGTCGCCGTGGTACCAGGCTCTGGCTTTGGGGCGCCCGGACACATGCGACTGTCGTACGCCTGCAGCCGTGAAACCCTGGAAAAGGCCGTCGAGCGAATGCGCAAGGCGCTGAGCGCTTGATGCGCTTGCCAATACCTACAAGGCGGCGGCTGTCCTTGACGGCTTAAGGCCCAGCCCCGAGAATTCACGCCGTTTCCCCGGTAGCTCAGTTGGTAGAGCGTCGGACTGTTAATCCGTTGGTCGTTGGTTCGAGTCCAACCCGGGGAGCCAACCCACTCAGTAGGTTGCGGCATTCGGCGTAGAATCTAGTCGAGGTGTGTGCCATCTACGTTCCGCGCGATACGTCGGGGTTCTGCCTGCCACCAACCACCAGGTTAAAGAAAAAGGTGCGCTCGTCCAATCGCATCTGACTGACGGTGCAGGACTACAGTGAAACTCCTCGCCGCCGTGACACGACCCTCCTCGTACTCATTCAGCCGATATGTAAAGTAACGCTGCGCTTCTCGAGCACATTCGCGCGTGCGAGCCTTGTTTTAAAGGCGTTTGCAGCGCATCTCAAGCTGCGCCCGCGAAGTGTCGCTACTTTTCGACACTGATAATGTTTCTAAATGCTCCGTATATTCGCGCGCCCATGAGGCCACGCGATGTCAAGTCGCGTGGCAATCCAAGGTCTACCGCCAGTTTGAATCGCAAGCGCTGGTCGCAGCTCTGATTTGAACTTGTGCGGTCGGGGGACGAAGGGTCCGGTTAACACGGGGGCGTATGAAATTCTCTACACTGATTCTTCTCATGCTGAGCGCCTCAATGGCGCCATTGGTCATGGCGCAAAGCGTCCCTACCAGAGGCCTGCTGATTACTCAGGTCAACAGCCAGCAGTGGCAGATGCGACTGATTTCCTCCAACGCTAATGAGCAATTCAGTGGGGTCATGGAATCGGACCTGCCCATCACGGGCGTGCAGGGTGTTCTGTTGGAAGCGGGTGACAGCGCAAATTTGCTGACCCCCACCTCGCTCGGCGCCACCCTAACGGTATTGCCGGGGGGCACCGACGGCGTGGACTTTACGGTTAGCGCCGGCGCGAAACTGTGTCTGCGCGACACCGGCAGTTCGGGCTTGCCGATGTATCTCGGTGCCACATTACACGACGCCGTCCCAGTGACAGCGCCCGTGGCGCTCGCCAGCGCCGACGCCTGCAGTGGCACGACCGGTGGACCGCCACCGCCGGGCGGTCGAAAATTTCACGTGGGGCACTGGATCGTCATGGGCCGAGGCGCTGCCTCTCAGGCGCTGATGCAGCAGGCCGTGCAGCCCGGTGTCGTCGGTGTGGTCAAGCGTTACACGTGGCTCTCGCTTGAACCCACGCAGGGTGATTATCAGTTCGCGGCTGTGGCATCGGACCTGGCCTGGGCGGCTGCGAATGGCATGCGTCTGATCATGATGATCGAGGACAAAACGTTCGTCATGGAGCGACCCAATCCGCCCTACCTCGATGCATACACGCCTCGCAACCGCGCGGGCGGTTACACCATGGTGCGCTGGGCGCCAACGGTCGTGGCCCGGTTCAACGCGCTCGTTAAGGCGCTCGGTGCGCAATTTGACGGCAACAGCAACTTCGAGGGCATCGCTACGCAGGAGACGTCTCTGGGCCTGGACGGACAGACCCTGAACTCCTTTGGCTATACCCCGGAAAAGTACCGGGACTCGTACATCAACACCCTGACAGCCGCGACCGAGAACCTGCCCACCTCGCGGGTGTTCTGGTTCATGAATTTCCTGGTCGGTAACCAGTCCTATATCGGCAGCATCGCCAGTGCCGTAGCCTCAACGGGAGTTGTGATGGGCGGGCCGGACGTGTGGCCGGACAATCAGTCGCTCGAGAGCGCGGTGTATCCGTTCTACACGCAGTTCCACGGGAAGATGCCGTTGTTCGGCCAAGTGGAAAATGTGTGCTACTCGGAACCGCACAAGACCAGCGGATACACGACCAAGTATTGGACCATGCCGGAACTCTTTAAATTCGCACGCGTTAACATGCATGTGAATTACATGTTCTGGGTCCGGGTCACGCAGGCCAGTCCGGGCGACGCGTATACCTGGGACGATGCACTCCCCGTCGTTGCCGCCAACTCTTCGTTTACCCCTTAGGCCCATTAACAGGAGCCCCGTCCAGGCGGGCCCCCTGGTTTTAATGTCGCTTGTTGCGAGTACGCGGGCGATGGAATTCCCGTGGGCGGGATAGTTTCCCAACCCGTTTCTACTAACGCCCGATTACGCGCGATCTGGCAAGTTCGGTTGTTTCGTCGGGTGGCGCGCAGATGCTCAAGCGCCATTGGGTCCTCCTCGCTTCGAATCCATCCACAGCGCCATCTGAATCAATGACCTAGGCAGCGAGCCGGCGGGACACGAATCTGCGTGGGGCCGAATCGATTTCGCTTGATCGTAGCGAGTCCAAGTCCAAACTCCAGACGCTCGGTGCGGTAACGAGCGTTCCAATGGTATCGTTCATCATTCCGTGGCGCCCTTTCAATTATTCCAATCAACGCACCAGGAGCGAGCATTTGAAAGCCATGACATGCGGTGAGGCAGCGATGAAACTGCTCGTGTCCTATGAAGTGGACACCGTATTCGGCATGGCCGGGACCATGACGCTTGAGCTGTATCGTGGCATAGCTCTTGCGGGGATCCGCCATGTGCAATGTCGCAATGAGCAGGGTGCCAGCCTGATGGCCGACGGGTACGCGCGCGTGACCGGAAAGCCGGGCGTGTGCACCATCATTGCAGGCCCCGGCGTCACCAATGCGGCAACAGGCATCGCCCAGGCTTACTGCGATTCGCAGCCGATGTTGGTACTGTCAGGAGCGTGCGCCACACGCACTCAGGGCAAGGGATGGGGCGCAATTCACGAGCTCGCCGACCAGGCCGCAGTCACGGCCGGCTTCACAGCCTTCAGCCACATGGTGCGTTATCCGGAGGAACTCCCGGAAATGATTGCCCGCGCGTACGCGATATTCCGCGGCAGCCGGCCTCGCCCGGTGCACCTATCCCTTCCGCGGGATGTCCTCCCGGAAACGGTGGCGGAGGATTGGAAGCCCCGCCGTGCCCCGTCGTTGCCAATGCCCGACCCGGCGGCAATTGATGAGGCCGCAGAGCGCCTTGCTCGGGCCAAACGCCCGCTGATTCTTGTCGGCGGTGGTGCAGTCGGCACTCGCGCGGCGTTGACCGCAATCGCCGAGCGTATTGGGGCCCCGGTTTTGACCACCAATGCTGGCAAGGGGATCCTCCCCGAATCCCACCCTCTGTCCCTGGGTGCCTCGATCGTACGGAAATCGAGTCAGGAAGCCTTGGCGGATGCGGACGTCGTGCTGGTGGTGGGTTCGGAAATCTCTGCCGGCGATAGTTTTGTTCCGACGCTCGATATTTCGGGAGACATTATCCGCATTGACATCGATCCAACGGAATTGACATCAATGTATTCGGCCGCAGTGCCTATCCAGGGCGAGGCCCGCGCCGCGATGACCGCACTCGCGGCCGGCCTGGCCGCCCGTAAGCCTGCTGCGCAGCGATCCGGCGGCGAATCGCGGGTGCGGGAAATCCTTGCGCGCAGCCTCGAGACTATGACCGAGGTTGAGAAGCTGCACATGCGGGTATGGCAAATCTTGCGTTCCGTACTTCCCGCCGACGCCGTTGTGATGGGAGACGCCTCTCAGCTGGTGTATTCGGGTAGTTTTGCCATGCCTATGGACGAAGAACGCTGCTGGTATTACTCCGGCACCTATTGTTCTCTGGGCGTTGCGCTGCCGATGGCCATTGGCGCGAAGATTGGTGCGCCACATCGGCCCGTGATCGCCGTCGCAGGTGATGGCGGAGTAATGTTCACGATCAATGAACTGGCTACGGCAGTGGAAGAACGTCTCGCCCTTCCGGTCATTGTTTGGAACAATGAGGCGCTTAAGGAAATCGTGGATCAGATGGACCGACGCGAGATTCCGCGCATCGGCGTGGAACCCAAGAGTCCAGATTTTATGCGCTTGGCGGAGGGCTTCGGCTGCCTTGGCGTTCGCGCCGCAAGCGCAGAGCACTTAGCAAACGCCGTGCGCGATGCCCTTCGGGCGGACCGGCCGACCGTAATCGAAGTACGCCAGGATAGCGCGTGGCTCAGTCCGGGTGCAGCGCGCGGGGGCGGCGCACAAGGTTCTGATCGTTAATCTCATCGCGCGGCCGGTACGGTGCTTCTAGAAACAATCTTTCTGCGGCACTGAGTCGAAGCCCCAACGCTTCGACGGCGATCTCCAGGTGTGCCGTCTTGGCGGCACCGACGATCGGAATGTTTTGATGCTCGCTGTGTGCCACCCAGGCCAGGGCGACGTGTGCCCGGCTCACACCGCGGCGCGCCGCCACCTCTCGTACGCGGCGGGAGATCTCAATGTCAATTTCATCGCCGTAGAAATCCTGGTAGAGGTCATGGGCCGTGCGCGCCGTGCCGGCATCGCGCGCCAGGAAACCGCGTGCGAGTGGGCTGAAGGTCGTGATTGCGATGCCCTGATCACGGCAATAGGGGAACATTTCTCGTTCTTCCTCGCGATATAGCAGGTTGTACTGGCACTGCATGTTGATGAAAGGCGTCCAACCGTTCATCGCTGCCACGTGATTCATCTTCGCGAACTGCCAGGTGTACATCGTGGAGGCACCGAGGTAACGCACCTTGCCGGCACGCACCGTCTCGTGCAGGGCTTCCATCGTTTCCTCAACTGGGGTGTCTGCATCGAAGGCGTGGATCACGTACAGGTCAATGTAGTCTGTGCCCATCCGCGCCAGGGAGCGGTCGATGGAGTCCGAAATATGCCGGCGGGACAGACCCCGGTCACTCGGATCCTCGCTCATCGGGTAATACACCTTGGTTGCCAGCACCAGCTGCTCGCGGGCGCTCATCTTGAGCAGGTTTTTCCCGACCACCTCCTCGTTGCGGCCGATGGAATACCAGTCCGCCATATCGAAAAAGTTAACGCCGAGATCAAGGGCACGCCGCAGGATCGGGACCGAATCCTTCTCGTCGAGTACCCAACCTTTCCAGGCGGAACTGCCCATCGACATCGTGCCAAGGCACAATGGCGATACCTTGAGGTCGGTCTGTCCGAACTGAACGTTTTCCATGCGAGATCCACTCGGCCGCGAGCCTATGAGCCGCGACGATCCTGCGATCCGGCCGCGGCCTGTCGACCGGCTGCACATTAAGCATAGCCGATTTGTTTGGTTGGGCCGCCATTGATCCAAGGTCGGATGGGTGCGGTGGCTCTCGATATAATGGATGAAATCTGCTTGGAGACGATTGCGTGACGATGCTGATCGGCATTCGAGAATCCCTGGCCGGCACCGCGGCGTTGCTGCGCCGAGTCGTGTTCGGCGTGCTCTTGGCAGGGTTTGGCATTGCCAATTGCGTTTACGCGGGAGCGGCTGGTGCGATCGACCCGAATGCGCACTACCCGGAGGGTCCGGCGTGGCGGGACGGTCAGCTCTATTACGTCGAATATTCGGCCGGCAATATCAAGCGCTGGGACGGCACGCAGGCGAGGATTTTCTGGCATCAGGACGGCTGCGGGCCCAGCGGACTGATCGGTTTTGGCGACCACTGGCTGGTCGCCTGTTACGACGATAACTCAATTCTTGAAATCGATGGGACGGGCAAACAGATTCGAGTGAGCCGTACGGATAGCCGGGGCAGAACCTTTGCCGGCCCGAATGATTTTGCCGCTGACGGACACGGGGGAGTTTATTTCTCTGCATCGGGCGTTTACGACATCAAGGCGCCGGTCAGTGGCGCCGTGTTGCATCTCGCCGCGGGCGGAGTAATCACCGAAGTGGCCAATACCGTGCATTACCCGAACGGGCTCACACTATCCCGCGACCGCGCGCATTTGCTGGTCGCGGAAATGCTCGCGGCACGGATTCTGTCGTTTCCGATTGAAAGCGACGGCACGCTGGGCACCAGAAGCGTGTGGGCCCGGATGCGGGATCTGGCGACTCCGACCCCTTCGGAGGACGCATACAACGGCCCGGACGGCCTGAAGCTCGGGCCCGACGGCAATTACTACATTGCTCAAAACGGATCCGGCCGCGTCCTCGTGGTGGGCGAGGACAAAAAGCTGGTTCGGACGATCGACGTTCCTACTCCCTTCGTTACGAATATGGCATTCGGCGCGGCCGGATCCGGAACCGTCTTCGTGACCGGCGTCTTCGATGAGTGGAAATCCCCCTACCCCGGGGAGGTATATCGCTGGCAACCTTGAAGGGGTGCTACACGCGCCAGTGGCGTTGCTCGCTTTCAGGCAGATCGAAGCTCGACAGCCGCGCGGCCAGCCGCTGAGCTTCCATCCCGGCATCGACGTCGGTCCGTACAATGTGGCGAGGCGGCAGCGGCACGTCGCGGTGTCGAAGGAGCGGGGCCAGACGGCGCCAATGCAGTCCGCTCCCGGGTTCCCCGTCCACCCCAATGGCAATCACCGCGTAGCCGTGATGTGCATATTCCGCCACTTGATCGGCGATCACGGCCAGAAGCAGCCGATGCTCGCCTGGCGGAGGCAGCTGCAGCAGGCCATAACCGCTCGCTTCCAGTACGCTAATAATGTCGGGTAGCACGGCGCGCAGTCGCGGCGTTGGATTGACCAAGACATCGGGCGTCAGCGCCATGCGCCAGCCGCGTGCATCGCGATTCACCGCGGGCTCGTGCCGTCGCCGGCCGGGGGCGTGGGGGTTTCCCGTTCATCCAGGAACTGCTCCAGGTCGCGGCGTGAGCCGGTCTCGTCAAAGCGCCCCATGTCCAGGGCCCAGCCCGTGGCCGGCACAGGCGGCAGGCCCCGACGCGCCAGCTCGGCCTCCAGCTCCTCGATCCAAATGCCGCGGCGGGGCACGATTTCCCAGTCATCTTCCGCTCGGTTGGGCCGACCGCCCCACTCGGGTTTGCTGGACGTGAAACGCACGCCCGTAGATGGGCTGCCGTCCAAGCCGATCAAGATCACTTCGTCGCCCTGAAGCAGATGACGCTCGATCAACGGGGCGATCGCTTGCGCCAGCCGCCGGCAGTGCGATCGGTACGCCGGAGTGTCATATTGCTCATAGACGGCCCACCAGCGGCGCACACCTGCGAAAGATAACTCCGGACAAGGCAGCTGTAGCAGCTCATACCCCCGAGCCCGCAGCACCTGGACCACCGGGCTGACCACGCCCGGGTAGCGAGCGCCCTCGCATACTTTCGCATTCTGGTTCAGCAGACAGTTGGCAATCAGCGCTACTTTGCGCGGGGAATTTTGCACCATGGGCCGATCCGCTCCGTAGTTCAGCGACGAGGCTTTCTGTCGGTTGCGGCGGGCGGTCGATGGTGGTCGATCCAATGGCGTGCCAGTTGCTCGCGGCTGCAGAACCAGACCTGGGCGTGGCTGCGCATGTGCTCGATTAATTTCACCAGGGCCCCGATGCGCCCGGGGCGCCCGATTATGCGGCCATGCAGACCCACACTCATCATTCGCGGGCGGCCCTCGCAGCCCGATCGGTACAACCAATCGAAGGCGTCGCGGCAATAGTTGAAAAAATCCTCGCCGGTGGCGAAATCCCCGCCTCGCTGCAACCGGCTGTCATTGGTGTCGAAGCTGTAAGGAATGACAAGATGGTCCGCCTCGCCGACACGTGTCCACCACGGCAGATCGTCGTTGTACGCGTCGCTGTCGTAGAGAAAGCCACCGGTCTCGACGACAAGTCGGCGCGTATTAGGTCCCGGCCGGCCGGTATACCATCCCACGGGCCGGCGACCGATGAGCCGGGTGATGACCTCGACATTGTGCCGGATGTCGGCCCGCTCGATCGCTTCGGGAATGTTTTGGTAGTCAATCCAGCGTTGCCCGTGGCACGCGACTTCAAGACCGCTTGCAGCGATGCCCGCGGCGAGCTCGGGGTTGCGCTCAAGCGCCATCCCGACGGCGTATACGGTGGCGTCGATCTGGCGCTCGCGGATCACCCGCATGATTTCCCAAAATCCGACACGACTCCCGTATTCGAACAGCGATTCGACGTTCAAGTTGCGCGCATTCTCCAACGGATCGGCGCCGATGTCGGTGAGCACGGATTCGGAGTGACTGTCGCCGTGCAGAATGCACGACTCCCCGCCCTCCTCGTAGTTAAGGACGATCGAGACGGCAATTCGCGCACCTTCGGGCCAGCGCGGGTCGGGCGGATGCGGCCCGTACCCTTGGAGATCACGAGGATAGGTGTCCGAAGCACTCATGCGCGCGGCTGCGCCCTTATCCATTCCATATAAGCATGCAGCGCCTCGCGCACCGGCCGGGGCTGCCAGCCCGTTTCCGTTGTGATGCGGGAAATGTCATAAGCTCCCCACATGCCATCGCGCAGGCTGGGATCCTGCAGTATGTCCGCCTCCGAGTCCGCGGTGACGGTCGCGTGAAACCCCGGCGCCCTCTCCGCTGCCCATCCCACCAGCTCACCGATGGAGGTCGTGGTGCCTTGGGCGATGTTGTAGGTGCTGTAGCGTAGCGCCGGCGCGTGCAGCAACGCGACGATCGCACGCGCCACGTCTTCAGCGTGCACGTAATCGCCCACCGCGCTGAGTGTGTTGACACGCACTTGCTTCACGCCTTCGACCGCCATGTGCGCGATGCGGTTTGGGACATGGCGATGATTGCGGCTGGCCGTTACCCGATCCATGGTTCCGTAGACCGAGGAGAGCCGGACCGAGGCGGCCATGATGCCGAACAGGTCCCCGTACCGCTCGGTGATGAGCTCAGAGGCCAGCTTAGAGATACCGTACAGCCGGCGCGGCATGACGTAGCCGTCCTCTGGCAGGGGCTCCCCTGGGCGGTCGGGCCCATGGTGTTTGTACACGGCGCCGGAACTGACGTAAATGAACCTTGGCGCGCGGCTGAGACTGCGTGCCCAATCGAGCGCGGCCACGGTCCCCATGACGTTTACGTCGATGATCCGGCCCGGGTTCTCCGCCTCGGGTTCGGCACGAGCTTCGGCGGCAGAGCCTCGAGATATCGGCGTAACAGTGGCGCCGTGAACTACATGATCGATGTCCTCCCCGTGCAGCACTTGGCGCCATTGCTCGGGCTGGGTGATGTCGGCAGTTAGGACCTTTAGCCGATCCTTGAACGGGGCAAAGTAACGCTGCGCGGCGGCGTCCAAGGGTGCCGCGTCGAGCACCACCAAGCGCTCGTCAGCATCGGCCTCGAGCCAATGGCGTCCCACCACGCTCATGACGAACCCTGCCGCGCCTGTGACGAGCAGTGTCACGGTACCGGAAAGTCCATCAGCAGGCCCAGCAAAGCTTGCGCCCCAGTGGCGAAGTCTTCCAGCGCCATGGCCTCATCGGGATTGTGACTGCCGTTCTCATTGCGCACGAAGATCATACCCGTTGGAATGCCCATTTTCGCAAACACCGCCGCATCGTGGCCGGCGCCGCTCGGCATTTCATAGGGCTGGCGCAACTGTGCTCGCAATCCGGCGCGGAGCCGATCGTCCATGACAGCCGGCGGCGAATCGCTGGTGGCCCCCAGATCGAAGCTCACGCGATAGGCTGCCCCGATGCGGGCGGCCGCGCGACGTGCTTCGTCCGCGAATTCATCCATGATGTCCTGGGATATGCTGCGGATATCGACGACGAAACGGGTCTCGCCGGCAATCTTGCTCGGCGCATGATAGGCCGAGTCGGTATACAGCTCCCCGCTTGTGACCGTGAGGTCAGCACCTTGTTGCTCGTACTGCAGCCAGTGAGCTTCGAGGTGGTGCAACAGGGCCACGGTCGCTGCGACTGCATCGTGCCGGTGTGCGCGGTTGACGGCGCCCGAATGTGCGTACTGGCCGATGCACTGCGCATTGCGAAAGCGCTTGCAGCCGCGTATCCCAGTAACAACGGCGGCCGGCAGACGCTCGGCCACCAGGGTCGGACCCTGTTCGATATGCAGCTCAAGGTAGGCGCGGACGCGCGAGGGTTCGAGCAGTGCCCGTTGCTCACGAATCGGGAGCGGATCGAAGCCACGTTCCAGGAGAGTGTCCTCGAGGCTGCGTCCGTTGTCCGAGCGCGTGACCTTGAGACAGTTCGGATCCAGAAGGCCAAAGGCGCCGCTGCTTCCCAGATAAGAGACATTGAACCACGAGGACTCCTCGGCGCGGATGCCCATGACCGTAATATCGCTGTCAAGCTGCGTGCCGGCACTCTTGAGCGCAGCGACAACGCACGCGCCCGCCACAACTCCGGCCGCGCCATCGTAATTGCCGCTTTGAGGACAACTGTCGAGATGGGAACCGATGATGATCCGCGGCCGCTCCCTGTTGCGCCCTGGAAGGGTCATCATCAGATTGCCGATGGCGTCGACCGAAACTTCCAGACCCAAACTTTGGGCGGCGGACCGCATTATATCGTGAGCGGCTTGTTCCCCATCGCCGTAGCTGTCGCGCACGATGCCGCGCCCGTGTCTGGTGGCACGGTCGAGGGTATCGAAAAGCGTCTCAGCGAGCTTAATATCAGGGTGCATCGGTTCGGTCGGCCCCACATAGCCGTATTGTAACCGCCGTCCAAACGGGGGATCAAAGCAATGTCCAGTTTGCTCGCCGAGAAGGTCGCCGTCGTCACCGGCGCCAGTTCCGGAATCGGCCGCGCGATTGCCACAAGTTTCGCTGCCGAAGGCGCCGCTGTGGTCATCGCTGACGTCGTGGAGGAGCCACTGGAGGGCGGCGACTCAACACTAAAACTGATCCGAAGAGCCGGAGGGACGGTGTCCTTCGATAGAGCCGACGTCAGCCAATGGGCTGAGATCGACCGATTGGTCAGTGCCACCGTGCTGCGTCATGGCCGTCTCGATGTGATGGTGAACAACGCGGCGATCTACTCGGGCACGCCGCTGGTCGATACCACTGCTGAGCAATGGGAACAGGTGATGGCCGTCAATTTGACGGGGATGTTTTACGGTTGCAAACGCGCGGTACAGCAGATGCTGACCCAGGAGCCGCGCAACGAAGTCCGCGGACGGATCATCAATCTGGGATCACAACAGGGCATCGTGACCTCCCCCCACGATACGCCCTACGGAGTAAGCAAGGCCGGAGCCATCTACCTTACGAAGCAGATCGCCGTAGATTACGCGCAACACCTGATTGTCTGTAACTGCATTTCGCCGGGAAAGATTGTCACCGGCCAGGCGGGCTCACCTTCGGACCCGGCGCGCCTGCAAAACGCCCGGATGCGCACACCCTGGCCGCGTTTGGGCCGGCCGCAGGACATTGCCAATGCCGCTGTGTTCCTCGCGAGCGATCGGGCCACCTATATCACCGGCTCCAACCTTGTCGTCGATGGCGGCTGGCTCGCACGCTAGCGATTGACCCGTCAACGATTGGGTATCGAATAAATCTTGCCGTGATAGGGAGGCTTGTCGAACTGATCCAGGGCAGTCACGTACAGGGTCTTTTCATCCGGGCTGAATGCAAAATTCGGGACCTGGATAGACGGCAGGGTTAATTTTCGAAGTAACTTGCCCTTGGCATCGACGACAAAAATGACCCCGGCGAAAGGCACGTGATACTCGCGCGCGCTTTGGCCCAGATAGATCTGGCCGCGTGAGTCGATCTTGACCCCGTCGGGCCAGATGTGAACGGCGTGCTGCACCAGATCGTCAAGATCAACTACGATTCGCCGGTCCGATAGGGAACCGGCCGCTCCGATTTTGAATTTTAGCAGCCGATTCTCGTCGGTCTCGACCACATACAGGGTGCCGCCATCCTTTGACACCGCCAGGCCGTTGGCATTGTGTATATCGTCCGCGCTCAGACTGATGGTCCCGTCCGCGGCGATGTAGAAGACCTTCCCATCGATGGCGTCCCCATGAGTTCCCGAGGTGGTGAAGTAAATGCCACCGTGGATATCGGGTGCGAGGTCGTTAGGCCCTACGAACGGTCGGCCGTCCCTGTCATGCATGTAGGGCGGAAGTGATTTCCCATCAGCGGCGATCCGGCCGATCGTTCCGTTGTCGTAACAGGTGGTAAGAAACTCACCGCGCGATGTGGGCACTACGGCGGACTGCCCGCAACCCTTCTCAGCCGAAAACACCACGTTCTTTTTTCCGTCCCACACCATCACGGCGTTGCGACCGTACTCAACGTAGTACAGCTTGTCCCGATACCACACCGGCCCTTCGGGATAGGAGGCATCGGGGTTAATAATCCGGACACCGCTGTCGGCGAAACCAGCTTGGCCCGCCAGGCACGCCATAAGGAAACCGAGGGTGGCCAGGAGCAAAGACCTGCGCGGGCGCATTAGGCCGGAACTCCGGGTGGGCGCCCATTCATGACCACATAGCCGATAGCGCGCTCCTGGTCGGCGACGATGGTCTTGCTGGCCATAAGAAAATGATACACGGCCCACAGCGCCGTTGGCGCAAGCACCAGCAGCGCCAGGCGCAGGGAACGCGCATCGGCACCACCGCTCCCTGCGAACCAGTCGCTTAGAAACCCGACGCCTTGGGGCGCGATAATCAGATTAAAGACGTTACCGACCACAAGGGACCACGCCGTGAACATCGCGCGCATGCGCGGCGGAGCCAGGTTTTGCATCAGGCCCATGGCGGGGCCGATGTAGAAATAAATGGCCGGAATGAACAGCCAGAACATGAGCTTTGCCAGCCACAGGGAATGAGTCCAATAGGCCAGGAACGAGGGTATGGCGGCCAGCCCCACACCCAGCGCCAGCAACCAGACGACGCGCCGAGGATCGGCCATCGTTCGCCGCGACAGAATCCACGCAGTGCCGGCTGTGCCGATAATGCCGCCCACCAGATGAATGTTTCCTGTGACCGCTCCCGCTTCTCCGACGTTCAGGCCGTAGCTGCGCATCAAGAACGCGGGTGTGAACCAGATCAGTCCCCATCCCCACAGCGCACACACACCGGTACCCATGACCACATGGAATGCGGCTCTCTGGCGCCACAGAAACCGGAGCGATTCCATTAGCGATGGAGCATCGGTGGTAGTGACGGCATCCATGCGCCCACGCTGCGGCTCGCGAATGGTCACGTAAATGAGTGTCCCCATGAGTATCCCGGGGATGCCCAGTGCAAGAAATGCCGCGCGCCACCCGTAGGCGTTGGCGATGGCTCCGGCGACATTCGCCCCAAGCCAGGCGCCAAGCGGCGCACCCAAGGCGAATACGCCCAACGCCATGGGCCGCCGATCCGCAGGAAAGTAGTCCGCAATGATGGAATTTGCCGGTGGCGTGCCACCCGCTTCGCCAACCCCGACACCGATCCGGCCCGCGAGGAAATGCCAGTAGTTACGTGCCAGCCCGCACGCCGCTGTAAATGCCGACCAGGCGATCAGAGAGGCGACAAGTATGTTCCGCCGGTTACGACGGTCGGCAAGCCAGGACATGGGAATGCCAAAGGAAACGTAGAACAGGCCCAGTGGCACGCCGGTAAGAAAACCGACGCCTCCATCGGAGAGTTTCAACTCCAGCCGGATGGGCTCGAGGACGGTAGAGACCACATAGCGGTCAGCGATGTTGACCGCGTACACAAGACACATGACGATGACAACGTACCAGCGTTCTGCAAGGGACGCCGCTTGAGACTGGGTGGTATCCGTCATGGCTGAATCAATGCTTAGCTCTTCCGTATCCGCGGTGTCGCCCACGTGTCGCGACACTACAATGTTTAACGGCTCTGCGCGACATTAAGCCGCTGCTTGCCGTCAGCCGATTGGGCGATGGGCCTTTTGCCAGCATTTCATACGAGCATCAGCCTGTTGAATCCGAATGTGTCCCTAGACTATAGTCGAATAGGGGCGACCGACCGTATTTGCGGGCGGCGATTCTAAGAATATTGGGGTACCACGTATGGCGCGCAAGTTGAACAAGAAATCCCTGCGTGCGCGGCCTGCGCTGCCGACGCGTTCGAAAATAAGTTACGCGATTGCAACCATTCTTGGCGGCGCTTCCTCCGCTCATTTCGTAACGGCGAGCGCGGCGAGTGCCCCGGATGCCAGCACCGGCACGGATCGAATTGAAGAGGTCATCGTCACGGCGCAGCGGCGCACCGAGAACGTCCAAAACGTGCCGATCGCAATCCAGGCTCTTACCTCCGAGACCCTGACGCAGCTGAATGTGGCGACTCTGGATGATTTCGTCCGCTATCTGCCGAACGTTACCGCGCCCTCTTCCGGGCCTGGCATGTCCCAAGTCTTTATGAGGGGCTTGAGCGTTGGCAGTGACGGCGTCCAGTCGGGCGGCTCGATCAGTGGCTTTCCGAATGTGGCGATTTATCTGGATGACCAATCGGGTCAGCTGCCGAGCCGGAACCTCGACGTGTACACGGCCGACCTGGAGCGTGTGGAGGTTCTGGAGGGTCCGCAAGGCACCTTGTTTGGTGCCGGTGCGCAGGCCGGCGCGGTTCGTTATATCACTAACAAACCCAAGCTCGGCGTGATGGAGGGCAGTGCCACGGTGGGCTACGAAGACACCTCCGGGGGCGATTCGAGCTACAACATCACCGCCGTTTTCAACATGCCGCTGGTGGAAAACGTCTTTGCAGTCCGGGCAGTGGTCTATAACGACCACCGCGGGGGTTACATCGACAACCTCCCGGCCACCTTTACTCGCAAAGACACCGACTTAGGCATTCACTACGCGAATTACGCCACGGCTTGCGATGACAACAGCGCCCCGTCACAGGGCGCATGCCTGACCGGGAGCCCTTCGGCCTACGGTGTACCGCCGGGTACGGCGGCGATCAACAATCATGCGATCGCGAAGAAGGCGATCAACCCAGTGACCTACCAGGGCATTCGTGCCTCGGCCCTGTGGGATGTCAACGAACAGTGGAACGTCCTGCTCGCGCAATCGTATCAGGACATGCATGCGCAGGGCGTCTTCTATCAGATGCCGAACGGTTCGGACGGTGAGCCGCTGCCGAGGCAGTCGGTAACGCTGTTCAATGATTCATTCAATATTGACAGGTATGAAAATACGGCCCTGACTATCAACGGCCGCTTCGGGGATCTGCGGGCGGTGTACACCGGTTCCTATCTGGTTCGCAACGTGAGCCAGGTTCAGGACTACTCCAATTATTCACGCGGCCTCTATGCCGACTACTATCAGTGTCATGGCGCTGAACCGACGAACGGACTTGCATCGACCTGCTATTCACCGAGCGCGACTTGGAACGAAACGGAACGTAATACTCATCAAAGTCATGAGGCAAGGCTCAGTACTCCTGACGATTGGCGCCTGCGGGGTATAGTTGGCGCGTTCTGGGAAAATCTTGTCATCGAGGACCAGCTCAACTGGCAATACAAGACCCTGCCCCCCTGTACAGTCACCGTAACCGTCGGATGCCTCACCAACGTGGCCCCGCTCCCCGATGCGACTACGAGCGATCCTTCCACCCGAAACGACCACGTTGCATTCTTTAACGACATCACTCGCGGGTACACGCAGCGGGCATTCTTTGCTTCCGCCGACTTCGATTTGATTCCGCACGTTTTGACTCTCACGGCCGGAACGCGCTACTACCACTTCGATAACACCGAGAGGGGCGCCTTTACGGGCAGTTTCGGCTGTTACGAGGCAGGCCCGGGTCCTTGCTACGCATCTGCGAACAACATTGACGATGCGCATCTGCACACGACCTACCAGGGATTCAAGAGCCGCGCCAATCTGACCTGGCACATCCTGCCGGACGCTCTGGCCTATTTCACCTGGTCGCAGGGGTTTCGCCCGGGTGGGTTCAACCGCTTTACGGCGTGTTACGTGCCAGACGCCGCCTCCGGTATCAACCAGTACTGCTCGCCCTACGCGTTCGCCTCCGACAACCTGACCAATCTCGAGCTGGGCTGGAAAACGGAGTTCTTCGGCCACCGACTGCAATGGAATGGTGCCCTCTACCAGGAAAACTGGGACAACGTGCAGATCAATCTGTTCAACCCTGGCGTTCTGGGCAACATCGGCTTTGGCACCAACGGCCCCTCCTACCGCGTTCGCGGCTTGGAGACCTCCTTTGTCGCGCTTTTGACGACTGGCCTAACGGCGCAAGGGGGCATTTCCTGGAACAGCAGCGAACAAACCAACTCGCCCTATCTGATCGCGAATAATCCGGAACTGCTGGCTGATCCGAGCACCAAGGGGTTGTACGGACAGCCGATTACGAGCATCAAGAATCCGTACGGTGCACTGGGAAGCCCTTCCGCAAATTCACCACCGCTGCAGTGGAACGTTCGGTTGCGTTATGAATGGCCGATGAATTCGTTCAAGGCCTTCTTGCAGGGAGGCGCCACCCACACGGCGCACTCCTATACGCAATCGGGAGTGAACCCCTCGTTATCCAGCGGAGGCAGTGTCAGCACGACATTGATCAGGTTCGAGAATCCGGCCTATTCGCTGTACGACGCATCTGCTGGCGTGTCCAGAGACGCTTGGTCGGCGGAGCTCTATGCCCAGAACCTGACCAACGTGAATGCTGCCGTGTTCACTTCGACCACGCAGTTCGTTCCGGCCCAGACCATAACGCGTCCTCGAGTCCTGGGTGTTAGGTTCGGCTATAAATTCTAGAAATGAGGCGGGGACCTTAAGAGCGAGGCGCTTGCGCCCCAAAATTCCGATAGGTCATCAGCGCATCACCCAGCTGATCCCGGAGCGGGCCAAGCCACGGCTCGAAATTTCTCCACTGCTCAAGTCCCTCCCGGAATAGGGGTTGGCGCACCTGCTCGGAGCTCGCGGTGCTCACGCTGCGCGCGGTCTTGTGGAATTCGACGCACTGTGCCTCAAATGGCAGTCCGCAAAAATCCAGAATGCGCCTTACGCTGCCTTGCAGGTCGTCGACCACATCTTCGTAATGCACTCTCAGTATCCATCCCGGCAGCGCCTCCTCCCAGTGCCGCATCAATTCAAGATACGTTCGGTAATAACGAGCAATGTCCTCGATCCTGTAGGTAAATTCTTGCCCGGAGGCAAACAGCTGCTTCAAATTGCTGAAGCAGCACGCCATAGGCTCGCGTCGCACGTCGATGACCTTGGCATGCGGCAACATCAGGTGAACCAGCCCGAGATGACGAAAATTATTGGGCATCTTGTCGATAAAATGCGGCTTGTTTTTGGTTCGGTAGGCGCCCGTGTCTTGAAGATATTTGTCGCCAAGACGACGAAACTCATCCGCTGGCATTTCGGCCAGCACCCCTGGGTAGAGTGGGTTCGAGGGATCGGAGTCTCGACCCTGCAGTTCGGTGGCGATGCGGATGATGTTGGGGAGTTCGCGAGTGCCCTCAACCCCGGAATGGGAAGCCAGGATTTGCTCGACAAGAGTCGAGCCCGCGCGCGGCAGCCCCACGATAAATATCGGACTGGGATCTGATGCGCCGACATTCGTGCGAGCAGCAAAGAACCGCCGGGTGCACACCTGTTTTTGGAGCTGGGTATTGCGTTCGGTCCATTCGGGCCGGTATTTGAGCTCAGATCTCTTCAGGGCGTTTCCGCGCTCGTAGTAACGGAACGACTGTCCGTAGTCGCCACGATTCTCAAGAGCCATTCCGAGTGCGAAGCACAGGTGATAGTGATCGGTGAGCGAGATGTTCGGTTTCGATTCCTCAGTCCGCAGCTTCTCAAGCTCGCTATCAGTGAAGCGGTAGGTCTTCAGGTTGGCGAGACTCCAGTAGGCGTCGCCAAAGGCAGGCCGGGCGGCGGCGGTCGCTCGATAGGCACTGACAGACTCGTCGTATCTTCCCAGCGTTTTCAGGGTGTGGCCGATCGACAGCAGCAAGTCAGGCGCTCGCGGCGCATCTACTGAAAGTTCCCGGTACAACTCAAGTGCCTTTTCGTGTCGGCCAATACCGATGCAGGCCGTGGCGTAGAGCGTCTTGAACTGCCGATTGTTCGGATCGCGCTGCAACAGCAGCTCAAGTTGTTCAATCGCTTGCGGGTGCTTGTGCCGCTCCAACAGCGCGCGCGCGTAATCGAAGCGAGCGGCATCGTACCCGGGCGCAAGCGCCAGGACGGCGGCGAGCAATGTTTCGGCATCATCGAACACCTCCCGAGCGATGCCGATCCGGGCCAAGAGGCGCATGGCCTCGACATGATCGCCATTTTTCAGCAGGAAGGCGCGAATGATGTTCTCGGCCGCAGTGAGTTCGCCGTCGGAAAATAAGGCGGTGGCAGTCACTATGTCGGCTGGAAGGCGCTTTAATGTGGCGACGTGATTAGCGGCCCTGGAAGCACCTTCAGCATCCCCTGAGATCCGATACAGCGAAGCCAGGCTGGCCCAGCTGGCCGGCAGGGCCGGATTTATATTGACGCCTTGCAGATACGCTGCGATGGCATTTGGAACGTCCTGCAAGGCGACGAGGCAATGTCCGCGTTCCTGGTACAGGCGGCTGAATCCCGGATCGAGTTGCTCGAGGCGCTCGAGCATCGCGAACGCCTCAGGCATGCGATTCAAATGGCGGTAACTCACCGCGAGCATGTATAGGACGTCGCGGTTTTCGGGAACCTCCACCAACAGAGCTTCGGCCGTCGCCAGCGCTTGCGCGTACCGCTGGCGCTGCAAATGCTCCTGAATTCGGAGAACCCCGGACTCGATCGGTGTCCGGCTAGGCGTATTGATTGCAGGATCCGTTCATTTCCAATGAAGGGCCTGAATAATAGCAATCATTGCATTGGGCGGCGCTGGTCCTGGTGCGGATAGGTGGATTTAGGGCTGAATGGAATGGACACGCGCGCCCAGCGCGCTTCCGCGCCCTAGGATCAATCCCTACCGCACGCCTCGGCGGGTTGATTTGCCGACAGGCGCACTGCCCTTCTTAGAACGGTCATCCAGTGGCTTTTCGCTTGTTCATCGCGGCCGGCAGCTCGCCGGTTGCTGGCTTGGGCTCAAACCCGAGTAAGTCTCCTGGCTGACACGACAGCGCCTGACAGATCAAATCGAGTGTCGAGAAGCGAATGGCGCGCGCTTTGCCGGTCTTGAGAATTGATAGGTTGGCCAGCGTCATGCCAACCTTCTCCGCGAGATCGGTGAGCGTCATCCGCCGATCATGCAGAATGTCGTCGAGCTTTACGTTGATAGGCATGTCAGACCGTGCCTTGGAGATCGTCACGCATATTCGCCCCTTCGGCGAACACGCGGGCCAGCAGGAACGTGAAGAGCACGGCCAGCCAGCCGTTAATTGAAAATCCGGCATCTATGTGAAGGGGATGGGCCGGACTCGACACGGCTCTGGAAATCGTTCCGATTGCGATGCTGATGAGCTGCAGCGCCAGCAAAACCCAGGCGATAGTCCGCAAGCGTCGCGCGTTCGCCGCGACGAAGGGGTCGCCGGCGCGTACCGTGGCCACGATGGAGAGTAATTGCCTTAAGACGGCGTAGTTCAGCGGAGTGGCGGCAAGACCGAGTACCGCGATTGAGCGCAATCCCGCCACCACCCTCTCGGTGTCGGGTGATGGAGAGAGGTTAAACGCGGACATAATCCAACGCTCGTTTGGCATGACGACGAGCAGCGCGAAAATCGCGACCGCCATCAGCCAGTTCACTACGATGAGGAACCGCAGAGCGATGTGCGCGATAGGCAGCGCGGGAGAGGACGCAACGGGCGGTGACATGGGAGACCTTCGTGGTTATTATTGAAAAACGATACCATATATATCGATAATCATCAAGATAGTTATTGATGAACAATAACTGTGCGGGTCGAGAGAGCATCCAACGAGTAGGTGCCTCCAGTCCTCCTGCACGCAGTCAAGATGGGACGGTGAAGGGAAGGTCGTTGGCGAGCGCGCGTCACGAGACAGTCCCAGAGCCTCAGCGCAAGTCGGCGTCAGTCACCGAGTCGAGTCGCGGTAACCATTTCTTTATTGTGTGTGACCCCTGCCCCATCGCCAGGCCTCAGGGTATTGAAGATCAGCGCGGAGACAATGGTCAGAGCGCCGAGTGTTATGAATGCCCAATGCAGGCCGTAAATCATCTGCACCGCGTTGCTGCGAAACCGGTCGGGAAGGAATATCGCCGCGACCAAGGAAGCCAAGGCCACGCCAAAGCTCATCGACAGCTGCTGCATCGTGCTCGAGATTGTGCTGGCCATGCTGGAATCCGAGGCGGAGATATCGGCATAGACCAGAGTATTGGTGCTGCTGTACTGCATCGACAAACAAAAGCCGAACAAGAAGCCCTGCAGCAGAATCTGCCAAATCGTCGTGCGCGGACCGATGATGGAAAACATACCAATCAAGACTCCCATGCACATCGTGTTCCATAGCAGCACGCGACGGTAACCAAATCGCTTGAGAATAGTCGGCACCGTCATCTTCAGGCTCATGGCCGCTAAGGGCTGGGGGACAATGAGC
This sequence comes from uncultured Gammaproteobacteria bacterium, assembly GCA_963717335.1. GTDB lineage: Bacteria > Pseudomonadota > Gammaproteobacteria > Steroidobacterales > Steroidobacteraceae > FEN-1191. The sequence goes on along the minus strand of CAVQVZ010000006.1, from coordinate 885,707 downwards.
AGCGCGGCCTGGACGGGCGTGTAACCCAGCCCAACTTGATACAGGAGCGGTAGCAGGAACGGCATGCCGCCTGCCGCCAGCCGCGTGACAAAGCCCCCGCCGACGGCAATGCGAAAGGTTCGGATGCGGGCCAGTGAGAACTGCAGCAGCGGGTGGGGGGTCGTGAGCGCATAGCGCCCGTAGGCCGTCAGCAGGGTCAATGAAATAATCAGCAGCCCGAGAATCTCGCGGCCGCTGAGTGTGTGTTCACCAAAGACCTCGAGCACGTAAGAAAGCAATGCAAGGCCCGAACTGAACATCACCAGCCCGAGCCAGTCGAGCGGTCGGCCGCGCGTATCGCGGAAGTCCGGCAGGTGGCGATAGACCAGATACAGGCCAAGTAAGCCGATGGGCAGGTTTACGAAGAAGATCGTGCGCCAGGGCAGATAGTGCACAATCAGTCCTCCGGCCACCGGTCCCAGCATCGGACCGATCAGCGCAGGCATAACCACGAAACTCATGGCGCGAACAAGTTCCGCTTTCGGGAACGAGCGCACGATGGTCAGTCGGCCCACGGGCACGAGCATGGCACCGCCCATACCCTGAAGGACACGACATGCCACCAGCGCATGGATACTGCTCGAAAGTCCGCAGAGCATCGAGCCTGTCGTGAATACCGCGATGGCCGTCGAGAATACGCGGCGGGTTCCGAACCGGTCGGCCATCCACCCGCTCAGGGGTACGAAGACCGCCACCGCCAGCGTGTAGCTGCTCAGCACCGCCTTCATGCTGAGCGGGGCGACCTGCAGGGCCCGCGCAATGGCAGGTACCGCGGTGTTCAGTATCGTGGCATCGAGCGCCTCCATGAAGAAGGCGACGGCCACCAGCCATGGCAGTAAGCGCTTTGAGGCACGGTCCGCTGCTGCGGCGTCGTGCGCACTCGCAGCCCTCACGCGTCGGCCGTCCCGCGGGCGGGTATCAGAATCGATTTAACTATTAATAGATACATCCGTGCATTGACCGTCTCGCATCCTACGCGAGCGCCAGTCGCCAGGGATTGTGACAGACACTTAATCCGCATTTAGCGCGCCGTCAGTAAACCAAGCGGCTCGCGCAGCGTCCCATCCTACACATGCATCGATTTTTAAGAGTACACGATGACCGGGCGCATCAAGCTCCATTGCTGGACGTCCGTAACGCTCGTGGCACTCATTGCGCTCGTGGCGCTCGCGAGGCTGGGCCCGAATGGTATGCAGGCCGCGCTCGCCGTCGAGAGGTCTTGAGCAGCTCAGGCTCATGAAAATCGGAGAACTCATCCCCAAGGAACTCCTCTGGCTGATCGCTCTGGGCACGATGGAGTTGTTGGTGGGCTGCGCCACCGAGCCGATGGCCATGCCGGCACCGCCGCCCCCCACGGTCGCACCGCTCCCCGATACCCACGTCTACGTGTATCCCTCCTCGGGTCAGGACGCCACGCAACTCGACAAGGATCGCTACGAGTGCCACCAGTGGGCGGTCCGTCAATCCGGATTTGATCCCAGTGTCGCGCAGGTCGCCCCCCATCAACGGACTGAAGTGGTGGCGATGCCGCCGCCGGGAACGAGCACGGTGGCCGGGGCCGCGACCGGGGCGATCATCGGGGCGGCCGTGTCCAGCCCCTACCAGACCGGTGGCGGCGCGTTGATCGGGGCCGCGGCCGGCGCGATGCTGGGCGCGGCGTCCGACTCCGCGCGCGCTCAGCAGGCGGCGGACGCGCAACAGCGCATCAACGCCGCCAACGATCAACGTGATTTCGGTCTCGATCAGCTCGCCGTGAACTACCGCCGCGCCCTGAGTGCCTGCCTGCAAGGGCGTGGCTACACAGTGCAGTGAAGACCTCGGCAGTGGTTCTCGGCGCCCAGGAGATAGAGAAATGAATACCCGGAGTCGATTACGTGCAACGGTTCTGATAGCGGCGCTCAGCGCGCTATCGAGCGCTGTCGTCGCGGCCGAGCCCCACGACACACGCAGTGGCTACGTGTATGACAACCGCTACAACCATGGTCATTACTATCCGGAGCGTGGTGTCACTTTCAACGCTTTGCCGCAGGGACGGTACTACATTCCCTATCATGGCGGTGGCTACTATTTTCACGGTGGCGCCTGGTATCGTCCCTATGGACCACGCTTCGTAGTGGTTGCCCCACCCATCGGGATCGGCATCGGATTTCTGCCGCCTTACTACAGCACCGTCTGGTTTGGCGGCGTTCCGTATTACTATGCCGACAACACGTATTATCTGTGGCGACCGGAGCGGCACGAATACGTCGTCTCCGCGCCCCCCGCCGATGCGGCACCCGCCACAGTCGCACCGCCCATCGGTCCCGAACTTTACGCCTACCCAAAAAATGGCCAGAGCGCCCAACAACAGTCCAGTGACCGCTATGAATGCCACAAATGGGCCAGCAGCCAAAGCGGCTTTGATCCTACGCAACCGCTCGGGGGCGTTTCCTCGACCGATGCGGACGGCCGGCGTGCCGATTATCAGCGAGCAGAGAAGACCTGCCTCGAGGGCCGAGGGTATAGTGTCAACTGAGCCCATCGAGAATCGCGCACTCTGGAATAGCAATTGAAGTCGGGCAACGCTACTAACCGGGAAGGCCGCGCGCCGTCCCGGCGCAGGCTCTCGTGGCCGCTCATCGGAGTGAGCATTGCACTATTCCTCATTGCCGCGGTCGCCTGGATCGTGCACCTGAGTCGCCAGTCGCAAGCAGAAAGTGAGCGCAGAGGCCTCGGAGGGGCCACGGCCGTCGCTGTCGCCACGGCGACCGCGGGAGATATCGCGGTAAAGCTTCCCGCGCTGGGTACCGTGACGCCGCTGGCCACCGTCACCGTCAAGACGCAGATCAGCGGCCAGCTGCAGAAGATCGCCTTCAAGGAAGGTCAGCTCGTGCACCAGGGCGATTTCCTGGCGCAGATCGACCCGCGCCCGTACGAGGCGGCCCTCGAACAGGCGCAGGGCAATCTGCAGCGCGACCAGGCGCTGCTCGCCGATGCCCGGCTGGACCTGAAGCGCTTCGAGGAGATTCTGGCGCAAGGACTCATCGCCCAGCAGCAGCTCGACACGCAGCGCGCGCTGGTGCATCAGTACTGAGGGCACCGTCGAGACCGACGAGGCGCAGGTCAACACCGCGCAAGCTCAATCTGAGCTACACGCACATCGTCTCGCCGGTCACCGGTCGCGTCGGCCTGCGCCAGGTGGACCAGGGCAACTACGTCACCGCCGGGCGATGCCAACGGCATCGTCGTGGTCACGCAGCTGCAGCCGATCACCGTCATCTTTCCCATGCCCGAGGACAACGTGACGGCGATTCATGAACAGCGCTTGCGCGGCGGCGCGGTGCTCTACCGTGGAGGCCTACGATCGCACCAACACGACCAAGCTCGCCGACGGCAAGCTGCTGACCGTCGACAACCAGATCGACGTCACCACCGGCACGATCAAGCTGCGGGCGCTGTTCGACAACAAGGACGGATCGCTGTTCCCGAACCAGTTCGTCAACATCCAGCTGCTGCGCGAAGTGCTGAAGGACCAGATCATCATGCCGGTCGCCGCGGTGCAGCGCGGCGCGCCGAACGGCGTCGAACAGCACATTCGTCGTACCTGGTCGGCGCCGACAACACGGTTTCGGTGCGGCCCGTGACGCTGGGGGTCGCCGACGGCGAGCGCGTCGCGGTGGCCTCGGGGCTGAAGGTCGGGCGATGTCGTCGTGACCGAGGGCGGCGACCGGCTGCGCGACGGCGCCGACGTGACTGCTCCCGCAGGCCCGCGACGCCGCCGGAGCCTCCCAGCCCGCGCCACGCCAGGGCGGCGCTCGACACCACCGCGGCGCGGGTGCTGGAGCGGGCGCGAACTCCCGGTCCAGGGAACGGCAAGCCGCCCTCCAGCACCTCGGGCACGCCCTGAGGCGCATCGCCCCAAAGCCGCGGTCCAGGCGAGCGCGCCATGAATCCGTCACGCATCTTCATCCTGCGGCCGGTCGCGACCACGCTGCTGATGATCGCGATCCTGCTCGTCGGCATCATCGCCTACCTGCAGCTGCCGCTGTCGGCGCTGCCGGAAGTCGCCTACCCGACCATCCAGGTGCAGACCTTCTATCCGGGCGCCAGTCCCGAGGTCATCACCTCGGCCATCACCGCGCCGCTGGAGAAGCAGTTCGGCCAGATGCCGGGCCTGAACCAGATGTCCTCGACGCAGCTCGGCCGGCGCCTCGGTCATCACGCTGCAGTTCGACCTGACTCTGCCGATCGACGTCGCCGAGCAGGAAGTGCAGGCGGCCATCAGCGCCGCGCAGAACCTGCTGCCGCAGGACCTGCCGGCGCCGCCGATCTACGCCAAGGTCAATCCGGCCGATGCGCCGGTGCTGACTCTGGGCATCACCTCCAAGGTCATGCCGCTGACCGAGGTCGAGGACCTGGCCGACACGCGCATCGCGCAGAAGATCTCGCAATTGAGGGCGTCGGCGTCGTCAGCATCAGCGGCGGCCAGCGTCCGGCGGTGCGCGTCATCGTCAATCCGCGCGCGCTGGCCGCCTACGGCCTGAACCTCGATGACCTGCGCACCACCATCAACGTCGCCAACCAGAACGGCCCGAAGGGCACGCTCGACGGCCCGACGCGCGCCTACACCATCAACACCAACGATCAGATCAGCAGCGCCGAGGAGTACGGCAAAATCGTCGTCGCCTACGAAACGGCGCGCCGGTGCGGCTGCAGGACGTCGCCACGCTGGTGCGAGAGCGCCGAGAACACCAAGCTCGGCGGCTGGATGAACACGCACGCCCGCGCTGATCATCAACGTCCAGCGCCAGCCGGGCGCCAACGTCGTCGACGTGGTCAACCGCATCAAGACGCTGCTGCCCGTCGCTGCAGGCCTCGCTGCCCGCCGGCGTCGATCTTCAGGTGCTGACCGACCGCACCACGACGATCCGCGCCTCGATCCGCGACGTGCAGTTCGAGCTGACGCTGGCGGTCGTGCTGGTGGTGCTGGTGATCTTCCTGTTCCTGCGCAACGTCCCGGCCACCATCATTCCGAGCCTGTCCGTGCCGCTGTCGCTGATCGGCACCTTCGCGGTGATGTACCTGGCGGACTTCAGCCTCAACAACCTGTCGCTGATGGCGCTGACGATCGCCACCGGCTTCGTCGTCGACGATGCCATCGTGATGATCGAGAACATCGCCCGCTACATCGAGCAGGGCGAGCGCCCGCTCGAGGCCGCGCTGAAGGGCGCCGGACAGATCGGCTTCACCATCATCTCGCTGACCGTCTCGCTGATCGCCGTGCTGATTCCGCTGCTGTTCATGCAGGATGTGGTCGGACGGCTGTTCCGCGAATTCGCCGTCACGCTGGCCGTGACCATCCTGATCTCGGCGGTCGTCTCGCTGACGCTGGTGCCGATGATGTGCGCGCAAGCTGCTGCACGCGCGACCGCCGGACGAGCCCTCGGACTACGCGCCACGCCCCGTGGTTCGCCGCGCATCGTCGACTGGTACGGCCGAAGCTGACCTGGGTGCTCGATCATCAGCGCTGACGCTGTGCGGTTGCCGATCGGCACGCTGGTGGTGACCGCGCTGCTGTATGTCCTGATTCCGAAGGGCTTCTTTCCCGACCAGGACACCGGCCTCATCCAGGGCGTGTCGGAGGCCACCGAGTCGGTGTCCTACGCGGCGATGGCCGAGCGCCAGCAGGCGCTGGCCGCGGCGATCCTCAAGGACCCGGACGTCGCGAGCCTGTCCTCGTTCATCGGCGTCGACGGCAACAACGTCACCCTGAACAGCGGCCGCTTCCTGATCAACCTGAAGCCGCGCGCGCGAGCCGCTCCAGCACCGCCAGCGACGTCATCCGCCGCCTGCAGCAGGAAACCGCCGACGTCCCGGGCATCACGCTGTACATGCAGCCGGTGCAGGATCTGACGCTCGACAACACGGTCAGCCGCACGCAATACCAGTTCACGCTGGAGAGCGCGGACGCGGCGGCGCTGTCGACCTGGACGCCGCAAGCTCGTGGCGCGCACTGCGCGCAGCAGCCGGAGCTCGCGGATGTCGTCAGCAACCAGGAGGACAACGGCCTCGCGGCCTCCGTCACCATCGACCGCGACAGCGCCGCGCGCCTCGGCATCAGCGTCGGCACCGTCGACAACGCGCTCTACGACGCCTTCGGCCAGCGCATCGTCTCGACGATCTTCACGCAGTCCAATCAGTACCGCGTCATTCTCGAGGCGGATCCGGCGTCTACACGACTCGATGGACTCGCTCGCCTCGATCTACGTGCCCTCGGCCGGCGGCGGCCAGGTGCCGCTGTCGGCGATCGCCAAGGTCGACGTGGAGGTCGCGGCCGCTGCTCATCAATCACCTGGCGCAGTTTCCGGCCACCACCGTCTCCTTCAACCTCGCGCCGGGCGCCTCGCTGGGCGCCGCCGTCAAGGCCATCGAGAGCGCCGAAGCGAGCCATCGGCCTGCCCGCCAGCATCCGCACCACCTTCCAGGGCGCGGCGCTCGCGTTCCGCAGCAACCTGACCAACGAGCTGCTGCTGCTGCTGGCCGCGGTGCTGGTCATGTACATCGTGCTGGGCGTGCTGTACGAGAGCTTCATCCATCCGATCACGATTCTCTCGACGCTGCCCTCGGCCGGTATCGGCGCGCTGCTGGCGCTGATGCTGGCGGGCGACGACCTGACCATCATCGCGCTGATCGGCATCATCCTGCTCATCGGCATCGTGAAGAAGAACGCGATCCTGATGATCGACTTCGCGATCGACGCCGAGCGCGACCGAGGGTCAGTCGCCGCGCGAGGCCATCTACCAGGCCTGCCTGCTGCGCTTTCGGCCGATTCTCATGACGACGGTCGCGGCCATCTTCGGCGCGCTGCCGCTGATGTTCGGCACCGGCACCGGCTCGGAGCTGCGCCATCCGCTCGGCGTCAGCATCGTCGGCGGTCTGCTGGTGAGCCAGGTGCTGACGCTGTTCACCACGCCGGTCATCTACCTGGCCTTCGACCGGCTCGCGCAGCAGCGCGAGTCGGCGCCGGACGCGGCGACCCGCGTGAACATCTCGGCGCCCTTCATCGCGCGGCCGGTGGCAACCATCCTGTTGACGCTCGGCGTGGCGCTTGCCGGCGTCGCGCCTTCACCCTGCTGCCGGTCGCGCCGCTGCCCCAAGATCGACGTGCCGGCGATCTTCGTCTCGGCCTCGCTCCCGGGCGCGAGCCCGGAGGTCATGGCGAGCACGCGTGGCGACGCCGCTCGAGCGGCACCTCGGCGCGATCGCCGACGTCGACGACATGACCTCCACCAGCAGCGTCGGCAACACCAACATTCAGCTGACCTTCGGCATCGATCGCGACATCGACGGCGCGGCGCGCGACGTGCAGGCGGCGATCGTCGCGGCGCATGCCGACCTGCCCTCGGCGCTGACGCGCAATCCCTCCTATCGCAAGCTCAACAGCTCGATTTTCCCGATCATGCAGCTCGCCATGACCTCGGACGTGCTCACGCAGGGGCAGATCTACGACGCCGCCGATGCCGTCATCTCGCAGCGCCTGTCGCAGATCAAGGGGGTCGGCGGCGTCAACGTCAACGGCAGCGCGCTGCCGGCGGTGCGCGTCGAGATCAATCCGCTGTCGCTGTCGAAGTACGGCATCGGCCTGCAGGACATCCGCGCGGCCATCTCCAACGCCAACGCCAACGCGCCCAAGGGCGCGATCGAGACCGACGCGCTGCACTACCAGATCTACACCAACGACAACGCGCGCGACGCGCGGCCGTTACCGCACCTGATCATCGCCAACCGCAACGGCGCGACGGTGCGCCTGGGCGATGTCGCCGAGGTCATCGACATGCAGGACGGCGCGACCGAGAACATCCGCACCTACGGCCTCTACAACGGCAAGCCGGCCGTGTTGGTCCAGGTCTTCCAGCAGCCCGGCGCCAACATCATCGAGCGTGGTCGATGCGGTCAAGGCGGAGCTGCCGCTGCTGAAGAGCTCGATCGATCCGAAGATCGACCTGGTGGTCACCTTCGACCGCTCGATCACCATCCGCGCCTCGCTGCGCCAGGTGGAGCAGACCCTGCTGCTCGCGGTCGCGATGGTCATCCTGGTGGTCTACATGTTCCTGCACAGCTACCGCGCGGCGCTGATTCCCGCCGTGGTCGTGCCGGTCTCGCTGATCGGCACCTTCGGTGCGATGTACCTGCTCGGCTACACGCTCGACAATTTCTCGCTGATGGCGCTGACCATTGCCACCGGCTTCGTCGTCGACGATGCCATCGTGGTCATGGAAAACACCACCCGGCACATCGAGGCGGGCATGGCGCCGCATGCGAGGCGGCCCTGCTCGGAGCGCGCGAGGTCGGCTTCACCGTCGTCTCCATGAGCCTGTCGCTGATCGCGGTGTTCATTCCCTTTCAGCTGATCGGGGGCATCGTCGGCAAGCTCTTCCGAGAATTCACGGTGACGCTGTCGGTCGCGATCCTGATCTCGCTGGTCATCTCGCTGACCACGACGCCGATGATGTGCGCGCGGCTGCTCGGGCGGGAGCGCGCCGCGCCGGGACAGGGGCTGGGGCGCGGCCTTCGAGCGCGGCTTCACGGTGGCACGAGGCAAGTACGAACGCTCGCTCGGCTGGGCGCTCGATCACGGCCGCATCATGATGCTGATCCTGCTGCTGACCGTCGGACTGAACGTCTACCTGTAGTCGTCGTGCCCAAGGGATTCCTGCCCCAACAGGACACCGGCCAGCTGCGGGGCGGCATCCGCGGTGATGCCTCGGCCTCGTTCCAGCTCATGAAGCGCAAGCTGCAGCAGGTCGCGGACATCATCCAGGCGGATCCGGCCGTGGAGACCGTCACCGGGTCGGTGGGCGGCGGTGGCGGTGGTTCGGGCGGCGGCGGCGGCGGTGGGGCGGCGGCGCGAAGTGCCAGCGTCAGTGTGACTCTCAAGCCGCTCTCGGAGCGTCATCTTCCGCGGATCGGGTCATCGCGCGCCTGCGGCCGAAGCTGGCGCAGGTCGCCGGCGTGCAGGCCTTCCTGCAGGCGGTGCAGGACCTTGGCGCGGCGGGGCGGCCGCTCGGCCAACTCGCAATACCAGTACACGCTGCTGGGCGATGATCTGAACGAGCTGCGGACCTGGTCGCCAGAAGCTGCGCAAGGCGCTGCAGGACGTGCCGGAAGTCACCGACGTGGACACCGACCTGCAGCCCGGCGGACTGGAGACCGACCTGATCGTCGATCGCGACGCGCCTCGCGGCTCGGACTTGACGGAGACCCAGATCGACAACGCGCTGGGCGATGCGTTCGCGCAGTCGCAGGTCTCGACCATCTACAACCCCTTCAGTCCGCAGCAGTACCACGTCGTCATGGAAGTCGCGCCGGAGTTCTGGCAGAACCCGGAGAGTCTGAATGAGCTGTACGTCAGCACCTCCGGCGGCGCGGTCAGCGGCACGCAGGCGACGCAGGCCGTCGCCGGCACGACGGTACTGCCCCAGACCACGCCGGCGAGCACGAGCGCCGCCAGCAGCGCCGTCGCCCAGGACAGTGCCCGCAATCTGGCCGCCAACTCCCTGGCCAACGCGGGCCGCGGCAATACCTCGACGGGCTCCGCCGTGAGCGTCAGCCGCGGAGACGGTCGTGCCGTTCTCGGCGTTCAGCCATTTCGCGACCGGCACGACGCCGCTCAGCGTCAATCACACCGGGACCTCGGTCTCCACCTCCATCTCGTTCAACCTGCCCGAAGGCGAGTCGCTCAGCACTGGCTCTGGCGGCCATCGAGCGAACCATGAAGCAGATCCACATGCCGACCTCAGCATCCGCGGCGGCTCCTACGGCACCGCGCGCCTGTTCCAGCAGAACACCAGCAGCGAGCCGCTGATGCTGCTGGCCGCCTTCGCTGGCCATCTACGTGGTGCTGGGGATGCTGTACGAGAGCTACAGTCAGCCGCTGACGATCCTCTCGACGCTGCCCTCGGCGGGCGTCGGTGCCCTGCTGGCCCTGATGGCGACCGGGACATGAATTCAGCCTGATCGCCTTTCTGGGCATTCTGCTGCTGATCGGCATCGTCAAGAAAAACGCCATCATGATGGTCGACTTCGCGCTCGAGGCGCGAGCGCACGCTGGGGCTCGATCCGCGCGCGGCGATCGCCCACGCCTGCTCGCTGCGCTTCCGGCCGATCATGATGACGACCTGCGCCGCCATCGCCGGCGCGCTGCCGCTGGCCATCGCCTCCGGCGACGGCACCGAGATGCGCCGGCCGCTGGGCATCTCGATCGTCGGCGGCCTGCTGATCAGCCAGCTGCTGACGCTCTACACGACGCCGGTGGTGTACCTGTACATCGATCGGTGGCGCGTCCGCTGGAGCCGCCGCGGAAATCCGCAGCTGCCCGACGGGCAGGCTCTGACATGAGTATCGTCAATTGTCCTGCAAAGACGCCTCCTCTCAAGCTCCTAGGATAATCCCCATGACGAAACCAAACCCGAGCCCAAGCCCATCGCCGTCGCAACTCATATCGAAAAGAATCGATGAACTCGGTGATTGGCGTGGCAAGACCTTGGGCCGAATGCGCAAGCTCATCAAGCAAGCCGATCCAAAGGTGATTGAAGAGTGGAAATGGAGGGGGACGCCGGTATGGTCCCACGAGGGGATCCTCTGCACCGGCGAATCCTACAACAGCGTCGTAAAACTCACTTTCGCCAAGGGCGCGTCGCTGAAGGATCCCGCGCGGTTATTTAATTCAAGTCTCGACGGCAAGGTGCGCCGAGCCATCGATATCCACGAAGGGGAGGAAATCAACGGAACCGCCTTCAAGGCGCTCGTCCGGCGGGCGATCGCTTTCAACAAAGCAGCCAAACAGGCAGCGCCCCGAAAGTCCAAAGCTTAGATTGCCGTCAACCAGCAACGACTAAAATGCTCTCAAGGCACACCATCGATCTGCTCCAGTGGCCGGCCATGCTCGTGACCGTGTGTGCCTCCTGGTACGTCGCCTCAACGCACAGACGCCGCAGGCGACTGGGGTTCTGGCTGTTCCTGCTCAGCAATGCACTCTGGATGGCGTGGGGACTGTATGCCCACGCATATGCCTTGATAGTGCTACAGGCCTTCCTTGTGATGATGAATCTGCGCGGCCTGTTCAAGGCAGAACCACCGACGAACGGCCATTCGTGATTGCCAGCGCAGGCTTGGCCGCCTGCCGGAAGCAATCAGCGCCGAAACCCCATGCCGACGATGTTAACCAGAGACTTACTGATGCGCGTCAAAAAACGCCTTCACGGCGCTCAGGCAGAAGGGAGGCACCAGGCCCGCATGATAGTCCTCTAGGACTGCGGCATCGCCCCCATCCGTGGCGCCCCCGGCAATGGCAGCGGCCCGCACCAGATCTTCTGCCACAGAGAACCCGGTCTTAAGACTGCCGTACGGATCACCGCTCACCACGGGCGAATCGATGTCCAGGACTACCGGGGCGACCGCCGGGGGATGCGACACCCAGAAACTCTGCATCAGAGTCGTATTGAAGAAGAAGACTTCCGGATCGGAATTTCCGCCGCACAACAGCGTGGGTGCCATAGGGGTCCAGTTGCGCAAGTCGTTTTCCTTGAGGCGGATCCGGAAGTTGAACTGCGGATTGGCCGGTGGAGCTCCGTCAGTGAAAGTGGGAAATCCACCGTCGGGGTTTGCCAGGGCATCGTTCAGATACGCATCACGGAACGTGTTCGACACGAGGTAATCGGTACCGAAGCCCGCGGCAAAAATGCCGGCGAGGTTGGCCGGCAATACGGCGGGGGTGTAGATGGCATAGGCCGGGGTGGGTGGAACGATGTCAAATGCGGCGGGCGGAAATAAGCCTTCGGACTGAAGCGTGCTGACTGCGACCGTACCGGGCAATAGGCCCTCGATGGTGGGGGCGTACTTGGCGGCGAACGCGTTGACCGGGCTCGAATAGATGTCCCCGTACGCCTTCTGATAGGCCACCATGACCAGTGCGAGGCTTTTGGCCGCACTGTTGTTCGTCTGCCCTTCAAATATCGCGTCACTGAAGGCGGACATCGCGTAGGGACCGGACATCGGACCCGATGCCGTCACGGTCATGCCGGCGGCCTCCATGGCTTTGTGCGTGGCCATTGCGACGTACCCGCCTTCCGAATACCCGGTGATGTACAACCTGCCGACATCGACGGTGCCCGGGACTTCCGCCGTGGGCAGCGCGGCGCGCGCTGCCGTGAGTGCATCGATCATGTCCTCTGATTGCTGCCCGGCGATCAGGTACGGGTGATAGTCCAGCGTCGACACGTCATAGCCGACTTCGTTCGGCGCCACCACGATGTACCCTTCGGCGGCAAATACCGCTGCGAGCACCATCGCTTCACCGTTCCCTGTTGCGGCGAACTGGCTGATGTCGTAGTTACGATCGGTCGTGGTGCCGTGAGCGTACAGCACGATGGGTCGCGCGCCGGTGCAGCGACTGTCGGTGCCACTCGGAATCATTACCGCGCCAGAGGCCGGGGTGCAGGTTCTGAGCCGGGTCGACCGTCTCGTATTCAAGGTGATAAACCGTGACCGTGCACAGCGGGGTGTAAGCGAGCTGTAGAAAAGTCTTGCCGATATCGTTGGCTCCCAGCAGCGCCAGCAAGTCCGTCGGCGCGTAGGTGCCCACCTTGGCGGGCGGCCCATTCACGATATCGCCTCGCTGCAAGGCTGCCGGAGGGGTGGTCGCGGGCGGGGTGGTCGAATCGTCTTTGCCGAGACAGGCCGCAAGAGTGGTGGCGGCAAGGACGGGCAGCAATAGGTGGGAAATTTTCATCCGGCAATTTTGAGGACCCCCGCCAAAACCTGTGTCAGACAATGGCTCAGTCCAAACCTCCATTGCTCCGATTCAGGAAGTTCACAGACTATTTGGACTAAAAATTCTGTTTTATTAATCAGTTACAGCGTTGTCTTAATACCGCTTATATAGACGAAAGTGCTTCGTCCGGTCACCGCGCTGTCTTTCGGTGGTGGCTTCGCTGTGCTTGAGCCGACGAAATTGATTTGCCGGGTGGACCCGCGCGAGTGCATCCAACCGAGCCACTGCTCCGTAGAGGTAGTGAACAACTTCACTTCTTTTGTAGGAGCACAATATCTATGAACCGATACGGACTCGGGCTTGGCTTGGCCGCGACTTTGGCCGCCCTGCCCCTTACTACTCACGCTTCAAGTCATCGAGAAGCCCCCTTCATCGCCGGCATGCCCAGGGTGGATGGCGCTGATTTCTACATGTTCCGGAGCTACGAGCCGGGTAGAAGCGACTACGTCACGCTGATCGCCAACTACAGCCCGCTGCAAGATTCATACGGCGGTCCGAACTATTTTGCCCTTGATGCAACCGCTGTATACGACATCCACGTCGACAACAACGGCGACTCGAAACCGGACATGACGTTTCGGTTTCACTTCACCAACACCTATAAGAATCTGACAGTCAACGCCAACGGCAAGAACGTCGCGGTCCCTCTAATCAATACCGGGCCGGTCTTCGCTAGTGGCCGAAACCTCAATCTCACGCAGAGCTACACGCTCGACCTGATCAGCGGCGATCCCAACACCGGAAATGCGCAAGCTATCGGGAATGCCACGTCTGGTGGAAGCACGTTCCTCAAGCCGATCGACAACATCGGCAAGAAGTCCATCGCCAACTACCCCGCGTATGCACAGAATTTCATGTACGAGATTACGATTCCGGGTTGCGCCAAGGCCGGTCGGGTTTTTGTGGGCCAGCGCAAGGATGGCTTCGTGGTCAATTTGGGCGAGATATTCGATCTGGTAAATACGAATCCTGCCGGCGCACGCGATGCCGAGCCCAACACGATCGCCGATAAGAACGTCACTTCGATCGCACTGGAAGTGCCCAAAACCTGTCTGGTCAGGGGCAACGATCCGGTGATTGGTGCATGGACCACGGCGAGCCTGCCCAAGACCACCGGAACTGGCTGGACGCAGGTGTCGCGCCTGGGCATGCCGCTGGTTAATGAGGTCATCATCGGGTTGCCGGACAAGAATAAATTCAATGCCAGCCAGCCCAGCGGCGATGCGCAGTTCATAAATTATGTGACCAATCCGTCCCTGCCGGTACTTCTCAACGCTCTGTTTGGCAATGCCGCGCAAGTGCCCCAGTCCCCTCGTAATGACCTGGTGGCGGCCTTCTTGACCGGCGTTAAGGGATTGAACCAGCCCGTCAAGGTGACACCCTCGGAAATGTTGCGCCTCAATACGGCCGTGGCGGTAACGGCGCCGGGGTCTCAGAACGATTTGGGCGTGCTGGGAGGCGATAACGCCGGCTTTCCCAACGGGCGCCGCCCGTACGATGATGTCGTGGACATCTCGTTGCGCGTCGCCATGGGTGCGCTGTGCGGTGCCATCGGCAATTGTGGTTCTCAGACCACGGATCCTAACGCCGGTATCCCGTACACGGATGGTGCCCGTGCGGCAGGACCGGATGCGGCGCACAGTCACGTGAGCGGCGCCATTTCTGCCACGGACACCTACCTCGACAATTTCCCCTACCTGCAGGTGCCCTTCCCGGGATCACCCAACGGAATCGCCGACTAGGGATTTGGGCTCATGGCGTTTTCACATCAGAGACGGCCAAGGCATGGGCGGCGCGGGTTGATCACCCGCGCTGCCCTGGGCTTTCGTCTCGCGCCAGTAGCGTTGGGCTTGTGGAGCGCGCAAGTCACCGCCCTGCCCTACGTGCCGCTTCACGATGCCGATGTGCTCGAGCATGTGCCGGCCCGCAGTGCGCTGGATCGCCTTGACCCCCTGCGCCGCAGGGTCGAAGAAAACCCCCGGGATCTCGCTGCCACGCTCGAGCTCGCCAAAGGGTATCTGCAAGTAGGGCGCGCCGCCGGTGATCCCAGGATTGTCGGCTACGCTCAGGCCGCGCTCCTGCCGTGGCTGCGCGATGGGAACGCTCCCGAACCGGTCCTTGTGCTGCAGGCAACGGCGCTCCAGAACCAGCACCAGTTCGCAGCCGCCATGAGGTTGCTCGACCGTGCCGCGCAGCTCAATCCAGGCGACCCGCAGGTCTGGCTCACGCGTGCCGCTATTTATTCACTCCATAATGATGTGGCCGATGCGCGCCGCGCCTGCGCAAGGCTTACACGCACGGCAGACACCGTCGTTGCCCTGACCTGCCTGGCGGGAATCGACAGTCGCAATGGACGTTTGCGCGAGAGTTTCGAGGCGTTGCAGCGGGTATTCACTAACGAGCCTCAGTTACCCGTGGAGTTGCGGGTCTGGATACTGACCCAGTTAAGCGACATGGCTGAACGGGTGGGCGATGATCGGGCCGCGGAGCAGTACCTCCGGGCGGCGCTTCAGGCTGCACCGGACGATGGCTTCTGCCTGACCGCGTACGCTGATCTTCTGATTCGCGAGCGGCGGTACTCGGAGGTAGTCACCCTGCTCGGCGCTCACGAGGCCCAGGACAATCTACTGCTCAGGCTGAGTATTGCGGGCGAGGCCATGGGCAACAGTACCGAGGCGCGCCGCTGGACAGCGATGTACGAAGCACGCATGCAGGCCGCACAGCGTGATGGGGACAGCGTGCACATGCGCGAACAAGCCATGTTCGTGCTGGATGTGCAACGGGATGCCGTACGCGCCCTGCAGATCGCGGGCCAGAACTGGCAGCAGCAGCGCGAACCGGCGGATGTTCGCGTTTACTCCCGGGCCGCTCGGGCGGCACAGGGTGCGGCCGGCACCGAACCGGCCAGAGCACAGTTGACGCACTGGCTCGCGTCGACGCGTTACGAAGATGCCACTTTGGCGGACGCTCCCAAGTGAATTTAATGCAGCGGTTCGCGGCTGTCGCGGCCTTGTTATGCGTGGCTGGAGTAGGCCAGGCTCATAAGCTTTCGGACAGCTACCTCACGTTGCGCCTGGCTGATCGGGGCGGCACTTTCTCGGGGCAGTGGGACATTGCGTTACGGGATCTCGATTACGCCATCGGGATTGACAGCAACCACGACGGGGAGATCACCTGGGGGGAGCTGAGGGCCGCGGAGCAGCGGATCACGAGCTACGCGTTTGGCCGCCTGAGCCTGGAATCGATCGCGCGCGGTGACCGCGATAGTTGCACAATCCAGCCTGAACGGTTGCTCGTGGACGAGCATGTGGACGGACATTACGCAGTGCTGCGTTTTGCCGCGCAATGCCAGGCCAGGCCGGTCCAGCTCGCCGTCCATTATTCCTTGCTGTTCGACGTGGACCCCACGCACCGCGGATTACTCCAGATCGCGGCGGGACCGTTGAGCCAGGCCGCGGTGCTGCCGCGTGAATCGCCCTCGGTGGCCATCGATCTGGATTCACCGCAGCGCTGGCGTCAGTTCACCGAGTTTGTGACCGAAGGTGTATGGCATATCTGGAAGGGTTTCGATCACATCCTGTTCCTGTTAACGCTGCTTTTCCCCGCGGTCATTGTTTATCGGGCCGGTCGCTGGGAGGCCCGGGGGTCGTGGAAGGCATCGGCCGTTGATATCCTCAAGGTAGTTACCGCATTTACCGCGGCACACTCATTGACTCTGTCGCTGGCTGTGCTTGATCTCATTCACGCGCCGAGCCGGTTGGTGGAATCGGCTATTGCGGCCACCGTGCTGCTGGGCGCACTGAATAACCTCTTTCCTGTCGTGCTGGAGCGCCGCTGGCTGGTGGCGTTCGTGTTCGGCCTGGTGCATGGATTGGGTTTTGCTTCAGTGCTCTCTGACCTGGGTTTGAGCGGCACTAACCTGGCACTGGCACTGGTCGGTTTTAATGGCGGGGTTGAACTCGGCCAGTTTGCGATCGTCATGCTGTTCTTGCCGATCGCGGTACTCGTGCGAGACACGGTGTTCTACCGGAGAGTATTCGTACCGGTCGGCTCGGGAATCATTGGCGCGGTTGCGGCACTTTGGTTGATCAGCCGTGCCACGGGATATACAGGGTAGCTCGCCGTGGACCTGGAACCTGACAACGCAGAGCTCGAGGCACTTCTGTCGGGGTGCGCGATGCAGGACCACAGGGCCCTTGAGGAGCTCTACAAGAAAATATCGCCGCAGTTGCTGGCCATGCTAGTGCGCATGTTACGGAAGCGCCACCTGGCAGAGGATGTGCTGCAGGATGTATTCGTGCGGATCTGGCGGCAGGCCGGCCAATACGAAGCGCGACGCGGACGCGCGCTCGCCTGGATATTTAGCATCGCGCGTTACCGAGCCATCGACATCCTGCGCGGCCGGAAAGACTGGGTCGCACTCGAGTCAGCATCGGAACAGTCGACCCCTGCCGCCCGCCCCGAATCTACCCTGACGCAACGCACACTGGAGCGCTGCCTGAGCCTGTTGTCCGGAGACCAGCGTCAATGCCTGGTGTTGGCCTACCAGCACGGACTCACCCAAGACGACATCGCCACTTCGATGGGACATCCTTTGGGTACGGTAAAGAGTTGGGTACGCCGCGCGCTTTCCTCTTTGCGAAGGTGCTTGGATCCATGAATTTTGAGCGCGCCGAGTTGCGCGAGCAGCTTGCCGGAGCCTATGTCGTAGGCACGTTGCGCGGCCCGGCGCGCCGGCGGTTTGCACGTGCCTGCGACACGAGTCAAACCCTGCAAACGGCTGTGCGTCGCTGGGAGGATCAACTTATGCCGCTTTTGGGGGGCTTGCCACCTGTCATTCCGAGCGCGGACGTTTGGGAGGGTATCGTCCGGCGCATCCGCCCCGTCACACCTTCATACCGCAGACTCCCCTGGCGTTGGGCGCTGGCGGGCACGTTGGCACTGAGCCTAGGGGCCGTGATCTACTACCGGGTCCAGTATGCACCGCTGCAGACCGTCGCTGCCGTAGGACAAGACCAGCGGCATCCTCTCTGGGACGTATTCCGTTCCGAGGACGCAGGCACTCTGAAAATCCGGGCGCTGCAGGTTGTGCAGAGCAATCCGCAATCGGCTTACGAGCTTTGGGCGCTCCCAGGGGAAGGGACCCACCCTGTCTCATTGGGTTTGCTGCCACGATCTGGTAGCGTTGAACGCCGGATGAGCGCGCTTCAGCGTGCCGCGCTGTTGCAGTCCCAGCACATCGCAGTAAGCCTGGAGCCTCTAGGTGGATCCCCGACTGGAAACCCGACCGGACCTGTGGTGATCGTTGCAGACGTAAAGCAAACCGGCTGAACATTCGGCTTCCCAATTGGCCGGATGCAGGTGGTGATAGGATTGCCACCATGAACGAACGGTTGTCCCAGCCATCCTCCCGCGAGGCGCCTTCACACTTGGGCACCAGTGCTGTGAATGCGCGCACGATAATGAAACCAATCGCCGCAGCTTGCCCGACGATCCTCTTGCTTCTGGGAGCGTGCAGCGTGTTTCGGCCCGATGAGGCAAATCGGCCTAAGCCGGCGGACGCTGCCGCCCCCGTGTCGGCGCCCGCGGCCGCGCCGGCCGCCAAAGTACCAGAACCGAACTCGCCCCCTCTAAGCTCCGCGGAGACTGCAGGCTCGGGCCGACAGGCGGACAGCACGAGCACCGCTCCCTCGGCGGCAAAAAATGCCTCGCCGCCCGCCTCGAGTGCCGCTGCCGGCGCGCCTCCCCCCAAAAACAACATTCCTCCCTCGCGCCCCGCCTCTCGTCCCGCCCTAGCCGAACCGGCGAGTACTGCTGGCGCAAAACAACCGGCTGCAAGTCCTCCGGCCCAGCGAGCGGCTGGGCAGCCGACACTGGACATTGCCGCGCTGGAGCAGCGCCTGAAGGATACACATGCTATTGGTCTTTTCACGAAGCTCTCGCTGAAAAACCAGGTTGATGACCTGCTGGCGCAGTTTCGCGCGCATTTCCATGGCAACGGATCGCCACCGCTGAGCGATCTGCGTCAGCGATATGACCTGCTGATGTTAAAGGTGCTCAGTTTGCTTCAGGACGGAGATCCACCGTTGGCTCAGACCATTGGGTCTTCGCGCGAGGCGATCTGGGGCATCCTCACCGATCCGAACAAATTAGCCGCGATTTCTTCTTAACTGCAGGAGTAGGTTATGTTCCCCGTTTATAAGGGTCTCGTCTCAGTGTCACTGATGTCCGTGCTGCTCGGCGCTCCGGTGTTCGCCGCCGACGATGCCGCATTCGGCAAGGATCTGATGGCGACCATCGCGCTGCAGGGCCACCCGTGCGACAAAGTGGTAAACGCGAAACGCAATGCTGACAGCGACTACGTGGCGACCTGCAAAGACGGTCACCGGTATCATGTCTATGTCAACGCGTCGGGCCGAGTGGTCGTGGACAAGCTTTGATACCCGGATCGTATTGATCGTTCTTCGGCGCCGAGTTTTTCATCGCGCTGGCCACTGGCAGACAGCAGCGAATCCGCGCATTGTTTATTTTCTTCGCAGGCAATCACTGCTCATGCGCACTTGACGGAGTTTCGCCGCTACTCCGAGCCGCCTCATATTGCCTGCCGAGAAGGTAAGCGACTGGAAACCAGATTACTGAAACGACGGCGCCGAATAACGCCAGACCAATAACCCCGTATGGAAGGACCGCCGCGCTGATCCAAGCTGCGCTGAAATCCCCGAATCGATACACCACCGTATCAATGACGTTCTTGGCCTTGTAGCGGCTTTCTTGGTCGACAAGTGTAAAAAGCATCTCGCGGGTGGGTTTGGCGACCGCATACTCAGCGACTCGCCTGACTATCTGAACGGCCCCTAGCAACATGAGCACGGGCGAGAAGGCCATGGCCAGAAAGGCCAGCACCATAATGATCGGATTGAGCAGCAAGCCGGCACCTACCCCGAAGCGGGCGATGAATCGACCGGTACCCAAAAGCTGGATCAACACCGCGCAGCTGTTGACTGCCAGGTCGATCATTGCATAAACGTGAGTACGCTCTTCCCGGTTCCGAAATGCCTTGGTAATGAGGTCGCCGAGCTGAAAATACACTATTGTTGAAATCCAGGTCATCAAAAGCAGGAACAGCGCGATCAGCAGCAGGTAGCGGGAGCGCAGTAGCAATTTAAAGCCATCGAACGCGCTTCCCGACAGTCGATGGCTAAGACTAGTACGCTGGGCTTCCGGGGCGATGGCCAGTAGCTTTTCCTTCTCGCTGGCCAACATACGAACCACAATCGCCGTGACCGCGAACCCGGCCGCAGCGATCAACAGCAGATTATTATTGCCGACTTTCGTGGCCAGCAATGTCGCAATGGCCGGTCCGGCAATGCCGCCCAGCGTACCTCCGGCGGCCACCAGACCAAACAGGCGTTTGGCCTGCGCGCGCGAAAACAGGTCGGCCATAAAGCTCCAGAATACGGAGATGATTAGCATGTTGAATGTGCTCACCCAAACATAGAAACCTGCCGCTACCCAGCGATCTTGGTTTTGTTGGGTGAGGAACATGCCATAGAAGGCCAGAATGGAGAGTGCGACAAAGCCATATACCCAGGGCAAAAAGCTGGACAATTTGACGCGTGTGGCGAGGCCGGAATACAACGGTGCAAACACCAGGCTGGCAACCAACGTTACGGTGAACAATTCCTGAAGATGAGCAACGCCGTAAACGGTGCCCATCGCATCGCGCACCGGCTTGATGACCGAGTAGCTGCCAAAAAGGAAGAAAAAGTACAGCATGCTCAGCGCGACCGCTCGTACCTCATAGGGCTCGACGGCGGCTACCTTGGAGATGAACCTGCCGATTGGGGAACTGGCGGAACGGTTGGGTAGGTTGGGTATGCTCATGGAACTCCCGTGCTTAACTGCTAGCGGCCGCCGCGGTCGAACCCCGGCGCTTTAATTTCTCGTAGCTGTGACCCAGATGCGCGGCGGCAGCGCCCCAGATCACAGAAGCGCCTATGCCGACCGCCACCGTGCCGCCCATGCCGTACCCGATGGAACGTAGTCCCGCCTGCATCCATGCTGAACTGAGGTCTCCAAAGCGATAGACGACGGTATCAATGAGGTTCTTGCCCTGGTACCTGTCGCTTTGCTCGACCACAGTGAAGCAGATTTCACGGCTCGGGCGGGCGATGGCATATTGCGCGACGCGCCTGATAATCTGCAGCCCTTGAATCATGAGCAAGGTAGGCGAGAACCCGGTAGCAAAGAAGGCCGCGATCATCAGCAGCGGATTAAGTATCAGTCCTGCGGTTACTCCGAATCTTCGTACAATGCGGCCTAGCCCAAGGATCAGGATTGCAGCGGTGCAAATATTGACAACCAAATCGATATCCGCAAGAGCTTGGGCACGGCTCGCGATCGCCGAATAGCTGCGCGCTACCACGTCGGTCTGAAGAAAATATGCCACGGTGTTGACCCAGGTCATTAGAAGGATGAACGCGGCCTGACTCAGGGCGTAGCCCGAACTGAACAACTGCCGGAACCCTTCCAGAGCATTACCCGCCAAGCTGTGATCCAGCGTTGATTGCTGCGCGTCACGGTTGCTGGATCGCAACCGCGCTTTCTCCCTCATGAGCAAATGGACCAGAACGATTACCACGAGAAAGCCGAGGATTGCGAGGGTCAGCATGCCGCTGATTCCGAGTCTGCTGACCAATAGCCGTGTCAAGAGCGGGCCCGTGATTGCGCCCAGTGCGCCGCCCGAGGCGATGTAGGCGAATAAGCGGGTGGCCTGCGACGGTGAAAAGACGTCGACCATGAGGCTCCAGAACACAGAGATCATGAACAGGTTAGCGATGCTGAACCAAACGTAGTAGCTGCCGCCGACCCAGCGGTTGTCCGGGGCGACTCGAAAAAGGACCTCAAAGAGTGCCAGATTGCACAACCAGAACCAGAACACGCCCGGTAGCAGGACCGTGAGCCTTACTCTCGAAGCCAATGCGGAAAATACGCTGGAAAGGACTAAGGTCCCCAGAAAGGTCGCAGTAAATAATTGCTGCAGGTGGCCTACGCCGTAGATTGTGGCGACTGTGTCACGTAATGGACGCAGGATGTAATAACTTCCCAGCAGGACGAAATTGCAGGTAAACGCGAGCGCCAACGCGCGGCGCTCATGCGGGGCTACACTCAAGGTAAAGATCGCAGCATCCCCGTGGCCGACTTCATCAATCCCCTTCCAGGCTAACTACCACTTTGCCGCGGGCGTGGCCGCCTTCCAGGTACTTTATGGCTTCCGCTGTCTGGTCCAATCGGTATCGCCGATCTATGACCGGTTTGATTTTCCCGTCTTGTAACATCGCGCTCAAGTAGTCCAGGTCCTCGTGGTTGAGCTTCGCCAGGAAGAAACCCATTCTCTGGTTGACAAATGGGGCGACGAACTTCGCTCCTAAGGCGCCCGCCATACCTCCCAGCCATGGCCCGTCGCTCGATCCGCCCACGATGACCAGGGTTCCTTTTGGCTCAAGAACGTGCCGGTAGTCCAGGGCAGAATGGGAACCCACGTTGTCAATGATAAGGTCGTATTTTTGCGATCCCTTTGTGAAGTCCTCGCGCGTGTAGTCTATGACATGGTCCGCCCCTATGGACTGAACCATGGCGAGGTTCCTGGTGCTGCACACTCCGGTGACCTGAGCCCCCAAGGCCTTGGCAATCTGGACCGCGAAGGTGCCCACGCCCCCCGATGCGCCATTAATGAGGACTCTTTGCCCAGGCTGAACCTTGCCCTGATCGCGAAGAGCCTGCAGCGCAGTGATCGCGGCCACGGGGACGGCGGCCGCTTGTTCGAATGAAATGTTCGAGGGCTTAAGCGCCACCGATCCGTTTGCACGAACTGTCACGTATTCGGCAAATGAACCGTCTGCGCCACCGAAGACTTGATCGCCCGGCTTGAACCGCGTGACGTCCTTGCCCACGGCCTCGACCGTGCCCGCAAAGTCGACTCCTAAGCGGTCGTCCTTGGGCGCTCCGA
The DNA here is from genome assembly GCA_963717335.1 of uncultured Gammaproteobacteria bacterium. Taxonomy (GTDB): domain Bacteria; phylum Pseudomonadota; class Gammaproteobacteria; order Steroidobacterales; family Steroidobacteraceae; genus FEN-1191. Next base: position 862,848 of record CAVQVZ010000006.1, on the reverse strand, counting down.
AACCGGCCATAGGCCGCATGATGTACGGCTTGCCCCGCATGTAGTGCCAGTCCAACGGATTGACGGACGCCGCGTGCACTTTGACGAGCATGCGATCATCGGCGAGCGTGGGTCTGGCAATCGTTTCGAACTTCACCACCTCAGGTGAGCCGTAGCAACGATAGACGATCGCTTTCATTACGCCCGAGCCCGTCCTAGGGACCGTTCCCGAGGAGCATGGAGAGTCGTGGCTGAGCAGTAGCGCAAGCCCTACCACGGCAGCGAGGACTACAAGGAGTACCGTGATCAGGATCTTGCGTCGTCGAGTCATATTCTTCGCTCCCTTGGATCTCGCACCAAATCATGTCGAGATGTACGTAATCGACCGCCCCGCTGGCGCGATGGCTAAAACTTCACGATCGGGGTGGTGCCAGCCGGTACGAGACGACCGTCTATCGTCCTGAGACGTTATTTTGTTGGATGGTAGCCCTATGTCCTTAGAAAGTGAATCCGAGTCTTCCGGTCCTCCAGTCCGGAACTTCTCGACCCTTTGGGCGTATAAGGATTGGGCCCTCAATCCGGAGCGATATTCGTGAATAGCCGTATTCTCGGAATTTCAAGAAGAGACGCGTTATGTGCCGGAGTCGCCGCAGGAGCGATGCTGGTATTGCAGCGCTCGGGGTGGGCGCAGCCGCGGGACCTTGGCCCACTGGTGACGAAGGCCATTCCCGGGACTGGCGAAAGGCTACCGGTTGTGGGTTTGGGTACCGACAAATTCCGCAATGGTGTGCGCGACGCCATCGAAGCTGAAATCAAGCGCATGTCCGAGCTAGGCGGCTCGGTTATTGACACCGCCCCAGCCTACGGGGAAAGCGAGGCAATAATCGGGGACACGCTCGCGGCTGTGGGCAACCGCGAGCGCGTGTTTCTTGCCACGAAGCTGACCGCGTCCGGCTCAGCCGGAACCAAAGCCATCGGCGAGGAGAGTTTCAGCCGATCTCTCGATCGGCTCCGGACCTCGAGAATCGATTTGCTTCAAGTCCATAATCTCGATGGGGTCGACAAGCTCATGCCGTCCCTTCTGAATTGGAAACAGGCCGGCAGAGTCCGGTACCTGGGCATCACCACATCGCGCGTATCGCAGCACGACCAAATGGTCGAATTCATGCGCCGATACCCGCTCGATTTCGTGCAGGTCGATTACTCACTTGCCAATCGCGATGCCGCAGCCAGGGTGCTCCCACTGGCACTCGAGCGTAAGGTCGGCGTGCTCGCCAACATTCCGTTTGCATTTGGTTCACTTCTTGGTCAGTTGCGGGATCGAGCACTGCCCGAGTGGGCCGCTGACATTGACGCCACGACCTGGAGCCAGTTTTTGCTCAAATACGTTATTGCGCACCCCGCCGTGACCTGCACGATCCCCGGCTCTACCCAGCTCGCCCATCTTGAGGACAATCAGCGTGCCGCACGCGGTCGTTTGCCGGACGAGGCGATGCGCGGCCGGATGGAAAGATTTTGGGATTCCCTTTGAGGCTTTGTCCTGGCGTTATCGAGCGGTTCCAACTTGATCCGTATCGAGCAGCTGCCGGGCGCCCGCACATCAAAAAGCTCGATTTATCAATATAATAGAGTGCTTATGTTAAGTGCAGTGTACGGATGACGCGCCCTCACTGGTGGCGTCTCCGTTGAAGTCAGCGAGGGATCAAGTACCTGCGGTCTAGAGCGCAGCGACACTTCGTTTCGGATCCATCGGTGCGGTGTGGCTGCGAGGTGGACTAAGCGCTCGTGTGCGGGGCTTTGCCCAGACACTGCGCTTGCCACTATTCTTACGCGCTGTTCATCAACCAACGCTGGCTTCGGAACGCGCTATGAAAATGTCGTCGATCCTCACCCTGTGCGCACTAGGCGCGATCAACCGCGCCTTCGCTGTCGAACAAACTGAGGCAAACGGCATACGCGATACCGTGGAGATTACGGCGACCCGCGAGCCTGAGGAGATCGATAAGGTACCGGCTTCCATCACCGCGATCAGCGGCGAGGAACTGCGCCAACGCGGTGCACGTGACCTGCGCAGTGCGCTTCTGCTCGTTGCCGGTGTTGAGGGGACCCCGGGAGGCGATGGCGGCCCGGCCGGCACGGTGCCGGCGCTGTGGGGGCTGCGTGAAGCGGACGCATTTCTCCTGGTGGTGGACGGCGTGCCCTGGGGTGGCGCCTTCAATCCCGCCACGCCGTCCATTGATCTGACCGGAGTCGAACGCATTGAAGTGTTGCGCGGCGCAGCTCCTACCGTCTACGGAGCAACCTCCTTCGTAGGGGTAATCCAGGTGATTCACTATGCCGCGGGAGCAACACCTGCGTTTGCGGGCGCCGCGGCAGCTACCCACGGCGGGTATCGGCTTTCCGGAGGTGGTGATCTCCCGCAGATAGGGAGCTATCAGCAATCCGCCACGGCCAACATCGAGAAACGCGGCTATGCGGACGATCGCACGGACTACGAGCGGTATCACGTCCTGTACCGGGGTCGGAGCGAACTCGGTTTTGGGGCGTTTCACATCGACGGCGATATTTCGATACTGCCGCAGACTCCGGCCGGGAACTTGCTGTTACGCGACGGGGAAATACTGCACAACGAACTGCCAATCAACGCCAATTACAATCCCACGGGCGCCAAGCTCGATCAACAGCGCTACGCATTAAATTTGGGACTCGACGGAAAAAGCTCGGCCGGCGATTGGTCGGTTACGCTGTCGGCGACCCGGTCGCTCAATGACATCCTGCGAGGCTTTCTACGCGGCAACGCTTTTGCCGATCCTCCCGATGCGGGCGTGGGCGACGGATTGCAGGCCGACGGTTACTCCCAGGGCATCTCGATAACCGATATCTACTTCGATGCCCACGTGGCGACGTCGCTCTCGCCCGCGGCCCGCCTCATGTATGGCGTGGATTACATGTACGGCTATGGCTCAGAAAACGCCATTAACTTTGGATACTGCGTCGACCCATCGGGCCAGGAATACGTTTGCGACGGGGCCCATCATCCCGATGAGCTGGTCTATTCAGACGATAAGAGGGGGTTTGCCGGCGCGTACGCGCAATTGGACTGGCAGATCAACTCCGATTTTGACGTATTGGCGGGCTTGCGTTTGAATAATACGCGCGAAACAGCGAGTGGCGTGGCGATAGACAATACCGGCCCTGCCCCGCTCGTCACGTTTGACGACACTGACCAGCGGACCACAACTCGCCTGAGCGGCGTACTGGGCGCGAGCTGGAAATCATGGGTATCAGGCAACAACATGCTGACGTGGTATGCCGATTACCGGAACAGCTTCAAGCCACTGGCGATCGACTTCGGGCCCGAGGCGGAAGTCAATGTCCTGGAACCCGAGACAGGGATTAGCTATGAGTTCGGTGCGAAGAGCCGTTTGCTGGACGGGCGGCTTGATGTCGATGCCAGCCTGTTCCGAATGGATTTTCACAATGGCCTCGCCTACTCCCAGGATGCGAGTGGCCAGTTTGGACCCACCAATAGCGGAGTATCGCGATTCCAGGGGTTTGAAATCGAAACTCGCTACCAAATCAGGGGCGACTGGCAAATTGCTGCCCACTACGCAAATCACGACGCCAGGTACCTCACCTACACCGGCGGCGACGGGGTCGATGTTTCAGGAAACCGAATAGAAATGTCGCCGAGCCAGTTAGGGGGCGTGGGCGTGCTCTACACACCGTCCACCGGGCTTGGAGGAACAATGGTCGTGGACTACGTCGGCCCTCGCGAGCTCGATGCGACCAATACCTTGAGCGCCGGCGGCTACACCACCGTCGATGCGTCACTCAGCTACGTGTTGAACCACTACCGGGTGCAGTTGAACGGCTACAATCTCACGGATGCCCGAGGGCCGGTGGCGAGTAGCGAATTAAACCAGAGTGTGACCGTGACGCAGACCGCGGGCTATTATCGGCTGCCCGGACGCCTCGTAGAAATCGAGGTGCGCTACGGCTGGTGACGGCGCGGCAACTTTTTCACCCGGGTGGCACCTGGACGCGGCTTTGATGCAGGAACGGAGGCTGTAGACCGGGCGAATTTCGCAAAGTGCCTGTCGATATGGCGTGTCAGCTTGGCTTCCGTTTCTCGATAAGTCCTAATCAGAGCGAGACCGTTTGGTGTTACGGAGGCGCCCCCGCCGTGCTGCCCGCCGCGAACAGGAACGGAGGCGGGACTTCTTAGAGACTGGTTGAGGCTTTGCATCAAAAGCCACGCCCGCCGATAACTCATTTTCATGTCTCGCGCAGCCTGCGAGAGCGAGCCGGTACGCTGAACACCTTCAAGCAGGTCAATCCTGCCCGGGCCGATCGCCAGTTTTCCGTCATAATAGATTCGAACTCTCACAGCAACTCGCGTCATGCGGGACCTCCAATCCGAATATTATCCGGCCACCGCTGACCCGGCAGCAACGCAGCTCCACAGAACTTGCCACACTCCCCTGCTTAGCCCACGATATATCTGACTGTATATAACGTGTCGTTGAGGGGATAAACATGCTTCGAGGTCGATTCATAGTTTTAAGTGTCGTTTTCAGTCTGCTGCCGTTGGTTGTGAGCGGTGCAGCTGAGCCCGGCACCGTCACCGTTTTCGCCGCCGCCTCGCTCACGGACGTGATGCAGGAACTGGGGGCCGCATACACCAAAGAGACCGGGGACAAAGTTGAATTCTCCTTTGCCGCCACCTCGACCCTGGCCCGCCAGGTGGAGGGCGGCGCGCACGCGGATGTTTTCTTCTCAGCGGACCAGGAGTGGATGGACTATCTCGATCAGCGCTCGCTGATCCAGAAGGCGACCCGCCGGAACATGCTCGGCAATCGCCTGGCGCTGGTAGCGCCCGCCGACAGTACGGTACAGCTACAAATCAAATCCGGCTTTGCGTTGCTGGCGGCTCTGAACGGGGGACGGCTTGCAACAGGTGATCCGGACTCCGTGCCGGTCGGACGCTACGCTCGCTCAGCCTTGACAAGCCTTGGCGTATGGAACGATGTGGCTGAGCACCTGGTACGTGCCGACAACGTGCGCACCGCCCTCGCCTTCGTGGCACGCGGCGAAGCTCCGCTGGGAATTGTTTACGAGACTGATGCGCGGATCGACAAAAAGGTGCGAATTGTCGATCTTTTTCCCGAAAGCTCGCATCAGCCCATCGCTTATCCGATAGCGCTCACCAGTACCGCCAATGCCAGGGCGGCCGCATTCGTGGAGTTTCTGCGCGGACCGGTCGGGTCGGCCGCCTTTGAGAGATATGGCTTTACGATCCTGCATTGACCTACGCCGGGCTTCGAACACGAGAAAGCCCGCTCCGATCTTATATGCGCTGACGCAATTCAGTTTGTAATTGGCCCCTGTTAGACTGACCAATCTCCGGCGCCCTCTGGGCGATCAGTCCGGAGATCCGTTCTAACCTGGTTTATTAGGGCCGCAGATTGCCGTGAATTCATCTAACGCGTCGCGCCTCATTTCGACGCTGCCCGGCTGGCCGGGCGCGGTCCGCATGAGTCATGCAATACGTCAAAACATGCGCGTTGCCTGGGCAAGTCGCGCGCCGGCGTAGCCAGGCACTACCCCTATGCAAGGCCCATGGACCCGTGTGCTGGCCGGGAGGCGTGCCCGAGAGTTCGCCGATCGGTTGGGACCGGGACTGATAACCGGGGCTGCGGACGATGATCCGAGCGGACTAGCCACCTATTCGCAAGCCGGCGCCCAATTTGGCGCCGGTTTGCTGTGGACAATGGCCTTTACAACGCCGTTGATGATTGGCATTCAACTTGTCAGCGCGCGCATCGGTTGGCTGACCGGCCAGGGCTTGGCGGCGAGCATTCGCCGCGTCATGCCGGGCTGGCTTACCGCCGGCATTGTCGCGCTGCTGATGGTGGCCAATACGCTCAACATTGCAGCCGACATCGCAGCGATGGGCGGAGCGCTGCAACTTCTGATAGGCGACCGCTCAGAGCAGGGCCTTGCGCTCCTATTCGGTTTGCTGTGCACCGTCCTGCCCATTTGGCTTGGATTTGACGCGATGGTGCGCACGCTCAAATGGCTGACCTTGTCGCTGCTTTCCTATGTCGCGCTGGTGTTTATGCTCCACGTGAACTGGGAGACCGTGATCAAGCAGTCGCTGGTGCCGCACCTGAGGCACGGGGGCGCCTACTGGACTATGGTCGTTGCGGTGCTGGGAACCACGATTAGCCCGTACCTGTTCTTCTGGCAAGCCGCCCAGGAAGCCGAACAACGCCAGCGTATGGACGCCACCGGAGGAGCTGAAAAGGCGATCGCGCCGACCGAGATGTTCGTCCGGGAGCACTTATACCGCATCAAGCTCGACACGACGGTGGGTATGGTGTTTTCCAACGTCATCGCCTTCTGCGTGATGCTCGCCACGGCCCTGACGCTGCACGCCCACGGTGTCACGGACATCCAAACCACCGCCCAGGCCGCGGCAGCCCTTCGGCCTCTGGCCGGCGATTTCGCCTTTACACTGTTTGCTCTGGGAATCGTTGGCACCGGGATGCTGGCGGTCCCGGTGCTGGCTGCCTCCTCAGGCTACGCGGTCGCCGATGCCATGCAATGGCGGTCAGGTCTGGACAAGCACGTGATGGAGGCGCGTGGTTTTTATCTGGTCATCGGGTTGGGCACCCTAATCGGTACTCTTATATGCTTTACCCCATTGGATCCCATCAAGGCGCTGGTGTGGAGCGCCATCGTTAATGGAGTCATAGCGGTACCGATCATGGTGGTGATGATGTGGCTGGGCATGAAGCGCGAACTTCTGGGCGATTACACGCTCACGCTTCGGCACCGCGTCTTGGGCTGGCTGGCCACTGCTGTCATGGGGGCCGCGGTGATTGCCATGTTTGCGGTTCGCTAGCTCGAGCCGGTCCCCAGGGGAATCCATTGCCCTGTACGCCCACGCTAAAGACCCGACATGCCCTGCTGATGGCGGCCCTGGTGCTTATGGCGCCACCGGCCATCAGCGACACGCTGTTCATCCACGGCCACATCTACACCGGCAACTCCGCATCGCCGTGGGCCGAAGCCCTCCTCGTGCACGGCGAGCGCATTGCCGCCATCGGAACTAACTCGGCGGCAAGTCGCTGGCAACACAGCAAGGCCGAAGTGGTCGACTTGCACGGCCAGACGGTAATACCAGGGATCGTCGACTCGCACCTGCATCTGCTTTTTGGCGCCTACGCCCTCCACGGCCTGAATCTGACCACCCCGCAAGGCAGCGTCACCGTCAGCAAGGGTGACGAGCTGGTGGCTCGCCTTAAGGCCTACGCCGCCACTCATACCGAGGATCCGATAATCCTCGCCCGCGCAGATTTCAGCGCAGCGCCGCCCACCACGCCCACCAAGGAACTACTGGATAGGGCGGTGCCCGATCGGCCGGTGGTGGTACACAATTCCTCGGAGCACTCGATGTGGGTCAACTCCGCGGCCCTGCGCCTGGCCGGTATCACTGATTTTCCAGTCAGTGAAGCCCAGGAGGAGCGCGGCATCATCCGTGATGCCAGTGGCCATCCCACCGGCACATTGATCGAGGCGGGCATGGAAGTGATGGAACGGGCCGTCGACGCTCAGCTTCCCGCCGAGTCAAAACTTTCAATGCTTGAGGTCGCCACGCGCTACCTCAATAGCTACGGCATCACAAGCGTCGTCAACGCGACTGGAAATCTTGCTGAACTCCGCCTCTACGCGACACTACGCGAGCGCCGGAAACTCACGGTGCGCACCCGAACGGCATTTGGCTCGGTAGCCGTGGCGCATCGGCTGACGCCGGCATTCCTGGCAGATCTTGAGGAAGCGCGGTCGAGCTTCCATGATGAATGGGTGTCGGCAAATCTCGTCAAGTTCTTCGCCGACGGGTTCTCCGGCCTGGTGCCGCCCTTGGTGTATGAGCCCCATGAATACGAGGCGCTTGTCGAGGAGCTGGACCGCCGCGGCTATCAAATCATGACCCACGCTGCACGGAATGATTCCGTGCACATGATCCTCGATACGTACCAGCGAGTGGCGGCTCGCAACGGTCCTCGCGATCGACGGTTGCGGATCGAGCATGCCGACCTCACGGACGCTGCTGATATTCCCCGTTTTGCGCAGCTTGGTGTCACAGTCGTCATGGAACCCAGTTTCTGCTGCGCTTCGATCGGCCTTAACTACGACACTGAGCATCCCCTGCTCACCGACCGGTGGCGGAGCTTCCTGGATGACGGCACCGCGCTGGCCTTTGGGAGCGATTGGCCATGCACGCTGCCGCCCGATCCGTTTCTTGGAATGCAGCAGGCCGTAACACGGGATATCTGGCGCTCGGAGGACACGGGATCCATTGTCGGTAATCCCTTTGATGGGGCCGGCCAAGGCGGCGCGGTACGAACGGGGGAAGTCTATCTGCCCGCAGAGCGCATTAGCGTGGCGGAAGCCGTTCGGGCGTACACCCTCGGGTCCGCCCGGGCGGCCTTCTTTGATGAACGGGTGGGCACGTTGGAAGTGGGCAAGGAAGCGGACTTGGTTGTCCTCTCGCAAGACCTGTTTAGTGTTCCCCCGCAAGCCATTGGCGCTACTCGCGCAGTCATCACCATGGTGGGCGGACAAATCGTGTATCGAATGGGGGAGGATCCCAACCTTGACGGATCGCGCCCTAGTGGCGCAGTCCAACGATGAGCACCACGGTTATGCCGATTGGGCAAAGATAGCGCAACGCAAACTTGAGAAGCCGCCTGGTGCCGGTCGAGAGGCCGCTTAATTGTTCGTCCGGGATGTGCCGCCCGACCCGCCAGCCTACGAACACACTCACCAGCAGTGCCGATAACGGCATCAGCAGATTGGCGGAGATAAAATCACTCAATCCGAAGAAATCCAGCTGCGCAAGCCGTGCCGGAAACGCGATCGGATGCCAGTGAGCCAGCCGGTTAAATGACTGCACCGAGCCTTGTCCTATCAGCCAGCAGCTGCCGGTCGTCAACACGGCGGCGGTACCGCGGCGAATCCCAGTTCGCTGCACCAGCCAGGAAATTGGCACTTCGAGCAAACCCACCGATGGGGTAAGTGCAGCGAGTACCAGCAGAGCGAAGAACAGCGTACCTACGAACCGGCCGGCGGGCATCTGCGCGAAGGCCACGGGCAGCACCTGGAATACAAGTTCGGGCCCTTGTGCCGGGTTCAGTCCGTAGCGAAACACCAGCGGAAAAATGATGACGGTCGCCAGCAGCGAAACGACAAAAATTGAACCGACCACCGCGATGACGTTGCGGCGCAGGGATTCCCCGGAAACCATATAGGCGCCATAGGCGATCATGATGCCCGCGCTGATACCGAGTGCGTACAGCGCCTGCCCAACGGCGCCCAGTATGACCTCAGGGGTCAGGCGGCTGATATCGGGAGCGAACGCAAAATGCAGACCCCGTGCCACATCCCCGGTGACGAGCGAGTAGCAGGCCAGCACCAGCAGAATTGACAACAATGCCGGCGCCCGCAGGCGGTTGATCCACTCGACGCCGCGGTTGACCCCGCGTATCGAAATGAGAGTAACCAGCCCGATAAACGCGAGCTGCCATAGCGAAACCGCGCGGGAATCCGCCACGAAAGCCGTGAATTTATTGACGACCGGGGCGACGCCGCCGGTTGCATAGTTCCCGCTCAGGAAAAACCAGGTGTAGGCCATCACCCACCCGGCGATCATGGTGTAGTAGGTCATGATCAGGAAGCCGGCCAGCGAGCCGGTCCAGCCGACAATATTCCACAGACGCGAATATCCGAACTGCGCCGCGATCGCCCCAGCGGCAAGTGGCGGACTCTGACGTGACCAGCGGCCGATCAGTATTTCGCCGACCAGCACCGGAGCTCCAAAGATCAGGCAGGCGAGCACGAACACCGCGATAAAGGCGAAGCCGCCGCCCGCGCCGGCAAGGTAGGGAAAGCGCCAGATACTGCCCAGGCCCACCGCAGCTCCAACCGCGCTTAGGGTGAAGCCCAGTCCCGTTGACCACCGTTGCCCGGTCACGCAGCGACTCTCGAGCAGGTTTTGCCAGTATCAGCAGAGCCCCGCCGCCACTCGGGCGCCTGGCTGGTCACGGGAGGATAGCGATTACACGTGCCGGGAATCCGGTACCGCCCTCTGGCTTGGGCCAGCTCACCATGACAAGGGCTCCGGCTTCAGGGACGCGATCCAGATTGGCCAGCATCTCGATCTGATAGTGATTAAGGCCAAGAACGTAGCTTTCCAGAGAATAATCGTCCTTGGTGGTCGCCTTGCCAGGATCGGTGTCCGTGGTTTCGTGTCCAGAAGCGGTGATCTTGCGATCTTCGTAGAGGAGCTTCAGAACCTCCTTGCTCCAGCCTGGGTAGTGTGCGGTGCCGCCTTTGTCACGGTTTTGCATCGCGCCGTCATCGGGCCAGCGCTTCGACCAGTCCGTTCGCATGGCAACGAAGGCATGCTCCGGGATGCGCCCGTGGCGACTTTCCCAATCGTGCACGTCACTGACCGCAATGACGTAGTCCGGGTTCTTGGCCACCTTCTCGTGTACATCAAGCACCACCAGGGGCAGCAGCATTTCCTTGGGGTCAATCTGGTCGGCGGTGCGCAGACCCTCGTGAAAGTGCGCTGGAGCGTCGATGTGCGTGCCCCACTGTCCGACATGCGTGAATTGCTGGACCAGGAACCCATCTTTCTTGATCGTATACAGCACGGTCACCTTCTCGTCGCCAAAACCCTTCCAGTGCGGTGTGGTGGGCCCGAACGTGTGCGTGAGATCCACAAATGTCTTGGTCGAGAGCGCGCGGTAAACACCACTGAGGTTTGGGGTAGCCGCAGATGGAGTTGCGGGTGCGGGTGCTGAGGCAGGCATAGCAATGCCTCCGACCAGCCCCAACACTGCGCCGATCGCGGCAAATTGGCTCTTACTCACTTTGTGCTCCGAAGTTTCTATGATGTGAACCCTAGAACCTGTAATCCACATGCATCTTGAACCAACGTGGCATGCCCGGATAGCGCTGGGCCAGTCCGTTCACACCGGTATTATCAAACCCCATCATCGCGTAATGCTTGTTGGAAAGGTTTTCAAGGTCGGCACCCACCTCAAATTTGTTGCCCGCGCCGGTGTAGTTGATGCGTGCATTGGCGACACCGTAGGCATCTTGCTGCACGGCCGGGGCGTCACCGAGGTTGAACCAGAACTTCGACAAATAAGTGCCGTCCAACTGGAACGATAGAGCCGCAGAACCCAGTGGCATCGTATAACGAGCCATCGCGTTGCCCGACCATTGGGGCGCATTGGCCGGGGTGTAGTCGCCGACGATGGCAGTGAAGGCGGCCGTGCAGCACAGCGCAGGCACGTTCTTGACGACTGCGTCCAGATAAGCGACGCCAAGCCCAAATCGCCAGGCGGCGTTAGGGGCCCAGTCAATCTCGGTCTCTACGCCCTTGTGAGTGGCGTCTGCGTTCTTGATCAGCTGGTTCAGCGTGACCGTGTAAATAAGCGCCTGGTAATCGTGGTAGTCGTAATAGTAGGCTGCACTATTGATGCGCAGCCGGTGATCGAAGAATTCCGATTTTAGGCCGATCTCGTAGGAGGTGAGTTCCTCAGGCTTGAACTCGAGATCGTAAGTGTGCGCGATGGTGGCTGGGAACAATGGGGCGGTATACCCGCCGCCCTTCACGCCCCGGTTGTAGCTGACGTAGAGCAACTGGCTCGGCGCCAGATGGAAATCGACCTGCGCTTTGCCCGCCCAAAGATTATCGCTCCGGCTGCGGTCGTAGTCCTGAGCAAGCACCAGGCCCACTGGCCGGGTCAGTTGCAAGGTTTGTCCTGTCGTCCCTTGGGGATAATATTCGTACGGGTACCAGCTGAACGAATAGTCCTTCTTGTCATTGGTGTACCGCGCGCCCAGCGTAAATCCCACCAGGTCGGTCAGCCGATACTCGAGTTGCCCAAAGATCGCATAGGACTTTGTGTCCAGGCTGTAGGGTGCCTTGGTAGCAGGTAACCCGCCATTCGGATCAGGCAACGCCCCGCCAATGGTGTAGCCGGGGCAGCCACATCCGGTCGGATACGGCGTGAGGCTGTACGGCCATGGCCCCGGCGAGGCGGAGTATCCGCTGTAACCGGCGTTCGGATTGCTGGCAAAGTCGAATTCCTGAGCGCCGAAGAAAGCGGGGCCCTCCCATCCGTCGTAGTATTTGCCGTCAATGTGCAGACCGTAGAGGCCGGCTGTCCAGTTGAGCTTCTGATCGCCGCCATTGAGGCGCAGTTCCACGGAACTCTGTTTGACATCGCTCCCGTTAAAGAACTGAAAAATCGTGTACGGGCTGACGTCCGAGTCTTCCTGATAGCGCTTGGTAAGGGTCGAATAATCGCCAATTGCGGTGAATGTCGTGCCACCGAAATCATCGGTGAACTTAGCGGTGTACCCGTTGGTCTTGATCTGCGCATAACCGGCGCGGTTGTTGGTGGTCGTAAACGGTGCGGCACTGGGAATACCACTGTCGTTGCACCCGTTACACGTGCCCCAAGGGTTGTCCTGGGGACCCGCCAGGGTGTTGTAGCCATTAGCACCAGGTACGGTGGCGTATTGCTCCCAGGCGCCTGCATGTACATCCTCGCGGCTCTCACGCACGTTCAGCAGCAGCTGTCCGCCGCCCACGCTCTTGAAAAGCAGCTGACCGCGCACAGACCAGTCGTTGCCGTTCTCGGAATCCGGTGCTCCGCCTGCAATGTTTCTGAAGAGTGGGTCGTAGTGATTGCTCAAAAATGAGACGCGGCCATCGACCCCATCCATCAGTGCGCCGTTCACGGCTCCCTCGACCCGAGTCAGATTGCGCTCGCCGAAACTTACGTTCACGTAACCGCCCGCGATGTCTGTTGGGCGTCGTGTTACAAAGTTGGCCAGGCCGCCGGTGGCATTGCGGCCGAACAAGGTGCCTTGTGGGCCGCGCAGCACTTCGACACGGTCCATGTCGTACATGCTGAACGCGAGGCCCGACATCTGACTGACGTAGACGTCGTCAACATATATGGCCGCCGGACTTTCCTGATGGTCCGCAAAGTCGTTTTGCGTAACGCCACGGATCGACAGACTGAATGACGCCGGCCCGTTGGGCTGGGTCAGCACCACGGCCGGCATCGCCTTGGTGATATCGCTGGCCGTGACTGCCCCGAGGCTGGCAAGATCCTCACCGGTCACTGCGGATATCGCAATGCCTACATCCTGGGAATTTTGCGCGCGTTTTTGAGCAGTAACGATGATTTCTTCCAGCCCGACGCCTGATGGCGGCGCGGTTGCCGCCTGCTGGGCGTTGGTCGATTGGGTTACCCCGCACACGGCAACGGTCAGCACTAGCACGGCCAGCCTCGGTGAGTCTCGAAGAGCGGTCAGAAGCCGGTTCGTTATATTCATAATCTTCCCCCTGAGGTGGTGTCTCGCAAGCATCATAAAATGGGCAGATTGGTGGAACAAGGTTTGGGCTGGCATGGTAAGGATTCACGCCCTCGGTCGCACGAGCGGGGTCACTTCACTAATCCAGCCGTAGGGATCCGCTGCGCGCCGCTCCTGGATCGCCAGCAATCTCTCCCTCAGCACGCGCGCCCGCTCGTCAATGGTCGCCGGTTGGTATTGCCTGCCGTCGGCATCGCCGATCGCGCTGATGGGGCACACTATTGCCGCCGTACCGCAGGCAAAAACCTCGCGGCACTTGCCGCTGGCTACCTGCTCAAGCAGTTCTCCGATCGGCATGGAGCGCTCCACGACTTGCCATCCAAGTTCACGCGCTAACTTGATCAGCGAGTCTCGTGTGACGCCCGGGAGTATCGAATCGTTCAGCGCCGGAGTATGGAGTTCCTCGCCGATGACCGCGAACACGTTCATCCCCGAGAGCTCCTCGATGTTCTGTCGGGTGACCGGATCGAGCCACAGCGCGACCGTGTATCCGTGTTCGATGGCGCGGGTGGTGGCGAGGAGTGAGGCGGCGTAATTGGCGCCGGTCTTGGCCGAACCCACCCCGCCCTTGGCGGCCCTCACCTGCTCCCGCTCAATTTGTACCTTCATAGGGCCTGCAGCGTAGGCTTCCGAGGGATTGGCGATGACCATAAACCGGGCGGTGCTCGAGGCGCGCACCGCGTAACCGGGCTCGGTCCCGAATAGAAAAGGACGCAGGTACAGGGACTGGCCGGATTTATCCGGTACCAACGCTGTGCAGGCACCCACAACGGCTCGTATTCCTTCGTGGAAAAGTTCTTCGGGGACCGGCGCCATCGCGATTCGTTCGGCAGACCTTTTGAAACGAGCGTAGTTATCAGCCGCGCGAAATAAATTGGCGGCGGAACGTCCGACGCGATACGCCTTCATGCCCTCAAACGCCTGCTCTGCGAAGTGCAGTGCTCTGGCGCCGGGCAAGATCTCAATGGGTCCGTAGGGCAGCAGCTCGCCGGAACTCCACTCCCCGTTCTGATAGGTGGCGCTGTACATCACTGGCGCGGGGACCAATCCAAACCCAAGCTTCTCGGGCAGACGGAACTCCTGCAACGACCTCCATACGCCCTCATGTACGACAAAATCTGCCATCGGCCGCCCTTAGATCGAATGGAGCCATCCGCCGTCGCAGGCGAGGGCTTGGCCGGTGACGTAATTTGCCTGCTCGGAGCACAGGAACGCCGTCACGGCCGCGAAGTCCTGCGATGTTCCAAGCCGACCTGCAGGAATCTGCCGGGTCAATGCAGCCTCATCGAGCCTTAATTCTTCAAGTCGCTCGGTCATTGTGTACCCAGGCATCACCGCGTTGACTGTTACTGCGTCGGCCGCTACTTCCTTGCTCAGAGCATTGATGAGCCCATGCAGACCGGCTCTTAGTGAATTGGAGAGCATCAGGTTGGCGACGGGCTCTCGCGCAGCGATTGATGTTACGACCACGATCCTTCCCCACCGGCGGGTGCGCATCCCTGACAGCACCGCACGCATCGCTTCAACAGTGCTCATCCATAACGCGTCGAAGGCGTTGCGCCAGTTATCGTCAGTGATATCGGCAAATGTTCCCGCCGGTGGTCCGCCAGTGTTTACGACCAGTATGTCGAGCGGTCCCATAAGCCTCTCAGCCTCGCCAACCATTCGACCCGTTGCACCGGGCACGCTCAAGTCGGCGACGATCCCTTCGGCGCCGATCTGGGTGGCAGCAACCGCAAGCCGTTCGGCCCCGCGCGCGCAGATCGCCACCCGGGCGCCCTCCTCAACCAATGCCGAGGCCACCGCCTTGCCCAGCCCGCTCGATCCGCCCATGACCAGCGCACGGCGGCCGCGCAATCCCAGGTCCATTGCTTATCGCCTCAGGTAGGCGTCGGTGCCCTTGAGCCAATCCTCGCGCGGCGGGCAGAACACATCGACGTCGAGTGTATCTTCGAGCGCAAGCGCACGATGCGGAACGTTAGGGGGGATGACCACAACTTCTCCGGCGCGAACCGTGATTTCGCGTTCCCCGTCTGCACCAAACCACAACCGCAGCGCTCCTTCGAGGACGTAGGTCAGCTGTTCGTTGTCGTGCGAGTGGAGTGGCACATCGTCGCCCTTTTTCAGGTAAATATGCGCGATCATCGTCCGCGTGCCTGTAACCATGCGACGCGTGATGGTGCCTTTGAGCGTTTCGGCTGGAATTTGATCCCAGCGGTGAAACGTCACGGTGCTGGCGTCCGGTTTGCTCATCGGATTGTCCTTGGAAAGCGGATCATGGTGGTGTCAGAGAAACTGGCTATCGACCGTAACGTCCAATGCAGTTACCAGTCGATTGGTCTCATTGGCGAGACCGACGATCGCAAGCAACTCGGAATATTGAACCTCGGTCATGCCGTGCCTTCGAGCGGCCGCCCCATGGGAGGCAATGCAGTAGCGGCAGCCGTTGGAGGCGCTGACCGCAACGTAGAGCATTTCCTTCGTCAGTGGGTCGAGCGAGCCGGGCCCCATGACCTGTTTAATGTTGGACCAGATCCTCCGTAGAGTCGGTGGGTCATGGGCCAGTACCTTCCAGAAGTTATTTATCCAATCGACTTTGCGCGTGGCCATGATGTCGTCGTACACGGCGCGGACCTCCGGCGAGGCGGCGTCGTATTCGATGGGATCGCGCCGCGAACTCACGGGACGCCCGGCCGACGAAAACATGGAGGCATTCTGCCGAGTCGGACCATTGGTTGTCCTTAGCTGCCCTGACGCGCGTCATTGGTATCGAACGGCCAACGCAACATTAAGCTAGCACTCGATCTAAATGTTGTAAAGTCATATGAGAGATGCTGACATAGACCACATCGACATTAGCTACTCGACCAAGGGGGTGTCGTCGGAATGGGATTGCAGAAAAAGAAAGAGTTCATTCCGGTCCAGACAATTGCCGCGTCGCACGCGGATCGAAGCGCAAATTTAAGCGAGCGCGCTTACCAGCAGATACGAGCGGAAATCCTGTTCTATCAACTTCGCCCCGGCTCTCGGGTTTCGGAAGCCTCGCTGGTCACGCGATTCAGCCTGCGCCAGGCGGCGGTACGTTCGGCCCTGCTGCGACTCATGCAGGAGGGTCTGATCGATCGCACCGATGAGCGCAGTCCCCGGGTCGCACCGTTAACTCTTAAGGATGTGCGTGACATCTACGGATTGCGAAAATTATTGGAGCCTCGGGCAGTGGAGATGACTGCTGATCTAGGGCTTCCGGCTTCAGACCTCGATCGCCTTCGCAAGATTTCCCAGAGCCATTACGAGCTCAGAAGTCATAATGAGCTGGTGAAATTCTTGCGCGCCAATCACGATTTTAACTTGCGGGTGGCTTCCGCCTGCGGAAATGCCCGCCTGGCGGAAACTATCGGCCATCTTCAGGACCTGACACTGCGAATTCTTTATGTAGGCATTCGAAGCCTGAACGTGTCGCAGTGGTTTCAGGCGACGCATTTGAAAATCGTCGAGGCGCTTGAGTCCGGGGACGGTGCTCGGGCGGCGGAATTGTGGACAACGGACCTGCAGTACGGGGAGCGCCTGATTTCGGATGCACTCATCAAGTTGCCGGAGTTGAGTCAAGTTAATCTGGCCGGAGCCTCTCTGACACGCCCCTATGCCGTCCCTGCCCGAAACTAGGCTGCCGGGCGCGTTCGGGGAATCGGGGTGACGAAGGATACAGGTCCGGTTTTGATGGGATCTGCTGCGCGCTCCTATCTGGACGACTCAGCTCGTGAGGACCGGTTTTCAGGCGGGGTGCGTCTGATCCCGGTTGAGACTCCCAGAGGAATATTTAACGTCTGGACCCGACGATTCGGCAACAATCCGCGGATCAAGTTGCTCTTGCTTCATGGCGGACCGGGCAGTACGCACGAATATTTTGAGCCTTGCGATTCGTATTTACCCGCCGCTGGAATTGAATACTACTATTACGATCAGCTGGGCTCACACTACAGTGATCAGCCTGATGCGCCGGAACTGTGGACGATTCCTCGATTCGTTAGCGAGGTGGAACAGGTCAGGATCAAATTAGGGCTCGATTCCTCCAACTTCTTCTTGCTGGGCCACTCCTGGGGCGGAATTCTGGCCATAGAGTACGCGTTACAGTACCAGCGGCATCTCAAGGGCCTCATTATCTCAAACATGATGGCCAGCATTCCCGAATACAACCGCTACGCAGAGAGTGTGCTGATGCCGAGCATCGATGCCACTGTACTGGCGCAGATCAAGGCTCTCGAGGCGGCGCAGGATTACGATAATCCACGGTATATGGAACTGCTGATGCAACACCACTATGTGTTCCATGTACTGCGGCGTCCGGTGGGCGAATGGCCAGACTCAGCGACCCGGTCGTTCAAACATACAAATCCGAAGGTCTACATTCCGATGCAGGGGCCGAGCGAACTTGGTGCCAGTGGGAAGCTGCTGAATTGGGATCGGACCGCCGACCTCAATGCCATAACGGTACCGACCATGACAATTGGTGCCCGACACGACACCATGGATCCTAATCACATGCAGGCTATAGCCCGCGCGCTGCCGGACGGCCGCTATCTCTATCTGCCGGATGGCAGCCACATGTCAATGTTTGATGATCAGCAGCGTTACTTTTCCGGCGTTATAGACTTCCTGCACGACATCGATACTCGTGGGTAGCGCGGAGGAGGCTCCGTCCGATCTTGAGTGGTTCGGATATCGACAACAACTCAAGCGCGCGCTGAGCACCCGGGATCTGGTGATCTACGGGCTGATCTTCATGGTGCCCATTGCCCCATTCTCAGTATTCGGTTTCGTTTGGAACGATGCCCGCGGCATGGTACCGCTGGCTTACCTGGTGGGCTTGGTGGGCATGTACTTCACAGCGATGAGTTACGCCTCGATGTCCCGCGCTTATCCGATGGCGGGCTCGGTCTACTCATACGTGCAGCGAGGTCTACACGAAATTGCGGGCTTCTTCGCGGGCTGGCTCATACTACTCGATTACATACTGGTGCCCGCCCTACTCTATATTTTCAGCGCGGTGGCGCTGCGGCCGCTGGTTCCAACCGTCCCCGGCTGGATTTGGCTGGTGGGCTTCGTGACGTTCAACGCCGTGGTGAACCTGCTGGGTGTACAGCTGACAGCTCGTGTCAACCGGTACATGCTGGCGCTGGAGCTGGTCACGCTCGGCCTATTCATCGTGCTGGGTTTGGTGGCGCTGCATTCGGGAAAAGGCGCCGGCGCACTGACGCTGCGGCCTATCTATAACCCGGCCCAGTTCTCATTGGCGACGGTCGTAGGCGCGACCTCCATCGCCGTGCTGTCGTTTTTAGGGTTCGATGGCATCTCCACCCTTGCTGAGGAAAGCCGTGGCGGCCTGAATTCAGTCGGCCGAGCCACGGTCCTATCGCTCCTGGCGGTGGGCGTTTTGTTCATTGCCCAGACATGGATCGCCACTGACCTGGCGCAGGGCATGACATTCCGGTCTCCGGAAACTGCTTTTTATGAGATCGCCGAAGTCGCCGGCGGCCCTTGGCTAAGAACCATCGTCCTGGGCGCTGTCGTCCTGGCGGCCGGCGTGGCTAATGCCATGGCTGCCCAAGCCGCCGTGTCGCGGGTCCTTTTCGCGATGGCGCGCGATGGCAAATTGCCGGCCATCCTGGCCCGGATACATCCGCGGTATCACACCCCCTATGTCAGCACCCTCATCGTAGGCGGCGTTTCGCTCTTGGTCGGCCTGTTCTTCGCCAATCATGCCGATGAATTAAGCCGCATTGTCAATTTCGGGGCGCTGAGCGGATTCGTGCTTTTGCACCTATCGGTGATCAATCACTATTTCGTACGCGGGGGAAGCCGCGACTGGGGGCGCCACCTGCTGATGCCCTTGGGCGGCCTGCTGGTGATTTGCTACGTCCTGTATGAAATGGACCGGGCTGCGAAGATCATGGGGGGCTGCTGGATCCTGGTGGGCATCGCTTACTTTCTGCTGCTCAAATTTGCATTTAAGAAGCCCGCCTCGCTGGAGTTGTAACAGCTACTGAATCTGGGCCGGGGAAAGTCATGCCTGAGCCCGCGCCCAATGCGTTCAAAGCAAGGCGTCCCGGGCGACCGTATCGGCTCAAGTGCGGTGCGAAGCGGGTTGACGAACCCCGGGCCAGCTGGAGACCTTCACGGCGACAAATTGCGCGTCAGGTTGCCTTAAAATAAGCTGCCCGAACACGCATACGCCATGGCTTTGCCGAACCTCGTAGGGAATGCCCAAGGACCTGCACGGCCAGGTGCTGCCCGGCCCGGGCCCCCGATCAGGCCCCATCAGGTATCGCCGGGACGTAATACGCCCTGTGGATGGGGCGGGGTACGTTGAGTCGCCGCTGGGCGTCAACTCAAGCGGTCGCAAATAACACCCATAGGCCTAGAACCTTTCCCAGCGAAGTGCCCACATACGTAGGTATGAAGTCTGCCGACGCCCAGGGCTGGAAACGGTCTCGCGATCAAGCCTAGCTATGAGCGATGTATTGTTGACGCACGGCTATTTCCTCTTCGAAGACGAAAAGGAAATTCAGATCATGCGGCCGTACCCTACGCTCGGTCTGTTGTATATCTCAGCGTACCTTCGGCGTGCCGGCTTTGATGTTGAGATTTTCGATTCAACCTTCGCGAACCGCCAGGAGCTGTTCAATCGATTGGCGCGTAGCCGAGGCGTCATTGGAATCTACACGAATTTGCTGACCCGTCGCCCGGTTCTGGCCATCGTTGCGATGGCAAAACGCCTCGGCTGGACCGTTGTCCTCGGAGGGCCGGAGTCGGCCAATTACCCGCAAGAGTATCTAAGTTCCGGCGCTGATGTGGTGGTCGTGGGGGAAGGCGAAGCAACGATGGCCGAATTGTTGCCCGCCCTAGCGGCCCAAGGGGCGAATCGGCTGCACTCTGTGGCCGGGCTGGTCTTTCGAGACGAGACCGGGCTCGTGGTCACCACGGCTGAGCGCGCCAAGATCGCCGATCTTGATTCGATTCCGTGGCCCGACCGGGGGCTCATTGATCAGGCGCGCTATGTTGAGGTTTGGCGGCAGCATCACCGCATGGGCAGCGTAAATCTGATTACCGCGCGGGGTTGCCCGTACAAATGCAACTGGTGTTCCCATGCCGTTTTTGGATATACGCACCGGCGACGCAGTTACCTCGACTGTGCCCGGGAACTCGAGCACGTTGTGGAGACTTACCGGCCTGAGCAAGTCTGGTACGCGGATGATGTGTTCACGATCAGCCATCCCTGGCTTTTTGGATATGCCCAAGAGCTCAAGCGCCGCAACCTACGGGTTCCGTTCGAGACCATTTCGCGCGCCGATCGCATGATGAAGGACGATGTGCTCAAGACCCTGGCCGAAATGGGGTGTTATCGAATTTGGATTGGCTCAGAAAGTGGGAGCCAGCGGATTCTAGATGGTATGGAGCGTGGCGTGCGCGTGGATCAGATCATTTGGGCCACCCATGCGGCCAAGCGATACGGGATCCAGGTGGGCATGTTCTTGATGTGGGGTTACCAGGGCGAACAGATCGACGATATTGCGGCCACTGTAGAACTCGTCAAGAAGTGCCTACCGGATATTCACCTGACCACAGTTGCCTATCCCATCAAGAACACCGGGTACTTTGCCAAAGAGCAGCAATCGATTGTCATGCCAAAGGAGTGGGCGATGGCGACCGACCGCGACTATACGATCAAGGGTCGCCATTCCCGCCACTACTACAAGCATGCCGATGCGTGGCTCAGCAATGAGGTTGCGGCCGAACGTCTGCAGGCCGGTAACCCCTCGGAGGCTTCGCGCCATCGTGCAGCCGCCCTGCAGGCCCGGGCATCAATGTTTGAACTCGCCTTACAAACGGAGGCATGAGCGCTCGGCGATAAATGCCGACCGATTTATCCACTTGCTAGTTGTTAGGGAATGTCTCTTTGAACCTCACCGCCTTCGACGAAATAGCCCCCTGTTACGACGTGTCGTTTACCCAAACGGCCGTGGGCCAGGCGCTGCGCGAAATGGTTTGGTCGCGACTGCGGAGCACCTTTCGGGCGCCTGAGAGGATACTGGAACTGGGCTGTGGGACCGGGGAGGATGCCCGGTGGCTGGCGCGAAGCGGTATCGAGGTGGTCGCAACAGACGCTTCCGAGAAGATGCTCGAGATTGCCAGCGAAAAGCTTGGCCGTGAGACAGGTGGCGCGCCGGTCGCCTTCCGTTGCTTGCGTATGGAGGACCTGGCCGGACTTGAGGATGAGCGATTGTTTGATGGTGCATTTTCTAATTTTGGCGCGATTAACTGCGTCGCCAATCTCCCGACCCTTGTCGCCGAAGTGGCTCGGCGGTTGGCGCCGGGGGCGCGGTTAGTTTGGGTCGTTATGGGGCGACATGTCCCGTGGGAATGGATTTGGTACACGGTTCATGGCAAGCCGGGAAAGGCGCTGCGGCGCTATAAGCGCCACGGCGCTCAATGGCGGGGCATGAGTATTACCTACCCTACCCCGAGAGAACTGAGCGCTATGCTCGGTACACACTTTGAGGTCATTCGCGTTTCTGCGTTGGGCTGCGCGTTACCGCCCAGCTATGCGGCGCGCTGGCTCGAGCACGCTCCAGGAGCGCTGGCGGTGCTGAGGCGGTTGGAGGCCGCGGCGCACGACTGCCCGGCATTGGCTGGGATCGCCGACCACTACATTCTTGAAGCCCAGCTTCGGGCAGCCGCATGACCTCCGGAGCACCACGGCGATGTCGATAGCACCGATCCAAATGGTGCCCGCGATCTCTTGCGGGGCGCGGCCCGCAAGTCAGCCGATACGGCGTTTGCCACTCGCGATCCTGTATCTGAGCGAGCGGTGCAATTCACGTTGTGTGAGCTGCGATTACTGGCGGCACGGCTCCGTGGACATGAACTTGACCTTTGTTTCTACCCTGCTGCCCGAACTGGCCGCTTTGCAGACCGAGACAGTGCTAATTTCAGGTGGGGAACCTTTGCTCAATCCTGAATGGCCGCAGATTGCGGAGCTACTTCGCTCGCAGGGTCTAAAGCTCTGGCTTCTGACCTCCGGCTTATCACTGGCCAAGCACGTTGCCAAGGTTGAGCGCCTATTCCATCGGGTGACCGTTTCACTGGATGGTACGGACCGTGAAACTTATAGGGCAATTCGCGGACTGGATGCCTTTGACACCGTCTGCGAAGGCATTCGCAAAGCCGCGGTCGCCGGGATTAGCGTAGGCCTGCGCGTCACGGTGCAGCGCGACAATTATCTCCAACTGCGGCAGTTCGTGCTGCTCGCGAAGCAACTTCATGTACGAGAGATTTCATTTCTGGCCGCCGACGTGGCCAACCCGCACGTCTTTGGGCGAGGCCCGACATTCACCGCGAACGTGGCGCTGTGTCCCGAGGACTTGCCGGTTTTGGACCAGATACTCCGGGCCATGGTGACCGATTGCGCAGAGGACTTTGCAAGCGGATTTATCGCTGAAAAGCCCGAAAAACTGCGTCGCATATGGCAGTACTACGCGGCCATCTGTGGTCACGGCACCTATCCGCCCGTACGTTGCAACGCCCCGGAGTTTTCCACCGTGATCGAAGCGGACGGTCAGATTAGGCCCTGCTTCTTCATCTCGGGCCCGAAAGAAGTCGGGGTGGGCGGGAAACTGGGAGTCAGGCTTAACGCGGGCGGCATGACTGCTTTGCGCTCGGAGATCCGCTCCGGCCTCCGTTCTGAATGCGCCACCTGCGTGTGTTCAATGTGGCGCGAAGGTGCGTCCGACACATGACCTACCCGCAAACACTTTCAACGCGCGAGGCTTACGAGCGGTGGTCGCACTCCTATCCGCCGACGCCACACAACCCGCTGATGCAGGCCGAGCAAACGGCGATGTATGAATGCTGGCCGGATGTGGCCGGCAAATGGGCGCTGGATCTCGCCTGTGGCACCGGACGATATAGCCAGCGGCTCCTGGACGACCATGCGGCGGCGGTAGTCGCTCTGGACCTTGCCGAAGGCATGTTGAGCCGAGTGGCCGTGCCATGGCGCGTGCGCGCTGAAATGACAAAGTTGCCGTTACGCACTTCATCGATTGATGTAGTGATAAGTGGACTGGCTATCGGGCACGCGAGTTCTCTATGCGCGTGGATGAACGAGGTGTCACGGGTGCTGCGCAACGGAGGCGCGCTCTTATATTCCGATTTTCACCCACAAGCCAGTCGTGCCGGGCTGCTTCGCTCGTTTACCGATGAGTTCGGCCAAAAAGTGTCGGTCCCGCACACCGCCTATAGCCTCGAGGAACATCACGACGCAGCGGCCGCAGCTGGCTTGAAAATGGACATCGTGCGTGAGCTGCGAGCAGGCCTGGAATTTGCCGAGAAGTTTCCCGGTTCGGACGAGTTTTACGGACAGTGGCGAGGGCTGCCCTTGCTGATAATTGTCGGAGCCCACAAGTGATGGCGTCCAATCCACCGGGCGGCACCCGGCCTATCACCTTTATCAATGCGGATTTGGGCCGTATCAGCGCTTCTAGCCTGCGCGTCGTGCGCTCGACCATCGCATCAATAGGCGAAAAGCCTGTGCCAGGCGATCTCGTGGTTGACTTAGAAAAAGACCGGATATTGCCCGGTCTGATCAACGCTCACGACCACCTCCAGCTCAATATATTCCGGCGCCTCAAGTACCGCGAGCGACATGCCAACGTCAGCGAATGGATCGAGGACATCAACCGTCGCAGATCCTCTGACCCGGACTTCGTTCGACACCTGGCGGTGCCGCTCCACGCCCGCCAGCTCCACGGGGGCCTAAAAAATATCCTCAGCGGCTCGACTACCGTTGCTCATCACGACCCAATGCACGCAGTGCTGCTGGCGGGTGACTTTCCCACTCGCGTGGTTGCAAACATCGGCTGGGCACATTCCCTTGCAATCGAGGGTGCCTCACGTGTGCAGAAGTCGTACGGGGATACGCCGGCGCAATGGCCCTGGGCCATACACGCGGCCGAAGGCGTGGACCAAGAAGCCGGTGAGGAAATCAGCACCCTCAATGCGCTTGGCTGCGTCGGGCCAAACACCCTGATTGTCCACGGGACCGGGATGAGCGCTGTGCAGCAGGAACGGCTAGTAGCCGCAGGCGCTGGGGTGATTTGGTGCCCGTCTTCAAACATGCACTTGTTTGGTCGTACTCTGGACGTGTCGGCCCTCGCCTCGCGCCATCGGGTCGCGCTTGGTACGGATTCGCGCATGAGCGGCGAAAGGGACCTGCTCTCGGAGCTGGCCGTTGCCAAACAGGCGTGTCAACTCGATGATCTCACCCTGGAGTCCATGGTTACCTGTGATTCCGCACGGCTGCTGGGCCTCACGGATCGGGGAAGCTTGGCGCCTGGCACGCTAGCCGACTTGTTGATTCTTCCTGCCCGTTCGCGACTCCATCAGGTTAAGCGAAGCGATATCCGACTGGTCATGGTCAATGGACAGATCTGTATCGGGGATATGCACTACATCGCCCAGCTGGCCCCGGCATTAGCTTGGACGGAGATCGAGCTCGACGGCCACAGAAAGCTCATCGGTTCCGCGCTGGCGACGCAGGCCATGGAGCTGGACATTGACGAGCCAGGCCTTGATGTGCGCCGCCTCAGCTGGAGAGCTGCGTGAACGTGGTCCGAGGAAGCGCGGCTGCGGGGCGGCGCAAGGTCGTGCTCTACAACCCGCAGGCGGTGTTCTTCACCATGCCGCTCGCGTCTGCTGGCCATCGGCTCCGAGCTCGATCCGGAGAGGTACGAGGTCGTGATCATCGACGGGCGGCTCGAGGCCGACGCGGAGCGGCGGTGCTGTCGCAGATCGACGGACGCGCTGTGCCTCGGGGTCACGGTGCTGACCGGCGCACCGATCTCGGATGCGCTTGCGGATCTCGCGCGCCGCAAAGCGTGCGCGCCCGATCTGCCGGTGGTCTGGGGCGGCTGGCATCCCTCGATGTTCGCGCGCGAATGCCTGGCCGAGCCGTCCGTCGATGTCACCGTGCGCGGGCAGGGCGAGGAGACATTCGCGGAGATCGTGCATCGCCTCGCCGAAGGGCCGCTCGCTCGAAGGCTGCGCGGGCTGCACGGTGCGGCTTCGCCGACGGACACATGTCACGAGAATCCGCCGCGGCCGCTGCGCACCGGTCGACAAGTTTCCGCGCGCACGACTACGGACTGATTCCGGTCGAGCGCTACTTCGAGCTCAAGGGCAAGCGCCAGCTCGACTACATCTCCTCGCAGGGCTGCAATTTCCGCTGCGCGTTCTGCTCGGACCCGTTCGTCTACGGCCGCAAGTGGGTCGGCCTCGAGCCGGTGCGCATGGCCTTGCGCCTGAAGGAGCTGTGGGACCGCTATCACTTCGATGATGTCAATTTCCAGGACGAGACCTTCTTCACCAAGCGCGATCGCGTGCAGGCGCTGGCCGACCGGATCATCGAGTCGGGAATGAAGATCACCTGGGCGGCGACCATGCGCGCCGACCAGGGCGTGCGCCTGCCCGATGAGGTGTGGGCGCGCTGCAAGCAGTCGGGCCTGCGCCGGCTGCTGGTCGGCGTGGAGTCCGGCTCCAACGAGATGCTCAAGCGCATCCGCAAGGACATCAAGATCGAGCAGGTCTTCGAGACCGCGCGAAAGAATGCGTCCAGCACGGGATCGCCGGTCATTTCCCGTTCATCGTCGGCTTTCCGGACGAAAGCGACGCGAGCATCCAGGCGACGCTCGATCTGCGCCAAGCGGCTGCGCTCGATGAGCCCGGACTTCCTGACGCCGATCTACTACTTCAAGCCCTATCCGGGCAGCGAGCTGGTGATCGAGGCGGTGGCGCGCGGCTTCGCTGCCGGAGACGCTCGAGGCCTGGTCGCAGTTCGACTACGTGGCGGGCGTGCCCGGGCCGTGGGTGTCGCCGGAGAAGTTCGAGCTCATCGAGCGCTTCAAGTTCTTCCACGAGCTGGCCTGGAAGCGCGCGTCCCGCGGCAAGCGGCTGCTGCAGCGGCTCGCGCGCTATCGCTGCAGCACGCGACGAGTACCGCTGGCCGGTCGAGATGCTGCTGACGCGTTGGGTTGTGCCGGCGCAGAGGCTGTCATGAGCGCGCATGCACACGTATCCTGCTCATCAATCCGACGATCACCGCGCCGCGGCATGCGCGCTTTCCGCTGGCGGTCCTGAGCCTGGCGGTGCCCTCGAGCGGCCGGTACGACATCCACACATGCATCGATGGCAACATCGATCGCGACTTCGTCGCGACAGCCTGCGCCGCCATACGCGGAGACGGGTCTGTCGACGCCGTGGGCGTTACCGTCATGGGTGGCCCGCAGTCATTCCGCCGATCGCCGGTCTCCAAGGCGATCCGCGCCATCGCCCCGGCACTGCCGATCATCTGGGGCGGACATTTCCCGACCATCTGTCCGGATGCCAGCGTCAATGCGCCCTTACGTCGACTACGTGGTCCGGGGGCAGGGCGAAGCGACGCTGCTGGAGCTTCTGCAGGCCATCGGCGCCAGGATGACGGGTGCGCTGGCGGAGATTGCCGGGCTTGACCTGGCGACGCGGCGGCGAGATCGTCCACAACAAGGATCGGCCGTTCTCGCGCCGCTCCGCTCGCAACCAGTCTGCCGTACGAGCGGTTGGAGAACCCGCGCAGTACCTGGGCAGAACCTACCTCGGGCAGCGCACCGCCGGCTACCAGGCCGCCCTCGGCTGCCGCTTTCGCTGCACGTTCTGCGGCGTCGCGACGATGTTCCGCGGCAAGACGGCGCTGCCGACGGCCGCGCGCCTGCGAGCAGGACCTGACGGTTCTGAAGCATCGCCTCGGCGTGGACTCCATCCAGTTCTACGATCACAACTTCTTCGACCGCGAAGTGGACATGGTGCCGCTGCTCGAGGTGCTGGCGAACTGCAATTGCCGTGGTGGTGCTTTGCGCGCGTCGGATGCGCTGCTGAATCTGTCGGACACCTCCTGGGCGCTGGTCAGGAAGAGCCGGCTGCGCATGGCCTACATCGGCGCGGAATCTCCGACGACGAGCTGCTGCACGATATCCGCAAGGGCACGCGCACCGACCAGACACTGGCGGCGGTCGAGAAGTGCCGCAGCCACGGCGTGATTCCCGAGCTGTCCTTCATGTTGGCGCCGCCGCAGGATCCGGAAGGAGAGACGGAGCGGACGTTCGAGTTCATCCGCGAGATCAAGCGCATTCACCCGCGCACCGAGATCATGATCTACATCTACACGCCGATCCCGACCTCCTCGCACAGCGCCAAGTCCCGAGCGTCGCGTTCGGTGGCGCCTCTGCTTGACGCGGAAGGAAAAGCGGTTGTGTTTCCGCGCAGTGTCGATGAATGGTCAGCACCTGAGTGGGTGAATTATTGGTGTCACACCGACGCTCCGTGGTTGACCAGACGGCTGCGTCGGCGGATCTCGGACTTTACTACGGTGCTCGGCTGTCGGTTCCCCACCATTACCGACATCCGCTCTCCTCCCATAGGAAAGGCGACGTTACGGGCCCTTGCCTCCTGGCGTTACCGTTTTCAGAAGTACAATCGTCCGTGGGAGCTTGATCTGTCGCAAAGGATCATTCGCCTGCACAATCCCCGCGCCTCCAGTCTCTGAGCCAAGCCCCAGCGTTAGAGAGTTCGCAACAGGTCGAACTAGGATGGCGGCGTCGCATGGTCGAAGAGCTGAGCATATTCCTGGGCCATGATCTCCACCCGGTGCAGAGTGTCATCCAAATCGGGCTGCATACGCTTCGGCGGCCGAACCGGTGATTTAGGTAGGTACTCAATCAAGCCCCTTAGCGAATCTAGATCGGCAATGCGCGCCTGTCCTTGGTCGATAAGCTTTAAGAATGTCGATACGGCTTCCTCGCTTAGGAAGAGGCTCGGAACCCCAAATGCGGCTGCCTCGGCAGCCGCACCGGAGGCGAGCGAGATCAAGACGCTCATGTGGCGGAGCAGCGCGGGCAACGGGAGGCTGGAGGCTACTTCCACGATCACGTTGGGCCTACGCAGCGAAAGCAGATTCTGCCATTCAAGGTCTTGAGCCGGGTGGGCGGCAGGGTGGCGGCGGATCCACCAACGCCACGTGGGGTCGCAAGATTCCACCAGCGCTGAAAGACGTTCCCAAGTGGTTCTGTGGCCGGGGATCGGTTGCAGAGCCACCAGAATGTCCCGATCGAATGTGGCACCATTGCTAACGGCCCGAAACTTGCGATCCCATTCCCTGGTCACCGGATCATTGTCGTCCAGAAACGGGGCCAGCTGCGTATGACCACCATGCACACTACGATGCCAAGGCAATGGCAGCGTGCCTGCCCACCTCGCCACATCTGCCGCCTCCTGTTCACTCCAGTTCCAGAACAAGGCCGGCAACGTCGCGTAGCCGTGCGGCGGAAGCGCGCCCCAGTTATAAGCCTTGTGCGCGCCCAGTTGTGGGCAATGCTGAAGATCGATGGAAAATATCTTCTGGCGCCGACAGGCGAGTAAGAAAGCGGCCCCAAGTCCGGCGTAATAGGTCACCGTAAACGCGATTTTCGGGCGCACCACCCGAAGTACGCGCTCGAATTCTGCAGCAGTCGCGGAGAGCTTATCGGTCTGCAACTTCAAATTGGCCAGCTGAAGCGAAGGTGCGCGCACGCCGTGTTCAGATAGAAACTGCAGGACCTGTCCGTGGCTCGGTAAATCGAGCGGCCCTGGCGAATTTGGACCGCGGATCGAGCGGCGCAGCGCGCTACGCACTGCGATCACATTTGCGGGATAGGTAGCTCGGCGCCAGGGGAGCCGCCGCAGATCACCGCCCTGCATCAGAAACGTCCGTATGCCGCGGCGCTCCAGAGCGCCCATAACCGGCTCCCCGTACCGATCCTGCCACCGTCCATCAATTCGGTCGAGGGAAACGCCGTCACCAAGAAAGATGGCATCTGCCGGGGCCGGGTGGGCAAGCCAATGGGCGAGGTCCCCCCTGCTCTTCCAGATATTGGTCAACGGAGTCGCCAGGGCAGCGATAGTCCGATACGGGAGGGAACCGGGGACAACCTGCGGACCCCCGGCGTTTTCCCAAAACATGTCGTTGTGAAGCTGGAGCCTCGCTAACGGCCACACCGGAACGTCCTCGACAAACCAGCGGTTGACGGGAAACTGCCGCTCTATCTCGCTTACCAATGACAGGAAGCGACCATGGAAGGACATCGTCACAGCGCGCCTGGGCTCGCGGCGTACCCGCAGAAAGCGGCGAGCCGATGGAGCGTGCCGTCCGTTGCGTCGAATATCATGACTGGGTCTTCAGGCGATCGGCAGTAAGGTACCCGACGGCCGAACCCGAAAGGAAAGAGGCCACCTTGCGAACCACTTCTTCGGCGGCGGCGGCATGCATGTCCGGCGAACCGCCGGCGATGTGGGAGGTCAGAAATACGTTGGGCAGTTCGCGCAGTGGGTGCGAGGCAGGCAAGGGTTCGCATTCAAAGGTATCCAAGCAGGCAAACACGTCGCCTTGCCTCAGGCGGGTGAGTAGCGCCTTCGGCTCAATCAGGGCGCCGCGGGCCACATTGATGAGGATGGCACCGGGACGCAGTTTGGCAAGCTCGGCGGCCCCGAGAAAATGCTGGGTCGAAGGCGTGAGTCCGCGATGTAACGAGACAATGTCTGCCGCCAGTACCTCATCGAGCGAGGCCATCTTGCCGCCTGCCTGGGAAATGTCCCGCTCTGTTGAATGCTCCGAGAAAACGATCACCCTCGCCCCGGAATGCAGCAGATGGCTGGCGAAAGCCGCGGCATTGGCGCTCCAACCGACCAGCCCGACGGTGCAATGGAACAACTCGCGTGGCTCCAACGACTGTGCCATGCCATCTGATGCAGGGGGCTGACTGGCCTTCCAGAGTCTCAATGCAACCTCCTCCAGGCCGATCGCTCGGATCGCGGGGCGCAGCTTGTTCGCAATGCTCTTGGCTCTGCCACGTAATCCCACGATGGGCTGCGCAGTTCCCCACCCTCCTCGACGCATTATCGCGTCGGACGTGAATGCACGCCTGCGACTTAGAATGGCCAGTCCCAAAGCAAATTCCCCTACGCTCTTTGCGTACGTCTCGGTGGCATTAACCAGGGTGATGCCGCGGGCAAAGAGCGAATCTGGCTCATAGCGCGCCAGTGACAAAGCCACGATACCCACGATGGACAATCGGGGTAACTTGGCCAGTACGGGCGCGGCCAGGGCGGCCGAGCCGTGGCCGAGGATTGCAGCCACCACTTCGGGGCGACTACGCTCGGAAAGCCGCACATCGTCGAGTGAGATGTATCGGAATGTGGGAGGCAACCGCGACAGCGCATGTTGGAGCGCCTCCGGTCGGTCGATGAGGATGGTGTGGGGAGGCGCGCTCCCAGGGGGTAAGGGTGGCTCCGGTTCCGGTGAGGGAAGTGATACCTCTCCGTTGTAACCGGATTCGATCAATTCAGCCAAGTGCAGCGACGGTGCTATGGCCTCGATGCTGTGCCCAGCCGGTGCTCCCGAATGGATTGCATCCAGAAACGCTTCATGCTCGGCCATCACGCCGTCGCCGTCCTTCAAAAACTCTGAATGCTGCCTCGTCCCATTCCTCTCGACGGTAAGGTCCGTACTGGTTGCACGGTAGGTCACGCCGAGCCCATGAAAGGTGTACTCCTCGCGCCTCGATCCGGCGTTGTTGTTGGAAAGAAAAGTCCCTTGGGCGCCGTCGCGCCAGCGCATGAGTGCAGAAAAAGCACTTGGTTGCGATGCGGTGGCCTCCCCCGTTACGCTCGAGAGGTGTACGGGCAGTTCACCCATCATGGACACGAGCGTATCGAGTGCGTGGATGCCATTTGCGCTGAGCCAGGTCGAAGCACCGAAGGGCGGTGTAACCCCAAATTCCGGCTTGTGGAAGACAGCTTCCGCGAACCGCCATCCACCCTTGCCGGCGGCGTCGCGTACGACGCTAAGCGAGCTGTAGAACCGGCGGTTATGCCCACCGACGGCGATGAGGTTGTGCGCGCGCGCCGTGCGTGCCAGTGCGATGGCCTGAGCGTAGCTGGGTGCGACGGGCTTTTCCACGAACAGGTGCTTTCCACCCCGTAGAGCCATCAAGCCGCAGGCGGAATGCAACTGCGCGCTGCCGAAAATATAGACCGCGTCTAAGTCGGTTCTTTGCAATGCTCCTGATGCGTCTCCGCCTGACTCCAGGAAGCCAAATTTACGGCTCGCCTCAGTGGCGCGTTCGGGGCGTAGATCGCAAATCAGGGCCAGTGACAATTTGCCCGCATCGCGCAGGCGAGCCAGCACCGGAAAATGCATGTGGACGGCGGCCGGGCCCGCACCGATGACCAGAACGCGGATCGGCGTGGCAGATGCCGGGACACGGGATTCGTATGGCATGATCGGCTTGAGGAGCGGACCAGCGTCAACTGGCGTCAAGGCGGCGCAGGTTGAATATTAGGAAACTCTGGCATCGCATAAGTTGGGCCGGCGTGCGTGACTGCAGGGGTCTTCGCATTGCAAACTGACGCGATCATCACATCCCTCATCCGGACCTCGCGAATAGCATCAATTAGACTGGAAATCCTAACGGTCCGATAATACGCGCGCGTCCGTGGGGTAGCCATGACGGCTGGATGTATCCGGATCAGGCCCGTTGTACGGGGGTTTGGACCCCATCGGCCGTGAGTTCATCGAACGACAATAGAAATTTGCACCACAATATCCGCTTTCAGGGCGCTGCTGCATTCTTCCGGGTTAAACGCCTCTGGATTACCTTCGCGCGCCGTTCACAGGGTAATGCCGCTGGTGATTGTTCCAAGAAAGGGGATTGTGAATGGGCAAGACGATCCTGAGCTCGCCGCACAGCTTCGATGCGGACCCGTTTCGGGAGCGTGTCAGGCACCCCTTCAAGCGTCAATTCTCGATCCTTGGGCAAGTAGTCCGCTTCGAGAGCAATAGTCGTGGAATGTTGGACCTAGTGGACGAAGCCTATCGCAGGTTACCGGCTCATCGCTTGGGGCCGGCTCTGTCTCCGATCGCGTTGCGATTGCACCTGACCGAAACTGTGCGGCCCAGTTTCGGCCCCTTTCCCCCCGATATGCAGATGCACGGCGGTGGCGGCCTGCTGTGCGGTGCCATGGACGCACAGAATTATGCACTGCTAAATCCGTCGGCCAGGACCGGTCTTGTAGTGGCTTCGGGGGAATTGCTTGAGCATCCTTATGAGGCACGCTATGAGCTCATCGAGTTTGCGGTGTTTACCCTCGCATGCCGCAGCCAGCGCCTTATTCCGCTCCATGCGGCGTGCATCGGGCGGGGAGGAAAAGGACTGCTGTTGATGGGCACCAGTGGTGCAGGCAAATCGACGCTGGCGATGCTTTGCGCAGCGAGAGGCATGGAATTTCTCACGGAGGATGCCACCTTTGTTGCGCCGAAGTCCATGCTCGCTACGGGGGTGTCGAATTATCTGCATCTCCGTAAGGACTCTCTGCAATTCGTGGACGATCCAAGGTTAGCGAGCGTGATAGGCAGATCCCCGTTGATCAGGCGCCGCAGTGGAGTTGAAAAATATGAGTTGGATCTGCGCACCTGCGGATTGAAGCTGGCGAAAGCGCCGTTGGAAATTGCCGGCGTCGTGTTTGTGACGACAAGCCGGCGCCGCGGGTCGCTGCTCGCACCGCTACGGTCCGCGCAGGCGATACGGCAGATGGCAGCCGGCCAGGCTTACGCCACCGCTCAGCCCGACTGGAAATTGTTCGCGCGGCGTATACGGCGGCTGCGCGCTTATGAATTGGGCCGGGGCCGACATCCCCTGGAGGCCGTCTCGACCCTAGTGGACGCGCTCCGGCTTCCCTGACGCTTTCAACATGGCTAACCGGTGCGTCATATCCCGATCGGGGGCAGTCCGCGCTTCGCCACCGTCGTTTGGCGTCGGGCGCAGTGGTTCTGAATGTGCTCTTGAGACGACGGTATGGGTTGAGTACTTCCCTTAACCGCGCGCCGGCGCCGCGATAAGACAGCGCCTGGAGCGTTCGGTCCCGCGTAGCTAGGCTGCTTTCGGGGATGCGTGATCTGTTGCCAAGGGTTGATCGCTGTTTAGCGCTGCCGTGACCGCCATGAGAGTCTCGGGCCGAGCTCGCCCTATGAGAACCTCCAAAAAACGGCGCCGGTGAGAGCGGGTTATCCATGGCTGCAGCTCTGTGGCGTCCGGAATCTGCGGGTGGCCACGGACGGCGCGCAGTCCGCTGTGCATCCTGCTGCCGAGGCAGTTGAGGGCCTCCGGAAACGAACCGGACCAGCTCAGGGCCGGGAAAAGCGACCGTCTCAGATTAGACACGGATACGTGCGAGATCCGCAGTTTCGGTGACAGCGCTCGCAGCAGCGCGGAACATCCCGTTGCAGTGGAGTCAATTGCAGCTGCCGGAATCACGCCCGGGTAATAGTGCGCTGTCAATTGCAGCGGGGGCAACGCCCACCACGAGAGGGCAAATTCACCCTCGGGGGCCAGCGCCAGAGTCCAGTCCGAGTCGGATAGCTGCGGTGCCAGTAGCGCAATGTCGTGCAATTGCAGCATTCGTAGAATTCGTATTTGCATATTAACGGCAGCGTGCATCAGCAGATGACGCATCAGGGATCCCAGTGAGGGGTAGTCATTGCGACCCACTTTCGGCGCGGCGGTCCATAACTGAGCCGTTATGTCGACCACACGCACCGGCATTGGCCGATCAATCCGGGTGTGCAATTCGATGGTAATGCCCTGATCAGCTCGCTCGCCCAGATGGCTAAGCGGAGGGCGTTCCCTTGGCACGAGAACGTGCTCGTGCGCGGTGGACGACAGTGTCTGGTATCCCAATTGCGAGAGCGCATGGACCATCAACGCCAGGTCGCTCTGCTTGAGCAGCAGGTCGATATCTGCCATTGGGCGATCGCCCCCCGTGTACAGGCCGATCGCATGGAGCGCCTCTCCCTTCAATGGAACAAAGGCAATATAATGCAGCCTCGCCAGCTCATCGATCCGGGCGAGCAAATTCGTCATTCTCTGGTAGCGGCCGGCCGTCTGTACTCGCTGGTCGTCCAGGAAGGCCTGCCAGCCAGCCTGCCCTTTCCAGGTGAGCCGCCGCGAAAGTAGCGGTGAGATGCCGTGGATGATCGCGACGGCGCGAGCAATACGCCATTCGAGTTCGCTCCATCCAGGCTCAGGTGCGAACCTGCCGGACAGCGCGCTCGCCAGGTGTTCGGTGACCGCCGGCAGCACCCGCGGAAGTAAGCGCCGCAGCATCGGCGGCGAAATCGGCTGACGGTGGTCACCGCCCCTTGGTATCAACATGCTCAGGCGACGCCTGCGACAAGGCTACCGCGCGGTGAGACCGCAGTTAGCGCAATGCCTGGGGGCTCGAGTCGATAGGCGCGTTCGGACGCGACCAGTTCACTCCACTGCTCCTGGATACCGACAGCTGCGCTCTGGTGAGCCTGCCGCCCGTTAGCTTGCGCGGACTGCGCAGCGTCGACCTGGGCGTGCAGCAGGTTTCTTACCAAGCGATAAAAATCGGTGCTGTAAGTGCCTTTGAACATCATCGCCAGGTCGTCGCTTTCTTGCCAGTGAGTCTTGGCGCCCAATTGAGCTTTGACCCGCTCGTAGAACTTCGTGCCCGGCAATGGGTAAGACACGCTGACACCGACATCGTCGGGTCGCGCCACTTCAACGAGGTGGCGCGTGGCTAAGATATCCTCGAGCAGTTCGCCGATGTAACCCAGCTGAATAAAGAATCCGACCCTTATCCCTTCGACTCGCAGCCGCTCCCGGGCTGTCAGTATTTCGGCGACGCTCGTGCCCTTGTCCATATCGTCGAGGATTCTCTGGCTGCCGCTTTCTGCGCCAAGCCACGCCTCGCGACATCCGGCCTCTCGCAGCGCACGCGCCATGCGGACGCTGATCAGGTCGGGCCTGATTTGAATGGTGAACGGTACGCCGCAGTCATCGGCGGCGAGTGCGGCGGCAAAAGTTTCAACCCAATCCATTCGGAAACCAAAAATGTCATCCGCAAACCATATATGGTCGGGCGCGAACGTTCGTTTCAGATACGCCATTTCCGCGGCCACCTCGAGGGCAGGTCGCTGCAGATACTGGTTGCCCCAAATAGGCTTTGAGCACCAATTGCAGCGAAACGAGCAGCCGCGCGATGCGGACATGTTCAAACTGAAAAACCCATGGGCTTGGCGCCAAACGGTGCGGTATCTATCCACGTCGATCAAATCAAGGGCTGGTATGGTCGGATGCCCTGGAGCGGAGGCACGGTTCGCCCCGAGCGGGCGATGGAGCAAGCCATCCCTGAGAAATGCGATCTGGCAGAGCCCCGCGACCAGATCATCGACGGAAGCATCGGGCCGGTGGTTCAACCGCTCGCAAAGTGTCGGCAATACACCAAGCCCTTCGCCGAGGAGGACAACATCGGCGCCGGCATTGAGGTAGGGCTGCGGACTGTCCGTGGCGTCGGAACCGGCTACAAGCACGCGCGCACCGGCCCGCCGGCTGGCGCTTATCATGCGGCACGCAGCGTTACGCATTTTCTCCAGGCACATTTTGGACAGAAAATTGAAATTGTCCTCGTACAGAAGCACCACTTGGGGCGCCAGTTGCTGGAGTTGGAGAACAAACTGCTCGGGACCGTCGGCGAGCATCGCATCGAACACGGCCACGCCGTGACCGGCGTCGCGCAGGAGCGCCGCGGTTTGCAGAGTGGCCAGCGGCGGATAGGGCTTCGCGCGCTCCCATTGCTTGCGATCAAATCGAAGGAAGTATGAATGTCCCACCAGGATCGAAAGCATGCTTCTAAAATCCTGTGCGCAATGCCGGTAGCAGGGCGGCCCCGATGGCGCTAATCGCCGATTCACAACCGCTTGAAAAATATCTGGCGCAGTTGCGTGGGTCGTTTGCGATTCGAAGTTGCCACACTTAGAAGATGGCGGCAAGTGGGCCCAAATGCCGCAATTTAAAGATCGACGGCGATTGAACCTACAGCCCGGAGCGGAGTACTCACCGTGCGTAAGGGCTATCGCCGGGCGTTCCGGCGACTTGCAGGTCTCAGGATTCCAACAGCTTCAACTGCCAGATGTCCTTGCCGGTGGCCATCATGAACGGTCGTAACATCAGCATTCCGGTACGGCCGATTGATCGTTTAAGTTGCTCGAGTTCCACGAGCTTCTCGCGGGTTTCCTGGTCCAGCTTCGGGACCTCCATTCCGCTCTCGTGCAGGAGCAGGACCCCTTTAGCCCGCAGGGCGAGTTCGCCGTGCAGTTGCAACAGACACAGCATGTCCGCGAGATCTTCGCCCTTGAACCGGTCACTGAGCGAACGCAGGTAACGTCCCGATGGGCTGTCAAGGAAAGTGCCGGTGTTGATCGACTTGAGCAGTTGCACTGCTGAGTCCGAGTCCTCGTCAAGCCAATCCCGCAAAGTGCGCTCGCTGTGCTGAAATACGACGTAAGTCACCAGCTGCAGCACTACCAGTGTCACTAGGGTGGCTAGGGCTGGCCGCACCAGCAGGAAATTAAAGCCAGTGTGGAGCGCCACCGCCGCCAGGAATCCGGGTATCAGGATCTGCAGCCCGGCGCCTGGCCGCCGTTCGTACAAAGTCACGGAGATCATGGCAAATATCGTGGTCGTGCCACCGTGCATGATCGCGGTGCCAAATCCGCGCACCACCTCCACGGGCAGCACGATGTGTGGACGGGATGCCAGGTAATACAGGTTCTCGATGAGCGCGAATCCGGTGCCAATGGCGAAGCCAGCGATGCCGGCATCTACCGCGAGGCCGACGCGGCGGCTCCGGATCATGTAGACCATCACTGATCCTTTGAGAGCCTCCTCGATCCAAGGGGACACAAAACGGGAATAGGATTCGAAATCACCCGCGAATCGGGCAAACAGGTAGTTGCTGACCACGTAGCTCGCGCCGGCCGCGGCGGCGCCGGCCACCACCAGGAGCAGTACAGTCCGGGGCCGCAGCAGCTTGTAGCTGTCCCCGTGCACGAGCGCCCCGAGAAACAGCAGTACCGGCAGCAGGGCGATCGGCGCGTGCATCAGCAACGTTGCATTCACGGGATACGCCTCAACCCAGCAAGGGCGGTCACAGTACCTGGAAGGACAGCATGAATTCGGTCTTGCCCAACCCGCCTCCGCCATAACCCTGTGCAATGCCCACCGAGAGCATCATGGGAAGCCGGTGCATGACGTGCAGTTGGAAATCCAGCTGTGCTCCCACATCGCCCGAGCTTCGCTGAAACTGATGATTGCCCAGATCCGTTTCCAGTGCGCTCACAAAGAGTTCCGGGCGTGCCCAACTCACGTACATGCCCGGGGTGCCAAGTGCCGCGTAACGCCACGGAGGCAGGCACCATTCGAGCGTGGCCTTGACGAAGCTCTGCCCGCTCAGCGCATCCAGATCGAACCCCGGCATGCTCAGCAGGTCGCGGTAGCGCTGGGCCCCTCCGTTATCGCCGCTGTCGACGTAGTTGTTTCCAAATCCGCCCAGATAGAAATTGGCCAGCGCATCGTCACGGTTGCCCGCCGACAGGCTCGCCCCGCTTCGCAACCATACCGATGAATGATCGATCGGCAGCGGCAGTCCGATGTCATAGGTGGCGGTGATGCTGGGAATCAGGTTGCCGTCGCCGCGATTGCCATGGGCACTGATCGACCAGGAATGGCCGGCTTCATCATCGACCGCTCCTGGAGAGGCGCGGGTGTCCGAGCCGACAAACCCCGTGTCCAGGGTCAGAAGGTGGCTGGAAGGCGCCGCCACATTCTGAGCGCCGGGCAAGGCATCGAGGTCGCCGTAGTAAGCGACATTGGCCGTGAAATCGACGATGTTGGGCGGATCGAAAGCCAGGGGCAGGTCGTACCCGAGGTAGACGTTGTAGCCCGCCCGGCTGCGCTTTGTAGGTCCGAACAGGTCATAGAAGTCCGCGCCGTTCCAGGCCGCGCCGGCCGACCAGCGGCCGTGATGCGCGCCGGCGGCAAGGTGCAGTGCGCTGCTGGGCCGGGCAATGCACTGTCCGGGCTGTAACTCGCCTCGAACGTTGCCGAGTCAAAGCCCAGCGGATCGCTGAAACGCGCACTGGCGCCCGCGGCCACGGAGTTCTTGTAACCCTGGATCATGGGGATCACGGACTCCAGGGACAGCTGCCTTAAGGGCTGGTACGCCCCGCGCTGGCGGATTTGGGATTCGTAGGGCATGGTCGCAGGCGTGGCGGCCACCCAATCGTGCATCTCGGGCGCCTTCGCGACGACCTGCGTGCCCAGGAAGGTGATCGCGCTCAGGTCTTCGGTGGGTTGTGCGTCGATCAGGGTAGGCATGAACCCTTTGGCCGTGTACCGCAGGACGATCAGTTCGGACCCGATGAGCGGCGTCGGCCGGAAGAAACCGACTTCCGCATTGCTGACGGCCTCGAGCTTCTCGGTGGCCAGCTCGTACCTGAAGATGTTCGAAACTCCCGTGAAGTAACTGCTTCCGTACAGGTAGCGGCCATCCTTGGAAAACACAAACCCCTCGGGCACCGCAGAGCCCATCTTGAAGGTATGCCAGGGTGCGGGCTTGGCCGAATTGAAGGCCTCCGTCTTATAGACGCGCACCTGGGTGACCTGAGGCGAACTGGCCTTCGCGCCAGGCGCCGACACGGACATCGAAGCCAGCGATCCGTCGGGTGAGAGGTCCAGATCGAAGGCCGTCTCGCGAGAAGGGAACACGTAGAGGGTCTTCCATTCTTCGTACGGGTACGGGATTCGGACCAGCATTACAAAACCATTGTTCAGCCTGAGGCCCCACAGCGAGCGGTCCGCCGGGTTGAAGGCCAAATCGCCGATTCTCGCCCCCGGCAGCAGCATTCTGGCCTGTCCGGATCGCAGGTCCAGAGCCTCCAGATTCCGGTGAGTGTTGCTCTTGGTCGTGTAAAAAAGAGTCTCAGCGTCCGGGTCGTAGGCGAGCGCAGTGACCGTGTAGCCGCTCGCCCCCTGGACTTCGTTCAATGCCCGCACCGCGCCCGTGCTTCGGTCGATCGTGACCAGGTGCGCCAGCTGCCCGGGATATTTCACTGCCGTGTACAGCCGCGAGCCGTCCTTGGACGCGTAGACACGCGCCACGGCTCCCAGATCCTGGCGCGTCAGATCCCGATACGCAGTGAGCGGATGCTCGTGCACGGCCTTGAGGTTCTGTTGCTGGAAGTTCTGGTCCCATGCAATCCACTGTTGCCAGGCCATGTCGAGCGGCAGGCCAAACACCCGTTGAAAATCATCGGCGTAGTAGCGCCGGCTGGCGGCGTCGCGCCGTAGCCAATCCAGAAGCTTTTGGGGCCCGTAGGTATACGCGAGGTAATCCATAAAGCGCGTGCCATACAGGTAAGCGTTGGCCCCGGTCTTGAAGTCCACTTCCGTGCCCTCGGAGACCAACCCCAGCGGATCGTAGAATTGGGCGCCGTCGCGCACCATCGCCCGAAAGGCCATTTCATCGTACCCGCCTTGTGCTCGCCCTATTCCGCCGCCCAGCCAGGTCTCCATGAACACGGCGCCCCCTTCCTGGTACCAGCGGGGAGCCGTGTCACGGGGGACCGTCAGGTAGTTATAGAGGAGGGTCTCGGGATGCTGAGAATCGATGTCCACCTTGCCGTGAAAGAAGTGTCGGTATCGCGAATCGGTCGGATTGGGCCGATCGTTCAAAGCGAGGTGAGTGAGTTCGTGCAGAGCCGTCCAGCCGAACCAGTCCGCCGGCGAGACGGTCTCATAGGGCTCGTTCCAGGGAGCGATGTCCAGGAAGATGCGGTTGCGGGGCGTCGCGTTCGCACTGGCATTGGCGCGATCGCCGAAATCTTGCATCAGTACGCTGACGCGGCCGTCCGGAACGTAACCAAACATCTTCTTGTGCGCGGCAAGCCCGCTGAGGAAGCTCTGGGTGGCGTGTTGTACGAGGTGCGCTTCGCCCGGATCGTAATAGACCAGCCGCAAATCCTCGGTCTCGACGAACATCAGGCCCGCGCGTGCCGGTGCTGCGCAAACCAGCAGCGCGCTGAGCAATAAGTTGGTGGTCGTTTTTGCCGGGCGCAACCAATCCCGCCCATGTGAAGAGCCGCGCCCGCGTTCTGATGATCGCCTTAAGGCCGGAGGCAAATGCTGCCCCGTCTGCATGCAAAAAAATAGTGGCCCGCCAGAGGCGAGCCACTTTTCTATCAGATCACGCGCCGGGTGCCGTCAGCAACGGCGCCCGGGCATGTCCGCTTGCACTGTGCGGTTATTCTTTGCCGGCCTTACCCGCTTTGCCAGACTTTGCTGCCTTGCCGGCCTTCCCAGCCTTACCCGCTTTGCCAGCCTTGCCAGCTTTCCCACCGTCGCCGCCATTGGCGGCATCAGCGGCATCAGCGGCTGCCGAAGCGTCCGTCGCCGCCTGACCGCTCGCCGCATCGGCGGCGCTCACCTCGGTCGAGACAGCGGTGGGCTCGCTGGCCGTGGTCGTTGCGGTAGCCCCGTCAGTTACGGTGCGGCTCGCCTCGACAATGGTGCCCGCGGCATCGGTCGTGGCGGGCTGCGGGTGCGTGCTCAAGTAGGCGACTGCGCCGATCGCGACGACAATTCCGCCCACGATCCACATCTTCTTGCTTGTCATATACGTATCCCCAGAGTTTGTAGAATGAATGAACGAAATCTCCGTCTCAGACAATTACCCTAGCGCTCAACAAAAGTTGGTTCCCAACTTAAAAAAAATTCAACCGGCGGGCGGACCCTTGAGCACAGCGTGGCCGATTTCACGGCCATCCCTCAGGAAGGTCAGGCTCACCGGTTCCCGACCATTGCCCATTCCCGGCAAAGCGATCCGAGCCGCCCCGCCCTCATGAGCCCCCGGCAGGGCGAGTTTATCCGCGCGGATAGTGTGACCCGAGCTGGCAGCCACCACATCGACCGGCCCATTCGGCGCCAATTCGAGCAGCAGGTACAGCCCCGCACCCTCGCGGACGAGGCTCGCCCGCCCAGAAACCCGATCCCCGCTGATTTGTACCATATCCAGGGTATCCACGGCGCGCGGTGCCGCCAGCGTACCGCTCATCTCGTCCCGCGCCCCCGGGACTCCAAATTCCACGACCCGGAACACGATGGTGCCGGTCAAAAGTACTCCGGCCAGAACGGCCGCGTAGCGCCATTCTTGGCCGCGCCAGGCCCGTAGTACAGGGCGGCGCGGCTGCATTTGCGGCAATGCAGCAAGAATGTCGGCGCGCAGTTGTGCGGGCGGTTCGGCCTGGGGTATCGCATCCAGCGCTCGGCTTAGCCGGCGCATGTCCTCCCGCACTTTACGCAGTGCCGGATTTGCCAGGAGGCACCGGGAGAGCTCGGCTCGCTGCCGCTCATCGAGGGCCCCATCGATTTCCGCCTCAATCAGTGCGAGCTGGGTGGGATCGAGCATTTCAGATCGCTCCTTCTTGCGTCAGCATGCTGCGGAGCTGCTGACGGGCGCTGTAGAGCCGCGATTTTACGGTTTTCTCGGGCAACTCCAGGGTCGCGGCCATATCCTCGTAGCTCAAGTCCATGATGTGGCGGAGTACCACTACGCTTCGCAATTCCGGAGTGATGCGCATCAAAGCAGCCTCGAGGACGCCGCGGCTCTGATCGCTCTCGGCCAGGCGTTCCGGCCCCGGCGAGCGGTCGACTTCCTCGCCGCTGATGCCTTCGTGAGACTTTCGGCGGCCGAGGGTGTTGAGTGATTCATTGACTGCAATTCGGTACATCCAGCTGTAGAACTTATAAGTCGGGTCATAGTCCGCCAAGTGCTCAAATACGCTCAGAAACGTGGTCTGGGCGACGTCCTTGGCCTCCTCCGGGTCGTGCAGAAGGCGTAGGGCGGCGTTGTAGACCGGCCTCTGATACCGAACCACGAGCTCCTCGAATGCCGCGCGGTCCCCGTCCAAGGTGCGCTGCACGAGTGTCCCATCGTCGTACTCCTTCACAAGTACACGCCGGGAGCGGAAAAGTTGATCGCGCGAGCCTTCAATGGGTCGCCTGGCCGCAGCTGACTAGCCCGCCGCCCGAGAGATGTCGAGGATCTGATCAAAGCCGGCGTAGTGGAATATGTCGTATGTCGCCGCACTGGCATTGATCAACCGCAGACCGGGCGCGCCCGCACTCTTGAGCCGTTTCTGGGTCAGCAGAAACACCCGCAAGCCCGCGCTTGCGATGTACTCCAGGCCCGCCAGATCGATGAGGCGCGGCTGGGCCTGCGCGCTTAGAAACTTCAGGGCCGCATCGCACTGGCTGGCATCGAGCCGGCCTGTCATCTGTATCTCGCCTGCTGGCCCCACCCGTATGTCGAACATGCGCGCCACACCTTTAAGTTCTTTTGCACAGTCCAATTGGCCCGCGCCACCTGCCCCCCGTATTGGTCGCAGTCCACGCGCACGCTACCGGAAATCCCCT
Organism: uncultured Gammaproteobacteria bacterium; assembly: GCA_963717335.1. Taxonomy (GTDB): domain Bacteria; phylum Pseudomonadota; class Gammaproteobacteria; order Steroidobacterales; family Steroidobacteraceae; genus FEN-1191. The sequence continues at coordinate 819,946 of CAVQVZ010000006.1, read as the reverse complement.
GCCCTTGCACCGTTGCCGCAGGCCCTAGCGCGCCAGATGTTTGGTCATCCTGAGCCGGTTGCGTGCCCCCACGCGCGAGTAACTGACCGCATCCATCAGCTGGCGCACAAAGTACACCCCAAGGCCGCCGACCTGGCGCTCCTCGAGGGGCGAGCGCGTGTCGGGTGCGGGCAGTGTCAACGGATCGAACGGGGGTCCTCCGTCCTCCACGGCCAGGGTCAGGCTGTCCTCGGCAAGAGCCAGGCACACCTCAACGCGCGCCTGGCTGCCTGCAGGCGTGCCGTGCGTCACGACATTCATGAAGATCTCCTCAAGCGCGATCTCAAAGGCCAGCGAGTGCTCGGGGGGCAGCCGCGCGGCGGCCCAGAAATCCTGCAGGAACTTTGCCAGCGCGGGCAGTTGCGCGGCCTCGCAGGGCACCGTGGTGCGGGACTGGTTCACGCACCGTTCCCGGCAAGCTGCGCCAAGGCCGCGGCGCGGTCCGGATGCACCGCCATGACACGGCTGAAACCGCTCAGGTCGAATACCTCGCGCACGGCCTGGCGCAGGGCGCAGACGACGAAGGAGAGTCCCGTACGCTGTGCGCTACGGGCGGCAAGCAGAAAAACCCGCAACCCCGCACTCGAAACGTATTCAAGATCCGCACAGTCGATGATCAGGGCGGCCGGAGGCGGCCCCGCACCTGCCAACGCCTGTTCGACCTGCGCCTGAAAATTGGGGGCGGCACTGAAGTCCAACCGGCCTTCCGGGATCACGATCGTGGCCCGGCCGAGCGTTTCCACGCGAACTTTCAAGCGCGTCCCAGCCCGCACCGACCCGCCGCAACCCGGAGCGCGGCGCATTTCATTGCGGACCCCATTTCAGAGCCGTCAGGGTGATGTCGTCCGACTGGGGCGCAGCGCCCGCAAAAACCGTAACGCTGCTGCAAATCTGCTCTATCAAAGCTTCGGTCGTGCCCGCGCGGTGCGTCCGGATCTGCGCTACCAGACGCTCGACGCCGTAGGCTTCCTCGGAGATGTTGAAAGCCTCGGTCACCCCATCGGTGTACAGCACCAGGCGATCGTCGGGCCGCAACTGAATCGAATGGTTCGGATAACGAACCCCTGGCATGACACCGAGCACGAGCCCGCCCTCGCCATCGAGCGCCTCGACGGAGCCGTCGGCACGAGCAACCAGCGGGGGATTGTGCCCCCCGTTGGCATATGAGAACTTTCCGGCAATCGGGTCCAGGATCCCATAGAACACGGTAACAAACAGATCCAGCGGATTTTGGGTGCAGAGTATCTCGTTGGTTCTGGACAGGCACTCCCCCGGATCGAGGAATCGGACCGCCTGTTCGCGTAGATTCGTGCGCGACACCGCCATGAAAAACGCGGCCGGTACGCCCTTTCCGGAAACATCGGCCATGACGATACCGATGCGCCCGTCGGGCAGTTCCACGAAGTCGTAGAAATCCCCTCCCATCGTCGTGGCCGGGGTCATGCGGGCACTGCCGTCGCAGCCGCCCCGGGCGGGAAACGACGCGGGGAGAATGGCGCTCTGCATCGCGCGGGCCACGCCGAGTTCCTCGGTCAGCTGCGCCTGCGCTTTCTCGAGCGCCGCGTTCCGCTCCGCAAGTTCCCGGGTGCGCGTTGCGACCACGGTTTCGAGCACCCGACGCTGCAACTTGAGCACGCGCAGCACCCGAAGGACCCGTAGTACCCGCAGGAACCGCGTATCGAGACCGGAAAGGAACACAGGCGCTATGGCGAGCAGGTCCACCAATCCGTAGAAGCTGAAGATGAACCCGAGCTTGCTTTCGGCCGCAGTGAGGCGAAGCGCGTACTCGAAAGAGAATACGGCAACGACGATGAGTTCCTCGACCTTCAGTACCGTCCGTGCCCAGGGCGGCAAGGTGGCAATCGCCTCCAGGCCGATCGAGAGCAGGCTCAAGACAATCAGGGCCAGTATCAGATTTTCGAAGCGGCGAGCGTAGGGCCCCTCCCCCTGCACGAGCTTCGCCGCAAGGGCCCGAAGACCCGAGGAATTGGGCTGCTCGGCGCTGGGTGCCAGGGGCTCATCCATCGATCTGCCCGCCTCCCTGGCCTTTGTTGTTCTTTGCCGACCGCACGCCGTTATATTCCGGTAAGGCGCCGGGGTTCGCAACCATGGGGTCGACCCACGGTTTCCTAACGTTCCCAGGATTCAAGGCGTCGCGACAATACCGTTAGGAACTCGTTGGCGCGCTGACCGTCAACGACGCGATGGTCAATAGTCAGCGTGACATAGCAACGCGGAGCTATTGAAACGACATCGCGGCCATTCTCGGCGGTGACTACAGCGCGCTTTTCCACTTTGCCGATGCCGAGGATCGCCGACTGAGGCTGATTGATGATGATCGGCGCGGCGAGCAGGCTCCCACTGACCCCGTGGTTCGAAATCGTGAAAGTCCCGCCGCGCACCTCGGCCGGCACGAGCCGATCTTCGCGCGCTTTGGCGACGAGATCGGCAAGTTCGCGAGCGATCACAAAGAGATCGAGAGCCGCGACGTTTCGGACGATCGGCACAACCAACCCTCCGTTCGCAAGCGCGGTCGCAATGCCAATGTCGATGCGCTCGTGCATCTCCAGGCCCTCGGGATGCCAGCGACTGTTGAGTTCAGGAACCGCCTTCAGGGCATCCACGCAAGCGGCGAGAAAATAAGCGGTGAGCGTGAGCGGCACGCCGCGATTCTGAAAATCGGTCCGCCATTGCGCGCGGTGCGCCATCACGGCGCTAAGATCCACCTCGAATAAACTCGTCACGTGCGGTGCGGTGTGCAGCAGACTCGCCACCATGCGCTCGGCAATCTGCACGCGCATGCGCGAGTGGGGAACGAGATGTCCTTTTGAGGCACTGGGCGCCGGCGCGCCGGGCGTAGCGCGCTCGACCCGCGTGCCTGGATGCTTGCCTCCGAGGTGGCTCAGGATATCGCCTATGGTGATTTTTCCGTTCGGACCGCTCCCAGTGATGTCAGCCGGTTCCAGTTGGTTTTCGGCCAGGAGCCGTCGTACCGCAGGGCTCAGTGAGTTCGCAGCTGGCGCCGTGGGCTGCGTGCGCGCCGCCGCCGCCTCATCGGCTTTTCCGACCGGAGCGTGCACGGGGCCTGGCTCGGGAGTGAGCCGCGCACTAGCGCTTCGATCGATGCGGCCCAACACGGCATCCAGGTCGACTTCAGCCTGGGCCTGAACGAGGATCTCCAACACGGTGCCCGAGCAGGGCGAGGGGATTTCCACCGTGACCTTGTCGGTTTCGATTTCGAGCAGCGGCTCATTCTCGCTCACCGGATCGCCCACGTTCTTGAGCCACCCAAGAACCTGTGAGCGCGTGCCCTCGGGCAGATCGCTCGGCAGCTTTACCTCAACAAGGTCACTCATAGCTTAATAACTCGCGATCCGGTGGATCGCCTCGATTATGGACCCTACAGTCGGCAGCACCGAATTGAGCAGTACCGGGCTATGCGGCACTGGAATATCGGGATGAGCCAGGCGTTCCACGGGCGCGTCCAATTCGCCAAAGGCTGAGTTTGCCAACTCGGCAGCGATCTCGGCGCCGAATCCGGCCGTCATGTTGTCCTCGTGCACAATGAGACACCTGTGAGTCGTGGTGACCGAAGCCAGCACGGCCTTGCGATCCCATGGGACCAGCGTGCGTAGATCGAGCAGATCGACATCGATGAAAGATTCGGCCGCGGCCTGCTCGCAGCGCTCCACCATGGCCCCCCAGCTGAGCAGTGTCAGTTCTCGCCCGGCCCGCAATCGGCGGGCGACACCAAATGGAACCACGAAGTCGTCTCCGGGATAGGGTCGGCGCGCCCAAGCGCCATCCAGCATCGCGCGGTGCTCGAAAAATATAGTCGGATCGTTGCCCCGCAGTGCGCTGCGCAGAAGCCCCACCGCATCCTCCGCGTTCGAAGGCATCGCCACTCGCCAGCCCACCGCATGCGCGAACTGCACTTCATTGCTCTGACTGTGCCAGGGGTCCCCGCACTTGAAAAACCCGCCCGGCATCCGCACCACCATGGGCGCCGCATAGCGATTGGCGGTGCGCCAGCGGATCGTCCCGCAGTCGTGGAGCTGCTCGGCGGCAGGTTCGGCGTATTTTCGGAACTGCAGTTCGGGCACCGGCATCAGACCCGCTGCGGCCATTCCCACGGCGCGGCCGATTATTCCCTCCTCGGAAAGACTGGTGTCGAATACGCGCGCCTCGCCAAAGCGCTGCTGCAATCCGAGCGTGGCGGCGTGCACGCCGCCCTTGCGCCCGACGTCCTCGCCGAATACCAGCACCCGCGGATTGATTTCCAGCTCGTGCTCGAGCGTCCGGCGGATTGCGGTCATCATATTGATACGCGCTCCCTCGGATCGCGGATCTTCGCTGGCTTCCGGCGGCCGGTAACCCAAAGGGCGCATGCCTCCCTGGAGCTGCAGTTCCACGTTCCCATCCGCAGCGCACTCCGAAAACGCGAACCGGCGGGTGTTCGCGGGGTCAGGTAAGGCACGTGACTCGACCCGCGCCAGCGCTGCGGCCACCGCATCGCGTGTCGTGGCGATGACCGCAGACCATTCCTCTCCCGTCAGCAGGCCCGGCACCAATTGCCCCCTGAGAGCCACGAGAGGGTCACGCCCTCGCTCGGAGGCGAGTTCCTCGGCGGATTTATACGTCTGTGTGTCCTGGCCAGAGTGCCCACAGAGTCGTGGTACCACCAAGCGCAGCAGGACCGGTCCGGCGCCCGATCGTGTCGCAGCAACCGCCTCGGACACGAGTCCGGCGGCGGCCGATGGATCCGCGCCATTCCCATCGAGGATCCGCAAACCGCCGAAAGCAGCCAAATTCTTGGCAATATTGCCGCCCGGGGTCTGGAGCTTTGATTGGACCGAGATGCCGTAGCCGTTGTCTTCGATGTAGAAGAGGATCGGCAGGCGCTGGGTCGTGGCGATATTGAGTGCGGCCCAGAATCCGTTGGTGGCTGTGGAGGCATCGCCACCGTGGGCCACCGCGATGCTGCCTCGGTATCGATCGTCCTTGAGGACGTCGGCGTGATATCGCAGCGCCTGGGCCCAGCCGACCGCCGGTGTGTACTGCGTGCCCACGCCCCCGCAGGCCGGCAATACGCACGGGCCACGCAGGTTCGGGAAATTGAAGACCACACCGATGTCACGGCCGTCGCTCAGGCCGCCGCCGCGCATCATGGTCGAGCCGAGCGCATCATCCAGTGGCAATCCCAGGGCGAGCATCAAGGGACGCGAACGGTAGTAGGACGCCACGCCATCGCGCTGGCCCGTGAGCTGCTGCGCGAGCAGTACTTGAGTCAGTTCGTGACCTCGCGCGGAGAATTGATACAGGACTTTGCGCGCTGGAGTCAGCACCGACTCCTCCAGGTCATCGAGCGCTCGCGACAGCGACGCGAAATGCAGCGCCTTGCGCCAGTCGGTTGGCTCGACGGAGGGGGGGTGTGAACGGGCTTGGGTCGCGTTCATGGACATGCGATGGGGCGTCTCAGGAATCGGTGCGCTCAGAGCCTATGCCCTTAATGCGGGTGGAAAATGCTATAAATAGTACAAGATTCCTCTAAAAATAGTGATAAACACCAATATGCCTTGGAGTAGCAATGAAACTTGACCGGTCCGATACCCGCATCCTGGGCGCCCTGCAGGATGACGGCCGACTCACAGTGGTTGAACTCGCCGAAGCGGTCGGTTTGTCCCAAACCCCCTGCGCTCGGCGCATCCGCGCCCTGGAACAGGCCGGCGTCATCGAGGGCTATGCGGCGATTGTCAACCCGGCGCGTGTGGGCCTGAAGGTGCAGGCCTTCGTGCAGGTCAAGCTCCAGCAACACGCGGACGATGTCGTCATGAGTTTCCAGCGGGAATTGTCCAAGTTCGACGAGGTGATCTCCTGTTTCGCGGTGACCGGCGCATCCGATTTTCTGCTCTACGTCACCGTGCCTGATCTGGAGGCTCTCGGCGCGACCGTGCTGAAGCGGCTGATGAAGCTCCCGGGCGTGAGGGATGTGCACTCGAGCATTGTTCTGGCAACCGTCAAGCGTGCCGCCGCCCTCCCCTTGCACCATCTGCCCGCCAACGAATAGCCTGGAGGTCATTCCTGGTCGTTGGGTTGCACTCAACGGGCAGGTTGCGCAGTTGCTGGTATCGATCGCTTCTCATCCGCTGCGCATTGAACTCAGGCGCCTCTAGGCCGATGGCCCCTTAAACGATGGTCGTCGCTTGGCGCGTGCGGCCTCAATCCCCTCACGGGCGTCGCTGAGCCGAAAGCCCATAAACTCCAGCGCAAGGGAAGCATCGAAGCTGGGACCGGCGAGCCTCAGCCAGTTGTTGAGCGCATGCTTGGTGAAATGGAGGGCGCTTGCGCTGCCGGCGGCAAGTTCCCGACAGGTCTCCAGCGCCGTGGGCAGCACTTCACTGTCCTCGACGCACACGGCGACCAGGCCGATGCGTTCGGCCTCGGCGCCCGACAAGGGCCGGTTGGTCAGCAGGTGATAGCGTGCCTTGGCGAGACCGCACAGCAGTGGCCAAATCATCACCGCGTGATCACCGGCGGCCACCCCAAGTCGAGTATGGCCGTCCAGGATCTTCGCATCCGCGGCCGCAATGGACACATCGGCCAGCAGTGCAATCGCCAGGCCCGCCCCTACGGCGCTCCCGCGCACGGCAGCGACCACAGGCTTGCTGCAGTTCACGAGGTTATAGACCAGATCTGAGGCTTCCTTCCAGACCCGCAGCAGCGTGGCCTCATCGGCAATCATGCGCTCGATAAGCGCATAGTCGCCGCCGGAGGAAAAATTGGTCCCCGCTCCTCGCACCAGCACCGCGCGCGCTTCGGGGTCGGCATCGATCTGCCGCCAGATATAGGCGAGTTCGCGGTGAGTCGTGGCATCGGCGGAGTTCTGCGTGCCGTCTCGGGTAATCACAATTTCGAGCACGCGCTCCGCCGGTTCCGCGAAACCAAGGCTGGGGAAGTCCTGTTGATAGCGTTTAAGATCGATGCGGGCCATGTCTACACAGCGGGGCGCGAATCAGGAATTGCGTCCACGCTGACCATCGTCAGTACGTTATAGGAGGCCACGGTTTCCCCGTTCTGGTTGCGGATCTCCGTGTCCCAGCTCACCTCACCCCAGCCTTTCTCCGGCCGTAACGTTTTCTCCATACAAGTGAGTCGCACGCGGATGGAATCGCCGGGCCTTACCGGCTTGACGAAGCGCAGGTTGTCGAGTCCGTAATTGCCCAGCACCGGTCCGTAGTCCGGATCGACAAACAGCCCTGCCGCGGCTGAAATAAGAAAGTAACCATGGGCCACTCGCCCGCCGAACAGCGGATTGCGGGCGGCTTCGCTCTCGCTCATGTGAGCGTAATAGGTATCTCCCGTCAGAGCCGCGAATTGTTCTATGTCTTCTACGGTGATCGCGCGTTCGGCGGAATTAAAGGTATCGCCGAGTTGCAGTTGACCAAACGGGATACGGAACGGGTGGCGGCCCGGGTCATTCTGTCTCGAACCGCGCGCCCAGCGCTCTGTGACAGCGGTGATCGTGTCGGGCGTGCCCTGGATGGCCGTGCGCTGCATGTAATGCATGACACCGCGGATGCCGCCCATCTCCTCACCGCCCCCCGCCCGACCCGGGCCCCCGTGCACCAGGTGTGCCAGCGGCGAGCCATGCCCGGTGGACTCCTTTGCGCAATGGCGATTGATCACCACAATACGGCCATGGAATGGTGCGAGGCCGAGTACCAGTTGTCTGGCGACCGCATCGTCGGCCGAGAAAACCGACGCGGCGAGGCTACCCGCGCCGCGTCGCGCGAGCGCAATGGCGTCAGCCATGTCATCGTAAGGCAATACCGTGGCGACTGGCCCGAACACCTCCGTCTCGTGCACGGCCCGCGCATTTGCCGGTGAATTGCACAGCAGCAGGAGCGGTGGCACGAATGCACCACGCTCTCGATCGGCGCCAACGAGGGCAAAATCATCGACATTACCGGCCACCAGCTCCGCTTCATTGCGCAGCTCGGCCACGCGCGATAGTACTTCTCGCTTCTGTTCAAGGTTGGCCAAAGGACCCATGCGAACGCCCTCCGCACGCGGGTCACCCAGCACCACTTTTCCGATCGCGCCTTGCAGCGCCCTGACCACTTCGGCTACCAAATCGCGCGGTACCAGAGCCTTGCGTATCGCCGTGCATTTCTGCCCGGCCTTGGACGTCATTTCGCGGGTAACTTCCCGGATAAATAACTCAAATTCCGCCATGTCCGGTCGAACGTCCGGTGCGAGAATCGACGAATTAAGAGAATCGGTCTCCGCAACGAAGCGCACGGCATGGCGCGTGATGATCGGGTGTGACTTGAGCTTGTGAGCGGTCAGAGCCGATCCGGTGAAAGACACAAAATCCTGGCACGTGAGGTGATCGAACAAGTCGCCGAGGCTGCCGCCGATAAACTGCAGTGCGCCCGGCGGTAAGGTCCCGCCTTGGATGATCCGGTGTACGACCTGCTCGGCGAGGTACGCGGTGGAGGTCGCCGGTTTAACCACGACAGGGACCCCTGCGAGAATCGCGGGCGCCAATTTCTCCAGCATCCCCCAGACGGGAAAGTTGAAGGCATTGATGTGGATCGCCGCACCTTCCAGTGGCACGCAGATGTGCTGCCCGACGAAGGTCCCTTCCTTGGAGAGCTTCTCCACTGCCCCATCGACGTATATATGGCTGTTGGGCAGTTCCCGGGTACCTTTGCTTGCGAATACCAGGAGGGTGCCGATGCCGCCCTCGATGTCCACCCAGGAGTCCGCCCGGGTGGCGCCGGTCTGGTGGGAAATGGGATAGAACTCTTCCTTGAGTTCGAGCAATTTCTTGCCGAGCGCCTTGAGCCGATTCGCGCGTTCGTGAAAGGTCAGCGCCCGCAGCGCCGGTCCACCGGTATTGCGCGCGTAATCGAGAACCTGCGCAAAATTGATTCCAGCGGAGCTTACCTGGCCAATGACAGCTCCTGTCGTAGCGTCGCGAACCGCGGCCCCTTCGCCGGCGCCCTCGACCCATTGGCCCAGAACGTAACTCCTGACCTTCATGACGATGCCCCTGAGCTACCTTGATTGTGCGTCCGGTCCCAATCGGCGAACGAGCTGCCGCGCTGCGCCAGTTCGCGCAGGAGCGGTGCCGGGCTCCAGTATTGTGCGCCTTGGTGTATCGAAATTCTGCCCATTCCCTCCAGCACCACGGGAAGACCAAGCGTGTCGGCGTAAAACATCGGTCCGCCACGTCGGCGCGGGAATCCGTAGCCGTTGCACCAAATCGCGTCGATGTCGGAGGCCGAGCGGGCAATGCCATCACCGAGAATGGCGGCGCCCTCGTTGATCAGGGCGTAGATGCAGCGATCGATGATTTCGGAATCCGGGATCGAGCGGCGCGTGATTCCCAGACGAGCGGATTCCGCCTCGATAAGTGAGTCCACCTCAGGATCGGTCAATGCGGTGCGTGATCCGGGCTCGTAGCGGTAGGCGCCTCGTCCACTTTTCTGACCAAGACGTCCCGCCTCGACCAGCAGGTCGGCTATCCGGAAATATCGCGGATCGGAGGGCCGATCGGTGCGTTCCCGCCGAACCCGGTAGCCGACATCCAGGCCCGCCAGATCGCCAACCGCGTTCGGGCCCATGGCCATCCCAAATGCCTTCAGGGCCGAATCGATCTGCAAAGGACTCGCCCCTTCGAGCAACATGATTTGGTTCTCACGACCATAGGCGTAGAGCATCCGGTTGCCGACAAAACCAAAGCAGTTTCCCACCACCACGCCCAGTTTCCCCATGCGGTGCGTAACGGCCATGGCGGCCGCAATCGCTTCAGGCGAACTGGCCGCGCCGCGGACGATCTCTACCAGCCGCATGACATGTGCAGGGCTGAAGAAATGCATCCCGATGACGCTCTGCGGGCGTGAAGTGACCGATGCGATCGCATCGACGTCCAGAGTGGAGGTATTGGTGGCCAATATGGCGTCGGCGCGGCATGACCTGTCGAGGCTTTGAAATACCTCCCGCTTGACGGCCATGCTCTCAAAAACGGCCTCGATGACGAGGTTCGCGGATGCGACGGCGCCAAACTCTTCACTGGCGCTGATGCGCTTGATCGCGGTGGCGACCGCTTCGGAACTCATGCGGCCCTTGTGCCCTGATGCTTCGATTGTTCCAACGGCCCGCTGGTACCCGGCACTCGCGGCTTCCTTTGAGGAATCGATCAACACGACCTCGTACCCGGAAGTGGCAAGGCTCACCGCGATGCCGCTGCCCATGGTACCCGCCCCCACCACGGCCACCGTATGCACCGCGGCGGTACTCTTGCCGGTACCAGCCGCGGTGGCCCGCTCCGCGAAGAACAGATGCCGTAAAGCGCGGGACTCCTGCGATACGCGACACTCTTCGAACCGGCGGCGCGAAAGCGCGAGCGCCGCCTCAAAGGGTTGGTGATACGCCGCCTCGACGCACTCGATAATGTAACCAGGCGCCAAATCCGTCGAACCGCTGCGCGACAGCACGGCGCGCTGATCGGAGAAAGCCCGCAGATCTTCGCTGCTTGGGTAAAGTTCCACCTGCCGGAGCCGACGGGGTCCTTTGTGGAGGCTGATCAGTTCTTGGAGAAAGGTTCTCGCGCCACGCGCGAGGTCCGATCCGTCCACCAGGCGATCCACAATGCCAAGTTCAAGGGCCCGTTCGGTGCTCATGGACTCCCCACCGAGCATCATCTCCATCGCTACGCGCGCCCCCACCAGACGCGGCAACCGCTGCGTGCCGCCCGAGCCGGGCATCAAGGCAAGCTTGACTTCCGGAAACCCAAGGCTGGTGCCTGCCAGGGCACATCGGTAGTGGCATGCCAAAGCCAGTTCCAGCCCGCCACCGAGCGCTGCGCCATGGAGAGCTGCGAGCACCGGTTTTTCGAGAGCCTCGATGCACAGCAGCACATCATTGAGCAATGGGGCGCGAGGCGGCGCTTCGAATTCGCGCAGATCCGCCCCGGCCACGAAATAGCGGCCGGATCCCCTAATGACGATGCCCAGGATGCCGGGATCCTTTTCCACAGACTGCACTGCCGCCAGCAACGCCGCCCGCACCGGCTGGCTCAACGCGTTCACGGGGGGATTGTCGATCTCGAGGATTGCGACTCCATCGTCCCTGGTCAGGCGTACCGGTACTGCCACCCTGGAGCAGTCCCTAGCTAAACACGTTCTATGCCTAGCGCGATGCCTTGGCCTACGCCAATGCACATGGCGCAGAGCGCACGTCTGCCGCCGGTCCTACCGAGCTGGTACATGGCAGTGCTAGCCAATCGGGCGCCGCTGGCGCCGAGAGGGTGGCCGAGCGCAATGGCCCCGCCGTTGGGGTTGACGTGTGCCGCATCATCCGGGAGCCCGAGCTCGCGCAGCACGGCGAGTGCCTGGGCTGCGAAGGCTTCATTGAGTTCAATGACATCCAGGTCCTCCAGCGACCACTTTTGCTGGGCCAGGAGCTTCCGAATCGCATCGACCGGCCCCATGCCCATGATGCGCGGCGCGATGCCAGTGACGGTGCCACCGACAATCCGCGCCCGCGGGGTCAAGTGGTAACGTTTGATCGCCGCTTCGTTTGCGATCAGCAGCGCGCCAGCTCCATCGTTCACGCCCGATGAATTGCCGGCGGTCACGCTGCCGCCTTCGCGGAACGGCGTCGCTAGGCGCGCCAGCGACTCAAGGGTGGTACGGCGCGGATGTTCGTCCCGATCGACGGTGGTTGATTCGCCCTTCTTTGCGTGTATCACGACCGGCACTATTTCCGCGGCGAGGATACCTGTGTCCTGCGCGGCGAGCGCACGCTCCTGGCTACGCAGGGCGAATTTATCCTGATCGGTGCGGTCGATACGAAACTCCGCCGCTACGTTCTCGGCGGTCTCGGGCATCGAATCGGTACCGAATTTTGTCTTGAGCAATGGATTGACAAAGCGCCAGCCAATCGTGGTGTCGAACATTTGCACATCGCGCGAGTAGGCAGCCGTGGCCTTACTCAATACGTATGGGGCGCGACTCATGCTTTCCACGCCCCCGGCGATGATCATTTCGGCCTCGCCGGTTCGGATCATACGGGCGGCAATCATCAGGGCATCGAGGCCCGATCCACACAGTCGATTGACAGTCCCGCCTGGAACGGTTTCCGGCAATCCAGCCAGGAGCAGCGCCATACGAGAGACGTTCCGATTGTCCTCGCCGGCCTGGTTGGCACAGCCAAGAATCACATCGTCAATGGCGGCCGGATCGACTTGGGAATTCCGGTTTAGCAAAGCCTTGATTGGAATCGCGGCCAGGTCGTCCGGGCGGACGCTGGCAAGGGATCCGCCGTAACGTCCAAAGGGCGTGCGCACGGCATCGCATATATAGGCGGAAGGCACGGTTTTTCTGTCCTCAGGTTATAGGTGCAGTTGATGCGCTGGCAAGCCGGTGGGAGCGTCCTCGGGCGTGCGCGATTACGGTCCCGTCGGAGCGCGTGACGCTGAGGTCGTACAAGCCCGTGCGTCCGCTCAACCAGCGCTCCGTCGCGACGGCCGTCAATACATCCCCTTGCTTCGCAGGAACGAGAAAATCAATCGAGACCGCCGCGGCCACGGTGGCCGGGCCATGGCTGTTGCAGGCAAATGCAAAAGCACTGTCCGCCAGAGCAAATATAAATCCGCCGTGGCAAATTCCGTGCCCGTTGCTCATGTCCGGCCGGATGATCATCTTCACCCGGGCGATTCCCTCCTCAACCGCGATCAGATCAATGCCCAATTGCTGTGAGGCACGATCGTTGGCGAACAATGCCCGGGCCGCCCTCTCCGCTGCGTTCTCATACACTGTGGTCATACTCTGTCCATCCGGGCGCGATTACCGGCCCGAAAAGCGGGGCGTGCGCTTGGCCGTAAAGGCGGCCACTCCTTCGGCATAATCCGCCGAAGCACCCAGTTCGCGCTGCGCTTCACGCTCCGCATCGAGTGCGGCCTCAAAACTCGTGCTCCAGGCCGCGTGGATCAACTGTTTTGTGCGCGCAAAGCCGCGGGTAGGTCCACTTGCGAGCTGCGCGGCAATGGCATCGACCGTGCCTGCAAACTCAGAATCTTCCACACAACGCCAGATCAGACCCCATTGTGCAGCCTGCTCCGCCGGCAACTTATCGCCGAGGAGAGCGAGCCCTAGGGCGCGGGCTCCGCCTACCAAGTGCGGCAGGCTCCAGGTGCCCCCGCAATCGGGGACCAGGCCCAGTTTGCTGAAGGATTGGATAAAGCTCGCGGACCGTGCCGCAATCACCAGATCGCAGGCCAGCGCGATGTTTGCGCCGGCCCCGGCCGCCACGCCGTTCACCGCGGCGATGACCGGCATCGGCAACCGGCGCAATCGTAGAACCAGCGGCTTGTAGTAACGCTCGATCGAATCGCCCAGGTCCACCGGTGTCCCGCCAGGGGCCACGGCCCGATCGTTGAGGTCCTGGCCAGCGCAGAATGCGCGACCTGCGCCGGTAAGCACCAAGACCCGAACATCCTCGCCTGTCATTCCTTCCAGCGCATGAATCACCTCGCCGTGCATTGCCGCTGTAAAACTGTTGAGCCGGTCGGGTCGATTGAGCGTCAGGCGGGCAACGCCTTGGACAGCTTCAAAAAGTATGGATTGATAGGTCACGTGGGTAAACTGATCCTAAGAGCGGTTACTTCTCGTCGTAACTGAGTTCAAGTTCCGGTTCTATTGGCCGCGCCTGGCAGGCCAGTATAAAGCCGGCGGCCAGTTCCCATTCCTCAAGGGCCACGTTGTGCCGCAGTACAACCTTTCCCTTGGTCAGTTTTACGCGGCAGGTCGAACACACACCCGCCCGGCAGGAATAAGGCAGATCCAGACCTGCGCGTTCCGCCGCGGAGAGTACCGACTCGTCATCGGCAGTCATTTTGAATTTCCGTCGGCGGCCGTCCTGAATTACTGTGACGGTTGCAGTATGGCCAGTCGTTGCACTGACTTCCGCGCGCTTGAGCGAGGCGCTGGTTGGGTTAGCGAAGCGCTCGAAGTGGACGGGCGCACTTACTCCCATAGCGCTGAGTGCATCGCGGCAACTCGTCACCATGTCTCCAGGTCCGCAAACAAACACTTCATCCACCGCCGAGGGCTCGAATAGCCGACCGCGCAATTCACCAAGCTTGGCTCCGTCGAGGCGGCCATTGAAAATGTCCATGTCCTGAGGCTCACGGCTCATGATGAAATGCACGGCGAGCCGGTCCATGAAGCGATTTTTAAGCGCCAGGATATCCTCGGCAAACATGGTGTGCGCCACGGTCCGGTTGCTGTAGATCAGGACCACGCGACTGGCGGCGTTCCGCTCCAGCAATGCCGTAACTATCGATAAAATCGGTGTAATCCCGCTGCCGGCTGCAAGCGCCAGGCAGTATCGGTCGGGTTGAGTGGATTCCGCATATATGAAGCGGCCCGTGGGACCCAGAGCCTCTATGGTGTCGCCCACCTTGGCTTCGTAGGCCAGGAAATTTGAAAGGCCTCCGCGGGGCTGCACGCGGATTCCCAAGCGTAACTCACCGGCCGGCGCGCCGTTCACAATGGAATAGGTGCGACGCACTTCCTTTCCGTCGAGAACTGCCCGCAGTGCGACATGTTGTCCGGGCCTGAAGTCGTACTCCGAAAGCAAATGGTTAGGGACGGTCAAAGTGAGGCAGACCGCATCGTCGGCGGCGGCAACACGGTCGCTGATCTTGAGGGGATGGAAAGTCAGATGCACTTGAAGTGCTCAAAGGGCTCCAGACACGACTTGCAGCGATGCAAGGCCTTGCATGGTGTCGAGCCAAATCGGCTGAGCTCCTCGGTATCCAGCGAGTCACACCGCGGACACGCTATGTTACCTGCATCTCCCCAGATAGCGCGGGGCGATGTGATCGGATTCGACGGCGGAGCGATCCCGTACTGGCGGAGCTTTTGATGTGCCTCATTGCTCAGCCAGGCGCTGGTCCAGGGTGGTGAAATTATCTCAACGACGGTGGGGTGCGAAAATCCGGCAGCGTGGAGTGCCGCTACGACCGCCCCTCGAATCACTGCAGTAGCCGGGCAACCCGAATACGTAGGGGCCAGGCCGACTTCAATGTGCCCGTTGCCGGCGCAACTGACGTGCCGAATCAGCCCCAGATCAATCACGCTCAATATCGGGATTTCCGGATCCATTACGGCACGTAGCGCGTTCCAGGCCATTGATTCCTCGGGGGCCGCGGTGACAGCGCCAATCACCACTGGGCACCCGGATGGGTTCGCTGCAGGTATTGCATGTCGGCCAGCATGTACCCCAAGTGTTCGGAATGTGCGCCGCGCCGCCCGTACCACCGGTAAGGGGTGTCCGCGGGCCGCTTCAGCGTCGCCTCCTTCAGCACGCTGTCGATGCTCGTCGACCAATCGCGCTGCACTTCGGACAGTGCCGGTGCGACTCCGAGTTGCGCCAACGCACGGTCTTGCTCTTGCTCATCAAAGAATTCGCAGGTGTAGGCCCAGTTCTGGTCTAAGGCTCGTTGCGCACGAAGATGACTTTCCTCCGTACCGTCTCCAAGGCGAATCAGCCAGCCGCTGCTGTAGCGCCAGTGATAGCGAGTTTCATTGAGCGACTTGGCCGCAATCGCGGCAAGGCGTGAATCTGTAGAGTGCTGCAGGCGCTCGTGAAGTGCGAGCTGATAGGAATCGATCAGTACCTGGCGAACAATCGTCTGGGCAAAATCGCCGTTAGGCTGCTCCGCAAGCACCAGATTGCGGAATTCACTCTCGACCCGCAAAAAGGCCAGCTGATCTTCGGTGCGGTCGCGACCCTCCAGCTCGCCGGCGTAAGTAAGCAGGAGACGCGCCTGACCGATCAGGTCCAGTGAGATATTGGCCAGCCCCAGATCCTCCTCGATTGTCGGGCCGTGCCCCAGCAGTTCGCCCAGACGCTGTCCCAGCACCAGGCTGGTGTCGGCGAGCTGCAGCACGTAATCAATGCGCGCGGCCAGTTCGCTGCTGCCGGTTGCTGTGGCGGTCACAGAGTCTTCACCTCGTCGGGAATTTCGTAGAACGTCGGATGCCGATAGATCTTGTCGCGTGCCGGTTCAAACATGGTGTCTGCGTCCCTCGGGTCCGACGCCGTAATCTCACTGGACCTGACCACCCAGATGCTTACGCCCTCGAGCCGGCGCGTGTATACGTCGCGAGCATGTTCGAGCGCCATGCGGGCATCGACTGCGTGTACGCTGCCGACGTGTTTGTGGTCGAGCCCACCGCGCGCGCGGATGAAGATCTCGTAGAGTGGCCAGCCCTCAGGTGATGTCATGGTGCGCTCTCCCGCTGGTGTTCCATTTAAGCCGCCACGCCCGCGGCGCGCGCCAGCCTCTTCTGGGCATAACGCGTTGCCGCTTCCCGCACCCAGGCTCCCTGCTCGTGCGCGCGCTGACGGGCCGCGAGTCGCTCGCGGTTGCAGGGACCGTGACCCTTGAGAACTTCGTTAAATTCGTTCCAGTCTATGGCACCAAATTGATAGCGGCCGGCAACCGGGTCCCACTTCAGATCGGGATCGGGAACCTTTAGTCCGAGGTAATCGGCCTGCGGAACAGTAAAGTCCACAAACCTCTGGCGCAGTTCGTCGTTCGAGAATCGCTTGATCTTCCATTGCATGGATTGTGCACTGTGCGCCGAATCGGCGTCCGAGGGGCCAAACATCATCATGGAAGGCCACCACCAGCGCTCGAGCGCGGCTTGGGCCATCTGCTGCTGCGCGGGCGTGCCTCGCGCCAGCTTCAGCATGATGTCGTAGCCTTGTCTTTGGTGGAAACTCTCTTCTCGGCAAATCCTCACCATCGCTCGCGCGTACGGGCCGTAGGAGCAGCGACACAGCGGTATCTGATTCATGATCGCCGCGCCATCCACGAGCCACCCAATCGCGCCAATGTCGGCCCAGGTGGGGGTCGGGTAGTTGAATATGCTTGAATACTTCGCTTTTCCCGCAAGCAGTTGGCCAACGAGTTCATCACGGCTGACGCCGAGGGTCTCCGCCGCACTGTACAAGTAGGCTCCGTGGCCGCCTTCGTCCTGGACCTTTGCGATGAGGATGGCTTTGCGCAGCAGAGTGGGTGCCCGTGTGATCCAATTACCTTCTGGGAGCATGCCGACGATCTCGGAGTGCGCATGCTGGGAAATCTGACGGATCAGGGTCTGGCGGTAGCCGGCGGGCATCCAGTCCTTGGGCTCGATTTTTTCCTCGGCATCGACGCGTGCCTGAAACCTTGCCCCCACATCGCCGCTCTCGGCAGCCGACTCGGTGGGCCGATTTGGAACCGCACCATCTAGGCCTTGCGTATACATTGCCTGGCTCTCCGTAAAGTAAACGTGGTGGGCGGCTCAGGAACGCAGACGCTCGTTCTTTGGGTCCCAATCCGGTTGGGCGATTATCCGCGCGATCCGCCTTTCACCGCGAATTTCGATCTCGATGCGCGCATTGTCCACCAGTACGCGCGGCTGTATGTAGGCAAACGCCAGAGATTTTTGCACTGCAAAACCGTACCCGCCGCTGCTGGTCAGTCCCGCCAATTGCCCATCGACGTACACAGGCTCGTTCCCAAGGCAATCGGCGCGCCCAGCATCCACTTCAAGGTAGCTCAGCACAATGCGCGGCCCTTCGTGCTTGGACCTGAGCGTACCCGCCTTGCCGATAAAATCCTTCTTGTAGTCGACGAAACGTTCCATGTCGGCCTCGATCATGGTGACCTCGTTGGTAAGGTCCGAGCCCCAGCCCCGATAGGCCTTCTCCATCCGGAGCGAATTCATTGCGTAGGTACCGAACAGTCCAATGCCGTGCGGGGCGCCCGCGGTCATCAACGCATCGAACACCTCGGGCATGCGAGCCATGGGCACATGCAGCTCCCATCCAAGCTCGCCGACGTAGTTGACCCGCAGCAACCGTACTCCCGGCACCCCGGCCACTTCAGCGATCTGGCCCGTGAGCCAACGAAAGGACGCATTGGACAAGTCACGATCGG
Organism: uncultured Gammaproteobacteria bacterium; assembly: GCA_963717335.1. Taxonomy (GTDB): domain Bacteria; phylum Pseudomonadota; class Gammaproteobacteria; order Steroidobacterales; family Steroidobacteraceae; genus FEN-1191. The sequence goes on along the minus strand of CAVQVZ010000006.1, from coordinate 801,900 downwards.
TGACAGCCTTGAGCACGTCACGGGCTTTGGGCCCAGCAAGCACCAAAGTTCCGAAATCGTCGGTGACATCCGTGAGCGTGAAGCGTTCGCCTGATTTGCGGCGTCCTTCGAGCTGGTCCATGTCATGCTGTTGGGCAACAGCCGCCGAGAGCACGTAAAAGCGGTCAGGGGCAAAGCGCGTCACTGTGATTTCGCTCTCGATGAAGCCGGCCGGAGTCAGCAGGTGGCCGAGAATGATGCCACCATCGCGCTGCGAAATGCCGTTTGCGCAGACGCGCTCCAGAAACGCCAGCGAATCCGGCCCCTGCAGGTCGTATTTCGAGAACGTCGAAAGATCCATCAGTCCAACGCGCTCGCGAACGGTCAGGCACTCCGCGCGCACCGGTTCCCACCAGTTGGAGCGCTGCCAGGAATAGCTTTCACCGGCACCAGTGGTGTCATACCAGCGTGGTCGCTCCCAGCCGTAAATCTGGGCGAATTGCGCGCCGGCTGCCGCGAGCCGATCGTACAGGGAGGACTTTCGCAAGCCACGGCCGACCTGGTGCTGTTCGCCGGGTTTGTAGCAGTAATACATGTGGTGGTAATCCTCTATGGATACCGCCGTTGTGTATTCCTTACTGGCCCAGGTGCCGAACCGGCGCGGGTCGAATTCGCGCATATTAATTTCCGTTTGTCCGTGCACCATCCATTGCGCGAGGTACTTTCCAGCGCCACCGCCCTGTGCGATACCGATGGAGGCTCCGCAGTGCATCCAGTAATTTCTCGCCCCCGCGGCCGGTCCCGAAAGATAGACGCCATCGGGCGTGTGCGTGATTGCACCGGACACCACGGTCTTCAGACCCGCTTTGCCAAACAGCGGCAGGCGTTCGGACGCTTTTTCCAGCCACGGCATGAGGCGGTCCAGTTCCGGTGCGATCAATTCGCTTTCGAAATTCCAGTCCGGAGGCTGGCCTTCCCAGCACACGTGGGCGGTAGCCGTCTCATAGGGGCCGATCAGGATGCCGTTGGTCTCTTCGCGCAGGTAGGCGTGCGCAAAGGGGTCGCGTACGACGGGCAGTTCCTTCTCGAGGTCGATGAGTTCCTGGAGCGGCTCGGTGATGACGTAATGGTGCAACATGTTGACGAGCGGCACCTTGTGCCCGGTCCATGACCCGACCACCTCGGCATAGCTTCCAGCGCTGTTGACGATGTGCTCGCAGGTGATGTTTCCCTGGTCTGTGATTACCTGCCATTCGCCCGACGACAAGCGCCGAATGTCCGTAGCGCGCGTCCGGCGGTATATTTCGGCGCCCAGCTTCCGGGCGCCGGCCGCCATGGCGTGGGTGATGTCGCTGGGCGAAACGTGCCCGTCGGTGACCGTCAAGAAGGCGGCCTTGACACCGGTGCTGTCGAGGTACGGATGATATTGCGCTATTTCATCGCGACCGATGACGTGTGCCTCGTAACCGGCCAGTTTTGAGATGCCATGGACGTGCTTGAGCCACAGAACCTCTTCGTCGGTGGTTGCAAGCCGCAGGCCCCCGCATCCATGCCAGCTGACGGCGTGGCCCGTGAGTTCCTCGAGTCGTGCATACAGCTGCGTGCCATACAGATGCACGCGCGTCATGTTCAAGGATCCGTTGAAATGCGGGCATTGGCCTGCAGCGTGCCAGGTCGAACCGGACGTGAGTTCGCCCTTTTCGATCAGCACCACGTCGGTCCAGCCCTCGAGCGCGAGATGATAAAGGAGGCCGACGCCCATAGCGCCACCGCCGACGATAACGACACGCGCATGCGATTTCATCATGAATCCTTGACGTCGGCCTCACGAGACCGTGGATGCCCCATTGGAATTCGGCGAACCGAGCTACTTCATAGTCGGCATAACAAAATCGGCTCGCACGCTCTCGGGCTCTGGCCAGCGTTGGGTCACGGTCTTAAGCCGCGTGTAGAAGCGCACGCCCTCGGGGCCGTGCATGTGGTGATCGCCGAACATCGAATTGCGCCAGCCCCCGAAGCTGTGGAAGGCCATGGGCACCGGCACAGGCACGTTGACTCCGACCATGCCGATTTCCACATCGCGCGCGAAGGCGTGCGCGATCGCGCCGCTCTGCGTAAATACCGCCGCGCCATTGGCAAACTCGTGGCCGTTGACCAGTGTCAATGCCGCCGCGTAATCGGGCACACGCACCACGGACAGGACGGGTCCGAAGATTTCCTCCCGATAAATACTCATTGTCGCGGTCACGTGATCAAACAAGGTTGGCCCGACAAAGAATCCCTGCTCGCGTCCGGCCACACTCACCTCCCGACCGTCGATGGCAAGTTCTGCGCCGGCGCTTACGCCCGCCTCAATGTAGCCGCGGACTCGCTCACGTGCCTGGGCAGTGACCAGGGGACCCATGTCTGTGCCGGCTAGGTCGGGTGCGCCTACCTTGAGTGTCGACACCCGCTCGCGAAAGCGTGCGATCAGCGCATCGGCCGTCGCCTCGCCGACCGCCACGACGACCGAGACAGCCATACAGCGCTCTCCGGCCGAACCGTAAGCGGCCCCGACAATCGACTCTACCGCGGCATTGAGGTCGGCATCCGGCATCACGACGGCGTGGTTTTTCGCTCCACCGAGTGCCTGCACGCGTTTCTTGTGTAACGTGCCCTGCGCCTGGATGTAACGGGCGATCGGGGTGGAGCCGACAAAACTTACTGCGGCGATATTCGGATGTTCGAGCAACGCATCTACCGCTAGCTTGTCCCCCTGCACCACATTGAACACGCCGTCAGGAAGACCGGCTTGTTGCAATAAGGCCGCTATCAGCAGCGACACCGAGGGGTCGCGCTCCGAGGGTTTGAGGATGAAGGCGTTGCCGCAGGCCAGTGCGATCGGAAACATCCACATGGGAACCATGGCCGGAAAATTGAAGGGCGTGATTCCGGCGACCACGCCCAGGGGCTGGCGTATTCCGTAACTGTCGACACCGGTGCCAACGCTCTCGCTAAATTCTCCCTTGAGCAAATGGGGTGCGCCGCAGGCGAATTCGACAACCTCCATGCCCCGGGTCAGCTCACCCTCAGCGTCGGCGAGTGTCTTGCCATGCTCCTCCGACAGCGTGTGAGCCATCTGCTTGGCATTCTGCAGGAGGAGTTCCTTGAACCGGAACAGGACCCGCGCCCGTTGCAGAGCAGTGATCCGCGCCCAGCCGGGCTGTGCTCGCAAGGCGCTTTGCACCGCGAGATCGACCTGCGCGGCATCGGCGAAGGCTGACTTCGCGCACCGGCTTGCCCAGAGCCGGATTAAACACAGGCGCGCGCCGCTGACCTTCTCCAGGAACGAGCTTGCCATCGATCCAATGTCCGACGACATTGGCTTCGGCGGCTCCTATTTTGAGCGCGGCTACCATCGTGGCACCCCCGATCGCCTTAGGCGGGCACGGCGCGCAGCGCGCGGCGGAGCCCCTCGACCATCGCCACGATCTCTTCGGGCGTGCTGACAAACGGGGGGGCTACCGCAAGACACTCCCCGCCGAAACGTACCAGCAGCCCTTCATCCAGCGCGCGCTCAAACACACGCACGGCTTTGAGTCCGGGCTGGCCATTGACCGGGGCAAGCTCGATGGCGGCCGCCAGCCCGAGATTACGAATGTCGGTCACGTGGGGCTCGCCCTTGAGCGAATGCACGGCCTGTTTCGAGGACCGGCGCCAATTCCGCGGCACGCCCGATAAGTCGCTCCTCGCTAAGTACGTCCAGCGTCGCGTGCGCAGCTGCCACGGCCAGCGGATGTGCGGAATAGGTATAACCGTGGAAGAACTCGATTGCGTGGGCGGGCCCGGTCATGAAGGCCTGGTAGATCTCATCGCGCGCGATCACGCCACCGAGCGGCACGGTCGCGTTGTTGACGGCCTTAGCGAAGGTCGTCAAGTCGGGCTGAACGTTAAAGAAGTTGGCGCCAAACGGTGTTCCAAGGCGTCCAAATCCGGTGATGACTTCATCGAAGATCAACAGGATGCCGTGCTTCGTGCAGATTTCCCGGAGCCGCTCGAGGTAACCGCGGGGCGGAACGATCACCCCAGTGGACCCTTGCATGGGCTCGACGATTACCGCCGCGATGGTCGAGGCGTCATGGAGTGCCACCAGTCTTTCAAGTTCCTCCGCGAGATGTGTGCCCCACTGCGGCTGGCCACGGCTGTAAGCCATTTCGGCAGGGTTCCAGGTGTGTGGCAGATGGTCGACGCCCGGAATCATCAACGGGGCAAACATTTTTCGGTTGGCCACCATGCCACCGATTGAGATGCCACCGAGCCCCACGCCGTGATAACCACGCTCGCGACCTATGATCCGGGTCCTGGACGCCTCACCGCGCATGCGGTGGTAGGCCACGGCAATCTTGAGGGCAGTATCCACGGCCTCCGAGCCGGAGTTCACGAAGAACACACGGTCGTTTGGACGACCGGCGAGCTCGACGATTCGCGTGGCAAGCCGGAATGCCGGTTCATGCCCCATCTGAAAGGACGGCGCGTAATCGAGCGTGTCAACTTGCTTCTTGATCGCCGCAACGACCTTCGGATGCGAGTGTCCCAGAGGGGAACACCAAAGCCCGGACAGACAGTCAAAGAGCCGGCGGCCGTCTTTCAGGGTGAAGTAACAGCCCTTGGCCGAAGCGATAAGGCGCGGCGCCGCTTTGAAATACCGGTTATGTGTAAAGGGCATCCACCAGGCGCGTAGTTCGCCTTCGGCGTTATCGGGATGCAGTGGATTTACGGCGTTCATAGCGTTTTCCTCGCTACAAGATTACCACACGCTGCCCTCTACTTCGGGACGCTGGGGCGGGTGCGGCGGCATCGTCGCGACATCGCGAGCGTGCACAAGTCCCCCAACCTGAGGCGCAATTTACACTTAAATTAGAAATATATAACAACAAGTTACCGTTGATTTGCAAGGTACGTTCGCCAACGGTCGCATCGGGTTAAAACACTTGCGGGACGGGCTTCGCTTCGCCCGCGACCCATGCCGATCAGTCAGTCGCGGGGCCCGAGGAATACCTTGCCGTCCTTCATCACGAACGCCACCTTCCCCAACGCGGCGACGTCCGCGAGCGGATCGCCATTGACCGCCATCAGGTCGGCGCGCGCGCCCTTCGGCTATCACGCCGATTTGTCCCGACATGCCCAGCAGCTCCGCGGCCTTGACGGTCGCAGACTGAATGGCCTGCATCGGGGTCATGCCAAACTCGACCTCGCGGCCGAATTCCTGTGCGATCGGTTGGCTCCACGGAAAGCCGCCCACGTCAGTGCCGAAAGCAATCTTGACTCCGGCCTTTAGCGCCTTGGTAAAGGACACGCCGTGCAGAGCTACGCGCTTTCGGTCTCGCTGGCCGCTCGCGGTGTCGGGCGGGTCCCAGTCGCCGTAGTAAGCGGCGATGGTGGGCACGTACCATGTGCCTTGCTTGACCATCTGCGCGATTTCCTGATCTGTAATGTCCAGGCCATGTTCAATCGAGTCGCAGCCGCCGTCGAGCGCGCGCTTGAGCCCTGGGCCGTTGTACGCGTGACAGGCCACCTTGCGGCCCCAGCCGTGAGTCTCATCGACAATGGCCCGGAGTTCCTCCACGGTCAGGGTCGGCTGCGAGACGAGGTTGCCGTCATGGTCAGTCCAAGACCTGTGCGTCATGTAGACCTTGATCCAATCCGCGCCCTTGTCGAGTTGCTCGCGCGCCGCTTTCCGTGCCTCGTCCGGTCCGTCGATCAGCTGCACGCCCTTGGGCAGCGTCAATTCCGGGGCATAGTTCTCCAACGGATATCCGCCTGTGCTTGATATCGCCACCGTGCAAACAAAAAGACGTGGTCCTGGAATGTAGCCGCCCTCGATGGCCTGCTTGATGCCGACATCACCGTACCCTGCCCCTTCCGTTCCCATGTCCCGGAGGGTCGTAAAACCTTGCTCGAGTGCGCGACGAGCCGAAACGACGGCCCGCGCCGCCCGAAATGCAAGCGGTTGCTTGAGCAACTGCACGTCGTATCCGCCCTCCGCCGGCACCTCTCCCTGCAGGAAAATGTGCGTATGGGTGTCGATGAGCCCCGGCAATAGTGTGGCGGTGCCCAGGTCGATACGTTGCGCGCCCGCGGGCAGATCCGCGGAATTGGCATCGCGAACGGCAACAATCCGGTTTCCCCGAACCACAACTGCTACGCGGGTTCGTGGCTTCGTGGCCAGGCCGTCAATCATTGCCGCTGCGGTGATCACCGTTATGGGCTCAGCCGTTGCCGAGGGCGCGGCAGCGCTCGATGGAACGTGACCGCCCAATCCCACAATGAGCGCCGAGGACAGTGTCAACAGCGCGTACTTAGTTTTATTCGCGAACATTTTTGTCGTCTCCCGGCTTTCCCGAACCAGCCGAATGGCTCAACGGTGGCGATAGTTTTTCGGCGGCCCAGAATACGTGGTTCTGTGTCAGAATTCGATGAATGGACACAGCCGCTCATTGGCATGATCTCGGATCCGCGGAGCTGCTCTCTGAGCGACCACTTCAGGAGCTAAGCGCTGGTGGTAAGCGGATCGCCCTGAGTTTCCAAAACGGACAGTTCGGGGCCATCAGTGGCGTTTGCAATCATGTCGGCGGTCCGCTCGGGCAAGGTCGGCTCGACGGCGAGCTGATTGTCTGTCCCTGGCACAACTGGAAATACAATCGTCGTGACGGGAGTGGTGAGCCCGGGTACGAAGCGGAAAGTGTGCCTTGCTACGCATTGAAAACGATATCCGGCCACGTCTGGATTGATCTTAACTCGGCGACGCGGCGTCATCGTCTGCCGCATCCGCCGCACGCGGTGGCGCGGCCTGTCACCGAGCACGACGGTCCGCTGCATGTGCTCGGAATCTCCACCACCTCGATGAGCAAATCAAACCCTCGCTATTCCACCTCGGAGGCACTTTTAGAAGAGGCGCTCCGGCACGCCGAGGCGAAGGGTTGCTCCAGCCAGCTGCAGCGCCTTGCGCAGTTGAAATTTCGTAACTGCGAGGGCTATTACTCGAAGGCGGCGCAGGCCTGCACCTGGCCCTGTTCGATCACGCAGATGGACCCGAACGATCAACTCGATCGTGTATACGAAGCCTTCGTGCATTGGGCCGACGTCGTACTGGTGGCGACACCGATACGGTGGGGTGCCGCCAGTTCGCTTTATTACAAGATGGTCGAGCGTATGAATTGCATTCAAAACCAGATCACGATTGCCAACCGTGTGCTGCTACGCAACAAGGTCGTCGCTCTTATTATTACTGGGGGTCAGGACGGCATACAGGCGGTGGCCGGTCAGATGCTCGGCTTCTTTGCCGAAGTGGGTTGTGTGTTCCCACAGTTTCCTTATATTGCCCACAGCCGGGGCTGGAGCGCAGAGGACATGGAACAAAACGTCAAGTTTGTCCAGCAAAGCGAGCCGTTACGGGTCGGCGCGCACGAGTTGGTGGAGCGCGCAATGGCGATGGCGACAACGCTCAAAGTATCAAATCGCGCGCCCGCGCACGTCCATCGCGGTGGCCGCAAGGCGGACGGTCTTGAGGACCGCGGCACGGACCTCAGCTCGGTGCGTAGCGGCCTCGAGGCGACAACTCAAAATGCAGGAGAAAGCCAATGAGCCAGGTAAAGGACTTCAAGGCCCATCGCCTACCAGAGACTGAGCTAAACGCCCTGCGGGTGGATCTGGCTGCGGCCTTTCGTCTGGCAGTCGAGATGGACTGGCATGAATCTGTCGGGAACCATTTTAGCCTTGCGGTCTCCGGCGATGGACGTCAGTTCCTGATGAATCCGCGCTGGGTACACTTCTCTCTCATACGGGCGAGTGACCTCCTGCTTCTGGACAGCAGCGATTCCCAGACCATGTCGCGGCCCAATGCTCCGGATGCCTCGGCCTGGTGCATCCACGGCCGTATCCACGCCAGTGTGCCGCGCGCGCGCTGCGTGCTGCACGTTCATCCACCGTACGCTTCCGCCCTGGCTGCGCTGGCAGATCCAACGCTTAAACCAATCGACCAGAATTCCGCGCGATTTTTCAATCGGCTGGCCATCGACCGAGGCTACGGCGGCATCGCTGATCAACAGGAGGAAGGGGAGCGCTTGGTGCGTGCGCTGGGCCCGTACAACAGCATGATTATGGGCAATCACGGCGTTTTGGTGACGGCGGCCACTGTGGCTGAGGCCTTCGAGGAGCTGTATTTTCTGGAACGGGCAGCCAAGACGCTCATGCTCGCCTATTCCACCGGCCAGCCTCTGAATATTCTCAGCGATGAGGTGGCGGAGAAGACTGCCCGCTGCTGGGACGAGTATCGAGAGTCTGCCTTTGCGCACTTTCGGGACTTGAAGTCCATGCTGGACGTTAAGGATCCGACTTATCGGGACTGACCGCCGGTGGCGATTCCGGAACCGGGGCTTAATCGCAGCCCGCGCTTGTCATAAGGTCGGGCTGCAAGGGCAGCTTGCCTGGAAGCCACTCCTTTCTATATGGAGCGCAATCGGCTAGCCTAATCGGCTTTAACGTAACCTTGGCAGAGCAAAAATTGGCGCAGCCTGCGGACGTATTTATAAGCTACTCGCGCGAGGACAAAGATCGGGTCCTCGAGCTGGCGGGCAAATTGCGCTCGGCTGGTGTAAGCCTATGGATTGATCAAGGCAGCATCGACGGCGCGACTCTCTGGGGAGAGGAAATCGTCAATGCCTTGGACAACGCTAAGGTGCTGCTGCTTGCAGTCACGGCATCGGCGGCGCGTTCGCACAATGTAGCCAAGGAAGTGGTGCTGTTCAGCGAGCGCAAGGGACACATCTTGCCCGTACACCTCGAACAAACCACGATCCCACCTTCGCTGAAGTACCCTCTGGCGGGGATACAGCACATCGAATACTTCCAGGGCGATGCGGATGAAAACCTGAAGACCATACTGCGTTCGTTGGAACGTGCCGGCGCCACCATCACCCCGCCGAAAATCGTTAAGGCGGCTTCGGCGGCCCAGGACCAACCGATACGGCCTGCGAAAGCCCAGGCGGCAGGTCACGGCGAACAGGTCATGGAGCGCGGCGCGCTGGCTGTGCTGCCGTTCGATAACATCAGCTCGGACCAGGAGACGGATTATTTCAGTGACGGACTGACCGAGGAGCTGATTGCGCGACTGTCCCTGGTCAGCGAGATCGAACTCATCTCGCGCTGGGCCTCGATGCAATACAAGGGCCGCAAGCAGGATATACATGCCATCGGTGCTGAATTAGGTGCGCGCTATATTATCGGCGGAACCGTCCGCAGGTTTCAGGATTCAGTCCGCATCACAGTGCAGCTTGTGGATGTGGGAACCAATCGGCAGCTTTGGGGAAACACCTACAAGGGAAAACTGGACGACATCTTCGATATTCAAGAGCAGGTGGCGCAGCAGATCGTGGAGGCTCTGAAACTCAAGCTTAGCTTTTCCGAGAAGGTATCGCTGACCAAGCGTCAGACCGTCAATGCCCAAGCTTACGATCTGTATTTGCGCGGCCAATCCTACCTGTACCGGCTCACGAAGCGCGGCACCGAGTACGCCATTCAATTGTTTGAGAAGGCAATCGAACTTGACCCGCGTTACGCCGCGGCGTACGCCGGTTGTTCCTGCGCATATGGGCAGATGTTCGGCTGGTTTGCGCGCGAGGACCAGTATCGAGATAAGGCTCAGGAGTTCAGTTTCAAGGCGCTGATGTACGACAACACGTTGCCCGAAGCTTATACGGCGATGGGACTGTCCTATTTTATCTGGGGAAAGTTCGAGGAGGCTTCGGCATCGGTGGGCAAGGCGATCGAGCTTGATCCAGACGACTTTATAGCCCACTGGACGCTGGGGCGCATTCAGTTCTCGACCGGCCGCTCGGAACAAGCTGTCGATAGCTTTCGCCATGTCATAGAAATCCGCCCCACATTCATCACCGCTCACAGTGATCTTTGTCAGACCCTCGAGGGCCTTGGCCGCACAGAGGAAGCGAAGAAAGCTGCTCAGCGGCTGGTCGAAATGATGCCGAACTACCTGCTGCAGAATCCGGATGATTCGCGAGCCAGGATTGTGTTTGCGCACATGCTCTTTACCATAGGTAAGCCGGAGATTGCGGTGGCCGAGGCGAAAGCCGCGATCGACTCCGCCCCGGGCGATTCGGTAATGCTGTACAACGCTGCCTGCTTATACAGCAAGCTGCAAGAAACCCGACGTGCTGTGGATACGTTACGCCAGGCGATAAACGCAGGGGTGACGAATTTCCAGTGGATGAAACACGACCCGGACCTGAACTCACTCCGCGACGACCCGGAATTCATAGAACTCACAGTAGGCAAATAGCTGCGGGTTGCTTGGTTGGTGTCCCCTAGAAATCGGTGTGCACCGTCCCTCGGGGTAAATTCTCAAGATCGAACGGTGTCACCTGATAGACACAGTAATTGAGCCAGTTGGCGTACAGCAGACTGGCGTGGCTGCGCCACTGGACCCGCGGTGACCTGGAGGGATCATCGTGAGGAAAGTAATTCCTCGGAAGCTCAATCTTCTGACCTTTGCCCAAGTCACGCTCATATTCGCCCTTGAGCGTCGTCGGGTCGTATTCCGAATGACCGGTGACAAAGACTCGCCGTCCATCCGTCGAACTCACTAAATACACGCCCGCCTCATCGGAGTCGGCGAGTATGCGCAACTCCGGTACCTTTTCGAGGTCGGTTCGCCGAACCTCGGTATGACGTGAATGGGGAGCAAAGAAAACATCATCAAAGCCGCGTAGGAGACGCGCGGTCGGCACGACCGTGCGATGTTCGAACACGCCAAAGAGCTTTTTGGGCAGTGGATATTTTCGGACTCCGTAATAGTGATAAAGGGCGGCCTGCGCACCCCAGCAGATGTGAAAAGTTGACACCACATTTGTAGCGGCCCAATCCAGAATGCGTGTGAGTTCGTCCCAGTAATCGACCGCCTCAAATTCCAGGTGCTCGATGGGTGCCCCGGTTATCACCAGACCATCAAAGCGCTCTGCGCGAATTTCTTCGAACGAGCAATAATGCTTGATTAGATGGTCGGCGCTGGCATTTCTTGGCTCATGACTTGCGGTGCGCAGCAATGTCACGTCCACTTGCAAGGCGGAATTACCAATCAAGCGGAGTATTTGAGTCTCGGTAGCCACCTTGGTGGGCATCAAGTTCAGGATAGCAACGCGCATCGCCCGGATATCCTGGTGCGCAGCACGCTCCTCGCCCATAACAAAGACGTTCTCGCTCTCAAGCGTAGTGCGAGCAGGGAGACTTGCGGGTATTTTAACTGGCATGGATCAGAGTGATCGACGATTGACGGCCTGGTTTGCCGAAAATCCGATCGAGAGGGTCTTGAGGTTTCGGCAAATTTCTACGATCGCGAGTTAATGGCACCAAAACGTCTTGATCTGCGCGCCAAAGAGAGAATTATTTCGACAGCAGTCTTCTGACTTTGGCGGCGGAGAGTATTCCGCGCAGGCGCTCTACACCGTGGTCGTCGGTCTCAACGACGACGATGTGCGTGAGCAGCGTTTCATCGAAAAGCTGAGCGACGGCCGCGACCGTGTGCCGCTCGATATGCTTAACATGAGCGACGTGCCACTCGGGCAATCGCAGCATCAAATCCTTTACCAATACCTGCGCGCGAAGGGTTGAAGTGAGGCGCGTATGGCGCATCGGCTTTTCGCCCATGATATCGTACGCGGTAATCAGCCCAAGGACCTGGCGCTGCGCTTCGTCAACCGCGAACGCACAACGTACGCCCGTGTGCTTCATGTGCTCAAGGGCCGAATCGATCGTGATCATTTCCGGCACCGTTACTGAGCTCCGTTCGCGAAAATCCGTCATGACCGACAGTGCCGGATCGGTCGGCTTTGCGTACCACCGGTCGGCACCAGGAATCTGTAAAGCAGTAGCCGAGAGCGGAGAGAGCGTTAACTTGAGCATCGCGACCCCAACTGTAAGGATTCGATTGTACCGTCGTCGCGCCGAGATCCGCTACCCGGAATATGGGCGATTCCGGCGGCTGCCGGCAATGCAAGTACAATCGCAGTGACCACTGTTTGGACCTTGGACGATACGCAGCGAATGATCCGACTGATGGGGTTCGGCGCAGACTGATCATGAACCCTCCGGCGCTTGGCGAGAGGTCGTCGCCGGCTACGCGGCGATGAATCGGGCGCCGCGCTTTTTGTGTTCGGATGACTCGCTCGGGCGTAAAAGGGGAAATCTCCGAGTCTGAAGGGGACTTGCGGCCATGAACACCATCGCTCTACGTCAGGCAAGTGCCGTCGGCCTACTATTGATAGCAGGCGTGGCCGCTCGCGCGCAGGCGCCGAGCGTCCATCATGCCCTTTGGGAGGCAAAGGGGCGCAGCAACACCGTATATCTGCTCGGATCGGTACACATGCTCCAGCCGGATGACAGCGCCCTACCCCCAGAGACTCTGCGCGCCTACGAGCGCTCGAAGGCCTTGGTTATGGAACTGGATCTGAACGAAATCGACGCTGACGCGGTGCTCGGATCGAGCTTGGAATTGGCCATGCTTCCCGAAGGACAATCCCTCAGCGAGGTATTGGGCAGTGACCTATATGCGAACTTGGCCGCGCATGCGCAAACCCTGGGACTCGAGCCGGAGGCGATGGACCGGTTCCAGCCTTGGTTCGCAGCGCTTGTGCTGGAGCAGATGGCTCTCGGAAAGTCGGGGTTTGAGTCCGCGGCAGGCGTGGACGAACAGTTTGCGCAGCGCGCGCGCACCGACGGCAAGCCGATCATCGCGTTGGAAACGGTTGAAGAGCAGTTGGGCTTTTTCGCGAAGCTCACCCTGGAACAGCAGCGACAATACCTGCGTGGGACGCTCAAGGACTTGGATACCGAGGCGAGCGATGCGGCTGTTATGGTGAATGCCTGGCGGCGAGGTGATTCTGCAGAGCTTGAGCGGCTACTGCGCAGGGAGGCGTCGGAGAATCCGGTACTCTTTCAAATTCTGACAACAGAACGCAATCGCAGGTGGCTCCCAAAAATTGTCGCCATGCTGGGGGAAGATCAGGACTACCTAGTAGTCGTAGGTGCCTTGCACTTGGTCGGGAGCGACGGGCTTGTGAGCCTGTTAAGAAACCAGGGGTTCAAGGTGGAGCAACCTTGAGCTGACTTTAGGAACCACGTCGCTAACCTGCGTCCCATACAGAAGGTCATGGACCAGTTGGCAGCGGCCCGGAAAGACCAAGGATCCCGGACCACCCGCCGGCGCGTCGCCCAGAGTCTCAGTTTGTTGGAGCGGCCCGCCCTGGGAAATCGAGGAACATCTGGTTGACCACGTTTGCAATCGCAGGTTGAGGATTCTTCATGGCCTCATCGCTCAGCCGGCCTTCAGCAACGCCCGTCCAGATGAGCTTTTTTTGGTGGGCATCGACCACGTCGATATTGGCCGTACCGACCTTGTAGCGCACGGTCTCGACGTCGGACGAGCTGTAGACCGGCATCCCGGCATACATTCCGCCCCGATACCCGTAGTAACCCATTCCCATGGTCATGGAGGAGCTCGGCGTTGAACGGACGTCGGTTTTTTCCGTCGCGTTGGCCATGAAATTCACCAGCAGGTCGGGGTTGGTATCGACCTTCCGGTAGCCGCGAGAATTCATTTCAGTATCGATCGCCGATTTGAAATGTTGCGTCATAAGGCTCGAATAACCCGCCTTGTCGGTGCCTACCGGGTTGACGTAGGCGTAGGTGTGGAAATTGGCGAAATTGACGGATTTGTCGTAGTCCGAGTGCAATGTCGGCTTGGGTGGTGCGCAGCCGGCAATCCCTGCAACACCCACAAGCGCCGCAACGAGAATCGCGGCAGGTGGAAGCTTAAACTTACGCATAGGGACCTCGGTAACTTAAGTTGTTTTGGTCAAGCCGGCTGCAACGGGTCGCGGCATTCAGTGTGTGGCAGTCTGCCATATATCATGGTGCCACAACGGCAGCTCGCCTTCTAGCGCGACCTACCCTGCGAAGAGCGCTGGCTTTGAACCGCCCGCGCCGCGGCGCTCGCGACTGGCCAGGTACGCTTCGGCGCTCAGTTGTTGGTAGTCGAGCGCCACCGTATTGCGCGCCGCGTCCAGGCGCAGGAAGCTGGCGCGAGGATGGCAGTCGGCGCCCCAAGGGCAAGGATCCGCCGAAATGGGATCGACGAGTTCTTGCCGCAGTTGCCTCTGAAGGTTTCACTCGCCGTCGCGTTGCGAAAGATCTGGAGCGCTCGGTTTTGGCAGTAGGCGGGCGGATCGAAAGTCACTAGCGAATGCAGTATTGTATGGATGATCGTAGCATTTGCCGCACTTGGCGCCCTGACAGAGTACCGAGGACCACACCACTGCAGCCGTTTGAGTTCCGCACACTCGTTCCCCTGGTGGTGCTCGGCGCCTTGCAACTGGGGACCGCACCAGCGGCCGTGGCCGCCCCGTCGCTGAGACAATCGCAGGAACCGATCGCGAACTTCGCTTTTGCAAGCCAACTTGGCGCTGGTGTCTACTCCGTTGATGGTCGCGCGGTCCAGATCTACCGCTTGCCGTTTCACTGGGAAATGCGACCGCCCACCGAAGAGCGCGTGGGGCTGGATATAACTTTCCCGGTGACTTTGGGATTTTACGGGTATCACGTAGAGGATGTGGTGACCGAAGGTCTCCCGAAGACTGTAGATACCTACAGTTTCCTTCCCGGTCTTGAAGTCTCGCGTATGTTTAGTAAGTGGCGTTTAGCCACTTTCGGTGAAGTGGGTGTGGCGACAGTGCACACCAGCTCCAGCACCAGCCTGATTTATTCGACCGGGCTGAGGGCGCGGTACGACTTCCGCGTCGGGGAATTTCACACGCGATACGCGAGCGAGCTTTTGTACGCGGCCTCTCAGGTTCCAGAGCAGGTTAAGGATTCGATGACGCGCCTGTCCAATGGCATTGATGCCCTGCGACATACGAGGATGTCGATGCGAGGTGAGACCGTAGACTATGGCCCTTATCTACTCAATCAGTGGTATCTGAAGCGACCCACAGCGCCAGTATCCACTACAGCTCCAGTTATGGCGTCGGTGCAGTGGGAATTGGGAGTTACCATAGGTACTGTATACCCCAGTTATCTATGGAAGATCCCGATACCGAGGATAGGTGTCGGCTATCGCTTCGGCAGCAATCTGTCCATTGTTCGCTTGGTCTTTGGAGCGGCGTTCTGAACAGCGAGATGCGGAAAATCACTTGAATTCAGATTGACCGACGCTGATACTTACCCGGTAGAAGCTGACCTGCGCCTCCCAACGGCTAGCAGCTGTTGGCCACGAAAAACAAATCCGAATCTTTATTTAAGGAGTGCGACTGTGAACGACAAGAATGAAGTCCAAAAGGGAACACGGCGCGCGCCGGGCTTAGCGGCTACGGGACTGCTCCTGACGGCGTCGATCGGCATTTTGGCTCAGTCCGCGGTGGTGGCGGCAGATCAAAGTGCAGCGGCAACCACCCCAGCATCTGGCAGCGCGATGTCGGCGAAGCCTGCGCCATTTGTGAAGGAATCGTTGCATCAGATGACGGCCACGGTTGATGCCGTTTCGATGGAAAAGCGCGAAGTCACGTTGCGCGGAAAAGACGGAACGGTACAAACAGATCAAGGTAGCGCCCGAGGCCCGAAACCTCGCCCAGGTGAAGGTGGGTGATCAGGTTACGGTCAGCTACTACGAGAGCTTTACCGCACAAATGCGAATGCACGACAAGCCTAATGAAGGCTTCCACACGGCTGCCGGTGCCTCCACCGCCGCCGTTGGCGATAAGCCGGGTGGCGCTGCGGCACACTCGATTGCCAGCACAGTGACGATCGAGTCCATTGACCTTCCCGGAAACCAGGTGACAGTCCGCCGCGCCGATGGGGAGATGGCGACTCTTCCGATCCGCACCGATGAGGGCCGCAAGTTTGTGAGCACTCTAAAGAAGGGCGATGTGGTTGACGTCATGTACACGGAGGCGTTCGCCGTGGACGTGACTCCCGCGAAGACAAAATAAAACTAGTGAGGCACGCTGAACCGCGGCGGCGGATCGGCCCGACCCGGTGACATAGGACGTCACCGGTGTTCGGCCCAAATGCGCGAGCGCGACCCCTGGCTGCGATTTTGTTTGTGGCGTCGCTTTGGGTCGTGCCGTGTTTTGCGGAGGAGTCGGAGCCGCTCGCACTGCAGGGTAAAGGATTCACGCTTTTCGCAGGGTACATGTTCGGCGGCGGCTTTACCGACAAGACGAGCGGAGAGTCGATCGACGTGCGGGAAGGCGGAAGTTATGGGGCTTCCTTGGACGTCCCGCTCGATGGGTCCAGTGAGTTCCAGGTCTTTTACAACCATCAATCGACACGCTTCACGCCATGGCCCTACCCGGACAGTTCCGACCAGCTGCGTCTCGATTACCTGCATATCGGAGGCACCTATTTTCCGGACGAATTGGGTCATGGCGGGTATGTGGTCGGCGGAGTTGGAGCGACCCGATTGACACCGGCCGCGGCCGGCCTTAACCCAGCAACCAAACTCTCCATGAACCTTGGAGTGGGCTACCTGCTGCCGCTTTCGAAAAACATCGGTGTGCGGTTTGAGGCGCGAGGATTCTTCACGGCCATCGGCGGATCCACCTCCGTGTTCTGCTCGGGGGGTTGCGTTGCCTCATTGACGGCGAGTGGCGTGACACAAGGAGATCTGCTGGTGGGGATCTCGGCTCGTTTTTGACTGAAGCGGGCTGATCGAGCCTTTGGAATGGTCTCGCAACCCCGAGCAGGCGTACTCGCTTGTCCCATTGCCAAATCATGGTATCCCGGCCGGGTATCGTCCGTTTCACCTCTCGCCCGCATTGATCAGGATCCAAGCTCGCGCAGCAGGGCCTGTGCCTGCGGGTCTTCCGGAACCAGATCGACCAGCTGTTGCGCGTAGCTGTGAGCCTGCGCGCGGTGGCCCAGGTCTCGCTCTATGGTAGCCAAAGCCAGCAGGATTTCGATATCTGCCGAAAAGCGCTTGTGGGCCTCGGAGAGTACCCTCAGAGCTCCCGCCGTGTTGCCCGAACTGTTGAGCGCTACACCATATACATAGGCGTAACGTGCCTGGTCGGGTGCCAGCCGGGCGGCGGATTGCAATTCGGTGAATGCATCCTTGCTGCGATGCTGTCGGACCAGCGAAAGGCCCAACGCATAGTGGAGGGAGGCGTTTTTGGGGTTTCTCTTCAGGGCCGCACGCAGCACGGATTCCGCCCGAGCCTCATCGCCCCCCGCTCGGTACAAATCGGCAAGATTGACGGACGCCGGAACAAAGTCGGGATCGATCTGCAGGGCTTTTCGCAATTCATCCTCGCCACGTTGGGCCTGGCCTAGGCGTGCATAGAACACGCCAAGATTCGCATGGGCTTCGGGACGATCGGCATTGAATTGCTGAGCCGAAATGAACTCATCCGTGGCCCGGCTCAAAGCCGCTCGCTCCTCGGCGCTGGCGCTATTCATTGGAACGCCAGCAAGCGACTGCGCGGCATCGATACGCACCACGCGCACCGGATCAGCGGCCAACGGTAGGAGCCAGCGGAAGCGCTCCGCAGAGGATTCGCCCGCCAGCCCCCCTACCGCGGCACCCCGCACCAAGGGATCGGCATCCTTGAGTGCGCGGTGCAGCGCCTCGGTCGTGCGCTGGCCCGGGTAACGCGCCAGCAAACCGATCGCAGTGGCGCGAGCGATTGCAGGGAGCTGTAGGTTGTCGGCGACCGAAAGCAACATCGCGCGGCCGTTGGCAACGCCGAGCTCGCCGCCGTACAGTGCCTCGGCGAAACTCTGATACCCAGGCGCTGGCTGTGCAGCCCATTCCTGTACACGCGCGAGCGCCCAGCGCGCATCGCGATTGGTGTGGCATTGATTGCAGGCGTTGGGCACACCCAAGGCCATTGTGCGATCGGGTCGTGGGATGCGGAAGCTATGATCGTGGCGCGTATCGATCTGCATGTAGGTGTGGATCGGCATGTGGCAGGCCGCGCACTGGGCCCCTGCACTACCCTGGGGATGATGGTGGTGCGCATTCGTGTCAAATTTGGCGGGAGAGTGGCATTGCGCGCACACCAGATTACCGGTGGCGCGCATCCTAAGCGTATGGGGATCGTGGCAATCGCTGCAGGTCACTCCCATCGAGTGCATCTTGCTCTGCAGGAATGAACCATAGTTGTACACCTCATCGCGCATCTGCCCGTCCGGCCAGTACAGTCCTTCCTCCAGCAGCGCCGTTCGATAGGAGTTTCCGAACGCATGGCCCGGCGGCTCGGCATCGCCCAGTTGGCCGCGGCGCGCATGGCAATGGGCACAGGCGTCAATTTCCACATTTGCTGCCCGAGGGGCGCTGCGCGTGGCAGTGGGTTGTGCCGTAGTTCGGACCCAGTGAATTCCGTGCCGGTCATTAAACAATACGCTCAGACCCCTATCGGCTATTTGCTGCCACCCCTCCTGCTTCTTCGACCACGCCAGATGCTGGGAACCTGGACCGTGGCAGGATTCGCAGGAAACGCTGATCGCAGACCAGGTGGTCTTGAATGTATTGCCCACGGCATTGAAATTCTTCAGCAGATGGGTGGAGTGGCAATCCGCGCACTGGTAATTCCAGTTTTGATCAAGCCCGGTCCAGTGCAATCGATCACCGGCCCTGATGTTCTGTCCGGGATAAAGATGAAACCAACGCTGTCCGCCCTGGTTCTTCGTGCGGGTGTCCCAGGCGATGCTTAGGGCCTGAAGGCGCCCACCGGGGAATGGAATCAGGTACTGCTGAAGAGGAGCCACACCGAAGGTGTAAGCCACTTGATAGTCGTGGAGCTGGCCGTCGGGGCCGTCTGTATTTACGAAGAATTTACCCTCACGCTTGAAGAACGTGGATTTTATTCCCGCGTAATGAAAGGTCGTGTTATTGAAGTCACCCAGCACGCTTTCGACTGTGGCGTGCTGCATGGCCTGCTGGTGTTGGGAGCCGAGCCAAGACGTGTATTCCTTCTTATGGCAACCCGCGCAGCTTGCCGCCCCGACGTAATGACGCGCGGCAGTGCGCGCCTCTGCCGCCGGTGGTGATTGGGCGTCGGTTCGGAGGAGTCGAAAGGCTCCATAGAACACGATCGCAGCCACAATCAGGCATAGCAGGACGATAATGCGCTGCGCCAGCGCGCCAGAGCGCGCGCGAGCCTCAGCTGGCTTGGCCTCCCGCGGTAGAGGTTGAGCGCGGGATTTCGCTTTCTTACTAATAGAGCCGGTTTACCAGTGAAAGGCCGCCCCAACCATGGGCCCGTTGAAGCTCTGTGAATCGATCCTTGAATCCGACTTGAATTGGTAATCCATATAGCGCCAGGCGCCAATGAGATCGCCCCACTTAAAGCCATACCCAAGCCCACTCATCGCCTGCCAAGTCAGCTTCGAATTGCCCGCGCCCACATCGGCATAATACGGAACGAACCACCTGCCATCGTCGCCAAAGGCCAGTCGTCCCTTAAGGCCAACAACCCCGTCGATGAAATGTTCCTTGGCTTCGCCCGTGCCTGCGCGGCCTGGGGCGGGAATAGGGCCTACGTTGCCGTTGAGTGTGTAATCCAGCCTGACCTTGGTGTCGAGCAGACGTGCGCCTCCGACCAGATCCAGAGCAACGCCTTCCTGCTCTATCGCGCGGTAGGTTCCCGCCACCGTCCATATGATGCTCTTGAGGTCAAAGTTAGCACTGGCTGACGCATCTACGGGCAGCGCGATATTTCCAATCGTGAGCTCGTGGAACCGCGACTTGAACTGACCGACGTCCATGTAGATAAGGTCGGACATCAGTCCCCAGTTCTCCTTGCGCGCTTCGAAGGAGCCGAGAAAGGCAAACTTCAGGTTATTGAGGATGTCTTTGGCGTCAATCGTCGCGTCCGTGCCTGCACCGTTGGGTAATGTGGCCTTACTGGCAATATCGGGGTAATAGAAATAAATCAGAGCGCCAAAGTGCCAGCCACCGTTCTGCTCGGCAGACTCCCTGGCACTCGGCTCTGCCTTGGCCGGGTTCGGAATGATTGGGGTCAGGGCACAGCACAGCACTGCGATCAGGAAAGCGATTCGGCTCATGGGTTGCTCATCTAGGACACGACATGGGAATGTGGGCTTAACGGGTATAGAGCCCTCAGAGGAGCTTTGCTGACACGGCCGTAAGCACAAACCTACCATGAGTGGATTTTTTCTCCAAGAATCCCCGACCTTGGGCTGCAGTGCGTGTTGGCCGCTACGTGGCTCCGAGCGCATCCGCTCTGGTCCAGTTTGAGGTATGTGTACCCCGGACCCCGTATATAATGAAGAGGACTCTCCACAGCCAACAGGATTCCTGCCATGAGAAAAATCGCAATAATCGGGGCCCTGATCACCGCCTTTGCGCTGATCACTGCCCCCGCGCGCGCCGATGAATACTCGGATACCGTCGCGGTCTTTAAGAACGCCGGCGCCAGCGCCAAGTTTTTTTCCAATAGTTATGCTTACGCAGTATTCCCCACCATCGGTAAGGGCGGGATTGGCATTGGTGGAGCGCGCGGCACAGGCCGCGTTTATGTCCACGGCAAGTACGTGGGTGACACCACCATGACTCAGCTGACGGTGGGTCTGCAGCTTGGTGGACAGGCGTTCAGCGAGATCATCTTCTTTGAGGACGAGCGATCCTACAAGGAATTCATCACCGGAGACTTTGAATTCAGCGCCCAGGCCAGTGCCATTGCCATCACGGCAGGTGCTTCGGCCAGCGCCGGCTCAGCGGGTGGAAGTGCTGGTGCCAGCGGCGGCAAAAACGATGCAAAAACCGCGGGTCACTACCACAAAGGTATGGTGGTCTTTACGGTCGCCAAAGGTGGCCTGATGTACGAAGCGGCCTTGGGCGGTCAGAAGTTTACCTTCAAGCCCATATGACCCATCGGACCGCTGCGAGGAGCATTGTTCTCGCAGCGGTCCGATTGCTCTTCTCTGCGGTGAGTTAATCCACGCCACAATCGGGCGCTTTACTGATTGGGGTATTGCAACTCTCAAGGCGCGCGGAGGCATTTCCGCTCGCTTGTTTTCCCAAGTCAGCGCCACTTCTGCGGAAGTTCTCAACGGAACAGAGGTTTGTCCATGATGGACCCCTTCCCTATTGGGCGACCCAATCGTACCCAAACGCTCCACGAGCTGGACGCGAAGCCTGTTCCGAGCGCGAGCGTTCCCACCGGCGTTCGACCGCCCAGATACCCAGAAATGCTGTAGATCTGTCCATCAGGGACCGAATCCAATCGCTGATACAGCCGTCCGGTCTGCAACGCGAGGCCCGCAAATAGCGATTGGTTCTTGATCGCCAGCAAATCTTTCAGTCGCCACAGAAACGTGCCGCTCGCCGTCCAATAGCTCCCCACACGCAGCTCATCATCCTGATAACCGGGAAAGCTCATACCCCCCAGAGAAAAATCTCGATCGGGCGGCAGATTCCCCTGCAAATCAGTTCCTCCGGCGACCGTGAGCCACATGAGGTTTTCCCCGACCGGCACAATTGTGCGAAGCGCCCCCTCGACGGTCTGATAATCGCGATCACCGCCCAACGATGTTGCCGCCCGCAGGAAGTCGACTTCCGCGGAGATGCCCTGTTCGGCGAACGCGGACGCGTTACGTGAGTCGTAAGTCAC
Source organism: uncultured Gammaproteobacteria bacterium (assembly GCA_963717335.1). Classification (GTDB taxonomy): domain Bacteria; phylum Pseudomonadota; class Gammaproteobacteria; order Steroidobacterales; family Steroidobacteraceae; genus FEN-1191. The sequence continues at coordinate 780,244 of CAVQVZ010000006.1, read as the reverse complement.
GGACGCGGTGAGTCCGGCGTCCTTAACGTCGAACTCAGGCATCAGAGGAATTCCGACGGTGACATCGGAGCGGTGCTGGTATTGCCAATAGCCTAGCCGGAACTGCGCATCGCGGGGCGCGTTGGCGCCCACGTCGAACTCTCCGCCAAAGTCTCTGAACTTGTAAGTAGCTACCTCGTGACCGTCATCATAGAGATTCTCGATGCTACGACTTAGCGCAATCCGAGGTTCCACGAAGTAAGTCTGGACGACATCCAGCGGTTGGTACAGGCTCGTGGACAATTCGGTGACGTAGCCCAGCTGCACATTGTTGCGCCATTGGCCGCCAAACCTGTTCAACCAACGGCGCACATATTCGGCGCCTATTATGAAATTGAGCTCGCCCCCACCTGCCGCATAGAGCCCCACACTCGGACGCAGGATATTCTGACCCCCCGCTCTTTCCACCGGCTTCCAAACCAGCGCCGGATTGTTCGGGTCGCCTTCCAACCGATACGCGACGGAGTCCAGATCATCGAGGCCGCCCATGCGTTCGGCGTCCTGGCTGATTTTCTTCGTGGTGGCAGTGTCTCCAGCGCGCAATTGAGTTAAGGACTTCAAGTACTCGCCGTTGACGTACTTGAGCCCTTCGAAGCGAACATCGGCGAGCTTGATGTCTATGTCCTGACGGGTTGTCACCGAGCGTCGCCACGCGAGGTATTCAGTCTCGGGGATCGAATAGGCCGCAAGCTTTGCGGACACGGCCCGCGCTGCGGCCTCCCCCAGTGGAATAGTCTCGGGTATGCGTTCAAAGTCGGCTGTCCCGATATCCCCCATGGGAACATTGATGCGCACGTCGCGATCGGTGAGCGTTTCCAGTTGCGCCGCCTCATTGGCGTCCACCATCACATCGAGGGTGCGTGAGAGCAGTTGCGTTGCGCTTCGAAGTTGCTCGGGCTTGATCGCCGGCACCTCGAGCTTGACGACGATCACAACGTCCGCACAAGTCTGGCGGGCCACATCGACGGGAATGTTCCGCACCACGAACCCGTCCGAAAGAATGTACTGGTCGATGTGCACCGGGGCAAACGCGCCCGGTATGGACATGCTCGCCCGCATCACGGTGGCCAGGTCGCCATGATCGAACACGACCATCTTGCCGGTAATCATGTCGGTCGCCACCGCCCGATACGGAATCGGCAGGCGATTGAAATCAGATTCCAACCGTGCGCGCGCGACGTAACCGCGCAGCAGGGTTTCAATACTGCCGGTGCTGATCAGCCCCGCGGGCGCGACAAGGCCCCCGTCAGCGATCCCGAGTTCCACGGACGCACCGGCCACATCGCCGCTGCGCTTTTGCTCGGTGGGCTCTACCTGCCGCCGGCCCACGCCGCCCACCACTTCCTTCCAGTTCACGTCTCTGACGAAACGTTCAATATCGGCCGCCTGCAGTCCCGAGGCGTAACCACCTCCGACCAACGCACCCATGCTGGTTCCGGCGATGCAGTCGATGGGAATATGCATCTGCTCGAGAACCTTGAGTACGCCAATGTGCGCTCCTCCCTTGGCGCCGCCACCGGCCAGTACCAGACCTATTCGTGGGCGCGGATGGGGCTGGACCGGCGCTGGCGTGTCCTGGGCGTAGGCGACCAGCAACGGCAGCAGGCCTGCGCAAAGCCCCGCCGCAAGCACGCGCATACGAATTCGCATCCCTGCGCGGGCGAGTGGCCGAGTTCTAAGGTATGAGTGTTTTGGCGTACATCACCCTGCATGCCTCGGTACGGGCCAGCCCGACTAAGCCGGCTTAAGAACAACAGATGCCGTCTGTCCGAGACCACTCAAGGTAATACTTTATATCACGGTGATGGCGGCCGCATGGACTAACAGGTCGACGAAATTAAATCGGCGTATGGTCGGAGCAACGACCGGCGGTGTGTCTCCCAAAATGTGCTAGGAAAAACTCTCTGCGTTTAAGGGTTTCGCCCGGTTAAGATGGCCGCCTCAATGCTCGTCCAACTATCTGGACGTCGACTTTGGATGGCAACTGCGGCTCCTCCCCGGTCAAACGGACGTGCGGTCAATCTGAACCCTAAAGGCAACCACCCGCTCAAGCCGGGGTCGGCGGCATGACGGCCCCGCGCTGGCGCACAGCGATCTTGTTGGTGCTGGGCTTCGTTGCCCTGAGCCTTGGAGTTTTGTATTGGATGGCAACCAACGGTTACCTCGCCCGACCCCTCACGAGCTGGCTCAGCGCTCGGCTCGGGCGCACTGTGGAAGTCGATGGTGGCTTGAGCATAGAGATTGGCCACATGACGCGGCTCACCGCCACGGGCGTGAGGGTGGCAAACGTCGCCTGGGGTTCTCGCCCCGTTATGCTCTCTGCAAGGCGCGTGGTCTTGGTGGTCGAGACGCGATCGTTAATTCAGGAGACGGTACTCATCCGGAATCTGCGGGTCGAAGGACTCGACCTTTGGCTGGAACGAAACGCGTCGGGAATGAATAACTGGACTTTTAAATTTCCGCGGCACGAACCCTCCGCTGTCATTCCCGTTGTGATTCAGAGCGCCGAGCTGCCGGGGACAAGGATTCGCTACTCGGGCGCGCCCTTCCAGCGAGCCCTGGAAGTGGAGTTGGGTACCGTCGAGGAACGCCTGGAGCCGGACGGTATGCTTGCCCTGACCGCACACGGCCTGGCAAATGCTACACCGCTGGACCTGCAATTGCGGGCCGGACCATTGGCCCGATTGGTCGCGGCCAAGGACGTTGATGTGCAGGCCCAAACCCAACTCGGCCAGATTGCTCTGGGCATCAAGGCGCGGATAGATTCATGGGAGGCACCCGCGCACACTCAAGTGCAGCTCAGCCTAAAGGCGCCTGAGGCCCAGTACTTTGCCACGCGCCTGGGCCTGAAGAGTTTCGGCGACGGTCCTGTCGCACTTGAAATGAGTATCGTGCCCGCACGAGCATCTAAAGGTGTGCAGGGGTCGGTCTCGGGCCAACTCGGCGGGTTCGCAGTTTTAGCGCAGGGGCGCTGGGTCAATGAGCTCAACAACAGGTCATTCGCCTTTGATACCGAGCTCAGTGGGATCGATCTGGCAAAGTTAGGAAGCGTTTCGGGCATAAACGGACTGCCGGCTGAGCCTTTCAAAGTGCAACTGGCCGTAAACCATAGCGGCAACCTCACGCGCATTGAAAAGGCGGAGCTGTCGCTTGCGGATGGCCGGGTGCTGGTACATGGCACCCTCGGTCCGGGCAGCAAGTTGCCCGGTAGCGAACTTGCATTCAGTGCAACGACCCCGAACATTGCAGGGCTCCTGCGACAGCTCAAGCTCGATCCGGCACTTAAGGGTCCGTTTGAAGTGGTTGGGAAATTACACCGCACCCAACCTGGGGAAAGCGCGATCGAACTCAGCGGCACGGCAACCCTGGGAAAATTCGGCGCCAAAGGCATCATCGGCCGGACCCCTAATCTATACGGCACCCGGCTGACGTTTTCTGGGGCCGGAAAGAACTTTTCCCCGCTTGGTAAGTTATTGAAATTGCCTAATCCTCCGGCGGGGGCCTATACGGTGTCGGGCGAGATCGGATGGACTCAGCGCGGGATCGCTTTGCGTGACGCAAGCCTGAGCGCGGCCGATGAGACCTTGAAAATCGACGGGTCGCTGGGGCGACCGATTTTTGCTCCTGGCGCGGATCTGCGCTGCGAACTCAGCGGGGAAGACGCGGCGCGCCTCGGCCGGCGGTTCGGAGTGAGCGGTCTTCCACCGGCGCGATACACCATCGGCGGGCGTATTCAACGTCGTGAAGGAGGTACGGTGGTGAGTGGGCTGAAAGCCAGCCTGGGAAGCGCTGAGGCTGAGCTAGATGGAATGCTCGGCGACCCACCCGATCTGCTGGCGACAAACCTCGCCTTCAGTGTCGCCGGAGCCGCCCTGGAAGACTTTCGCGGATTGGTTCGCGCCTCGAGCTGGCCGCACGGCAAATTCCGCGCGACAGGGCAGCTCACCGTCGCCGGGGGTACGCTTCACTTGAGCAAGCTGCAGGCAAGCGTGGCCGACGCGCAGGGCATCATATCGGCGGACTTCGCGCTGCCTCTTGATGCGGCCGCCGTGAGCTTCGAGATCGATGCCAGGCTGCCGGACTTGGCCCGCCTGCTTCCAAAGTTGAACATCGCGGCCGCGGCTGGCAAGAATTTGCGGGCCATTGCCACAGGTTCGCGCCTCAAGGATCGATGGACCCTAACGCACCTGCGGCTGGAGAGCGCTACGGGCCTGATTGATACGCAGGGCGAACTCGACCTCGCACCTCGCATTCAAGCAAAAGACGCGTCACTTGAAGTCCGTCTGGCGAGCTTGATGCAGCTCGGTGCCTTCGGAATGCATCGTTGGCCGGACCTGCCGATCACGCTCAATGCGAGACTTTCGCGCGCCGGTACCGACATCGAATTGCGCGAACTCACCGGCCGAGTGGGAAGGAGCGATTTTGCGGGCGCCATCGCCGCGCACGATCTGGGGAGCAAGCCTTCCTTCGACATACGCCTTGAATTTGGGACCTTGGACTTCGTTCCATTCCTGAAAAAACTTCAGTCCGTGGTGCCCGCGGCAAGTGCCACCGCAAAGAGCGTGGACACGGCGCAGCGGCTCGTCATCCCCTCGACCGCTATGCAACTACCCAACCTCACCGGATACACCGGCAGGATGGCCTTGAAAGCCCGGAATCTCCATCTTCGAGACCAGGATTTTAAGGACTTGAACGTCGTGGCGACTCTCGATCAGGGCCGCTTGCACGTCGCTCCTCTGGCGGCCACGGTGGCGGGTGCGACCGTGGATATGCGCCTCGATCTTAATTCGAGGGCTCGGGGATTCGCTGCCCAGCTGGCCGGGACGGCAAAAAATCTGCGGCTGAGCCCATTCCTGATCAAAGCCGGAGGCGCCGAGGCCAGCTCTTTTTCCGCCCAGGTCGATCTGAGTGCCGAGGGGGAAAGTCTCCGTGAACTTGCGGCAACTCTCAATGGGCGGGTGCGCCTGATTGGCACCAGCGGTCGGGTCGCCAATTCGGGCCTGATAGGTGGCTCCAATGACTTTGTCAGACAACTCTTGGTGAGCCTAAACCCCGTGGCCACACGCCAGCCGATGACGGAGGTGGAGTGCGTCGCCTATCTAATCAGAGCCAAAGATGGAGTGCTGAGCACGGACCCGGCCCTGGTCATGCGAACCGCCGAGGTGGATATCATCAGCAATGGTACGGCGGACTTGCGCACGGAGAATATCGATGTCAGTTTCAAGATTGCTGCTCGCAAGGGGCTTGGACTTGGAGTAGCGCAGCTAATCAATCCTTATCTCAAGGTCACCGGCACTCTAGGGAAGCCCGGCCTGACTCTTGACCCCACCGGAGCCCTTGTTAATGGAGGAGCGGCGTTCGCGACCGCGGGACTGTCGATCGTGGCCACCACGCTATGGGACCGGGTTGTGCATCTGAAGGACCCGTGCGCGGCAGCGGTTGCCGACTCGGACCACAGCGCTCACAACTAGTGACACACTCAGCTCACAGCGGATCAGGGAGAAGAATCTGGCGCAAATTGACTCTATGAAGACCTCGAACCGCAGGATCCTGAAGGGCGCAGGTTTAATTCTAGCCGGCGTGTTTGTAATCGTCGCAGGCGCGTGGGGATTTTTGGCTCTTTGGTACTTTGACGATGCGAATGCTTCGTTGCGTGCGATTCTGGCCATCGGGTATGGGCTGGCGGCGCTAGTGGCTTTGGTCGCACTCGCGCTACCGCGTTGGCGATGGCGGACAGCGGTGGTGTTTGTGGGCCTGTTTGTGCTGTTGCTGATTTGCTGGAGCGCCCAATCGCCCTCAAATGTCCGAGATTGGCAGCCCGAGGTTGCGGTACTTCCCTATGCCACGATAGAGGGAGATCTGGTCACGGTGCACAACATTCGAAATTTCGATTACCGGACCGAAACCGATTTCACGCCTGCCTACTACGACAAGACGTTCGATCTGCGGCAGCTGGATTCAGTGGATCTGGTGGCGGTTTACTGGATGGGACCGCACGTCGCGCACATTTTCTTGAGCTTCGGTTTCTCAGGTCAGAGCTATTTGGCCATCTCCATCGAAGCGCGAAAGCCCCGCGGCGAGGCCTTCTCCACCGTAAAGGGGTTTTTTCGGCAGTACGAACTGTACTATGTGGTTGCCGATGAGCGCGACGTGATTCGCTTGCGTACGAACTACCGCAAGGACCCGCCCGAGGAGGTCCACCTCTACAGAATACATGGCTCGGCGAACGACGCTCGTTTGCTGTTTGAGACTTATCTGCAAAAGATTAACTCTCTCAAGGATCATCCCCAGTTCTATAACTCGCTCACTACCAATTGCACGACTAATATCTGGTTGCAGTCGCGAGTCATTCCCCATCACCTGCCCTTCTCTTGGAAGATCTTGATCAGCGGTCATGTTCCCGAGTACCTTTACGAATCCGGAAGGCTGGGCACGGACCTACCATTCGTTGAGGTGCAACGGCGCAGTATCGTGAATTCCCGTGCCCAAGCGGCGGACAAGGCAGAGGACTTCTCTCAGCAGATTCGTACGATGGCCGCAGTTGATTGAAAGTCACCGTACGAGCGGCGGCCGGTGGGCGATCGTCTGATTTTTGATAGGTCGGCGCTCCCGGGGCGATCGTAGTATTTCCCAATATGTTTTACCGGAAGAATCCGGGCGGGGAAGGCACCGTGGTATCGCGACTTCTCGGGGGATCCCCATCAGGAGAATATATATGAGCGCTGAGCAAGATCATTCCTCGACGCCTTCCGCGATCAGTCGGCTGCACAAGGATCCTTGGGATTTCTCGCTGGCCGTGGGTGGGCCACTCTTCAGGTTTCTGTATGGCGCGCACCTTACCAACGACGCTTGTCAACTGGTGCGCCGCCGTATCTTCGTGTTTGCGGCACTCACCTGGCTGCCGCTGCTGGTGCTTTCTGCCTTCGATGGACACCTGCTCGGCGGTAATGTCGCCGTGCCGTTCCTGAAGGATGTCGGCTCACACGTCAGGTTTCTGCTCGCCATGCCGTTATTGATTGCCGCGGAGCTCATTGTCCACGACCGGCTGCGCCCTGTGGCGAGAATGTTTCTGGAACGACACATTATTCCCGAGCGTGAGCAGCCGAGGTTCGAGGCCGCCCTCTCCTCCGCGATCCGGCTGCGAGACTCAATGATCGCCGAGCTGATACTCATTGTTGTGGTCTATCTCGTGGGGGTCACGGTGATTTGGCGCCACTACGCCGTTCTCGATACCGCGACTTGGTACGCAACGCCCGCAGCTGATGGAATCAGGCTCACGCGCGCCGGCGTCTGGTATGGCTACGTGAGCATTCCGATCCTCCAATTCCTGGTGTTTCGGTGGTATTACCGCATCCTCATCTGGATGCGATTGCTCTGGCAGGTATCAAGGATCGATCTGAGCCTGATCCCGACCCATCCCGACCGAGTCGGTGGCCTGGGTTTCCTGACCCTCACCCCACGGGCGTTCGCCCCGCTGCTGGTGGCTCACGGTGCGGTCCTCTCGGCGGGGCTTGCCATGCAGATCTTCTACCTCGGAAGTAATCTGACCCAGTTCAAGTCCGAAGTGTTAATGGTCGTCATATTCATGCTTTGCCTGTTTCTGCTGCCCCTCCTGGTATTCACGCCGCAACTTGCACGGGCGAAACGCGCGGGGTTGCGCGAGTACGGCACTCTCGCAGAGAAGTACGGGCGAGCATTCGATACGAAATGGCTCCGCGGGCAGGCCGGAGAGGAACCCCTGCTCGGTAGCAGTGATATCCAGTCGCTCGCAGACTTGGGCAACAGCGTGGCGGTCGTGGCCAGCATGCGCATCTCGCTGGTCACAAGGGACGCCATCATCCTGCTGTCAGCTTTGACGATTGCTCCAGTCATACCTCTGCTACTCACGTTAATGCCGCTGGAAGACCTGCTGAAGAAGCTCTTGGGGATTTTGCTGTAAAAATCGAGCCCAATGTGGTGTCCTGTGGCTTGCCTAAAACCCGGAGGATCCGAAGTAGCCTCCGGACGGCAGTCGGCGCACAATGGCAAGGTACGGCCGGGCCTCGGCGCGTGCCCGCGACAGCCGCGCGGAAGGACGGCCGAAAGTTGGGGGCCTCATGAGTCGATCGACGTGGGCACAGCACATGGCCGTCATGGCAGGTTTGTGGATAGGGGCGCAGACCGCAGCGATGCCTGCGATGGCGGAGAAGTCCACCGCGCCGCAGATGAGCGATGATGGCTTGCAGCTTGTCAAGCAAACGAAAGGTCGGCTGATTTATAAAAAGCCGGGCGCCACGTTTAACCAGTTCAAGCGTGTCTCAATCCTGGAGTGCGGCGTCGATTTCTCGAAATCGTGGATCAAGGATTACAACAGCTCGCAACGCGACCTGTCTCGCAAAATCAAGGACAGCGATCTTGAACGTGCCAAGACGTACTTGTCGGCGCAATTCAAAAAGATTTTCACCGACGAGCTGGCGAACCAGGGGGGATACCAGATCACCGAGCAAACGGCTCCGGATGTACTTTTGCTCCGGCCCGCGCTGGTCAACATTCAGGTCAGCGCGCCGGACCTAATGGCACCTGGGCGCGGGTTCACCTATGTGCAGGAATCGGGCCAGATGACGCTGTATCTTGAACTGTGGGACCCGTCGAATAAGACTATTCTCGCTCGAATTGTCGATGCCCGTTCTTCGAATGAGTCCTATTCGCAGCGCTCGAACGCGGTCACCAATAAGGTCGCGGCCGACAACATGCTGGAATCATGGGCAAGAGAGCTGCGGGAACGTCTGGACGTTGTTACGGGCAAGGCGGGCAAACCGTAGTTGGATCTCTGAGGCCACCCCGCAAAGTATTTCTGACGCTGCGTGGATTGCAGGATTGGGGACGCCTTGTTGCGACCCCGACGCGACGGCATGAGATCATCACAGCTTCTTTGCCGGCTGTGCTCGATGGGCTGATACCAATCAATGGTCAGGTCACGCCGATTTAGGCGGGGCCCGTGCGCTCGTTACGAGCCTGAGATCAGACTCAAAGGGCGGAGGCTCTGATGCGCGTCGGTCGGCTAATCCAGGTGGACGGATTGCGTTTGCCTGAGGTGCAGCGTAGCTACACAATTGGTATCGTATTTGCACTAATTGCCGCAATCGGCGTTAATGCGCGCGCCCAGGCAACCGACGGCAAGCCGGATGATCCGGCCGACTTGGCTAAGAAGCTGGCCAATCCGGTATCGTCGCTAATCAGTGTCCCTTTTCAGTACAACCAGGATGAAAACCTGGGCTCAGGGGATGGGGGATCCAAGAGCTACCTGAATATCCAACCCGTAGTTCCCGTTGCCCTCAATGCGGATTGGAATTTGATAGCCCGCACCATTGTGCCGCTGATCGATCTTCGCGATTTTCCTGTGGTCGCGGCGAGCGAGTCAGGTCTGGGCGATGTGACGGCCAGCCAATTCTTCTCTCCAAAGATGCCCACGAGCGGCGGTTGGATCTGGGGCGTGGGCCCCGTGGAGTTATTGCCTACCGCCTCCAACAAAGAATTGGGCACTGGAAAGTGGGGATTGGGCCCGACATTCGTGGCGCTCAAGCAAGCGGGTCCACTGACCTTTGGAGCGCTTGCCAACCATATCTGGTCTGTTGCCGGTGACGGGGATAGGGCCAACGTCTGCTCGACATTTCTGCAGCCGTTCTTTGCCTACGTGACTAAAACCAAGACCACGTTTGGGTTAAACCTGGAGTCGACGTACGATTGGCAGGCGGCGGCTTGGTCCGTTCCAGTCAACTTGTCAGTGGCGCAACTGTTGAAAGTCGGACCTCAAATACTCCAGATCACAGTCGGTGCCCGATACTGGGTCACCTCGCCTACGAACGGCCCCGAGGGTTGGGGATGGAGAGCCGTACTGACCTTGCTGTTTCCGACCTGAAGACTCTCACGGGAGGCGGGTGGCGGCTCTTGCCAGGCGTGCCGGTAGCGAATCGCAAGTCGAGGCTAGGCGGCATCCCCATTCCGCGCTGCCCAGGCACTGACCGGCGCAGAATGCGGTGCAGCGTGCCGCTCTTGAGCGGATGAGCGCGACTCGGAAGGTGTGGCCTCTCTGTTTCGCGAATTTGTTTGCGAAGCAAGATCAATTTCCATGGAGTCGGTCACCCGCGCACGCCGCGCCAGCCAGATGACGCCCACCATGTCGAGGATGCCGGTCCACAGACGATCGAGCAGACCATAATGCGAATGTCCGCGAGTGCGCGGTCTATGGTTGACCGGGACGGAATGCACCTCGCCCCCGGCCCGGCGCACCAGTGCTGGCATGAACCGGTGCATGTGATCAAAGTACGGCAGCCCTAAATAGACCGCGCGCGCATAGACCTTGAGGCCACATCCGGTATCTGGCGTGCCGTCGCGCAGCAGCCGGGATCGTACGGCGTTGGCCACTTTGGACTGCCAACGCGTGTACCAGCCATCGCGCCGCTCCTTACGCCATCCAGCGATGAGCACGGCATCATCGCCGCGTTCCTGCGCTACCGCGCAGGCCCGAGCGATCAGCGCCGGTATATCGGCCGGGTCGTTCTGGCCATCCCCGTCCAGAGTGGCAATCCAGCGTCCACGCGCGGCGAGCACGCCTGTCCGTAGGGCCGTACTCTGTCCCGACTTTTGGGCGTGGCGCACGACTCGCAGCATGGGGGTCTTTAGAAACGCGTCCGCCAATGCCGTCGGAGTGTCATCAGAACTGCCGTCATCAACGTAGATAATCTCAAATGGCGCTATGGCCGAGACGGCAGCGACGATTTCCACGATCAACGGCGCAATATTATCGGCCTCGTTGTGGACTGGCACGATCACGGACAGGACCGGAGCAGTCGCCGATGCCGCTTGCCCTTGGGGTGCGACGGGCTCCACTCTCACGCACTTGTTCGAAATGATCCGGTTGGCAGCTTCTGGCACGACTCAACCCAAAGGTGCTGATTTCATGGTTATAACGTCGCTCGTCGGACGCGTTGTTGACGACCATCCGTATCATGACATACTTGTAATGATGGGTGCTCAACGGGCGTTCGCTAGCAAACCGGGGAAAAAATGAACAAAAGCATGGCATTTATGACAACGGCACTGCTGACTTGTGGCACGGCGCTGCCCCAGGCCCAGCCAATCTCGCAAGGCCTTGGAGTGATCGTTTATCCGGCCAAGAACCAAGTCTCCTCCAAACAGGCCTCCGATGAGCACGACTGCTACAACTGGGCCCAGGGACAGACTGGGGTTACCCCAGGAACCCCGCCGGCTCCGAGTGCCACGACGGCCACGCAACCGGCCTCCAGCGCCAGTGCCGGGCGGGGTGCAGTCAAAGGGGCCGCCGCGGGCGTAGCGATCGGTGCGGTAGCCGGTGACGCCGGCAAGGGCGCTGCGATTGGCGCCACTACGGGATTGTTGGCCGGCGGTCATCAGGCGCGAAAGGCTCAGCAACAGCAACAGGCCGAGGCCCAGAAGGCGCAACAGACCGACGCGGCGAATCAGGCCGCTTACAACCAACGCATGGCGACTTTCAAAAAGGCCTTTGGAACATGCTTGCAGGGTCGTGGATATACGGTGTCCAGCTAGGCCAGCAGAAGCGATTTATCCGGCATGCCGCTTGAGCCATGGCTCGCTTGCCCGTTGCGAAGAGCTTTTCGTGGCACACACCAAGCGTGGCTGATCCAGTCGTGGAAGGATATAAAAAACAAGTAGATATGGAATAAATCGCAGAGTTCAGATGCGTTAAGGTGGCTCGAGCACACGCGCGTTAGGGAAATTGGTGTGGGTGAGCGTGCAGGAGGCTTGTGGCCCCCAACTGCCGCCGGAATGGGCCGGGAGCGCGGCATGCTACATTCCAAAGAGGGAAATCGGGCGTAGCCGGCGGCAGGGCTTTGTCGCACGCCCTACGGGGAAACATGGTGGATCCTACACAAGACGACGCTCGGGTCGCCGGCAGTGCAGCGTTGCCTGTTCCCTGGCCTAAGGCACTGCTGTTCGTACTGGCCGCAGCGCTCCTGCTGTCTTTCTGGACCGCTCTACGCTACCCGCTGCTCGATCCCGACGAAGGCCGCAATGCCGAAGTGGCCCGCGAGATGGCCAAGAGTGGTGACATCGTGATCCCACACCTGGCCGGCGTTCCCTATCTGGATAAGCCGCCAGGGCTCTTTGCACTGGCGGCGCTGGGGGTACATGTGCTGGGTCCCGTGCCATTGGCCGCACGGCTCCCGGCGATATTGGCGAGCTTCGCCACGTTGTGGCTGCTCGCTCATCTCACGCGCAAAAACGCGGGCGATGACCAGGCGCTTCGAGCCGTGCTGCTTACCGCAACCGCGCCGCTGTTTGCGGGCCTGTCCGCTTACGTGATTTTCGATATGCCTTTGGCGTTGTGTGTCACGGTGGTCTGGCTTGGATTGGCTCGGGAGCTCGTCGCGGGAGTCTCAAATCGCAGGCGTGCGCTGATGTTTGCGGCCGTGGCCGCGGGCATTTTGTTTAAGGGACCGATCATGTTGCTGTGGGCGCTCGGAGGGAGTCTGGGCGCGGCTTTGGCACTGCGAGCGCGCACGCCATTGCGGTGGCTCGCCTATTGGCAGGGCTGGCTGCTGGTCGTGGCGGTATCCGGCGGATGGTTCATGTTGGCTCTGCAGCGGCATCCCGAGTATGCGCACTATGCTTTCCTCGAGGAGTCGTTCGAGCGACTGACCACCAGCTCATTCAAACGCGAGCAGCCGTGGTGGTTCGTACCCGCGGTGCTGGTGGGCGGCGCCCTGCCGTGGTCGCTGGCCACGCCTTGGCGATGGCCTATTTCAACGACCGGGCGGGTCGCGGCCGGATTCCTGCTGTTTGCCTGCGTGTTCTTTTCCCTGTCGCACTCGAAACTTGTGACCTATTTTCTGCCGGTGATTCCGGCCCTGGCCTACGTGGCGGCAGAATCATGGGGCCGGCGGGGAACACGATTACCGAGGCCACTATTGGCCGCGCTGTTGCTCACCCCGTTAATGCTGACCGTTGGCTCGCCTTGGCTAGGCGACTATGTGCGGGTGCATTCCAGCGCCGCGCTTGCCAGCGCGATTCGCACAAGCGGCGGCGGCAGCGTGCGTTATGAAGGTTGTTACGCTCCAGGGACCGATTTTTTGCTCGATCAAGGCTCAGCCGTGGTTTCAGATAACGGTGCCCCGCTCACCAGCAACTACATACTGCGTTATCGCGACCTCTTGCGCCAACGGGGGCAGTGGAGCCTGTACGCTGCCGCAGCGGATGCTCCTCAGGTCGACATCGTCGTGCGTTCGACCCGGCGCACCGATCCGCCACCGGTTGGCGGAACGATGATCTTCCAAGACCCGCGCTTTACGGCCTGGCGAGTGACGCCGCAGCGCGCCGGCGTCGATTCGCAGGCCGGGGCTCTGTAGCCGTGTGCGGCATCGCGGGTCTGGTGGCCCCGGACCTTCCCGGCGAGCGACCGCCTGGGTTTGGTGCGCGGCATGGTCGCGCGACTGCGGCATCGCGGCCCGTCCGGAGAGGCGTCCTGGGACGATGGTCAATGTGCACTCGGGATCGCCCGGCTCGCCATCGTGGCGCCGAATCAGCCTGCGCGCGTGCTCGATAACGAGCGCGGCGATATCCTTTGCGTCGTTAATGGCGAGCTCTACAACCACCAATCCTTGCGGGTCGATTTACGCAACCGCGGGTACGCTATACCCGACGGACCGGACACCGCGTTGCTGCCTCAACTATATGAGGAATCCGGTGAAGACTTTCCGCAGGCCCTCGATGGCATGTTCGCCGTGGCGCTGTGGGACCGGCGCAATCGCACCCTCATTCTGGCGCGGGATCGTGCCGGCGAGAAGCCATTGTTCATTGCACACTCGGAAGGCCGCTTTGCATTCGCCTCGGAACCCGGCGCGCTTGTGGCTCTGCCTTGGATTTCCCGAACCCCTTGCGCAGCATCACTCGCCCGCTATCTTGTCCATGGATATTTCGCGGGCGGCGATTCAGCGTACTCGTCCATAAGACAACTCCCACCGGGCCATATTTTGACCCTCAGAGAAGGTGTGGAGAAGCAACGGCGGTATTGGCGTCCATGGGACCACTTGCGCGCGGACCGAAACAGCGTGTCGGCGGAAGAGGCGGCGGAGCGCACGGGCGCCGAACTGGGCTCGGCGGTGCTCTCGCGCGTGCCGGGAGAAGTCCCGTTTGGGGTGTTTCTTTCCGGCGGCGTGGACTCGGGGATGGTGGCGACGCTCGCGGCGCGGGGCCTGGGCCACTCCTTTCCCACGTTCAGCATGCGAATCGAACACCGCGGCTATGACGAATCCGGCTTTGCAAAGCGCGTGGCGCATTCGATCGGCGCTGAGCACCATGAAGTCGTCATGACGGCGACCGAAGGCGCCGAAGCCCTGCAGGATTGGGCGGTGCGGATGGATCAGCCCCTCGGAGATCCGAGCGTCCTTCCCACGTGGGCGCTGGCGCGCTACGCCTCCCAGCATGTGCCGGTCGTGCTCACCGGCGAAGGGGGTGATGAACTCTTCGCTGGCTATCCTACCTACTTGGGACATCGCTACGCTGCGATCGCGAACCGTATCCCTGCTCCTATCGCGGCTGCCGCCATTGCGCTCGCCCGACGCTTCCGACCAAAACATCATCACGTGACGGTGGCGCATTTGCTGGAACGCTTCCTGGGTGTGCGCGGACTGTCGGCATTTGAACGACACCTGGCATGGTTTGGCACGGCACGTCCGACCGAGGCCCTGGCGCTGCTCGCGCCTGATTTGCGATCGAGCGTCCAAGCGGACGCACCGCTTGCCCACGCACGTGCGCTGGAGCAAGCCCTCGAAGGGCTGCATTTGATCGGGAAGAACGGAGCCGCCTCGCTGGTGGCCTACCAGTTGCTCGACTTCGAGACCTACCTGTCGGGAGACTTGCTGACCAAAGTAGACCGCTGCACCATGGCGCATGGCGTGGAATCACGGGCGCCGTTCCTACGACCGGCGCTGATAGATTTTGCACTTTCCCTGCCCGAAACGGCCAAGATCAAAGGCACGAGCGGCAAGCATGCGCTAAAGCAGGCGGCTGCCTCACTCCTGCCTGCGGACTTGTTGGCTCGCCGCAAGCAAGGATTCTCGCCGCCATTTTCAGCCTGGGCGCGGAGTGCGTTGCGCGAGACAGTGTGCGATGCTCTTTCGCCCGCGCGCATCCGACAGGCCGGCGTGCTGGATGTGGCGGCGACCACGCGCGTGCTCGACGAACACATCGGTGGCCATAAAGATCGCGGACGGACGCTATGGACACTCCTGAGCCTTCAGAGCTGGGCAGAAAACTGGTTGCTGCGCGCGCCGGCCCCACTGCACAGCATCGGATAATGCGATCTGAGAAACGTCTGGGCGTAGCGACGCTGGTCTCGCTGCTGTGCGCGTTGCGTTTTTGCGAGGTGGCTTGCGCTCAGTCCATTGTTCCTGCGGCCCCCGGCATGCGCGCGGATGCGCCCATCGATCCCAACCGACCGCATGGACAGGAACTGTACAGCAGTGCGGCACCCGACTTGTTTATCCTCGCCGCCGGGCCCGTCAGCTTAGATTTACGCGCCGCTACCCTGCCCTCGTGGGACCCCAAGGTCATTGAGCTGCTCAATGGAAGGGCTTTCCCTGCCTCAACCACGGTCTCGGTGACTGATCTGGAGACGACGCTCATTGATCCGGCCACATTCAATGGCTACCCCTACGCTTGGGAGGGCTCGCGGGCCTACGCCGCCAACCCAGGAATCGCGCTTGAACTGAAGAGCCGAGGAATATCGATGCTCGCGCGCGCCAACAGCCACGCCCTCGACTGGGGTATCGAGGGCATGAGGATGACAAGCGCCTCGCTCGACGCCGCGGGCCTGAAGCACGCTGGCACGGGTGAGCAAGAGGGGCTTGCGCGAATGGCGAGTTATCTGGATGAGCCCGCAGGAAAGGGGCGCATCGCATTGCTCGCCACGGCGCTGAGTTACCGACCGACCACCAACGCCCTGTCATCGCACGGCGTGGCGCCCGCTCGACCGGGGATCAGTGGAATCGAACTCGTCCCGCGACGCTTTGTACCTCTGCAGGATCGGGTCCAGCTGCAGCGGATGGCCTGCCGCTTCCAATATCCTAGCGATCCTGGACAATGCGCGCAGTTGCCGGCGCCGCCCACCAGCGTATCGCTGTTCGGAAGTCGCTTCGAGTCAGCCGCTGACCCGAAAGCTGATTACACCAGCGACTACGAGATCAATCTGGTCCACGCCGCTAACGAGCTGCGCTCGGTCCGCGAGGCGAAGCAGAATTCCGATCTGGTGGTCTTTTCAGTCAGCGTTGGCCAAACGGAGTTCTCCGATCCGGAACCTGCATCTTCTTCCCTGCTGATGCGCCTCGCCCATGCGGCGGTGGACGCCGGCGCCGATCTTGTCATGGTCACAGGGCCATCATCACTGGGCCCGATTGAGATATACCGCCCGGGCGAGGGCTGGCCCCGGCCGATTCTCTACGGAATGGGGCGCTTTTATGGGAGCGCGGATGTCGTGCAGAAGTCCGCTCAATCGGATGAGGATTCAATCATCGTACGCACGAATATCGATGGGAGTCGGCTGAGGGTGGAAATTTATCCGATTGACGTCAGTTCCAGGGACGGCGTAGCTGGCATACCCCGGCTTGCCGATGCAAGACGGGGCCGCGCAATTCTAGAGCGTGTGCAGCATCTTTCTACCGCGTACGGGACCTTGATACGAACCGAAGCATTCGGCGCCACAGTACGCGGGATCATCACCGCAGACGCGGGAATCAACCCGGTGCGGGTGCGGGCCCATGAATAGACGATCGAACTGGCGCGGATTTGCCTTGGCCCTTCTGGGGGTGACTGCCGGCATTGCTCCGGTGAGGCAGGTCGCGGGTCAACCCAGCGATTTTTCCCTCGTTGCGGTGGGCGACTTGCTTATTTCACGTCCGCTTTCGATGCTCGAAAACCGCGGCGCCTTGCCCGACTCGCGCCCGTTTGCGGATGCCCTGTCGCTAATGAGGCAAAGTGACGCCACGTACGGCAATCTGGAAACGGTCATCCTCGACATTCGCAGATTTTCCGGCGCTCCCTACTCCTGGGACGGGGATTGGCCGCTGTCCAGTGTGCCCGAGGTCGCAGACGACCTTAAGTTGATGCACGTCAACCTGGTCTCGCGCGCCAACAACCACGCGCTCGACTGGGGTCTGGAGGGACTGCGCGAATCCGGGCAGTGGGTCGCTGCGGCGGGAATCGCGCAGGCCGGCGTGGGCGAGAACGCACTTGAGGCGGCCTCGCCAGGCTACTATTCCACTTCCCGTGGAAAGGTCGCCCTCGTCTCGATGGTTTCGACGTTCAGGCCAACGACGAATGCGTTGGAGGTCAATGCGGACGCACCTCACGGACGTCCCGGGGTCAATGGACTCAACCTGACGGAAACATTGCTGCTCGATGCGCCTGGTTTCGAGCAGGTCGCCCGCCTGGCCTGCCAATTCGCGCACTCCTCGCCCTGCCCGACCTCCCCCTTGCCGAGCTCAATCGATTTATTCGGGGCGCACGTGCGCATCGCGGGTCCGGGCGAAAAGCCGTATAGCCGCGTCTATCAAATGGCTCCGGAAGACCTCGCGCGGATCACCGCCGGGGTCCGATCGGCCAGGGCCGGTGCCCGATATGTGCTCGCATCGATCCACGCTCACGAGCCGAGTTCCGACGAACATCCTCCCGCCACCTGGGAAGAGCCCGCAGCGTTTCTCAGGGCCCTCGCGCACCATTTGATCGACAACGGCGCTGACGCCTTCGTGACGAGCGGGATACATCATGTCGCCGGAATTGAAATCTACCGGGGTAAACCTATTTTCTACGGCCTGGGTAATTTTTTCTGGAGCGACATTCAATTACCCCTGAGCGCTGACCTGTACGAGGCCAACACTAATCGGGACTATCTCGCACGAAGCTTTCAGCATCCCGAACGCGCTACTGACGGGGACTTGAGCCTGGTGATGAATGCCAACAGTACCTTCGCCACGGCAGGCGCAAAAACGCTGAATCGCACTTTTCAAAGCGTGCTCACGCGCACTGCGTACGATGATGCGACCCAGCGCGTGCGGGAGATCCGGCTGTACCCGATTGACCTGGGTTATGGGGAGAAGCTGACCCGGAGTGGCATTCCGCGCCGCGCCGGAACCGCCGTAGCCGAGTCTGTGCTCGACCGGATCATCAGCCTGTCTGGCAACTCCGGAGTTCGGATTCGAAAGGTCAAGGACGGTCCCTACCTGATCGGGGTGGCCACGCCGGACTGACATCCGTTTAAAGGAGGGAGGACTCGAGCGGGAAGCGGCTCAATATTTCGTGGCCCGTGTCCGTGATCAAGACCTGCTGCTCGAGTTTGACCCCTTCGGCGCCGCCGGTTTCGCCGATGTAGCTTTCGACGCAGACCGTCATCCCAGGAACAAACTCCCCGTCCTGCGCCAGCGGATCGTTCGGATCGCAGCCAATCGCCGGCCATTCATCGACCATCCCGACCCCATGCAGGAGGCACCCATAGTTCTGTTCGAAATAGCGGGAGGGGATCTTCCATGCCAGCTCGCCAAATTCGCGAAAGCTGCGCCCGGGTTTGAGCAAGGCACAGTTGTGTGCCACCTGTTCTGCGGCGGCGCCGTAAAGTTGCCGCTGCCGTGCTGAAGGGGCGCCCGGCTCGCAAAAGAAGGTGCGGCTTATGTCGGCGCAATAACCGTAGGGACCGACCATGTCGGTGTCGAAGGCGACCAGTTCTCCGGCCTGAATGCGCCGATCAGAGGCTTCCTGAAACCAAGGGTTGGTGCGGGGACCTGAACTGAGCAGGCGCGTTTCGATCCATTCCCCTCCGTGGGCAATATTGGCGTGGTGCAGCTCGGCCCAAAGTTCGTTCTCCGTGAGCCCGGGACGCAGCGCGCCGCGCATGCGGGCCATGCCGATATCGGCCACCGCCACCGATTGGCGGATGCACAGAATCTCCTCCGAGCATTTGATCGACCGGGCAAGCTCGAGGAGGCGCTGCCCCTCCAACAATTCGAAATCCTGCCCCTGCAGCGCCTCGACACCATTCACATCGGTCCGGTCCACGGCAATCCGATGCCGGCCCGGACCCATCAGCGCCTGGACCAGTTGTTTGATTTCCGCCGCCCAACGGCGGCTCACCGGAATCGCATGTTCAGCGACGTCAAAGAACGCGTGGATGAGGGCGGGCCGTATCGCACCGATTGCCGGCAATCTCTTCGCCAGAGCCATGCAGCCAGGGTTGGCGTATTCGAACAGCACCGCGCGCCCCTGCGCGGGAACGACGCAATACCGGCCCATGTTGTGGAGCATCCACACAGTCATGTTCCGGGAGTCGGTGGCGTAGCGGATGTTGATGGGGTTGTACAGCAGAGCAGCCGCGCAATCGTTGGCGCGCAACTGCTCCTGGACGCGCGCATAACGGTATTCCTGCAGCGCCCCGAGGTCGATCGGCGGTATTGGCGCTTCGTTGGCCTCAGCTGCTAGCGGGCTAGGCAAGGTTGGATCGGTCGTCGTGGGCATTTTGGTACCGTATGATAGGTGATGATTCCAAATTGAGGGGGTGGGGGTGCGCAAGCTGAATCTTCTTGCAGGGCTTCTTGTCTTGGCCGTTGCTGGTTCTCCGCCACTCCTCGCGCAGGTCGATACTGGACCGGACACGGCCGAGGCCGGGTCGATCGAGGAAATCGCCAAGGCCACGACCGACCCGCGCTTCATATCGCCGTGGGTCAGTTATCTGCCCGCTTCAGCCACGGTGCCCTCACCACGCGTATTTTTACATCGCATCGCCGGCGCACCCGGTGAACTGGTTAACGTAGCCACCGCGGACGCCTACTGCAAGGCGCTCGCCGCCTCCTCGCCTCGGGTACGCATGTTCACGATCGGCCGCACGGAGGAAGGCCGGGATATTGTGATGGTCGCAATCGCCGATGAGCACGGCATCGCCGATCTGGAGCGATTGCGCGCGGCCACCGCCGCGCTGGCCGATCCACGCCGTACCGATCCTGCAGCCGCCGACCGCCTGATTGCCACCGCGCGGCCGATTTACTACTTCAACGCAGGCATGCACTCGGACGAAACCGGCTCCACGGAATCGATGCTGGAACTGGCCTACCGCTTGGCGGTGTCCGAACAACCGATGATTCGCCGGATACGCGAGAACACCGTGGTGCTCATCAACCCGGTCCTCAATGCGGATGGCCGCGACAAGGTCGTCGAGTGGTTTTATCGCTATCTGAAGGGCAAAACCGATCCGGCCACCCTGCCCCGCGGCTCGCCACCCTACTGGTCCAAATACACCTTCGTGGACAGCAACCGTGATGCGCACCAGCTGACGCTGGAATCCACCAAGGCCGTGGCGAGGATGTTCTTTGAATGGCATCCGACCGTGATCCATGACCTGCACGAGAGCATCGCGCTGCTGATGACCTGGAACGGCACCGGTCCCTACAACCCGGCGATCGATCCGATCACCTTCGATGAGATGCTGGAGTTGAGTTTCCATGAGGTGCAGACCATGACCGGCTTTGGCATGCCCGGGGTCTGGACCTGGGATTTTGGCGAGTCGTTCTCCGAACTGTACCTGGACTCGCTGGCCATGAACCACAATGCCATCGGTCGCGGCTATGAGACCTTTGGCAACGGCACGGCCGAGACCCTCACGCAAAGCGCCGAGTCCGGCAACTCCTCGCTCAGTTCGTATACGGGTTCGGAATGGTATCGCGCACTGCCTCCGCCCTCGGAACCGTTCAAATGGTCGGCGCGCGATAACGTCAATTACAACGAGACCGGTGCGCTCGCCGCCCTGGACGCGGTGGCCACGCAGAGCAAGGCGCTGCTCACGAACTTTTACCGCAAGGGCTATCACGCCTGGCGAAAAGGACTGGAGCAGGCCCCCTACGCGATCTTGATTCCAGAGGACCAGGGTGATCGGCTGCGCGCCGCGCAACTGGTCGCCCGCCTTCAGAGCCAGCACATCGAAGTAAGTCGCGCCGCCGCTCCACTGGCTCTCAAGGAGGGAACGTTTCCGGCCGGCACCTACGTGGTGCGCATGGATCAGCCGTATCGCAATTACGCGGTGGACCTGCTCCAGCCTCAGCTCTATCCGAAGGACAAGGGTGAGCCCTACGACGATGTCTCCTGGGAATTACCGGCCAACTATCACCTCGCGGTCGTCGCGACCGCCGATCCCTCGGTGCGCAGCGCCAACCTGACGTTGCTGACGCAAGCGCCGCAACCCACCGGCTCGGTTTCCGGCAGCGGACCGGTGTTCTTGCTCAAGGACACCGGCCAGGAATCACTGCTCGAAGCGCGTTACCGGCTGGCCGCATTTCCGCTCCTGATCGCGGAACACCCCTTCAACGCCGGCGGCACCCAATACCCCGCAGGCTCATGGATCCTGCCAGCGCACGCCGGACTGGGCGAGGCCCTGCACGCGACGTCGGACAAGCTGGCCCTTGATTTCACCTCCATCGCCGCCGTGCCCGAGGTCGCGCGGCACGATGCCAAAGCGCCACGGCTGGGCGTTTGGGTGCCCTGGGCGGACACCGATTCGATCGGATGGATCCGATTTTCACTCGATCAACGCCATATTCCTTACAGCTACGTGCGCGATGAGGATATCCGGGCCGGCCACTTACACGAGCGCTACGATGTGCTGCTGTACGGGCATGTGGATCTGGAACTTGCCGAGCAAATCCACGGCATCCCCAAGTCGTGGGGCCCGATGCCATTTAAGAAGACCCCGCAAACCCCAAGCTTTGGAACCCCCGCGGAATCCGACGACATCACCGGCGGTGTGGGCTGGGCGGGGCTCGAAGAGATCCAGAAGTTTGTCGAAACCGGCGGGCTGCTGGTCACGCTCGGCAGCGGCTCGGTGCTCGCCCTCGAAGGAGGAATCGCGCGCGGAGTCCGTCGCGATGAGGGCGGACCGCCGCGCAGTGCGGCGGGGACCGGCAGCGCGGCGGCGGAAGCCGCCACGCAGGCCGAGACGCGCACCCCGGGCGCACACGTGCGCGTTTCATTTGTCCAGCCTGATCATCCCATCAGCTACGGCTATCCGCCGCGGACCTACGTATTCCGGCAGAACTACCCTTTGTATGCCCTGCCTCGCCGTTCGCTGCAGATGGCCTACTGCCAGACTTGTCTTGATGGACCTTTTGACCCGAGCGCCGTGGTGCTCGAGTGGGGCGATCATGAGGGGGCGCCATTGCTCGTGAGCGGTCAGGTTTGGGGAGAAAGCGGACTGATCGGCCGCCCGGCCATATTTGATCTTACCGAAGGTCGCGGCCACGTCGTGGCATTTAACTTCAATCCCATGCACCGCGACCTCAACCGCGGCGACCAGCGCATGCTGTGGAACGCGCTGCTCAACTGGCAAGCGATCCTCAAAGGCGCGCCCCATGTCCAGGCGGTCGCTGATCCAAAAAGCCAATGAGGCCACCATGATCCCGTGCGGAACCATGAGCCGCGTGAGGTGTATTAGCGCTGCGTTTTTTGTGCTGGTGTCATTGCCAATGCACGAGGGTGTGGCGGCGAACTCTGCGGGCGCCCCGCCACAGACCATGCAGGTAGGCACCCTGTCCTTGAAGCGGTGCGGCCCGGCCGGGGCCTGGTGCGGCACACTGGACCGAGCACTTGATCCCCAAGGTCTCGTGCACGGGAACGTCGCGGTCTATTTCGAGTATTACCCCCACCGTGCGCCCGGACACGCTGTGGGGACGCTGGTCGCCACCGAAGGGGGCCCTGGCTACCCCGCCACGGAATCTCGCAACAGTTACCTTGCGCTCTACGAGCCCCTTCGCGGCACTCGCGATGTGCTGTTGATGGACAACCGTGGCACCGGGCGATCGGGCGCGGTGGATTGTCCCGAGTTGCAGCGCGCGGCCTCCTTGACCCTGGACAACGTTGCCGCGTGTGGCCGCTTGCTCGGCTCCCGCGCTCCACTCTACAGCACCACTCTGGCAAGCGATGATCTGGCGGCGCTGCTCGATGCGCTGCAGATCGGGCGCATCGATCTTTACGGAGATTCCTACGGCACTTTTTTTGCCCAGGTCTTTGCGGTCCGCCACGGGGATCGACTCCGCTCGGTGGTGCTGGACGGCGCCTATCCGCTCGGCGGTGGCGAATACGCCTGGTACCCCGCGTACGCTCCGGCGATGCGTGACAAGTTCAATTTCGCCTGCCAGCGCTCGGCAGGTTGCGGGCAGTTGACGGGCGATTCGATCAGTCACTTCGAGCCGGCGCTCAAGCAGCTGCGTGCGCACCCTTTTGAGGCTCAGGCGCAGGACGTGTCCGGCAGTCCGCAACGGTTCATGGCCAACGCCTCGCAACTGGCGCTGGTCATGTTCGCCGGGGCACCGGCTCGCGCCTCGGTCAGGGAAGCGGACGCGGCAGCGCGCGCGTTCGCGGCCGGCGACCAAAAGCCTCTGCTCCGGCTGATGGCCGAATCTCAAACGAGCATTGATTCGCGGGACGAGCAGCAATCGCCCGCCGCCTACAGTGCCGGACTGGCCGCCGCCGTCATGTGCCAGGATGCCCCACAGATCTACGACATGGGTCTGGAGGTGGCGGCGCGCATGGCCGATCGCGAGCGCGCGCTGGAAAAGCGCCGGGCTCAGTTTCCCGAAACCTATGCGCCGTTCACGATCGATGAGTATCGCGGCATGCCACTCGATTACGCGTTCATTGATGAATGCGTGCAATGGCCCAAGCCCCCTCCAGCCTACCCCGCCGGCCGCCTCACGACAGGCCCGATGGTGTACCCCCAGGCCCCGACGCTGGTGGTGTCGGGGGATTTGGACAACATGACACCGGTCGCCGATGGGGCCGCTGCGGCCGCCAATTTTCCGCACGGCCGCCAGCTCGTGCTTCGCAACAGCCTGCACGTCAATGCCCTGCCCCACGCGCGCTCCGGGTGCGGCGCGTCCATTGTCCGCCACTTTCTGGACACGCTGGAACCGGGCGATGTGTCGTGCACCCAGTCGGTGGCCGAGATTCGATTGGTGTCGCGCTTCGCGCGTCACTTCAGCGAGCTGGATCCGGCCGTGGCCAGTACCGGCAATAGGGCGACCGAGGAGCAGCTGCGCGCCGTAAGCGCGGCGCTGCTGACGGCAGGGGACGCGATGGTTCGGGCGCCCGAGGTGTCCCCGGGCTCGGGGGTGGGCCTGCGCGGGGGCGCCTTTAGCGTGCGCAAATCGAAGGACCTCTACCAGTTGACGCTGCGAGGGCTCCGCTGGACCGAGGATCTTAGCGTGTCGGGAACGGTGGAGTTCCCAGCGCACCGAGGGGCTGCACGCGCCCACCTGACTTTGCAGGGCGGGCGGGACGTGGACGGAACTTTGCAGGCGCAGTGGCAGGAGGGCGAGGCGCGCGCGAGCGCCCGCGTTCGCGGAACCATTGGCGGGCGCACCGTCGCGGCCGACTTGCCCGCACCCTGACCCGTGCACCGCCGCCGAAAGACATCGAGCCCCACTGACCACCCGAGTCGCGCTTTGCCCGCCAGCAAGGCATCGGGCGAGGCTTCGGGGCGTTAAGGGGAAAGCGGATGCCCATCGACGCGCTACATCTGGCCCGAGCGCAGTTCGCATTCACGATGTCCTTCCATTTCATCTTCCCGGCCTTTTCCATAGGCCTGGCAAGCTACCTGATGGTGCTCGAAGCCCTGTGGCTCAAGACGGACAATTCGGACTATCTGGATGTGTTCAAGTACTGGCTGAAGATCTTCGCTGTCGTCTTTGGCATGGGGGTGGTGTCCGGGATCGTAATGTCCTACCAGTTCGGCACCAACTGGTCCGTCTACTCGAATAAGGCCGGACCGATCATCGGACCGCTGATGGCCTACGAGGTGCTGACGGCTTTTTTCCTGGAAGCGGGATTTCTCGGGGTGATGTTGTTTGGCGCGCAGAAAGTGGGCAAGGGCCTGCACTTCCTTGCAACCTGCATGGTGGCCATGGGCACGTTGGTCTCGGCAACCTGGATTATCAGCGTCAACAGCTGGATGCAGACCCCCGCGGGCTTTGCGATCAATGCGAAGGGGCAGTTCGTACCTTCCGGCTCCTGGTGGCCGATCATCTTCAATCCAAGCTTCCCCTATCGGCTGGTGCACACGGTCATCGCCTCCTACCTGACCACGGCGCTCATCGTGGGCGGGGTCGGGGCCTGGCACCTGCTCAAGGACCGGCACAATCAGCACGCGCGAATCATGTTTTCGATGGCGATGTGGATGGCCACCGTCGTGGCGCCGATTCAGATTCTCGCAGGTGACGCGCACGGCCTGAACACGCTCAGGTACCAACCCATCAAAGTGCTCGCCATGGAGGGGGACTTCAATCCCAGTCCGCGCGGTGCACCTTTGATCCTGTTCGGCCTGCCGAGCAGCAAGGATCAGATCGTTCGCGATCGTATCGAAATTCCACGGCTCGGCTCTCTGATCCTGGAGCACGATGCGAACAAATCGCTCCGCGGGCTGAAGGATTACCCGCGCAGCCAGTGGCCCCCGGTGCCCATCATATTCTGGTCGTTTCGCCTCATGGTCGCCCTTGGTCTGGCCATGGCGTTTCTGGGTATGTGGAGCCTCATCGCTCGGGTGCGCAAGCGGCTTTACGAATCCAAATGGCTACTACGGGCCGGAGTGCTGATGAGCCCCGCAGGGCTCGTGGCCGTGATTGCCGGATGGGTGACCACAGAAGTGGGGCGCCAGCCCTACACCGTGTACGGTCAGCTGCTCACCGCCGAGTCTGCCTCCCCGCTCGCGGCGCCGGCCGTGGCCACCTCGCTTGCGGTCTTTGCGGTTGTTTACTTTGGCGTCTTTGGCGCCGGCATCGCCTACTTGCTGCGGATGATGCGCCAGCTCCCCTCCGCGAGCGAAGCGGAACCACCGCGCATCCCGCAGCGGGCGGCCGGTATCACGCCTGCTCCTGCGATCAACTCGACCACAACGCCCACGGAGAGCACGCATGGATCACAGCGCCGTCCTTGACCTGATCTGGCTTGCCGTGATCGCTTTTGCAATCTTCGCCTACGTGGTGATGGACGGTTTTGATCTGGGCATTGGCATCTTATTTCCGACCCTGGCAGTGGGTGCGGAGCGCGATCAGGCCATGAATGCGCTCGCACCCATTTGGGATGGCAACGAGACCTGGCTGGTGCTCGGCGGCGGCGGGTTGCTCGCGGCGTTCCCACTGGCGTATTCCATTATTCTGCCCGCGACCTATCCGCCCGTCATCGCGATGCTGCTGGGACTTGTTTTCCGCGGGGTTGCATTCGAATTCCGGTGGCGCGACCCGGGCCACCGCCGCTACTGGGATGCCGCCTTCATGCTCGGCTCCTCAATCGCCGCCCTCACGCAGGGAATCATCCTGGGGGCGATACTGCAGGGGATCCGCGTCGCACATGACAGCTACGCCGGAGGCTGGCTGGACTGGCTGAGTCCGTTTACGCTGTTGACCGGGGTTTCCGTGGTGTTGGGCTACGCACTGCTGGGTGCGACCTGGCTGGTGTGGAAAACCGAAGGCAGCGGGCAGGCGCACGCCCGGCGACTGGCCGCCAAACTGGCCGTGGCCACTCTGGTGGCCATGAGTGCGGTCAGCGTTGCCACGCCGTATCTGCAGTATGACTACTGGCGGCGCTGGTTCTCCGTCCCCAACATCGTGATCACCGCGCAGGTGCCCCTGCTGGTGGTCATCGCCTCGGTGGTTTTCTTCAGGAGTTTGCGGCGCGGCGCGGAGCGGTTGCCGTTCCTGATGGTGCTTGCGCTGTTCCTGCTGAATTTTATCGGTCTGGGCATCAGCATGTACCCCTACCTGGTGCCCCGAACGGTCAGCCTGTGGGACGCGGCTGCTCCGGCACAAAGCCAGGCGTTCCTGCTGATCGGCGTCGCGCTAATCCTGCCCGTGATCCTTGCCTACACGGGCTGGGCCTACTGGGTGTTCCGCGGCAAAGTGGGCAGCCACGGTTATCATTGACGGGCCGGCGCCAGTATTGAAAAAACTGCTCTGGATGCTCGCGATATGGGCGGCAAGTGTCGCCTCGGTGGCCGCCGTGAGCCTGCTGCTGCGGTGGTGGCTGAAGGCGAGCTAACTACGGGCGTTAAGCAGTCCTAACATTGCCATATGCAGCGCCCAGGCGCGGGCTCCGGAGCCCCGCTCAAGCCCCTTGGTCCTCGAGCTCGTCGCGACGAAGTGTGGCCATGACCTGTTCCATGCCGACGCGACGCAGGTGCGCTTCATAGATCGCGTTGGCGGAGATCCAAAGATCGGGCGCATCGTTCCAGCCCTCGCTGATCGCCGGGAGCGCATCGAATCGCGCCAGTAATCCGCGCTGCCGCAGAGCGCGTGCAAACGAAGCCAGATCGGGCGCGGGCAAGCGATGGTGGGACACCGTACCGTGGAGTGCCGTTTCGTTGATTGCTGTTTCAAGAGGACCGTTCATCGCTGCACCTGTCGTAACGTCACGCCGCCGGATGGCTAGTTCACGTGATACATCATATCGATCTGCAGTCCCGTGGGAATGTGTCGGTCGAGCGCGACATGCAGGGCGATACGTTGCATCGCTGATGCGAACTGTGCGCGTTGGACATGTCACGGTGATGACAGCGCTCGAAGCAACGCGAGAACGACGTCACGAATCGGTCGTTTGGCCTACCGTACGCGTTTGGGGCGGTGCAGCAACCTCGGCTTGATCTGCTCTATTGAGAATCACGGTCCAAGAGTTCCAGAGCGGCACGGGGCCCCTTGTGGCTCCCTTACACCTGGATCGGGCGCTCAGCTCCCCCGCGCGGCCGAGCGCCTGGACTGGTGCACCGCATAGGCCACTCCTACGGCCGCCACAAAAATGAGCGCTGCGCTAAGCTCCACCAGCGTGAGGGTCGAGAGCATCCACAGAATAATTGCGCAGGCCGCAAGGGGAACCACCGGGCCGAATGGCACCCGGAATGGCGGCTCGTCACTGACAATGTTTTTTGCGCGCAGCTTTAAGACCCCCAGGCAGCACACCAGATAGACCAGCAAGCTGCCGGCGCTGGCTAGCGTACCCAGCTGCCGGAACGTGCCCGGACAGCGCCAGCGCGGCGCAGACAAGGGCATACACTCCAATGGCCACCGCCGGGGTACCGAAGCGGGGATGCACGGCGGCCACGCGTCGCGGGAGCTGTCCTTGCTGCGCGAAGGCGTGCAGTACCCGGGGCGTGGAGAGCATGTCGGCGGCGATGCAGCCGCAGGCCGAAATCACCACTCCCAGCACGATCAGGCCACTGCCCCACGGCCCGAAAACAATCTTTGCGGCATCGACCAGGGGCGCCTTGTGCTGCGCCAAGGTGGCGCCCAGGGTCCCCTGGGCAACCAGTTGCAGTCCCATGTACAAGCCGGCAATTATCAGCAGCCCCATCAGAATGCCGCGCGGAATGGTGCGCGAGGGGCGGATCACCTCCCCGCTCATGCTCAGCGCCGATTCCACGCCAATAAAGGCGAAGAACAGAATAACTGAGGCTTTGGCGATCTCGTGGAGCGAGGGCATCGTGCCGGGCCAGGCGAATTTGGACAGGTCGACCGCGAACGCCCCGCCGATCACCAGCAGGGCGAGAGGCGTTATTTTGATGACGGTTAGTATGGTCGAGAGTCTCAGTCCGTAGGTCACCCCGCGAATATTGATCACCGCGACCGCAAGGAACAGGGACAGGATGATGGCGACGCGCGCTGCCGGGGTGCCGATCGCCGGATACACTGCGCTGAGCGTGTCCACCAGCAGGTTTACGATCGCCGCATCCGCAGCGGCGCCCGTGGTGACCCAGAGCACCGTCCCGGCGACGCCCCCGACAATCGGGCCGAAAGGGACGCTGGCATAGGCGTACAACCCGCCGGCGCTGCCGACCCGGCTGCCAGCTTCCGCGAAGCACAGGCCCACCAGCCCAAAGAGCACCGCGCACAGCAGGTAGGCCAGGATCGCCTGGGCCCCCAGTATGGCGGCGATGATGGCCGGCAACCCGAATATGCCGGCGGCGATCGTGAGGTTTACGACATTGAGCCCGAGGCTGCCGACGCCCACGACGCGTTTGAGGGGGACCGCTTCCTGCAAGGTGTTCAATAGGCTCCGCGCTGGCTGGAGGGAACTAGGTGCCTTGCTGCTGCCAGTTCATGGGCGCGATCTTGGGCAGGATGAACAGCCAGCCCACCAGACCCAGGATGTTGACCGCGGCCGCCAGCACAAAGGCGCTCACGAAGTTTCCCGACCAGTCGACCAGCATCCCGGTCAGAGCGGGCGCGACGATTCCGGCCACATTGCCGCAGGTGTTTTGCACCCCGACCCAGCGGCCAGCGGCCTTGGGTCCGGCCAGGATCTGCGGGATAGCATAGACCCCCGGCGAGGAAAGGCCGCAGACCACCTCATAGCCAAACAGACAGGCAATCGAGCCGCCGATGGGCAGAAGAGCCATGCCCACCATGCACCCGATCGTGGCCAGATGAGTCAAGGCCATGACTCCCTTGTAGATCACATCCGGGGAACGCCCCGCGCGACACCAGCTGTCGGTGGCCCAGCCCATCAGCAATGCGCTGATCGCGTTGATCAGATAGGCGGCGCCGGCAATGGCCGCCATGGACTCCATCGAGAATCCGCGCGCCTTGACCAGATAGACCGGGAGCCATGCCAGTATGAAATAGAAATTGTAGTTGCTGGCAAAGTGGCCCAGCGATGCGCCCCACAGTCCGCGCTGGCGCAGGATGCGCGCGAACGATGGGGTGTCGGCGTTCGTGGTCGCCGATTTGACTGTCGGACCTTGCGGGGTGCGGAGCCAAGGCCACAGCCACATCAGGGAAAGGACACCGAAAAGTACAAACACGGGCCGCCACCCGAACTTGGCCATCAGCATCCCGCCCAGGAACGTGCCGACCGCCGGCCCCACCAGATAGCCAAAGCTCAAAACGCCATTGGCGAGCCCCAGCTGGCTCTGCGGAACTTCGCTCGCCAGGGCCTTGGACGCACTGGGAAACGCGGTGCTCTCGCCCAGTCCCAGCAGCAAGCGAAGGAGCAGCAGCATGATCAGCCCGTTCGCCAAGCCCGTCAGGAGCGTGGCAATGGACCAGATGACGACGCCCCCGGCCAGTACCCGGCGTGCGCCGTACCGTTCGGCCAGCCAGCCAGCGGGCACCATCGCCGTGACGTAGGTCCAGAAGAACGCCGAGAGAAGAAACCCGAGCTGGGTCGCGCTGAGGTGCAGTTCATCCTGAATCAAGGGTGCCGCGGTGGCCAGGTTCCCACGATCGATGTAATTGATACCAACCGCTGCCGCGAGCAGCAGCACCACGCGAACGGGGCTGGTACTCGCGCGCACCGAACTTGCAGCGGACAAGGAGTTACTGGGCGGCAGGATGCGGGGTGGGAGCTTAGTGCGTGTTCAGCACTTCGAGCAGCGGTTTGCCGGCCTTGGGCACCGCTTTGCCATAGTCCTCGCCCACCAGGGCCGCGATCGTCGCAGCGATCTGCGACTGGGTGACATCCGGTACATTCTGGCGCTCCCCGAGCGGCGGAGTATCCGGGCCCATCACCGCGATCCAGATGTTCTCCGATCCTTTCTGATCCACGCCGTGGTCCTTCCATTGCTCCATGCCGTGGCCGCGGCCATGATCCGCGGAGATGATGAAGGTGGTCTGGTCCTTGTATTCGGGCATGGACTGCATCTTCTTCCAAAGAGCGGCCACGTAGCTGTCAAAGCTGTGCGCCGTCTGGAGCACCAGGTCATATCGGCCGGTGTGCGCCCAGCTGTCGGTATCGCCATAGCCGATAAACATCACGCGCGGATGGTGAGACTGCAGATAATCGAGGACGCTGACATCCAGGAACGAGTCGAACGGGTCCGTGCCTTCCAGCCGCGTCGTATTCTCGTAGAGACTGCGCAGCAGCAGGCCACGCGGACTTTGGTCCTTGGAGTCCACCAGGTTCGAACCGGCGCGCACCATCAGGTGGCTGCGTTTATCGTTGAAGATGTCGTGGAAGTTTTCCCAGGTTCCGAATATGTCCACCTGGTCCTTAAAGCCGGGTCGACCCGCCAGCCACTCAAATACGGTGACGTTGGGGTTCGGGCCGTACTCGTTCGTATTGATGCGCTTATCCGGCACTCCGGTGGACATCTCGTTGTAGCCGGGATAGGAAAAGTCATAACCGTTGGTGACCCGGGCGTGGCTACCGAGCTGGGCATTACCGAGCAATTGCCCCTGCTTGGCCAGCGTACCCCAGATGAAAGGGAACAACATTTCCCGGCTTTTCTTTGGATCCGGATCGTAGAAACGCTTTCGCAACTCGGCCTCCGAGTACCAGCCGCCGACGTCGGACTTATTGATCAAGTCCAGTTCTGCGCCGCCGAACATCTCCTCGGGTCGCAGGCCATCGCTGATTATCAGCACCACATTGCGGGTCTTGCCTGCCAGCGCGCTCGACCCGTAGGTCAGCGCAAGCAGCGCGGTTGCGATGCCGAAAATTCTACGCATGATGGCTCCCTGGCCCTTATTGATGCACGACCGCCCCGGTCAGATGACGCAAATTACCATACCGCGCCATAACCGGGCGAGCGATTTACTGAACCAGTCCTAGAGCGCCCGCGATATCACTTCCTTCATGATCTCGTTGGTTCCTCCGTAAATGCGCTGCACACGGCTGTCCGCGAACATGCGACAGACCAGGTATTCCTCCATGTAGCCGTAGCCGCCGTGCAGCTGCACACACTCATCCAGTACCTTTTGCTGCATATCGGTAATCCACCACTTGGCCATTGAGGCGGTCACCGTGTCGAGCTCGCCGGCGCTCACCCGCCGGATACACTCGTCGATGAAAGTGCGCGCAATGCGCACGATGGTGGCGATCTCGGCCAGCTTGAATTTGGTGTTCTGGAATTCGAATACCGTTTGGCCAAACGCCTTACGCTCTCGCGTGTAATTGAGGGTTGCGGCCAGCGCCCCTTCCATCACCGCGACCCCGCTTACGCCGATCAGAATGCGCTCATAGGGCAGATCGCTCATCAGCTGATACATGCCTTTGCCCTCCTCGCCCCCGAGCAGGTTGGCGGCCGGCACGCGTGCGCCATCGAAGAACAGTTCGGCGGTGTCCTGCGCATGCAGTCCCATTTTGTCCAGCACGCGACCGACCCTAAACCCTGCCAGCTCCTTGGTCTCGACCATGAGCAGCGAGATGCTCTTTGAGCCGGGATTCGGGTCGGTCTTGACCACCAGCGCAATCAGCCCGGCCAGCAGCCCGTTGCTTATAAAGATCTTCGAGCCAGTGACGATGTAGTGATCGCCATCGCGGACTGCGCGCGTGCGTATCCCCTTCATGTCAGAGCCCGCGCCGGGCTCGGTGATGCCAATGGCGCCAATGAGTTCGCCCGAGGCCAAGGCCGGCAACAGTCGCCGCTTTTGCTCCTCGGTGCCGTGATTGAGCAGGTAGTGGGCCGCGATGCTGTGAACGCCCTGACCAAACCCGCTCAATCCGCGGCGGTTCAGTTCCTCGTAGACGACAGCCTCGTATCGAAAGTCGGCGCCGGCGCCCGCCGTATTCGGCCGGGATGTCGGTACACAGAAACCCGAGCTCACCCGCCCGGCGCCAGATCTGCGTGCCGACGTTTTGCTGTGCGCGCCATTGCGCGTCCTGCGGCATCATTTCGGCTTCAGCAAATCTCGCCACGGCGTCGCGGAAGATCTGCAGGTCATCGTCCATCCAGGCCGATCGCGTTTCGGGCATCGCTTCATTCTCCGGTGGTATGCGGATGGATTTTACTGTGTCGCCCTCCGGTACGCATGGCGGGCTGGCCGCTGGGCTCAGAGGTAGATTCTCTGGGCGCGCCTGGAAAGGCCCGCCAGTATTTCGTAATTGACGGTGCCGGCCAGCGTTGCGACCTCCTCGAGCGGGGCACCGCCGCCGATCAGTTCGAGGTAATCTCCGACGGCCAGTTCGGCGAATGGCGCGTCACTGACCTCAGCGCTCAAAAGGTCCATCGACACGCGTCCGATCAGTGCTGCGCGATGTCCCCGAAAAACCGCAAAGCCGCGGTTCCCGAGGCTGCGCGGGTAGCCGTCGGCGTAGCCCACATCGATTGTCGCCAGTCGCGCCGGCGGGCTTGCCTGCCGGGTCGCCCCATAGCCGACGCTGACGGGTTCGCGTAGTTCGCGGATCTGCAGCACTCGCCCCTCCATGCGCACCACCTCGGTCATGGGATTGGTTCCCGAGGCGAACGGACGTCCCCCGTAGAGCGCGATCCCCGGGCGCACCAGGTCTCCGTGAAAGCGCGTACCGAGGAAAATCCCGGCCGAGTTAGCCATAGTCCAGGGCGTCCCGGGCCAGCCTCGCCGCAGCCGCTCGAAACGTTCGAGCTGCGCATCGTTCATGGACCGGGCCGGTTCATCGGCACAGGCCAGGTGGCTCAGGAGCAGCACCAGATTCAACCTGGAGCGTAGCGCGCTGTCCTCTGTGAGGATCTGGAATTCCGCCGGGGATAGCCCCGCGCGCGACATGCCGGTGTCAACTTGCAAAGCGGCCGGCGCGCCCGCGGCCTGGTTCGCCCAGGTGCTAACCTCGGCGGACGTATTGAGTACGGGTAGCAGGTTGTGCCGAACGAACCGGGGAATCGAAGCGGCGGGCGTTTCATTCAGCACGAAGATCCGTGGTCGGCTCTGTAGAGTTCGCAGTTCGATTCCCTCGGCCAGCGTGCTGACAAAGAATGTGCGACAACCTTCGGCCAGGAGGCGTGCGCTCACCGGTCCGATTCCCACTCCGTAGGCGTTGGCCTTGACGACCGCGGCGACCTCGGCCCCTGCGGTACGACCCACCAGTTGAGTGTAGTTGGCGGCAAGCGCACCCAGGTCGATAGTGATGCGCATGGCAATCCCGGAGCGGGCGTGATCAAGCGCCCGCAAGCGGGGTAAAGCCGCCGTACTGGCGCGAAAAGTACAGCAGTGGCTGCCCGTCGCGGGTGTGGACACCCTCCACCATGCCTACCACGATCGCGTGATCACCGCTGATAAACAGCTCGTGCGTCAGGCACTCGATCTGCGCCAGTGCGCCGCGGATCAGGGGCGACTGCAGGGTGGGGCCTTGCTCAAACCATTCCGGACCCGCTCGTTCACGGCCCTGGTTGGCGAAACGGCGCGCCACATCCGCTTGCTCGGCGCTGAGCAGGCTGACCCCGAACGATCGGCTGGTCACCATCGATGCGTAGCTTGCTGTGTCGTGCTGAATGGCAAACATGACCAGCGGCGGATCGAAGGACAAGGTGACGAAGGATGAAACGGTCAATGCAATGATCGCCGATCGCTCCTGATCGTTGGCCGCCACCACCGCGATGGCACCGGCCGCGGCGCGACCGAGCTGTCTGTACACTTCACCCGAAATCGGCACAGTGCGGTTCTCAGGCCGCCGGCGCCGGTACGAAGTCCACCAGCTCCGCGCCCTCGCCCACCTGCTCGCCGGCCGCCACCTTGAACGCTCGCAGCGTGCCCGGCCCTGGGGCCACGATGGTATGTTCAATTTTCATGGCCTCGAGCACCAGGAGCGCCTGGCCCTTGACCACCGCGTGGCCCGCCTGAGCCACCAACTCGATGACGCGGCCGGGCATCGGCGAGCGCAGGCCCGCAGGACCGGCCGCAACCGTTGGGGTGACCGTCAGGGGGTCGAGCTGCAGGAATTCATAGTGGCGCCCGTCCATGAACACGTGTTCGCAGCCCGCCCAACGAAACACGGAGGGATACTTTCGCGTGGAGTCGAACTCCACAGTCAGATGCGTGCCACCGTCCAGCCGGGCATGAACGATGGAGCTCTGCATGTCCAATCGCAGCTCCCAGCCCGTGGAAAGATATTGGACCTCGATGG
Source organism: uncultured Gammaproteobacteria bacterium (assembly GCA_963717335.1). Taxonomy (GTDB): domain Bacteria; phylum Pseudomonadota; class Gammaproteobacteria; order Steroidobacterales; family Steroidobacteraceae; genus FEN-1191. The sequence goes on along the minus strand of CAVQVZ010000006.1, from coordinate 745,339 downwards.
TTTTTTCGTACTCGCCAATCCGAAAAGTCAGCGGTCGGCGCGCACGTTCGCCCAACCGCCAGCCATCCTTGGCAAGCCACGGGCTGTCGATTGGCTCATCGCTCTGGCGCGCCAGGGTCGCCGCGGCCGCCGCCAGCCATACCTCGCGCGTCGGAGCGCAGGGTTCGGGAAACAGGTAATCGTGTTCCCGTTCAATCAGTGCGGTATCGAGCTCGGCGTTTGCGAAGGCGGGCGAGCCGATGAGCCGATTGAGGAACTCGACGTTGTTGGCAACACCGACGATATGCAGCTGGCCCAGCGCCTGGCGCATGCGTGCCAATGCCAGCTCCCGGCTCTCGTCCCAGACGATGAGTTTGGCGATCATCGAATCGTAATACGGGCTGATCTCATCCCCCTGCCCGACGCCTGCATCAAGGCGCACGTGCCGCGATGCAGGGGGTGCGGAGAAATACGCGATTTTGCCAATGGAGGGCAGGAAACCCCGCTGGGGATCCTCCGCGTACACTCGCGCCTCCAGGGCGTGCCCGGACAATGTGAGCTGTTCCTGCGTGAGCGGCAAGGCCTGCCCCGCGGCCACCTGCAACTGCCATTCCACGAGGTCCAGCCCGGTGATCATTTCGGTGACCGGATGCTCGACCTGAAGGCGCGTGTTCATTTCCATGAAATAGAAATCACCGCCTGGCGCGACAATGAATTCCACGGTTCCGGCGCCGACATAGCCTACGGCGCTCGCGGCACTGACCGCCGCTTCGCCCATGGCCTTGCGGCGCGCGCTGGTGAGTGCGGGCGCCGGCGCCTCCTCGAGCACCTTCTGGTGTCGCCGCTGCACCGAGCAATCGCGTTCGAACAGATACAGGCAATGACCGTGATTATCGGCAAAAACCTGGATCTCGATGTGTCGCGGCTGCAGCAGGTATTTCTCCACCAGCACCCGGTCGTCGCCGAAACTCCCGCTCGCCTCCCGCTTGCAGCTGCTCAGGGCGGCGCCGAATTCATCGCCGTTGTCTACGCGACGCATCCCGCGACCGCCTCCGCCGGCGCTCGCCTTGATAAGAACCGGGTAACCGAGCCGATCGGCGGCCTGGTGCAGGAAGCGCTCCTCCTGATTATCGCCGTGGTAGCCGGGAGTAAGCGGCACACCGGCCTTTTCCATGAGCGCCTTGGCCGCGGATTTCGAGCCCATGGCGCGAATCGCCTCAGGCGGCGGCCCGACAAAGATCACCCCGGCTTGGGCGCAGCTCTGCGCAAAAGCGGCGTTCTCGGACAGGAACCCGTATCCCGGGTGGATGGCTTGGGCACCGCACCGGTGGGCGGCCTCAAGAATCGCATCGCCTCGCAGATAACTTTCGGCCGGGGTTCGCCCGCCAATGGCGATGGCCTCATCGCAGGCGGCGATATGGCGCGCGCGCGCGTCGGCATCCGAATAAACCGCGATCGTGTGGATCCCGAGGCGCTTGGCAGTGCGGGCGATGCGACAGGCGATTTCACCGCGATTGGCAATCAGTAATCGTTGGATCGAGGCCATCAATGGATACTCACATCCGGAAGATGCCAAAGCGCGTAGCGGGAATCGGGGCGTTGAGCGAGGCCGACAGAGCCAGTCCCAGGACCCGACGCGTATCGAGCGGGTCGATCACTCCATCGTCCCACAGCCGTGCGGTGGCGTAATAGGGATGGCCCTGACGGTCGTATTGTGCACGGATCGGTGCCGTGAAGGCCGCCTCGTCCTCCTCGCTCCAGCTCTGCCCCTTGGATTCAAGAGCGTCGCGTCGCACGCGCGCCAGCACGTTAGCGGCCTGCTCCCCGCCCATCACGCTGATGCGTGCGTTGGGCCACATCCAAAGAAAGCGCGGCGAGTACGCGCGCCCGCACATGCCGTAGTTCCCGGCACCGAAACTCCCGCCGATGATTACCGTCAGTTTGGGGACCTGCGCGCAGGCGACTGCGGTGACCATCTTGGCGCCGTGCTTGGCGATGCCCTCGTTTTCGTACTTGCGCCCGACCATGAATCCGGTGATGTTCTGCAGAAACACCAGCGGGATGCGTCGCTGGCAGCACAGTTCGATGAAATGAGTGCCCTTGAGGGCGGATTCGGAGAACAGTATCCCGTTGTTGGCCACGATACCCACCGGCATGCCCCACAGATGCGCAAATCCGGTGACCAGGGTGGTGCCGTAACGACTCTTCCACTCATCAAAGTCGCTGTCATCGACGATGCGCGCGATGATCTCGCGCACGTCGAAGGGCCGGCGCGGATCGGCCGACACGACGCCGTACAAGCCTTCGCCCGCCAGCCGGGGTTCGAGGGGGGCCCGGCGCTGAATTTCGGCCGTGGACACCACGTTCAGGCCGGCCACGATTCGGCGTGCGATACCGAGCGCATGCGCGTCGTTCTCGGCCAGATGATCGACGACGCCCGAGAGGCGTGTGTGCACATCACCGCCCCCCAGATCCTCGGCACTGACTTCCTCCCCGGTGGCGGCTTTGACCAGCGGAGGGCCGCCCAGGAATATGGTCCCCTGATTGCGCACGATGATTGACTCATCGCTCATGGCCGGCACGTAAGCCCCGCCGGCAGTGCAGCTGCCCATGACCACGGCGATCTGCGGGATGTCAGCCGCTGACATCGTTGCCTGGTTGAAGAAAATCCGCCCGAAGTGATCGCGGTCGGGAAACACCTCGTCCTGGCTGGGCAGGTGTGCGCCCCCCGAATCGATCAGGTACACGCACGGCAGCCGGTTCTCGCGCGCGATTTCCTGGGCGCGCAGGTGCTTCTTGACCGTCATCGGGTAGTAGGTTCCTCCCTTAACGGTGGCGTCATTGCAGACAATCAGGCATTCGCGGCCCGATACGCGCCCGATTCCTGTGATCAGCCCCGCCCCCGGGGCGTCTCCGTTATAGAGGCCGTGTGCCGCGAGGGGCGAGAGTTCGAGAAACGGTGTGCCCGGATCGAGCAGCATTTCCACCCGGTCGCGGGGCAGAAGCTTGCCGCGCGCCACATGGCGGGCCCGCGCCGTATCGCCGCCGCCCAATCGGGCACCCTTAAGCTGGGCACCCAGATCCGAGACCAGAGTCTCCATTGCTTGGCGGTTGGCCTGGAACTCCGCGCTGCGGGGGTCCAGGGCCGACTCGAGAATGGCCATGGCGGTCTTGCCTTAATAGTCCGATTGTCCGATAATAGCACCATGCTAATGTTGAGGGCAAGCCAATGTCTACGGTAGATGCGTGCGATTTCGACTTCGGGCTGGGCGAGACGCTCGATGAGGTGCGCGCACAGGTGCGCCGTTTTGCCCGGGCCGAGATCGCCCCGCTCGCGGAGGAAATCGATCGAAGCAACCAGTTTCCGCGTCAGCTCTGGCCGAAACTGGGAGGCCAGGGCCTGCATGGACTCACTGTCCCGGAGCGCTGGGGAGGGGCCGACCTGGGGTATCTGGCTCACATCGTCGCGATGGAGGAAATCTCCCGGGCTTCGGCCTCGATCGGACTGTCCTATGGCGCCCATTCGAACCTGTGCGTCAATCAATTGCGACTGAACGGCAACGACGCACAGCGCGATCGCTATCTGCCCAAGCTGGTCAGCGGCGAGCACGTCGGGGCTCTCGCCATGTCGGAGCCCGGAGCCGGCTCGGACGTTGTGTCCATGCAGCTGCGCGCCGAAAAGCGCGGCAGCGCCTATGTGCTGAATGGCAGCAAGATGTGGATTACCAACGGGCCCGATGCCGACGTGGTCGTGGTCTACGCCAAGACCACTCCGGCGGCCGGCTCCAAGGGAATCACGGCCTTCATAGTCGAGCGCGGCTTTCAGGGCTTCCGGAGTGCCCAGAAGCTCGACAAGCTCGGCATGCGCGGCTCCAATACCTCCGAGCTGGTGTTCGAGGAGTGCGAAGTGCCGGCCGAAAACGTGCTCGGTCAGCTCGATCGGGGCGTGAAAGTGCTGATGAGCGGGCTGGACTATGAGAGGGCTGTGCTGGCCGCAGGACCCTTAGGGATTTTGGCCGCCGTGCTCGACCTCGTGCTTCCCTACGTGCACGAGCGTCGACAGTTCGGGGAGCCCATCGGCACTTTTCAACTCATGCAGGCGAAGATCGCGGATCTCTATACCAATCTCAATGCCGCGCGTGCGTTTGTCTACGCGGTCGGTCGAGCCTGCGATGCGGGCAAGTGCACGCGGCAGGATGCGGCCGGCGCGATCCTGTTTGCGGCCGAGAAGGCGACCCAGGGCGCGCTCGATGCGGTGCAGATACTCGGCGGCAACGGGTATATCAACGATTACCCCGCAGGACGGCTCCTGCGCGATGCGAAACTTTATGAAATCGGCGCCGGCACACAGGAAGTGAGACGCGTCCTGATCGGACGCGAGCTCTATCAGCGGAGCGCCTGATGATCGAATTTGCGCCCTTGAGCTTCGAGCCGGCCTACCGCAAGGTCGCCAGCGCGCTGCTCGAGCGCATCAGCGATAGGAGTCTGAGTGCCGGGGATCGCCTGCCCTCCGAACTTGAACTCGCCCGGCAATTCGGCGTCAACCGTTCGACGGTGCGCGAGGCCATGCGCGAACTGGAGTCGAGCGGGATATTGCGTCGTCAGCGCGGCTCAAAGCTGATGATGGTCAGCCGCCCCGAGCCGGCGGCGATCGCCGATGGCGTCAGTCGCGCGCTGGCGCTGCACGATGTCACCATTCGCGATGTCTGGGAAGGACTGACGATGCTCGAGCCGCCCATTGCCGAATCGGCCGCGCGCACACGGCGCACGGCGGACCTGGCCCGGATCGAGGCGACCGTTGGAAAATCCATGCAAAAGGACCCGGACGCGGCCGCGCTCCAGGCCGCCGATTTCTTCCGCCACGTTGGCGAGGCGACCCACAACCGGGTGCTGATGCTGGCCCATGAGCCGCTATTGCAGCTCCTTGTGCCTTCGCTGCGGACCATCATCGATGAGGTGGCGGCCGCTCGCGCGCGCATCGCCACGGCACAATCGAAGATCCTGGATGCGATCCGCCGCTCCGATGCGTCGGCGGCCCGGTCCTGGAGCGAGAAGCACATCCGAGATTATCGGCGTGGATTTGACCTGGCGGAAATCGACCTGGCCAGCCGCGTGGAGCGCTAGCGAAGCACCTCACGCCGGGATCGTGCGTTCGCACCGGTATTGACCGACCCGACAAGCAAACCTAAGCTGCGGGTTTGGCGGCGACAATAAAATGAACATGCGAGATTCGGGGCTGGCCCGCCTTTTCGTGGGCCTATCGCTGTTGGCTATGGCCTCCGCATCGCAGGCGGCGGCGCCCAAGCCACGGGCGCGTGATCTGGGCGTCCCCTTTATGGGAACGCCGGGACCCTGGAACGCGATCACCGACGTGCCTGGGGTCGAGGTTGGCGAAGTCACCTTGAACTCGGGCTCCGGAGCGCTCAAGCGAGGTGTCGGGCCGGTCCGTACCGGAGTCACCGCCGTCCTGCCGCGCGGCAAGACGGCACCGACCGATGGCGTGTTCGCGGGATGGTTTGCGCTCAATGGGAACGGTGAGATGACCGGAACGACCTGGGTCGAGGAATCGGGATTGATGTTCGGTCCGGTCATGATCACCAACACTGAAAGCGTCGGTGTGGTGCGTGACGCGGTAATCGCCTGGTCTTTGGCCCGCTACCAGAACGTGGACCTGACCGACACCTGGCAATTGCCGGTCGTGGCCGAGACCTCTGATGACTGGCTCAACGACATGGATGGATTTCATGTCAAGCCCGAGCACGCCTTTGCGGCACTGGACCAGGCGAAATCAGGCCCGGTCAGCGAGGGCAACGTGGGCGGCGGGACCGGGATGATCTGCTACGAATTCAAGGGTGGCACGGGAACTGCTTCCCGCAAGGTCAAGGACGACTCCGGGGAATATGTCGTCGGCGCGCTGGTGCAATCGAATTTCGGGCGACGCGAGCAACTCACCGTCGCCGGTGTGCCCGTCGGGCAGGAGATTCCGGACGATAAGGCCTACGGCGTGATGGTGCGCCCGCACCATGGGAACGACGTCGGATCGATCATCGTGGTGCTGGCGACCAACGCCCCACTCCTTCCCCACCAGCTCAAGCGCATTGCGCGGCGCGCCTCGATGGGCATTGCGCGCACCGGGGGCAGCGCCAGCAATTCTTCCGGGGAAATCTTTGTGGCCTTTTCCACCGCCAATTCCGGCGCGGGTTCTCCCACCGGCGTACCTGCACTGACGATGATCCCCAACGATCGGCTCACGCCATTCTTTCAGGCCACTGCCGAGGCGACCGAAGAGGCCATCATCAATGCGCTGGTGGCGGCCGAGACCATGACCGGCGTGAACGACCGGCGCGCGATCGCCCTGCCCCACGATCGACTCGTGGCGCTGCTGAAAAAGTACAATCGCCTCGCGCCGCACTGAGCAAAGGCGCCGAATTGTCCATGAAACGCCACGATGTCATCGTCATAGGCGCCGGTCACAACGGCCTGGCCAACGCCGCGTTTCTGGCCAAGTCCGGGCTGAGCGTGCTGGTGCTTGAGGCCAATCCGTACATCGGGGGCGCCACGGTCAGCCGCGAGCTGTATCCGCATTGGACGTACTCCAACTGTTCTTACGTCTGTGGCTTGCTGCGCCCGGAGATCTACCGCTCGCTGGAATTGTCCCGGCATGGTCTGCAAATCGTCCCGTACGGCGGCGGCGTGACCTTTACGCGCAACGGCGACATCCTCGGCGGCTATCTGGACAAGGACATCAAGCGCCGTGAGATCGCGCGCCACAGCCCACGTGATGCGGACGCCTATATGCGCTATTCGCGCGATGTGATGCGCCAGTGCCGGCTGATACGCACCCTGCTGATGCGCACGCCCCCCGACCCGAGTTCGCTCAAGTGGCGCGACATCCGCGAAATGATCCATCTCGGCGGTGAGTTCGCCAAGCTCGGCGAGGCCGGAATACACGACACCATCCGCTTCTACATGCTCTCGATCGCCGATTATCTGAACGAATATTTCGAGTCCGACCTGGTCAAGGCGACCTTTGCCGGAAGCGGCATCATCGGCACCGCGCTGGGCGTGCAATCGCCCGGAACCGCCTACGTGCTCCTTCACCATTACATGGGCGATGTGGACGGGCAGATGGGCGCCTGGGGATTTGCGCGCGGTGGCATGGGGGCCGTGAGCAAGGCGCTGGCCGCCGCGTTCCAGTCCTACGGTGGCGAGATCAAGGTGGGCGCGGGCGTGGAGCGCATTCTGATGCGTGGCGGCCGGGCGTGCGGCGTGGCGCTGGTCAATGGGGATGAGCACCATGCAAACATCGTTGTTTCCAACGTCGATCCGAAGCGCACCTTTCTGAAGCTCTTCGATGCCAAGGACCTGGATCCCGAAGTGCTGCGTCTGGCGCGTAATTTCAAGATCCGCGGCTCCTCGGGGAAACTGAACATCGCACTCGATGGCCTGCCGGAGTTCCCGGCGCTTGGGACCGGTAATCCGCTGATCAGCGGTGACATGCATTTCCTGGATTCGCTCGAGCGCTACGAACGCGCCTACGATGACTGGAAGAGCGGCACCTGGTCGAAAGACCCGTACCTGGATTTGCTGATCCCCTCGGTCACCGACCCGACCATGGCGCCCCCCGGCAAGCACATGATGTCGGTGTTCGTTCAGTACGTGCCGCCGCTCGTGCACGGCCGTGATTGGACGGACGCGGATCGAGAAGCCTTCAAGCAGACGGTGTTTGATCAGATCGCGCGCTACAGCCCTAATTTCCGCAGCCTGGTGTTGCACGCCGAGGTGCGCACGCCGCGCGAGCTGGAGGCCGAGGTGGGTCTGACCGAAGGGAATATCTTCCAGGGCGAGCTGACCTTTGATCAGTTGTTCTTCAACCGTCCTTTCCCCGGTTACGCCCAGTACCGCGCTCCCGTGCGGGGCCTGTATATGTGCGGGTCCGCCACCCATCCCGGAGGCGGTGTGATGGCGGCACCGGGCGCCAACGCCGCGCGCGAGATCCTGCACGACCTGCGCCGTGAATCCACGGTACCCGAAGGGTGGAGCGATGACTGAGCGCCTGCCCATCCTCATCATAGGCGCGGGGCACAACGGTCTGGTGTGCGCCGCCTATCTGGCGCGTGCCGGTCGCAAGGTGCTGGTGCTGGAAGCCAATGATACGGTCGGGGGGGCCGCGATAACGCGCGAGTTCGCGCCAGGCTACAAAGTATCAGCGGTCGCGCACCTGTTGCATTTGCTCGATCCCGCGATCGCCAAGGATCTCGAGCTGGCACGCCACGGCCTCAGTTATTCGAAGGCCGCTTTGAGCACGGTGGCGCTTTCAACGCAGGGCGCCCCGCTGATCATCGAAGGCAGTGAACTGCGCGGCGGGGGTATTTCACCCGCGGACCGCACGGCCTTTGGTCTCTATCACGCCCGCATGCAGAAATTCTCAGCATTTATTGCGCGCCAGCACGCACGCGTGCCGCCGCGGCTGGCATTCCGCTCCTGGCGTGAGGCTCTGCCTGCCGCGGCCCTCGGGCTGGACCTGCGCCGGCTCGGCAAGCGCGACATGCGCGAGTTCCTGCGTGTGGCGACCATGAATATTTATGACGTCCTCGAGGACAGCTTCGAAAACCCTCTGCTCAAGGGCGCATTGGCGCTCGATGGGGTGCTCGGCGCCAAGCTCGGTCCCCGCTCAGGCAACAGCCTCTACGGGGCGCTGTACCGCAACAGCGGCCGCGCGGAGGGCATGGCGGGCGCACTCGCTCTCCCGCGAGGCGGCATGGGCGCGGTGACCGAGGCCTTGGCCGCATCCGCACGCGCGGCCGGCGCCGAGATCCGCTGCGGATCTACCGTCAACGAACTCATCGTCACGGAGGGCAAGGTCAAGGGCGTGCGCGTGGCCCAGGGTTCGGACATATCGGCCGAGTGCGTGATCTCCAACGCCGACCCGCGCACGACATTGCTGCAACTGCTGGGGGCTCGGCATCTGGAAGCGGAGTTTGCGCGGCGCGTACAGCACCTTCGGACCGTCGGTACCGCCGCCAAACTGCACCTGGCACTCAGCGGTCTGCCCGAATTTCGCGGCCTCGAGGCATCGCGCCGGGGCGAGCGGCTGCTGATCGCCCCGGACCTCGAATACATCGAGCGCGCTTTCAACCCGGCAAAGTACGGCGAATACTCACCGCACCCGGTGCTTGAAATCACCCTGCCCTCGTTCCATGACCAGAGCCTTGCGCCGGCCGGTGAGCACGTCCTCTCGGCCATCGTGCAGTACGCGCCCTATGACCTCAAGGGCGGATGGGCCGCCGGCAAGGCGAATTTCCTGGCGAGCGTCATGGCGGTCCTCGAGCAGCATGCGCCGGGTATCGGCAAGCTGGTGCGTCACAGCGAGCTGCTGACCCCAGAGGACCTGGAACGGCAATTCCACATGGCGGGGGGTCATTGGCACCACGCCGAGCTGGCGCTCGATCAATTCATGATGCTGCGTCCGGTGCCAGGCGCGGCGCAGTACGCGATGCCGGTGGAGGGCCTGTACCTGTGCGGCGCCGGCTGCCATCCCGGCGGCGGTGTCATGGGTAGCGCAGGCCGCAATGCGGCGCGCGTAGTTCTCGGAAAAGGGTGAAAAATGATTGCGCGTGATCATTTCCATCGGGCGGTGCTGGAGACTCCATTTCACGCGCGCACCTCGGCGCTGAATCAGCTGAACCTTTGGCACCGCTGGCGCGATCACACCGTGGCGGATGCCTACTTCGATGTCGGCATGGAATACAACGCGATCCGCAATTCCTGCGCCGTGTTTGACCTCTCGCCGATGACCAAGCATCTGATCACTGGCCCGGACGCGCTCTCCTACATGAACCGGCTGGTCACCCGGGATGTGGCCAAGATCAAACCAGGACGCGTCGGTTACTGCCTGTGGTGCGACGATGCCGGCCAGGTGGTTGACGATGGGACCATATTTCACCTCAGGGAAGGCGTGTACCGGTTGTGTTCGCAGGAGCGGCAGCTGGACTGGCTCATGTGTTCGGCGCTCGGCTTCGATGTAGAAATCGCCGAAGAGACCAACGATGTGGCCGGCCTTGCGTTGCAGGGACCGACCAGTTGCGCGGTCCTCAAGGAGCTCGGGCTGGCGGGCATCGAGACCATGACGCCCTTCGGGCTTCGCAATTATCCATTCGAGGATACGCAACTGATGGTGTCCCGCACCGGCTACACCGGCGATCTGGGGTACGAGCTGTGGATTGATCCCGATCGAGCCCTCCCGCTCTGGGACCGCCTGTTTGCCGCCGGCCAGAACTACGGAATTCGCGCCATCGGAACCCTGGCGCTGGAAATGAGCCGCGTCGAGGCCGGCTTTATTCAGGCGGGCGTCGATTTCCTGCCCGCGGACCGGGCCGTGCGGGCCGATCGGACCCGATCGCCGTTCGAACTGGATCTGGGCCGACTGGTGGACTTCAGCAAGGCCAACTTCACGGGCCGACGAGCACTCTGGGCCGAACAGGAACGCGGCTCGCGCTTTCGCCTGGTGAGACTGGATGTGGAAGGCAACAAACCGGCCAAGGATGCCTACATCTACGACGCACAGCGCAAGAACATCGGAGCGGTCACTTCCTCGATGTGGTCCCCGGCCGCCAAGGCGAGCATCGCGCTGGCTTCCGTTCGCATGCCCTGGGGCAAGTCCGGCGAGGAACTTTTCGCCGAGATTTTTTACCAGAAGGAGCTGAAATGGAACCGGTTCATGGCGCGTTGCCGGGTGGTCGATGGCGCCTTCTACGATCCACCGCGGCGACGCCTGACACCGGCGCCCGATCTGTAGGGCGGGCGGCCCACCCATGGCTGAGGGCATACAACGGTACTGGACGGGGGAAACCGGCAAGGGACCTCCGCTGATCGACCACGCCCAGGGCATGCACATCTGGGACAAGACCGGAAAGCGCTACATCGATGTCACCTCCGGTCCGATCGCCGTCAACATTGGCCACGGCAACGCGCGCGTGCTCGAGGCGATGCGCGAGCAGGCCGCGCGCGTGTGTTTTGCCTACCCCAGCAATTTCGAGAGCGCCGACAGCACCGAGCTGAGCGCACGGCTCGCGAAGCTGGCCGGGCCGGGGCTGGACTGCGCGTTCTTCGTTTCGAGTGGATCGGAAGCCGTCGAAAAATGTCTGCAGTTCGCTCGCCGGGCAGCGATCGCGGCAGGCAAGCCCGGGCGTTACAAAGTCATCAGCCGTAACCCGTCCTATCATGGCAGCACCCGCGCAACGATGGCGCTCTCGGCCGATCCGGCGTATGCGCCCTACCTCACCGGATGGCCCGCAGGACTGCAGGTCAGCGCACCCTTGAGTTACCGTCCTCCCGAGGGCATGAGCCACAGCGAGCATGCGCAGCGGTGTGCCGAGGAATTGCGCGAGCGCATCGTCGCGGAGGATCCCGGTCTGGTCCTGGCTTTTATCATGGAGCCGGTGATGGGCTTCTGCGGGGGGGCGAGCAGCGCTCCGCCCGAATATTACCGACGGGTGCGCGAGATTTGCGATGAGTTCGGCGTGCTGCTGATCTACGATGAAATCGTCAGCGGGGCCGGACGGGCGGGCACGTTCCTCGCGGCAGAACATTGGCCCGGCGCGCAACCGGACCTGGTGATTCTCGCCAAGGGATTGGGGGGCGGCTACGTCCCGCTCTCGGCGTTCCTAGCGCCCTCGCGGCTGGTCGATGCGGTGGCAGGAGCCGGCGGGTTTCACGTCGGGCACACGCACAAGGCCCATCCGCTCGCCTGCGCCGTGGGCCTGGCCGTACTGTCTGAAACGGTGGGCCAGAATCTGATCGAGAAAGCGCGCGATACGGGTACTTATCTGCGATCACAACTGGAAGGCCTGCAGCAAAAGAGCACGATCATCGGCGATGTTCGCGGGCTGGGCATGCTCAATGCTGTGGAGATCGTGGCGGATCGAGCCACCAAGCGCATGCTGCCGCGGGAGTTGGACGTCATCGGGCGCATCCAGTCGCTGGCGCGCGAGCAGGGATTGCTGATCTATGGCCGCCGCACCCACGCCGGACGCTTTGGCGATTGGATCATGGTCTCCCCGCCCCTGATTGCGACGCGAGCCGACGTCGATGAAATCGTCGGCGGCTTGAGCGGCTGCCTGACCGAATACCAGCACGAGCTGGCGAGCCGGATTTAGCGTCGCGCCTCGTACACCTTTCGGGCGGCGGCAATCTGAGCCAACGTCAGATCGCGTTCGGCGGAGGTGTTGTAATCCGGATGGACCTTGGCCTGTTCGCCCAGTCGATCGACCCAGGCAATGAAGTAGTCGGCATCCTTCCCGCAATGCAGGTCGGTGCCGGCCCGAGTCAAATAGACCGGGCTGGTCGTGGCGTACGGGTAGATGTCGAAAATATCGGGATCGTCATGTTCATTCCAGGCGCGCAGCAGTACCCAGCCGGGGGCGCTGACCTGGAGCTGCAGGTCGATGTCGGCGCTGCGCCGGTCGCCTCGAAGCGCGATGTCGCGCACCACCTTGCCGTTCTGCACCAGTTGCAGATGATCGATGGGTACGATGGAGCGCATAAATCCCTTGAGCTGGAGCTTGGCGCCGTTGGCGGGCAATGGGACTTCACCGCCGGGGCCCCGCCCCTCGACCTCAAGAGCGACCAATGCGCTGTTGGTGGCCATGCTGCGTCCGGCCTTCAGCGCCTGCAGCCAGTTCTTCAGTCGCGTATGCAGCTCGGCGGGCCCGGTGTGGCTCAGATCATGCGTGCCGTCCTGCACGAAGGTCCGATACAGGCCCACCGGACCGTGCAATGAGGCGAAATTGGCCATCGCATCGGTACCCCCGGCCGCTGACACTCTGAAACCGCAGTTCAGCAATCGATGCCACACTTCGGCCGTGGCGCGGTGATTGTCCGAGAAGCCGACGACCTCGTAGTAATCGACCTTGCCGAGCGCCACATCGACGGGCAGTTCGCTGGTCAGGCTCGCATCGCGTGCCGGGTCGGGTACGTGATCATACGGATGCACGTACCCAACCAGCGCCGATTGCGCGTGCGCCAGGTCGGCCACGGCGGCATTGGTCGGGTACAGGCTGGCGGCGGCCGTATTGGCGTAAGCCGCATAGCCGGGCAGCAGAAAGTGATCGTCCAGGCCCAGCAGCCCCAGGTGTCCCCAATAGCTCGTGTGGTATTCCTGGCCGTGTGACAGGAGCACCTGGGCGGTCGAGGCCGGATCGGGATCGGGTGAAAAGTAATCGTAGTCCGGAATGCGCTGTTCCTTGTTCACGACCAGATCAAAGACCACATCCAAGTCCTCAGCGCTTGCCTGGCGCACCAGATGCTCGGGCGTATTGCGATACGCTCCGGCGTAATCCATGTGCACGTGCACGTCCGCACTGTGCCAGGTGGCACGCCACGCCGGGGGAACCGGTAGGGGTTTGAGCGCGATATCGACCGAGACGGTCTCACCGGCGCGAACCAGTATTTCGCTGCGCGCTATCTGCGTGGCCAGGCCGCGGTACACGGTAATTTTTGCCAGCCCGGGGGGCAGGGTGAGCATGGAGCGGCCCTGGCTGTGAAAGTAGTGGGTCTCGAACGGCGCCACGGCTCTGTCGTAACCGTCTTCGGCGTGCATCCAGACGTCGTCGGGGGCATAGGCGCGGCCATCGGCGGCGACTACGGCGACCCGGGCCGGCAACTCGGGTCCATGCGAGCTCGCTCCGGTGATGTGCACCTGGAGCTGGCCCATGGGCTTGAGGTAACGACGCTCGCGAATCTCGAGCAGCTGCGAGCGTGCGCCCGGGATCTGCATCACATGGATTTGCGTATCACCGGTGCTGTTGCTGATATACGCAATATGCTGGCCGTCCGCCGACCAGCGCGCATTGGTGGCGTCTCCGACACCGTAGGTCAGGGCCAGCGGATCGCCATTGCCGCTTGCCGTGGTGCTCCAGATCTGGTGCCAATTGCGGCCGGCGTAGGAGCCGTAGATGATTCGCTTTCCATCGGGCGCCCAATCGGGGCGCGCGCGCCAAGTCGTCTCTTCCTGCCTGACCAGGCGCGGTTGCGCATCCTTGGTCAATGCCCGCCGCCAGATCGAGCCGGTGCCGTAGATGATTTCGGGATTGCCCACATAGGCAATCTCGTTCCCATCCGGCGACCAGGTGGGAGAGAGCTCATGATCGTAGGGGCTGTAGTAGTAACGCGCCGTGGTGCTCTTGCGTTCCGGCCAGGGCGCGCCCCCTTCGAGGCGGGTGCCGTTCAACGTGCCCACGAACACGTGAAAGTGGCCCGTGCCGGCGGTCGATACCCACGCGATGCGCTTGCCGTCGGGCGACCAGCGCGGTTCGCAGTTCACCGCCCCGCCGCTGGTGATTTGCTGGACAGAGCCGGTGGCCAAATCCAGGACCTGCAGCTCGAGGGCATCGGAGAGGTAGCGCGCGAACACGACGTGCGTGCCGTCCGGCGCCACGTCAGGTTGGTAATCGTAGCCCGGGCCTGCGGTCAGCTGAACGGCGGTGCCCGAATCGAGCCGTTGCTGCCACAAGCTCCCCTGCATGGAGTAAATCAGCGAGCGTCCGTCAGGTGCAAAAGCCACGCTGCTCGGCCCGCTGGTGAGCTGCGGCAAGTACATCTCGCGGAAATAATAATCGTGCGGTACCGCGATCTGATCGAGTACCGCGCGCCGCTGCGCCATGGCGCCGGTCGCCATGCACAGCACCAGGGCTGCGCAGGCGTATCCGCCGATGCGGCGCAACTCAGTCCTGCTCCGCGAGCACGTCCTGGAAGGACTGGTGGAGCTTGTCCAGCCCTTCATCGAGCAGCTTCGCCTCGATCATCAGCGGCGGGATGATCCGCAGCCCGCTCGCGCCGCACTCGAGCAGCAGCAATCCGTTTTCATAGGCACGGGCCACCAACCGGGTGGCAAATTCCTTGGCGGGCACCTTGCTGACGCGGTCCTTGACGAACTCCATGCCAATCATCAGTCCGGCGCCGCGCACTTCGCCGATCACCGGAAATTCCTCGGAAAATTTCTTCAGGCGCTGCACAGTTCTCTCGCCCATAACCCGCGCATTCTCCGTATAGCCGCCGCTCACCAGCTTGAGCGTGGCCAGTGCCGCCGCGCAGCACACAGGGTTTCCGCCGTAGGTGTTGGCGTGAGATCCGGGGGGCCACTTCTCCATGATCTTTCGGGCCCCGACCATGAGCCCGATCGGCATCCCTGAGCCCAGCCCCTTGGCCAGGGTCAGAATGTCCGGGCGCACGCCCGAATGCTGCCAGGCAAACATCTTGCCCGTGCGACCGATTCCGGATTGCACCTCATCGAAGATCAGGTAGATGCCGTGCTTGTCGCAGAGCGCGCGAAGCTTGGCCAGGAATCCGGCCGGCGGCACCACGTAGCCGCCCTCGCCCTGGATCGGCTCGACCAGAATCGCCGCCACTTCACTGGCGGGGAGGTTGCGCTCCATCAGCTGTTCAATATAGGAAATGACGGCCTGTCCCTGGTCGTCGCCGGCAAACAAAGGTCGATACGGATTCGGGTACGGCACGTGCACGACGCCCGGCATGGTCGGGAAGTAGCCGCGCTGCTGCGTGTGTTTCGAGGCCGTAAAAGCCAGCGATCCCATGGTGCGTCCGTGGAAGGCGCCCAGAAAACCAATAAAGCGCGAGCGCCCGCTCACCTGGCGCGCCAGCTTCAGCGCAGCCTCCACCGCTTCGGTGCCTGAGTTGGCAAAGAAGCTCATCGCCGGACCGCTTACCGGGTCCAACGCCGCAATCGCCTCGGCAAGTTCGATCTGGCCTTCGTGCCAATAATCGGAGGAAATGTGCAGGAACCGATCCGCCGCGGACTTGATCGCGGAAACCACGTCCGGATGGCTGTGGCCGGTTGAACACACCGCGATGCCCGAGGCGAAATCGACGAAGCGGTTGCCGTCGACGTCCCAGACCTCGGCGCCGCGCCCGTGTCCCATCACGAACGGGTAATCGCGGATATAACTCGGGGAGACCACAGCGCGATCGCGCTCGATGAGCGCCCGCGCCTTCGCGCCGGGCAGTGCCGGGCCTGAGACCTTGGGCTGGGGAAGGCTGTTCATAGTTATTCCACCCGTGTTTGTGATTGTTCTCGCTGATAGAGCGCCAGGTAATAGGCCGAGGCGATTCCCTTGCCCGTGGTTCCGGAACCCTTCCAGCCGCCGAAGGGCTGAAAGCCTGGCCAGGCTCCGGTGGTCGCCCCTTGGGGCCGGTTTGCGTAGGTCACGCCTGCCTCGACATTGTCGAAAAACCAGTCCACCTCGTCAGGGGCGCCGAAGAATCCGGCGGTGAGCCCAAGTTCGCTGTCATTGACCTGAGCCATCGCCGCTTCGCGGTCGGGCACGCGCGCGACCATCACAATCGGCAGAAACATCTCCTGCTGCCACAGCGGGTGCTGGAGCGGCGCTTCGGCGAGCGTGGGCAGGCAAAAATATCCGGACGCTAGCGGCCCTTCATTCAGCGTCCGGCCACCGATCGCTATGCGGGCGCCATCGCTCCGGAGCTTCGCGCAGTAGCCTTGATAGTGTTGGTATGCGGTGTTGTTGATGACCGGACCGAGCCAGTTTTGCCGCACCGTCGGATCGCCAACCTTGATCGCCTCGGTTTCCTTCACGACCGAGGCGATGAGCTCATCGGCCACGCGCTCCTCGACGAAAATGCGCGAGAGCGCGGAACACTTCTGTCCACCCATGCCGAAGGAGGAGCGCACGATCCCGGCGGTGGCCCGCTTCAGGTCGGCGCGGGCTGTGACGATGGCCGCATTCTTGCCGCCCATCTCGGCGATACACGGCTTGGGTACCGCGCCGGCGACCATCCGACGTGCGATGCCCATCCCGACTTGGTGAGAGCCGGTAAAGGTAATGCCGGCCACATCGGGATGGCCCACGAGCGCCTCTCCCGCCTCCGAGCCGCTCCCATTGAGATAGTTGAAGACTCCCGCCGGCACGCCGGCGGCGTGCATGCATTCGGCCAGCATCCGCCCGGACCAGGGCGTGTCGGTGGCGCACTTGAGCACGACCGTATTGCCAGTCACCAACGCCGCGGCCACCGGCCCGCCCGACAGAGCGAACGGAAAGTTGAACGGCGATATAACCGCCCAAACCCCGTACGGCTTCATCACCGAACGATTGCGGCTTCGAAAACCCTGCACCGGATCATCGGGCAGCGTGTGATCAAAGTTGCCCTTCAGATAGTCATCGCAATACAGCTCAAAGAAATCCGCCGTCTCCTGCGCCTCGCCCAAGGCCTCGAGGCGGTTCTTTCCGACCTCCAGGCTCAGCGCGGCGGCGATGTCGTATACGCGCTCGGCGATGACCTCGCCCACCCGCCGCAGTATCCGGATGCGCTCTGGGACAGGGAGGCGCTGCCAGGCCGGGAACGCCCGCTTGGCAGCGGCCACGGCCAGGCCCACATCGGCCGCACTGGCCTCCGAGAAGCGCCCCAGCAACTGGCCGCGATCGATCGGGGTGAACTTCTCGCGAGTTACCGCGGTCGCGTGGTCGCGGCCGTCTATATAAAGAGAGTGTGTCTGCGGCTCTTTGCCGCGAATCCGGCCAAGGGCCGCCTCGAACGCCTGATGGAGCGATTCGGGCGGATCGTGCATTGTCGCGTAGGTGAGTTTGAATCCCATGCCAGTCATTTTGGCACAAAATCCAGCCGGTTGAACCGTGCCGCACCAGTGCCTTCCGCGCCCAGCTAAAACCCACTCAATGCGCGGCAACGCCGCTCGAATTTAGCTCTTCTGCCGACGCGCGGAGCCGGAGCCTTTGCGGCGCTTGCCTGCAGTCTTTGATTTGCTCTTGGCGGTGGCCTTGCGCACCGCGGAGGCTCCCCGAGCCAGTTCCTCGGTGAGCCGCAGCAAGTAGGCGTGAAACGCGCGGCTCAGGCCCGGGTGTGCGAGGGCATACTCGACCGTGGCCTGCAAATATCCGAGCTTGCTGCCGCAGTCAAAGCGCTTGCCGGCAAACCGGTGCGCATACACGGCCTCGTGGCTGAGCAGACGGGCGATGCCGTCGGTGAGCTGAATTTCTCCGCCCGCGCCGTGGCCGACCTGCCGTAGCTGCTCGAATATGCCGGCGGTCAGCACGTAACGACCCACAACCGCTAAAGTGGAAGGGGCCACGGCCGGCTTGGGCTTTTCAACGATGCTGCGGATCCGGCTGACGGTCACGCGCGTTGCGTCGACTTCAACGATGCCGTATTTGTCGGTGTCCCGGCGTGGGACTTCTTCGACACCCAGCACGCTCCCGCGATGAAAGGCAAAGGTAGCGGCCATCTGCTTGAGGCATGGCACCTCGGCATCGATGAGATCATCGGCGAGGTGGACGAAAAACGGCTCCTGTCCGACCGCGGCCTCGGCGCAAAGCACGGCATGGCCCAGGCCCAGCGGCGCGGGCTGGCGTATATAGATGCAGGTGGCGTAGCTGGGAAGAACGCTGCGTATCTGTCGAGCCAGATCCGTCTTTCCCTGCGACTCGAGAAGCTTTTCCAGCTCAGGGTCGGAGTCAAAATGGTCCTCGATGGCGCGCTTGGAGGCGCCAGTCACGAACACCAGCCTTTGCGCGCCGGCGGCCAGCGCTTCTTCCACCGCGTACTGAATCAGCGGTTTGTCGACGACCGGAAGCATCTCCTTCGGGCTGGCCTTGGTCGCGGGAAGAAATCGCGTGCCGCGGCCGGCTACCGGAAACACCGCTGTCCTGATTTCGGGCTTCATGGAAAAGTCTCTACCGGATTGTTGTGAGGGCGCCATTATAAAGGTGCGGCACGGGGATGCTTTGTGCGCTAGGGCACGTCCGCGTAGCCATCCGGGTCGCGGCCCGGCCTGCAGAGGTGCCGTTTGCTGTTTATGTGAGTTCTGTAGCAGTGGCGAAAGGATTCCCCCTACGTGCTCCGGGCCTAGCCGCCGACATACTTCTTAACGCTGCTAGTCGCGGATCGGCCGGTCGGTTCCCTCATTGACGCGTTCGCGCAGATCCTTCCCAGGCTTGAAGTGCGGCACGTACTTGCCATCGAGCGCCACGGCCTCGCCGGTCTTCGGATTGCGGCCTTGCCGGGGCGGACGGAAATGGAGCGAAAAACTGCCGAAGCCGCGAATCTCGATGCGATCACCCTGCGCCAAAGCGTCGCTCATGATCTCGAGCATCTGCTTCAGCGCCAGCTCCACGTCCTTAGCGGGCAGGTGCTTCTGCTTAGTCGTTATGATTTCGATCAGTTCTGACTTGGTCATGCCGCGCCCCTGCCCCTAGTTGGCAAGCCTTTGGATCAGTCACGCTCTGCGGTGTTCATCTGATCCTTGAGCAGATCTCCAAAGCTCGTGCCCGAGGATGGTTGCTCGGAGCGGTAATTCTGGACCGCCTCGGCTTCTTCGTGCACTTCCTTGGCCTTGATCGACAGCGAAATCGACCGCGTCTTGCGATCGACACCGACGAACTTGGCTTCGACCTCATCGCCTACCTTCAGGACCTGGCGCGCATCCTCGATGCGGTCGCGGCCCAGTTCAGAGGCGCGGAGCTGTCCTTCGATGCCATTGCCCAGGTCGATGATGGCGCCGCGTGCGTCCACTTCGCGCACCGTGCCACGCACTACGCTGCCTTTGGGGTTGTCGGTGATGTAGCCCGAAAACGGATCCTTGGCGAGTTGCTTGATACCCAGCGATATGCGTTCTCGCTCGGGGTCGATGGCCAGCACCATGGCCTCGACTTGCTGACCTTTCTGGTAGTTGCGCACGGCTTCTTCGCCGGGAACGTCCCAAGAAATATCCGACAGGTGCACCAGGCCGTCGATGTTTCCGGCCAGGCCGATAAAGATGCCGAAATCGGTGATCGACTTGATCTGGCCGGCCACCTTGTCGCCGCGATTATTGTTCTCCGCGAATTCCTTCCAGGGATTGGCGGCACACTGCTTCAGGCCCAGAGAAATGCGGCGTCGTTCCTGATCGACGTCCAGCACCATGACCTCGACCTCCTGCCCGGTATGCACCACCTTGGCGGGGTTGACGTTCTTGTTGGTCCAGTCCATCTCCGATACGTGCACCAGACCTTCTACGCCGTCCTCGATCTCGACGAACGCGCCGTAGTCGGCGATATTGGTGATCTTGCCGAACACCCGCGTGTTGGGCGGGTAGCGGCGGGCGATATTCTCCCACGGGTCGGCACCGAGCTGTTTGAGCCCCAGCGATACGCGCGAGCGCTCGCGGTCGAACTTGAGAATCCGCACGTCGACTTCATCACCCACCTTGACGACTTCGGAAGGATGCTTGACGCGCTTCCAGGCCATGTCGGTGATGTGCAGCAATCCATCGATGCCGCCCAGGTCCACAAAGGCCCCGTAGTCGGTGAGGTTCTTGACCGTGCCCTTGACCACGGCGCCTTCCTGCAAGTTGTCCATCAGCGCATTGCGCTCGGCGGAGAATTCCTGCTCGACTACGGCGCGGCGCGAGACCACGACGTTATTGCGCTTCTGATCCAGTTTGATGACCTTGAATTCCAGCGGCTTGTTTTCAAGGTAGGCCGTATCGCGCACCGGGCGCACGTCCACCAGGGAACCGGGGAGGAATGCGCGCACCGTCTCGATGTCGACCGTGAAGCCGCCCTTGACGCGTCCGGAGATGATGCCGGTGACAATTTCGCCTTCATTGAACGCCTGCTCCAGGCGGGTCCAGGTGCGCGCTCGCTTCGCCTTCTCGCGCGACAGGCGAGTCTCGCCGGTGCCGTCCTCGACGGCATCGAGGGCCACTTCAATCTGATCGCCCGCCTTGACTTCGATTTCGCCCAGCTCGTTCTTGAACTGATCGAGGGGTACCACGGCTTCGGATTTCAGGCCCACGTTGATGATGACAACGTCGGGGGTCACCTCCACCACCAGGCCCATCAGGATCATGCCGGGACGAATGCGTTGATTCGCCAGGCTCTGTTCGAACATCTCGCTGAAACTTTCGCTCATGTATTCTCTCGCGCGCCGTTTTAACGGGGCACGCTCTGTTGGCCGCAGGCGCATCCGACGCCACGCGGGTTGGTTAACGAATGGGTCTTGGGCTTCCTGCCCTGCCCGCCTTAAACTGTCCTCAGGTCCACAAACCGCGCTGCTTTCCCAGGCGCCAGATGCAATCGACCACCGCCGCGACACTGAGCCGCGTGGAATCGATTACGACCGCGTCCTCGGCGGGAACGAGCGGTGAGACCGGGCGGGACGAATCCTGCCGATCCCGCTCCGCTATCTCGCGCGAAAGGGCGGCAAGGCTAACACCAGATTCCTTTCCTTTCAACTGCTTATATCGTCTCTGGGCCCTTTCTTCGGGGGTGGCGATCAGGAAGATCTTGAGGGGTGCCTTCGGGAAAACCACGGTCCCCATGTCCCGTCCGTCGGCCACCAGGCCCGGCGGGACGGCAAAGGCGTGTTGACGGGCCAGGAGCGACTTTCGCACCTCCGGCCAGGCCGCCACGCGCGAGGCGCCCCGGCCCCCTTCCTCGGAGCGCAGCGCCGAGGTCACATCCTCACCGCGCAACAAAATAAGCTCCGAACCGTCATCGCGCGCGCCGAACTGGCTGTCCAGAGCCTTGGCCAGACGCGCGTGCCCCTCCCGATCGTCCGTGGCCAGCCCTGCCTGGACCCCCGCGAGCGCCACCAGGCGATACAGCGCTCCGCTATCGAGCAGGTGCCAGCCCAATCGACCGGCCAGCCGCCTGCTGACCGTGCCCTTGCCGGCACCGCTGGGCCCATCAATGGTCACGACCGGCGCTGTCGGGTTCGGCGCTTTCACTGTTTTAGCGCCCGTCATGTTGAATTGACCTCGGCCAAGGACAGTCCCACCCGGCGAGCGGCGCTCGGAAAGCCCGGAAACGAAGTGGCGACGTTGGCTACATCGTCAATCTCGATGGGGCCGCTGGCGCGTACGCTGGCGATGACAAAGGCCATGGCGATGCGATGATCACCGTGGCTGTCGACATGCCCGCCCTGCAGCTGCCCGCCTTGGATGCGGATCCCGTCGGTGAGGACCTCGCACGAAATCCCCAGCGCGGTGAGTCCCGCCGCCATCACGGCCAGACGGTCGCTCTCCTTGACGCGCAATTCCGCCGCCCCGGTGACTACGGTCTCCCCCTTGGCGCAGGCCGCGGCGATGAACAGGATGGGCAGCTCATCGATGGCGAGCGGTACCAGATCCGCTGGAATGACCGCCCCGTGCAAGGCGCTGGCCCTGACGCTGATGTCGGCCAGCGGTTCGGCTCCGGAATTTTCCAAGGGTGCGACTGAAATCTGCGCTCCCATCAAGCGCAGCATGGTCAACAGCCCGGTGCGGGTCGGGTTGACGCCCACGCGGCGCAACGTCAGACCCTCGTCCGCGCCTAGACACCCGGCGACGATAAAGAACGCCGCCGAGGAAAAATCACCCGGCACCTCCACGGGGTTCGCGCGCAGCTGCTGGCCGCCGTTCAATTCCACCGTTGCACCGTTCCGGGTAATGGCCGCACCAAACTTTGCGAGCATAAGCTCAGTGTGATCGCGGGTTGGGGCTCTTTCGATGACACGAGTGCGTCCGTGCGCCATCAGTGCCGCGAGCAGGATCGCCGATTTAACCTGGGCGCTGGCCACGGGAAGCGTGTACTCGATCGCACTGAGACGCGGTATGGCCGTGCACGTCCACCGGCGGGCGACCGTCGCGGGTATCAATACGCGCACCCATCAGCCGCAGGGGCTCGGCGACTCGCTCCATCGGACGGCGCATGAGCGAGCTGTCACCGATCAGGCGGCTGGAAAAATTCTGGCCGCACAACAGGCCCATAAACAAGCGCATCGCGGTGCCGGAATTTCCCATGTCCAGAGCGGCAGCGCTGGCGCGCAATCCGTGCATGCCGCTCCCGGTAACCCAAACCACGTTTGTTTCCGGTTGCTCAATCGTGATGCCCAGTGCGCGCAGTGCGCCTAGGGTGGCGTGACAGTCTTCGCTTTCCAGAAAGCCCGCAATGCGGGTGCGGCCCTCGGCTATAGCCCCCAGGAGCAGCGCCCGGTGGGAGATGGACTTATCGCCGGGCACGCACAGCGAGCCGCTGACGCGAGCTGCAGGCTCGGCGCGATACGCGGCTCGCATTGTCGTGCTCATGCCGGGCACGGGATCGAAGCCAGCACCTTCAGCAACCGGTCGTTTTGCTCGCGAAGTCCGACCGAAACACGCAGGTGCCTGGGCAGCCCGTAACCGGCCACCGGGCGCACGATCACCCCGCCACGGAGCAGTTGCTCATACACCTGCGCGGCGGCACCTACCTCGATCAACAGGAAATTGCCGGCCGAGGGGATCACCGGAATGCGCATCAGGCGAAATGCCTCTGCCATGCGCTCGCGCTCGGCGACCACCCGGCGAGCGGCTTCCTGGACGTGCTCCTGATCGGCCAGGGCCGCCGCGGCACCGGCCTGCGCCACGTTGCTCACGTTGAAGGCCGGCCGGATGCGATTTAGCGCATCGGCCACCTCCGGGTGCGATATGGAGTAGCCCACTCGCACGCCGGCCAGACCGTAGGCCTTGGAGAATGTACGCACCAACACAAGATTCGGGAATTCGCTGAGCCAGGGCAAGCCGCTCTCACAGCCGCTCAGGCGCGCGTACTCGACGTAGGCTTCGTCGAGCACCACCAGGGAATGCTTGGGCGCGGCCGCGATGAAAGCGCGCAATCGCTCCCGGTCAACCCACGTGCCGGTGGGATTGTTCGGATTGGCGATGAAGACAAGCTTGGTATCGGCAACAATCGCTCTTGCCATCGCATCCAGGTCATGTCCGTAGCGCATTGCGCTCGGAGCGCTGAGTGCCGGCACTTCGATGCTGCGCGCACCGGTGGCGCGGATCACCAGCGGGTAGATAGCAAAGCCGTACTGGGAGTAAACGGCGCTATCCTGCGCGGTCATAAAAGACTCCGCCAGCATCAGCAGCAATTCATTCGATCCGTTACCCACGGTGACGCATTCACTGGGCACCTCCAGATGGGCCGCCAGCGCCTGCTTGAGCCCATGGGCGCTTCCGTCCGGATAGAGCCAGGCCTCAGCCAGCGCGGAGTGCATCGCCGCCAGCGCGCCCGGACTCGGTCCGTAGGGGTTTTCATTCGATGCGAGTTTGACGATGTTGCCAACGCCATATTCGCGCTCCAGTTCACTGATCGGCTTGCCCGGCACGTAAGGCGAGAGTGAGAGCACCGCGGCGGTGGCCAGCTTCCCCGGATGTGCCTTCCCGTCCGTGTCCTGAACGCTCATGGTTACAGCACGGCGCGCGGATAGGAGCCGATCACCCGAAATAGCGAAGCTTGCTGCTTCAAGCCCTTCAGCGCCCGCGCCACCGGCGGATCGCTGGCATGACCTTCCACGTCGATAAAAAACACATAGTTCCACTTGCCGCGCCTCGAGGGCCGCGATTCAATCCGAGTCATGCTGACCTTGTTCGTGGCCAGTGGCTTGAGCAGGCGATGCAATGCCCCGGGCGCAGCGGTGCTGCTGGTCGACACCAGCAATGTGGTCTTGTCCGCGCCGCTGGGTTCGAGAATCTTGCGGCCGATGACCAGGAACCTAGTCGAGTTGTCGGCACGATCTTCGATCTTGCTGCAAAGCAATCGCAGGCTGTAGACCTCGGCGGCGGTCTCGCCGGCGATCGCTGCGGTGCCCTGTTCATCGCGCGCGCGGCGCGCACCCTCCGCGTTGCTGCTGACGGCAATTCGCTCGATTCCCGGGAGGTGTTCGTCGAGCCAGCCACGGCACTGCGCCAAGGCCTGCGCGTGCGCGCACACGCGCAGCACTTTATCGAGCGATTCCATGCGACCCATCAGACAATGATGGATTCGCAATTCCACTTCCCCGCAGATGTGCAGGGGGCTGGTAATCAGCCGGTCAAGGGTGTGGGTAATCGTCCCTTCGGCGGAGTTCTCCACCGCGGCAACGCCAAAGTCGGCATTTCCGGCCTCGACCTCCTGGAAGACCTCATCACTGGTGCTGAGCGCCAGCGCCCTCACCGAGTGACCGAATTGCTTATAGACCGCCGCCTGGGTGTAGGTGCCCTCGGGCCCGAGGAACGCCACTTTGAGAGGCTCCTGTTGCGCCAGGCAGGCGGACATGATCTCGCGAAACAGCCGGGCGATCTCCTCATTTCGCAGCGGACCGCGGTTTCGCTCCAGCGCGGCGCGCAGCACCTGGGCCTCGCGCTCCGGCCGATAAAAGTCCACGGTGTGTCCGTCTTGGTGCTTGGAGACGCCGACCTGCTGGGCAAGCAGCGCACGTCGATTGATCAGCGCCTGGAGCTGGATGTCCAGGGCATCGATTTCCTCGCGGATGGCCGTCAGTGGCCCTTTGCCCTCTGCCTCGATGGAACTCCTAGCCCGTGTTCCTTTTTTCGGTTCGCCATGTATTGCCTCAGCCCTTTGCAGGCGGTACACCTAAGTTTGCAACGGCACCTTAGCCTTTAACCACGGCGCCGAGCAAAATCGCCCATGAACGCCACCAGCGCCTCTACCCCTTCGGTCGGCATCGCGTTGTAGAGACTTGCGCGCATCCCGCCGGCGACGCGGTGGCCCTTAAGATGGAGCAGCCCATGGCGTGCCGCTTCATCGATAAAGACAGGATCAAGCTCGGGCCTGGGCAAGGAGAAAGGGACGTTCATCCAGGATCGGCATGTGGAGTTAACGGCGTTGCGGTAAAAGCCCGAGCCGTCAATCGCGCGATAGAGGCACTCGGCCTTGGCGCGATTGCGCTCGCCCATGACCGCCAGCCCGCCCTGGCGTTTAAGCCATTTGAACACCAGCCCGCACAGATACCAGGCAAAGGTCGGAGGCGTGTTGAGCATTGAATTATCGGCGGCCACCAGACCGTAGTTGAATACGGCCGGCGTTATCGCGCGCGCCCGGTCCAGCAGGTCCTCGCGAACTATGACCACGCAAAGCCCCGCCGGGCCCAGATTCTTCTGCGCACCGGCGTAGATCAGCGCGTAGCGGCCCACCTCCAGCGGACGGGACAGCAGCGTCGAGGTCATATCAGCCACCAAGGGCGCCTCGACGTCCGGAACGAAAGGGAATTCCAGCCCGCCGATGGTCTCGTTGGGTGTGTAGTGCAGGTAAGCGGCACCTGGCGTGAGCTGCCACCGCGACTGCGGTGGCACTTCGCAGTAGTTACTAGCGGTGGCATCGGAAGCCACATTGACGTGGCTGTACCGTTTCGCCTCGGCGATGGCTCTTCGGGACCAGTGCCCGGTATCGATGTAGTCAACGACGGCATCCGGTGAGGCAAGGTTCATCGGCACGATCGCGAACTGCGCAGTTGCCCCGCCTTGCATAAACAGCACGCGGTAGTTATCCGGGATGTCCAGAAGCTCGCGCAGGTCCGTTTCGGCCTGCGGCGGCGCAGTCGGAGAATGCCTTGCTGCGGTGGCTGATCTCCATCACGGAAGTGCCTCCGCCTCGCCAATCGAGCAGCTCATCGCGAGCCTGCTCGAGTACTTCGGTCGGCAATGCGGCGGGACCCGGAGAAAAATTGAACGGGCGCACTAAACTCCTCACGCGGATGGGCCGATATCCTCTCCCCAGGGGCTGCAGGATTACTCAGCGGTTCCCGGGGGTGCGCTTTCCTCAGTGGGCGCGGCGGATTCCGGCGGACTGACCTCCGCGCCCTCGATCAGGTCGCCATCACCGTTCTCGAGGCCCTCAACACGCTCGATTCCGGTAAGTCGTTCGCCTTCGGCGAGCCGTATCAGCCGCACCCCCTGGGTGTTGCGACCGACGATCGAAATATCGCGAACCGGCGTTCGCACCAGAGTGCCGGTCGAGCTCACGAGCATCAGTTCCTGGGCCACGGTAACCTGCAGTGCCGCGACCGTCCGACCGTTGCGCTCGGTGGTTTGCAGTGCAATCACACCCTGGCCGCCGCGATTGTGGGACGGAAAGTCGTCCAGGGGCGTGAGTTTGCCGTAGCCGGTCTCCGAGGCGGTGAGGATATATCCCTCCCCCAGGGCGATCAGTGCAATCAATCGCTGATCCTCGGACAGGCGCACGCCGCGCACGCCGGCCGCATCGCGGCCCATCGGGCGCACTTCGTCCTCGTGGAAGCGTATGGCCTTGCCGCCACTGGTGCACAGCAGAATTTCCCGGGTGCCATCGGTAAGCGCTACGCCCACCAGCCGATCGTCGTCGCGCAGATCAACGGCGATGATGCCGGAGGCGCGCGGGCGCGAGAAAGCGGCCAGCGGCGTCTTCTTGACGGTGCCCAGACTGGTGGCCATGAACACGAAATGTTGCTCATCGAACTGCTTGACGGGCAGCAAGGCGTTGATCTTCTCGCCCTCCTCGAGTGGCAACAGGTTGACGATGGGCTTGCCGCGTGAGCCGCGCCCTGCCTGCGGCAGTTCGAATACACGCAGCCAGTACGATCTTGCCGCGGTTGGAAAAGCACAGCAGCGTGTCGTGGGTGTGAGCGACGAAGAACTTCTCGATGAAGTCCTCGTCCTTGACCGCGGTCGCCGACTTGCCGCGTCCGCCGCGGCGTTGCGCCTGGTAGTCGGACACCGGCTGCGCCTTGGCGTAACCCGCATGCGAGAGAGTGACTACCACGTCCTGCGGGTTCGATCAGATCCTCGGTCGACAGATTGAGATGGTCGCGGCTGATTTCCGTACGGCGTTCATCGCCGTAGGTATCGCGGATCTCGACCAGCTCGGCGCGCACCACCTCCGTGCAGTCGCGCCGGGCAATGCCAGGATCTCCGACAAGCTCGATGATCCGCGCCCAGCAGTTCTCGATACTCGGTGACGATCTTGTCCTGCTCGAGCCCGGTCAGCCGGTGCAGGCGCATGTCGAGGATCGCCTGGGCCTGCACCTCGCTCAGCCGGTAGCCGCCCGCGGCGCAGGCCGAATTCAGGAGCCAGATCTTCCGGACGCGTGGCCGTGGGCCCGGCTCGTTCGAGCATTTCTGCGACCGCACCGGGCCGCCAGTCCCGGCTCATCAACGCGACGCGCGCCTCGGCCGGCGGCGGGAGCGGCCTTGATCAACGCAATGATCTCATCGATGTTGGCCAGCGCTACGGCGAGGCCTTCCAGGACGTGCGCGCGTTCGCGCGCCTTGCGCAGGTCGAATACTGTGCGCCGCGTGACGACCTCGCGCCGATGGCGCAGGAAGGCATCGAGCAGCTCACGCAGTCCCATGAGGCGCGGCTGGCCGTCCTGCAGCGCCACCATATTGATGCCGAACACCGTCTCCATCGGGGTCTGCGCGTATAGTTTGTTCAGAACGATCTCTGCGATCTCACCGCGCTTGAGCTCGATAACGATGCGCATGCCGTCCTTGTCGGACTCGTCGCGCAGTCCGTCGCTGGCAATGCCATCGAAGAGTTTTTCCCGTACCAGGTCGGCGATTCGCTCGATCAGACGCGCCTTGTTGACCTGGTAGGGCAGCTCGGTGATGACGATCGCCTGCCGGCCGCTCTTGGCATCGATCTCCTCGATGGTAGCGCGCGCGCGAATGGACAGGCGTCCGCGCCCGCTCTTGTAAGCGGTCGCGATTTCCTGGGCGCCATTGATGAATGCCGCCGGTGGGGAAATCGGGTCCCGGGACGATTTGCATCAGTCCGGCCGAGCGTGATTGCCGGATCATCGAGCAGGCTCAGGCAGGCCGTCACGATCTCCGTTAGGTTATGCGGCGGAATGTTGGTGGCCATGCCCGACCGCAATTCCGGATGAACCATTGATCAGCAGGTTGGGCACGCGCGTCGGCAGTGACCGACGGTTCGGTCTCCGATTCGTCGTAATTCGCGACGAAATCCACGGTCTCCTTGTCGATGTCGGCCAGCAGTTCGTGGGCCAGTCTGGCCATGCGCACTTCGGTGTAGCGCATCGCCGCCGGCGCATCGCCATCCACGGAGCCGAAATTGCCCTGGCCGTCGACCAGCACGTAGCGCATTGAAAAGTGCTGCGCCATGCGCACGATAGTGTCGTAAACGGCGGTGTCGCCGTGTGGGTGATACTTGCCGATCACGTCGCCGACCACGCGCGCCGACTTCTTGTAGGCCTTGTTGTAGTCGTTGCCCAGTTCGCGCATGGCGTGCAACACACGCCGGTGCACGGGCTTGAGGCCGTCCCGTACATCAGGCAGCGCTCGGCCCACGATCACGCTCATGGCGTAGTCGAGATACGACTTGCGCATCTCGTCTTCGAGGTTGACCGGGAGTATTTCGCGCGCTATTTCCATGCTTAGAAATCCGTGTTTTTAGCCGTAAAAGTTTACCACATTGAGTGTGTAGCGCGCGGGATCAAGACGCGGCGAGAGCCCTGCGGCGCAGCCCGGTATACTGCGCCACGCCCGCCGCGTTGGAGCGCGGCACCTGAAGTCAATCGAGCTAGAAAAGCATGAGCCGTGGCAATCAACACCGATCAGTCCGAGGTCGGTAAATTCGAGGCCCTCGCGCACCAGTACTGGGACAGCGCAGGGCCCCTGCACACCTTGCACGCGCTCAATCCGCTGCGCGCCGCGTTTGTGGCAGGGCGTGTGCCATTAGCCGATACGCTCGTGGCGGATGTTGGCTGTGGCGGTGGTCTGCTTGCAGAAGCATTAGCGCGACACGGTGCCCGGGTTACAGCCATTGACCTTTCTCCAACGATGATCGAGGTGGCAAAACTGCACGCTGCCGGAACTTCCTTATCTATCGACTATCGGCTGCAGTCCGCGGAAGCACTGGCCGGCGAGTCGCCCGGTCGCTATGCAGTGGTCTGCTGCATGGAACTGGCCGAGCACGTACCGGATCCGGGCGCATTGGTTGCGACACTCGCGCGTCTCCTGCAGCCCGGCGGATCGCTGTTTTTGGCCACGATCAACCGCACGCCGCGAGCGTTCCTGGGGGCGATCGTGGCGGCCGAATATCTGTTTCGCTGGGTTCCTCGCGGTACTCACGAATATGCCCGGCTGGTGAGGCCCTCCGAGCTGGCCCGTTCCGCGCGCCTCGCGGGTCTGTCGCTGCGCGAGATAGCCGGGGTGACCTACGAGCCGTGGTCACGGCGCGCGCGGCTGAGCGCGCGCACCGATATCAACTACATCGCGCACTTCGCAGCGGCCTCGGACCTCGGATGAATCAAATGGCACGCGCTCGGGCCGCTCTGTTCGATCTGGATGGAACGTTGCTCGATACCGCACAGGACATGGCCGCGGCACTCAATGTGTTGCTCGCCGAGGAAGACCGGCCCGCTCTCAGGCTCGAAGTGGTGCGTCCACTGGTTTCCAATGGCGCGATGGGGCTGGTTCGCGTCGCTTTTCCCCAGTTCGAAGTGGGCAGCATCGAATTTGAGAGTCTCCGCGATCGGTTCCTCGCGCACTACCGATCGGCCCTTTGCGTGCACACCCAATTGTTTCCGGGCTTCGAGACCGTGCTTGCCATACTCGAAACCCACGCTGTGCCTTGGGGCATCATCACCAACAAAGCCGCCTGGCTCACCGAACCGCTCCTGGAGGCGCTCGGCCTGAGCGCCCGGGCTGCGTGTGTGGTCAGCGGCGATACACTGCCGGAGCGTAAACCTCACCCTCGCCCGTTGCTGCACGCCGCCGGTCTCATTGCCATGGCTCCAGCCGACTGCCTATACCTCGGAGACGCCCTGCGGGATGTGCAGGCGGCACGAGCGGCGGGCATGGTGCCGCTGGGCGCGCGATTTGGTTACATCAATGAGGCCGATGATCCTGAGAACTGGCCCGTGGCCGGATGGCTTGACGAACCGCACGAACTGCTGTCCTGGCTGGAACTTTCACCCCAGGCGGTGCATTGATGGATACCGGTTTAATGATGCTCGTGGCCGGATCGCTCCTGGGCGCCATCGTGACGCTGTTTATCGCCTGGTGGTACTCGGGCCGGCACGGTCAGGCAACGGCGGAAATCGAGGCGCGGCTGGGTGGGCGATTTGCCGAACTGGCCGGAGGAGCTCTGCGGGATAATTCGGACATGTTCCTCAAGCTCGCGCGCGAGTCCTTCGCTCGTGAGCAGGCTGGCGCGCAAACTGCGCTCAGGGAGCGCGAGGCCGCGCTGGGACAGATGGTCGAGCCGATCCGCAAGGCGCTGGAGAAGGCCGAGCAGCAACTGTCGAGTTTTGAGCGCGACCGACGCGATGCATTTACCAGCCTGCGCACCCAGATCGAGCAGTTGACGCTCGGTCAGAATGCGCTGCAACGCGAGACCCGAAACTTGGTCGGCGCGTTGCGCCGCCCCGAGGTGCGCGGCCGATGGGGCGAGCTGACGCTGCGAAGAGTCGTGGAAGTCGCCGGTTTGTCCGAGCATTGCGATTTCACCGAGCAATCCACGATTTCAACCGCCGAGGGGTCCATGCGCCCCGATCTGATCGTGCGCCTTCCCGAGGGCCGGGATTTGGTGGTCGATGCGAAAACGCCGCTCGATGCGTATCTGGATGCGATTGAGGCGGCCAGCGACGAGCTGCGTGCCGCGGCACTGGCCCGTCATGCGCAGCAAGTCGAGGCACGGGTGCGCGAGTTGGCCAGTAAGGCCTACTGGAGTCAGTTCAAAAAGAGTCCGGAATTCGCCGTGCTGTTCTTGCCTGGAGATCAATTTCTCAGCGCGGCTCTTGCCGAGCGTCCGGAGTTGCTTGAAAACGCGATGCGCCAGGGCATCATCCTGGCTACCCCTTCCACACTGATTGCGCTGTTCAAGGCGGTCGCCTACGGATGGCGACAGGCGGCGGTTGCCGAGCATGCCGTCAAGATTCTCGATCTGGGCCAGGAACTGCACCGTCGAATGGGCAGTTTCGTGGGCCATCTGGAAAGGACCGGAGAAAAACTCGGCGCGGCGGTCGACTCATACAACAGCGCGATCGCTTCACTCGAACGTCAGGTGCTGCCTCAGGCACGCCGCTTTACCGAACTTGGCACCGTCAGTGGCGAGGCCCTACCAACCCTTGAACCGGTAGATCGGCTGGTGCGGAGCGCTCGCCTGCATGCCGATGATCGGCCGCCGGCCCCGCCGCCGGAGCGGCAGTAGCCCGGTGCTCGACGCCGCCGAGATTCGCCGCTATGTGCCCCCTGCGGACTTGCTGCGCGGGCGCGTAATTGCCATCACGGGCGCCGGGGATGGCATCGGGCGCGCGCTCGCCGTCGGTGCCGCGCGGCTCGGTGCGCAACTGGTGCTGATCGGGCGCACAGTGCGGCGACTCGAATCTGTTGAGGCGGAAATTGCCGCGCTGCCGTCCGCTGCCACGCACGGGACAGAAGCAAGCATCGCGCCTCTCGATCTGGAAAAGGCGCTGGCCGGTGATTACGACCGGATCGCTGCGGCCATCATGGATCGCTACGGAAGGCTCGATGGCCTGGTGCACAACGCCGCGGCCCTCGGGGTTTTGGCGCCGATCGAGCATGCTGACATGCGCAATTGGTGCCGCGTGCTTCATGTCAATCTCACCGCGGCCTTCGCACTCACCCAGGTCCTGCTCCCGGCGCTGAGGGCTTCGAGCGACGCCTCGGTGATCTACACCTCGAGCAGCGTGGGCCGGCGGGGCCGGGCCAACTGGGGCGCGTATGCAGTATCCAAGTTCGGGATCGAAGGACTGAGCCAGGTTCTGGCCGACGAACTGGCCGGCAATTCAACCGTACGCGTCAACTCGATCAATCCGGGTCCCACGCGTACCCGGATGCGCCGGCAGGCCTATCCGGCCGAAAATGCCGAACTGGTTTCGCCCCCAGAGTCCGTGGTGAATCCCTATTTTTGGCTGCTGGGACCCCAAAGTCGCGGCGTCACTGGGCAGAGTCTGGACTGTCAGCCTCCGCGCCCGCCACAGTCAACGGCGCAGGATTCAGCAACGCGCTGATCTCATCGGCCGACAATTCGCGCCAGCGGCCCCGGGCCAGCGATCGTTCCAGCGACAGGCTGCCCAGTCGAATTCTCAGCAGACGGCTCACGGTCACCCCTTGGCGCTCGAGGAGCTGACGAAGATCATTCCCGCTAGCCCCGAGCGTATCGATCTGATACCAGCGATTGGCGCCGGTGCCCCCGGCACCGGCAAGTTCAAGGACCTGGAGCCGAGTGCCCCGGTCGAGCTGCCCGGCCAGGATTCCTTCCTGCTGTGGCGTCGTCAGTTCGCCGCGCACACGCAGGCTGAACACCACGGTCTGCGCGCGCACCGCGCGCTGCAGCCGGCCTGCGAGCTCACCATCGGCGGTCAGCAATTCCAGGCCGCCATCGACCTGGGGCATAGGGCTGATGCTCATAAATCTTTGTCCGGTGCGTCGCGGCAGGCCCGCCGCCATCGATTCGCTGGCTCCCGGGACGGGCAGGAGCGGTTGCGCGGGGGAGCGGTGGCAGAGCAGCACCGGAAGTTCGCCGCGCACGCGGGGCTGGCGTATGAGCCGACCGTCGAGCCGAAGCTGGTCGCCCTCCTCTACCCGATCGCCCAGGCTGGCGGCGCGCCCGTTGACCGATAGACGTCCCGCGCGAATCCACTCCTCAGCCTCGCGGCGCGAGGCCAGACCCAGCCGCGAAAGGACCTTCTGCAGACGGTCCCCCGCCGGCGCGCTTGCCATGGCTAGTCGTCGCGGGTGGAGCCGGCAGCGACCAATCCGGGCATTGCGGCCGAAAGCTCGGAGGCATTGCCCGCTTCCTCGTCGGGGTCCCCGGCGTCTTCGATGAGTTCGGCGGCCACGGCCGAGGCAGGCTCGTCGACTCTCGCGACAGTCCCTTGCCTGGCGCTCGCCAGCTCCGATTCGAGTCCAACCGGAAGAGCCAGCTGAGGGTCAATTTCATCGAGTCCGCGCAACTCCGCCAGGGGTGGAAGTTCATCGATGCTGCGCAATCCAAAATAGTCGAGGAACTCTCGCGTGGTCCCGAGCAGTTCGGGCCTGCCCGGCAATTCGCGATGGCCCACCACACGCACCCAGTTGCGCTCCTGCAGGGTGCGAATGATGTTGGGATTAACCGCCACGCCCCGCACCGCCTCGATCTCTGCGCGCGTGAGTGGCTGGCGGTAGGCAATCAGCGCCAAGGTCTCAAGCAGCGCCCGCGAATAGCGCTGCGGCCGTTCGGGCCACAGTCGCGACACCTCAGTGGCGAACTCGCGACGCACCTGAATGCGTACCCCGCTGGCCGTTTCTTTCAGTTCCAACGCGCGCGCCGCATACTCTCGCTCGAGGGAGGCCAGGCCGGTGCGGATCTCGGCGGTGCCGGGACGATCGGCTTCGCCAAACAACGCCGCAAGCTCTTCCATGCGCAGCGCGCGCCCTGCGGCCAGAAGTCCCGCCTCGAGTATGTTCTTGACGTATTGCTCGTTCATCGGCTGCTCCAGGCTGGCACTACACCGGGGGCTGATCCCGGTCCGGGCCGGGCACGAGTTGAAGTGTACGCACTGGCGCGGCGCGGCGCACGTGCAGCGGGGCCATCGGCTCGGTCTGCACGATATCGATCAGTCCCTCGCGCAGCAATTCAAGAATTGCCACGAAAGTGACGGCCACGCCCATGCGGCCCTCTTCGGGGGCAAACAGGTGGACAAACTCCACGAATTCTCCGGCCTCCAGCGCCGCCAGCACGCTGCTCATCCGTTCTCTGACGGAGAGCGCTTCGCGTTGCACGTGCAGGTGGGCGAACATCTGCGAACGGGTCGCCACTTCGCGGAACGCGAGCAGCATCTCGCGCAGGGTGATCTGAGGCAGCGCGCGCGAGACTGGCCGGTCGCGCAACTCCGCGCTGGCTTGAAACACGTCCCGGTCCAGCCGCACCAATTGGTCTACATCGGTTGCCGCACGCTTGTAGCGCTCATATTCCTGCAGTCGGCGCACCAGTTCGGCGCGCGGGTCCTCCTCTCCCTCGCCCGCGCCGGCCGGTCGCGGCAGCAGCATTCGCGATTTGATCTCCGCGAGGGTGGCGGCCATGACCATGTACTCGCCCGCCAGCTCAAGCTGCAGCTCCTGCATGAGGTCGATGTAGCGCATGTACTGCAGGGTGATCTCGGCGATCGGGATGTCGAGAACGTCCAGATTCTGTCGGCGAATCAGGTACAGCAGCAAATCCAGCGGCCCTTCGAACGCCTCCAGGAACACCTCGAGCGCCTGTGGAGGAATGTACAGATCCCGCGGCATGTGTGTGATCGGCTCGCCATTGACCATGGCAAAGGGCATTTCCGCCTGTTGGGGCGGTATCACCGCTTCGGCGGGAGTCGGTGGTGTGGCGATGACTATTTTTAGATCGGGCTTCATGCGGGCTGGTATCCGATGTGGTTATTCGATGCGCAGATGCATCGAGCGGCGCACGTCATCTAGCGTGTGGCGCGCCGATTCGCGGGCCTTTTCCGCCCCCTCGGCGAGCAGGTTCTTGATCAGCTCTGGATTGCCCTCGAAGTCGCGCGCACGCTCGCGCATCGCGGTGATCTCGGCCACGATCTTGTCTATCAGTGGCTGCTTGCATTCCAGGCATCCGATTGCGGCGCTGCGGCAGCCTGCCGCCGCCCATTCACGGGTTTTCTCGTCCGAATAGATTCGGTGCAGGTCAAAGACCGGGCACTTTTCCGGATCCCCCGGATCGGTGCGGCGCACGCGCGCCGGGTCGGTCTGCATGCTCTTGAGTTTGCGGGTGACACTGTCCGGGTCCTCGCGCAAGCCGATGGTATTGCCGTAGGACTTGGACATCTTACGTCCGTCCAGGCCGGGCACCTTGGGAGTAGCCGTCAGCAGTGCGTGGGGCTCGGGCAAAATACTGACCGTGGTGCCCTCGAGGTAACCTAAAAGCCTTTCGCGGTCGGCCACCGTGATGCGGGTATTTCCGGTGACGAGATTGCGCGCGCGCTCGAGGGCTGCCGTATCGCCCTTTTCCTGGAACTGTTTGCGCAACTGCCGGTACGAGGTGATGTTGCGCCCACCCAGCTCCCTTATTGCGCGCTCCGCCTTGGCCTCGAAATCAGGCTCTTGACCGTACAGATGATTGAAGCGTCGCGCGACCTCGCGCGAGAACTCCACGTGCGCCACCTGGTCTTCGCCCACCGGCACGAACGCCGGACGGTAGATCAGGACGTCAGCACTCTGCAGAAGCGGATAACCAAGGAATCCATAGGTGGCAAGGTCCTTCTCCCGCAACTGTTCCTGCTGGTCTTTGTAACTTGGTATACGTTCAAGCCAGCTGAGCGGGGTGATCATCGACAGCAGCAGGTGCAGCTCGGCGTGTTCGGGCACGTGGGATTGCACGAACAGCGTGGCCACGCTTGGATTTAATCCGGCGGCCAGCCAGTCGACCACCATTTCGTGGATCAGCTCGGGCAACTCGGCGGTGCTGTCATAGCCGGTGGTCAAGGCATGCCAGTCCGCGACGAAGAAGTAACACTCGTACTGGTACTGAAGATCCACCCAGTTGCGCAGCGCGCCGTGATAGTTGCCCAGATGCACCTGCCCGGTGGGGCGCATACCGGACAGAACACGCCTAGCTTGGGGAACAGAACTCATTCGCGGGCATTATACGGCCACCTGCTCTCAGCTTGCCCCGGCGACGAACCCAGGCAGGCGGCCGCGCCCCTGCCTCACGATGACCGGCGGAGAGACGGCCAGGTCCACTACGGTCGTGGGCTCCAGACCGCAGTTGCCCGAATCGAGTACGGCGTCGATCTGATGTTCGAGACGAGCGCGGATTTCCCGCCCGCTGGTCAGAGGCGTGGATTCACCGGGCAGCAGCAATGTGGAGCTCATGATCGGTTCGCCCAGCTCCGCGAGCAACATATGCGGGAACGGGATGATCAGGAATTCGGATCCCTATGGTCCGCCGCTGAGCGTGCTGCAGCCGGCGCGGTGTCTCCCGTGTGGCGGGCAACAGAAAGGTAAAGGGCCCTGGGGTCGAGGCTTTGAGAAGGCGAAATTGCCAGGTATCGACCCGTGCGTAGCGGCCTATTTCCGCCAGATCGGCGCATACCAGAGTGTAATGATGATGTCGGTCCGCATCCCGGAGACGGCGGATGCGCTCCAGGGCATCGGCATCGCCAATGTGGCAGCCGAGCGCGTAGCAGCTGTCGGTCGGATAGGCTATCAGGCCGCCCTCGCGCAGGATCTGCGCGGCCTGACGGATCAGCCGTAGCTGCGGGTTTTGCGGATGCAATTCGAAATACTGGCTCAAGAGGCTAATATACGCGGCCGCGCTACGCGCAGGACCGATTCCAGTGGGGGACGCCCGTCGATGAACATATGCAAGCCACGTTGAATTTCTTGCCGCTAGCGGCTTTTTTGCTGGCCTACAGGTTTGGCGGCATCTACGTGGCCACGGCGGTGTTGATGGGGTCAATGATCGTGCTGGCAGTTGTCGATTACGTGCGGCTGCGCCGCGTCTCGCCCATGCACGTGGTCAGCACAATTCTGGTCCTGATCTTCGGTACGGCCACGCTGGTATTCCACGATCCGCGCTTTCTCAAGGTCAAGCCAACCCTGCTGTTGTGGATCACGGCACTGACATTTTTGGGCAGTCAATGGATCGGCGCGATGCCCCTTTCTCAAAGGCTGTTGGAGCCCGCGTTGGCGCCCGGCGCGACGGTCTCGCGCCCGCAATGGATGCGAATCAACATGATCTGGGTCGTTGCGTACCTGCTGCTGGGTGCCCTAAACCTTTATGTGGCGCACGCTGAGAGTGAGAAGACCTGGGTGTATTTCAAAGTCTTCGGCCTGACCATCGCCGTGGCCGCGCTTTTCGTGGGTCAGGCGCTGTGGCTGCAACGCAGGCGAGCATAATGCGTCAGAGTCCATCCAGATGAACCACCCAAATGGCGCAGCGTCCCGGGTTGAACGAATCCGCACGGTAGTGCAGGATAGCCTTCATCCCGTTCAGCTCGAGATTCGTGATGACAGCGCCGCTCATGCTGGCCATGTAGGCGGAGGCGGCAAGGGGCACTTTTACGTGCGTATCGTGTCAGAGGAGTTTTCCGGCAAATCGCTGGTGGAGCGGCACCGTCTGGTGCACGATGCGCTCGCTGCCCTGCTGGAGACCGACATCCACGCTTTGAAGCTGAGCACCAAGGCCCCCGATGAAGTACTTTAAAGTAATTGCGTAACCCCATGAGAACCAAAATGAATATTGTTAGATTATCCGCACGTGATGCCCCTGCTCCTACTGGCCGCTTGTGCCCAGAAGGGCACACAGTCCACAGGTACGGCCGCGGCACCGAAACCGGTGGCGACCGTGAATGGCACACCCCTCACGAGTGCGCAGTTCGAACTGTTCAGCAAGGCGGTTTCGGGAAAGAGCTCCGCGGAGCTCAATGCCGCGCAGCGCGCACAGGCGCTCGACACACTGGTGCGCGCAGAAGCGGTGGCGCAGCAGGCCGAAAAAGAAGGTCTGGATAAGCAAGGCGACGCGCCTCCCTCGTTGGCGCTGGCACGGCTCCAGATTCTCGAGCAGGCCGCAATGACAAATTACCTCAAGGACCACAAGGCCACGGACGCAGAGCTCAAGGCCGAGTACGACACGCAGGTGGCGGCCATGCCGAAGACGCAATACAAGGCGCGCCATATTCTCGTTAAGACCAAGGAAGAAGCTGACCAGATCACCGCAGAACTCAAGAAGGGCGCCAAGTTCGAGAAGCTCGCCGCGGAGCATTCTCTCGACGGGTCCAAGACCAATGGCGGGGACCTCGGATGGTTTAGCCCGGCAAACATGGTCAAGCCCTTCGCCGATGCGGTGGCGGGACTAAAGAAAGGCGAAACCACTTCCTCGCCGGTGCAAACGGAGTTTGGCTGGCACGTCATTCGTCTCGATGACACGCGTGAGACCACCCCGCCCGCCTTCGATACCGTCAAGGACCGCTTGGTGCAGATTGTCGAGGCCAAGAAATTCAAGGCCTACGGGGATGGCCTGGTGAGCGTGGCCAAGGTCGAGAAGAACCCCTAGGCGCTCAGGGCGGTGCTCAACATGGCCCGGAACGCGGCCACGGAACGCGCCACCCGGGCGCCTGGACTGCTTAAATAGCCGGCCGCATTCAGCCCTCGCTGCGTAGAGGCCGCCAGTTCCCGGTCCACACGCAGCGCTTGCAGCTGAGATTCGCCTCAGAAGGTATCGGGTTGCCCGTTCGGCCGCCCCAGATCCTTCCCCGAGAAAATCGAAACATTGCAGCCGGCATGAGCCGCTGGCCACGGGTATGACCTGCAGAGCGCTCAGTCCGTCGCTGCGTTTTTCAAACAGCAAATTGGGCCACTGAAACCTGCGCTCCCAGCCGGAATTGCTCGCGCGCGCGCTAGTCCCGCCAGCCGCTGCGACGACCAGCCCTGGGCGGCCAGCGGCGTGGCGAGCCATCTGACCCGGCCACGCTCCGGCTCTAGGTGTACGACAGGAGCAGAAAAATGCTGCACACCGCCGATGGACTGGTGATCCGGCAACCTGTGCGCCAGCAATTGCTCGATTGTTACTTTCCAGTCGGCGGGAATTTCGTACTCGGCAAACTCACAAGAGTCCCCCGGAGTCTCGCGCGGTTCTGCCTCCGCCTCATTGTCGGACGGCGCGCTCACCGGCGTGAGCGCGCCACTGGAGACGAAAATCAAACCAGTGCTGGCGCTTACGTTCATGTTCACCAGCCGCGATTCTTCGCTGGGGACACGGCTCTGACCGCTGAGGTCAAAATCCAGCTGGTGGAGCGAACAGGACAGACGCTCATTCAGATGACCGCGCCGCTCCTTGACCAAGGCATGGGGCTGGTGAGGGCAGTTGTTGTGGAAGGCGCGCAGCTGAACGCCATCGCGTACCACGAGGGTGCGTGTGGTGGCGAGATCGAGTGTGAGAAAGTCCCCGGTCCTCGGGATTTCCCGTACGTGCCCGAGCAGCTGCCACGCGCGCGCGAAGCAGCGCTCTCGCTCCAGCGCCAGCCGAGCATCAGCCGGTAGCCTAGCCCAGCCCGAACTGGTCGCTGGGCTGGGGAAATAGCCCGGGAATACCGAGGCCAGATACGCCATACAGCGTCGCCGAGCCTCGTTCCGGTCCACGTCACCTTCGGTCTGGAAGGCGATTCCCTGCCAGAGGATCTCCAAGGCTCCAATCAATCCCAGAGCCACCGCGTCGGCATCCAGGTGGTGTTGCTTACTCTCCTCGATCATGCGGTGGGTAAGATCGAGCACCAGCGCCGCGAAGCGATCATCCTTTTGACCGCATATCTCCTGATACTCCTGCCGGGCGGTCGCCTCGCCCCAAAACGCATACCACACCGAAACCTTCCGAGTGCTCGCGATCGCCGGATCGAGGTACAGGTCGACCAGCTTCTGCAGCGCCTGAACGGGGGTGCCGCGGAGCCGCCCGACGGGCTCGAGCACCTGCGTTTCAAATTCCGTCGAAAGAAATCGCAACGAGGCGACCAGCATTGCGCCCTTGGACTTAAAGTAGAATCGCACGATGCCCGGGGACAACTTAGCGATGGCGACGACTTTTTCGACGGTCGTCCGCGATGGTCCGTAGAGGTGCAGCGCGGAGATGCACGCGTCGATCAGACGTTGCCGCTGGCGGCTCGCGGACAGGCGCTGGCGCGAGCCGGTTGCCGGAGGCGCCACCGCGTTTGCTACGCCGACGTTTCATTCTCGAGCTCCGGTCCCTGCCCGGGCGCGCGTGTGAGCTCACCTGGCGTCATTTCGCCGGGTAAACGCGTCGCTCCTTTGGCATAGTCGCGCATCAGATGAGCTCCAGTTTCCTGAAAAAAGATCCTCACCAGCAAGCACCGGCGCTGGCTGATCATTGCACCTCCACTGGTGTTTTTGCTGGTCTTTTTTCTGGTCCCATTCGGCTTTGCGCTGGCGATCAGCTTTGCCGAGACGGCGATCCGCGTGCCTCCGTTCACCGACTTGCTGACAGTTGATCCGCACCACCACGTGCATTTGGTCCTGAAGCTAAGCAACTACCGGTATCTGTTCACCGACGAAGTGTATGCGCTGTCCTATCTGTATTCCCTAAAGACCGCATTTTTCTCCACGCTGATTTGCCTGCTGATTGGCTACCCGATGGCCTACGCCATTGCGCGGACTTCAAAAAACATGCAGAGCATCCTGCTACTGATCATCATCCTGCCGTTTTGGACCTCGTTTCTGCTGCGGGTATACGCGCTCGAGGGAATCATCCGCGAACACGGTCTTTTGAACCAGATGCTGCTGTGGCTTGGCATCATCCACGCGCCCCTCAAGCTCATGCACACCACTACCGCTGTGTACCTGGGAATCGTGTATTCCTACCTTCCATTCATGGTCCTGCCGCTGTTTGCGACGCTTGAGAAGCTGGACCGGTCGCTGCTCGAGGCATCGGGGGATCTGGGCAGCCCGCCGTGGCGCGCGTTCTTGGATGTGACCCTACCGCTGTCGATGCCAGGAATTATCGCCGGGTCCATGCTGGTATTCATACCCGCGATCGGTGAGTTCGTCATACCGTCTCTGCTGGGCGGCGCCGGCAATCTGATGATCGGGCGCGTGCTTTGGGATGAATTTTTTGGCAATCGCGACTGGCCGGTCGCCTCGGCGGTGGCTGTAGCCTTCTTGGTGCTCCTGGTCGTACCGATTGCGATATACCAGCACTATCATCGAAAGGATCTCGAGGGCCACGCGTGAGTGAGCGCCAATCGCCTTTGCTGATGACCATGCTGGCGATAGGTATCGCGCTTCTGTACGTACCGATGCTGGTGATGATCGGCTATTCGTTCAACTCCTCATCCCTGATCGGCGTGTGGGGTGGTTTCTCGACCCGCTGGTATTCCGCGCTGGCTGGAAACGACCAGCTCATGTCCGCCGCCTGGCTTTCTTTGCGCGTCGGTTTCGTCGCTGCGACCGCGGCGATGGTGTTGGGTACCATGGCGGCCATCGCACTGGTGCGTTTTAAATCCTTTCACGGGCGACTCATGCTTACCGGCATGGTCAATGCACCCCTGGTCATGCCGGAAATCATTACTGGAATCACTCAACTGCTGCTGCTGATCTCGATGCTGCACCTACTGGGCTGGCCGCACCGCGGTTTCTTTACGATTGTCCTGGCGCATGTCGCCTTTTGCACTGCCTACGTCACGGTCACCGTGCAATCGCGGCTGGGCACGGCGGACCGGTCCTTGGAAGAAGCCGCGATGGATCTGGGTGCCGGACCGGTGCGGGCCTTCTTCGACACCACCCTGCCCATCATCGCGCCCGCACTGGCCAGCAGCTGGCTGCTCAGTTTCACCCTGTCGCTGGATGATCTGGTCATTTCAAGCTTTGTGTCTGGCCCCGGTGCCAGCACGCTGCCCATGGTCATTTATTCGAAAGTGAAGCTCGGTGTGAGCCCGGACGTCAACGCCCTGGCGACCTTGATCATAGCGCTGGTCGGCACAGGGGTGCTGATTGCCGGCATCCTGATGCGGCGCGCGGAACGTCAACGGGTGCGCGATCTGCAGCTTGCCGCCCAGTAACTGTTGCTACTTGCCGGTCTTGATCCGCGTCCACACGCGGGTGCGGATGCGCTCGGTTGCGATACTGACCTCGGCGCTCGGGTACAGGCGCGCTTCGATATCCGGGGTGGGATAGAGCACCTTGTCGTGCAGTATTTCCGGACGAACGTAGGCATTGGCCGCCAGGTTGGGGTTCTCGTAGTAGATCTCGTTGGTGATTTCGGCGATGACCTGTGGGTCCATGATGAAGTTGAGGAAGCGGTGCGCGGCTAATCGGGTGGGTGGCGCCCACCGGAATCAGGAGCGAGGAAAAGCTGCGGTTGCCGCCCTCTTTCGGAATCGTGAAGGCCAGATGCACCGGAGCACCCGCCGCGCGCGCCCGTGCCATGACCGTGGCGTAATCCGCCGACCATGACATCGCGATGCAGACTTCCTTGTTGGCGAGCGCATTCATGTATTCAATCGAATCAAAGGTGCGGACATAGGGGCGCACCGACATCAGGAGCTTTTCGGCGGCGGCGAAGTCTTCGCGCCGTGTGCTGTTTGGATCCAGATGCAGGTATCTCAGGGCCATCCCGATCGTATCTTCCGGGGAATCCAGAAGCGAAACGCCGCAGTCGGCAAACCGCGCAACGATCTTGGGGTCGAAGATCATGTCCAGGCTATCGACCGGCGCGTCCGGCATGCGCTCTTGGATCAAGTCCACGTTGTACGAAAAGCCGCTGACCGCGGCCAGGTACGGCACGGCGTGGCGGTTACCGGGGTCGGACTTGTTCTGGATGGCAAGCATCCGCGGGTCCAGGTTCTTCCAATTTGGCAGTAGGGCCTTATTGAGCGGTTCGTACACGCCGGCCTTGATCTCGCGACTGAAGAAATTAGACGACGCACTTACCACGTCATAACCGGACTCGCCGGCAAAAAGCCGTGCCTCCATTGTTTCCTCGGAATCGTAGGTGTCGTACACCACCTTGATGCCGGTCAGCTGCTCGAAGCGCTGCAAGGTCCTGGTGCCGATAAAATCGGCCCAGTTATAAAGGAACAGCCGCTTGTCCTCGGCCGGCGCCCGAGTCACGCCGGCAACAAGCATCACTGCCAGCAGGCACGCGCGCATGGGCTTGCTCGTGGTCATCGCTATCAACCGGCTCGGCAGCGGATTGCGCCAGCGCTAGTATAAAGTGTGGCGCGGTCGGAAAGGTGTTGGTGCCAAGGGGAGACTTGACGATGCGAAATCAGTTCAATGTCCTGACGATCCTGGGATCGCTATCGCTCGCTGTGGCGCTCGCGCAAGCGGGCGGTGAAGCCGCGGTACCTGCGGCCGATGTGGTGTTGACCCACGCCAAAATCTATACGGCGGCCGATCCGCAGCTGGCCGAGGCGTTGGCGTTCCGGCAGGGCAAGCTCGTGTACGTCGGAAACTCTCAGGGGGTGCAACGTTTCGTGGGGCGACTCACACAGCGAGTCGATGCCGGCGGTCATCTTGTAGTGCCGGGTCTGGTCGACTCGCATATCCATCCCATCGATATTGTGGATGTTGAGCAATGCGACCTCAACAGCGCCGGCAAGACGCTGCGACAGCTCGCCGGGTTCGTGCAGGATTGCATCAAGCGCTTCCGCGTGGCGCCAGGAGCTTGGCTGGCGGTGCATCAGTGGAATTCGACCAACGACAATCGCCCCGACCCCGAGTTTCCAACGCTTCGTGCGGCGCTCGATCGAGGCGCTCCGGCGAACCCGGTCTACCTGATGGGGGATGACGGTCACCGTGCGGCTTTTAACAGCGCCGGCCTGGCACTGGCGCGTAATGATTCGGGCCAGGTGGTCGGCATCAACAAGAAAACCCTGGCGAGCGATTTCAAGAAATACCGGCTGCTCATCGGCCTCGATGGTCGCGGTGAACCCGACGGGCAGGTCAATGAGGAGGCCCAGGGCCTGATGGATACCG
The DNA here is from genome assembly GCA_963717335.1 of uncultured Gammaproteobacteria bacterium. Lineage (GTDB taxonomy): Bacteria > Pseudomonadota > Gammaproteobacteria > Steroidobacterales > Steroidobacteraceae > FEN-1191. The sequence continues at coordinate 701,094 of CAVQVZ010000006.1, read as the reverse complement.
GCTACGCAAACTATACGGGGCTGCAAGCCGCACTCGCCCATCCGGAACGGGTTCCGTATTTGCTCAATCGCGCCGGGCATCACCGCGGCGCTGGATGCGGCCGTGAGCCCGGAAGGCCTGCCGGTGTACGAGAACCTGCTAAGCAGCGGACATCTGACGGCGCACATGAGTCTGGCTCAGTATTTCAACCCTGACCTCAATCGCGACGCCAAAGGGCAGATTGACTATGACGGGATGCAAGCGCGCGCTATCGCCGTGCGCGCCAAATATGCCAACAACCCTCTTGTACGAGCGGACTTCGTCAAGATATTTGCCGACGGAGTGGCGGAAGGTAACCCCTTCGCCACGCCGCCAACCCTGGGTAACGCGGCCATGCTCTCGCCCTATTTGCAGCCAAGGTTCGGCAGGGATGCGCACGGGCGCCCGACCGTGATCGGCTACGTGGATACCGGATCGGAGCTTTGCAAGGAGGTTCGTGCCCGCGGCGAGCAGTCCGCGGATGCGGCGATGTTCATCAAGGCGCACGGATTTCATCCGGGCCAATGCCAGATATCCAACGGCCAGCTCAAGGACGAGCGGGAAGTCATCATGGAGTACGCCAAGCGCATGCATCAGGCGGGCTTTAACCTGCATATCCACGTGATCGGGGACCGTGCGGCGCGCACCGCGGTGGACGCCATCGAGGCCGCCCGGGCGGCCGATGGAGTCAGCAGCACGCACGATAGCCTCGCGCATCTGCAGTTTGCGCAATCCGAGGACATCGCCCGCATGGGGCGCGATCACCTTTACGTGGCCTTCACGATGTGGTGGGCCACCTCGAACCTCGATTACGACATGACGGTGATCCCGTTTTTGCAGCAAGTGTCCGGCAACAGTTACGCCAGCCGCATGGCGCCCGGGAGCTATTACGTGGAACACAGCTATTTGGTTCGTGCCGTCAAGGAAGCCGGCGGTACCGTGGTCGGCGGCTCGGACGCCCCGGTAGGCACGCGCGATCCGCAACCGTTCGTCAACATCTCAACCGGCATCCTTCGCCGGGCGCCCGGCGATGAGGTGCTCAATGCCCGCCAGGCGATCAGTGTGCGCGAAGCGCTCAACGCCTACACCATTGACGGGGCGCGTTTTCTGGGGCGCGCCGGGGAATTCGGTTCGCTGGAAGTGGGCAAGTCAGCCGATTTCGTGATCCTTGATCGCGACATTCTGGCACTGGCCGACCATGGCAAGGCCGACAGGATCGCAGGCACGCGCGTGCTGGAGACCTGGTTCCGGGGAGCCCGCGTCTATCGCGCGCCCGCCAAGGAGAAATCATGAGGGCTAATTCATTCGGCGGTGGCCGCATCTGCGTGCTTTTAGCATCGCTCCTGTGTTCAGGCCTGGTGGCAGGGGCTACCGCGGTCGATGGCGAGCAGGCGCTCGTGGACCTGAGGCGGTTACCGCGCGCAGAGGTCGTCATTCGAGAGGAAATGAAGGCCCAGCAGATCCCGGGGCTGGCGTTCGCCGCGGTCGATCACGGCAAGGTGATACTCGCCCGAGGCTATGGGTTTGCCAACATCGAGCATAGCGTTCCGGTGATCACCGACACGCTCTTCCAGTCCGGTTCGGTGGGCAAGCAATTCGCTTCCGCGGCCGTCATGTTGTTCATCGAAGATGGGCGGCTCTCGCTCAACGATCCGGTCACCCGATACATTCCCGAGGCCCCGCCCGAGTGGTCGGACATCCGTATCCACCATCTATTGACGCATACCTCGGGAATTCGCGATTACGGGTATGAGGCCAGCTACGACACGCGGCGCGCGATCAGTGAGGCCGATCTGGTGCGCATGGCGTGTGCGCAGCCCCTCGAGTTTCGCCCCGACGAGCGCTACAGCTACAGCAACACGGGGTATCTGCTGCTTGGAGCGATCATGGATCGCATCGCGGGCCGACACTACAGCGAGGTCATGCGCGAACGGATCTTCGAGCCGCTGGGAATGAAAAGCGCCCGCCTGATTGACGAAGCCGATATCGTGCCGCACCGGGCCGCAGGTTACCGGCTCCGGGACGGCCACGTGGCCAACCAGCAGTGGGTCGCTCCAGAACAGAACACGACCGCGGACGGATCCTTGTACCTGTCGATCAATGACATGATCGCCTGGGACCGGGGACTGCGAGCCGGAAGCATCCTGAGCGCGGCGTCCTGGCGCAAGATATACACACCGGTCACGCTCCTGAGCGGCAACTCTTACCCGTACGGCTTTGCGTGGGAGGTGTACACCAGCAACGGCCAGGAAGTGCACGCCCATAGCGGTGGCGTTCCCGGCTTTGCCACCTACATCGTCCGCTACCTGGGGGATGACTTGAGCCTGATCGTTCTGACCAACCTCGAGGACGCGGATCCCGAGCGAATCGCGCGTCGCGTCGCCGGCGTATTGCGCGATGACCTGCGGACACCCGAACCGCGCGCGATCACCGACACCGAACCGCAGCGGCGCCTCGCACTGGAACAGTTCCTGCAACGGGCGCGCTCCGGTACCCTGAACGCCTCGGACCTGCCGCACGTGCGCGGCGGTTTCCAGCCCAGCAACGCTACCTCCTATCGAAGCCAGTTCGATGAGCTGGGGGAATTGCAGTCTCTTGCACTGGTAGCCCGTGACCGGCTCGGCGATGACGAGCATTCGCAGTACCTGGCGATCTTCGCACGCGCACGCCGTCTGATCGATTACACAGTCGATAGCCGCGGGGGCACAGTGGATCTGGACATCGGGCTGGCGGACTAACCCAACTCGGCGAGGTACCATTCGACGAAGCGGCTCGCGTACGATTCCTGCAAGGAGTACGGACCCGGTTCGTAGTAGCGCGAGTTAACGCCCAGCTGATTGCGTTCGATGATCTGTTTATCTTCGATGCTGGTGACCTGCCAGAGCCAGCTCAGGCGCGGGATGTCGTAGTCACGGCCGGCCACCGCCTTGGCATCCACCAGCCAGAGCACTTCCATGTCTGTGCAGTCCACGGTGCGGGGGATGAAGCGGTACACCACCCCGTAATCCGGGTACGCAAGAAAGTCACTGATTGGGCCAACATCAAAGTAAGTTGAGCTGCCGTCGGTCGAGTTAAATTTGCCCATCAGTGGCGCCAGCAACGCGCCGTCCTTGGATGCGGTCGCGTGGCCTTCCAGAAGCGCACTGCGCATCACGGCGACGGACTCCTGGCCTGGCCGGGCACGCAGCCCGTAGGCGTCCAGATCCGCGATTTCGATACCCAAATTGCGACTGCGTTCCCGCGCCGCGCGCTCGATTGGGGCCGCCTGCATCGCGGGCCGTGCAAAGACGTGCCGCCGGGCGAATTCCGGATGCGATGGCTGGCAGTGGTAGCACTCCATGTAGTTCTCTACGGCGAGCTTCCAGTTCGCCCGTATCTGGAAGCTCTCGCGGTGCGCCACCTTGGCGTTGCCCCATCCGTGAGTGCCGGCGGCATCGCCGAGCGCCCGGGTAGCTTCATCGAGCGCCGGAGGCTGGGCCGAAAAGCTAACGAAAATCAATCCTTCGAGGACTCGCACGGGAAGCGACTTCAATCCGAAGTCCTCGCGACGGAATGACTTGGGCATTTCGCGCGCCGCGCGGAGCGTTCCGTCCAATCCATAGGACCAGGCGTGGTACGGGCAGGTGAAACCCGCCCCCACCGCCATTCCGGAGTGAGTCGAGCACACCCGGGATCCGCGATGACGGCAGACATTCAGCAGGGCGTGGATCGCGCCGTCCGCCGCCCGGCTCAGAATCATGGACTCGCCGCCCAGCTCTGCGAGAAAGTAGCACCCCGTTTCGGGCAGGCTGCTGACGTGGCCTGCGCAGAACCAGTGGCGTAACAGCATGCGCTCCATGTCCCGCTCAAAGATCGCAGGATCCGTGTAGTAGGCTCGCGGCAGCGCGTACCCCGGCTTGGCGGCCGGGTTAACTATCCCATGCACAGAGTGAGCTCGATCCTAAAGGCGCAGCGTCGCGTTCAATCCGAAAGTGCGCGGCCGGTACGTGTACTGATTCTGCTGCTCGGACGGCGAGCCTGCTGGATTGAAGGAATCCGCCTGGCCAAGCTGATAGTTTGTGACGGTGTGCGTGTCAAAGAGGTTGTCTACGAACGCCGCTAGACCCCACTTGCCCAGCGTCACGCCGCCGCGCAATTGCGCGAACTCCGTCGCTGACAGAGTGTAGGTGTCGGGATTGAATTGCGAGGTGCCCGGATCCTGGAGGTTCGAGAGCCAATGATTTCGACTCTGGTACTGGTAGTCAAATCGCACGAATGCCGGGTGGTCAGCAGCCCGGAAATCGTACTGGGCCCCGACCGCAAAGGTCCAGGGGGGATTGAGCGAGGGCGCCAGGTTGATCGAAGCCTGCCCGGATATGGCATCACCGTCCCGCGCCAGCGGCAGGCACGGTGTTGTTGAGGCTGAGGGGCAGAATGGCGAACGCAGCGCGGAGGATGCCGTGTAGCGTGCGTCGGTGTAGCCCGCAGCCACATCGAATTTCATGGGACCAACGGCAATATCCGCCTGCAGGTCGAAACCCTTGGCGACCGCGGTGCCCAGGTTATCGGTGAACTGCAACCCGCACGCTCCGGGGACGTATACGTTCTGCTGGATATCCTGCCAGCGGATGTAATAAACGCTCGTGGCAACCCGGAAGGCGGAGCCGAAATTGTTCTTGGATCCGATTTCATAACTTTGGGTCGAATCCGATTTGTAAGTGAGAGGGGCGCCGTTCGGGATAACCGGTATTGTCAAGATCCGCGAGGCAGTAATCGGGCAAGGGCGCGTTGCCACCGCCCGCGCGGAATCCCTTGGCGTAGGTGGCGTAGTACAGATTGTTCGGGTCGTGCTGGTAGGCAATTCCCACCTTTGGAGTATTGGCGTTCTCGCTGCTTGAAGCGTGCGCGGTACCGGGCCCGTAATTCTCGTATCCATCGGCGTAGTGATCCAATGAAAAGGACAGGTGGGCGTAGCGATCGCCGATGGTCAGGCGCAGGGCATCGGTAATCGAGTACGTGAGTTCGCCGAAACCCGCCAACTGCCGGTCGGTGGTCTTGTTGTCGTTGTAGTACACCGCGCAGGCTGGAATCGCCGTGTATGTGCCAGTTTGTCCCGGGCAGGAATAAAAATCGCCGAAGTACACATCCACCGGGCTGACGCCATATAAGTATTGGAAGAATTCGTTGATTCGCGTGTCCGTGAGCGTCTCGATGCTTTCCTGTTTGGCCTGCTGGTAAAAGCCTCCCACCGTCCAGCGCCACCTGGACTTGTCGTCCGTAGACTGCCATCGCACTTCCTGGGTCCAGCTGTGCTGGGTATTCTTAACGGTGTTCGGGGTTTGATAATCGGTAAAGCCCGGCGGCAAGTGAATGCCATGGCCGTCGATGAGCGGATACCAGTCACACGGTGCGGTCGTAGCGACCGAAGTGGGACCACACCCGGTGATCACAGCCCCACCGACGCCCACGTAGTTCGGGTCGTTGATTGGATTGGTGGGCCATCCAAGGGACTGATAATAGGCAAGGTCATAGACCGTGCCTTGATAGGCCGTATCCTCATCACGCGAGTAATAGGAAGTATTGGAGATGATCTGGCTGCGCTCGAGGTTAAATTCGATCTTGAGCGCCGGTAGATAGAATTTATCGGACCCTGGAAGCCGTTCGGGAGTGGCGTTGTTGAAATGCCCGGCCCCCGCGTCCGAGTATGCAGGCCAATAGGTGCCATCATCGTGCGTCTTGCTGCTCTGATAAATGATGCTGGGCGTAAAATCCAGGGCGGATATCGGCTGCCAAATGGCAGCCAGCCGCAGCATGTAGGCCTCATCATGGTTGGCATTCTTTTCAGTGACCGCGCCGGTGGTCGGATCGACCCGATCAATCCAGCCCCCCTCCTCGCGGTACCAGGCGCTCCCGCGGATGCCGAGTGTCCCATCGAGAAGAGCCGCGCCATGTGCGATACCCAGTTCATAATTGGGGTCACCGCCCTCGGTATACGCCAGTTCGCTGCGCACGTAGGTGCTTGAGCCGTGAAGCTTCGGTGCCGCAAGAATGTACCGCACGGTACCGCCTTCCGATCCGGCTCCAAATAATGTGCCCTGTGGGCCGCGAAGCACTTCGACCCGATCGAGATCAAACGTTCTTGGCAAGCTGTCGTCGGGGTTGAAGCCCACCGAGCGCATTTGGATCGGCGTATCGTCCAAGTAAATGCCGGTCGTACCCGCGCCGCCCGAGGAAGAGATGCCGCGAATCGAAATGGCATTAGTGATCGAATTGTCGATGTTGACGCCCGGAGTGTAGCGAACCAGATCCTCGAAATCCTTGACGCCGCGTTCATCGAGTGCGTCCTGATTCATCGCCGTGACGCTGATGGGTACTTTGCTGAGCGCCTCGGAGCGCCGCGTGGCGGTTACAACGATTTCCTCGAGGCCTTCCGTGCTTGCGTTCGGTGTTGCGGTCTGTGCCCTGGATAAGCCTCCGGGATAAAAAGCCATCATCAGCGATGTAATCACAGCGCCGGTGCCGGAATATATTGCCGCGAATCTTTTCGTATGCATGATGAACTCCTCGATATCAGGATTGCAGCACGATCGCCGCGTTCGCGTTCCAACTCACATAGACCTCATCGCTCCAGTCGATCGACCACTGCGAGGTTCGCTGATCATTTTGCGCCAGCACTGTCAGAACTTTACCGGAGGTCATCTTGATCCGGTAAGTCGATCGATTGCCCAGGTAACCAAGCTCCCAAACGACGCCCTGCAACTGGTTGATCCCATCGCCGGCGGGCGGAGTCTTGCTGAGCCGGATCTTTTCCGGGCGCAGCGCTACCCAGACACGCTGCCCTGCCGTGACCCGACCGAGATCATCGACCAGCAATTCACAGCCGGCCTCAGGGCAGCCCACGCGAATCCTTCCGGACTCGATTCCTGCCACCGTTCCCTCGAACAGATTGGTGGTGCCGATAAAATCCGCGATGAACCGGGTCTGAGGGAACTCGTAGATTTCTGAGGGCGTACCTACTTGGACCACTCGGCCGTGATCCATGACGGCAATGCGAGTCGCCAGTGCCATGGCTTCGTCCTGATCGTGCGTAACGACCACGAACGTGGTACCTACCTGATACTGAATATTGATCAGTTCAAACTGGGTCTGCTCCCGGAGTTTCTTGTCCAGCGCACTTAAGGGTTCATCAAGCAGCAACACCTTTGGCCTGCGTATCAAGGCGCGCGCCAAGGCCACGCGCTGACGCTGGCCTCCAGAAAGCTGATGTGGGCGTCGCTGTCCCAGAGAGCCCAGCTGCACCATCTCCAGCGCCTCTTTGACGCGTTGCTTCTTGACGGAGTCCTCCAGCGGCAAACGGCGCAATCCGTAGCCAACGTTGGCTTCCACGCTCATGTGCGGAAATAATGCATAGGACTGGAACATCATGTTTACCGGGCGTTCGTGCGGTGGCACTTCGTTCATGCGCACGCCGTCAATGGATATTTCCCCGGCGCTGGGTTCGACGAAGCCGGCCAGCATGCGCAAAAGGGTCGTCTTTCCACAACCCGAGGCGCCGACCAATGCAAACATTTCGCCTTTGAAGATTTTAAGATCGACTGCGTCTACCGCCGTCACTCCCGGATAGGTCTTTGAGACCCCGTCGATCACGACCTGGGGCGTGGCCTCGGCATCCAGCCACGGTCGTTCAGCGAGGTGCTTGGGATCTGGCTGGCTCACTCAGAAGTCTCCGGGGGGCGTGGCCCTGCGCCGCTCCGGGGCAAAGAACGGCTTCGAGACGACCCGTGCCCTGCGCATGCGGCGCTCCCACACCAATTCACGACACAGATAAATTTCCGCCCAGATGTCAGCGCCGCCTTCGAAGTAAGGCGCATTGACCATAGCAAGTGCAATATTGCGTTTGCAAGTTGGCGACCAGACGGCGGAGCTAATGCTGCCAACCTCCCTGCGCCCGCCCTCGTCGGCATACAGCAAGGCATTGGTCGCGGGCTTGTTGCCGGCAATATCAAGGCCGACCAGAAGTCTGCGCAGGCCCCGCCGACTTTGCTCGAGCAACGCTCGCCGCCCGGTAAAATGCCCCTTTTCGAAATCCACCAGCCACTGGAGTCCCAATTCCAGCGGGGAACGATCGGTGCCGACGCGGACGCTGCTCTCGGCCGAAACGAAATCAACCTTCGGACTGAGGAACCCCGCTTCAATACGCGCCATATTAAGTGCTCGTGAGCCTATGGCTCGAATTCCCCGACTGCGGCCGGCGATCAACAGCGCGTCCCAGAGTGCACTGGCTTGCTGCGGATCTACCCACAGCTCATACCCCAGATCTCCGGTGAAGCCGGTGCGCGAAACCATTAGCTCGATGCCAGCGGTCGAGTAGAAGCCAATCTCAAAGGGCCTGAGTCGTTCGATGCCTGACAGTCCCATGCTTCTTAGCACCGCGAACGATGTCGGCCCCTGCATGGCCAGGGCGGCGATTTCGGCAGTCACCTCCTCGATCAGCACGTCAAAGCCGATGGCCGATCCAAGCAGCCAGTCGAGCTGCCACTCGGCCGTGCACAGGCGATATTCATTGTCGGCGAGACGAAACAGCGTTCCATCGTCGATGATCTGGCCCTCATCGTTGCACCAGACGCAGTAACTCACGCGATTAATCTTAAGTCGGCTTATGTCTCGGGTGACCAGCCGGTTCAAGTAGCGCGCGGCATCGGCGCCGGCAATCCGGTACTTGACCATCGGTGTGAGGTCATAAAGTGTGGTCGCGTTACGAATTGCGAAGTACTCTTGCTCCATCGTGGTGAACACATCCACGGTGCTGTAGCCCGCCCACGGAATGAAGGCGTCTACCTGACTGAGCTCGCGCGCGCGTTGATGAAACGGCGTAGGCAACAAGGGTTGCTGGAAATGGGGCGGCAGGATCAGTGATTCATTCACGGTTACGCGGCCTCTGCCAGCACTCGGCGAGCGGCGTTGCGCCCCGCCAGGCCCATGACGCCACCGCCCGGATGGCAACCGGCGCCGCAGATGTAGAAACCCGGGATCGGCGTTGAATATTGGGCCGCTCCGGGGACGGGCCGCACCATGTAGAACTGATCGAGCGCCAGATCCTCGTGATGCCAATGGCCGCCAGTTACGTGAAAGTCACGCTCGATATCCTCCGGGGTGAGCAATTCGCTGGCGAGGACCATGCTGCGCACGCCCGGTGCGTAGCGAGCGAGGGTATCGATGAGCAACTCTGTGAATCGCTCTCGATGTGACGCCCAGCCGCCCGCAATCCGGTACGGCGCATATTGAACGACGGCTGAGAGCACGTGCTTACCTGGAGGAGCCAGCGTGGCATCGTGCACGGTTGGCAATGTGATTTCCAAGGCCGGGGCCTGAGAATACTCCGAGTACTTGTTGTGGTTGTAAGCGTGCTCAAGATAGTCGAGCGAAGGACAGATCAGCAGCCGCGCGCCATGAGCGTCCGCGGGCAGCTCGCTGAACTTAGGCAATCCGCTCAGAGCCAGATGAAGCTTGGCCGCCGACCCCTGCGTGCGGAGGTGGCTCACCTGCCTCACGAAGCCCGCGTCCAGATGTTCGGCGCCCACCATCGCAAGGAACGACTTTTTTGGATCCGCGCTGGAAATGACCTTTTCGGCGGCCACTTCCGCACCGTTGGCAAGGCGCACCCCACAGACCTTGTCAGCGCGTATCAGCACCCGCTCGACCGCAGCGTCGGTGCATATCTCGGCCCCGGCATGACGGGCGGAGGCGCCAAGCGCAGCAGTGAAGGCGCCAAGTCCGCCCACGGGCAGGGCCGGGCCGCTCGGTCTGGCACCAAACTGGCCCGCCAGTCGGTACAGCAGCGTCATCACGGTACCCGGGGAACGGGGTCCGAGGTTGGTCCCGAGAACGGCATCGAGGCCGACCGCCCCCTGCAGCAGCGCCCCCTGAAAGTGCTCCTGCAGTAAATCGTAGACGTTCATTCCGCCGATGCGCAGCAACTCCCGCATGTCGCCTCGCCCGAGCCGCCGGATGCGCCAGGCCGTTTTGAGCAAACTGATGCGGTCGGCCCAGCGATTCGTACCCAGGCGTGCGGGCGTTTGCGCCAACAGGTGGTTGAGCGCGCCGGCAAACCGGCCCATCTGGCGTTCAAATCCCTCGTAGGCCCCATTTTCGCCGCTCGAGGCGGTGCCGGTCCGGCCATCCGCCGCCCGACCAATGAGCAACGGCGGAGAGGACTCGCTCAGAGCTACCGTTGACAGCCCCTGTGCCGCCCACCTCAAACCATGCTTTTCGAGCTCGAGCTCCGCGACGATGGACTGCGGCATCTGATTGAGGAGATGAGCGCCTGCCGAGGCGCGGAATCCCGGCGCAAACTCGCGCGTTATCGCCATTCCGCCCAGCTCGCGGTTGGCCTCCAGCACCAGTGCGCTACGCCCGGATCGGGCCAGGTAATTCGCGCAGATCAGGCCGTTGTGGCCACCGCCAACGATGATGCAGTCATAGCGTGTGCGGCTGATGACCTGCTGCGCTCATGCATGCCCCCCGGGATGCAGATCACGCAACACGGCTCGCGCCGCATTAGCCCCAGGGGCACCCATCACTCCCCCACCCGGGTGCGTGCTGGAGCCGCACAGGTACAAACCCCGGACCGGCGTCCGGTATTGCGCGTAACCCGGAAGCGGGCGATTGAAAAGCAACTGATCGAACGTCAATTCCCCCTGAAAGATATTTCCTTCGGTCAGGCCGACTTCATTTTCTATGTCCAGCGGCGTCCTAACTTCGGCGTGCAGGATCATTTGTTTGAAGTTAGGACTGTGACGCGCGATGGTGTCAATAACCGTATCGCCAAATGCTTTGCGTTTGGCGGCGTCCCATGGACCGTTAGCCAGCTGATAGGGGCAATATTGCACGAATACCGACATGTAGTGTTTTCCGTCGGGAGCCATGGTCGGGTCGATCTGGCTCGGTATCAGCATGTCGATGTAGGGGGCCCGTGACCACCTGCCGTCCTTCCAATCGTCGTAGGCGCGTTCCATCATCTCGATGGTGTCGGTAACGTGCATGTCTCCGCGTGTACAGGGGGAGCCGGCTGGGATAGCGGGGAACTCGGGCAGCCCATCGAGCGCTATATTGAGTTTTCCCGAAGAACCGCGGATCTTGAAGTTTTCCACCTGGCGCACAAAATCCGGCGGCAGCTCGTGACTGTCGATCGTTTCAAGAAACGTGCGGCGCACATCCATGTTGGAAAGTATTCTCTTCGCATGTATCTGCTCGCCGTCGGCAAGTGCAACCCCTGCACTGCGCCCTGCGCGCACCAGGATCTTCTCGACCTTGGCGTTGGTGCGAATAGTCCCCCCACTTGCCTGCAACGAGGCTGCCAGCGCCGTCGTGACCGCGCCCATCCCGCCGCGTGCGAATCCCCATGCACCGACAGTGTCGTCGATATCCCCCATATAGTGGTGTAGCAACACGTAGGCCGTGCCCGCAGAGCGCGGCCCCAATGCCGTACCGATGATGGAACTGCCCGCCATATGCGCCTTGACGATATCGGTCTCGAAGTACTGATCCAAAAAATCTGCCGCGCTCATAGTCCAGAAGCGCAACGTCTCGTACATCCGCCGCTCGCCAAGGCGATGAAAGTGCTTGCCCAGGTAAAGGAGTTCCTGGATGTCGCGCGGCTTGAATGAGGTGGGATCAGGCGGCTCGCGCAGCAGCAAAGGCTTGATGAATTTGCACTGGCGGATCACATCACGGGCGTACCGGTCATAAGCTTCCGCGTCCCGCTTCGAGTGCCGAGCGAGTTCGCGACGCATGGCGTCGTGATTGTCGTAGATGGCCAGGTGGCCACCGTCGCGCATCATGGTGCAGCCGCCATCGTACGGAATGATCTGCAGGCCAAAGCGCGGCAGTTCGAGTTCACGCATGATTTCGGGACGCAGCAGGCTGCACACGTACGAGCAGTTCGAATAGGTGAAATTCTCGTACAGCTGGCGACTTACGGCGGCGCCGCCGATATACGGGTTGCGCTCGAGGACCTGGACCTTGAGCCCCGCGCGCGCCAGGTAGCAGGCTGCGACCAGCCCGTTGTGCCCGGCGCCCACTATCAGGGCATCGAGCATTTCGCGGCCGCGCACCATAATCGAGGAACGGCGGTTCTTAGGGGTGTTGCGCGCCGCGCGCCACCGGCGATGCAGATCGCGTATCGCGCAGCGTTGCGTCGACCGCTCGCTCAAACGCGCTCAGCGTGTCGGTCAGGCACGATTCATCGTGCGCCGCGCTGACAAACCAGGGTTCGCGCGAATCCGGTTCACACAGAATCAGCTCGTCGTGAAGGACCTTGGCCATGGCGTCGTAGAAGGTGTAATCGCTCCCCTTCCAGTCTCGGTAATTGCGTGGGGGTTCTTGCGCAAAGTACAAGCCACTCATCGACGGATGGCCCACGAAGCTATGCGGAATCCCCCGTGCGCTGAGGAGCGAGTGCATGCCATTGCGCAGGCGCGTGCCGTAATCGGCGATGCGCTCGAGCGCGTCGGTCTCATCCAGTATCTCCAGGCACTTCTCAGCGGCCGCCATTGACACGGAATGGGCGGTGTAGGTGCCACCATGGGCGACGCCCTTGCCAAACTTGCGCATGATGTCCTCGCGCCCCGCCAGCACCGAAATCGGATATCCGTTGGCCACGGCCTTGGCAAAGGTGCACAGGTCGGCGCGTATGCCATAGAGTTCCTGCACTCCGCCGCGCGCCACACGGAATCCGGTCTTCACTTCGTCGATGAGCAACACCGTGCCGTATTTGTCGCACAGGCTGCGCGCGGCGCGCAGGTATTCGGGCTCGGCGGAAATGCCGAGGCAATTGCCCATGATCGGTTCGATCAGCATGCAGGCAATGCGCCCGGCGGTGCGCTTGAATACGTCCTCGAGTTGATTGGCGTCGTTGGCCTGCACGAAGTGGGCAAAACCCTTCAGTCCCAGCGGGATGCCCTCGCTGTACGGGTGGACCTGCGGATCGCCAACCTGGGTCCATTTTTCCATCGGCGTATACCACATGGCCGCATCAAACAGGCCGTGGTAGCCGCCCTCGAGAATGATGTAATCGTCCCGTCCTGTGTAGGCGCGCGCCAGGCGCAAACCCGCCATCACCGCTTCGGTGCCGGAGTTGGAAAACCGTACCAGTTCGGCGGCCGGCACCATTTTCGAGATGCGCTGCGCCACCTTGTATTCACGCTCGGTTGAGAGCGCGAACACCCCGCCCACTTCCATTCCCTGGCGGGCGGCAGCGTCCACGCGCGGCTCCGCGTAACCGAGAATGGCCGGCCCGTACCCGAGGCGATAGTCGACGTATTCGTTGTCATCGAGGTCAACGACGCGGGCTCCGCGCCCGTATTTCACGTAAATCGTCCGATCCTCTCCCCAATAGCGGAAGTTTGAGGCGACGCCCAGCGGCAACCGCGTGAGGGCTTTTTTGAAATGCGCGTTGCTGTTGGTCAGTTTTCTGGCCATGGCAGCCTCCCTGAATCTTTGAGTGCTTTTCACGACGGTGCTCGTCGCGGGCCTTCGCTAACTATATGATCATATACTTTCTACCCTGCAAAGCCCCATTGGAGCAATTTTTTTGACGCTCAAACGGGGCCAATGGACGAGCCACCATTGCAAATATGCCCCGTAACTATTTGTTTTAAAAGACGAAGATAATATTACATATTCTGCATTTGGCACGACTTGCCAACGGCGTAATCGGCCGCGTAAATTGCATGATTGTATAACGATCCATGGAGGGCGCTGCCGTGAGGCCTACCCTAGCCACGACCGACATACCCAAGACCACTCTCCCCCCTCACGCCCTGCCCGCCTGGGTGTATGGGCACCCTGAAATGACGCGCTTGGAGATCGAGCGCGTTTTGCTGCCCAGCTGGCAAATCGTCACCCATGTGAGCGCCCTGAGGAAACCCGGCGACTATGCGACCTTGGACATCGGTCCGGAAAGCGTGTTCGTCATCCGCGATCGCGAAGGCAGCATCCGTGGATTTCACAACGTCTGCCGGCATCGCGGTGCGCGCCTGGTGGATGGCAATGGCACCTGCCCCACCTCGATCACCTGCCCGTATCACGGCTGGTCATACCGCCACGACGGAGCGCTGATGGGACTCCCGGTCCGCGAGAGTTTTCCCGGCCTGGACCGGGCACAGCACTCACTGCGGCCAATCAAGGTCGACACCGCCTTTGGTTTTGTGTTCGTCGCCTTGAGCGGCAATCCCCGCCCGGTGCGCGAGATCTGGGGCGTGTTGGGCGAGGAGCTGAGCCCATACCGATTCGAGGAAATGGAGCCCCTGGCGCCGGTGTACGTGGAGCACTGGAACGTCGATTGGAAAATCGTGATGGATAATTACCTCGAGTCCTATCATGTGCCGATCGGACACCCGGGCCTGAATCGCATGTTTACCCCGGACTACGAGGATCAGCTGGGCGTGCCGGGCGTGGCTCGAGGCGCGAGCTGGTTCCGCGAGAAGCATTCACCGCGCTGGCCCGAGCGGATGTACCAGAAGATGATTGGGGGTATTACCCAGCACCTTCCGGAAGCGAATCGGCGTTGCTGGCGTTTCTACAGCATGCTGCCCAACCTGGGCATCGACGTCATGCCCGACCAGATGGACTTCTTCCAGATCCTTCCCAACGGACCGGGCAAATCGATCATCCGCGGTGCCTTGTTTGGGCTGCCGGACCAGCGCCGCGAAATGCGCGTGGCCCGGTATTTAAGCGACCGCATCAACCGGCAGACCAACCGCGAAGACGCCTGGCTCTGCGAGCGTGTTCAACGCGGGCTGCAATCGAGCAGCTACGTCCCCGGCAGGCTTTCGGGCCTGGAACGCTGGATGCTCGAATTTCACGAGCTGTTGCGCGAGCGCATTCCTGAGGTCAAGCTGCCGGTGGCTCCGGCACGGTTCGCCTGAGCGGCATTGGCTTAATTATTATCAACCCGATAATATAAATCCCTATGAATCACGAGGTCATGATCACCTGTGCCATCACGGGTGATGACACCAAGGTCACCAAGAGCCCGCACTGTCCGGTGACTCCGGAGCAGATCGCCGCCTCGGCCATCGAGGCCGCGCGCGCGGGCGCCGCCATGGTGCACATCCACGTTCGCGAACCTGACACCGGCGCCTTCAGCATGGAAACGCGCCACTACCGGGAGGTCGTCAAGCGAATTCGCGAGAGCAAGGTCGATGTGCTGGTCAATCTGACCTGCGGCATGGGCGGTTACATCTATGTCGGCGACCATGGCATGGCCGACACGCCCGCGCCAGGGACCGATTTTGTGTCCCAGGAAGACCGGATGCGCCACATCATTGACCTGTGCAACGAGGGGCAGTATCGGCCCGACGTGGCCACGCTCGACTGCGGAAGCCTTAATTTTGGCGACACCAACCGCGCCTATATTTCCACTCCTAATTATCTTCGTAAGGGAGCGGGGATTCTGCGCGAGCTGAAGGTCAAGGCGGAGCTGGAAATCTTCGATACCGGCAACCTATGGTTCGTCCAGCAGATGATCAAGGAGGGACTCATACCCTCTCCTCCCCTGGTGCAACTGTGCTGCGGCATCCCCTACGGCGTACCGGCCGACGCCGGACACCTGCTGGCCATGGTCAACGCACTCCCGGCGGAGGCCGTGTGGACATCCTTCGGTATCAGCCGCATGCAGATGCCGTGGGTGGCGCAATCCATATTGCTCGGCGGCAACGTGCGGGTGGGACTGGAAGACAACCTGTATCTGAAGCGCGGCGTCTATGCCAGCAATGCGCAGTTGGTTGAGAAGGCGCGCTCCATTATCGAGGCCATGGGCGCGCAAATCATTACCCCGGCACAGGCCCGAGACCGCCTCAAGATCAACTGAGCGGTCGATGTGAAGGCGCTGAAAATCTACTCGACGGCGATAGCTCCTGAGTGGATTGACTACAACGGCCACCTCCGTGACGCCTACTACGGGCTGATCCTGAGCTATGCCTCCGATGCGCTCATGGATCGGCTCGGACTGGATGCCGACTACCGGCGCGCGAGCGGTTGCACGCTGTACACGCTCGAGCAGCACATGCATTTCCTTCACGAGATCAAGCTGTCGGACCGGCTCGACGTTCTGGTGAGGGTCCTGGCGGCCGACCGCAAGCGGATCCATGCCGCCTTTGATTTCTACTGCGACCGTTACAAGGATCCGGTCTACATTGGCGAGATGATGCTTCTGCACGTGCGTCAGGATCCCTCCCCCGTCTCGGTACCGTTCCCGCCATCGATTGTGCATTCCCTGGAAGCGCTGGTTGCCTCTACCTCAGGAAGCGAGGCGCCTGGACCCCCCTCCCGCCGCATCGAGCTGCGGGTCCGCTAGGTGAGTGACCCTTCCGGGCTCACCGACACGGCGATCCGCCGTCTCCTGCGGCCGCAGTCGGTAGCACTGATCGGCGGCTCGTGGACTGACGCGGTCGCCGCCGGAATTGACGTCATCGGCTATCGGGGCGAGGTGTGGCGGGTCAATCCGAACCGCGCCTCGAGCGGGACGTGTCGTTACTACCGCTCGGTCGATGAATTGCCTGGATCGCCCGACCAGGCCTTTGTGGCCGTCCCGGCACGTGACGTGCCCGGTGTCGCTGCGGCGCTGGCGAGGCGCGACGCCGGCGGTTTCGTCTGTTTTGCCTCGGGGTTCTCCGAACTGGGCACGGCTACCGGCGATGCGCTGAGCGTGGACCTCCTACGGAGTGCCGGTAAGGTGCCGTTTTTTGGTCCGAACTGCTACGGCATCATCAATTTCTTTGATCGCTGCGCATTGTGGCCCGATCAGCTGGTCGGTCAATCGCCCGCGCGCGGTGTCGCCCTGATCTGCCAGAGCGGCACCCTGGCCATGACCTTGATGTCCAATCACCGCTCGGTCCCGATTGGCTACATCTACACGGTCGGCAATCAGACGCGCTTAGCGCTCGAGGACCTGATCGAGATCCTGTGCACCGACGATCGCGTGAGCGCCTTCGGGCTGTACGTGGAGGGCATCAAAGATCATGCGCGCTTTGCGCGGGCCGCGGACGTGGCGCGCGCGGCCGGCAAACCCATCGCCCTGGTAAAAGCGGGGCGCACCGAAGTGGCTGTACGCACGGCGCAGAGCCACACCGGCGCACTCACGGGGAGTGACGCCGTGTTTGACGCATTTTGCCGCCAGGCCGGCATCGCCCGCTGCGACACCTTGAGCAGCCTGTGCGAGACGCTCAAGGTGTTGCACGCCGGCGGTCCCCTGACCGGCCGGAAGGTGCTGGTGATGGGCTACTCGGGCGGGGACATGGCCATGACGGCCGACGTGTCCCGCGAGCTTGGATTGACATTTTCCTCGTTCGAGGCGAGGCAGGCCCAAGATTTGCGGGCGCTGCTGGGCGAGCGCGTGACCATTGCCAATCCCTTTGACCTGCACACCTACATATGGTTTGACCTGGCGCGCCAGCGTGAAGTCTACGATTACGTCATGAACTGCGGGTTTGACGCGGTCGCCCTGATGCTCGATTGCCCGCCCGAGAGTTCTGATCTCACCGCCTTTACCAACTCCATCGAACAATTTGTCGCCGCGGGTGCGGCCCGTCCCGAGGCGCGGGCCGCCCTGCTCGCCTCGCTCCCGGAGACGATTCCTGAGAGCGTGCGGGCCTTGTGCCTCAGGTCAGGCGTGGTTCCGCTCCAGGGCCAGAGGGAGGGGCTGGAAGCGCTCGATCAGGCGGGCGCTGTCGGTGAACGCTGGCGGGACGGCGCCTTGGTGCAATTACGCCGGCCGCTTGTCGCATCGGTCCCGGCTGGCACCCTGAGCGAATTCGAGGCCAAGGCGGCACTCGCCGCCTACGGCGTTCCGGTGCCCCGATCGCGTCGCGTGGAAGTGGGCCAGGTGGCGGCCGCCGCCGCAGAGATCGGCTATCCCGTTGTCATGAAAGCGGCGGACGAGGGACTTGCGCACAAGTCCGAGGTGGGCGGCGTACTGGTTAATATACGCACTCCCGAGGAAGCTGCCGCCGCGGCCGCACGGCTCGGAAAGCTTTCGCGCACGGTCCTGGTCGAGCAGATGATTACTGATGGTGTGGCCGAGATCCTCGTAGGGGTGATCATTGATGCGCATTTCGGTCTGACACTGGTGCTTGGAGCCGGCGGCATACTCACCGAGTTGCTCACCGACAGCGTCACCCTGCTGCCTCCGTACACGCGCGAGACCGTGCTCAAAGGGCTGCAGCGGCTGCGCGTGTATCGATTGCTGGGCGGCTACCGCGGAAAACCTCCCGGTGACGTGCCGGTGCTGCTCGATGCGATACTGGCAGTAGCCCGCTACGCGGAGGATCAGTTAGCGGTGCTGGTCGAGCTGGATGTCAATCCAATTATTGTCCGACCCGTCGGCTCAGGCGCAGTGGCGGTCGACGCGTTGATTCGTCTAGGTAAGGGGAGTTAGTCATGCCTCATGGAGTTGAAGTTACCCGGGATGGTGCCATTCTCGAGGTCCGCTTGGACCGGCCCAAGGCCAACGCGATCGACCTGGCGGCCAGCCGGATGCTGAACGATACCTTTAGTTCGTTCCGCGACGATCCGGAACTGAGAGTCGCGATCGTCACCGGTACGGGAGATCGTTTTTTCTCCGCGGGCTGGGACCTCAAATCCGCCGCCGCGGGCGAAAAGTCCGACTCGGACTGGGGGGTGGGCGGATTTGCCGGGTTGAATTACCCGCGCAATCTCAACAAGCCCTTGATCGCCGCCGTAAACGGTATCGCGTGCGGGGGCGGTTTTGAGCTGATGCTGGGCACCGATATCATTATCGCTGAAGAACACGCGACCTTCGCGCTGCCCGAGATCAATGTCGCGGTGCTGGCGGATGCAGGCACCATCAAACTGCGCCGCCGGATTCCCTACCATGTCGCCGTCGAGTTTCTGATGACCGGCCGGTGGATGGACGTGGCCGAAGCCAAGCACTGGGGACTGGTCAATTACGTCGTGCCCAAGGGCGAGTCGCTGAACCGCGCGCGTCAATTGGCCCGCCAGCTGGCTGCCGGCCCGCCGCTGCTGTTCCCGGCGATCAAGCAACTGCTTCGCCACAGCGAAATGGTCGCCGAGCATGAGGCGTTTGAGCTGCATGACTCTCTGGACACGGTACAGCGCGTGCTGCGCTCCGAGGACCTTCTTGAAGGAGCCCGGGCATTCTCCGAGAAGCGCGCGCCCCGCTGGACCGGACGTTAACCGCCCAGCGGCCGCAGCAACGCGCGTGAAATGATGTGGCGCTGGATCTCGCTCGTTCCGTCCCAGATGCGATCAATGCGCGCGTCGCGCCAGATGCGCTCCAGCGGAAGGTCGGCCATCAGGCCCATGCCGCCGTGAATCTGTAGGGCCTCATCGGCCACCATGGCGAGCATCTCCGTGGCCTTGAGCTTGGCGACCGCAAAGTCGGCATCGGTGGCGGTGCCCCGATCGTTCTTCCAGGCCGCCTCGAGCACCAGCAGCTCGGCGGCCCGCAGCTCCACGGCCATATCGGCAAGCTTAAAGCTGATGCCCTGAAACTTACCGATCGACTGACCGAACTGCACCCGATCCACGGCCCACTGTTTGGCCAGGTCCAGAGCCCGTTCGGCCCGTCCGAGGCAACAGGCCGCCACCTGGAGCCGCGTAGCGCCCAGCCAGGTGTTGGCCACCTCGAACCCCTTGTCGACCTCACCGAGCACCGCCTCAGGGCCGACGCGGCAATCATTGAATTTGAGTATGCAGTTGTTGTAGCCGCGATTGGACACGTTGCGGTAGCCGGGCAATACCTCAAACCCCGGCTGACCCATGTCCACCAGGAATGCGGTCATTTTCTTGCGCGGACCGCGCGTGGCCGACTCCTCCACGGCCGTGGCGGCGATAAGGATCACAAAGTCCGCATGATCGGCGTGGCTGATAAAGTGCTTCGTGCCGTTGATGACAAAATCCTTGCCATCGCGCGTCGCCGTGGTCTTCATGCCGCGCAGGTCCGATCCCGCCCCAGGTTCGCTCATCGCCAGGCAATCGATGCGCTCCCCGCGCACGGCCGGCAGCAGGTAGCGTGTGCGCTGCTCGCCCTGACAGGCCATCAAGATGTTCGAGGGACGCACCACGCAGTTGTAATGCAGCGCGTAGTTGGCCTTGCCGAGCTCTTTCTCGTACAGAACCCAGGTGAGTGTGTCGAGCCCGCCGCCGCCGACTTCCGAGGGCATGTTGGCGGCGTACAGTCCGGCGGCGATCGCCTTTTTCTTCAGTTCAGCGATCAGTTCCGGGCGCAGGATACCCGTGTCCTCGACCTCCTTCTCGTGGGGATAGAGCTCCTGTTCCACAAAGTTGCGGGTCGTGTCGATGATCAGTTCCTGTTCTTCGGTCAGCGCGAAGTCCATGCTTTCTTCTCCGTAAGTTCGCTGGCGGTTGACGCATTCGCCCACGCTCGCAGCCGTGCCAGATGCATGCGCAGCTGCCCCACCTGCTCGCTGGCGGGCCAGTCCCTGGGGCTGGAGACGGCGCTGGCGGTGATCCCGTTGACAAAGGTGATGATCGAGCGGGAGACATCGGCGCGCTGCCGGGACGGCCAGCGGGTCGATTCGGGCCAGTGCTCGCGCAGGCAGCGCTCGAAGAGCCGCCGGTACTCGCGATGGATCCAGGCATTGAGGCGTTTTAATTCCGGATCCGCCGGCAGCTGGCCCCAGAATGCGAGCCAGAACGCACACTCAGTTCTGCGCTGCGCATCGATGGGCAAAGCCTCGCTCAGAACCGCGAGCAGATCGGTGGATGCGGCGTCGGCTCGCTGGGTGAGTCGCAACTCGATGCGCCGCAAAATCAGCCGCAGCGCCGCCAGGATGATCTGTTGCTTGGAATCGAAGTAATGCGCCACCATGCCCGTGGTGTAGCCGGCCGCCTGCGCGATGTGGGCGACCGTCGCATGCGCGAAGCCACGGCGCGCAATCGCCTGGCAGGCGACCAGGGCGATCTCGTCGCGGCGTCGGGCATGATCGACGAGTTTGGGCAAGTCCTAATCCCGCTAGCGAGGTTGGCCTACGGCGCGGCCCAGCTGCGCTGGTGCCGGATCGGCGCCCTGCGCGGAGCGAATGCGCTCGAGCCGCTCGAGGATCTCCCGCGATGCGGCCTCAGTCCTGCCACTGCTCACGCCCACGTGAAGATGCATTTGCTCGCCAGTGGCGATCAGATCGCGGTTGACGCTCCGGTGCAGGCTGTGGAAAACGCGCAAGCGCTTCGGATCAACGGAGACCAGGCGCGTGGTGAGGTAAAAGGACTCGCCAACCTTGAGTTGGGCGTGGTGCATCGTGTGAGTTTCGACCGTGTAATACATTCCGACGCGCTCGCGATACTGTTCATCGATCCCGACCCGCCGGCACAGCGCATCCATTGCGTCGCCAAAGACCTGATGGTAGCGCGAGTCGGTCATGTGGCCGTTGTAGTCAATCCACTCAGGCCGGACCTGGCCCTGAATCGGCTCAAGTACGCCATCGGCCGGGCTGGCTTGCGCGCTCGGCGCCGCATGGTCGGCGTACAGGCGCTGTTCGAGCGCGCGCAATGTCGCCCCGGCACCGATATTGGATTGCCGAAGCACCTGTTGTATCGCCACCAGGTAGTCATCGCGTAGCCTCTCGAGCTCGCGGATTGAGCGCCCCTGAGCCTGCGCCTGGGTGCCTTCCACCATCCGGTCTATCAGGGTATCGGTAAGCTCTGGTGCCTCGAGCTTGGTCCATGGCCATTTCAAGCAGGGCCCGAACTGCTCGAGCATGTGGCGCATGCCACTCTCCCCTCCGGCAAGGTGGTAGATCAGGTTCATGCCCATCGCGGCCCAGCGCAAGCCCGGGCCATAAATAATCGACTCATCCAGTTCGCCGGTGGTCGCAACGCCATCGTTGACCATGTGCAGGATTTCCCGCCACATCGCTTCCTGCAGGCGGTCGGTGAGATGGCCAGGAACCTCACGGCGCACGTGCAGGGCGTGCATGCCGATATAGGTGAAAAATTGGCGTGATGACTCGATCGTCGATGGCGCGGTCAGCTTGCCACCGACCAGTTCCACCAGCGGCAGCAGGTAAACGGGGTTGAAGGGATGCGCCACCAGGAATCGTTCGGGGGCGGTCATGTGCAACTGCAGGTCCGAGGGCATCAAACCCGAGGTACTCGAGGCGATGATGACCTCGCGCCCGGCCGTGCGGCTCACATCCGCCAGCACGCGCTGCTTGAGCTCGAGCTGCTCGGGAATATTCTCCTGGATGAAATCCGCCTGCCGCGCCATCGCATGCAGGTCGGTTGTAAAGGTCAACGTTCCCTTGCGCAGGAAGGGGTGCCAGAGTGAGGCGAGCCAGCGCAGGCTCCGCGTTTGCCACCGCTTCGCGAATCCATTTCTCCATTTCCGGCTTGACGTCAGCGGCGATCACATTTATGCCGAAATGCATTGCCCGCGCGGCCCAGCCCCCGCCAATGACTCCAGTTCCCAGCAGCCCGAGGGTTTTAATTTCCTTCACGACGCGTACCTCATGGACGGAACGTTACTGAACGTTGGATGCGCGTTCGGTACATGCCATCTTTATAATGTAACGGCTATAATATAATAGATTCGGGGGTACGAGCGGCGCGCAGCACGCCCGCGCCGTGTCCGACGTAATTTTGCGGGGTGTGGATCATATGCAAACTAAGGTGGGCTCCGGCGGCACTTTGCGCCGGGCACTGGGCACGTTTGACCTCGTGCTTCTCAACATCGTTACCATCATAGGCCTGCGATGGTTGTCCACGGCCGCGCAGATCGGCCCCTCGAGTCTGACCTTGTGGGGTGTTGCGTTGCTGACGTTTTTCGTCCCCTCGGCATTGGCGGTGCTCGAACTGAGTTCGCGAATCCCGACGAAGGCGGACTCTACCGATGGACCACGGTGGCGCTGGGCGACATGCACGGGTTCGTGGCCGGTTGGGTGTTCTGGCTGTCGAACCTGGTGTTTTTCCCATCGCTGCTTTTGTATGCCACCGGCGTATTCCTGCACGTGGGCGGTCCCTCCTGGATGCGGCTAGCGGACAGTCCCTTATACAACGGAATCGCCACAATCGCCCTGCTCTGGGCCGCCACGATTCTGAACCTGGTCGGTCTTACCCGGGCCAAGTGGCTGCAGAACCTGGGAGGCCTGGCGACCGTGGCAGTGGCGGCGTTGTTGCTGTTCGGCGGAATGATGGCCTGGCGCGGCCATGGCGCGGGCACTGCGATCACTGCGGCCAGTCTGGTCCCGGATTTCACGGCGCTGCCGACTCTGGGCGCGCTGTCGATACTGATCCTGGCCTACGACGGTCTTGAACTCGGTCCCATTATGGCTGAGGAGATCCGCAATCCGGCGCGCGTCATCCCGCGCGCCGTGTTTCTGGCGGGGGTCGTGATCGCCGTGGCCTACGTGGTGGGGACTCTCACGCTGCTGCTGGCGCTGCCGCCGACCCAGATTAACGTCATCACCGGAATTCCGGAGGCCTTGCAGGCGATCGGCACCCGCGCCGGGATGCCGTTCTTTGGCGTATTGACGGCCGCGCTGCTTACGGCAGCCAGCATTGGGGCCTTGGGCGGATGGATCACCGGCAGCGCGCGCTTGCCTTTCGTCGTGGGACTGGGCAATTACCTGCCCAAGCGCTTCGCGGCGATCCATCCAAAGTTCGGCACGCCGCACGTGGCGCTGCTGGCGCAGGCGGCCGCCACCACGGTGGTGCTGCTCGCCGCCATATCCGGTTCAGCGATACACGAGGCGTATCTGTTGCTGATCGACATGACGGTTGCGTTGGTGAGCATTGTTTGGGTGTATATCTTTGTGTCGCTCCCGGTGCTGCGTCGGCGCGGCACCAATGCTGGCAGGCCCGTCACGCTGATTCCCGGCGGGCCGGTGGTATGCTGGCTCGTCGCTGCTGTGGGCACGGCGGCGGCGGTCTTTGCGGGTATCGTGTGCCTGATCCCCCCGGCCGATAGCCCGCATCCGAATCTGTTCGTGCTCAAGGGCGTCGGTGGGTGCCTAGTGATACTGGTAACCGGCGTAATCTTTTACGCCCAGGGCAACAAGCATCGTGCGCGCGCTGGCCAGGCATAGCATCTCCTCAAGGGCGGTTCAGTGAGGCGGGAATGAGCGAATCCAAAGAACCCTCGGGCGACTGCTCGCCCCAATCGTCGCAAGGAAATATTCCGGGTCGCGCAGGGGCAGCAAGCTGACCGGACAACGCGGCTCCTGGTCTGCGGATGGTGCAGGCCGCGGATGTCGTGGACCCCGGGAAGTCGGCTCGCGGGTGAGGAACTCAGATTCCTGCGCCCGGTTCGGCTGGGCAGCGTGGTCGAGGACGAGGCCGAACGCGCGGATGCTCCCGTGAGGCGCCGCTACTCCGAACCGAATGATTGACGGATCTTCGCGGCCCGCATGAGTACGGTGACTCGCTGGTTTTCCGAAGTCTCGACCGAATCGGCCAATGAGATCCTGAGCTTTCAATTTCCGACCCGCGATATAGATCCGGCAGGAGGCGTCGACCGCCACAGCGGCGTTTTTGTATCGGTGAGCGAAGTGGGAGCGCCGCGAAATGGGATTGCGGACTACCCTACCATCGGCACGGCTTCGATCGGGATCCGAAACGTCGCTCCGGCCGACGATGGCACCGTGCAGTTGTGGCTGGCGATCTCGCCGCCCGATGCGATCAAGGTGAATGTCCGACTCCAGTTCCTCGTCAGCAACGATTAATGCGTACGCTCAGAGGACCTGCCGGCTGGGGCCTGAATTCTGCCGAGTTGCACAGGCGATGGCCGCAGGTTCATCATCGTCAACGGACGCATGCCTTAGGAGATTGCGATGATGATATGCCGTGTACGTGTACTTGCTTTGAGCATCGTGGCCCTGTCCGCCAGCTCGCTGCTGCTCGCGGCCGATCCGCCAGGCCCAATGCAGCCTGAAGAAATCAAATGGGGACCGCCACCGCCGGTTCTTGCCGCCGGAGCGCAGTTCGCCGTGCTGGCCGGTGATCCGGCCGCGAGCGGGCCGGTGACCGTGCGACTTAAGATGCCGGCAGGCTATGTGATCGCACCGCACTGGCACCCGACCGATGAGCGGGTCACGGTGATTTCCGGGCAATCTGGGGCTCGGAATGGGCGATACGCTCGACAAGAAGAAGTCCAAGGTGCTCAAGCCGGGCGGTTACGCCGTGGCACCGGCCAACATGCATCATTTTGCCTGGACCAAGTCCGGGGCCATCGTGCAGGTCGACCTGATGGGCCCGTTTGCCATCACCTACGTGAACGCGGCGGACGACCCGAGCAAGAAGAAATAGTGCGAAGGCGGCGGCGCACCGACTCATTGCAGCCGGTGCGCCGCCAGCGCCTGATAATGTGGCTGGGCCAGATCCGCGATCTTCGCTTCAATTGCCGGGCAACTCGAGCGCGGCCTGCAACGCAGGCGTCGTAAAGCCGGTGGAGCGCTCGACCGATTCGTACCACGCCGGCGCCCACACACCGTCGGTGTCTCGGCGACCCGGCGGCCAGCTCAGCATCGCGTCCGTGTAGCCTATCCCCAATGCCTTGCAGAGGCGTTGCAGCGTCCGGCCCGGGTCGGCCAGCACATCCGATACCTTCGATCACCGGGTGGCGCCGCGCCCAGTCGATCCGCCTCGCGCTCAAACAGTTCTCGTTGCTGCACGATGCCGATGTCCGTCAAGGCGACCTCGGTGCGCTTGAGGACGTACGAGGCGAGCACGGCCGTGGGGTCGCGGATCAGAAAAGCATTGCGCACCGAATTCATCCACTCGCGCCCAAACTCATCCAGCATGTGGTGGGTCATGAGTTTCTGATAGAAGATCGGCCTTGCCGCCGGGCACCGGTCCGAGCAATCCGGCAACGACCTCGCGCCAGTCGTTGGGCTGGGACGCCAGCACCTCATCGCGCATCGGGTGAATCGAAGCCGGTGCCTGCCAGGTACGCCGCGTAGAACGGCTCATCGATTACTGCGACGTCCGGCCGCGAGCCGAACGAGCGCATCATCGCGGTCGAGATGTTGCGCGGTCCCGACCACATGGCGATCCGGACCGGATCCGCGCCCGCTCATGTAGCGGCGGCCGCCTGCGCATCCTGCAAAGCGACGATACAGCTGATGCACCTGCTTTGTCATCGGACCAGGCAGTGCGGCGGCAAGGGCTTGCCATCGATCACGCGCACCGGCGTGATACCGCCGAAGGTCCCGGTCACAAAGGCCTCGTCGGCCGCGTGTACTTCGGGCAGCGCGAAGTCGCGCAGCTCGACCGGGACGCCGGCGTCGCGGCACAAGCTGATCACGTGGCCGCGCGTGACGCCGTTAAAGCAGTAGGCGCCCTTGGAGGTCGTGACCACCCCATCGCGCACGAAGAAGAAGTTGGTGGCGTTGCAGCTGGACACGAAAGCCGTGCGGATCGAGCATCAGCGCCTCGTCGGCACCGGCCTCGATGGCCTGCAGCAGGCGCCTGGATCAGGTTCAGTCGGCTGTGCGAATTCAGCCGCATGTCGAACATCTCGGCCGGCGTGCAGAGGACGCTCGAGGTCGCCAGCGTCAGGCCCTGGCGTCATCAGCTTCGGATTGGGCAGCTTGTACTCGGCCACGATGGCCACGGTGGGCTGGCCGAGCGCATTGCGCGGATCCTGGTTGGGCGCGGACTTCTCCCCGCGCGTCACCATCAGGCGGATGTGAACCCCATCGCGCATCTGGTTGGTCGCGATCGTGCGCTTGAGTTCGCCGAGGAGCGTCGACCCGGTCCAGACCGATGTCGAGGCCGATCTGACCGGCCCCCCAGTACAGCCGGTCCAGATGTTCCTCGACGAACAGCAGCGCGCCCTTGTGGAGCCTGATGCCCTCCCAGATGCCGTCGCCCGACCAGAAAGCCCTGCGTCGAACAGCGACACCTTGGCCTCGGCGCGCGGCACCATACGGCCATTGAGGTAGATGAGCGCCTTGGGCGTTGCGCGGGTCCGGGCTGAAGTCCTGGCTGCCGGCCATCAGGTCTTGTTCACCGGCGCTTCCAGATCCTGCTTCATCCATTTCTCCACCTCGTCCGGCTCGCGCGGCAGGCTCGCCGAGAGCACGCGGTGGCCCTTCGCCGTCACGAGCACGTCGTCCTCGATGCGCACCCCGATGCCGCGGTATTTGGCGGGCACGGTCAGGTCGTCCACCTGGAAGTACAGGCCCGGCTCCACCGTCAGCACCATCCCGGCTTCGAGCTTTCCGTACTTGTAGTTTTGCGCGCGCGCCTGGGCGCAGTCGTGCACGTCCAATCCCAGCATGTGGCTGACGTTGTGCAGCGAATAGCGTCTATAGAACTGGTTCTCGTCACGCAGCGCTTCGGCGGCGGACACGCGTCAGGATCTTGAGGCGCTCCAGCCCCGATGCCAGCACGACCATGGCGGCCTGGTTCGGGGCCATGAAATCGTTGCCCGGTTTGACCAACGCCAAGGCGGCGAGCTGCGCGTCAAGCACGATCTCGTAGACGGCGCGCTGCTCGCGGCTGAAGGTGCCGGAGATCGGCAACGTGCGGGTGATGTCCGAGGTGTAGAGCGAGTGGCCTTCGATGCCCGCGTCCAGCAGCAACAGATCGCCCTTGCGGATCGCGCCGTCGTTCTGCTTCCAATGCAAAGTACAGGCATGTGCGCCCGAGGCCACGATCGAGGTGTAGCCGACGTCGTTCCCTTCCATGCGCGCCCGGGTCCAGAACACCCCTTCGAGTTCGCGCTCGTTACGCGCTGTCTTGAGGCGCGCGATGACATCCTCGAAACCCAGCTTGGTGGCGGTGATCGGCGCTCTGCAAAGCCTTGACCTCGCCCGCGTCCTTGAGCAGGCGCATCTCCGAGAGGAACACGGCAAGCTCCTGATCGTGCCGCGACTGGTCCGGCCGAGCCGGCACCGAGCATGAATTCTGTGGTGGCGGAGTGGCCGCGCAGCACCCGGGCTTGCGCCCCGGCTGCTGGGCCGCCGTCTCGAGTGCGGCCTGCAACTCGGCCAATGACTGGCATCGGACGGCGAAACGGGCGGCAGTTCTCCGGGACGCCCAGTCGGGGCCCTTCCCACAGCTCGCCCTTATTCCGATCGGTGAAGAAGGTCGTGTCCGATTTCCCGGGATTGGGCTCGACGAACAATACGTGTTCGTGGCCGTCACTTCCCTGGTCTAGGAATCATCAACAGAACGCAGTCCGGCTCCAGCACCCCGGTGAGATAAAAGAAATCAGTGCCGGGCCGGAACACGTAAAAGGAATCGTTCGACCTGACCTTGCGGTGACCGGTCGGGATCACCAGAAGCTCATTCGGAAAATTCTTCGACAGCCGCTCGCGCCGGTCCTGAATGTCGCCGCGTTGCTCAAGACCTTGGGTGCTTTGCGTCCTTTCGGATTCCAGCTCTTGAGCATGAACTCCAGCAGGTTCGGGGGGACCTCTGAATCGTAGCTGTTGCGGGCGGGCGTCTTGCCGGCGTCAAAGGTGCTCATGCGATTTACCTTAAAAGTGCTGTGGCCTGGGGACTGCGTCTGCGCTGCCAAAGAACTATAGCGCCTGCGCATGGATGCAGGCAATGCGGTCGACCGCACGCGCGCTTTGCCCATGCCGCCATGGGTCGACCGCTATTTTTGCAGCTAATTCCAAGCTGCGCGGCGCGGCCAGACCGCCATAGCTGCTGATCGATCTTTGCAAGGAGTTTATCCGCCGCGGCACGTTTCCCGCTCGAGATCAGAGCGTCCACCTTGTCCAATTGCTGTGCAATCTGTGCATCGATCCGCCGCTCGGCAAGCAGCCAATCGCTCGGGATCCGGACGCAGGCCAGCTGCAGGTGGCCGAGCGCGCGCGCGAGCGCTTGGGGTTGCGCGACCGTGTGATCCAGGAACGGCTCGGCAACGGTATCGAGGTTGAATACACACCACTCCTGCATCGAGTGCACGCTCAACCGGTCTTCCTCGGCCCTTGATGTGTCGCGCGCTCCGGTGACGAAGACCAGATGGGTATCGGTCTGGAATTGGTAGAACAGCTCCCGAGACGGCAGCGGGATAGGGGGTTCGGCGCTGGGATCGCCCAGTGAATTGCTGCCCGCGTTCAGGATCGCTCCATGGAACAGATCCGGGTACCCGATCGCGAGTCGTTCTGCGATGCGCGAGCCGCCGGAAAAGCCGCCGATGTAGACGCTGTGCCGGGTTGATCGGGTACTCGGCCTGGATATTCAAGGCCGCCAGCAATGCCAGCGGCTCGCGTCGTCGCCATCGTATTTTCATCGTTTCCCGAGCGCGCCGCGCTGACAAAGATGACACCGTAGCTTCTCCAGCACCGGCGCCCACCCTGAGGCAGGCCCGCCTGCTGCCAGGGCGGCACGAACACCAGCAATGCATAGCCGCGCGGCGGTGGCTGCGATGGAACATAGACGACGAATCTTCTCGGCGGCACAGGTCGATGGCCTGACTGGACAGCGTTTTGCCGGCAGCCGCTAAGCTCCTGCTCAATCCGCGCGAAGGTAGCCGGGCTCAATAGGCGCTGGGCCAGTTCGGCGTTGCTCGATGCCGCCCCGTAGTGAGTGAACACCACATCGGTAAGCAGCTTCCCGTCTGTCGCCGGTGCGCCCATCGATATCGACGGCAGCAGCGACAGCAACAATACGCTGACTAATCCGCGCGGCGGTCGTGAAATCCGCACCGACATGTCGATACGTTCCCCTTCTGGATTCGAGCTGCGCACTATGATAGAGTCGGTGCGCGTTCCACGGGAGATTGCCGATGAAAATAGCATCTAAGCTCGTACGTACCACGATCCTCGTTGCTGCTGCGGCCTCGCTGGCTGGATTTAGCCTGGCCAATGCCTCCGACACCTACGATGCGGCGGTAGCCCACGCAAGGAAGGAGCGCGGCGGACCTCAAGCGCGACGCGCTGGACCACCCGGCGGAGATCCTGCGGCTGTCCGGCATCAAGGCCGGAATGCATGTCGCCGACATCCTGGCAGGCGACGGTTACTACAGCGAGTTGCTATCGAATGTGGTGGGGCCGAACGGCCATGTTCTGATGCTCAACAACAAGGCGTTCGATCACTGGTCGGATGGCGATCGCCAGCCCCGGATAGCGGCCAACCGGCTGCCGAATGTCGAGTACAAGGTGGTGGATCTGGAGCAGATGAATCTGGGCAGCGGCACGCTGGATGCGGTCGTATTGAGCAAGGTGTAT
Organism: uncultured Gammaproteobacteria bacterium; assembly: GCA_963717335.1. Taxonomy (GTDB): domain Bacteria; phylum Pseudomonadota; class Gammaproteobacteria; order Steroidobacterales; family Steroidobacteraceae; genus FEN-1191. The sequence goes on along the minus strand of CAVQVZ010000006.1, from coordinate 670,915 downwards.
CACGACCTGTATTGGGTGGATAGCAGTAACGAAACCAAAGGCCTCTGGCCTAAGATCAACACCAGCGTCGTCCTGGACCAACTGGTGCACGCGCTCAAGCCCGGCGGGGTGCTGCTGTTGGTGGACCACTCGGCCCGGGCCGGGCGCGGCAGCGCCGATGCGTCCACGTTGCACCGCATCGATGAGGCGTTTGCCCGTGAGGACTTCACCAAGCGGGGGATGCATGTCGTGGGCAGCAGCGACCTGCTGCGCCGAAAGGACGACCCCCGCGAGCAGGTTTCCTACAAAGAGCCGATGCTCGGTAAGACCGACCGGTTCGTGTTGGTATTTAAGAAGGACGCGGCGGGGAAGTAATTCTGCGCCCTCACGGATTTGGAAGCGCGATGCTCCAAATCGCCGGAGGGCTAGCCGCGGCGTTTTGATTGAAGCGACCCTGCTCATCGACGCGGTCCCAGCCGCTGTTGCTGATAAACTCGAACTGGTTTTTGCGTACCACCCCGTGGGTCGGATCGCCCAGTCCCGCAGTTCGGGCGAGAGCGACGCGCCAGTGGAGGACCCGTGAAAGCGAGCGATCCAGCTGTATGAACAGCAGCCGCTCGGGCACAGTCCCATTTTGGACCGCGATCAGCGTGCTTCCGTTGAGGTACAGCCCGTCGATACCATAGACGGCCAGTTCAGGGTCATGTCCGAGCCAAGAGATGCTGTTTGGGCGCTTAAGGTTGATCACCGCGATGCCGCGACTGTAATCGGCGACCAGGAGTCGTTTTCCATCCGGCAGAGGAACCGGAGTTTGCGGGGAGCGCATCGCACCGGGTGAAACGAGCGTCTCGAGGGCCGCGTCCGCTGCGGCTCCGATGCGGTACACGCCTCCGCCCACCCCATCGGCGACATAGAGCTGGCCCTGCGAACCCAGTGCCATATCACCGAAGGCATGAGCCTGCCCGTCGTGCAGCTCATATCGGCGCTCCTCGGTGCGGTGGCGTAGATCGAAGCGCAGGACCGCCGAACGGCCCTTATCTTCGGCTCGGAAAGGCGGGGACACCTCTCCTGCGACCGAACTGATCCACAAGCGGTTACGTACCGCATCAACAGAGAGTGCATAGATTCCCCAGGCCGAAAGCGCGCTCGGTCCCAGGTAGTCGTTCCAGTTCCCCGCGCCGTCCAATGCGAGCACCTTATTAAGATGAACGCTGCTGAGGAATCGCGTGCCACTTTGGGTATCGATCGCCAGATCCTCGGCGATAAGGTCTGGGGCCGGAGCGAGCGCCACTTGGAGGTGTGCGCCGGTCGGGACGAGGCCGGCGCGGTAGATTTCCTCGAGTCGCTTAAAGTCCTTGCCTGCGAGCATCTCTTTGAACTCGGCCTCAGTTGCAGGATCGCCGAGGTCAAGCTGCGAGCGCGCGTACGAATTCAAATATCGCAGGCTCGCTTCCGCGTGGCCCAGTTTGGCTTCGAGCTTGGCCAGGCGGTAAACAATGTCCGTGCGATCGTCCAAAAGCTTGGCAATGCGCAGCAGTTCGCGACGGCAATCGTCCAATGGCGGGCGCGAGCATTCTTGCTCCGCAAGCGCCGCCAGTCGCGGATATTCCGACACCCATGACTCGGCCGATGCGGCCGCCTGCGCGTTGAGAAAAACCGCTGGCCACAACACAAAGCTCAGCAGCGTTCTAGCCACGTGTCGACCACATTTGTCCGCTCGCACTGGCTGGCCTAGTTGCGGATGCTGTACTGCGCACCGAGAAAAAAGGCGCGCCCATACACGTTGTAATTAAACTCGTTGTACGGAACCGCTTCCGTGCCCGGGTAGCTCCGGTCCACAGGGGGCATCGCATCAAAGGCATTGATGAGATTCGCTGACAGCTCCAGCCGCGGATTCCACTGATAACGCGCACCGATATTTGCCGTCGTCCACGGAGAGAGCGTGCCGGCGCCAGGGGTGCCGTAACCATATACAGTTGCCAGATAATTGGGCGTACCGCCATTGCGGTTGACGTAAAGGGTAGCGGCCCAGCCCCCGGCGCTCCAGGTGGCCGTGGCATTGACCTTGGACTTGAAATCCGTGCTCCATGTCGGATCTCGCAGCGCATCCAGCGTCGGATCGCCCGGATAGATTTGATTGGTGTGCTTGAGCATGTCGTTCCAGGCGAACTGCAACTCCAGCTTGCCAAAGCGACCCAGGCTTCTCAGATAACGGCCTTCGGCGACAAAGGCATCCACGGTTTCATTGGATACATTGATTTTGGGAGTGGAAATGCTCAGCAGCAGACCGCTGGAATCTCGCGACACTTGGGATAGCGCCGCCACACAAGTGGGCGAATTGATATCGAGCGGTCCGTTACGACATTCATTTTCTGTCCGCAGCAACTGGTCGGAGCTTTGCTGGTTCACTTCGTTGCGGATATCCCAATGCAGGTAATCGAGATTGAAGGACAGTTCTCGCAGGGGTGAGAAGACCATGCCTACATCCCATACCTTGGCGGTGATCGGTTTCAGGCTAGTGTTTCCGGAGGTCGACCCCGCAACTTCAATGCCACTGTCCGGGCAGTTGCCGATGTCTGCACCGGTGTAGCCTTGGTTCGCGCAGGAGTAGTAGTCGTTGACGACCGTGTAGTAACCGCTGGGACCTTGGAACTCATCCGAAAGAGTCGGCGCCTTAAACGCGGTCCCGTAACGGCCGCGCAGCAATAAATTTGTCCCACGGTCGGAACTCTAATCCCAGATTGTAAGTAAATTGGCTGATCGTATCGCCTGCAACCCGATAGGAATCGTATCGTCCGGACCCGGTGAGGGCGAGCGCTTTGAGCACCGGCAGTCGCATCTCCGAGGTCAAGGCATATCGCGAACGATGGCCATCGCCCGAGACCGCTGTGTAACTGTAGGTCTCGCCGGTCAAAAAGCGCGGATCAGGCACATAGGACCATTCCTGATCTCCTCCCTCGGCGACCAGCGCTATGCCCGCGTTCCCGCCGGGAAGCGCAAACAGCGCAGAGTTCGTGATCTGCCCGCGCAGCATGTTATCGGCGGTCTGTGAGTGCGAGGTAGCGATCCCGCTAAAGCTTGCGAACTGGCTTTGGCTGATGGGCTTATAGAACTGCGGGTAATCCGGTTCGAACGTCGGGTAGTAGTCATATAGGGGATCCAGCCCCAGATTTGGCCCCAATATCGAGGAGAAGAAATTCCCGACCAGGTCATCCCACAGGACGTGCGTTTCCTCGGTCAGCTTCTGCTGGGAACGGGTGAATCCCAGATTGTAATTCCAGTTGGAGTTTCTCAGCGTTCCCTGGCCACCCACCGTGAAGCGATATGCATTGGTGGTGTCGGTATTGAGCGTGTTGCCTAGACCGCCGGTCTCCTCCGGGGAAAAGCCGCGCTGAAAATTGACCACGTCCGTGCTCACGACATTCGGGTCGTAGTAGTACCCGTAATCGACTGCCGTGAGCCAGTAGAGCAGGCCCTGACTGTAGTGCAGGTTTTTGTGATTGAGCAGAACATCCCCGTATAGCTGAAGAGCCGGGGCGAGATCGGCGGTAAGGTGGGCGTATCCTTGGACGCTCTCGGTACTGTTGGCTATCGTATTGAAGCCGGCCCTGGTTGTGCCGCAGTAGTTGCCCTGCCCTTCGCGCGTGTGCTCGGCGATGCTGTTCCAGTACTGGGTAGCGAGATTGGCGCAGTGGCTGGGATCGACAAAATAGTAGTTACCGCTCGAATCAGCGAGTGCGTAGTCGCGCTCGGCAACCACAGGACCGGCACCGCCGGTAAAGTAACTGCTCGTCAGATTTCGCTGGTAGCCCCATATCGGGCTGACACTGTCGTACTGAATTCCTGCCAGGATTTGCACCGGGCCGGCCCCGAAGCTGTCAGCTATCGCGACGCGTCGATTACTGCCGCCGCCCGCTCCGTAAAATCCATAGCGCGCCTCAATCAGCGGAGCGTCGAGTTTCTTGATCAGCACGGCATTGACTACGCCGGCGATGGCGTCGGAACCGTAAAGTGAGGACTGACCGCCTGGCAATATATCGATGTGGTCGAGAAAGGCTTCCGGGATGCCCCCAATGTCTGTGACGGTGTCGCTTCCGTTGTATAAGCCCGGGTAATCGGATACCGGGAGGCCGTCCACAAGGTACTTCACGTAGCTCGGCGACAATCCAAACATGCTCAGCGTTTGCGCGCCTGGAGTGAAGTTTCCCGTAAATTGCGCCCCCTGGACGCTGCCGCTCGAAAAGGCGCTCTGCTGCAAGGCATCGGCTACCGTGGTAAAGCCGCGGTCCTTCATGTCGATCGCGCCAATGGTTGTGGTCGCTACGAACGTGGCAGAGCGGGACCGCGGAATCAGCGAACCTGTGATGATGATTTCTTCCATGGGTTCGGTGGCTTCCGTGGCCACCGTGGGCGATGCCGGTTGTTCCTGCGCTCGGAGATATCGCGTGTGGAGAAGTCCGGAACAGGCCAGCAACGCCGAAAGGGTCACGACCCGTGTATAGATCCGCGGCATACGCGCTTCTCAGTGACCCCAAAAGCAGTTGTCGGCTGCGGGTCGGCATGCCCGCATGGCATCAAATCGTAACATTGTTACGCCGGCCGGCGGCGCCTGAATGTGCGCGCCGGACGGAACTTAGTTACGTGCGGTCCGGCACGCGGGCGCGCAGGCCTGACAATTCCAGCTCGAGATCCGAAATGCGTCGCAGGAGCGTCATCGCCAGGGCGACCCCGTGCAGGTCGGTTTCGAAATCGGCGCGCAATCGCGCGGCAGTCCGCGCCGCTTTCAAGGCGCGGGCGTCGAGGGAAGGGATCGCGCCACTGTCTATCAACCACTGAAGATCTTCGCGAGAAAGGTGGGAGCGTTCCGCCAGGTCTTCGAGGCTGTACTCGAATTGCTCGTCCAGCCAAGTCACTTCAGTCACCTCAATTTTCACGGGTCTCCTCCGACATCATTCCTGAGCGAGGCGAGAAGCTCGAGGTCTCAGCGAGTTCCTTGAGCAATGCCGTCTCGCGGTCGGTCGTAGTTTTGGGCATGACGATTTTCGCGACGACGTACAAGTCCCCGTTCCCACCCTTGGGGCGCGGCAGTCCGCGCCCGCTAAGCCGCAGCGTCTGGCCAGCGATGGTCCCCGCCGGTATTTTCATCTGGACCGGTCCGCCGGGAGTGGGCACCTCGACGGTAGTGCCCAGGGCGGTTTCCCAAGGTGCTAAGGGCAAATCGAGGTACAGATCATGCCCGCTGGGGCGATAGAGCCTATGGGGAAGCAAACTGATCGTCAGGTAAAGGTCCCCGTCGGGCCCGCCGTTGATGCCTCGCCCGCCCTTGCCAGCCAGCCGCAACCGCTGGCCGTCGGTCGCCCCTTTGGGCACCCTTACCTTGATGGTTCTGGATACGCGCGTAACCCGACCGTCGCGATCGGTTTCCGGTACTGCGATATTCAGTTCCAGCAGCGTGCCTTGGTAGGCCTGTTCAATCGTGATGCCCGTCTGTAACTCGTAGTCCTCGCCCCGATATGACCTGCGCCCTCCTGCGCCGGGCCCTCGTCCGCGACGTCCACCCAGACTGGCGAGCAGATCCGCGAGATCGATGTCCTCGAACGATTCCCCAGCGCCGGCAGGCTCAGGACCCCAGCTGGGCGGAGGTCTGATTTCCTCCCCAGGAGCGTGCGCACCGAGTTGGTCGTAGGCGGCGCGCTTTTCCGGATCCTTGAGAGTCTGGTAAGCCTCAGCGACTTCTTTAAATTTTGCTTCTGCGCTCGCTTCTTTGGATACGTCGGGATGATATTTATGAGCCAATTTCCGGTAGGCTTTTTTTATATCCGCATCACTCGCGCCTCGTTCGAGCCCGAGGCTGGCGTAGTAGTCCTTAAACTTCACAGTCTAGGCTCGACGGTGTCCCCGCTTGTAAGCCAATGCAAGCGGCAGCACGCGGCGCGCGAACGACCACATCAGTGCTGAGCGACTGGCGAGTTTCACTACGCGGCCCGGCCCGGAGGCGAGCAATAGCATAAGGCCACCCCACACAACGGCGCGCCCACGTCCTGAACGGACGAACGCCGCGGCCGCATCGACGATGCGCAACTGCCGTGAAAGTGCTTCGACATCTTCGCTGAGCTTGGATCGCAACTCCGCGCTCCGTTGCAGCAATCCATCGCGGCGAGCGGCCAATTTTTTCTCGTCTATGCTCATCAGTTTGCCTTCCCGAGGGACTCGGCGTCGCGCTTGAGTTCGCCGATCGTTGCAGCCAAAAGACGCGGTCTCTCGCCTACCCGATGACGGACAACCAGTGCTGCCCCTACCGCCATCAGCGTAAAACACGCGGTGATGGTGGCGGCAGCCAGCAATCGGTGGGTGTCCCAGAACACGATCAGTACGGTCACGGCGAGCATCAACATAGCGAGCGAGGCACTGAACAGCGCGACGACTGACCACAGCATCACGTGCCGCGAATGGAGCAGTCGCGCCTCCATTTCGACACCGACCAGCTCAAGGCGCGTATGGGCAAGTTCGGCAAGGTGACTCGCGGCACGGCGCAGCGACCCAAAGAGCCCAGAACCCGCGCGTTCGTCCGTGTCAGATACGATCATGCGAATCTCTAGCGGCGCCCGAGCATCAGCCCGATCAGCGCACCGATCGCCCCAGCCGCGGCGACGGCGGGCCATGGATTCTCGTGCACGTAACGATCAACCTCGCGGGCCGCTGCCGTGGCACGGTCCTTCACGTCCTTTTCGAAGCCTTCAAGACGTACGCGCGCCTTGCCGAGTGACTCGCTCGCGCGCCGCCTGGCCTCGCGGACCCGTTCACTCGCATCGTGGGCTGTCGCTGCCAACAGGGCTTCAGCGTCGGCCGCAACCAGTTTGAGATCCTCCATAAGCTTCTCGACGGTGGCTTCGCTCATAAGGTACCTCTTTAGCGTTATCTATAAGCCCAACCGAACTTCTAGTGGGTCGGATTGGTTGCAATTCAATGAGCGCTTGGGACATTCTGCGCCCGGTGCACTCTGCAAAAGGATTCTGGCCCTTGATGGATACCGAATCAAGCCCGCTCCCCGTAGGACGAGCGGCAATCAAAGACGCTCAAATGGCTGACTCTAAGAACCCAGCGGCGGTCTTTCCGATCAATGAGGTCCGGAGACAATTTCCGGCCCTGGTCAGGGCCTGCGCGTACCTGGACAACCCGGCCGGCACCCAAGTGCCCCGATCAGTGATCGAGGCCGTTGCCGCGGCCATGACCGACGCCGCAAGCAATCTGGGAGGGTACTTTCCCGATTCGCAGGCCGCGGATGCCATCTACGAACGCGCCCTGACGGCGACGGCGGATTTGCTCGGAGCCGACTCAGACCGGGAGATAGTGGTCGGTCAATCGATGACTATGTTGACCTTCCAGATGTCGCGCTCCCTGGGGCGCAGCTGGCGAGCGGGCGATGAGGTCATAGTCACGCAGATGGACCACGAAGGAAATGTGTCGCCCTGGCTCCGAGTTGCCGAGGAGCGGGGGCTAAAGATTCGGTGGCTTACCTTCAATCGCGACAGCTGGCGCATCGAACCGGAGGATCTAAGGGCGCTGTTAACCGATCGCACTCGGCTGCTGGCGCTGAACTACGCCAGCAATCTCACCGGCTCAATCAATCCGGTCGCCACGCTGACGCAGCTGGCGAAGCAGGCCGGTGCGCTGGTGTATGTCGATGCCGTGCAATTCGTTCCGCACGGCAAGGCAGAGGCGGCAAAGTTAGGCTGCGATTTTCTCGCCTGCTCCTCTTATAAGTTTTTTGGACCGCACTTGGGCGTTCTTTGGGGTCGCGAGGCACTGCTCGCCGAGATCTACCCCTATGCGGTTCGTTGCGCGCCTCAGTCCCCGCCCGGCCGGCACGACACGGGAACCCCGCAAACTGAGATGCTTGCCGGGCTGACCGCGGCGGCCGATTACCTTGCCTGGCTGGGCACGCGTACGGGGGGCATCGGGGCGCGCCGCGAACAAATCAGCGCGGCATACCGGGCGGCAAGCGCCTATGAGATGCCCCTCGCGCAGCATCTGATTGATGAACTCGTGCGGATACCCGGCTTACAGGTGCAGGGGATCACCGAGGCTTCCAGGCAATCAGAGCGCGTGCCGACCGTGTCCATTACGCACCCACGCCATGCCAACACCGCCTTGGCGCGCGCTCTCGCCAACCAAGGAATCAATGTCTGGTCGGGACATAACTACGCCTTGGAAGTTGCGCGCGCCCTGAAACTGGACGAACGCGAGGGAGTCCTGCGCATCGGGCTTGCTCACTACAACACGATCAACGAAGTTGAGCGCATCCTTAACGCTCTACGGGCGCTGTTGCGTTAGCTCGCCGCCAGTTACGCTAAATTTTGACCAGGAGCTTGCCCAGGTTCTGACCCGTAAACAGCCGGTTCAGTGCCTGGGGAAGATGCTCGAACCCCTCGATGATGGTTTCCTCGAATACGATCTCGCCGTTCTTCACCCACGGGGCGACGATGGCTTTCATCTCATCCATCCGATGGATGTAGTCTCGGGCCAGGATGCCCTGGATGGTTGCACGTTGGAACAAGAGGTGTTGCAGGAATCTGGGGCCCAGATCGGGGCGGTCCAGTCCCCCGTCGTACTGGCTGATCGCACCGCAGATGACCACCCGCGCTCGGCGCCTGATGAGCGGAATCACCGCATCGGTGATCCAGCCACCGACGTTGTCGAAATACACGTCCACCCCGCCACAAAGGCGCTGGATCTGGGCAGCCATCGATTCGGTCGTGGAATGAACCCGATAGTCGATCGCGGCCTCGAGATGTAGCCGCTCCGTTAAAAAGGCGCATTTGTCCGGCCCACCGGCGATGCCCACCACCTGGCAGCCGGCGCGCTGGCCAAATTGAGCCACGAGTGATCCGACCGCTCCGGCGGCGCCCGAGACCAGCAGCGTTTCTCCGGGTTTCGGTCGACCGGCTTCCATCAGCCCGAACCAGGCGGTCCGACCCGGCATCCCCAGTACGCCCAGCGCCGTTGTGGGGGGAGCCGCGCCGGGGTCGAGCTTCTGGAGTTCATCGGCGTGCGACCTGTGATAGCGCTGCCAGCCCCCGTAACCCAACACCCAATCGCCATTGGCAAAGCGCGCGCTGGCCGAGCCGATCACCTGACCCACGGTGCCGGCACGCTGCACGATTCCTAAAGGGTGCGGTACGTCGTAGGTATCTCGCACCGCCTGCTGGATGCGCATGTACGGATCCACGCTGATGTAGCGCACGGCGACCAGGACTTCATTCGCAGCCAGATCTTGATCGAGCTGGCTTCGGCGCAATTCGTAATGCTCGGCGCCCACCCGGCCTGGGGGGCGACGCACGTAGATCCATTGGTCGTTGTCTAGCGGTCGAGCCATGCGTACTGGTAGCTCAGACCGATCGTCTCGAAATCGCCCCCGATCGTGGTTCGTGCACCGCGGCTGTAAGCGATTTTAATCGAATGCCAGCGAGCCAACGGTAAGGCCAGGGTAACCCCGACTCTGGAGTTTTTCTGCAAATCGATATTCTGTTGGCCGTTTATTGTGGTGCGGCCGCCCGTGTAATACGTGCCATCGACGGCGAGCCACAGGTGAGATCTGAACGTGTAGGTCACATGGAGCTGGAGCGCCCCGATCGGGTCCTGTGAGCGCACTTTGCCGCCGGCGAAGTCCGTGTTATCCGTAAACAACCATCCGCCTGCGTCAGCCTCCCACGTCCAGGACCCATTGGTTCGGCTAAATCCCAGCTCGGGCTTGAACGACCAGCGGTTCGAGCCGATGTTGAGCACCTTGGTGTTGTCGTAGTCTCCGTACGGTGCCACGACGGTGAGACTGACTCCGAGGATCGTTGCCGGGCGATAGGTCGAAAACTCCCGCGGGGTCATGGCCGGTGCCCCGTACAGATTGACCGCAAATCGCATTTGAGGATCGCCAAAGCCTGTCGGGCGCACGGAGCGGTATGCTCCGAGGTACTGGCCGTGCACATCGGCGTGTACATAAGGGACGACAAAGCCGATGTTCGTGTATCGACCGAGCCATCCGAGTGTGCGTCCGTATCCCACGCCAAAGGAATTGATCGTTGCGTGCACGCCCTCGACCGGCAAGCTCGGATCAACCGATACGTCGCCCGTGCTGTAGTTGTCCGAAAAGATCGCGATGTTGACCCCGACTGGACTCGGCGCATAGGCATTCGGGGTAAGTTGCTGCGCCCTTGCCGCAGCAAGGGGCAAGCCGACGAGCACCAGGATCGAAGCGGCGGCCGCTCCCACGCACTTACTCATGCGGTTCTCGGCCGCGACGTTGAAACGCGGTCAGCTGCGCATGCGCGCGCCGCTGGGATCGAAGGGAGCCTGCGTGAGCCGCACGGCGCTCCGGCGCTCGCCGATGATTTCCACCGCGAAACCTCCGGTCGCCTTGGCGCGCTCGGCTTGGACGTAACCCAGAGCGATGGATCGTCCCACACTGTGGCCGTACCCTCCCGAGGTTACCCATCCCACCACTTCGTCTTCATGATAGATCGGTTCATCACCGCTCGCATCGGCATCCTTCGCCTGCACCTCCAGCGTTATGAGACTGCGAGCGCCACCTTCTTTCTTCTCGCGCTCGGCGGGCCCGCGACCCACAAACTCGCCCTTGGACAGATCGACAAAGCGACCCAGCCCGGCCTCGTACGGGCCATAGATGGGCCGGTACTCGCGAGCCCAGGTTCCGAAGGATTTTTCCAGGCGCATTGCATTCAGGGCCCGTCCCCCAAAGGGGCGCAGTTCGTATTTGCGGCCGGCGTCCATCAGGCGGTCGTAAAGTACCCGCTGGTAGTCTGCTGTAACCCAGATCTCGTATCCCAGATCTCCGGTAAAGGAGACCCGTCCTACCAATGCCGGAATCATCCCGACGTCCATGGGCCGGAAGCTCATGAACGGAAAGGCGGCATTTGACAGATCCTCATCCACCAGTTGCTGCAGCAGTGCGCGGCTGTGGGGACCCGCGATGGAGAGGCCCGCATACTCCATGGCGCAGGGCCGAATTTCCACGCCCGCCCCCGGCTGGGTACTCTCGAACCACCGCAGGTAGTATTTTTCCGCGGCGTAGGTGCCCACCAGGAGCACGCGCCGCTCGGCCGCGCGGCAGAGCGTGAAGTCACCGATCAGGCGGCCGCGCTCATTCAACATGGGCGAAAGGGCGATGCGGCCTACCTCCGGCACCTTATTGGCCATCACGCGCGATAGCCAGGCGACGCTCCCCTCGCCCGTGACTTCGAACTTGCCGTAGTTGGTGATTTCGATCATGCCGACGCTGTCGCGCACCGCTCTGCACTCTGCGGCCACGTGTGAGTGCGCATTGGAGCGGCGGAAAGTGATCTGCTCGCGCGCTTCGCTTCCCTTGGGCGCAAACCACAAGGCGTGTTCCAGCCCGCAGTATTCACCGAACACGGCATTTTCGGCCTGCAGCCGCTCGTACACCGGTGAGGTCCGCAACGGCCTGGCCGCCTCCAATTCCTCGTTCGGGAAAGCGGATCCTGAAACGCCGTGAGTAATTTTCCCGTACCTTGGCGTTCGTGTATCTGGGTGTCGCCCATTCACCGTACCGCGCGACATCCATGGCCCAGATGTCCGCGCCCGGGTCGCCCTCGATCATCCAGTTGGCGAGCGACAGGCCCACGCCGCCCCCCTGGCTGAAACCGGCCATCACGCCGCACGCCACCCAATAATTGCGTAGTCCCGCTATCGGTCCCACCAGCGGATTGCCGTCGGGCGCGAAAGTGAAGGGTCCATTGACCACCCGGCGGATTCCGACCTCGCCCAGGCGTGGAAAATGCTGGAATGCGACCTCAAGGCTCGGAGCAATCCGTTCCAGATCGTTCGGCAACAGATCCTGCCCAAAATCCCAAGGCGTCACTTTGCGGCGACCAGGGCACTCCGGCTCGCTCGTAGGTCCCCAGCAGCACCCCGTTGCGTTCCTGCCGAAGGTAGATCTCGCCCTCGAAATCGATGCAGTGCAGTTGTTCGGGCTGACCGGAGAATTCCGGCAGGTCCTCGGTGATCAGATACTGGTGTTCCATGGCCAGCACGGGCAGTTCAAGGCCCACCATGCGGCCCACTTCGCGCGCCCACAGTCCGCCCGCGTTGACGACGTGCTCGGCGTGCACCGTGCCCTGAGTCGTGATCACGTCCCAGGAGCCGTCGGGGCGCTGCGCGCGTGTCGATCACGCGGGTCTGGCGCACGATCTCCGCGCCCCCCAGCTGGGCCGACTTGGCGTAGGCGAGCGTGACACCGGAGGGGTCGATGTGCCCTTCGATCGGATCGAGGATGCCGCCCAGGAAGTGCTTCGGGTCCATCAGCGGGTAGATCTTCGCGATCTCGCTCGCGCTAAGGAGCTCGAGATCCATGCCCAAATAGCGACCTCGCGCCTGCGTCATCTTCAGCCAGTCCATGCGTTCGCGCGAGCCGGCCAGCATGAGGCCTCCGGTCACGTGCATGCCGCAGGACTGGCCCGAGATCCGCTCGATCTCCTCGTAGAGATTGATCGTGTACTGCTGCAGCTTGGCGACATTCGGATCGCCATTGACCGTGTGCATGCCGCCGGCCGCGTGCCAGGTCGAACCCGAGGTCAGCTCGGCGCGCTCGAGCAGCTGCACGTCCTTCCAGCCCAGTTTAGTGAGGTGGTAGAGGACGCTCGCACCGACCACGCCGCCGCCGATGACCACAACTCTGACCTTGGTTTTCATAGTTGGTCTGAGGCGACTCGCCGATCAGGTGACCGGCGGCGCGCCGCCCTCCGCCTTGCGCTCGTTCCACGTAGGCATCGAGCGCCTCGACTCGGGCTGGGTCGCGCGCGGGCGCCACATAATTCTCCAATTTAGAATGCCAGAGCGTATTCGCGCTTTGCGTGGCGGTACGCGCACCGTCATCGTGCCAAGTTCCGTAGTTGCGCCAATCGGATACCAGAGGTGCATAAAAGGCGGTCCGATATCGCTGCATCGTGTGTGCGCAGCCGAAGAAATGCCCTCCCGGGCCGACTTCCGCGACCGCCTCGAGCGCCAGGTCATCGGCGCCGCGCTGACCGGCTGGAAAATCTCGGCGAACATCTGCAGCATCTCGATATCGAGGATGAATTTCTCATAAGAGGTGGCTAGCCCGCTTTCCATCCAACCCGCGGCGTGCAAGATGAAGTTGCATCCCCCCATCAGCGCGCCCCACAGACTCATCTGCGATTCGTAGGCAGCCTGCGCGTCGGGCACGTTGGAGGCGGTCGCATTCGACGAGCGCCACGGCAGACCGATGTGCCGTGCCAGCTGGCCGGCGCCGATCGCCGCCTTGACGTACTCGGGCGTGCCAAAGGCCGGGTGAGCCGGACTTCATATCGACGTTGGAGGTAAAGCTGCCGTAGATCACCGGGGCGCCGGGGCGTGTGATCTGCGCGAGCGTGAGGCCTGCGAGCGCCTCGGCATGCGCCAGGGTCGAGTGCTCCGGCGATCGTCACCGGTGCCATGGCCCCGGCCAGGGTAAAGGGCGTGATGATCGTGGGCTGCCCCGCCAGGGCGAATTCCACGATGCCCTCGGACATCGGGATGTCCAGCTGGAGTGGTGAATTGGTGTTGATGACCGTGTAGGTGCACGGCCGCTCGCGCAAATTCCTCCGGACTGAGGCCGAGCGCGATCTGCAGCAGGGCAAAATTATCAGCGATCTGCCCTCGGCCGCGGGAAAAAATGAACGGAATCTTGTCGGTCAGCAGCAACTGGGCCCGCATGACTTCCAGGTGCCGCACGTTGACGTGCACATCCTGCGGTTCGACCGCCCCGCCCAGGACCTGAATCACCTCGAAGCTCTGACAGAGTTTCATCAGGTTGCAGAAATCCTGCAATGTGCCGGCGCGGCGCCCGTTTTCGATGTCCATGATGTTGGGTGGGCCCGAGGTGGGGGCCATGGCCACGTTACGCCCGCTCAGGGGTACATCGTGGATCGCTTCGAGGCCGTGGAGGGTCAGTTCATGCGGCGTGCGGCCTAGGCACTCGGTCACCAGTCCACGATCCAGGCGCACCAGCATCGAATCCTCATCGACCTGCGCGCCACCTGCCGCATAACGGGCTCGGCCGTCGGCTGACAGCACCTTCATGCCCTGCGTCTCGAGGATGTCGAGTGCCGCCTGGTGGACCGCATTCACCTGGTCATCGGAGAATACGCGCAGCGGTTCGAACGGATTTTGCAGGTGGCGGTAACCCGCCGAACGGTCCGGCGCCGGTGCGAGCGCTTCGGGTGCGCCCGGCCGCCGGCGACCGCGGCGCGCGGCGCGCGCTTCAAGATCACTCATTCGATACGGCCAGGCGAATCCCCGATTCCGAGCTCGGCGGCGCGCGGCCAAACCGCTCGATCAGCCAGGATCGAAACAACGCCACCGCCGCGTCGCTGAGCGCCTCCGGGTGGGTGATCAAATAATATCCGTACCCGTCATCGAGCGTGACCGGGTACGGCTTGACGAGCTGGCCGCTGCGTATCTCGTTGGCGAACAAGTTCTCATCCACCAGTGCCACGCCTTCCCCGCTCAGGGCGTACTGGACGGCCAGCGTGGCCGTGTCAAAGACCAGGCCGCGCTCAAAGTTCACCGAACTTATTCCGGCCTGGCGCAGGAACTGCGCCCAGATGTGATGGCGCGGAAGCTCGGCGAGGCGCACATGGATCAATTCATTGCTGGCGAGGAATCCGGGCAGATCTTTGCCGGCGTGCTTGGCGGCCACGTTCGGATGGCACAGCAGACTCAAGCGCACTGGCCAGAGCAGATCGGCAATCATGTGCGTGACCGTAGGCTTGGAGTAGATGACCGCCACGTCGACATCGCTCTGCGGCGGGCCCACGCCATAGGGGCTTACCAGGTCGATCTCGATTTCGGTGCTGGTGCGCCGAAAGTCCCTCAGCAACGGCACCGCCAACTGCACCGCAAAACTCGGCGGCATCTGCACGCGCAGCGTGCGCTGCGTCGGGGAGCCTTCGTTCCGGATGTCATCGAGTGCATATTCAAGCCGGTCGAAAGAGCGGACCACGGCGGGCAACAGGTGCTGCCCGGCCTGGGTCAAGACCAGTGAATGCGGGCGGCGCTCGAACAGTTGCGCGCCGATCAAAGTCTCGAGTGCAATCACGTGTCGCGACAAGGCGCTCTGGGAGATCAGCAGCGTGTTGGCCGCTACTGTAAAGCTTCCGTGCTTGGCGACACCTTCAAACGCGCGCAGCGCGTTCAGAGGGAGCCAACGACGTCCGATGGCGGGTTTATTCATGGCTGCGCATAGTAACGCGGCTCGGCGGGCTTGGTAATGACCGGATAGCCTAATGATTCCATGACATTTTTCGATACCAACATGCCAATTATCGGCTTTCCGGCGCCCGCCAGTTGTGGAACGCTCGCTTCCCATGGCTACCGATCTTGCAACTCGCACGCGCGCCGATTGGGAGAATTTGGCGGGAAGTCTCAGGCCCGACGGGCGTGCCATTATCAACGGCGAACGACGCTGGGCGAACAGCGGCCTGACCTTTGATGCGATAAGCCCTATTGACGGGCGCAATCTCGGTGCCGTTGCCCGCTGCGACGTGCCGGAGGTCAATGCGGCGGTGTCGGCCGCGCGCTCCGCTTTCGAGCAAGGCGTGTGGCGTCACATCGAGCCCCAACAGCGAAAGCGGGTCTTGTTGCGGCTGAGCGAGCTGGTTCGGAATGATCTGGCGAACCTCGCGCTTCTCGAGTCCCTGGACGTGGGCAAGCCGATACGCGATTCGCTCAGCGCCGATGTGCCTTCGGCAGCCGACTGCATTGCCTATTACGGGGAGTTTGCCGACAAGCTCTATGACGAAATCGCCCCCACCGGACGCAATGATCTGGCCATGGTGCGTCGCGAGCCGCTCGGTGTGGTCGCGGCGATTGTGCCTTGGAATTATCCTCTCATCATCACCGCCTGGAAAATCGGACCGGCATTGCTGAGCGGCAATTCGGTGGTGCTCAAGCCGGCCGAGCAATCACCCCTTACGGCATTGCGCTTGGGCGAACTGGCGTTGGAAGCCGGGATCCCGCCGGGCGTTCTGAATGTGCTTCCCGGCTTCGGCGAGGAGGCCGGAAAAGCTTTGGCCTTACATCCGGACGTGGACATGGTGACCTTTACCGGTTCCACGGAAGTCGGGAAGTTGATGCTGCGCTATGCGGGTGAATCCAACCTCAAGCGCGTCGCGCTGGAGCTGGGCGGCAAGAGCCCGCAGATTGTTTTGCGCGACGCCGACCTGGGGGCGGCGGCCAGCGATATCGCGTGGGGTATTTTCTACAACCAGGGCGAGACATGTAATGCCGGCTCGCGCCTGATCTGCGAGGCCGGCGTCAAGGACGAGCTGCTCTCCGAGATCAAGCGCGTGGCGGCGACCATCACGCTGGGCCATCCATTGGAGGCCTCCACCTGCATGGGCGCGCTCATCGACCAGGGACACATGCAACGGGTGCTCGGGTATATCGATGGTGGCCTCGCCGATGGCGCGCACCTCGCCCTCGGTGGGCACCAGAGCCTGAAGGAAAGCGGCGGGTATTACGTCGAGGCGACCATACTGGATGCTGTGCGGCCGGACATGCGCGTGGCGCGCGAGGAGATATTCGGACCGGTGCTCGCGGTCACCTCGGTCCAGGATGAGGCCGAAGCCCTGCGCATCGCCAATGATTCCGTGTTTGGTCTGGCGGCGGCCGTCTGGACCCGTGATATCGACAAGGCCCACCGTCTCTCGCACGGCCTGCGTGCCGGCACAGTCTGGGTCAACACCTATTTTCGCAGCAGCATGGCCACGCCCTTCGGAGGATTTAAGCAATCCGGGTTTCGGGCGTGACCGCTCCCCTCACGCGATCGATAAATACACGGACCTGAAGACCATCTGGACGACCTACCGGTGAATGCGCAGCTTCTGCCGGGTGGCACGCCCTCGCCCGCTCACCGGATCCGCTCCATCGAGGTGAGCCACCACCGCATACCCTGCGTGCCGCCTTTTCATGCCAGCTGGGACACTAAACCTCGGGTCCACTTCGATGCCACCATCGTGCGCGTCACGACCGACACCGGACTTACGGGTGTGGGTTCCGGCGATCTGATGCTCGGCTTCTCGGGTCATGAACCTCTGTTTATCGGCTGGGATCCGCTGCAGATCGAGCGCCACTACCGGGTGCTGTCGCACCTGGATTTTCACTACGGCCGGTGCTGGCCACTGGATCTGGCGCTCTGGGACCTGATCGGCAAGATCACCGGCCAGCCGTGTTGGAAGCTGCTCGGAGGCCTGTCGCAGCGGGTTCGGGCTTATGCGTCCTCAGGGACGTTGCGCGATGCCCACGCGATGGCCGAGGTCGCCGAACGCTACCTCGGACTGGGCTTTCCGGCGATGAAGCTGCGCTTCCACCGCGGCGACTGGCGCGATGACATTCGCGCCCTCGAAGCGGTGCGTGCGCGTGTGGGATCAAAGCTGGAGCTGATGGTCGACTGCAACCAGGGCTGGCGGTTGCCCTGGGATACCGAGGCGCCCTGGACCCTCAAGGATGCGCTTGCTGTGGCCAGGGAGCTGGAGCGGCTGGACGTGTATTGGATGGAAGAACCCCTCCACCGCGCCGATCGTGCGGGCATGCGGGATCTGCGTCAGCGCACCTCGGTGCGGATCGCGGCGGGCGAGATGACCCGGCAACTGCATGAATTTCGCGATCTGCTCGCCGATCAATGCGTCGATGTGCTGCAGCCCGATGTGGCGCTGGTCGGCGGGATCACCGGACTGCGCCGTGTTGCCGTCATGGCGCAGGAACAAGGTGTCCTATTCACTCCGCACACCTGGACCAACGGGATTGGCGTCACCGCGAACGCCCATTTGAGTGCCGGGCTGGCGGATTCACCTTACCTGGAGTATCCCTACGACCCGCCGGAGTGGGACCTGCCGCGGCGCGATTTTATGTTGCGCGAGCCGCTGCGCGTTGACGCGCAGGGATGGATCAATCTCAGCGACGCACCGGGCCTGGGTTGCGAGCTCGATTCGGCCAGGCTCAAGGACACTAGGATTGGGTAGCGTCCGCGACTAGATCGGGCAGTTCGAGTCCCTGGTCCGCGCGCCTGGCTGCCTCCCATTCGGTCTCGATGTCCAGCGAGCGGCAGCACAGCAGATAAACGATGGAGGAAACGGGCAGGCCTACCAGCATGGCCAGGTCTGCGCCTCCCAGAGCCCTGGCCACGGGTCCCACGTACAGGCCCGTATTGAAGAACGGCACCATGGCCGCAAACCCACATCCGTAGGCCAGCAGTCCGCGCCAGCTCCAGCGGCCGTAGATCCCGTGCGGATTGAAGATCTCACGGACCGAATAGTGACATTTGCGCACCCAATAAAAATCGACCAGGTTGATCGCCGTCCACGGAGTGAACAGGTAGAGCAGGACATTGAGCAGATCGGCGAACCGGTTGACAAAGTCCTTGGATGCGACAAGAGCGATCCAGATCGATACGACCGCTGCAATGGAAAGGGCCACCAGGCGGCCGCGCACGCTGGCTCGTTGCGGCCTGAAGCAATCGGCAACACTCAGCAGGGTCAGCGAGGCGCCGTAAAAGTTCAGTGCCGAAATGGACACCAGCCCGAGCAGCCCACCGGCCAGAAGAATCCAGCCGAAGCCTGGGATCAGCGCATCGGCCGCTTGCTGCATGGCGCCCGCTACATCGGCGCGCGGGTTGAGAGCGGCAGCAAAGGTTCCGACCAGCATCATCCAGACTCCGCCGATAAATGCACCCAGGTAGGTCCAGATGAACGAGTCGGCGACACCCACGTTGGCCGGAAGGTAGCGCGAATAGTCGCTCACGTAGATCGACCAGCTCAGCTGATAGGCGGCCGCGGCAAAGAAGGTCACCAGAAACGGGATCGCCTTGAATTGCCCGAGGCTCAGGAGCATCGGAGGAACCGGAATGAACAGCAGTGCGCCGAGCGTGAACGCGCCCAACAGCGCGAGCATCAGGTAAGCGAACACCCGCTGCAGCCGGTGGATCCAGTCATAGCCGACCGCCGCGATCCATAACGCAAAAAAACTAAAGCAAAGAATGATCACGGTGTTGTTCGCCGAGTGCCTGCCCATCAGGTGGTGCACGGCTTGCGCGGCGAGAACCCCGTTGAAGGCGTTGTAGCCGATGTAGGCAATCAGCGCGACGACCCAGACGAGCAGCGCGCCCATGTAGCCAAATTGCGGGCGTGACTGGATCAGCTGCGGCAAGCCGAGCTGGGGGCCCTGCGTGGAATGAAACGCCATGAAAAATGTGCCCAGGGCGCATCCGCCTATGACGGCAAGTGCGGTCCATAACATCGTGCCGCCCAGCGAAATGCCGATCACCCCGACGGCCAGTGTCGCCAGATTGGCATCGCCCGAAAACCACACCGGCCACAGGTCCCGCACCTTGCCGTGGCGCTCGGCATGAGGCACATAATCTATGGAGTGCACTTCAATCATGGATCGGTTCAGCCAGAGCCCCAGCCAGTTCGTGGCGATGTTCGCACGAGTGTACGCGGGCACATTGCGAGCCGCTTCCCCCGGCCGCCCGCCGCCGCCGGCAGGCCCCAGTTCTGGGATATATAATAGTATTCAATATGTTAAAAGACTTTTCTGTCGAGCGACTGCAGTACGGTTCACTCTTAATATTCAGGAACGGAGCCGCAGCCCCTCCGGATCGTACAGGGGCGCCAGCCTGATCCGCGCCGTCCGCGTCTCGCCCAGGATATCGATGCTCAGTTCCTCGGCCTCGCGGGCCAACTCGGTGGGCACATACCCGGCCGCGAGGCTCTTGTCGATGCAATGACCGTAAGCACCCGAGGTGACGTAACCCACGGCGCGCCCGTCCTTGATGATGGACTCGTACCCCACCACATCCGCATCCCCCGCATCGACTTCCATCACCACAAACCGGCGCCGTGGGCCGCTCGATTTTTCCGCGATGGCGGCGGCGCGACCGACAAACTCGGGTTTGCGAAAATCAATGAATCGATCAAGGCCGGTCTCCCCCGCCGTGTAATCGGGGCGAAAATCCTTATTGAATGATCCGTAGGCTTTCTCGAGGCGGAGCGAGGAAAGCGCGCGTCCTCCGAAATGAACCAGCCCAAGGTCATCCCCGGCTCCGCACAATTCCTCGTACAAGGTCAGGAAATAGTCCGGAGTGGTCCACAACTCATAACCGAGCTCGCCGGTAAATCCTGCGCGCGTGAGGATCACCGGGGATAACCCGACCGCTGTCTGGGTGACGTGGAACAGTTTAAAGCTCGCGGCCGACAGATCATCGCGCACCAGTCGCTGCAGCAATTCCCGTGAGCGCGGCCCGGCGATCGATACTCCCACCCAGGTCGAGGCGGCCGAACGCAGCGAGACATCGTCCGGCGGCATGCTGGCCTGCCACCACCGCATGTGAAATTCCTCAGCAAAACCGGATCCCACGATCATGAATCGGTTCTCTTCCAGGCAGGCAATGGACAAATCGCCCATGATCCGTCCGGCGGCGCTCAGCATCGGCGCGAGGGCGAGCCGTCCTGGCGCCGGAATGCGCGAGGCAAAGACGTGATCGAGCCAGGCGCGCGCGCCTGCGTCCCGTGACCTCGTATTTGCCGTAGTTGCTGGTCTCGTACAGTCCGACCCGGGCGCGCACCGCCTGACATTCGGATTTGACGATGCCGAACGCCTCCGAGCGCCGGTAGGTGGGTGTCTCGGCCGGCGGCACGCCTTGAGGCGCGAACCACAACGGATGCTCCAGCCCAAAGTTCGCCCCCATGACCGCTCCGGCCGCCAGCAGCCGATCGTAGATCGGCGAGCGCCGTACGGGACGTGCCGCCGGCAACTCCTCGTTCGGATAGGCCAAACGGAAACGCCGTGAATAATTTTCCGGCACCTTCAGTGAGGTGTACTTCGGTGTGGCAAAGCTGCCGAATCGCGCCACATCCATGGACAGGATGTCCTGCCCCGGATCGTTTTCGGCCATCCACCGCGACAACACCAGGCCGATGCCGCCTCCCTGACTGAATCCGGCCATGACGGCACAGGCCACCCAGTAATTCCTCAGGCCCCGCACCGGCCCGACCAGCGGATTGCCGTCCGGCGCAAACGTGAAGGGCCCGTTGATGGCTTTGCGTATCCCGACGCGCCCCAGGGCGGGAAAGTGCCGGAACCCGAGCTCGAATTGCGGTGCGAGGCGCTCAAAGTCATCCGCCAGCAGCTGCATCGAAAAATCATCCGGCGTCTTGACGGGCGACCAGATGACACCGTCCGGTTCATAGGTGCCAATCAGCGCGCCGCCCCGTTCCTGGCGCATGTAGATCTCGCCGGCGTAGTCGGTCGTATTGACGATCTCCCGTTCCCTACCGCTGAGCTCGGGAATGTCCTCGGTCAGCAGGTAGTGGTGTTCCATCGCCAGCACCGGCAGTTCAATACCCACCATGTGCCCTACCTCACGGGCCCACAGGCCGGCGCAATTGACCACGTGTTCGGCGTGGACCGTGCCCTGGTCAGTCACCACATTCCAGGAGCCGTCAGGGCGCGCCTGCAACGAGAGCACGCGCGTGTGGCGCTCGACGGACGCACCGAGCGAGCGGGCCGCCTTGACGTAAGCATGGGTGGTCCCGGACGGATCGCAGTGCCCGCCGTCGGCCCGCCACAGCGCGCCTATAAAATACCGCGTGTCGATCAGTGGATTGAGCTGGAGCGCTTCCTCCAGAGAAATCATCGAGGTTTCCATGCCCAGGTATCTGGCGCGCGAGCAGATCAACTTCAGGCTGTCCAGTTCCCCTTGCGTGGCCGCCAGCATCAGGCCGCCGTTGGCGTGCAATCCGCACGACTGACCGGACATGGCCTCGATCTCGCGATACAGATCGATCGTGTACTTTTGCAGCCGCGAGATGTTGGCCTCGCCGTTGAATGTGTGCATGCCGCCCGCCGCGTGCCAGGTCGAGCCCGAGGTCAATTCGCTCTTCTCGAGCAGCAGCACGTCGGTCCAACCGATCTTGGCCAGATGAAAGAGCGTACTCGCTCCAACGACCCCACCGCCGATGATCACCGCGCGGGCGGAACTCTGCATTAAGCACTCCCACCGAACATTTCGGCCGTCCCACCCACCGATCGGGCCATCAGCGCGCACGCTTGCGCGCTGTCAATCAGCCATTCGCGGAAATGACGAGCCGTGGTGGAAGGTGTCAGCACCAGCAAACCGCTGGGGATGGCGGCAATCACCACCGCCGTCTGAGCCATGATTGTAGCAACCGCTCTGCCGGTGGGTAAGGCGCTCTCGTGCAGGTCGACTCGGCAGGATCGTGCCAACAATTCGCGAGCCATCGGGCCCGCGAGGTGCATCAGTGCCGAGGCGGAGGATAAATCCACCGCGGTGCCGATGCCTGCACAGGTGGTTTGCCATTGTGCGGCGCGCGCGCCCGCCGGGGCGGATGCCTGCAGGATCAGCCACCGTTCCGGCCGCACGCTCATCGTCAACCATCGTACCGTGGACACGACACGACTGAATCCTGGCAACGTGAGCCCGCGTGCCGCGGCGATGCCTTCCAGCTCTCGGGTCCTACCGGGCCGCGCGGTGATCTCGATCACATCCGAGCGATACTCGCTCAGCTCAACGCCCGCTTCGGGCGCTGGGGGCGGAGCGGTGTCATGCCCGGACACGATGATTCTCCGGATCGAACATGTGGGGGCTTACGATCGTCACTTCGGTCTGCTCCGCGTGTGCCGGGGACGCGGCAACCAGGCGCTGACCCAAGCGCGAGCGTCCGGTGGCGAGCAACGCGAGGCCTACCCAGCCCTCGAGGGCCGCCGAGGGACTCACCGAAGTGAGATAACCGAGGCTAGGCTGGCGGGTGCCGCTCCTGAGCAATTGCGCGCCATTGCGCAACCGTTTGCCAGGATCGAGCGCTCGTACACCAACGAGCTGCAGGCGGTCAGGGGCACTGAGCCCCGGGCGTCGCGAGAGCGCGCGGCCAATGTAGTCGCCCTGCTTCTTCAACAGGCGCGCCATGCCCAGATCCTCGGCGCTGGTGTTGCCGTTCAGTTCGGCGCTGGTAATGTGGCCTTTTTCGATTCGCAGAATATTTAAGGCGTCCAGTCCATAGGGCTCAATCCCGTAGCGGACTCCTGCCTCCAGCACCGCCGTCCACACGGAGCGGGCGTGCAATGCGGGAACGGCCAGTTCGTAGGCGAGTTCGCCTGAAAATGAAATACGGAACACGCGGCCCGCCACCCCGGCGATCTGCGCTGTGGCTGCCGACATGAAGGGAAAGGCCGCGTTGCTCAGCTCCAGCCCGCCCACCACAGAGCGAAGAACGTCGCGCGACCGCGGTCCGGCAACGGCAAACTGCGACCATTGATCGCCGACGTCGGTCAAGGTCACTTCCAGGTGCGAGCAGAAAGCCTGCAGGTGAAATTCCAGGTGCTCGAGCACTGAAGAACTGTTCGCCGTCGTGGTGGTAATTAGGAAGTGTTCCGCGCCGAGCCTTGAAGTGGTCCCGTCGTCAAGCAGCATCCCGTCCTCTCGCAACATGATCCCATAGCGTGCACCACCGATTCGCAGCGTGGAAAAGGTGTTCGCGTAAACAAAGTCTAGAAACCTTCCCGCGTCGGGTCCTTGCACATCGATCTTGCCGAGTGTCGATACGTCCGTCATACCCACCGAGGTGCGCACCGCGCGCGCTTCCCTGAGCACCGCCTCCCATCCAGGCTGCTGCGAGTAGACCAGCGGTCGAAGCCACAGTCCGATGTTTGCAAAAGTGGCCCCCGCCGCCTCATGCCAGTCGTGCAGGGGCAGGCGCCGAATGAGTTTGAAGTGCGCGCCCACTTCCGCTCCGCCCAGTGCGGCGAATGGGGTCGGTTGCGCAAACGGGCGCGGCTTGGGCTGGCCCACTTCGGCCACGCTCAGTCCGCGGGCTTGGGCCAGGATCGCGCTGCCCAGCAGACCCCCGATGCGCCCCTGATCGGTGGCCATGCCATGCGTGGTGTAGCGCTTCATGTGTTCGACGTGCTCATAACCCTCGCGCGCGGCGAGCCGCACGTCCTCGCAGGTCACGTCGTTCTGAAGATCAACGAAGGCCTTTCCCCGGCCGGCGACCTCCCACACGGGGCTGATCAGTGCGTGCTCCGGATCCGGGGGGAGTGAGGTTTCCGCCGCGGCCACGCCCAGCTCATGGCCGAGTCTGGAGGCGAGCAGCTGAGCGGCGGATTCCCCGTCACGCACCGCCGCGGCCAGCCCGAACACGCCGCGCGCCGCCCCGGCCATCTGCTCGACGCCCGAGGAGAGCGCGGCCACGTGCGCCGCGATTTCCTCGCGCCACTGCAGATTGGCGCGCAGCTGGCTCGCCAGCGATGTGTTCGGGGTGTACCCCCCGGAGATCAACAAACAGTCGGCTTCCAGAGCGCGACGGGGCTGGCCGTCGCGGGCGGCCACGTACACCGCCCGGACCTCATTGCGTCCGCGCACCCCATCGATCGAATGCGCCTGAGAGAACTTCGATGCCCAGCGCTCGGGCGCGATCCGCGCCCGGGCTTGAATTTCTGGCGTCTATCACGGCGGCGCAACGAACTCCGGCCGCGGCAAACGCGAATACGCTTTCGTAGGCCTCGTCGGAATTCAGGAAAAAAACCGGGCGGCGGCCGACGGTCACCCCGTACCGTCGAAGGAACCTGTGCGCGGCACCGGCGAGCATGACCCCGGGCACGTCGTTGCCCGGAAAGGCGATAAGGCGTTCTATCGCCCCGGTGGCCAGGACCGTGGCCCGGGCTCGCACGACCCGCAAACGTTCTCGCAATCCTCCGAAGCGGGCAGATTCTGCCGGCGTGAGAGTCTGGAGGAGCGCGTACACGCCCTGACCGTAGGCGCCGATCACCGCGGTGCGGGTCAGGCACCGCACCTGCCCCATCGCCTCGAGTGTTTTGGAAGTCGCTTCCCGCCAGGCCGTCCAGCGCTCATCGAGCAACAGGCCCCCTCCGAGAAGCGCATCCTCCTCGGCCAGCAACACACGCAGCCCACGCGATCCCAGACGACGCGCCGCGGCGAGTCCGGCGGCACCGCCACCGACGATCAGTACGTCGATGTGGTCGTGGACCGTCTCGGCCGGCGCGTGCGGCGCGTCCTTGCCCGCCCTCAACCGCCCGAGCCCTGCGGCGCGGCGCAGGAGCGGTTCATACACCCGCTCCCACGCCGGCCCCGGTGCCATGAAAGTCTTGTAGTAAAAGCCGGCCGGCAAAAATCTCGCGAACAGGTCATTGACCGAGAGCACATCGAACCGGAGGGAGGGCCAGCGGTTCTGACTTTCGACTTCAAGACCTTCCGTTAATTCGAGCGTGGTGGCCGGGCGATTGGGTTCGCGGTGGTTGCCGTTGCACACTTCGACCAGAGCGCAAGGCTCTTCCGGTCCGCACGTCACGATTCCCCTCGGGCGGTGATACTTCAGGCTTCGCCCCACCACGCGCTGCCCGTTGGCGAGCAGCGCCGAGGCGAGCGTGTCGCCCGACAGCCCCCGCATGCGGCGCCCGTCAAAGCGAAAGTTAATGGGTTTCTGAGAATCGGTCAGCAACCCCTGTGTGATGCGCGCCGGTCCCCGCATCAGCCCGACACCGAGCGAATCTCGTGGGTGAGCGTATGGCGAGACACTTTAAGGAGCTTGCGGCAACCGCTGAGGTGCAACCACCACTCGAGGTGCCAGTCGCACTTGTTGGCGCGCTCGTAGACATAGGAGGTGAAGTCCGCCAGCGGAGCATCAGCGGAAGGTCGCTCGAGGGAAGCATCACCCCGGTAACGAAATTCAACTTCGTCCCGCAGGCCACACCATGGACAGCAGATGCGCAACACGGCTCAGCGATACCCGTCAGTGCGCATACGGGTAGGGACCGATCCCGCGCTCATCGACGGTGCGGCCCGCAGCAAATCGATCCAGTGCCAGATGAGCCGCCAGCGGGTGCGCGGAGCCGTGCGCGATGAGGTGCGCGGTGCACATGCCACCGGCGGGAATGGCCTTAAAGCCGCCGTAACACCAACCGCCGTTGATGAGCAGGCCCTCGAGCGGTGTTTTCGAGATGATGGGTGAGCCATCCATGGACATGTCCATCACACCACCCCATTGCCTCAACACGCGAAGTCTCGCCAGGGCTGGCATCACCGTCACACCCGCAGCGGCGACTTCCTCGGCCATGTACAACGAACCGCGTTGTCCGTAGCTGTTGTAGCCGTCAATCCCGCCTCCAAAGACCAGCCCGCCCTTGTCGGACTGGCTCACGTAGAAATGCCCGGCACCGTAGGTGACCACCACATCCAGGATCGGCTTGATACTCTCGGTAACGAATGCCTGCAACACGTGGGTTTCGATGGGCAGGCGCAAGTCCACCATCGCCGCCAGACGCGAAGAATGGCCGGCGACCGCCAGGCACACCAGGTCGGCAGCCACAAACCCGCGGGTCGTGTCCACGCCGATTACGCGCTTGCCGTCGCGGCGGATTCCGGTCACCTCGCAGTGCTCGACGATGTCCACGCCCGCGCGGGAGGCCGCACGTGCATATCCCCACGCGACCGCATCGTGCCGCACGGTGCCTCCTCGGCGCTGCAGAAAGCCGCCCAGCACCGGGAAGCGCCCGTTGTCCAGATCGATAAGTGGCACCAGTTTCCTGACCGACTCGCGGCTGACCGGCTCGGCGTCCACGCCCAGCACCCGCATAGCGTTGGCGCGGCGCGTGAACAAATCGCGCTGCGACTCGGTATGAAACAGATTGAGGGTGCCGCGCTGACTGACCATGGTATTGAAGTTAAGCATCCGCTCCATGCGCTCCCAGAGCTGCAGCGAGTAGTCGTAAAAGCGGATATTGTCCGGGTGGAAGTAGTTCGAGCGGATGAGCGTCGTGTTGCGTCCGACATTGCCGAGCCCGATCGGGCCCTTTTCCAACACCGCCACGTCGGTGATGCCAAATTCGCTCGCCAGACAGAACGCGGTGGCAAGGCCATGCCCACCGCCGCCCACGATCACCACTCGGTAGCGCGGGCGCGGGCTGGCCTTGGTCCAGGCGCGTGACCAACCGCGCTGGTTCCTGAGCCCTTCGATCAGTAAGCGTAACCCGGAATAGCGCCCGCCGCCGCGCCGCGCGCCCGAAGCGGACTGCGGGTGGAATTCTGGCGAAGCCTTCATCGGTGCTGTGCATAGTAACGCAAGCCGGCCGGGCCGCGGGACTTGACGCGCCCGGTCAATAGCGACAACTTGCGCCCCACGGAGGGTCAGTGCCGAAGAATCTCAGAACGCTGTGTGCGTGCGCGATGCTGGCGTTGCTGATGGCGACGCCCCTGCATGCGGCGGTCGTGGTCTCCTCGAAGCTTTCGAGCGAGTCGGTCATGATCGGTCAGATGATTCGGCTGCTCCTCAACGCCAACGGCATTGCCACCATCGACCGCACCACGCTCGGTGCCACCCCCGTCGTGCGCAAGGCGCTGCTGGCCGGTGAAATCGACATCTATGTTGAATACACGGGCAACGCGGGCTTCTTCTTCAACCGCTCCTCGGATCCGGCCTGGAAGGATCTGCGGCGCGGGTACGAGCTCGGCGCGAAGCTTGACTACGGCGCCAACCGTATCGTCTGGCTGACGCCTGCCAATGCCAGCAACTCCTGGGCTCTGGCGGTGCGCGAGGATGTGGCGGCGGCCAACGGCCTGCACACCATGAGCGATTTTGCCCGCTGGGTGGGGTCGGGAGCCAAAGTCGTGCTGGCTTGTTCGGCGGAATTCGCCAACGCCGGTACCCTGCGATCGCTCCAGGAAACCTACCGATTCAAACTGCGGCCCGACCAGCTCATCGTGCTCGCAGGCGGGGAGACTTCCGCCACGATCGGCGCGGCGGCCGCGCGCACCAACGGGGTGAACACCGCCATGGTCTACGGAACCGACGGGGGCATCGTTGCGGCAAACCTTCGGATCTTGCAGGATGACCGACATGACCAGCCGGTGTACGCCCCGGTTCCCACGATTCGCGAATCGGCACTCAGGGCACATCCGCAGATCGCCACCCTGCTTGCGCCGTTGATGGCAAGTTTCGACACCGGCACACTGCAGCGATTGAACGCACGCGTCCAGGTCGATGGCGAGTCGGCGGAATCGGTGGCGGCCGATTACCTGAAATCCAGGAGTCTGGTGCCCTGAACGCGCTTGCACCTCGCCGGATCGATCGTTTAGGCGCCCTGCTGGCGTGCTTCGCAACCCTCGCGCTGATCTTCCTGCCGTTTGTGATCTTCAAGGCAAACCGCATCGTCCCGGGCGATCCGCGCAGCGTTCTGGAGGCTCTGTCTCCGAGTTTTGCGTTTCTGGCGGTCGGCTCGGTGGCGATCGCCTCGCTGGTGGCAATTTTCGTTACCAACCCCTACCTGCGGTTGGGCACCGCACTGCTGGCGGTGATCGCCGTGTGCCTGGCCGTGGCCGCGGCGGGAAATGCGCTCACCCCTGCCGGAAACAAGGTGGTGCGGGTTGCCCCCGGTTCAGGATTCTGGCTTTTGCTGTGCAGCGTGGCGCTGATGAGCACGGATGCGATCACCCGCCTGCGCCCCGGACCCCTGATGCGGGTGCTGTTGCTTGTGGCCTTCGTGGGAGCCACGACATTCAGCCTCGCGCACGGCACCTTCGATCATCTTTCGATCATGCGCGAGTACGCGGTCAACGCGGTGCGCTTCAGCCGCGAGCTCGGCCAGCACCTGTGGCTGGCGCTGGGCTCACTGGGCGCGGCAGTTGTCGTGGCACTGCCCCTGGGCATCCTTTGCCACCGTATCCCGCGATTGCGCGGCGGGATTCTGGGGACCTTGAACCTGATCCAGACCATCCCGGCCATTGCGCTGTTCGGCATTTTGATGGCGCCGCTGGCCGCCCTGGCCGCCGCCGTGCCTCTGGCCGCCGCGCTCGGCATCCGGGGAATCGGGACCGCACCGGCATTGATTGCCTTGTTTCTTTACTCGCTGTTGCCGGTGGTGGCCAACACGGTGCTCGGACTCCAGCGTGTGTCTCCTGCCGCCGTGGAAGCGGCGCGCGGAATGGGCATGACGCGCGGGCAGATTCTGACCGCCATTGAATTGCCTCTGGCCCTGCCCGTGATCGTGACCGGAATCCGCATCGTTCTGGTGCAAAATATCGGACTGGTGGCTATCGCAGCGCTGATCGGCGCCGGGGGCCTCGGTACCTTCATCTTTCAGGGCATCGGGCAAACCGCGATCGATTTGGTGCTGCTCGGAGCACTCCCCACGGTGGCTCTGGCCTTCTCGGCCGCCGTGCTGCTCGATGCACTGGTCGAAACCATGGACCACACGCGGCCGTGATCTGCATCGAAAACCTCAGCAAGCATTACGGCGCCGCGCGGGTGGTCGATGAGGTGTCGATGACCATCGAGCCTCGTACGATCACCGTGATCGTGGGCACTTCGGGATCGGGGAAATCAACGCTCCTGCGCATGATCAACCGGCTGGTCGAACCCACCAGCGGGCGAGTGTCGATCGACGGGAACGATACGACCGCGGAACCTGCGCATCTGCTTCGACGGCGCATTGGGTATGCCATCCAGGGGCACGGGCTTTTCCCACATCGGACGGTGGCGGAGAACATCGCCACCGTTCCGCAGCTTCTGGGATGGGAGCCCGCGCGCATCCAGGCCCGGGTCCGCGAGCTGCTCGGGGTATTCCAGCTCGAGCCGGAAACCTACGCGCACAAATACCCGCACCAGCTTTCCGGAGGACAGCAGCAGCGCGTCGGCGTGGCGCGTGCGCTGGCCGCCGAGCCCAACGTGCTGCTGATGGATGAGCCCTTCGGAGCGCTCGATCCCATCATTCGTGCCAAGGCGCAGGAGGATCTGCTGGACATACAGCGCCGCTACGGCACCACGATCGTGCTGGTCACGCATGACATGGACGAGGCGTTTCACCTCGGAGACCGGATCGCGGTCATGAGCCAGGGCCGGGTACTGCAGTACGATCGGCCGGCCGTGCTCCTGACCCGACCCGCCGATCCGTTCGTGGCGCGCATGACCGGCAGCGCGGACCGCGCGCTCAAACTCTTATCCCTCAGCACCGCCGCCGAGCTCGCGGTGGCCGGCACGGCCGAAGGCGCCCCGATTGCCGCGAACCTCTCGCTTCGCGAAGCCCTCTCGGAACTGGTCTGGCGCGGCGCCGATGCCGCCCCGGTGGTCGATGAGAATGGCCGGCACTGCGGATCCCTTACCGTCGAGGCGATACTGGCCCACGGACGCGCGCACTGATGCCCAAGGGCGCAACGATCCTGCGATCCGCCGCGCTCGTTCTGCTGCTCGCTTTCCTCCTTGCCCCGGAGCGTTTCGCCCCCTTGTTCGCGCCGCTGACGCAGAACGGGGCGCCCGCCATCTATGATCAGGGGAACCTGCTGACCCTGACCCTCGCCCATCTGGGCACCGTCGTGGCGGCCGCACTGGCCAGCACGCTCGTGGCCGTCGCCCTGGGAATCGGGGTGACCCGAGCCAGTGGCGCGGAATTCCTGCCCCTGTCCCGGACCCTGGTCAATGTCGGCCAGACCTTTCCTCCCGTGGCCGTGCTGGCGGTGGCCGTGCCGTTGGTGGGGTTCGGGGAAAAGCCCACTCTGATTGCCCTCTTTGCCTACGGACTGTTGCCGATCTTTGAAAACACGATCGTTGGGATCAAGTCCTGCCCGCCTGCGCTTCTGGAGGCCGCCAGCGGCATGGGCATGAGCGCCTGGCAGCGCCTGCGCTCGGTGGAATTGCCGCTGGCGATGCCGATGATTCTGGAAGGGGTCCGGCTGTCACTGGTGATCAACGTGGGGACCGCCACGATCGGCTCGACCGTCGCCGCCAAAGGGCTGGGCGAGGTCATCATCGCCGGGCTCCTGTCCAACAATACCGCCTTTATCCTCCAGGGCGGATTGGTGACCGGCCTGATGGCCATTTTACTTTATGACGCCATGGCGACCCTGGAGCGGCGGTATTTCCGGGCCGCCTTGACAGATTAAGACAAGGACATCTTTTACGTATGCAGACGCGCCGCACTGTAAATCAGACTAGTCACCCGTACGATGTAGGACTAAGATGACGCAGATGTGGGCATGTAATCCAAGTTGAGCGCAACGACCGCGAATCGCTACGTAAGAACAGCTGCAGTGGAGTTACCGACTCTGCTGTTAGTCGTCGTCACCTACGGCGGCTGGCTCACCGTGACTCTGGCCTATGGGCATTGGCCGTTGGCCGTCGTGGCGCCCTTAGGCGCGTTGCTCGTCACCCTTCACGGCTCCTTGCAGCACGAGATCGTGCACGGACACCCGACGCGCTGGCCGGCGGTGAACACTCTGATGGGGATCGTGCCCCTTTCGCTGTGGCTGCCGTACATTCGCTATCGGCAAAGTCATCTGAGGCACCACCGAGACGAGCGACTGACCGATCCGGTCGAT
The DNA here is from genome assembly GCA_963717335.1 of uncultured Gammaproteobacteria bacterium. Lineage (GTDB taxonomy): Bacteria > Pseudomonadota > Gammaproteobacteria > Steroidobacterales > Steroidobacteraceae > FEN-1191. Next base: position 639,504 of record CAVQVZ010000006.1, on the reverse strand, counting down.
GATCCCGAATCCTATTACTGGACCCCCGAAGAACTCGCTCAGCTGAGCGCACCTACCCGGGTGCTGCTGCGGGTCCAGCAGACCCTGGCCGGCCGAATGATCGTCGGCTCGGCGTGGACCATGGGACGGTTCTTCTGGCACGAGTGGCGATCGTTGCGCGAGAACAAGTCGAACCTGCGCGCGATATGGATCGAGCACTTGGCGTGGTGCGTGCCGGTGGTGCTGTGGCTGAAGGTCGTCTGCGGCATGCCGCTGTGGATCTACCTGGTGACGATGATCCTGCCCGCCAATGCGATCGTGCTGATTCGCTCCTTCGCCGAGCATCGCGCACGTCCCGGAGTGCGAGAGCGAATCGCAGTGGTCGAGAGTTCCTGGGTGCTCGGTCCGCTGTTCCTGTTCAATAACCTGCACTCGCTCCACCACGAAGCGCCGAGCATTCCCTGGTACCACTACCCGGCGCGCTATAGCCGGATACGCGAACGGCTCGCCGCCGAGAATGGCGGACTCATCTATGTGACCTATTTTGACGTGGCGCGCCGCTTCCTGTTCCGCCCGCACGACGCCCTGCAGCATCCGACCGGACGCATCCGGCGCAATCAGCCCGGCTGATCGTACCCGGCGTCTCTCGCCTCGCGCTCCCAGTCGAGCAGCACGGCGTAGGTGTCCTGCGAAACGGGGGCGAATCCCTTAAGCTCCAGCCGTTCAGCGAATCGGGCGAACCAGGGCCGATCGGCCGCCCCCAGCAGCGCGGCCCGAAAGCGCATCACGGTCGATTCGGGCACGTTCGAGGCCGCCACCAGAGCCGGCATCGGTGCGGTCGCGGTGGAGGCCAGCACGCGTACGCCCGATGTGAGTTCGGGCGCATGTCGGGCGATCAACGCGTGCCAGTAGGCGTCCAGGGGTCCCACATCAATACGGCCTTCGCGGACGCTGTCGAGAATATTTCGCGCCGTGATCAGATTGCCCACCATCTGGCGGTACAGGAGCGGCCGCTTCGGGCTGCGGAACCCCAGCAAGTGATGCCGGAAAGCATTGAATCCCGAATGCGAGTGCGCGACCGTATAGCCCGCGCGTTCACCGAAGGTGTCCTCCAAGCACTTGTAGGACGCATCCTCGCGGACGATCAAGTCGGTGCGGTATACCGCGCGACCCTGAGCCCACGCGGCGCTCGGGACGGGCGCGGCGATCGGAACCACCGGTGCGAGCCGCTGGGCGATCGGGTAGCCGCACATGAACACCAACCCCAGATCCGCTCTCGCCCACAGCCGCTCGAGGGGCTGCGGGGCGGGGTAGGAAAGGTAAGTCAGCTCCACCCCCGCGTCCTGCGCCACGTGGCCGAGCAACTGCTCCCAGGCGCGCTCGATCTCGGGTGTGACCGCGTACATGCGCGCGTTCATGATCAACGGATCCATGGAACAGGCCCTTAAGGAGGTCAGCCGGAGCGAGCGATCTCGGCCGTGCGTTTCGCGACGAAGGCCTCGAGCGCCTCCCTGACCGCCGGATCGAGCGGCGGGGCCACGTACTCCGAGAGCAGTTTCTTCCAAAGTGCGGTCGCTCTTTGGGTCGCATTGCGCGAGCCCGCATCGGTCCAGTTCTCGAAATTCGACCAGTCCGAGAGCAAGGGCCGGTAGAAGGCGGACTCGTAACGCGCCAGGGTGTGGGCCGAGCCGAAGAAGTGCCCGCCGACCGGGACCTCCTTGATCGCTTCGATCGCCAGATCATCGTCGCTGAACTGGATCGGCTTGAGAATCGCCGCCCAGTTTCGCAGCAGCTCGGCATCCACCACCACCTTTTCGAGCGAGGCGGTCAGTCCTCCTCCAGCCACCCGCAGGCGTGATTGATCAGGTGGCTGTGACTTAAGATCGCCGCCTGCAGTGAAAACGCGGTCTCATACGTGGACTGCGCATCCACGGTCGGTGAGGCGTTGACGCCGCTGCTGCGCACCGGGATCTTGAGGCGCCGTCCGATCTGGGCGCTGGCAATCACCGCGTGCACGTACTCGGGGGTGCCAAAGGCCGGCGAGCCGGTGCGCATGTCGACGTTGGAAGTGAACGCCCCCATGACGCAGGGCGCGCCCGGGCGCACCAGTTGGCACAGCGTGATCACGCCGAGCGCCTCGGCGGTCTGCTGGACCAGCGCTCCGGCAAGGGTGACCGGGGCCATGGCGCCCATCAACGTAAACGGCGTGATGACCACGCATTGGCCGTGCTGGGCCAGGACCATGACGCACTCGAGGATCTCCGCATCGACCCGCCGGGGCGAATTGACGTTGGTGACGGTCAGCAGAGTCGGCCGCTCGATCAGCTCCTCGACCGAGCAGCCGTGTTCAATCGCGGACATGGCGATCGCATCCTCCGCCTGCACGCCGCCCACACCGCGCGCCGCCCAGACGATGTCGGCGTACTCGATGTGCGCCTTGAAGATCGCCAGGTGCCGCACCGGCACCGGAATATCGACCGGTTCGACCACGATGCCCCCCTGCCAGTGCAGGACACCGAGCGTATGGGTCAAACGCAGGATGTTCCGGAATCCCTCCAGGTCCCCGTACCGGCGTCCCCCTTCCATGTCGCTGATGTTCGGGGCGCCGCTGACCGGTCCGAAATTGACGATATTCCCGCCCACGTGCAGGTGACGGTTGGGGTCACGCGAGTGCAGCACGAATCGCTCAGGCGCGTGCGCCAGCTGGGCCTCGACGAGCTCGCGCCCCATGCGGACCATCTGGGTGGGCTCATCGACCAGCGCCCCGGCGCGCCGATAATAGTCGCGGGCGCTGGCGCTGCGGATCTCAAGCCCACCTCTTCCAGAATCCGGAAGGCCCCGTCCACGATCCGCTCGATCTGCTCGGCGGTGAGGATCTCCAGCGGCGGCCACGGATTGCTTAAGCGCGCGATCGGCGCCAATGAGGGTCCGGTGGAGCGAGGGGCGCGTCCCCGTTCGCGTCTCCTGGAGACTATCGGGACGTCGGGATTGAGCGGTTCGGGCGAAGGCGGGGGCGGATCGGGTCGCGTCACGCTCGCGATAGTGAGGCCTCGATACGGCCCTGCGCAACTGGCGATCACCCGCTTTGGGGTTTTGGAAACAGGCGCACGAGCACCTGCTTTGCACTGCTGAGGGTTCCCTCATCGTGAAATCTGGGTGCAACATTCCAAAGCTATGGTGTTGTTTCTGAGCCTCAGAAATCGAAAATTGGTATGCACGGATCGAGAATTAAGATCAACCCGGGCTGGATTCAACGCACAAGGGCGCGTAGAGTCGGCCCGGGCATCGCACCGGGGTGTGTCGGTGTGTCTTCGGGGATCGGGCCAATCATCAACAGGGGATGTCACTTGAACTCAAATCAATCCATTCAGCGCGCAATCTTTGCCATATTGGGCACCGCTGGCGCCGCCGCCACATTCGGCCCGCGCGCCATGGCCGCCGATGACACGGCTGCCGGGACGACAAGCATAGGCCTGGAAGAAGTTGTTGTTACCGCGCAGCGCAAGTCTGAAAACCTGCAGGACGTCCCCATTACGGTGCAGGCGACTTCGGCCGCGCAGCTGCAGCAGCTGAACATCACCACGGTCAACGAACTGCTCAAGTACACGCCCAATGTGACCTTCAGCTCCAACGGGCCGGGCATGGGCAACATCTTTATGCGCGGCCTCAGTTACGGCGGCGCCCCTGGCCAATCCCAGGCGACGATCGCCCCGATGCCCAACGTGGCGCTCTACCTGGATGACCAGTCGATGGCCTTCCCGGGCCACAACAACGACGTCTACCTGGTGGACATGGAACGCGTCGAAATCCTCGAAGGCCCGCAAGGGACCCTCTTCGGCGGAGGCTCGCAGGCCGGACTGGTGCGCTACATCACCAACAAGCCCAACCTGAACCGGACCGAAGGCAACGTAAATGCCACCTACGGTACGACCTCCGGTGGAGACCCCAACTCCAGCGCGAACGCGACCTTCAACCTGCCCATCATTGATGGCAAGATGGCGCTGCGCCTGACTTTCTTTACCGACACGCGCGGCGGTTATATCGACAATGAGGTCGGCACGATTCAGGTTCCGGCCGCCACCGTTCCGCTACCGCGCCCCGCAGGCCCGGTAGCCAATAACGCGGGCCTCACCGGAAAAAACACCAACCCGGTCACCTACCAGGGCGGCCGTATCTCCTTGGACTATAAATTCACCGACGACTGGGATTTGCTGCTGCAGCAGAATTTTCAAACCTTCTCGGCCGATGGCTACTTTGCTTCCGAGCCAATAGGCCCGAACGGCCAGCCGCTTGGCGCCCTATCAAACCATGTCGTTTGCGCCGAACTGGGATAAGGACAAATACAACAGCACGGCCTGGACTCTAAACGGCCGGTTGCCCGCCAACTTGAAGGCGATCTACACGGGCAGCTATCTGAATCGAAGCATTGATCAACAGTCGGATTACTCCAATTACCAGACCTCGCGACACGGCTCCTACTACGCGTGCAGCGGCTCGGGCGCCGGATACGCCTACTTCCGGTCCTCCAAACCCACCACCTGCTACAAGCCGACGGGTAGCTGGCGCGATCAGGTGGACATCACCCATCAGAGCCACGAACTGCGGGTAAGCACCTCGGATGAGTACCGCCTGCGGGCACTGCTGGGCGCGTTCTACGAGAACAATGTCATTAAAGACAACATGAACTTTAATTACCTGGCCATTCCGCAGTGCGACCCGACCAACTTGGCGATTTCGCTGGCGGGCGGCCCGGATTGCGTCGCGGCCACCGGTCCGCAGGCTGAGTTCTACGCACGTGACCATGGTTTGCGGTTGGGAACGAACACGGCGTTCGGCGAGGACGTCCGGCGCGGCTTTAATCAGGTGGCGTTCTTTGCCTCGGTCGATTTTGATCTGATCCCCAAGGTATTGACCTTGACCGCCGGTACGCGCCATTACCACTACGACGAATTCGAGCAGGGCTCGGAGTATTACAGCGCCACCTCCAGCATATTGAACGTGCCGAACGGGACTCAGCCGGTCAAGGGTTTTGGCATCAATCTCAGCAAAAGCGAGAGCGGATTTAAGAGCCGCGCGAATCTGACCTGGCACATCACGCCAGACATCCTGTCCTACTTCACCTGGTCACAGGGTTTCCGCCCGGGTGGTTTCAATCGAACCAAGACCCTGCTCGATGGCACCGTCAAGCTCGCGGCCGTCGCGCCTGCGGGCGCTGGCGGGGTCGACAAGCAGTTCTACAAGCCGGCGGGATACGATTCAGACAACCTGACCAACTATGAGCTGGGATTGAAGACCGAGTGGTTCAACCACCGAATCCAGATCAACGGTTCCGTGTACCAGATGGACTGGGAAAACGCCCAGCTGGTGCTGTTCGACCCGGTCCACTTGGGCAACACGACCTTTGTGGTCAATGGCCCGAGCTATCGTGTCAAGGGCTGGAACTTCAAGTCAACGCCCGTTTGACCGAGCAGCTGACCCTGCAAGGCTCGGGCGTTTGGAACCATTCCGAACAGACCGACGCACCCTGCCTAGTGGCCAACCGTGCCACGGCCACGGGTGCCCCGGTCGGCCAGTGCATCACCCAGGTCAATGGTCTGCCGTACACCAATCCGTACGGCATCCTGGGCACATCACCGGCGTTCTCGCCGGCGCAGCAGTACAACGCCCGGTTGCATTACGACTGGAGTTCAGGAGACATCAAGTACTTTGCCATGGCGGGCATGAGCTTTATGGGCTCGATGCGCAACCAGCCGGCAAGCTACCCGGATGGGAACGATCCGGCGTTCAACCCGCCGACCACGACCTTGCTCCGGTACACCATGGCAAGTTACACGACCTATGACGCCGCACTCGGGCTGGCGAAGGACGCTTGGACGCTGCAGCTGACCGGCAACAACCTGTCCAACGAGGACGCGAGCCTGCACACGAGCTCGGGTCAGTTCATCAAGTCCGAGGTACCGCTGCGGCCGCGCGTCGTCACTCTGCAATTCGGCTATAAGTTCTAAGCGCGTTCGCTTGCAGTAAAATTAGGGGCGGACTTCGTGTCCGCCCTTTTTTTATTGAAGGTTCATGTCTCCGACCGAACCCACAGATACGCAGCGCCACGATGGCTGCCGAGATCGCACGGCTCCGTGGACTGCTCAGGCAGAAGCAGTTTGCCGAAGTCCTGGCAGACGGTAGCGCGCTGCTGGCGCGAGTCCCGGAGCAGCGTGACGCGCTGCTGCTGGTGGCTATCGCGCAGCGCAATCTGGGTCAAGTTCCCGAGCGCATTGCAGACCCTGGCGGTTCTCGAGCGCCATCAGCCGCGCTTTAGCCGCCTCTACGAAGAACGCGGCCATTGCTATGTGGCACTTCGCCAGGCGCCCCAGGCCGTCGCAGCCTTCGAGCAGGCGGTGACTCTCAACTACGCGCTGCCCGCCAGCTGGGGCATGCTCGAGGGCCTGCACCGCATGACAGGGCAGGTCAGGCGGCGCGCAGGCTGCGGCAAAGCAACTGGCGACGTTGCGAAAATTGCCCCCGCCGGTGGTGGCCGCCACGGCGCTGTTCCTGGACGGGGATCTGGATCACGCCGAGCCGATGGTGCGCGCCTTTCTGCTCGAGCACGGCGATGAGGTGGAGGCCATGCGCTTGCTGGCGCGTATCGGCATGGCCCGCAAGGTATTCGATGATGCGGAGCTGTTGCTCGGCAGCCGTGCTCGAGCTGGCCCCCGACTATCGCGCGGCGCGCGCGGAATACGCCGAGGTGCTGATCGAAATGCAAAAGCACGCGCAGGCCAATCGCGAGATAGATCGACTAATGCGCGAGGATCCGGAGCACCGGCTGCATTATCAGGGCCTGCAGGCGACTGCGGCCGTGGGTCTAGGAGAGCACGAACGAGCGGTAGCACTGTACCGGGAGCTGCTACAGGGCAGCAGCGCCGATGCCGACATCCATTTATCGATTGGCCACGCGCTCAAGACTGTCGGGCGACAAGAAGAGGCGATTGAGTCCTATCGCAACGCCGCTGCCTCCCGGCCGGATTTCGGCGATGCCTACTGGAGCATCGCCAATCTAAAGACCTACCGTTTTATTGCCTGAAGAATTCACTCGCCTCAAGGCGCTGCAGGTGGATCCGGCGGTGGGTAATGTCGATCGATATCACCTGTCCTTTGCACTTGGCAAGGCGCTGGAGGACCAGGGCGATTACGCGCAGTCGTTCCACTACTACGAACTCGGCAATGCGCTCAAGCGCGCGGAGAGTCATTACCGCCCTGCCATCATCGAGAACAACACGCGATTGCAGATCGAGGTGTGCACGAGCGAATTTTTTGCCCGCCACCGCGGATCAGGGGCCCAAGATCCGGATCCGATATTCATCATCGGCCTTCCGCGATCAGGCTCCACGCTGCTTGAGCAGATTCTGGCCTCGCACTCGCAGGTTGAAGGGACCCAGGAACTGGCTTTTATCCAGCAGATCGTTGCCAAGCTTCGGGGACGCGAATCGGATCTGGATAATCCGCGCTACCCGCAGGTGTTGAATGAGATGCCCGCCGAGGCGTTTGAGAAGCTCGGCCAGAAGTACCTGGCCGACGCGCAGGCCTTTCGCCACGGTAAGCCCTTTTTTATCGACAAGATGCCCAACAATTTCAGGCACCTGGGACTCATTCATCTCATGCTGCCTAACGCCAAGATCATCGATGCCAGGCGTGAACCGATGGCCTGTTGCTTCAGCAATTTCAAGCAGCTGTTCGCCAAGGGACAGGAGTTCACCTACAGCTTCGAGGACATCGCCCGCTACTACCGCACGTACCTGGAACTGATGCAGCATTGGAATCGCGTGCTGCCGGGCAAGGTCCTGCTGCATGGCGCACGAGGATGTGGTCTCGGATCTGGAAGGCAGCGTGCGGCGCATGCTTAGGTTCTGCGGCCTGAATTTCGAACCCCAATGCGTTGAGTACTACAAGACGCAGCGGAGCGTGCGCACGGCCAGTTCCGAGCAGGTCCGAAAGCCGATATATAAAGAGGGCCTCGATCAGTGGAAGAATTTCGAGCCGTGGCTCGGCGAACTCAAAGACGCTCTGGGCGATGCACTGACCCGCTATCGCGATGCCTAGCAGCAGCGCCCTCACGCCGCTTGAGATAGGAGCGCTGGTGGCGCTGATCAATTCCGGTCGCCCGAGCGAGGCCGAGTTGCAAAGCCGCTCCCTTCTCAAACATCACTCGAGTGCGGGAATGCTCTGGAAGGTTTTGAGCGTCGCCCTCGTCCGCCAGGGTAAGGACGCGCTGCAGGCGCTGCAGCGCACCGCCGCGCTGATGCCCCTGGACGGGGAGGCCCACCGCAACCTCGGCGCGGCGCTCTACGATCGGGGTCACTGGGCCCCTGCCCTGGCGAGCCTCAAGCGCGCCTTGGAGTTGCAGCCCGAGGACGTGCCGACGCTCATCGATGCCGCCAACACGATGCGCAAGCTCGCAGAACCGGCCGAAGCGATCCTCCTGTACCAGAGGGCGCTGGCAATCAGTCCCCATGAGGCCGAGGCGCACAACAACCTCGGCAACGCCTATCTTGAATTGCAGCGGTATTCCGAGGCCGAGCGCAGTTACCGACAGGCCCTCAAGATTCAGCCCGACGATGCACAGATCCTGTGCAACATCGGCTTTGCGCTCAGTGCGCTGGCGCGGCGCGAGGAGGCGGCGGCCAGCTACCGTGAGGCCCTGGCCCACAATCCTGATCTCCTCGATGCCATCAACGGATTGGGCAATGTGCTTCGCGAGCTGGGAGACCGGCGTCAAGCCGCGGCGCTTTTCGGCCGGGCCATCGAGATTGAGCCTAAGCGCGCCGAAGTCTCACGCCAACCTGGGCGCGGTGCTCTTCGAGATCCGTCGGGTCGATGAGGCCGTGGCGCGCTTTGCAGAAGCGCTGAACCTCAATCCTGACTACGCCCCGGCCCACCTGGGGCTCGCGCTCGCATTGCGCCAGCAGCGCAGGCCCGAGCAGGCGGAGGCGAGCTGCGCGGCGGCGCTGCTTGCCGATCCGGGTAGCGTCGAGGCGGTGGCGCTGCTTGGCGAGCTCAATGCCGACCGCGGCCGGTTTGCGGAAGCGCAAATTCAGTTTCAGCGAGCGATCGAGCTCAAGCCGGACTACGCGCCCGCCTATGCCAGCATCGCCACGCATCGGCGCATGACGCTCGAGGATGAGCCCTGGCTGAAGAAAGCTTTGGCTCTGGCGGGCACTGCGCTTGCCGCTCCCGCAGGCCATCGGCCTGCAGTACGCGCTGGGCAAATATTATGACGACACGAAGCAGTACGAGCCCGCGTTCGACCATTTCACGCAGGCCAACCAGTCCAGTAAACGCTTTGCCTCCCCTTACGATCGCGGTCAATTGACGCTGCGCGTGGAGCGAATCATCCAAAGTTTCGATGCGAAGTTCTTCACTCAGGCGGGCGGTACGTTGCATCCGAGCGAGCGGCCGGTCTTTATCGTGGGCATGCCGCGCTCGGGCACCTCACTGGCGGAACAGATCCTCGCCTCGCACCCTTCTATTTACGGTGCGGGCGAACTGATGTACTGGCACGGCGCCTACGAGGCCTATAGGCGCACGGAGCCGGACCGCAAGGCCGCATTGGAGCTCATTCCGAATCTTGCGAAGCAGTATCTGGACCGCCTCAATGCGCTCGATGCGCAGGCCGGCCGGGTGGTCGATAAGATGCCGGCCAACTTCTGGTACGCCGGCCTCCTGCACGCCGCTTTTCCGAGTGCCCGCATCATTCACATGCAGCGTCATCCGTTCGACACCTGCCTGTCCATTTATTTTCAGAATTTCTTCAACATCGGCGCCTACGCCCACGATCTGGCCGACCTGGCGCATTTCTACGGAGAGTATCGGCGCGTCATGAGTCACTGGCGCCGCGTGTTGCCGGAGAAGGCGCTGCTCGATGTGCCCTACGAAGCCCTGGTCGAAGAGCCCGAGACCTGGGCCCGGCGGATGCTTGCCTTCGTCGGACTTCCGTGGGATCCGCGCTGCCTGGATTTTCACCAGACCGATCGCGTGGTCATTACCGCGAGCAAGTGGCAGGTGCGACAGAAGATCAGCACGGCTTCGGTCGCCCGCTGGCGAAACTACGAAAAGCACATTGGACCGCTCCGTGTCCTGACCCCCCCGAACGATTCGAGTCCTGAGGCCGGCGGTGCCTCGCCTCCGGTCAATTCACCTTAGGGGCCCGGGGCCGGGGGAAAGCGCGCCAGGGCTTCGGTGTCATTGAGTTCCTGGTCGTTTCTCACATACACGCGGCTCGCATCGCGCATGGGCTGGAAGTCCCACGACACGTGACGGCCGATGCGAAGCGCGCTATCGACCAGGCGGCGGCGGCTCTGGCTGGCCAGCACCTGCTCGTGCAGGGCCGATAACGACCAGCGCTTGCCGACTTCGTCCCGAAACGCCGCCACCGTGTCCGCCTGCTCGACCGAGCCGGCCAGATTCCTGCGCTCGAGCGGGTCGGCCTCAAGGTCGTAGAGTTGATCCGGGTCCACCGGGCAGTGCACAAACTTGTAGCGGCCGCGCCGGATCATCACGATCGGCGCGATCGCCCCCTCCGCCAGGTACTCACCGATGACCTCGGGCGGCCCCTCGCCCGTGGGCGCGGCGGCGCCGGTCAGGTGCTCTGCCAGGCTCCGGCCATCGGGCCGGCTCGCATAATCGGTACCGCGTCCCTCGCTGCCGAGTTCGACCAAGGTCGGCAGCACGTCCAGGAGCGAGGCGTGGTGTGCCACGCGGCGCGCCGCGAACCGGCCCGGGGCGCACACGATCAATGGAATCCGGCAGGCGGGCTCGAAGAAGTTCATCTTGTACCACAGTCCCCGCTCGCCCAGCATGTCGCCGTGGTCGGCCAGCAGCATCACGATGGTGTTCTCGGCCAAGCGCGTGTCCTGCAACACGCCGAGGAGCGTACCGACCTGATCATCCACGTACGAAACCGAGCCCAGGTAAGCGCGCCGGGCGGCGAGGACCTGCGCCGTCCGTGGGGGTATGCTGTTCCAGTCCGATCACGTGGCGGAGGCGCCGCGAGTGCGGATCCTCGGGCACGGCCGAGCCGCTCAGTGCGGGCATGTCGATCTCGCGGTCCTGGTAGCGATCCCAGTAGGGCTGGGCAATCGCGTACGGATCGTGCGGGTGGGTCATCGACACGACCAGGCAAAACGGCCGAGGATCCCTGGCCGCGCGCAAGGTCAAAGAGCTTCTGGCGGGCCGCGTAGACCACTTCATCGTCGAAGTCGATCTGGTTGGTGCGCACGCACGGTCCCGCCTGAGTGACCGAGTCCATCGTGTGATACCAGCCGGGGCGTTCCTCGAAGCGCGTCCAGTCCGGTGTCCAGCCGAAATCGGCCGGATAGATGTCCGTGGTCAGCCGCTCCTCGAAGCCGTGCAGCTGGTCGGGACCGCAAAAGTGCATCTTGCCGCTCAGCGCGGTCTGGTATCCGGCGCGCCGCAGGTAATGGGCGAAGGTCGGGCGTCTGGGCGGGAAACTCGGCGGCGTTGTCATAGGCGCCGATTTTCGAGGGCAGCTGCCCGGCCAGGAAAGAGAACCGCGAAGGCGCGCACAGCGGGCTGTTGCAATAAAAGGAGTCGAACACCACGCCCTGTCGGGCGAGCGCATCGATGTTCGGCGTCAGCGCCGAACCGCCGTAGGCGCTCAGTGCGCCGGCGGTGAGCTGATCGGCCATCAAGATCAGAAAATTAGGCGGCATTGAGACTCCTGAGTGCCTCGATATGTTCTGGACCGACCCCGCAACAGCCCCCGACAATCTGCGCTCCGCGGGCCACCCAGTCGCGAGCCCACTGCAGGTAGGCCGTTGGAGTGACATCGCCCCGCAGGTCACTCAGCCCGGCGTTGGCCTCGATCAGCGGTTGGAGCGGCACGAAGGCGTTGGCGTAGACGCCTATGCGCATCGTAGCGGCATTCCCGACCGACCCGGCCCGCACCCGCACCGCCTCACTGACCGCCCCTCCCATCACTTCAGGGCGACTGCAGTTGAACAGTATCGCGGCGGCGCCCAGGCGCGCGGCCGTTGCCACGGCCTCGCCCACGGGCTCCCCCGAACGCAGTCGCGGATCGGCGGGCTCAGCCTCCTGGCCATCGGCCAGCGTAAAGGACAGCCAAAGCGGCTTGGCGTCCGCCCCGAGCACCTCCCGGACCAGCTCGGCTTCGACCTGCGAGCTTAAGGTCTCGGCGAGCCAGTAGTCCGCGGCCGGGCCGAGCGCGGCGACCAGCGTCGAGAGAATGGGACGGGCCGCGGCCGCATCAAATCGATCGGCGCCGATAGGAACCGCCCACCGGCGGGAGGCCGGCGGCCACCGCGACGGGCACTGGCGCGGCGTCGGCCGCCTGCCGCGCCAGTTGCCCCGATAAGGCGGCGAGCGCGTGTCCCTGCGCGGCAAATCGTGCTTCCCCCAGATGGAAGGGTACGAGCGCGTAGCTGTTGGTCGTGATCACCTCCGCGCCCGCCCTGATAAAGGAATCATGCACGCGCCTGACGTAGTGAGGGGCCTGGATCAGCGCAAGCGCCGACCACTCAGGTTGCGCGAAGGGCGCACCGATCCGCAGCAGCTCCCGGCCCGTGCCGCCATCCAGCAAACAGACTCGATTCACGGCCACGTAATTCTAAGGATGAGCGCTGGCACCGGGCGCGCGCTGGAGCAGTTCCAGCCCCTCGGCATAGTCGCGCTGAAAGCCCTTCCACAAAGTCATGGCGCCCGTTCCTGGACTGATCGCATCGAAGGGCGTGCCCGGCGGCGCCTGCCAGTGTCCCGCGCTCGAATCGGGCACCAGGCCATCGAGGTAGGCGGCGCGACTCTCATCGTCCTTGACGAATCGGTCCAGGAACGCGGTGATCATGTGCAGATTGATGCCGATGATGCGCTCCTTGCGCCACACCGGATCCTCGAACCAGCTGATGTCCCAGACGCTGTGGCGCATTTCCGGCGGAGCGGGATCCAGACCGAGCGCATGGCCGCCTTCCTTGTACGTCAGCAGGTAGCGGCGAGCCCCGGTGGCGGCCTCAAAGATGGCGCGCGCGCCGGTGGCATAATCGACGGTGCGATCGTGATCGCCCGCGATCAGCAGGAGCGGCGCGGTGATCGCCGCCGAGCCCGTCGCACCCCAGACGGCCTGGCGACTGGCCGGCCGGCGCAATGGCGATGACGGCCTTGAGATTCGGGATGCGGATCTGGCTCTGTTGCGCGCCTCCGGCGGCGTAGGGCGTCAGCAGCCCGCCCGGTACCAGCTTGCAGGCCGGACCTTGCGGATCGAGCTGCGCTCCGGCACCGGTCAGCACGCCATAACCGCCCATCGAATAGCCGATCAGCGCCGTCGCGCGCCGGATCGATGAGGCCCTCGTGCGCCAAGCTGCCCTGCAGGCGTTCGCGTGACGAAGGCGAGGTCGAGGGGCCGGCGCAGCAGCATTTCCGGGATCTCGGCCGGGTTGCTGCGCGGCAGATCCTCATGGCGGATGGCGGCGACGACATAGCCCTTCGAGGCGAGATTCTCGGTCAGCCAGCTCAGGCGCGATCGTCGGGTTGCTGCGGCCGTGCGACACCACCACCAGCGGATAGCGTCCGCTCACGGCCGGCGCATCGCGCACCGCCAGGCCCGGGACGGTGAAGCGCACCGGCGGATCCGGCTGATTCGGTCTGCAGACTGGCACTGTAGAGTCTCGGCCCGCGCGCCCGGCGGCCGGATGGGCCGGATACCACAGATCGACCGTGACCGTGCGGTCCTTGCCGGGTGCGACGACATCGGGCGCCGCGTGCTCCAGCAGTGTGAGCGTACGCACGCCCACGGCGTAGCGCCCTAAGGGCGCCAGCTCGGGTGAATCCACGGCCGGACGGCTGGGCGGCTCCTGGGCCCGCGCGCCCGGCGCGGCGAAAATCCAATAGCCCAAGCAAGCCAGGGTCCACAGCGCCGGCAGGGATCCGTATCGGTTGCGTTGCGTGTGTGCATATTCCTTGACCGTCGTATCAGTGAGCCTCGTCCGCCAGCAGCATGGCGGCGCCCTTGTCGGCGACCATCGCGGTGGGCGCGTTGGTGTTGCCCGAGGTGATGGTCGGAAAAATCGATGCGTCCATGATGCGCAGGCCCTCCAGCCCGTGTACGCGCAATCGAACGTCGACCACGGCGCTTGCCGGGTCAGTGCCCATCATGCAGGTGCCGACCGGGTGAAACACGGTGCCGGCGCGCGCGCGAAAATCACGCAGCAATTGCTCCTCGGAAGTCTTTTCCGCGCCGGGGAGCATTTCCGATTCGATCAGCGCCGCCAGCGGAGGGGCCGCCGCGAGCCGACGCAGCAAGCGCGCGCCGATGCACACGTCTCGAAGATCCTGATCCGTCGAGAGGTAATTGGGGTAAATGGCCGGCGCGATTTCCGGGTCCGGCGATCGGATGGCCAGGTGCCCGCGGCTGGTCGGACGGCAGGAATTGAATGAGGTGATGAAAGCCGGGGAACGGCGTCCGGATTCATAAGCCGGCGCGTGCGCTCGCGCGTACCGCTGTAGCTGGCGGGATTAAAATACAGCTGCATGTCCGGTGCCCGAAGTTCCGGGCTGCTGCGAACGAAGCCGCCGCCCTGATTGACACTCATCGACAAGGGGCCCGTGCGGGTCAGCACATAACGCAACCCCGCCGCGATCTTTCCCCACCACGGATGGAGCTCGTTATTGAGCGTCGGCACGCGCGAGCGATAGACGTAATTGATCCCGAGGTGATCCTGGAGGTTTCGACCGACGGCCGGCAGGTTCAAGACCGGGGTAATGCCATGGCGTCTGCAGCAATTCACCCGACCCGACCCCCGAGAGTTGCAGCAGCTGCGGGGTGTTGACGCTCCCGGCCGCGAGGATCACCGCACGCGCGGCTTGCAAGGTCACGGTGCGCCCGTTCTGGCGGTAGGTCACGCCCACGGCGCGCCGTCCTAAGAAATTGACCCGCTGCGCATGCGCATGGAGGAGCAGTTTCAGATTGCGGCGCGTCGCAGCGCCGGACGCAGGAACGCCGTTGCGGTCGATTCGCGCAATCCGCGACGGGTGGTGATCTGGTAGATACCCACGCCCTCGGGATTCGGGCCGTTGAAATCGGGCGTGTACTTAAGGCCGAGCGCCGCGCACGATTCGATGTAGGCCCGGCACAGCGGATGAGCGGCAGCGGAGACATCGGTGATTGCAAGCGGTCCGCCGGTGCGCTGCCTCGATCGCCTGATAGTGCGGCAGCACATCGCTCCAGCCCCAGCCGTGATTGCCCATCGCGCGCCAGTCGTCAAAATCGCTCGGGCTGACCGCGCGCGTAGACCATCGCATTGATCGAACCGGATCCGCCGAGCACCTTTCCGCGGGGCCAGAAGCTCCGCACCCCGCCCAGGGACGGCTCGGGTTCGGCCTCGTACATCCAGTTGACTTCCGGATTGTTGAAGGTTCGCCCATAGCCGATCGGTACACGAATCCAAAATCGCCGGTCCGATCCGCCGGCTTCCACGACCACGACGCGCTGCCGGCCGCTGGCGCTCAGGCGCTCGGCGAGCACGCACCCTGCCGTACCCGCACCGACGATGATGTAATCGACTGTGTCCGCTGACATGTGCGCGCTAAATGATCGGGCAGTCGGCCATGTCCAGATGCAGCTCCGTGTCGGTGTAGGGGTGCTTGAGGGCGACCTCTTCGTTCAGTTCGACGCCCAGGCCCGGCTCGGTGGGTGGAATGACAAAACCCTCGCTCCAGCGAATCGGGCGGCGCAGGATATCCGCGTGAAATCCGTCCCAGCGCTCGATGCCTTCGAGAATCAGGAAGTTCGGGCTGCAGGTGGCGAGCTGAATGTTGGCGGCGCCCACCACCGGCCCGCAGTACAGGTGCGGGGCCACCTGCACATGATGCACCTCGGCCATGCCGGCAATCTTCTTCGCCTCGAGTAATCCGCCCACTCGACCCAGGTTCATCTGCAGGATGGCCGCCGCTCCCGCCTGCAGGAGCCGCGCAAAATCATACTTGGTCGCCAGCCGCTCGCCCGCCGCGATCGGGATAGTGGTGCCGCGAGCCACTCTGGCCATTTCCTCCGGGGCATCCGGGGGGACCGGTTCCTCGAACCAGAGCGGATCGTAGGGTTCGAGGCGCCGTGCCAGCCGGAGGGCCCCGGCGGCCGTCATCTGACCGTGCGTGCCGAACAGCAGGTCCGCCTTGCCGCCGACCGCCTCGCGGAGCTGGCGGGCGAAACGTTCCGACAACTCAAGTGCCGCGAGCGGCAGTTGCCGCCCGTCGAATGCGGAGTACGGCCCGACCGGGTCGAACTTGAGCGCGGTGAAGCCCTGGCGCAGGTATTCGAGCGCTCGGGAGGCGGCGAGGTCCGGGTCCTGGTACACGTCGGTGGCATCGCCCGGCCGGGCGTAGATATAGGTGTAGGTACGGAGCCGCTCGTGCACGCGCCCGCCCAGAAGGTTGTAGACCGGCTGATTCGCCTCTTTGCCGATAATGTCCCAGCAGGCCAGTTCAAGCGCGCTGAGCACTCCCATCAAGGTGAGGTCCGGATGCTGCGTAAATCCGGACGAATAGACCCGGCGCCAGATTCTCTCGATGTTGTGAGGGTCTTCGCCCTCCAGGTAACGTTCGAACACGTCCTCGATCATCCGGGCCACGAGCTTCGGGTGGAAGGGCACGCAGTACGCCTCCCCCAGCCCTTCAACGTTCTGGTCGGTGATCAACTTGACGAACACGAAGTAGCGCCCCCCGTAATGCGGGGGCGGATTGCCTACCACGAAGGTCTTGATCCCCTTAAGTTTCACGCGCCCACTGCCGCCGCTGCCCTCTCGAGCGGCACGCCGGTGGCCCGCTCCTGATCGGCCACGATGTCGCGCACCGACCAGAAATAGTGGAATGCCGCCCACAGGCCCGTGGGCACCAGGAACAGCATGGCGATGCGCAGTGATTCCGCGTTTTCAACATGACCGGGTCCGAGCCAGTCGCTCAACGAGCCGACCGCGACCGGTGCGACGATCAGGTTGAGGAAATTGGCCGCGAACAGCGTCGCGGCGCAGAACACGGCCCGCATCCGTGGCTCGGCCAGGTTGAGCAGCAGCCCGAAGGACGGGCCAATGTAGAAATAGATCGAGGGGATAAAGAACCAGAACAGGATTTGCACCAGCCGGAGCGAATGCGTCGTGTAGATCACAAACGAGACCAAGCTCGCCGCCCCGATCCACCAGCCCATCAGCTTTACGATCCGTCGCGGGTCGGCCATGGACGGCCGGGTCAGGAGCCACCCGGTAAATATCGTCGCCGCACTTCCGCCAAACAGATGAATCTTGCCAGTGATGGCACCGGCCTGGCCCGAGGAGAGCCCGTAGCTCTGATTGAGGAACATCGGGGTCCAGTACATCAAGCCCCAGCCCCACAGCGCCGTGAGGGCAGTGGCGGTGATCACGTGAACGGCCGAGCGCTGCTTCCAGAGATATCGCATCGCGTCCATAAACGAGGGCTTGTCGTCCGAAATATGCGCATCAAGATTCCCGCGCCGCGGCTCGCGCACCGTAAAGAAGATCAGCAGTCCCACCAGCAATCCGGGCACCCCAAGCCATAGAAAGGGTGCCCGCCAGCCGTGCAGATCGGCGATCGCGCCGGTCGTGTCGGAGGCGAAGTAGGCGCCAATGGGCGCCCCTAAGGAAAAGACCGTCAGCGCCATCGGCCGGCGCGCCACCGGAAAGTAATCGGAGATCAGCGAGTTGGCGCCGGGCGTGCCGCCCGCCTCGCCCACGCCGATGCCGATGCGCGAGACCAGCAGCTGCCAGTAATTTCGCGACAACCCCGTGCACATCGTCATGACCGACCAGCCGACGATCGAGGCGGTCACGATGTTGCGCCGGTTCCCGCGATCGATCAGCCAGGAGATCGGAAAGCCCATCGTGATATAGAAGAGTCCGAGCCAAAGTCCGGTCAGCGCACCGACCCCGCCGGCGGTCAGATGCAGCTCGAGCCGGATCGGCTCCAGAACCTGTGTGACCATGTACCGATCCGTGATGCTCAGCGTGTAGACCGCGCACATCAGGATCAGCACATACCAGCGCACGGCCATCGACGGCGCGGGTGCGACCGTGCCCGTGGGTAATGTTTGGCTTGCCTGGCTCATAGATAGCACCCGCTCGGCTGTTGGCGCCGATATTGCCTGAAATGTGCGCCCATGGTCGGGCAAACGCGCGCGCCCGCGTCGCGCTCCCAAATTCATCCCCTTCAAGCATATTAATATGCTTTTTTTCGATGGACCGGCGCGCGCCTCGCCGCCGTACACCATGCGCGGCTGTGTACACTGCCTCGCCTGCCCGATGTTGACGAGCGCAGGAAGTCCCAATCATCGATGAGGTAAGGCGTGAAAGGCATACGGATCGGATTTGTCGGCCTCGGCAACGTCGGGGGCAAGCTCGCGGGCAGTCTCCTGCGGCACGGTGCGCCGCTGGTGGTGCGTGATCTGAATGAGGAACTGGTCGGCGCATTCGTCGCCCGCGGTGCGCGCAGCGCCCCCTCGCCTCGGGCGATGGCCGAGCAGGTGGATCTGCTCATCACCTGCCTGCCCTCGCCGGCCGCCTCGGCCGCCGTGCTCGAGGGCGCCGACGGTGTGCTGGCGGGGATGCAGCCTGGCATGGTCTGGCTCGAAATGAGCACCACCGATCAGGCCGAAGTCATCCGACTCGGCGCTCTGGTCAGCTCGCGCGGCGGCCAGGCGATGGACTGTCCGGTGTCGGGTGGGTGCCATCGGGCGGCGACCGGAAACATTTCAATTTTCGCCGGCGGAAGTCGGGCGGCGTTCGAGAAGGTGTTGCCGGTGCTCAAGGTGCTGGGTCGGCAGATTTTGCACACCGGCCCGCTCGGATCGGCCTCGGCCCTGAAGGTGGTGACCAATTACCTGTGCACCGTGCATCTGTGCGCGCTGGCCGAGGCCCTGTCGGTGTGCAAGGTCGCAGGCATGGACATGAACACCGCGTACGAGGCCATCCGCATTTCTTCGGGAAATTCGTTCGTGCATGAGACCGAATCGCAGGTGATTCTCAATGGCAGCCGGGATATCGGCTTCACCATGGACCTGGTCATCAAGGACGTGGGGCTGTTTGACAAGTGGGCGCGCGAGTTGCGCGTGCCCCTGGAAATATCGCCGCTGGTGCTCGATATCTTCAGGGACGGCGCCCAGCGCTACGGGCCACGCGAGCACTCGCCCAACATCATCCGGCGACTGGAGGAGAGCTGCGGCGTGAAGGTGCTGGGCAGCGGATTCCCCGCCGAAATGACCGACGATCAGCCCGAGGCCGAGGGCTACGAGGTCCTTCCGAGCAATCGCTAGCCGAAGCCCACCACGGCCTTGAGCTCCAGAAAATCGCCGATTCCCCAGTCCGCATACTCGCGCCCGTTGCCCGATTGCTTGTAGCCACCAAAGGGTGCCGCCGTGTCCCAGTCCGGGTAATTGACGTTGATCTGCCCGGCACGA
The DNA here is from genome assembly GCA_963717335.1 of uncultured Gammaproteobacteria bacterium. Taxonomy (GTDB): domain Bacteria; phylum Pseudomonadota; class Gammaproteobacteria; order Steroidobacterales; family Steroidobacteraceae; genus FEN-1191. The sequence continues at coordinate 620,045 of CAVQVZ010000006.1, read as the reverse complement.
AGCTGCCGCGCGACCTGTCGCGCGTGCTCGGCATCTCCCGACTGCACGTAGGCGGCCAGGCCATACACCGTGTCGTTGGCGATCTGCACGGCCTGCTGTTCGGACTCATACGGAATGATCGAGAGTACCGGCCCGAAGATTTCCTCGCGCGCGATGGTCATGTCGGGACGCACCGGACCGAACACCGTGGGTCGGGCGAAATAGCCGCGATTGAGCCCGCTGGCCCGTCCCAGTCCGCCGGTCACCAACGGAGCGCCCTCGGAAATACCGGATTGGATGAGTTTCTGAATCTTGTTGTACTGGGTCTCGCTGACCACGGGGCCCAGTTGGATATCCGCTGCGCGAGGATCGCCGACCGTGTGGCTCTCGGCCGCCTGCTTGGCGTAGCTCAGAGCCTCGGCGAGCTGCGCCTTGGGCACCAGCATGCGCGTCGGCGCATCGCAGGACTGCCCGCTGTTGCTGAAACAGGCGGCCACCCCCTGCGTCACCGCCGCGCGCAGGTCGGTGTCGGTCAGGATGATGTTGGCCGACTTTCCGCCCAGCTCCTGGGTGACGCGCTTGACCGTGTCGGCCGCGCTCTTGGCGACCATGACCCCGGCGCGTGTCGAACCGGTAAAGGACACCATGTCGACCTCGGGACTGGTCGCCAACGCTTGCCCCACGGTCAGGCCATCGCCGTTGACCAGGTTGAAAACCCCTGGGGGCACCTCGGCCGCATCCACGATCTCGGCAAAAATCAGGCCGTTGAGCGGTGCGATCTCGCTGGGCTTGAGCACCATGGTGCAGCCGGCGGCCAGTGCCGGGGCGACCTTGCACACGATCTGATTGAGCGGCCAGTTCCACGGCGTGATCAGTCCCGCTACACCGATGGCCTCTCGAATGATGCGGGTCTTGCCGCGCTGCTCTTCGAACTCGAATGCCTCAAGGGCGGCAATCGTGGACTCAAGGTGCGCCCGGCCGGCCCAGATCTGCGCGTCGCGGGCGAACTGCAGCGGGGCGCCCATCTCATCGGATACGGCCTGTGCGAGCTCTTCCGCGCGCTCGTTGTACAAGGCCAGGATGCGCTTGAGCAATCCGAGGCGGTAGGCCTTGCTGGTCTGCGAAAAACTTGGAAATGCGGCGCGAGCCGCGCTGATGGCGCGTGCGGCGTCGGCCGCGCTGCCCATCGCAATCGAGGTGATCACCTCCTCGGTCGCCGGGTTGATCACCGCCTGCGTGGCCGTGCTCAGCGGCTTGACCCAGGCGCCATTGATATAGAAATTGCCGGTGTTTTTCATGATCCTATGCTACGACATTTTTCCCGTTGGGGAAGCATCGGGCTTAAAGTACGTTCGTTCAAGGCAATCATGATGGGTGCTCATTGAAGGAAACAAGCGAGGGCGACGCCCTCTGGCTGGGCCTGGATACCGGCGGCACCTATACGGACGCCGTGTTGCTCGCGGGCGGCCGGCGCGTCATCGCCAGTGCGAAATCGTTGACGACCCACTGGGACCTGGCCGTGGGGATCGGTGAGGCGATCCGCTCGGTCCTGCGTGCGGTGCCCGACACGCACGGCGCAGGCCAGGTGCAACTCGTGTCGGTGTCGACCACCCTCGCCACCAACGCCGTGGTGGAGAACCGCTTCAGCCCGGTGGCCACGGTGTTGATCGGCTTTGATGCGGGAATGCTGTCCCGCTCGGGGTTGCAGCGCGATCAGGCCGGCCCGATTATTCTGGTGCGCGGAGGGCACGATGCGAGCGGGGAGGAACTTGAGCCGCTCGATGAGGCGCAGCTCGCCGCGGCGATCGGCAATTGCGCCGGCTCAGTCGAGGGCTACGCCATCGCCTCGTGTTTCTCGGTGCGCAATCCGGCTCACGAGTTGCGCGCGCGCCAGCTGGTCCGCGAGCTGTCCAAAAAGCCGGTCACTTGCGCCCATGAGCTCAGCTCGCGCCTGGATGCCCCGCGGCGCGCGCTCACCGCGGCGCTCAATGCGCGCTTGACACCGCAGATCCGTCACCTGATCGAGGCACTCTCGGAGGTCCTTGAGTCCGAAGCGATCGACGCCCCGCTCATGATCGTCAAGGGCGATGGCTCGCTGATGAAGGCACAGGTGGCGCTCGAATATCCGGTCGAGACCATTTTGTCCGGGCCGGCCGCCAGCGTGGTGGGCGCAGGGTTTTTGACCGGCTTCGCCGATTTTCTGGTCGCCGACATGGGCGGCACCACCACCGATTGCGCCGTCGTCCGTGCAGGGCGCCCGGCGATCAACGCCGAAGGTGCGCTGATCGGAGGGTGGCGCACCATGGTCGAGGCGGTCGATGTGCGTACGGTGGGTTTGGGTGGGGATAGCCAGGTCTCCATGCATCGTGACGGGCACATGACGGTAGGACCGCGCAAGGCGATGCCCTTGTGCCTGCTTGCCCTGCAGGCCCCCGCGGCGCTGCTTGAGCTCAGAAAGTTAGCGACCCTGCAGCACCTGCCCGACTACGCCACGCAATTCGCATTGCGCAACCCGGGCCGTGAAGCGCCGGCACAACTGTCGGCCATCGAGCGGCGGGTGTGGAGCGAACTGGGCCCGGAACCCAAGCGGGTGTCGCGCGTGCTCAGTAACGCGCCCGGCCTTGCCGCGTTGCGCCGACTGGCCGATGCCGGTCTGGCCACGGTCGCGGCATTCACGCCAACCGATGCCTTGCACGTACTGGGCCGGCAACAGGGCTGGAACGCGGAGGCGGCGGAACTGGGGGCCCGGCTGCTGGCCGCCGAGGAGCGCAACATCCTCGGGGCGAGCGAGGCGGCGAGCCCGCAGGTGTTTTGCGAACGGACCATCGAGCATGTGATCCGCGAGTCGGCCCGGACCGTCATCGCCACTGCCCTCTCCCAGGACCCGGGGCTGGAATTCCAGGGGAATTCCTGGGGGAAATTCGGCGAGCGGCTCATTGAAGATGTCGTGGCCGGACGCGAATTCTCGAAGCTGCTGCAGACAGGATTTTCGCTCACCGCTCCGCTGGTCGCGATCGGCGCCCCGGTGCAAGCCTACTATCCCCAAGTCGCCCGACGGTTGAAATCGGAGCTCTCAATTCCCGAGCACGCCGCGGTGTGCAACGCCGTGGGCGCCGTGGCCGGTGTGGTCTCGCAGACCGTTGACGTGCTGGTAAACCAACCCGTGTTCGGGGTGTTTCGCGTTCATGATCCGGCGGGGAGTCGCGACTACGGGAGCGAAGAGCCGGCGATCAGCTTCGCGCGTGAAGTCTCTCAGCGGCTGGCGCTCGAAGCGGCCCGCCGCGCGGGCGCGGTGGACGTGCACGTGGAAAGCACGGTCAGCGAACATCGCGCCCACATGGGCGCTTCGGATTATCTGGCCGACGCGCTGGTGCGTTCCACCGCCACCGGCCGCCCGTACGCGGGGCATGTCAGAGGCCAGCCATGAGCGCGCTCAGGCCCTGACCGGGCCTTATTATTTAACTCTTGATCCGTTCATTTTTCGGATCGTACCAGGGCTGCAGCTGCACCCGAGCAGGCCAGCGCCGGCAGGCCACTTCGATTTCCCATTCGCCGCTGTCCAGCCACTCTTTGGTGACCCCGGCGGGCTCGCTGACATAGCCCATGCCGATTGATCGGCCCAGACGATGTCCCCAGGCGCCGGACTTGATCGACCCGACGATCTGCCCGTTCCGGACGATGGGCTCTTCGTGATACAGGAGCGGTGCTTCGCTCGAGAAATCCTGCAACATGACCTGCACCAGGCGCTTGGTGAGCACGCCGCGTTCGCGCTGGGCCACCAGGGCTTCGCGCCCCAGAAATCCCCCCGGCTTGTCCCAGGCCACGGTAAAGCCGAGGCCCGCCTCGAGCGGCGTGTCCTCATCGGCAATATCGTGACTCCAGTGCCGGTATCCCTTCTCGACCCGGCACGCCGCCATGGCATGGTAGCCGGCGTGTTTGAGCCCCATCGGCGTGCCGGCCGCCAGCAGCCGCTCGTAGACATCCAGGCAGTGCTCGGCGGGAAAGTACAGTTCCCACCCGAGTTCTCCGACGTAGGTGATGCGACTGGCGCGCACGCAGCGCGTAGCCGATCTCGATCTCGCGCGAATGGCCGAAGGGATGGGCCGCATTGGACAAATCAGCGCCCGATACATTCTGCAGCAACTCTCGACTGCGCGGCCCCATCACCCCCAGCATGGACACACCCGAGGTCACATCGGTCACCGAGCAATGCGTGCCTGCGCGCGCGCGGATATGGCGCCTGAGCCAGGCCAGGTCGCGCGTCTGGCAGATCGCTGAAGTCACCACCATGAACTCATCGGCGCTAAGCCGGGTGATCGTCAGATCCGCCTCGATGCCGCCGCGATCGTTGAACCACTGCGTGTAGACGATGCGTCCGGGCGCCACGTCCACATCCGCGGTCGAAAGGTGATTGAGGACGGCGCAGGCAGCCGGCTCCCTGCACCAGAAACTTGGCGAAACAGCATTGATCGAACAGCGCGACGGCTCGCGCGCCGCTCGGCATTCACTGGCGCAGGCCTCGAACCAGTTCTGCCGCCCGTACGAATAGGCGTAGCTGGGCTCCGAGCCTGGCGCGGCAAACCAGTTGGGCCGCTCCCAGCCTGCCGTCTCGCCCATGCAGGCACCGGCCGCGACCAGACGGTCGTGCAAGGGCGTGCGCCGCGCGCCGCGCGCGGTCTGGTACTGGTAGTACGGCCAGTGCATCGCGTACAGGAGGCCCAGAGTCTCGACCGTGCGATCGTGCAGATAACGTCGATTGCGCCTGGAACGGCATGACCCGGCGGATGTCCACATCGGACAGGTCCATGGGCGCCCGGCGGTCGAGGATCCATTGCGCCACCACCTTGCCCGCACCGCCGCTGGCCGCGATGCCCACCGAATTGAAACCTGTGGCCACGAACAGGTCGCGCACTTCCGGGCGACTCGCCGATGTAATAGCGATCATCCGGCGTGAAGCTCTCCGGCCCGTTGAAGAACAGCTGAATGCCGGCATCGGCCAGCGCCGGAACCCGCTTGATCGCCGCGTTCAGAATCGGCTCGAAATGATCGTAGTCTTCCGGCAGCGTCTCGAAACTGAAGTCCTCAGGGATCCCGGTCATGCCCCAGGGTTTCGCGACCGGCTCGAAACATCCCACCAGGAGCTTGCCCGCGTCCTCCTTGTAGTAGGCACACTCATCCTGCACGCGAAGCACCGGCAGGTTTCCGGGCAGGCCCGGCATCGGCTCGGTCACGATGTAAAAGTGCTCGGCGGCGTGCAGCGGGACCGCAACCCCGCAGTCCCTGTCCGAGCCCGTGGGACCACATGCCAGCGCACAACACGACGGTGTCCGCCGCGATGTAGCCGGCATCGGTCTCGACGCCCACGGCCCGTCCCTGCGCCACTCGTATGCGCGTCACGGTGGTATTTTCGAAAATCCGCGCGCCCCGCATCTTGGCGCCCTTGGCCAGTGCCTGCGTGGTGTCGATCGGATTGGTTTGCCCGTCCTTGCGCAAAAAGATGCCGCCCACCAGATCGCCGACTGACAGCAGCGGCCAGCGCTCTTTGATTTCGCCTGGCGTGAGCACGTCGATCTCCAGGCCGAAGGTCTTGCCCATCGAGGCGCCGCGCTTGAGTTCCTCGAAGCGCGCCGGGGTTTGCGCCACGCTGACCGAGCCGTTCTGCTTGAAGCCCGTCGCCTGTCCGGTCTCGGCCTCCAGGGAGTGATACAGGTCCGCCGTGTACTTGGCCAGTTCGGTCAGGTTGCGCGTCGCGCGCAGCTGCCCGACCAGACCTGCCGCGTGCCAGGTCGTGCCGCAGGTGAGCCGGCGCCGCTCGAGCAGAACGACGTCGGCTGACGCCGATCTTGGTCAGGTGGTAGGCAATCGAGCAGCCCGCGACGCCACCCCCGACGATAACGACGCCGGCCTGGGCTGGTAATGTCATCCGGCGCTACGTGCCTGCCGGCCTCATACCCTGGCGTGCGAGCCGGATCGGAAAGCGGCTGCGAATTTCCGCATCGGTCTGCTCGGAGCACGTGTTTGGGAAAGTGCGTGGCAAGGATCTCGGCGACCTTTTTCTCGGCGCGCTCAGAGACGCTGCTCCCGCCCTGCTCGAGCCAGTCGTTCGGGCTGCGCCGGTCGCCGACCACGGGATAGACGTATTCGGTCTGCATCAGCTGCAGCGTCTGGTCGCACCCGAGATAATGCCCCGGCCCGTTCAGGCAGACGTCCCTGATGGTCTCGAACGCGATCGCTTCCTCGTTCACCTCGATGCCCCTGATGGTGCGCTGCGCGGCGCCGATGATGTCGTTGTCGATGACCAGGCTCTCCAGGCAGAAGCCCAGCAGGCTCGCGTGCATGCCGGCGGATTCGTAGATCAGGTTGGCGCCGGCATTGCCGACCAGCGCGTGGTTGAGCGCCTTCTCCGCGCCCGGCCTGGGCGTCGGGGATCTTGGAATCGGTCATGCCCGAGGCGGTGCCGCCGGTGAGGTCATAGAAATTGCGCCATCTGGCCGGCAGGCCGACGAGAGCAGCGCCTGCTCCGGGCTGCCGCCCGACATCGCGCCGGTGCGCAGATCCGAGACGAAGCACCAGGTGCCGAAGATCGCCGGACGGCCCGGGCTTGATCGCATTGACATAGACGAGGCCGGCCAGCACCTCGGCCACTTCCTGCGCGATGGCCCCGGCCAGCGAGGCCGGCGCCGTGGCGCCGGCCTGGCCCGCCGACAGCAGCAGCACCGGCATGCCGCCGCGCACGGCGACCTCCAGGCAGCGGCAGGCGTCGGTGGCGAATTTCATCGGCGGCACGACGAAGCAGTTGGACTGGCTGACGAAGGGCCGCTGCGCGCCATTTCTCCTCGCCGCCGGAGATCATATGCAGCATCTCCAGCGAGGCCTCGCATTGCTCGGGTGCACCCAGCTCGTGCCGACATGCTTGGTGGTGCCCATCACGCGGGCGTAGCAGGTGTTGAAATCCATATCCGCGGGATCGGGGATGTCGCGGCAGACGACGGAGCGCTGGTAGAAATGGATATGCTCCATCTGGTCGACGATGCGGCCGATGTCGATAGGCGTCCTTCACCGTCGAATTCGCGATAGGCCCCGCTGACGGGATCGACGATGTTGACCGCCGCCCCGGCGGTGCCGAAATAGACCCGCTTGCCCCAGGGCTCCAGATCGTGCTGCGGATCCTGGCCATGCAACGGGAAGCGCCGCGCGGCCTTGGCGAGGGTGTCCTCCACCACCGCGCGCGGGAACAGCAACCGGCCCTGCGCGGCTCAGCGTGCAGCCCGCGCCGGTCATAATCTCGATCCCGGTGTCCGTGGCGTCCCCCAGACCCACTTCTGCCAGCAAGCGCAGCGCGGTCTGGTGGATTTGCTGCACGTCGCTGTCGCTCAACGGCCGATAGCGTCCGCTGTTCATGCCGGGTCGCACCGGACGCAGGTGATCCGGAAGCGGGCCGGCGCGCTCGGCGCGGCGGGCATCGCGTCCGGAGGGACGTCGGGCTACAATTGGGGCATCAGTCACGCGGTTACTCCTTGGCGTCGAACCCAAGGATTATCGCTCATTCCAGAGTACTTGGGAGACAGACGTGAATCGGCTCGTCAGCTTTACGCAGATGAAAGACGGCACACGCGAGGACTACCTGCTCCTCGACCAATCCGAGCGCGAGTTCGCGAAGAAGCTTCCGGACTATGTCTTAGGCGCGCTGCGCGATTTGAATCACTCGGTCGAGGGTTACCCGCTCAGCCGGCTCGGGCATTCGCTCCAGACAGCGACCCGCGTCCGGCGTGACGGTGGCGATGATGATCTGGTGGTCGGCGCTTTGATCCACGACGTCGGTGACCTGCTCGCTCCATACAATCACGCGCAGATCGCCGCCGCCATCATTCGTCCCTACGTACGCGAACAGGTGACCTGGATCGTCGAGCAGCATGAGCTGTTCCAGACCTATTACTACGTGCATCACATGGGCGGCGACCGCAACATGCGGGAGCGGCTCCGCGATCACCGCTGGTACCAATCGTGCGTGGATTTCTGCGAGCGTTACGACCAGTCCTCTTTCGACCCCAGCTATCGGACCATGTCACTGGCGGAATTTGAGCCCGTGCTCCGGCAGGTCTTTGCCCGCGCGCCGCACGATCCGCGCTACACTGCGGCCGCTTGATCAATCTTCAAGCCACTCGACTTCAGCGCTACCGGCGTGCCGGTGCGCTTTGGGCCGCGGCCCTTGGCGCGGCGGCCATTGACCTGGGCGGCCGCGCCGCCACCGGTTTCCCCGCCACCGATTCGGCACGTTTTCGTGGTGATGCTCGAGAACCAGCCGTTCCATAACACCTATGGGCCGGATTCACCGGCGCATTACCTGAAGGCCCTGGCCGCCAAGGGCGCGCTGATGGTCAACTACTTCGGCACCAGCCATGCGAGCCTCGGTAATTACCTGGCACTGATCAGTGGCCAGGCGACCAATGAGACCGTGAACTTGGATTGCGAAGTCTTCGAGGAGTTTGTCAGCACCGGCATCAGCGCCGATGGCCAGGCGGTCGGCAAGGGATGTGTCTACCCGCGAAGCGTCACAACGCTGGCCAACCAACTCGAGGCGGTGCAGCTGAGCTGGAAGGCATACCTGGAGGACATGGGCAACGACCCGCGCCGCGAGAGTGCAAGCTGCGCGCATCCGCCGATTGGCGCACCCGATAACACCCAGGAGGCGCAAGTCGGCGACCAGTACGCGACGCGCCATAATCCCTTCGTTTACTTTCACGCCATCATCGACACTCCCGCTTGCGCGCGCCAGGTGGTCAACTTCACGCACCTCGCAGCGGACCTCAAATCCGTCGCCACCACGCCCAATTACCTATTCATCGTGCCCAACCTGTGTCACGACGCCCACGACGGGACCGGCGGAACTCGTTGTGTCGATGGCGCGCCGGGCGGCCTTTTCGCGGCGGACCGGTTTCTGAGCGTGCTGGTGCCCAAGATTCTGTCCTCACCGGCCTTCCGTCGCGATGGCCTGCTGATCATTACCTTCGACGAGTCGGACCTACTCGAGACCCTCAATCCCCGAACGGGCGCTTCCGTGCTCAGCGGAGATGCGGCCGCTTGCTGCGAGCAGCCCTCAGGACCCAACATTGCGCCCTACGATCCTGCTGCGGTGGGTACCTGGGAGAAGATGAATGGACCGGGCATCATCGGTCCCGGCGGCGGGCGGGTGGGCGCGGTGGCGCTCTCACCCTACATTCGTCCGGGCACCATATCGATGGTGCCTTACAACCACTACTCCTTCTTAAAGAGTGTTGAGGACATCTTCAATCTCCCGCACTTGGGGTACGCGGCCCTGCCCGGGCTCCGGAGTTTCGGTAATGATGTGTATAACCAGGGCGCGCCTTAAGCCGCTAGCGGGGTCTTAAGCGCCCGGCGGCCGCGCCGGCACCTCAACGCCGTTTCGCTCCAGTACGAGCCGCAACAGATCGGGGCGATCGCTGATCATGCCGTCCACGCCCAGATCCACGATACGCTGCATGTCCTCTGGAGCGTTTACGGTCCAGGGGATCACTCGAAGTCCCAGGGCCTGCGCCTCGAGCACTGCGCTGCCCGTGAGGTCCAGGTAGTTGGGAGACCAAACGGCGGCCCCGCTGGCGTGGGCAAGCTTGGGTAACGAGCCGTCAAACGCCCGGATGTCCAATCCCGCGAGCCAGGGCGAGGGAACGGCCTGGTCCGCATGCACTGTGTCGTCGGGGCCCTGCTGGTCGGTCAGCGCCCCGGTGGCCACGGACGGGTCCCACTTCTGCACCAGTTTAAGGATACGCCAGTCGAAACACTGGATCGTGACGCGAGTCTGCAGCCCGGCACGTTGTACGTCCTCCAGCAACAATGCGGCGAAGCGTTCCGGGGCCACCGTCAGTGAGGGTTGCAGGGGAAACAATTTCGCTTCGATGTTAAATCGAATGGTCGCGTCGTGCTGTTCTGCAACCATCGTAAACAGGTCAGCCAGCCTCGGAATACGCTCGCCGTCGATCGCGCGCTGCTCGGGAAACTCGGCCGCGTACGCCGTACCCGGGCGAAGCCGACCGACGTCGTACCGTGCGAGCTGCGCGTAGCTGAGCGTGCAGATCGGCGGGCCCGGCACGTCCAGAAACCGCCCCCGGTCATCGCGGGTGTGATCCGGGTTGGGCCGCGGGTCGTGGCTTACGACCACGACCCCGTCTTGCGTAACCGCGCAGTCGAGCTCGAAAGTGCTGATTCCCAGAGCGCGTGAGCGCGCGAAACCGGCCAGAGTGTTCTCGGGCCAAAGCCCCCGGGCACCCCGATGGCCCTGCAGATCGAATGTTTCACCGCCCCGCGCCCGATGCTGCACCATGGCCTAGGGAAACTCCGCGAGTGACGGGCGGCGCTTCTCACAGTAGCATTGGCGTGCGCGCGAACCGGCGCGATCAGCGGGGCGGTGGAGACTCAACATGATCAAGCCCATTCTCTCGATACTCCTGGTGGCTGGGCTCGGCTTGGGCCTGAGCGCCCGCGCGGACGATGCGAAGAAGCTGCGCATCATCACCTGGTCCGACTACGTGCCCGCCGAGGTCATTGCGCAATTCAAACAGGAAACGGGCATCCAGGTCGAGGTCTCACTGTCCAACAACGAGGAGATCATCTCCAAGCTGCGCGCCACCGGCGGAGCGGGATTTGATCTTGCGCAGCCCTCGCAGGACCGGATCATCAGTGCGCAGCAGGAATTTCGAATCTACCGGCCTTTTGACCTGTCCAAGGTCAAGGTGGAGCAATTCATGCCGGACCTGCTGGCGACCGTCAAGAAGAACGCTACGCTCGATGGCAAGCTCTACGCCCTGCCCTACGTGTGGGGAGCCGAGGGCCTGGTAGTCAACACCAAGCGCGCGAAGATCACCGACTACCAGGACCTGTGCAAGCCCGAATACAAAGGCAAGACCACCATGCGCCTGAGGCGGCCGACACTGATGGCCTTTGCCTTCGCCCTGGGCAAGAATCCTTTCTGCGCTGTACGGCGATCCCAAGGCCTACACGGCGCTGATGGAGCAGGTCGGGCAGGACTCTGACCGCCTGCAAGCCGAACCTGCGGTTCTTCTTCGACAACAAGGACCAGCTGCTCAACGGCATGCGTACCGGCGAAGTCGTCGCCGCGATGATCGTGGGACATCGATCGGCTGGAAGCTGAACCGCGAAAATCCCGACATCAAGTTCATCAATCCGAAATCCGGGGCGATCGGCTGGCTCGATACCTTCGCGCTTCCGGCGCGAGGGCGCAACGATGCCGGCGTGTACGCGTGGATCAACTTCACCATGCGGCCGGACATCGCCGCCAAGATCGCCAAGTCGCATCGGCAACTTCACCGCCTCCCAGGGCGCCGACGCAACTGATGGACCCTCGAGCTCAAGGCGCAGTTCGCCGAGAGCTTCCCGCGAGGGCCTGAAGAACGCCATCTGGTATCCGGCCATTCCGCCCGGCCTCGAGGAGATCGAGGGCCGGATCCTCGATCGCGTCAAGGCGGCCAATTGAGCCGCCGCGTCCGCCCAGATCGCGCCAGCGCCCGACCTCGAAGCGCGACGCGCGTCGGTCAAGCGCTTCGCCGCACGTCGCCGTGCGACGCGCTGTCCTTCAGCGTGGCGCGGGGCAGCTTCTTCTCGATCCTGGGACCTTCGGGCTGCGGCAAGACCACGCTGCTGCGGATGATCGCCGGATTCATCGCGCCCGACGAGGGCGACATTCGCCATTGGCGGACGCAGCATGGCCGGTGTCGCGCCGAACCGGCGGCCGGTCAACATGGTGTTCCAGCAGCTGGCGCTGTTTCCGATGATGTCGGTGGGCGAGAACGTCGCCTTCGGGCTCGCGCGCCGCGGTGTGTCGCGGGCCGAGCGCACCGCGCAAGGCGGACGCCATGCTCGAACGCGTGGGCCTGGCCGGGGCCAGCGACAAGCGCGTCGACGAGCTCTCCGGCGGCCAGCGGCAGCGAGTCGCCATCGCGCGCAGCCTGGTGCTCGAGCCCACCCTGCTGTTGCTCGATGAGCCGCTGGGCGCGCTGGATCTGAAGCTGCGCGAGCACATGAAGATCGAACTCAAGCAGCTGCAGGCGGCCTTTGGCACCACCTTCGTGTACATCACGCACGATCAGTCCGAGGCGCTGGTGCTCTCCGATCACGTCGCCGTCATGAACCGCGGGCGCTTCGAGCAGCTGGGCACGCCGCAGGAGCTCTACTACTCGCCGGCGACCCCGTTCGTGGCCGGCTTCGTCGGCGCCAACAACCGCATCGTCGGCACGGCCAGCTCGCGTCGACGGCGACATTGGTGCGAACTTGAATCGGCCGAAGGCTGGGTGATCCGCGCGCGCCGGATCGGCGCCATCGCCAGCGGGAGACGGCGGTCGAGGCGTTCGTGCGGCCGGAAGCGGCCATCATTGGCCGCAACGCCGGTGAGCTGGGCGCGGGACCGGCCTCGAGCGTGCACGCGGGACGTCGTCGAGAGCCTGCTGTTCGATGGCGCCAACTCCGCGGTGCTGCTGCAGGAGAAGAGCACGCGATTTGAATTCCGGATCGCGCTGCCGCAGACCGGCCGCTTCGCGGACCTGAAGGTGGGCGAGCCGGTCGTATTCAGCTTCGATCCGCAGCGCGCCATGTGCTTTCGCGGCCGCGGCACCGACATGCGCTGAGCTGCGGCGCGAGCACGGCGCTGGCACCGGCGGCTGATGCTGGGCCTGCTGCTGGCGCCGGCCCTGATCTGGCTGTTCGCGCTGATCGTGCTGCCGCACGTGGATCTGGCGTTGCTGTCGTTTCGCGAGCGCATCGGCGCCGCGCGAATTCGTGCCGAGCCTGGCGCAGTACCGAACCTTCTTCGACCGAGCCGCTGTACTGGCACGTGTTCGTGCGCACCGCGGTGATGTCCATCGTCGCCACGGCCCTCACCCTGCTGATTGCCTTTCCGGTGGCCTGGACGATCGCCAAGCTGGCCCGCGGGCGCATGAGCGCGCTGCTGTTCATGCGTGTGCCTGATCCCGTTCTGGGTCAGCGAGACCGTGCGCACCCTGGGCTGGATGATCCTGCTGCGCGAATCCGGAGTGCTGCCCGCAGCTGCTGGTGCACTCGGGCCTCACCGCGGTGCCGGTCGAGCTGCTCTATCACGACGCGACGATCCTGGTGGGCCTCGTCTACACCTCGCTGCTGTTCATGGTCGTGCCGCTCGTCGGCAGCCTGGAAAGCCTCGACAACTCGCTGATCGAGGCCGCGTACGACCTGGGCGAGCAGCGGCTGGTCGATCCTGCGCAAGATCGTGATACCGCACGCCGCGCCCGGCATCACCGCCGGCTGCATCGTCGTGTTCATGCTGACGCTGGGCAACTACCTGACGCCGACCCTGCTGGGCGGCAAGAACTCGCAGTGGTTCACCGAGCAGATCTACACCCAGTTCATCACCCGCTTCAACTGGGAACAGGGCGCCGCCTTCGGCTTCCTGCTGCTGGCGCTCTCCACCGCGATGGTCTGGTTCGGGCTCAAGCTGAGCGGCCAGACGTTTCGCCGATGTGATGCGGCGCTCATGATTCCCTCGCTTCCCCGTCCGCTGTGGCTGCGAGCCGCGACCGTCGACTTTCCGTGGTCGCGTTCTCTGATCTTCCTGTTCCTGCCGCTGGTCGATCGTGGCCGTGTTCGCATTCAACGATGCGCCCTACCCGGCCCCGCCCTGGCACGGCTTCACGCTCGACTGGTTCCTGGGCAACGCGCGCAACGGGCCGCGTCGGGCTGTTTGACGACAGCGAGCTGCTCGGCAGCATCTGGACCAGTTTCGTCGTCGCCTGCTGGGTGACGGTGCTGTCGGTCGCGGTCGGCACGGCCAACGCCTTCCTGATGGAGCGCGCGCGGTTTCCCGGCAAGGGCGCGCTGTCGATGCTGATGCTGGCGCCGCTGGTGATTCCCGGGGTCATCCTCGGCATCTCGATCCTGGCCTTCGCGAGCCGCATCGCCGATCTGGCCGAGCGACCTGTTCGGCTGGGACCTGGATTTCCTGCGGCCCGGCCTGCCGCTGGTGGTGCTGGGCCAGTTCTCCTACATCGCCACGATCGCCACCCTGACGATCAGCGCGCGGCTCAAGCGCTTCGATCGCACGCTCGAAGATGCCGCGCTCAACCTGGGCGCCTCGCGCGCCGCGGTGCTGCGCACGATCACGCTGCCCTATCTGCGGCCGGCGCTGATCGGCTCCGCCGCGATTGCCTTCCTGATGTCGTTCGAGAACTTCAACACCACCCTGATGCTGGTGGGCGTCGGACTCGCCGCTGACGATCATGATGTACGGGCGCATGCGCGAGGGCGCCACCCCGGTGCTCAACGCCGTCAGCCTGTTCCTGATGGTCGCCTCGGCGCTGCTGGCCCTGACGCTGATGCGACGCAGTGACCGCAAGAGCGATTGAGAACCGCAGCTTGGCGGGGAGCGCGGCGCGAGTGATGGCATCCGGCCAGCTCACTTGAACCAAGCCCTTCAGATTGGCCAGGTGTCCGGCACCTCGGTCCTGCTTAATCTGTCCGGCTATGTGGGCCTGCTGCTGTGGGGCACGCACATGGTCAGCACCGGCGTGCAGCGGGGCTATGGCACCACCTTGCGACGGGCGCTGGAACGCAACCTCGGCGACCGCTGGCGCGCATTTTTTACGGGCCTCGGTATCACGGCCCTGCTCCAGAGCAGCACCGCCGCCGGACTGATGGCCACCTCGTTCACCGCGGCCGGCGTGATCGCGCTGGCCCCGGCCCTGGCCGTGATGCTCGGGGCCAATGTGGGCACCGCACTGGTCGCCCAGGTGCTGTCGTTCAACGTCGCGGCGATCGCACCGCCCCTGCTGCTGTGCGGGGTGCTGGCCTTTCGCTGGTCGAGCGGCAGCCGTCTGCGCAATGTGGGGCGCGCTGTGATCGGGCTCGGGCTGATGCTGATGGCGCTTTCAGGTCTCCAGCACACGCTCGGATCGGTCGAGAACACACCGCTCCTGCGCTCGTTCCTGCAGGCGCTGGCGGGCGATCCGCTGCTTTCAGTGTTGCTCGCGGCGATCTTGACCTGGGGGTGTCATTCGAGCGTGGCCATGGTGCTGGTCATCGGCTCGCTGTCGGCGAGTCAGGTGATCGGTGCCCACGGAGACCCTGGCGCTGGTGCTCGGCGCCAACCTCGGAGGCGCCCTGCCGCCCCTGTTTCACGCCTCCACGCCCGAGGCGCGGCGCCTGCCGCTGGGCAACATGCTGGTCCGGCTGATCGGTGTGCTGCTGGTCGCTGCCGTGGCTGACGCCGATCACCAAAGTGATGGAACGGCTGATCCCCGGGGATTCGCGCCTGGCGGTGGACTTTCACCTGATCTTCAACCTTGCTCTGGCCGCGCTGTTCCTGTTGAACGTTCAGCGCACCGCCAGACTTCTGCTTCGATGGCTGCCCGATCCCCCGCGCCCGTCGGACCCGGGCCGTCCGTTGTATCTGGAGACGGCCGCCGTCGATTCGGCCACGGTCGCTCTTGCCAATGCCGCCCGCGAGACCTTGCGGATGTCCGATCTCACGGGCGCGATGTTGCAAGGCTCACTCGAGTTGCTGCGCTCGGGTGATGTTGGGTTCGCCCCCCAGATCGCGGTCAATGACAAGGCCACGCGGCAATTGGGCGGCGCCATTCGCAATTATCTGGTGGCCATCGGCGGGGAGCAGACCCTGGATGACTGGCGCGAAGGCGCCAAGGGGCAGGAGATCCTCTCCGCCGTCATCAACTTCGAACACGTGGCGGATGTCGTGGCCAACAGCCTGACCGACTTTGCCGTCAAGCAAATCAAGCGCGGCCAGCAACTCACACCCGATGAGATCGCGATGGTCACCGAGATGTACGCTGAGCTGGTGGAGAGCCACAGGCTCGCGCTCGCGGTGTTCCTGCGAGGGGATCTTGCCGATGCCAAGC
Organism: uncultured Gammaproteobacteria bacterium; assembly: GCA_963717335.1. GTDB lineage: Bacteria > Pseudomonadota > Gammaproteobacteria > Steroidobacterales > Steroidobacteraceae > FEN-1191. Next base: position 604,152 of record CAVQVZ010000006.1, on the reverse strand, counting down.
GCCTGCTGGCCCGCAAGCGCCAGTTCCTTAAGATGGAAGCCGACGCTACCGCGCTCAGCGTGAGGAGGCTGCGTGAAGCGGCGGTGACCGGCCGCAGCGAAGGGACCGATAACGTGAATCTCGCCGTGGAGGAAAGCGGCCTGTTGTTGCGCATCGTTCGCGACCTCAGGCGCGTGCACTCCCACCTGGCCAGTATTGCCTACCCCATCCTGCGGCAAACTGATCGACGCGGGCGCGGTCGAGGCGATAGCGCACCGCCCGTGGAGCCCGAGCGGCTTGAATAGTCGGGCATCCAATCCGCCCGCCTGAGCTGACGTTTTTGCACAAAATATTGTCGCAAATGGAGTGCTCCCACCCGGGCCAGTGGCTAGACTTAGGTCGGAGGGGATCCCAATCATGAAGTCTCATGCTCGAGTCGTGGTCATTGGCGGTGGCGTCGTGGGCGTCAGCACGCTCTATCACCTGACCAAGAAAGGCTGGACGCGATCTGGTATTGCTCGAGCGCGCGGAGCTGACGGCCGGATCCACCTGGCACGCGGCCGGTTTGCTGCCGCTGTTTAACATGAGTTACACGGTCGGCCAGCTCCATAAGTATTCGGTCGACCTCTACAAGCGCCTGCCGTCCGAAACCGGCCAGGACGTGAGCTTTCACGTGACCGGGAACCTGCGCCTGGCCACCAGCGCCGCGCGCATGGACGAATACCTGAAGTATTGCGGTACCGCCAACACCATAGGCGTGCCCTTTGAAGTGATAAGTCCGGAGCAGGTGGCCAAGCTGTGGCCGCTGATCAATCTGGGTGACGGCGCCGAGACGGCCAAGATCGTCGGTGCGCTTGTATCACCCCGATGATGGGCACATCGCGCCGGCCGACCTGACCATGGCGCTGCGCAAAGGCGCCCGGGCGGGCGGTGCGGAAATCAACGAGCAGACCGAGGTCACCAGCGTGAGCGCGCACCCCCGGGGGTGAATGGCGAGTCGTCACGAACAAGGGTGAAATCACGGCCGAGCATGTGGTCTGTGCGACCGGCAACTATGCGCGACAGACCGGGCGCATGTTCGGCTTGAACGTGCCGGCGATCCCGGTCGAGCACCAGTACATCTTGTTTGAGGAATCCCCGAAGCTCAAGGCGTACCGCAATGGCGGCGGACGAGAGCTGGCGGTGTTGCGCGAATCGGATCAGTCCTATTACCTGCGTGAGGAGCGCCTCGGGTGGATCCTGGGCCCCTACGAGAAGGGCGCGCCGGCGCGCTTCGCCGATGGGGTCCCGGACTGGTTCGGCAAGAGCCTGTTCGAGGGCGATCTTGATCGCCTGGTGCCGCACGTGGAGGCGGCGGCGAGACGCGTGCCCGCGCTGGAGGGCTGCGGCATCAAGGACATCATCAACGGCCCGATTTCCTACACTCCGGACGGAAGTCCGCTGGTGGGCCCCGCCTGGGGCGAGCGCAATTTGTGGCTCAACGAGGGACACAGCTTTGGCATCACCGCCGCGGGCGGCTCGGGCTGGCAGCTGGCCGAGTGGATCGTCGAGGGCGAGCCGGGCATCGACATGCTGGCGGTCGATCCGCGGCGCTTTGGTCCCTACACCTCCAAGCGATACGTGGTCGCGAAGAATGAGGAAACCTACCGTGAGGTCTTTACGATCCATTTCCCGGACGAGGAGCGCCCTGCCGCTCGCCCGGCCAAGACCAGTCCGGTCTATGAGCGCCTCGACCAGCTGGGCGCGGTTTGGGGTCAACGCTACGGCTGGGAGCGAGCCAACTGGTTTGCGCCCCCGGGCGTCGAGCGCAAGGACCGGTGGAGTTTCCGCCGCTCGAATTACTTCGAGCACGTCGGCGCGGAGTGCCGCCGCATGCGCGAGCAGGTGGGCGTCATTGATCTAAGTCCGTTTACGAAACATGAGGTCAGCGGCGCGGGCGCCGAGGCCTGGCTCGATTCGCTGGTGGCCAATAAAGTGCCGGTCAAGCCAGGACGAATAGCGCTGTGCCATGCGCTGACCCAGCGCGGCGGTATCCGTTCGGAGTTCACGATCACGCGGCTTCCGAACGGCAGTTTCTACGTGGTCAGCGCCGGTGCCGCGGAACGTTACGATGCTGATTACCTGCAAAAGCGGCTTCCCAAGGACGGATCGGTGAGTCTGCGAAACATCACCACGACTCGCGGGTGCTTTGTGGTCGCCGGGCCGCGCTCGCGCGAGGTGCTGGCCAAGCTGACCGACGCCCCGCTCGACAATGACGCCTTTCCCTGGCTTTCCAGTCAGGTTCTTGAGGTCGGCCTGGCGGTGGACGTTCTGATGCTGCGCGTGAATTTTGTCGGCTCACTGGGCTGGGAATTGCACTTTCCGATCGAGTATGCCCACCACTTGTTCGATGCGCTGTTCGCGGCCGGCGCGGAATACGGAATTGGCATGGCCGGCATGCGGGCGATGGAATCCATGCGTCTTGAGAAGTCCTACCGCATGTGGGGCAGCGACATGACGCGCGACTACACCCCGTTGGAAACCGGACTCGAGCGTTTCGTGCGCCTTAACAAGGGCGAGTTCGTGGGCCGAGCAGCCCTGCTCAAGCAGCAGGCCGAGGGCGTGCCGAATCATTTCGTCACGCTGCAGGTGCACGAAGTAACCGATGCGGACCCGCTCGGGAACGAGCCTCTGTTTGATCAGAGCGGCACCATTGTGGGCCGGGCCACCGCGGGCGGCTACGGACACGCCGTCAAGCAAAGCATCGCGATTGGTTACGTGCAGCCCAAGTATTCGACCTTGGGCACCTCGCTGCAGATCGAGATCCTCGGCAAGCGCTACCCGGCCACCGTGGTGCGTGAGTCGCCGTACGATCCTGACAACCTGCAGCTGCGCAGCTAGCGGCACACGGGCAGCGGACCGAGAGCCGATGCGAAGATTTTCCGCGTGGTCGCTGTTGCTGGGCGGGCTTTCCGGCCAGCGCGGCTGGCGTGAACAATGGCGCGCGGCCGCGCCAAAAGCCGGTTACGACGCCATCATCATTGGCGGGGGCGGACACGGGTTGGGCGCGGCGTACTATCTGGCCAAGGAACATGGCATCCGAAATGTCGCGGTGCTTGAAAAGGGCTGGATCGGCGGCGGCAACACCGGTCGCAACACCACGATCATCCGCTCCAATTATCTGTTCAGTGAAAGCTCAGCGCTCTATGACCACGCCGTGAAGCTGTGGGAGACGCTCTCCCAGGAGCTCAATTACAACGTCATGTACTCACCGCGCGGCGTGCTGATGCTGGCGCACAACGTTCACGACGAACAGGTCGCCAAACGCCATATCCATGCCAACTTTGCCAACGGAGTCGATAACGAATGGTTGAGCCCGGCGCAGGCCAAGGAATTTTGTCCGCCGCTCAATATCGCCCCATCGCTCCGCTACCCGGTGCTGGGCGGCGCGCTGCAGCGGCGCGGCGGTACGGCTCGGCATGATGCGGTCGCCTGGGGTTATGCGCGCGCCGCCAATGCGCTCGGGGTCGATATCATAGAAAATTGCGAGGTGACCGGCATGCGACGCGACGCCAACGGTGCGATCGCCGCGGTCGAAACCACGCGCGGTGTCATCGAGACGCGCAAGGTCGGTGTCTCGGCCGCCGGACACAGCTCGGTGGTGCTCAAGTCGGCCGGCGTGCGTTTGCCCCTCGAGAGCTATCCCCTGCAGGCGCTGGTCTCCGAACCCGTCAAGCCCGTGCTGCCCTGCGTGGTGATGTCCAACTCGATCCACGCCTATGTCAGCCAGTCCGACAAGGGTGAGCTGGTCATTGGGGCGAGCACCGATGCGTACACCTCGTACACCCAGCGCGGCGCCCTGCACGTCAACCAGCACACGCTCGAGGCGATCTGCGAGTTGTTTCCGGTCTTCCGCCGCATGCGAATGCTGCGCAACTGGGGCGGCATCGTCGATGTCACACCCGATCGCTCCCCGATACTGGCAAAGACGCCGGTGCCGGGACTGTATGTGAACTGCGGCTGGGGAACCGGAGGGTTCAAGGCGACTCCGGGAGCCGGCCATCTGCTCGCCTGGACAATCGCACACGATGCGCCGCATCCGCTCAATGCGGCCTATACGATCGAACGGTTCCGCGAGGGCAACCTGATCGATGAAGCGGCCGCCGCCGCGGTCTCTCACTGATGCTGCTGATCCCCTGCCCCTATTGCGGTCCGCGCGCCGAACTGGAGTTCAGCTACGGCGGCCAGGCCCATGTTCCTCGGCCCGCCCCAGGTTCCGCGCCTGCCGGTGAGGCGTGGACCGCGTTTCAATATGAACGCAGCAATGACAAGGGACCCCACGCCGAGCGCTGGCGGCACACCCACGGCTGTGGCCGCTTCTTCAACGTGGTGCGCGACACCACCACCGACAAGATCCTGCGAAGTTACCGGAGCGGGGAAACGTGAGCGGTCGCTGGCGGAGTGCCGATCGCGGCCAGATCGATCGCGCGCCGTTCAATCCGCTTCAGTTTCGATGGCCGCTCCTACCAAGGTCTGGCCGGCGACACGCTGGCCTCCGCGTTGCTCGCGAACGGAGTGCACCTGGTCGGTCGCTCCTTCAAATACCACCGTCCGCGCGGCTTGATGGCGGCAGGGCCCGAAGATCCCAACGCTCTGGTCACGGTCCGGCGCGATGCCGCCCGCTACACGCCCAATCTGAATGCCACGCAGGTCGAACTCTATGAGGGCCTGGTGGCCGAAAGCCAGAACCGCTGGCCTTCGCTGCAATGGGACTTCGGCCAGACCAACGATTTCTTCTCGCGGTTCATTCCGGCCGGTTTTTACTACAAGACTTTCATGTGGCCGCGCAAAGCGTGGCACCGCTGGTACGAGCCGCGCATACGGGCCGCGGCGGGACTGGGCCGCGCCCCTGCTCTGGCCGACCCGGACAGCTACGCGCAGCGCTACTCTCATTGCGATGTCCTGGTGGTCGGGGCGGGACCGGCGGGATTGGCGGCGGCCGCGGAGGCCGGGGCGTCTGGAAAACGAGTCCTGTTGTGCGATGAGCAGGCCCAGTTGGGCGGATCGCTGTTGTCCGGGCCGGCTGAAATCGTAGACGGCACAACGGCTCATCAATGGTTGCAATCAAGCCTCGCGAGCCTGCGGGCGTTACCGAAGGTTCGGATGCTCTCGCGCACGACCGCCTTCGCGTACCTGCCACATAACATGGTGGCGCTCATCGAGCGTGTTACGGATCACCTGCCCTTACCGCCCGCGCACCTGCCGCGCGAGCGGCTCTGGATGGTGCGCGCTTCCGAAGTGATCCTGGCCACCGGTGCCATCGAGCGCCCGCTGGTCTTTCCGGGAAACGATCGGCCCGGCGTCATGCTCGCCGATGCCGCGCGAACCTACCTGAATCGCTACGGCGTTTTGCCGGGAGCGCAGATCGTGGTGCTCGCCGCCCATGATGGCGCCTACCGGGCCGCACTCGATTTGCACGCCGCAGGCGTGAAGAACCTGACCATTGCCGATTTGCGCCCGCAGGCCGAAGGATCCTTGCCCAAAGCCGCACGGCAGGCGGGAATTCTCGTGCGAACCGGCATGACCGCGCTCGGTACGCAAGGCACCCGTCGTGTCACGGCGCTGGCTCTGGCCGGTTGTGACTCGGCGGGCAAAGTAACTGGTCGGACCGAATGGGTACGGTGCGATACGGTACTTATGTCCGGCGGCTACACCCCCAGTGTTCACTTGTTCTCGCAATCGCGCGGACGGCTTCGCTGGGAGGAATCCTCCCAGGTGTTCGTGCCGGACGTGCCGGCGGAAAATTGCCGCTGCGTGGGGGCGTGCAACGGGGTCGCGGACGTGGGTCCCGGTTGGCTCGGCGCGCTGCCCCAGCCCGCGCAAGGAACAAAAGGCAAGGCCTTCGTGGATTGGCAGAACGACGTCACGGCAGCCGATCTGGGGCTGGCCGTGCGCGAGGGATTTCGTTCGATTGAACACATCAAGCGCTACACCACCACAGGCATGGCCACCGATCAGGGCAAGACCTCAAATCTGAACGCCCTGGCCATTGCGGCCCAGCGCCTGCAGTTGCCCATTCCTCAGGTCGGGCTGACGACTTTCCGCATGCCCTATTTGCCCGTGAGCTTCGGTGCCTTGGCCGGGTACGCACGCGGAGAACTGTTTGCCCCGGTCCGCACCACCCCGATCCACGCCTGGGCGGTGGAACGTGGTGCGGTATTCGAGCCGGTCTCGCTTTGGCAGCGAGCCCGCTATTTTCCCGCGCGCGATGAGGACATGCACCAGGCCGTCGCGCGCGAGTGCGTGAATGTGCGTCGCAGCTGCGGTGTGTTCGACGCATCGACGCTCGGAAAGATAGAGGTGGTGGGTCCGGACGCCGTGGAATTCATGAATCGAATGTATGTAAACAACTGGAAATCATTGAGTCCGGGCCGGTGCCGCTACGGCATCCTGCTGCGCGATGACGGTTTCGTCTTCGATGACGGCGTCGTGGCACGCATTGCGGAGGACCGCTTTCATGTCACGACCACCACTGGCGGAGCTCCGCGGGTGCTGGCGCTGATGGAAGATTATCTGCAAACCGAATGGCCGCAGCTGAACGTGTGGCTCACCTCAACCACTGAACAATGGGCCGTGATCGCGCTGCAGGGGCCGGCGGCGCGCAAGGTGCTTGCCCCCCTGGTCGAGGACATCGATCTGTCGGCCAACGCTCTGCCGCACATGGGCCTCGCGCTCGGGAAGGTGTGCGGAATCCCGGCGCGCCTGTTTCGCGTCAGTTTTACCGGCGAGCTGGGCTTTGAGATCAACGTGCCCTCGGATTATGGGATGGAAGTCTGGCGCGCCGTTTGGGACTCCGGCCAGGCCCACGGAATCTGCGCATACGGAACCGAATCGATGCACGTACTGCGTGCCGAGAAAGGTTACGTCATCGTCGGGCAAGACACCGACGGCACCGTGACCGCCGATGACGCTGGGCTTAGCTGGGCCGTGGGCAAGAATAAGCCCGATTTTCTCGGACTGGCGGCGATGCAAAAGCCGGCGCTCATGGATCCCAAGCGCAAGCAGCTGGTGGGCCTGCTTACTGAGGATCCGGGCTTCGTGCTCGAGGAAGGCAGCCAGATTACGGCGCAAACGGGGCTCCGCCCGCCCATGCAGGTGCTGGGGCACGTGACGTCCTCCTATCACAGCGCGGTGCTCAATCGCTCCATTGCCCTGGCTTTGGTCAGCGGTGGCCGTGCGCGTATCGGGCAGAAGCTGTATGTCCCCACGGCCCAGGGCGAGTCGGCCGTCACGGTGGCCAGCCCAATTTTTTACGACCCCAAGGGCGAGCGCCTCAATGGTTGATATCGCGCGGCGCAATTTGCCGGTGCCAAGGCCTGGCACGCTCTGGCGCGCGGCCCCCGCATTTTCGCGCTTTTCTCTGCGCGCGAGTATTCCCGCCCTCGCGTCCGCCGCGGCCGCTCTCCTGCCCGTGGCTGAGGAGCCTTGCCGCAGCGTGCAGCGCGGTGAATGGTCGGCCCTGTGGCTTGGACCCGATGAGCAGCTGCTGATCGGACCGGAATCCCAATCGGTGCAGTTCGCACTCGCAGTCGGTGAGGCGCTGCGTGGAACTCCCCACTCGCTGGTCGATGTGAGCCACCGGCAAAGCGGACTGGAAATCCATGGTCCACACTCGATCGACCTGCTCAATGCCGGTTGCCCACTCGATTTAGAGCTTGATCGCTTTCCGATCGGCGCCTGCACGCGCACCGTGATGGCCAAGGCCGAGATCGTTCTGTGGCGGCGGGCCAACGAACAATTCCACATCGAGGTCTGGCGATCCTTTGTGAGCTATCTGAGCGAATTCCTCGCGGCGGTGGAGCAGGAATTTCATCGGGGAAAAATAATCATTGTGTCGGTGCGGCCACAGAGCTGAGCCGCTGCGGGCGCGGCTTGCATCGGGCGCGGTCATCGGGGAAGATGTTTGCAACAGGGGGAAACACCAATGTCGCCACGATTTCCTTTCATTATGGGATCCCAGCGCACTGCCGCGATGTTCTGCGGTTGCGTGGCTGCGCTGCTTGCCATGTCGTTTACGGCGGGCGCTCAGCAGCCTGCGGAACCGGCCAAGACCGCTGCGGCCGATACCGTAGGCATCGAGGAAATTGTGGTCACCGCGCAACGCCGAGAGCAGAAACTTCAGGACATCGGTATCTCGGTGACAGCGCTCAGTAACGAGGCACTGGCGGACCTGAACATCACCACGGCCACCGATATCACCAAGGCAGTGCCCAGCCTCAAGATGAATGCGTATTCCTCTTCACAGGCGGTGTACAACATCCGCGGTGTCGCTCAAAACAGCTACGGTGATGAGCAGGAACCCCCGGTCGCGGTCTACCAAGATGACAGCTATTCCAGCTCCATCAATCTGGCGAGCTTCCCGGTCTTCGACCTGGCTCGCGTCGAGGTGCTGCGCGGACCGCAAGGCACTCTGTTCGGCCGCAATGCCGACGGTGGTGCGATCCAGTTCATATCGCGACGCCCAACCAAGGACCTGGACGGGTATGCCACCGCGACCTACGGTAGTTTCGGCCAGCAGATCTATGAGGGCGCGATCTCCGGGCCATTGGCCGACAACTGGCAGGCTCGTTTTGCGTTTATCCGCAACAAGGACAACGGCTACATCAAGGAATGGAGTCCCGGCCAGCAGGATCGCGGCGCCAATAACCACTACGCGTTGCGCGGGCAACTCTCCTGGCAGCCAACCGACAGCCTCAATGCGAATTTGATTGTGCGCTACCTGCGCGCGGACCATGAGCGACAGGCCGGCCTGTATTCGCATGAACCGGCGTGTCCGAATGCTCAGCACCAGGGCGAGTTCCTGGGCGCCGGGGTGTACTGCCCCTATTGGGGAACCACCGGCACCACGCCCTTGCCGACGGCGGCGAACGGTTTTGCGAACCCGAAGATGATCCCAAGTCGCGGCGGCACGCCCTGGGCCACCGAGGAGACTTCAACCTCTTACGTGGATCGCAATATCCGAGCCGCGACTTTGCGCCTGGACGTCAAGCTGTCCAATGTGGATTTGGTGTCAATCTCAGACTTCCAGAAGGCGAATAAATTCTACATCGAGGGCGGCGACGCCTCACCCGAGTTGGGCGTGGTGTTCTACCAGGGCAGTGACATCACACAGTATTCCGAGGAAATACGCGCCTCGACCAAGGTGGGCGCCAACCAGATCGTGGGCGGCCTGTACGGCATGAAGGTGGAAGGCAACTACACCGGACAGTTTGCCGATCCCTTCTACGGGGATTACTACGGCGACCCGGCGTACGCTTACATTCCGTTCATCACAGCGCGCCAGGATACGACTTCGTTCGCAATTTTTGCGCAGGATGAGTGGAAGGCCACCGACCGCGTCAGCTTGATTGCGGGCCTGAGGTACTGGCGCGATCAGCGCACCGGCGCTTACTACGGCGATGAGGCCAGCAACGGGATCCACATTGCCTTTGACCGCAATCAGGTCACCGGGACATCGTTCGGCGTGCCCTTCGATCAGTCGGTGGCGCCCATTTCGCTGACACCCTCCGACGCACGGGAAACTTTCGACGACGTGACCGCCCGTCTCGAACTTGACTTCCGCGTCAATCCCGACTTGCTCCTCTATACGAGCTACAACCGCGGCAGCAAGAGCGGGGGATTCTCGTTCTCCACCGGCACGCCATTCGCCGATTTCCCGCCCTCCGTGCCGCTGGGCACCGATGCGCAGTTCCTGAATGGCATTCCGTTCAAACCGGAGGTGCTGGACGCCTACGAAGCGGGTTTCAAGTCAACTGTCGCAAACCATACGACCTTTGATGTGAGCGCCTTTTACTACGACTATCACGATTACCAGGCGTTTGTTCAGCTGGGCGTCAATCAGACCGTCATCAACCTCCCGGCCGAAGCGTACGGGCTCGAAGCCGAGCTCAATTCACATCCGACGACGGGCCTGACGCTCCAACTCGGGATCTCGGCGCTGAGTTCGAATGTCAGAAACATCGTTCTCCCGGATACGGTCACTCACGTGCAGCACGACCTGCCGCAGGCGCCTCCGCTTTCCGGCAATGCGCTGGTGCGATATGAGATACCCGTCGCCAACGGGCTGCTGGGGCTGCAGACCGATGTCCAATACACCGACAAGTTCTGCTTTACGGTGCTGTGCGCCCCGGTGGAAAAGGAAGATTCCTACACGGTCACCAACGCGCGGATCGGCTGGGAGCCTGCCAACAAGCGCTGGGAGATCGCCGCGTTCGTGAACAACCTTACCGATGAGCAGTATCGCGTCTATGCCTTCGACAGCTCGTTGTTTGCCGGCGTGGTCGCGGGCGTGTACGCCAAGCCGCGCACCTATGGCATTACCGGTACATTCCGGTTCGGGAGCGGATACTAGTCGGCTAACGCTGGCGGGTCTGCCAGTTCTCCGCCACGAAGAACGGTGCCGGGAGCGGCGCCAGGGGTGGCTTGCCCAGGATTGCGTCTGCAAGTTTCTCGGCGAGCATGATGGTCGGCGCGTTGAGGTTGCCGGTCGTGATCGAGGGCATGATCGAGGCGTCCACGACCCGGAGACCTTCGATTCCCGCCACCCGGCCCTGCGGGTCCACCACCGCTCGCTCATCGCCCGGTGCTCCCATCCGGCAGCTGCACGAGGGGTGGTAGGCCGTCTCAATGTGCCGGCGTACGAATTCGTCGATCTGCTCATCGGATTGGACCCCGGCTCCGGGCTGCATCTCGCGCCCGCGGTAGCGGTCGAAGGCCGGTTGCGCGAATATTTCCCGTGTCAGGCGCACGCAGGCGCGCATTTCCTCCCAGTCCTCAGGAAGGCTCATGTAATTGAACAGGATCTTCGGATGATCCTCGATGCGCGGGCTGCGCAATCGAACCCAGCCCCGGCTTTGCGAGCGCATGGGACCGATGTGCGCCTGGAAGCCGTGTTCCTTGGCCAGGCTCGATCCGTCGTAACTCACCGCCATAGGCAGGAAGTGGTACTGCAGGTTCGGATAGCGGATTCCGGCACGACTCCTGATAAAGGCACCGCTCTCGAAATGATTGCTGGCTCCCAGTCCATCGTGCCGCAGGAGCCAACGCAGGCCGATCCGAAACCGGCTCAGCGGACTGAGCGAGGAGTAGAGCGTAATCGGCTCCTTGCAGGCGACCTGAAAGTAAAACTCAAGGTGATCCTGGAGATTCTCCCCGACACCCGGCAAAGCATGGGCGACATCGATTCCTAACGCGCGCAGCTCCTCGGGCGGACCTACGCCGGATAGTTTCAGCAGGTGGGGTGAGCCTATGCTGCCGGCGCACAGCAGCACTTCGCGGCGCGCGCGTACTTTTTGCTCGCGCGTTCCCAGGCGGTAGCTCACCGCCCTGGCCTGGCGGTTCTCGAACTCGATGCGCGTGACCAGTGCGTGGGTGCGCACCGCGAGATTCCTTCGGCGCATCGCTGGATGCAGGTAGGCACGTGCCGCGCTGCAGCGGCGCCCGTCGCCCACCGTCATGTCAAAGCGTCCGAATCCTTCTTGCTGCCCGCCATTCAGATCGCTCGAGAACGGATAACCGGCTTGCCGTCCGGCCTCCAGCCAGGCCGCATGCAGAGGATTGTTCAGTGTGCCGTAGGAGGTCTGGAGTTTTCCGGAATCGCCGCGGTAGGCGCTGCCGCCCTCCCCGCGCCGCTCGGCCCGCTTAAAATACGGCAGCACTTCGCTGTAGCTCCAGCCCGCGGCGCCCTCATCCCTCCAGCGTTCGAAGTCCAGTGGATTTCCTCGCACGTAGACCATACCGTTGATCGAGGAAGATCCGCCCAGCACTTTTCCGCGCGGTGTGCCCAATCGCCGTCCGCCCAGATGCGGTTCCGGTTCGGTCTGAAATCCCCAGTTGTAGCGCGGCATGTTCATCGGGATGGACAGTGCCGTGGGCATCTGGATGTAGATCGAACGATCCGAGCCACCGTACTCGAGCACCAGGACACGGTTGCGGCCATCCTCGCTGAGCCGATCGGCGAGCACGCAGCCCGCCGAGCCTGCGCCGATGATCACGTAGTCAAATTCTTCCATGGTGCATGCTGACCGGGATTTCCGAGATAGCATGTCGATCTAATAAGGCGCATCGACGTCGCGCATCGCGACGTAGACACTCTTGAGCTGAGTGTAGTGTTCGATCGCCGCGCGTCCGTTCTCTCGCCCCAGGCCCGAGGATTTCACTCCGCCAAACGGCAATTCGATCGGGGTCACGTTGTAGTGATTGATCCAGCAGGTTCCCGCCTGCAGCTGCGCGATGACGCGATGCGCGCGGCTCAGTTCGCGCGTGAATACGGCGGCCGACAGGCCAAATTCTGTGGCATTGGCTCGCGTTACGACCTCCTGCCTCGTCCGTCAAATTCCAGCACGGTCATGACCGGCCCGAAAATCTCCTCCCGGACGATGGCCATCTTGTCCTGGCATCGATCAAACACGGTCGGCGCCACGAACCAGCCCTTGGCGAGCGCACCGTCGGTCACCCGATGTCCGCCGATCAGCACGCGCGCTCCGGCCTCGCGCCCCTGCTCGATATAGGCGAGGACCTTGCGCATGTGCGCTTCCGATATCAGCGCGCCGACCTGAGTCGCCGGATCGAGCGGATCACCAATGCGCATCTTGCGCACGCGCGCCAGGAGGCGGGCCAGGAAGGATTTCATGACCGATCGATGCACGAACACGCGCGTGCCGTTGGAGCACACCTCGCCGGCGGAGTAGAAATTGCCGAGCAGCGCGCCCGACACCGCGTTATCGAGATCGGCGTCCTCGAACACGATGATCGGCGATTTGCCGCCCAGTTCCAGGGTGACCTGCTTGAGAGTGGGCGCGGCATCGGCCATCACCGCGCGGCCCGTTGGGACCGATCCGGTGAGCGATACCTTGCGTATCTGCGGATGGCGGCTCAGCAGGCGACCGGTCTCGGCCGGACCCTGCAACACCTGGAACAGACCCTCCGGGAGTCCTGCGGCCCGGTAGACCTCTTGCAACTTCTGTGCGGTCAGCGGCGTGAGGTCGGCCGGCTTGAACAGCATCGCATTTCCGCAGGCCAGCGCCGGCGCGGATTTCCAGCAGGCGATCTGCAATGGATAGTTCCACGCGCCGATCCCGGCCACCACGCCCGAGCGCCTCGCGCCGCGTGTATCCGAACGCGCTCGGCCCCGAGGTCCAGATGCTCGCCCGCGATCGTAGGGGCCAGGCCCGCGAAATATTCAAGGCAATCGGCGCCGGAAACCACATCGACGACACGAGTCTCCTGGATGGGCTTGCCAGTGTCGCGGGTCTCCAGTTCCGCCAGTTCATCATTCCGCGCGCGTAGCAGGTCGGCGGCGCGCCGCAGCACGCGACCGCGCTCGGTACCGCTCAATGCGGCCCACGCCGGCTGGGCTGCCCGTGCGCGCGCGCACCGCGGCATTCGACTGCCGCTGCGGCCAGCAATACGCAGGCTCGCCAGCACCTCGCCGGTGGCCGGATTGATCGTGGTAAAGCGCGACGCGGCGGCGCGGCTCGAAGGCGCGGGCGGCCGCGCGCGCGGGGCGTGCTGTCTTAGGCTTCAAAATGCGTGCTTTCCTGGACCAAGGATCGGCGCGATGCAAGGCCTAACTCCGTGATCAATATGTGTCAAAATCCCATCATGCCGACCCGACGAAGCGGCGGTCAATAGCGGAGCGCCTATGCAGTCCCCACCACCGTGCCGAGGAGCAGGCTCGAATCGACGAGCGACTCCCCGCATGCTCCGGCAGTGGATTGCCGCCGCATGGCTGAGCGGCGCGGTGCTGTCAGCCTCAAGCCAAGCGGAGACCGCGATCGCCCCCACCGACCCGCCAAATTGCAGGTCGGTGCGCCTTTCGGACATCGGCTGGACGGATGTCACTGCGACCACTGCGATCTTCTCTGCATTGCTCAAGCAGCTGGGCTATCGAGCCCAAAATCACGGTGCTGTCGGTGCCGGTGACCTTCGCGTCGATGAAGAACCAGCGACATCGACGTCTTCCTCGGCAACTGGATGCCGGCCCAGGAGGCCGACCGCAAGCCCTTCGTCGACGACGGCTCGGTCGATGTCATCGGCGCCAATCTGCATCGGCGCGAAATACACGCTGGCGGTGCCCGCCTACACCTACGAGGCCGGGCTGCACGATTTTGCCGACATCCAGCGATTCGCCGCCCAGCTGGACAGCTACGATCTACGGCATCGAGCCGGGCAACGACGGCAACCGGCTGGTTCTGGGGATGCATCAAGCAGAACACTGTACGGCCTGGGCGGCTTCAAACTGATCGAATCCAGCGAGCAAGGCATGCTGGCGCAGGTCGAGCGCGCGATACACGACCAACGCCCGATCGTGTTCCTGGCCTGGGACCCGCACCCGATGAACATGCGCTTCGACCTGCGCTACCTGACCGGCGGCGATGCGATCTTCGGTCCGAACTTCGGCGGCGCCACCGTCTACACCAACACTCGCGCAGCGGCTACAGCGCCGAGTGCCCGAACATGGCGCGGCTGCTGAAAAATCTGAAGTTCACGCTGCGCGGCGAGAGCGAGATGATGGGCGCGATCCTCGATCAGCATCAGCAGCCGGAAGCGGCCGCCAACGGCCTGGCTGAAGGCCACATCCCGAGATCGGTGGCGCGCTGGCTCGAAGGGGTGCGCAGCTTCGATGGTCGCCCGGCACTGCTGGCGCTGCAGGGCGCCGCGGGGATCACGCCGGGGCGTTCGAGCTTCGAGCAGCTGGGTGAGCGGCTCACAAGATTCCGCGTCGGCGACACCGTCGCGGTCGGCATCGAGTACATCAAGACCCACGGCACCGGCTTCTTCGACGGCATCGCGAGCGGTCATCCGCGGCAGCGTCAATGGGGTGACCGCGGTGCTGGTGCGCCGTGCCCTGCCGCGGTGCTGATCGCGGCCTGGCCGGCGCTGGCCTGGGTGCTGCGCCGCTCGATCGCGCTGGTCGTGTTCGTCGTCGCTGGCGCTGCTGTTCATCATGAACCAGGGCTACTGGCTGGCCGACCCTGGAGACGCTCTCGCTGGTGCTGGTGGCCGCGGCTGGTCTCGACCGCTGATCGGCGTGCCGATCGGCATCGCGGCCGCGCACCGGCCGCGCCTGTACCCGGCGCTGCGTCCGGTGCTGGATCTCATGCAGACGCTGCCGACCTTCGTGTACCTGATACCGACGCTGGTGCTGTTCGGCCTGGGCGTCGTGCCCGGGCTGATCTCCACGGTCATCTTCGCCCTGCCGGCGCCGATCCGCCTGACCCACCTGGGCATCTCCTCGGTGCCGCAAGCGCTGCTCGAGGCGGGCGAGGCCTTCGGCGCCACCCCGCATGCAGCTGCTGTGGAAGGTCGAGCTGCCGAGCGCCGCCCCGACCATCATCGCCGGCATCACCCAGTGCATCATGCTGAGCCTCTCCATGGTGGTGATCGCCGCCCTGGTCGGCGCCGGCGGCCTGGGCGTGCCGGTGGTGCGCGCGCTGAACACCGTGCAGGTGGGCATGGGCTTCGAGGCCGGCTTTGCCATCGTGCTGCTGGCCATCATCCTCGATCGCATCAGCCGGCCGGCAGAGAAGGAGAGCGCGCCATGACGCACAGCGCGTGGAATTCCAGCAACGTCGATATCCTGTTCAGCGGCAACAGGGCCGAACGGCCGCGGCGCGCGCATGCAGCAGGCGCTCGCAGCGCTCGATGCGGGCGGCACGCGCGCGCGAGATCGCCGAGCAGACCGGCGTCGTCGTCGGCGTCGCCGATGCCAATCTCAAGGTCGAGCGCGGCGAGATCTCGCGTGCTGATGGGCCTGTCGGGCTCCGGCAAATCGACGCTGCTGCGCGCGGCCAACGGCCTGAACGCCGGTGACCCGCGGGCAGCGTGCTGGTGCGCGACGGCGAGACGCCAGGTCGACATCGGCGACCTGCGACGCGCGCGACTCTGCGCCGCCTGCGGCGCGCAGCGCATCGCCATGGTGTTCCAGCAGTTCGGGCTGCTGCCGTGGCGCACGGTGCGCGACAACGTCGGCTTCGGCCTGGAGCTGCGCGGCGAGCCGGCCGCGACAAGCGCGGCCGCGTGGTCGATGAGAAGCTCGAGCTGGTGGGCCTGTCGCAGTGGGCCGACCGGTACTGTCAGCGAGCTGTCCGGCGGCATGCAGCAGCGCGTCGGTCTGGCGCGCGCCTTTGCCACCGATGCCGACATTCTGCTCATGGACGAGCCCTTCTCGGCGCTCGATCCGCTGATCCGCGCGCAAGCTGCAGGACGAACTGCTGGCGCTGCAGGCGCGGGTCAAGAAGACCATCCTGTTCGTCAGCCACGACCTGGATGAGGCGCTGAGGCTCGGCGATCAGATCTCGATCCTCGAGGGCGGCCGCATCGTGCAGACCGGCACCGTGCAGGACATCGTGCTGCGGCCGGCCCACGAGCTGCGTCGCCGAGTTCGTGCAGCACATGAATCCGCTGCACGTGCTGCGGGGGGACATGATTATGCGTCCGCGCGAGCGGTTAAAATCGGCCAACGGCGGCCAGGAGCTCACGATCGATCCGGCCGGCCGCTACCGGGTGTCAGTCGATCATGCCGGGTACGCTGTCGGGGTGCGGCTCGATGGGCAGAATGTGACCTTGAGCCTTCCCGGGGATCGCCCGCCCGTGCAGGGACCGACGGGCATCTGCGTGGCTCCCAGCGTGATCACGCTCCAGCAGATCGTCGAGCTTTGTGCGCAAAGCGGCCATCCGGTGCTGTTGCAGGAGGATGGCAAGTTCTGCGGGGTCTGTGGTGAGGCGGAAATCATGCGTGCCCTGGCCGGTTCCGCGGCCGCGTAGGAGGACCTGACCGCGCCGGGGGGATGCCGCGCTCGCACAAGTCAAGGCCGCAATCGGATCATTCGGCGGAGCTCTACCGCCACCATACTGCGGTTTGTCCCGCACAGGAGTGCAGCCCATGGACGAAACTACCGCCTCGGCCACCCGCGGCCGCCGCCCGAGCGGACGCGACGCCAAGCGTGCCGCGCGCACGGCGCGCGCCCAAAATTTCGTTCCATACATCACCCGCAAGATTCCCTATTACGAAGTCCTGGGCAATGACGGACTGGAACTGCTCGAGCACAACGCCGAGACCATCCTGCAGGAGATCGGCATTGATTTCCGCGACGATCCGGAGGCCCTCGACCTGTTCAGGGCCGCCGGGGCCGATGTCAAAGAGGAACGGGTGCGCTTTCCGCGCGGCCTGTGCCGCTCGCTCGTGCAGGCCAGCGCACCCAGGGAATTCACGCAGTACGCGCGCAACCCCGCTCACAATGTGATCATCGGGGGTGCGAATACCGTGTTCGCGCCCGCCTACGGCTCCCCGTTTATTCGCAACCTCGATGAAGGCCGCCGCTACGCTCGCATCGAGGACTTCCAGAATTTCGTCAAGCTCGCCTACATGTCCAACGGGCTGCACCACTCCGGCGGCACGATCTGCGAGCCGGTGGATCTGCCGGTCAACAAGCGCCACTTCGATATGGTCTACAGCCACATCAAGTACAGCGACAAGCCGTTTATGGGATCGGTCACTCATCCGGAACGGGCGCGCGACACGATCGAGATGGCCAAGATCCTGTTCGGCGCCGAGGCCACTGATCCGGTCAGCGGGCGGCTGCGCACGATGACCATCAGCCTGATCAACGCCAACTCGCCCCTGACCTTTGATGCCACGATGCTCGGTGCGCTCAAGGAATACGCCCGCGCCAATCAGGCCACGATCGTGACCCCTTTCATCCTCGCCGGTGCGATGTCGCCGGTCACGGTGGCGGGCACCGTGGCGCAGACCCTCGCCGAGGCCCTGGCCGGCATGGCCTTGACCCAGCTCGTCAATCCCGGCGCGCCGGTGGTGATGGGTAGTTTTGCCTCATCTTTGTCGATGCAATCCGGTGCGCCGACCTTCGGCACGCCCGAGCCCGCCCTGGTGCTCTACATCATGGCGGCCCTCGCACGGCGCCTGGGCGTGCCCTTCCGCTCCGGCGGCGGGTTGTGCGGCTCAAAAATCGCCGACGCGCAGGCGGCCTTTGAGGCGGCCAACACGCTGCTGCCCACCTGCCTGGCCGGGGTCAACTTCGTGTTGCACGTCGCCGGCTGGCTGGAGGGTGGCCTGGCCATGGGCTACGAGAAATTTGTCATGGACGCCGATCAGGCCGCCATGATGCACACGCTTTTGGCGGGCGTGGATCTGTCGGAGAACGGCCAGGCGCTCGATGCCGTGCGCGAAGTGGGACCGGGCAAACACTTCCTCGGCTGCGCCCATACGCAGGCCAACTTCGAGACGGCCTTTTATCGCTCGCCTCTTGCGGATAACAACTCCTACGAGCAGTGGGAGGCCGAGGGCGCCTCGGATATGAACAAGCGCGCCAACGCGCTCTGGAAGCGGCAGCTGGCCGAATATGAGGCACCGGCGCTCGACCCGGGCGTGGATGAGGCGCTGCTCGATTACATCAACCGCCGCAAGGCGTCGTTCCCCGACTCCAACATCTGAGCAAACCGCTCTCTTACGGCGCGCAAGCCGGATCGAAGCGCTCGACCGTGCGGCTGCCCGCCGAGGAGTGACTGCTCCCCGGCTCCAGGCTCCCACCGACCACCAGCACGGCGTTCTGGAACACCACGGCCCGCGCAAAGTTTCGGGGCGTGGGGAGCGGTGAAAGCGGCATCCAGGACCCTTTCGAGGGATCCAGGCGCAACACATCGGGAAGCACGCGCCGCTCGGCCTGGGACTCGCCCCCGAACACATAGATCGAACCGCACATCGACACGGCCCCGTGCGTGCCACGCGCCGGCAGCGCGGGGCCGGCCACCCATTGGTCCTTTGCGCTGTCGTACCGCCACACATCGCCGAAGTCCTCAGGGCCGCTGCGCCCGCCTATCGAATACAGCGAGCCCTCGAACACCACCGCCGCAGGACTGCCCATCGAGCGCGGGAGCGGTGCCTTTTCGGACCAGCGGTTCGCGACCGGGTCGTACACCGAGTGGTCCGCCAGGGTCGATTCCGAATTGCCACCGCCGATGACATGGATAAGACCGTCCAGAACGGCCACCGCATGTCCGCCCCGCGGGCGAGGGAGCGGCGCGGCCGCGCTCCATTGATGCGAGTGGGTGTCGTAGACGAGCACCTGTGCGGTGGGAACGTTCGTGGTGGTGTCAAAACCCCCGATCAGATAGATTCGCTCCCCCAACGCTGCGGCGGCCGGGGCATTGAGTCCGTGGCCTGGAAGGACGGTCTCGCGCCCCCAGGCCCGACCGTCGAAACGTTCCACCTCGGCAACGGGGCGGCCGTCGGCACCGGTCCCGGCCAGAACATATACCGCTCCTTGGGCCACCACTACGGCGTGCGCCGCGCGGGCGCTCGTCATCGGCGGCGCGGAAGTCCAAGCGGGAGTGGCGCCCTGGGAAACACCCGCCCCGCACAACAGTGCGAGGCTCGCCCAGGCCATGGCGAGATCCTTTCCGATGGAGTTCACGTGGGCCAGTGCGCCGACTGGGGCACCCCGTCGTTGAGGTCGTAGTAATCGGATTTATCGGCGGTGAAGATATGCTGAATGATCCGCAGCCCCGTGGGTGGATCGACTGTGCCGGCCATGATGCTGGTGGTACTCGCGCCGGTGGGCCTCCAGAACAAATTGCCTCCGCACCGCGCGCAAAACCCGCGCTCGGCGCTCTCGGATGAACGGTACCACCGGAGCGTGCCCGACTCGATCAGTTCCAGCTCCTCCGTGGGTACCTGGCTTGCCGCCACGAAATGCCCGCTCGTCTTACGACACTGCCCGCAATGGCAGGTGATGACATCGCGCAGAGCGGTGTAGGTCTGGTAGCGAACTCCACCGCACAGACACCCTCCTTGGGCTGCAACGCTCTTCGTCACGGACACACCCTTGAGCATCCTCGCGCGTCGGGGCGCACTGAAATGTCCTTTTGCATGCCGGTCGTCCCTCGCGCAGCGCCCACCAGAAGGGCCCTGTTATTTTATTCAACCCGATACCCGGCGAAAACACCGCTCGCAAAAAAAGGGGCGCCCCGAAGGGCGCCCCATGCTCACTCACTCTCTAATAAGGGCGGGAGTCCGTTATTGGCACTGGTAGAGATGAATATCGTCCACGTACCAGCCCGTATTGCCTCCGCAGCCGTCGTTCCCGATATCCCAACGCAAACGCACGTTGTCATTCTTCTTGGCGTAGGGCGCCAGATCGATGATCGACTGGCCCCAGCTTCCGGTCACTTCTCCGCCGTCCGAGCCGGTAAAGGCAGGCTGCCCGGCGATCGGATTGGTGTTGCCGTCGGCCACCGTGAACAGCGTCCCGTTGTAGGCGTTGTACACGTAGTCAGAAGCCTTGACGATCTTCCATGGCCCACCGTTCACGCTGATCTTGAGGTTTCCGCCGTCCCAGCCGGTCTCGGTGGCCACGTAATGGGTAAAGGCCAGCTTGGGTGAGGTCACCTTGGTGTCCAGCAGGATCTGCGGGCTGGTCAAATGCAGAACAGCGCTTTCATCGCCCCCTGGCGCGCAGGTGCCGATGTCCGGATCGGGCCCGAAGTAAGCCCGGCCCGAGCGGTTGCCGGGCAGGTTGCTTACGATCGTCCACTCGCGCGCAGTGAAGTCCCGGGTCGTGCCACTGTGGCTGACGGTCCAGCCATTCTTCGCGGTCGGCGCATTTCCCTCAAAGCCCGTCTGGAAGATGGTCTGCACTTTCTTCGGGCTCGCGCACAGCGGCGGCGGGTTCTTCGCCAGCAGCGGCTCGAATCCGCACTGCGTCGGGGGCATGCGCATTTCGACCGCCACCAGGGCCTTGGCGACCTGCGCGCAATCGTTGGCCGTGATGATCTCGCCCGAGGGCCCGCCCGTGGTCAGGGATTTCAGGTTGACTCCGACCAGGTCCGCGCAGGACTGCTCCAACGCGTCGGCATGATCAGGGAAATCGGTCGCCGGCCCCTGATAGACGGTCTTGGCGCGGAAATACACATGCAGGGCCTTGGTGAGGCCGATGCCGGTCAGGGTCTGTCCGTTGTAATGACCCCCATCGACCATCAAGGCGTAGGCATGGTTGTCCACGCCCGAATTGGTGTGCACTCCGCCCGCGTCGTCGGTGGCACAGGCGTATTGGAGCTTGTCGCTGACCTTTCCGGGATTCCCGTAGCACTGCGGATCCCACATGTCGCGCAGTCCCCCAATGATGCTCGGATCCTTGCCGTCCTCGCCCAGCACCCAGCGGATCGAATTGTCCGTCGCCGCCGCCATCGCGATCGTTGCAGTGGCTGGCAGGTGGCTGTGCAGCAACGCACCGTCGGCGTGCGATACCTGCACTGCGGGAATCTGGTCGGTCCCAGTGAGGCCGATCAGCCCGGTCGGATCGGCAACCACAATTGCGCCGATGGCACCGGCGGCAACCGCATTACCTGTCTTCGTGACCGAACCGCAAAGACCGCCTGCCCAGTCGATCAGCGCAATCTTGCCCTTGACGCCGGTGACCGTGGTGCAGGCGTCCGCGGGACTGCTCGCCACCACGGCGCCCGTCACGCTCAAAGGCAACGCCGGGTGCAGCAGCGTCGACAAAGATCCGTAGCTGCCGGCGATGGGAGCCGGCGCGCTTACCGTTCAGATTGGGCGGCGGGACGCCGCTGCTGCGCGCCGAGCAGCTCCCGGTCGTGCGCGGCCGATCGGGCCCATCCAGGCCACGGCCATTGATGCGGTCGACCGTCTCGCCGAATATGTCCGAGTTGGCCTCATTCAAGGCACCCGGCTGCCACTGGTAGATCAGATCATCCGTGTACTGCGTGTAGGCGTGACTCCACTCATGAGCGGTGATGTCATCGGCGGTAAAGCCGGGGCAGAAGGAAATGAACACGCCGTTCCAAGAGGCGTTCGGGCACTCATAACCGCGATCGAAAATGGAGTCCATCGTGGCGCCCTTGCCATCGAAGGAATCGCGGCCGAAGGCATTCAGGTACATGTTGTAGGTGTCTTTGGACACCCGGATCATGTTGTCGGCTTCGACATTGCCGGTCGGGAAGGCCTGGCCTTCCACCCAGAATGGGTTTCCGGGATACGACGGCGGCACGTTGGGCAGGTTCTTGCCATCGTACGCGCGCCGCCTGAGTGAGTCGGGGGCGCCGCTGATCCGGTCAATGAACTTGCCGGTGTGCGCATCCACGTACACGAACTCGCGCACCGAGCCGCCGTTTCCGACGTCCACTTCATAGGCCAGATGATTGGGGCCCGGCACGCCCTTGGCCAGTCCTTCCCGGAAAATCAGGAGGCGCGTGCCGCGAGCGACCAGCGTGGTGCCGGGCTTGAGTGACTGGACGAGTGCGACTGCGGTCTTTTCCACTTCCGCGGCGCTGCGCGCGGGTGCGGACGAAACGGTGATGTCCGGCACCACGGTGCCGCTCACGACCGAAACCTGTCCGGCCGCATCGAGGTGCACCTTGAGCACGGCGCCAAAGACAGGCAGCCCGGCGTATTGCTGGGCGTAGGTCAGGTGCGTTGCGCCCACCAGGTCGGTGTCCGTCTTCCTCAACTGAAGCTCGGCCATGCCGGTGCTCAGTCCGAACGCCTGCGAGTGCTGGTTGATAAAGGCCGCTGCGCTGTCGCGCATGGCCTGCGCGCTCGGTGCCGCGGCGCTCGCGGCCGCGGTGCTCGGTGGGAGGCGCACGAATCGCGCCGTGCCGGTGGCCGGGTTGATGCTCACGCGCGTGCCGCCGCGCTCGGCCTCGAGCCGCTGGATGGCCTCGGGATTGCGCGCCTGTGGAGAGGCCGCGTACACCGAGGCGCTCACCCCGATCAGCAATGCCGCGCTCAATAAAATTCGGGACACCGATCTAGTCATGATTCTCCCCTTGCGTGTCATTTTATTCTTCATCGTGCGCCGGCTTGATTCGCCATCGCTCGCAATCGCGGGCGAAAGCGCTCCAGAGCCGGACACATCCCGCAGCAGCACTCGAGCTTGAGGGCGCGCGGGGGTATGGGTGAACGGTACTACCGTCCCCGACGAAGAGCAACGGAAGATGGCGTTGCTGATCCGCCCGCGCGCACTGCGTTTGCGATCGGCACCGCTGTAGGACAGAACAAGATTTACCATAAAATCAGGCCGCTTACGGAGCGGATGCGCACTCCAAGCCGCGCGGCGAAGGAAAATGCGCTAAGCGCTAGAGGAGGGTTTGGTGCTGGGGCGGCGACCGCGCACGCGAGTGGACTCGCCGGATTCCGCGGCAACCGGCGCAGGAAGCCTCACAACGGCACGCAATTTCTCGTAGGGCGCGGTCTTGTGGGGAATCGCCATCGCCTCCACGAAATGTTGCTGGAAACGCGGTTCGATCGCGGTCTCGATTTTCTCGACCCGTCGCACGAGTCGCTCGATTTCGGTGCGCGCTTCGTTGTCCAGAAGTGCAATCCGTGCGCCGGCACCGGCCGCGTTGCCGGCCGAGGTCACGTGAGCCAGATCGCAATCGGGAATCATTCCGAGCACCATCGCGTATTTCACATCGATGTGCGCACCGAACGCGCCGGCCAGACGGATCCGGTCGACCTGCTCGACGCCCAGGTGTTCCATCAACAGCTTGATGCCCGCGTAGAGCGCCGCCTTCGCCAGCTGGATCGCGCGCACGTCGGTCTGCGAGACCTGGAGCGTGGTCGCGCCCTCGTGCAGGACGTACGAAAACGTCCGTCCGGCCGGCACCACGCGCTTGCTGCGCTTGGCCAGCGAGCCGAGCACCACGCCATCCTGGCTGATGATGCCCGCGAGGTACATCTCAGCGACCACCTCGATAATGCCGGACCCGCAGATCCCGGTGATCCCGGTGGCCGCGGTCGCCTCGGCAAAGCCCGGATCGTCCGACCAGAGGTCCGAGCCGATGATCTTGAAGCGCGGCTCGAGCGTGCCCGGATCGATGCGCACGCGTTCGATCGCTCCAGGGGCCGCGCGCTGACCGCCACTGATCTGCGCGCCCTCGAAGGCGGGCCCGGTGGGGCTCGAACAGGCGAGCAGCCGATCCTTGTTGCCCAGCACGATCTCGGCATTCGTTCCGACGTCCACCAGCAGCGTCAGTTCGCTGCGCAGGTCCGGCCTTTCGGCCAGAATGACACCGGCCGTGTCGGCACCGACATGACCTGCGATGCAGGGCAATACATAGACGCGGGCATTGCCGTGAAGCTTCAAGTCCAGTTGCGAGGCCTTGACCGTGACCGCTCCGTCGGTGCACAGCGCAAAAGGCGCCCCGCCGAGCTCCACCGGATCAATGCCGAGCAGCAGATGATGCATGATCGGGTTGCCGACAAATGCGGCCTCGAGGATCTCCCCGTCGTTGACCTGCGCGGTCTTGGCCACATCGGCGATCAGATCATTGAGGGCCGCGCGCACCGCCGCGGTCATCTGCTGTGCGCCCTCGGGGTGCATCATGGAATAGGACACCCGGCTCATCAGGTCCTCTCCGAAGCGGATCTGCGGATTCATGGCCCCGCTGGTCGCCAGTACGTTGCCAGTCAACAGATCGCAAAGATGCATGGCGATCGTCGTGGAGCCCACATCCACCGCCAGGCCGAAGGCGCGCTCGTGCAGGCCGGGCCAAATGGCAATGATGTCCTTACGCGCGTGTACGGCGACGGTGACCGCCCATTTTCCCTGCCGCAACACCGGCTGCAGTGTCTGGAGAAGCGAAAGATCGCAATCCAGATCGATGAGCTGCCACTCACGCTCGAGCGCCTGGTACAGGCGCTGCAGATCGCTGGCCGGATTGTGCATGTCGGGCTCGATGACCTCGACAAAGTGCAGGCTGACCACGGGATTGAGGGTGATCTCGCGCTCATCGGCGGCCTTGCGGATCACCTGCCGGTGCACCTGGCTGCTGCGTGGGCACATCGATGACCAGGTCGCCGAGGATCTTCGCCTGGCAGGAAAGCCGTCGATCGGCCGCCAGGGTGCGGCGCCTGGCGTAGTTGGTTTCGGTCTCACTGACGCTGGAAAGATTCTGGGCGCTGGACTTCACGCCGTGTTTGCTGAAGTCCCCTTCCATGACCGTCACCTGACAGCGCCCGCACATCGCCCGGCCCCCGCACACCGAGTCCACGTCCACGCCCAGGGAGCGGGCGGCGGCCAGCACGTTGGTGCCGACCGGAAATCGCCCGCGTCTGCCGGACGGGGTAAAGACGATCAGCGGGTCCGCACTCGACATGGAATCCTGGCTCGCCATGCTCGCCGCTAGCCGCGCCGCCGCATGCCGCCTTCGCGCCGTCCGCGCGCCGCCCCCTCGGTGCCGGTCGCCCCGGGGGCCGGGACTTCGCGATACTTGGTGATCCAGTTGGCGCAATGCGGATCATGGCCCATCATCACGTCCGCACCCAGGCAGGCCTGCATGATCTCGGGGTGCAGGGGATTTGTGATCGCCGAGGTCAGCCCGGCCCCGATCGCCATGGTCAGAAAGGCCGCATTCACCCCGTTGCGATTGGGGAGACCGAAACTGACGTTGGACGCGCCGCAGGTGGAGTTGACCTTCAGCTCGTTGCGCAGGCGCTGCAGCAGATGCATCACCTGACGGCCGGCCAGGTTGATGGCCCCGATGGGCATGACCAGAGGATCGACCACCACATCGCAGGCGGGAATTCCGTGGTCGGCCGCGCGCTCGACGATCTTCTTGGCGATCGCGAAGCGCACGTCGGGATCTTCCGAGATGCCGGTTTCATCATTGGAGATGGCCACGACCGCCGCTCCGTATTTCTTGACCAGGGGCAAGCACCGATTCGAGGCGCTCCTCCTCGCCGGTCACCGAATTGACCAGGGCCTTGCCCTTGTAGACGGCCAGTCCGGCCTCCAGCGCGGCGACGATCGATGAATCGATCGACAGGGGCACGTCGGTGATGCTTTGCACCAGCTGCACCGCGCGCGCGAGAATCGCCGGTTCGTCGGCCAGCGGGATGCCCGCATTCACATCGAGCATCTGCGCTCCGGCCTGGACCTGCGCGAGCGCATCGCTCGACACGCGGGTGAAATCCCCGGCCGCCATTTCGGCCGCCAGGATCTTGCGGCCGGTTGGATTGATGCGTTCACCGATCATCACGAAGGGATGATCAAAACCGATGATCACCTCGCGGCTGGCCGAACTAATCACCGTTTCAGTCATGGAGAAATCCTCGTGTCCGATGTGGGTAGGTCTCGCCCTGGAAACCAGGGGCGGCGGCCGGCCAGCACGCCGGATCGCTCGACGATTTCGGGTACGGCCTGCTCTTGACGGTAGGCCATGATGTGACCGCCCGCGACGCCGCGGATCTCACGCAGCTCCTGAAGCAGTTCCACGCACAATGTGATGCCCTCGCGCTGTGCGTTGGGTCCGGCGGCGCTGAGCCGATCGATTATGGCATCGGGAATGTACAGACCCGGCACGTTGTTGCGCATCCACTCGGCCGTCTTGGCCGAGCGCAGGGGGCCGACGCCCACCAGTATGAAGATCTTATCCAGGAGCCCCAGGTCCTCAATGCGGCGCATAAACTCGCGCAGCCGCCCCATGTCGTAGCAATACTGAGTCTGGATGAACTGCGCGCCGGCCGCGATTTTCTTGCCCACGCGCTGGGCGCGAAACTCCAGCGGATGCGCGGACGGGTTCTCGGCCGCGCCCAGGAACACGCGCGGCGCGAAGCTGATCTTGCGGCCACTGAGAAACCGATGCTCGTCGCGAAGCGTGCGCGCGGTCTCAAGCAGGCTCACGGCATCGAGGTCAAAAACCGGCTTGGCCTGCGGGTGGTCGCCGGCCTGCACGCCATCGCCGCTCAGACAAAGCACGTTGCACACCCCCATGGCCGCGCCACCGAGGATGTCGCCCTGGATCGCAATCCGGTTCTTGTCGCGGCACGAAATCTGCATGACCGGTGCGTAGCCGACGCGCGTGAGCAGCGCGCAAACCGCGAGGCTCGACATGTGACAGTGGGCACCGCTCCCGTCCGTGGCGTTGATCGCATCGACGTAGCCGTCAAAGACGCGGGCGCGGTCGTAGACCTCCTGCGGATCGGCTGAATCGGGCGGAGCCAGCTCGGTGGTGACGGCGAACTGTCCGGCACGCAGCACACGCTCAAGGCGTCCGGGCGATGTGTGGCCGGGCAGGATCGGGAGTGGATAACCCGGCACCGGTTCGTCGTCGAACTTCATGGACGCGGGCCGGTCTTTTCCTGCACGACCCGAAGCCAGGACGATCGGCCCTGCAATCGGCGATCGACCGGCGGCTGGCCGGCGTTGAGCGCCTCGTTTCCTCCCGGTATCCGCGCCGCACCCGCGACCGCCTCGACCCATACGCAACGCATCTCCGGGCGCACTTCGCAGTTGCCGTTTTCGCGCACCCCCCCGCACGGGCCGTTGCGCAGCTGCTTGGGGCAGTTCATGGGACAGGACATCCCTGTGGCGCTGAGCACGCACTGGCCGCACATCTTGCAGTCGAACAGCGCACCCTTGACGAGGCGCTCCAGGCCCGCGACCGGGCGCTCCAGGCGTTCGTAGCCGATAAGGCGCCAAAGCGGGTTGCCGGCCACGAGCAGGGCTTCGAAGTTCCGGTAGAACCAATTGAGGCCGCGTGCGTGGCGCACCGACCAGCGACGTAAGGCGTACATATATTAAGTGGGCTCCGCCCCGGGCGGATCGGTCTCAGGCTCGAGCCCGTGAGCCCGAATCAGGCGTTCCAGATCCTCATCGCTGTAACGGGCCTCCAGACTCTCGGCCTCCGCGTTGGCCAAGGCCTGCAGATCACCGCTCACCGAGCGCGGTGCGCTGCGCTTCCAGTCGGCCAAGTATGCCTCGGAGCTTCCCTTGCCCGCGCGCATCGCGGCGCGGTCCACCGCTTCCTGGAAGCGATGCGTCAACTGCACCTTGGCGGTCTCGCGGCCTTGCTTGACGAGAACCTGGGCCGGGATGTCGCGCCAAGAAATTATGATCAACGAGGCCATGTGGCCCGCTTGATCGTCGATTCGGTCGGGGCCCACTGTCGCAGGCTCGTCTCGAGCTGACCGTACCCTGTGAGCAACGTCTCGAATTCCAGGCCCAGGAGCTTGGCAATCCTTGCGCCCTTTTCTACATCGGCCTGGGCCGGGTCCTGGATCAGGTAGACCACGCGCCGGTAATTGCGGAAGTATTCAGCGATCAGTTCCGGATGCTTGTCGATTCCGAGCGTCTGTACCACCAGACGGTCAAAATGACGCACCAGAAAATCCGTCAGATAAAAGGTGCCCAGCTCCTGCTCGGCGAGTTCGCTGAACCGGCGTGCGGTCGCGAAGAACTCGTAGCAGTGCGCCCCGGGCAGCCGCTCGATGCCCTCTTCGGCCAGCACGGCATCGAGTCTGCCGCCGGTGCCGCAATCGGCATAGGCCACGAAGATGCTCGCATAGCGCTCGCGCGCCGCCTGGATCGCCTCGCGCACCTTGGCCGGGATCTGCTTAGGATCGTTGTGCAATTCGGGAGGCAGGCACTGGATGTCCAGCGCGTCCCAATGGTTGATGCGCCGCAGGGCGGCGATTTCCTGTGCCAAGGCCCCGCAGGCAATGATCAGCGCGCCGCTTGGGGAGGATGCCACCACGGATGCTCCCCGGGGCGGGGGCTAATGGGCCCGTGCGGCGTTGCGGCGCGCCAGCAGCAACGATTTTGCGGTTTCCACAGCGATGGCCGCATCACGGCAATACGCATCCGCGCCGACCGCCTTGCCGAATTCCTCGTTGAGGGGCGCGCCGCCTACCAGGACGATAAAGTCCTGCCGGATCCCCTTCTCTTTCATTGTGTCGATGACGACCTTCATGTACGGCATGGTGGTGGTGAGCAGCGCCGACATCCCGAGGATGTCGGGCTTGTGCTCCTCAAGCGCCGCCAGGAATTTTTCCACGGCATTGTTGATGCCCAGGTTGATGACTTCGAACCCTGCCCCTTCCAGCATCATCGAGACCAAGTTCTTGCCGATGTCGTGAATGTCACCCTTGACGGTGCCGATGACGACTTTGCCGATCGGTTCAACGCCGGTTTCAGCCAGGAGCGGACGCAGGATTTCCATTCCGCCTTTCATGGCGTTGGCGGCCAGGAGGACTTCGGGAACGAAAAGTATGCCGTCGCGGAAGTCGATGCCGACGATGCGCATTCCCTCGACCAGAGCGTCGTTCAGTACTCGCTCCGGACTCCAGCCGCGCTTGAGGTAGATCCGGGTGGCGTCTTCAACCTCATTTTTGAGTCCGTTATACAGATCATCGTGGACCTGCTCTGCAAGCTCCTCATCGTTCAATGAGTTAAGGTCAAATTCTGCCTCAGGCGCATCGCTCATAAAATCAGTCTCCCGCAAGCTGTTGAGAATGGTATGTGGGGCGTACCGGTCGGACTAGTCGCTTAGCGACCGACGCATGCCTACAGACGACAGGCGGCCCCAAGCGCACTGCGAATTGCGACGTAGCATCCAGTTGGATACTCACACTATGTCTCCCCGCAACAACCCTGCCGAGCGAGCACGCCCAGCGGCATGCGTATGACGAATCTGGCGTTCCGCGCTGGGCGGACAGCCGAACTCCCGGCGATAGCATTTGGAGAAATGCGGGGGCGACTGAAAGCCGCATGCGGTGGTGATATCCATGATGGGCATGGCGGTTTGCAGCAAGAGCTCGCGCGCGCGCCGGAGCCTCATTTGCAGGTAGTACTTCTTGGGCACGCAGTCCAGGTGCCTCTTGAACAGGCGCTCGATCTGGCGGCGCGAAAGTCGGGTGGCGGTCGCAATCGCATCGAGCGACATGGGCCTCTCGATGTGCTCCTCCATGAGCTGCGCGACCTTGATCAGCCCTTCATGACTGGCGCCCAGTTGCGCTCGCAGCGGAACGAACTGCTGGTCGCGATCGTTCCGTGCGCGATCAACGATGAACTGCTCGGTGATCAGTTGGGCGACACGGGCACCGAGCTTGCCCTTGATCAAGTGGAGCATCAGATCGAGCGGTGCGATGCCGCCCGAGGCGGTGTACCTGTCCCTGTCGATCGTGAAGACCTGGTTGCTGAGCACGACGCGCGGGAATTCTTCCCGGAGCGCCGAAAGGTTTTCCCAGTGGATCGTCGCCCGGTAGGTATCCAGCAAACCGGCGCGCGCCAGCGCGTAGCCCCCCGTGCACAGGGCTCCAAGCCCGGACTTTCGGTCCGCGAAGCGCCGCAGCGCCCTCAACAGCGGCTGGGAGACCCCTTCGCGCACGTCGATCCCGCCGCACACGAACAGGATGTCCACCCGGCCCAGGCTCGCCAGGGGCTTGGTCGAGCTGAGCGTCAGGCCATTGCTGGCCACGATCGGGGTACCGTCCAGGCTCACGATGGACCATTCGTAAGCCAGCTGGCCGCTAAGACTATTGGCCATGCGCAGCGGTTCGACCGCGTTGGTCAGCGCAATCATTGAGTATTGCGGCAGCGTCAGGAACGCGAAGTGACTTTTCTGAGAGGGGCTGTCCAAGAGAGGTCCCGGGCCCGTGGGCGGTCGAAATGCGACGCTATTCTTGTCTAAAAGCGACGGATTTGCAAATCACGCCTGGCGGCGCAACGGGCGCCAGGCGACTTACTCGCGATCCGCCTCAACCCCTTTTAGGAATCGCGTCGATCTGGGCCGCCGTGGCGTGTTCGGCCAGCGTTCCGATGTGGTGGCGTCCCTTGAGGGCATACCACAACAGGCCGGCCCCGAGTATCAGGGCGATGTACACGAACGCGCCCCAGGTGTTGTACCAAGGGACCCCGTAGACGCTCTGGCGCGGCCAGGCCAGGTTTAGCGCCATCCCCACCCCCCACAGTACCGCGATGATGTTGATCGGCAGCCCCCATCGACCCATCGTGAAGTATCCGCCGGAGCGCAGATCCGGCGGCGGCCATTGCCTGCGCAGGCGCTGCACGCAGCAAGGGACCGGTGACCATCAGGTACGCCAGGTAGATCATGATGATCGCGATCGCAGGTCAGGACGGTGAAGATTTTTGGCTGACCGATATTGACGATCAGAATCAACTCGGCAATCACCCCGATCAGCACGGCCGGAATAATGGGCGTCTGCGTCTTGGGGTGTACCCGCGCCAGTTTCTGGCCGAACGGCAATGCGTTGTCGCGCGCCATTGCGAAGGTCAGCCGGATGGCCGCGGTATGCACGGCAAGCGAGCACACCGTCACCGCCACCACGATGCAAACCAGGAAAATCTTGCCCAGAGGACCCCACATCACCTGCTCGACGATGTATTGCAGGCCGCCGCTGCTGTCACCGATCTTTGGATCAGCCAGATCGGGCGCCGACATGACCGCGAACACGAGAATTGCTCCACCGATGACAAAGGAGGCCAGTATGGCCCGCAGGATGGCGCGCGGAGCGGTGCGCCGCGGCTCGAGTGTCTCCTCGCCCAGTGAGCTGGCGGTGTCAAATCCGTACATCACGTATCCGGACGCGAGCGAGGCCACCAGGAAGGCGCCCAGAAACCCTCCGCTTTTGCCCGCACCATAACCATTGGTTGAGAAGAAGACTTCCGGGACCTCGCTTCGCGTGCAGCGCGAGGATGATCGCTATCAGGCAGGCGGCGATCAGTTCCACAAAAACCCCCGCGCTGTTGATCATCGCCATCAGACGCACGCCGAGCGCATTGACCAGGGTCGTGAACACGATCAAGACCGTGCCGAGGATCACCGCGTTGGTGGCGAAATCGTACGGACCGCTGCCATCGCCCACGATCTGAAAGCCGCTCCACAGGCGCGGCAGATTCAGCTGCAGCGCGAGCACCACGGCCGACAGGGTGACAATCGAGGCGGTGAGCATCAGCCAACCCGAGGACCAGCCCACGATCCGGCTGCCCAGGCGCTTGGACCAGTTGTAGACCGATCCGGCGATCGGGTATTTGGCGGCCAACTCCATAAAGCACAGCGCGACCGCCAACTGGCCGACCAGCACCAGAGGCCAGGACCACAGGTACGCGGGCCCGGCCATGCCGAAGCCGAAGTAAAACAGCTGGAATGTTCCAGTCAGTATCGAGATGTAGCTGACGCCTGCGGCGAAGCTGCCGAACGCCCCGATGCTGCGATCCAGCGATTCCTTATAGCCGAAGTGTTCCATTCCACTGTCGGCGCGCGCGGGCGAATCGTTTCTCATTATTGGTGTGTCCTTACATACAATGCGCAGCGTGCTGCCATGGCCCCCGTGACTCAAAATCATGGCGCCTACTGCGGTCCGAGCGCCGATACCTTGAAGTACTCGAGCGCTAATTTCCAGTCTCCTGAACGCAGCGAATGGGTGGCTCGACTTACAATGCCCAATCCCATGCGCCATTCCGCCTCCCATGAGTGCACTGTCCGTGTCGAGAAAAACACCGCAAGCTCCGTGCGGAGTTATGCTGGCTCGCGACAGATCTTGCTAGAGGCGCCCCACGGTTCCGGCAGGCCCCGCCCGATGCCGAGCCTGCCCTCGTTGATTGCATTGGTGTGCGCCGGAGCGAGCCTGCTGGCGAATGCCGAATCGAATGAACCCTCGGCGGTCGTCGTCAAACCGATGGATGAGATCACAATCGTCGGCACGACGCCCCTGGCGGGAACAGGCATAGACATCGACAAGCTCCCCGGCAATATCCAAAGCGCGACGGCCTCCGAACTGACTCGCGATGGCGCACCGAGCCTGCTTTCGGCCATGGACCGGCGTCTGGGGAGCATCAACCTTTCGGACGACCTCGACGACCCGTTCCAACCCGACATCCTTTACCGCGGATTCGAGGCCTCGCCGGTCCTGGGCGCGCCGCAGGGACTGGCCGTTTACCAAAGTGGTGTGCGGGTCAATGAAGCCTTCGGGGACACGATCAACTGGGACCTGATTCCCGATCTGGCGATTGCACGGGTGGATGTGGTCGGATCCAATCCCGTCTATGGCCTAAACGCGCTCGGGGGCGCGATCGTGCTGACGATGAAGAACGGATTTACCGACCAGGGTGGCCTCATCGAGGCCTCGGGCGGCGCCTGGGGCCAGCGCCAGGGCTCGGCTCAATTCGGGGTCAATGACGGGCGGTGGGGGCTGTACGCCGGTGCACGGTTTCTGGAGCAGGACGGCTGGCGCAAGTTTTCTCCGGATTCCGTCCGGCAAATGTACGCCGATCTGAGTTTTCATGAGGGCCGAGTCGAAATGGATTGGAGCCTCACCGGAGCTGACAACGCTTTGTCGGGGGAATCCCCGGCGCCCGTGCAGGAACTGGCGGTACATCGCAGCCTGGTGTTTACCAATCCGCAGGAAAATGACAATCGTCTGTTTTTTTCTGTGCTCAACGCCAGTTATGCGGCCAGCCCGGTGCTGTCCGTCCAAGCCAATGCCTACTATCGAAATTTCCGGCAGTTCGTGGTCAACGGAAACACCACGGACTATGTGTCGTGCACCTCTGCGGCCAATGCGGGCGAGCTGTGCCAGGGCGATGGGACATCGCCGTTGACCAACGACGCCGGCGGGCCCATCCCGGACCTCTCGCAGAACGGTTCGGTGTATATCGGTGAAACAGACTTCGAATCGATACGCACGGTCGGGACCGGCGCTTCATTGCAACTGACCAGCACGGCGGATCTGGCCGGCCACGAAAATCATCTTGCCGGGGCGCTCAGTGTTGACCAGGACAGCACCGATTTCCGCTCATGGTCGGAGGTCGGCACCATAAACTCCGACTTGCAGGTGGCCCGCTCGGGACAAATCGTAACCACTCCGCAGAATACGCCCTGGAATGCCACGCCGGTCGCCGTGCACTCTTCGAACCAGTACTACGGTGTTCTGGGCGCCGACACGTTCAACGTCGATGACGCTCTGGCACTCACGGTCAGCGGCCGGTACAACGTGGCCACCGTGGATTTGGTGGACCAATTGGGCAGCGCGCTTTCAGGCTCCAACCACTACCAGAGATTCAATCCGGCCATCGGCGTGACTGAGAAAATTACCAGCCGGTTGACCGGGTATCTGGGTTACGCGGAGGGCAATCGCGTTCCGACCGCCGGGGAGATTGAGTGTTCGGATCCCGCCAAGCCTTGCCTGTTGCCCTCGAACCTTTCGAGCGACCCACCGACGCTGCGCCAGGTGATCGCGCGTACATGGGAACTGGGACTGCGCGGTAGGGCAGCTACAAGCCCGGGGCGCGCGCGGGAGCTAAGCTGGAATTTCGGAGTGTTCCGCACCAACGTCCGCGACGATATCTTCGGGGTTGCGACTTCGCTCAGCACCGGCTATTTCCAGAACATCGGCGGAACACGACGCCAGGGCGTAGAGTTCGGGCTGCACTACCAACAGCAGCGCTGCAGCGTTTTTCTGAACTACAGCTACGTCGCCGCCACGTTTGAATCGGCGTTGCTTCTGCCCTCGCCCCAAAATCGTTTTGCCGATGCCCAGGGCAACGTGCAGGTCATGCCGGGGGATCATTTGCCGGGAATACCGGCGCACCGAATA
Source organism: uncultured Gammaproteobacteria bacterium (assembly GCA_963717335.1). Lineage (GTDB taxonomy): Bacteria > Pseudomonadota > Gammaproteobacteria > Steroidobacterales > Steroidobacteraceae > FEN-1191. The sequence continues at coordinate 569,762 of CAVQVZ010000006.1, read as the reverse complement.
AAACTCGGGGCGGACTTGCGCCTGATGGCGCACTGGATGATCGGCGGCGATCTGCAATTTGCCAGCCCGCAGTACCTGAGGGGCGATGAATCCAACCGCATGCCGACACTGCCCGGTTATTCCGTGATCAACCTTCACACCCGTTACCAGCTGAACGATCATCTCGATTTCTACGCCCACATCGCGAATCTCATCAATCACAAATACGCGACTTTCGGAGAACTGGGAGATCCCACCGGCATCGGCGCTCCGGGCGTGCCTGTCGACGCGGATACCAATGACCCGCGCGTGGACAACCGGTTTCTCAGTCCCGCACCGCCCTTCGGGGCGTTTGCCGGCTTGCGATTCCGTTTCTGAGGCAGGTTTTGTGCATGTTTCTTGAAAAAATATAAGCATAAACAGTAAGTTGCGCTGTCAACTTAGAACAATTCTTTGCCAGCGCGCTTGATCGATGCGCTGAGCGCGACAGGAGAGGCGCAAACCGTCATGATTCGATACGCAGTTTGCGCGCGTGGGGGCTCGCTTCAACTGCATATCCCATGGTCGCAGAGGATTTGCGCTGAATGCCGAGCAGAACGCCTGAGGGAGAGACCCGCGGTTGGATCGTACCGATCGGGGGGGCGGAGAACAAAGAGAACGATCGCCATATCCTGGAACGGTTTGTCCGGGTGTCTGGAGGCGAAGCCGCCAATATTGTCGTGATTCCGACTGCGAGCCGGATGCACGAGACCGGCCCGCGCTACGAGAGGTTATTTTCTGAGCTGGGGGCGGCCGAGGTGGCCACCATGGACTTCGACACCCGGCGCGATTGCAATGAGCCCGGCCGGCTCAAGCGGTTGGAAGAAGCCACCGGCATTTTCTTCACCGGCGGGAACCAGCTCAGGCTCACCACCCTGCTGGGCGGCACTCCGGTCGCCAAGCTGATCCGCGTACGCAATGCCCGCGGAGTGGCGGTGGGCGGAACCAGCGCGGGGGCCAGCATCCTGAGTGAACACATGATTGCCTTCGGCGATGAAGGCTCCGCCGTGGTATCCGGGAGCGTGCGGCTTGCCCCGGGGCTGGGACTGAGCAATCGCTTTATCGTCGATCAGCACTTTCGGGAGCGCGACCGTTTAGGTCGCCTTATCACGGCGCTGGCCTATAACCCTTTTGCCATCGGCATAGGGCTCGATGAGGACACGGCGGCTTTTGTCGGTCCGGACGAGACGATCGAGGTGGAAGGAAGCGGCGGGGTCACGGTCGTGGACGCCTCTGATGTCAGTTATTCATCAATCGGCGAGGTCAGTGAAGGGCAGCCCGTGTGCGTCCTGGGGCTGCGCGTGCACATCCTGACCGCGGGTGCGACATTCAATCTGCACACGCGCCAAGCCGCCTCGGTCCGGTCCCGCGCCAAGGAATAGCGCTCGTGCGTATCCTGGATCGCTCAGTTTTCGTAGGGCCTTCTCTGTACGCCCACTTTCCGGTCATTCGACTCGAACTGGATCTGGGTCCTTTGGAGGCCTGGCCCACCGGCAGGCTCGGCCACGAATTTGTCGACGCACTGGCCGCCGCCCTGCCGGGGCTGGCCGAGCACGGCTGTTCCTACAAAGTGCCGGGCGGGTTTTTGCGTCGGATGCGCGAGGATGAGGGCACCTGGCTCGGGCACGTTCTCGAACACGTGGCGATCGAACTTCAGAACATCGCAGGCGAGGCGGTCACCTTCGGCAAGACACGCAGCGCCGGTGCGCCGGGGATATACAGCGTCGTCTACGAGTACGCGCAGCGCGATGAGGGGATCGCCGCCGGCGAGCTGGGGTTGCGACTCCTAAGCTCACTGCTCCCCGACTCGATCCGTCCTGCCGGTGCCGTGCCACCGGACTGGAACTGGCCCGAGGCTCGTGATGAGTTCATTCGCTTCGCTCAGCGCCGTGCGCTCGGACCTTCGACCGCTTCGCTGGTGCGCGCGGCTGAACAGGCCCGCATCCCGTGGCTGCGCCTCAACGACCAGTCGCTGGTGCAGCTCGGACACGGCAAGTACCAGCAGCGCATCCAGGCCACCGTGACGGGCCGAACGCCCGCACATCGCCGTGGAACTGGCCAGCGACAAGGAGGAGACCAACAAGATACTGGCGACGCTGGGACTGCCGGTGCCCAAGCAGGAGCTGGTCAATTCCCCGACCCAGGCGGTTCGCGCTGCGCACCGCATCGGGTTTCCGGTGGTCACCAAACCCTATAACGGCAACCACGGTCGCGGCATTTCCATCCGGCTGATGACCGAGGAGGAAGTGACCCAGGGCTTCAACTCGGCACGCGAGCATTCCCGCTCCGTGATCGTGGAGACGTTTCTGGAAGGTGACGATCATCGCCTGCTGGTGGTCAATGGTGAACTTGTGGCCGCCACACGGCGCACGCCCGGGCCACGTCGTGGGCGATGGTGAGCGCACGGTTTCTGCAACTGATCGACATCGTCAACCAGGACCCGCGGCGCGGCGTCGGCCACGAAAAAGTGCTGACGCGCCTGGAACTGGACGCGCAGGCGCAGAGGATGCTCGAGCGCGATCAATTGACTCCCGAGTCGGTTCCGGCCCTCGGTCAGATCATCTACCTGCGCTCGACCGCCAACCTGTCCACGGGCGGTACCGCGACCGATGTCACCGATGTCATTCATCCGGACAATCGTGAAATGGCCGAGCGCGCCGTGCGCGCCATCGGGTTGGACGTGGGTGGTGTCGATTTCCTCTCGAAGAATATCACCGAGAGCTATCGCAAGATCGGTGGCGGAATCTGCGAAGTAAACGCGGCCCCTGGGTTTCGCATGCACGTGGCGCCCAGCGAAGGCACGCCTCGCGACGTCGCCGGCCCGGTCATCAATATGTTGTTCCCGCCCGGATCCTCCTCGCGCGTCCCGATCGCGGCTATCACCGGCACCAACGGCAAGACCACGACCGCGCGCATGCTGGCGCACATTACCAAGATGAGCGGCATGACACCGGGCCTGACCACGACCGACGGGGTCTACATCAACGGCCAGCGCACGGTGCAGGGCGACATGACCGGCCCGGTTTCGGCTCGCATGGTGCTCGCCGATCCACAGATCGATATCGCGGTGCTCGAGACCGCGCGCGGCGGCTTGCTGCGCGCAGGTATGGGGGTGAACGAAGTCAATGTCGGTGCGGTGCTCAATGTGCAGGCCGACCACCTTGGGATCAAGGGCATCGACACGCTCGAGCAGCTGGCCGAAGTCAAACGCGTCGTGATCGAAGTCGCGACCGACTGCGCCGTGCTCAATGCGGATGACCCGCTGGTGCTGAAAATGGCCGGCTACACCGAGGCCAAGAACATCTGCTATGTAACGATCAACCCCAACCACACACTGGTACGAGAGCACGTTCGTGCCGGAGGCCGAGCCTGCGCGCTTGAGGCCGGCGTCAACGGCCAGATGATTGCCTTATACGATCGGGGCGGGCAGATCCCGCTGCTCTGGACGCATCTGATTCCCGCCACTCTGGAGGGGCGCGCGACCCACAACGTGCAAAATGCCATGTTTGCGGCTGCCATGGCCTTTGCGCTGGGAATCAAGCTCGACGCGATACGCCAGGGGCTTAGAACCTTTGATTCCACGTTCTTCCAGGCGCCGGGGCGCATGAACGTATTCAACGAGCATCCCTTTAAAGTGCTGTTTGACTACGGTCACAACGCGCACGCTGTCTCGGCGATGGCCGATCTTGCGCAGCGTCTCGATGTGGCCGGCCGGCGTCTGGTGGTGCTGGCAGGGCCCGGTGACCGACGCGACGAGGACCTGGTGGCCATTGCGCAGGCGGTCGCGGGCCGTTTCGATCATTATGTATGCCGACGGGACGATGTCCTGCGCGATCGTGCGCCCGAGGAGGTCCCGCGCATCATGGCGCAGGCCTTGCGCGCGGCGGGCGTGGCCGAATCCTCGATCTCGATCATTCCGGACGAACAGGAAGCCATTGAAGCGGCGCTGCGGATGGGCGCCGCCGGCGATCTGCTGTTGATATTCGCCGATGCACTGGTGAGATCGTGGAAACAGATCACCAAGTTCAAGCCGGCCGGGGCGCCGCTGCCCAGAAGCATGGGACCCTTCTCCGCGGAATCCGAAGATATCGTGCTCGCCGCGCCGAGCATCTCCGCTGGTCCTGAGGCGCAGCGCACCGACTTTGGGTCGGAGGCCTTGATCCGCGACGAGCGTGGCGTACGTCTGGCACCGGAGATCGAAGACTGAACGTTACGCCCGCGTTGCCCTTTGAGGATTCGCGGCGCCTTACCGGGAGCAATCTGTTCTTTACTTCGACCGGCGCCGTGCTCGAAGCGTTCGGCGTGGCGATCGATGAGGAATTACTCAGCGCGTGGCGCAGCCGCGTTGATAGGGCGCGGCACCGATTGGGCTGGCAGATCCCCGGGGTCGTAGCGCGAACGCACGCTTCGGGCGCCTCCCTGGCCATAGCGGCTCCCTGCGATCTGCTTTTTCTGGCCACCGAGGTGAACGAATGGGCCTGGTGTGCGTCCGTGGTGGAGCGCGAGCCTGAGCGGCTGTGCGCGCTGGAGGAGGCCTGGTATGCGACCGCGTTGGACAATGCGGTCGGCCGCGAAGAGGTGCTTGCACCGGTCATTGCTGAAGCAGCGGCGATGGAGCGCTTCGTTCAGCTGGCCGAGCGTGAAAAGCGCCCGGATCTGCTGGCGTTGCTGGCCGAAGGTGACGCGCGCGGGCTGCCGCACTTGCTCGATGACACTGAGCTGACCCTGAGGTGCAGGGGCCGGCGGGCGAAGTTTTCCGCTCGATTCTTTGCCAGACCCTGCCAAGGTGCCCTGGCAGGAGCTGCACGAAATTCCCACCGCCGTTGTGACCGGCTCGAACGGGAAAACCACCACCGTGAGATTGCTCGCCGCTTGCGCGCGGGCCCATGGCTGGCGGGCCGCATTCAACTGTACCGACGGCGTATTCCTCAACGAGGAAGCGCTGCTGAGCGGTGACTACTCGGGGCCGGCCGGCACGCGCCAGGTGCTGCGCGAGCGCCGCTGTGAGGCGGCAATTCTTGAAACCGCGCGAGGCGGGATCCTGCGTCGAGGCATCGCAGTTTCGCAAGCCCACACGGCGGTAGTCACGAACGTCAGTTCGGATCACTTCGGCGAATACGGGATCCACGACCTTAGCGGCCTCGCCGACGTCAAGATGTCGGTCGCAGCAGTTGTCAAGCCCGGAGGACTGCTGGTGCTCAACGCCGACGATCAACAATTGCGCGCCAAGGCCGCGCAACTGGGACAGCGCATCGAAGTCATCCCAGCACCTCGGCTGGTTTGCACTTGATGCAGATCTGGACTTGCTGCGCGACCATCGCTTGCGTGGTGGATGGACCTGTGGCGTGCGCGCCGGAAAGATGATGTTGGCGATCGGGCAAGCCGAGCACGATCTGGGTGGAGTGGAAGCGATGCCGCTGACCATCGGCGGATTCGCGCTCTATAACATTGCCAATCTGGCCGCGGCGGCACTGGCGGCGCGCGCACTTGGGATCTCTGCCGAGACGATTGCCAAAGTCTACGCAGGCTTTGGCTCCGAGGTCGATGACAATCCGGGGCGGATGATGCGTTACGAAATCGGCGGCGTGCAGGTCCTGCTCGATTACGCGCACAATCCGGACGGCCTGCGTGGGTTTTTGGGCGTGGCCGATAAATTGCGCGGGCAATCCGGGTCGATTCGGCGTTTTGCTCGGTCACGCGGGCAACAGGCAGGACGCCGACATTGGCGAGCTGGCCCGCGTGGCGGCGGAGGCGCGACCGGATCTGGTCGTCGTCAAGGAGATCCCGACGCACCTGCGAGGTCGGGCACCGGGCGAAATACCCGGGATCATCCGCAACGCACTGCTCGGCGCGGGAGTGCCCGGCCAGTCGATCCTGATGGAAAACACCGAGCTCGCAGCGGCCCGGCTGAGCCCTGGAATGGGCGCGCCCTGGCGACGTACTGGGCTTGCTGGTGCATGCTCCCGCTGCCCGCGAGGCTGTGCTGGCCATGCTCGCTGAACGCAAAAGGCAGGCCGGGGATATGCGCGAACACGACGGGCGGGAATTGACCTAGCGATCCGGAATTTCCCCTCGCAACAGGCTCGATAAGCCCTTCTCGTCGAGCACAGGTACGCCCAGCTCCTGCGCGCGCGCCAGTTTCGAGCCTGCCTCGTCGCCGGCCACCAGATAACTTGTACGCTTGGACACCGCCGAACTGATCTTGGCGCCCTGGCGCCTGAAGGGCCTCAGCCGCCTCTTCCCGGGTCATGCCCTGCAAGCGTCCCGGTCAGCACCATCGTGAGTCCAGGGAGCGGACGGGAGGTGGCCTCGCGCCGTCGCGTCTCGGGCCAGGAGATACCCGCGGCCAGCAGTCGCTGCACGATCGAGCGATTCGCGGGCGCGGCAAAAAAGGCCTGCACCTGCGCGGCAATCACAGGGCCCACATCGGGTACCTCGAGTATCTGCTCGAGCGTCGCCGTCTCAGATGCCTCGAGCGTCCCGAAGTGCTCGGCACGAGCGCAGCGGCGGTGGCCTCCCCGACGTCGCGAATTCCGAGCGCATGCAGGAAGCGCGGCAACGAGGTCTGCTTGCTGCGCTCGAGCGAGGCCACACGCGGGCCGCGGATTTTTCTCCCATGCGTTCGAGTCCGGCCAGGTCGGCGGCCCGCAGCGCGTACAGGTCGGCGGGCGTGGCAATCATCGCGCGGTCCACCAGTTGATCGATGAGTTTGTCGCCCAGGCCCTCGATATCCATGGCGCGGCGGCTGGCAAAGTGGCGCAGCGCCTCCTTGCGCTGCGCGGCGCAATTAAATCCGCCGGTGCAGCGCGCCGCCGCTTCCCCTTCGACGCGCAGCACCGGGGATCCGCACACCGGGCAGTTGCTCGGGCAGCGCGATCGTTGCGCGCATCGGCGGGCCGCCGCTCCGGCAGCACCCGCACCAATTCCGGTATGACATCTCCGGCACGGCGTATGACGACGGTGTCTCCGACGCGCACGTCCTTGCGTTCAATTTCATCCATGTTGTGCAACGTCGCATTGCTCACGTACGGCGCCCCCCACCATGACGGGTTCGAGCCGGGCGACCGGCGTGAGCACGCCGGTGCGGCCGACCTGAAAATCGACTTCACGCAACACCGTCAGCGCCTCATCGGCCGGGAACTTGTGTGCCACGGCCCAGCGGGGCGCCCGGCTGACCTGGCCCAGTGCCTGCTGGTCGGCGCGCGAGTTGACCTTATAGACCACGCCATCGATCTGATACGGCAGCTTCGCGCGTCGCGCTGCCAGCGCATGGTAGTACTCCAGGCAGCCTGCCGCGCCCTGGACCGATCTGCGTTTCGGGATTGGTACGCAGCCCCCAGGCCGGCAGCTGCGCCAGCAGCTGCTGTTGCGTGAGCCGGATGCGCATCCCGCGCCAGCGTCCGATTCCGTAGAAAAAGGCCGCCAGCGGCCGGGTGGCGGTCATGCCCGGATCCAGCTGCCTGGAGTGCCCCGGCGGCCGCGTTGCGCGGATTGACGAACAGCTTCTCGCCCGCCGCGGCGGCGGCTTTCAGTTGAGTTTCTGAAGCCGGCCACGGGCATGAACACTTCGCCACGAACTTCGAGCTCGCTCGGCGCGGCGCCCTGCAGTCGCAGCGGCACCGAACGAATGGTGCGCACATTGGCTGTTACATCCTCGCCGGTCGTGCCATCGCCGCGCGTGGCGGCACGTGTGAGCACGCCCTGCTCGTAACGTCAACGAAACCGCCAGGCCATCGAGCTTCGGCTCGGCGCAGTACTCGATGACGCTGATCGATGCCCAGGCGTCTCGCGCACGCGCCGGTCGAAGTCGGCAACCTCCGCCTCGGTGAAGGCGTTGTCGAGCGACAACATCGGCACGCCGTGTCACGGCCGGGCGAAGGCGGCGCTCGGCGCACCACTCACTCGTTGCGTCGGAGAGTCCGGGGTGATCAGCTCCGGATGCTTCGGCTCCAGGGCGCGAAGTTCGGCGAGCAGTCGGTCGTACTCGGCATCCGGAACTTCAGGATCGTCGAGGATGTAGTACCGATAGTCGTGACGCGCGATCTGTTCGCGCAACTCCAGTGCTCGCGCCGCCGGTTTGCTCAATCCGCCAGCCGCGCACTCGAGCTGCGCGCCCTTCATGGCGCTCAGGCAACGCTGCCGCCACTGCACCGGCTTCCCCGGCGCTGAAGGGCGCGCTGTTCTCGTCCTGCACGCGGCCGCCCACGCGCGCGGCGACTTCGACGGCCACTTGGCCCGAGCCGCTGCAGTGCTTCCTCCGTGCTTACCGGTCCCGGGCAGTACGGCGAATACGTTGATGCCGGCAAAGCGCTGGAAATCCATGGTGGCCGGATCAAGCATGCCGGGACGCACCAGGCTCGCGGCGCTGATGATGCACCCGGCCGTCATCGCCGGCCAGGTGAAAGATGCCGAACTGGCCGTGCCGGAAGCCGCAGGCCACCAAACCCTGGCGCAGCGCTCGTCCGGCCAGCCGATCCTGGCGTGCCGGCAGTATGCGCAGAGTCACGATGCGGCGCGACGTCCTCGGCGGGCCAATCGACGATCAGCTCAGGCAATGGAGCTGACCGGGCGGCGTCATCAGCGATGGCTCCGCTGACATGCCCGGGCTCCGGATCCGCGGGCTCTGCCTCCGTCCAGTCGATCACCGGCGGGGTGCGGTGCAGATCCCGATCGCGTGTGTCGCTTCGCTCGGGCGGCTGCGCGCTCGCTGCTGCGGCGTCGTGTCCGGGCCGCTCGCCGGACGAGGAGATCAGCCCGGCTTCGGATCGCTCCGCTCGGTGCGCGCCGCAGCCGAGTCCGGCGCCTGGCGCGGGCGGCGCCGCTCCCACCAGATCAACAGGGCAATAAACAGCGCGCCGGCGAGCAGCAGGATCGGGCGCAGCCAGGCCATGGGCTGCTCAGACCGCCGCGAGTCGCACGGCCGCGTCGACGTCGACGGACACCAGGCGCGAGACGCCGGGCTCGTTCATGGTCACGCCCAGCAGCTGCGAGGCCAGTTCCATGGTGGCCTTGTTGTGGGTGATGAAGATGAACTGCACTCGATTGGACATTTCCCGCACGATATCGCAGAACCGACCGACGTTGTGCTCGTCCAACGGCGCGTCCACCTCGTCCAGCAGGCAAAACGGTGCCGGATTGAGGTCGAAGATCGAAAACACCAGCGCCACGGCCGTAAGCGCCTTCTCGCCCCCCGACAGCTGGGAAATAGTGCTGTTTCGCTTGCCGGGCGGACGCGCCATGACCGCGACTCCGGCCGCCAGCGGATCCTCCCCGACCAGCTCCAGGTAGGCGTGCCCTCCTCCGAACAGCCGCGGGAACTTCTCCTTCAGACCTGCGTTGACGCGATTGAAGGTATCCTCGAAGCGCGCGCGCGTCTCCTTGTCCATCCGCCGCATCGCGTCCTCGAGGGTCTTCAATGCATCGTTGACGTCCCCGTATTGCCGGTCGAGGTACGACTTTCGCTCCGATTGCTGCTCGCAGCTCCTCGATCGCGGCAAGATTGACCGGACCCAGTCGCTCGATGTCCGATCGGACATCGCTCAGCCGGTTTTCCCAGTCGCTGACCGCCGCATCGCTGGCTAACGAGGCCATGATTTCTGCCAGATCGCAACGGGTCTGCTGAAACTGCTCGGCCAGGGATTCGCGGCGGACCCTCGATTCCTGGGCCTGCATACGCGCACTGTCCATGGACTGACGCGCGGCGGCGACCCTACTTTCGGCGGCGAGCCGCCGTTGCTCAAGAGTGCGCAGCGCGGTGTCGGCATCTTCAAGGGCCTGGCGAGCCATCGCCAGGTCTGCCTCGATTTCCAGGCGCCGGTCGAGGGCGTCCTGGAGCCTTACATTGAGCTCGAGCACGGGCGCATCGCCGTCGGCCAATTCTGCGCTGAGGCTCTCGTGGCGCTGCGAGAGTTGCGCGCGTTGCTCAAGCAGTCTTGCCGCCGTGCTGACCATGGAGGCATGCGTGGATCGCCGGCTTTCAAACCGAACCAGTATGTCCCGAAGCGCCAGTTGAGCGGCCTGTGCCGTCTCGCGCGCCGCACCGGCGCGTTCGCGGTACATCTCGCGCTCGTCGGTGAGTGCGGGCAGGCTGGCATCGAGGCGCTGCAAAGCATCAAGCGCGGCGCCGTGCGCCTGACGGGCTTGCGCGAGCTCCTGCAAGGTGCGCGCAATCTCCCCGTCGACCTCATCGCGGTCGGCCTCAAGGCGCTCACGACGCAGTTGCGCTTCATCCAGGCGGACCTGCGAGGCTCCGAGTTGGGCGCGCAGTTCCGCGTGTTCGCGGTGGGCGTTCTGGATCTGTCGCTGCACCTCGTCGCGCGACCTTTCACTGTCCTGAATTTGCGTGCGCAGCGTGGCGCGCGCTTGTTCGGCGCCCTGCACTGCCGCCTCTGCGGCCGCGCATTCGCGGTGCATGTCCTTGAGACGTTGTGCCCTTTCCAGGACTCCTGCGTGCGGATCGCTCCCACGCCGCAGGCGCAGCCAGCTGCGTCCCACCCACTCCCCCGCCGGGGTCACTAAAGACTCGCCCGCGCTCAACTGGCGCCGACGGACCAATGCCTGGGCCAGCGTGTCGCAGGTACGTACCGCTGAGAGCATGGTCAGTGCCGCTGCGGGACCGCGCACCTGCGCGGCCAAGGTACCCTTGTGCTCTGAGGCTCCAGCTTCCGAGCTAACTCCTGCAGTGGGCGCCTCCAGAAAGCCGAGGCTGCCACGCTCGAGGTGCTGCAACTCATCGCTCAGTTGGTTCAGATCCTTTACGCACACCGCTTCGAGGTAATCGCCCAACACGGTTTCGACAGCACGTTCCCAACCCGGATCGACCGTGAGTGCGGTGGCCAACCGTGCGAACTTGTCTTGACCGGAGCGCTTGCCGAAACCTGCCAGCCACTCGCTTGCGCCGGATTCTTTCTCACCGAGTGCGGCTTGCTGCACGGCTTCGAGCGAGACGAATTCGGCTCGTGCCAGATCGCGCCGGCGGCGCAACTCCTCCAAGCGCTGCTCGGTTTCATGCTGCTGCCCGCGCAGCTGTTGTGCGTCTGTCAGCGCGGATGCATGTCGAGTCTCGAGCGCTGCGGCATGCTGGGCGGCGCTGGTTTCCTGAGTGGTAAGTTCCTGAAGCGCGGCCCCATCCTGGGCGCGACCCAGGGACTCATACTCCACCGCCAGGCGATCGGCCTGGCTCCTCAGGCGCAACATCTGGCTGTCCAGTTGCTCGATGCGCGCTGCCTCCACCTCGCTCCCCTGGCGCGCTCCGCCCAGATCGCGGTTGTAGATTTCCCAGCGGCCTTGCCAGTCTGCAAACTGGGCGTCCGCGGCCGCCAACGCGGCGGTTGCCGCCTGCTCTGCAATCCGCAACGATTCGACTTCAGGAGTCAGAGCCGCAATCTCCGCTTGCAGTTCAGCCACGCGCTCCTGGTCGCCAGAAATCTGCGCGCCGACCTCGGCCAGCGAGGCGCTGGTCTGCGCGAGATCCTCGCGATGGCGGGCACGGAGCTCGGTGGTATAGCGGATATTCTCTTCGGTGCGTGTGACTTCCGCGCCCAGCTCGTAGTAACGCCCCTGCACAGTGCCGAGTTTCGAACCGAGCTCATCATGGAAGTCGCGCTGCTTTTCGAGGGCCGCCTCGCAGACTGCGCTGTTCGGCCAATTCCTGTTGCATCACCAGTTCGGCCGAGCGCGTGGCCGAGTCGTGCACCTCTGCACCGCTGTCCAGCTCGCGCATGCGCAGAGCCAGCAGCTCGGCCGACAGTGTGCGCTCGCGTGACCGAAATTCCTGGTATCGACGGGCGGCGGCCGCCTGGCGCTGCAGGTGACGAATCTGTTTGTCGACTTCGTCGCGCAGGTCCTGAACGCGCGCGAGATTTTCGCGCGTGTCGGCGATGCGCCCCTCAGTCTCACGGCGGCGCTCCTTGTACAGGGAAATCCCGGCAGCCTCCTCGATGAAGGCGCGCATGTCGTCGGCCCGAGCCTCGATAACCCTTGAGATCATCCCTTGCTCAATAATCGCGTAACTTCTCGATCCCAGTCCGGTGCCCAGGAACAGTTGCGTGATGTCCTTCCGGCGGCAGCGGCCGCCATTAATGAAATAATTCGAACTGCCATCGCGTGCCACGACGCGCTTGAGGGACACTTCCGAGTAATTGGCGTAGGCGCCGCCGATTTTGCCATCCGCATTGTCAAAGACCAGTTCCACGGAAGCTGTGCCGATAGGTTGGCGCGAGCTGGAGCCATTGAAGATGACATCGGCCATTGACTCACCGCGCAGGTGCCGGGCCGACAGTTCGCCCATGACCCAGCGGACGGCATCGATCACGTTGGATTTTCCACACCCGTTAGGTCCAACGACGCCGGTGAGGTTGCTGGGCAGCAGCACCGTGGTGGGATCAACGAAAGATTTAAAGCCCGCTAGCCGGATTTTGCTCAGTCGCATGTAGGAAAAGTCCCCTTTGAGATCGCCGCGCCTGGGTTGGCCGTACGGCAGTCCGCGCGCCGGTAGTGTAGATTATCCGTCCGCCGCTTTCGATCACCGTCCGCAATGCCAACCCAGCCCACCAGCCCCTTAGAAACCTTTCCCAATCCGGCGCCGGAACGGGACTACACAATCCGAATGAGCCTGCCGGAGTTCACGTGCCTGTGCCCCCGCACCGGCCAGCCGGATTTCGCGACACTGGAGCTCGACTACATTCCCGACGCTCTGTGTGTCGAACTGAAGTCGCTCAAGCTCTACATATGGTCATTCCGAGACCGCGGCACCTACCACGAGGCGGTGACCAATGAGATTCTGGAAACCTTGGTAGGAGCCCTCGAGCCGCGTCGTCTGCGGCTGGAGGCGCGCTTTAATGTCCGTGGCGGCATCACCACCACCATCGTCGCCGAACACCGCTGCCCGCGCTGGCGGCCCTCGGAATCGGTCGAACAGGTCTGAACAAAGCCTCGGGAGCGAGGCTGGAGTCGGGCCCTGGAACGCCCCAGTTTGCCTGCTGTACTTCGCTCTACCCATCGGTATAATCGCGCGCTCGAAAATTGACCCAAACCCTGATTCCGCCCGTTTAGGAGCGCGAAATGGCCAGTAAGAAACCTGCGTCAAAGGTCCGCAAGGCGGCCCGGACGCCTACCCCGCGACCCGCGGCCCGCAAGTCTGCCGCGCACCGGACCGAGCCTCGCAAGGCTCCGGCCTCGGCGCGACGCACTGCCACGAGCCGCCCGGTGGCCGCATCCTCACCCTCACGCCGGGTCACCGCCCCGAAGGCAGCAGCGCGCGTTGCAGCTCGTCCGGTGGCTCCTGCGACTCGTTCCGAGCCTGCCAAGCCGGCGGCCGCTGCGGCGCGCGCTTGCCAAGCCTGCGCTCGGTGCCGTGGCCGGCCCCCCCGGACGGCCGCCCCGCCTGCGCCTCCGGCGCGCCCTGCCCCGCGCAACGCGGCGGATCGCGATGAGCTGGAAGGTGTCGAACCCAGCAGTCTGCTTGCCGGCCCCCGCAACGTTAAGCCTTACGTGGCCAAGCGCGGCGAGCAGTACATGGGCAAGCAGCAGCTGAAGCACTTCCAGGAGATTCTTTCCAACTGGAAGCGAGATCTGATGATGGAAGTCGACCGCACCGTCACGCACATGAAGGACGAGGCGGCCAATTTCCCGGATCCCAACGACCGGGCGACCCAGGAAGAAGAATTCAGCCTGGAATTGCGGACCCGTGACCGCGAACGCAAGCTGATACGCAAGATCGACGAGGCGCTGAAGCGGGCCGAGGACGGCAGCTACGGCTACTGCCTCGAGACCGGTGAGGAAATTGGCATCAAGCGTCTCGAAGCGCGCCCGGTCGCGACTTTGAGCCTGGAAGCGCAGGAACGCCGTGAGCGGCGCGAACGTCAGTACGGCGACCGGGACGACCGCTACCGCTGAGGCGTTCTCGCCCGGCGCAGGTCGGTTCGCGCCCTCGCCCTCGGGCTCGTTGCACCTGGGCTCGCTGACGACCGCCACGGCCAGTTTCCTCGACGCGCGGCATCGGGGCCAGCGCTGGCTGGTGCGAATCGAGGACCTGGACACGGCGCGCGTGGTGCCCGGAGCGGCCGATTCAATCCTGCGCACGCTCGAATCACTGGGTTTCTGGTGGGACGGACCGATCGTCTACCAAAGCCAGCGTCTTGAGCTGTATCAGCAGGCGCTTGATTCCCTTTCGGGCCAGGGCTTGACCTACCCCTGCAGTTGCACGCGAGCTGATCGAGGCGCCACCAGCGATTCGGGCGGCTATCCGGGCACCTGTCGGCAGGGGGTCCGGCGCGAAGGCCCAACGGTGACACGGTTTCGCAGCGATTTACGCCCCGTGGGCCCTTACATCGATGCATTGCACGGCCTCACGGATTTTGATGCCGACGCCCTGGGGGATCCGATCGTGCGGCGTCGTGACGGGTGTTTCGCCTACCAGCTCGCCGTGATCGTCGACGATGCGGCGCAAGGGCGTAACCGAGGTGGTGCGCGGGAACGACCTGCTGCCCAGTACCTACTGGCAACGCTCGCTTCTCGGTGCGCTGGGGCGCCCCGAACCTCGCTACGCACACCTGCCTCTGGTCTGCGAACCGGACGGCGCCAAGCTCTCAAAGTCCAAGCGCACGTATATCGGCAAGCACGAAGCACCGGCCCGAGAACTGTGGGATATCTTGAGTTTATTGCGACAGAAGCCGCCTACAGAGCTGGCGCGCGAGTCGCTGGAGGCGCTGTGGGCGTGGGCGATTGCTCACTGGAGACTCGAGGCATTGCGCGGTGTGGCAACCCTGCCAGCCGATTGATATGTTAGGGGCTCTTGCCGGGGAGGTGTGCGATGAGCGAGCCGCGCCTTATCAAGAAGTACCCTAATCGGCGTCTGTATGACACCGAGCTCAGCCGCTACATCACTATTGAGGATGTGCGCGGCTTAATCGCCGCGCACACTCAGCCGCGCATCATCGAGCAGCGCAGCGGGCGCGACATCACCCGAAGCGTACTGCTGCAGGTCATAGCCGAACAGGAGACCGGCGCGGCCGCACGCCTCAGCGAAACGTTTCTCGCCGAGCTGATCCGCAGCTACGATCTTGCGCCCGCGGCGGCCACCTCCGCGCACCTGGAGGGAAGCTTGCGCGCTTTTTTGGCAGGCGGCGGGGCCGAACAGCGCCGAAGCTGAAGCTCAGCTCGGAGGGCCTACATCGCGCATCGACAGGCGCACCCGCCCCTGGCGATCCACTTCAAGCACTTTGACCCGGATCACATCGCCCTCGCGCAGCTTGTCGGCCACCCGTTCGACGCGCTCTTCGGAAATCTGAGAGATGTGCACCAGGCCATCGCGTCCGGGCAGAATCGTCACGAACGCGCCGAAGTCCATGAGCTTGGCGACCTTGCCCTCGTATACGCGGCCTACCTCGATATCAGCGGTGATCAGTTCGATGCGGCGCTGCGCCTCGCGGCCCGCGGTCCCGATGACCGAGGCGATCTTGATCGTGCCGTCGTTTTCGATGTCGATCGTGGTGCCGGTCTCCTCGGTGATCTGGCGGATCACCGCGCCACCCTTTCCGATCACATCCCGGATCTTCTCAGGATCGATCCTGAGGGTAATGATCGAGGGGGCCCACTCCGACATCTTGCCGCGCGGGTTCTCGAGCACCTTGGCCATCTCGCCCAGGATATGCAACCGACCATCGCGCGCCTGCGCCAGCGCCACGCGCATGATCTCCGGGGTGATGCCTTCGACCTTGATGTCCATCTGCAGGGCGGTGATTCCATCGCGCGATCCTGCGACCTTAAAATCCATATCGCCCAGATGATCTTCGTCGCCGAGGATATCGGTCAGCACCTGAAACCGGCTGCCCTCGAGCACCAGCCCCATGGCCACTCCGGCGACCGGAGCCTTGACCGGGACGCCCGCATCCATCAGCGCGAGGCTCGTTCCGCAAACGCTCGCCATGGAACTGGACCCATTGGACTCCAATATTTCCGAGACCACCCGAATCACGTACGGGAAGGTGGCCATGTCGGGCATCATCGCGTTGATGCCGCGACGAGCGAGGTTTCCGTGGCCGATCTCGCGGCGTTTCGGGCTCCCCATCATGCCGGTCTCGCCCACCGAAAAGGGCGGGAAATTATAGTGCAGCATGAAACGCTCGCGCCGGTCACCCTCCAGCGCGTCGATGATCTGCGCATCGCGCGTGGTGCCGAGCGTGGTGGTGACCAGGGCCTGGGTTTCTCCGCGGGTAAACAGCGCCGAGCCGTGCGCGCGCGGCAACACGCCGACTTTGACGGTGATCGGGCGAACCGTCTTCAGATCGCGACCGTCGATCCGCGGCTTGCCGTCCAGGATCCGCTCACGCACGATCTTGCTTTCGAGCCGGAAGAACTCATCGCTCACCTGATCGCCCGTGTAGGCTGGCGCATCGCCGCCACTGAGGGCCGCGCTGACCTCGGCCTTGATTTCCTTGATACGCGAGTAACGCTGCTGCTTTTCAGTAAGCAGGTAGGCATCGCTCAGGGCGCTCAGCGCCTTGGTGCCGACCGCCTGCTCCAGAGCCGCATTCCTGGCCTCGAGCGGAGCGGCCCAGCGGCTCTTTCCCGCCTCTGCAGTCAGCTCGTTTATGGCCTTGATGGCCACCTGCATCTGCTGATGGCCGAAGACCACCGCGCCGAGCATCACTTCTTCGGAGAGGCCGGCGGCTTCTGATTCCACCATCAGCACCGCATGCGCGGTTCCGGCGACAACCAAATCCAGTTGCGAGGCCGCAAGATCAGTTCGGTTCGGGTTCAGCTCATATTGTCCATTGCGGTAGGCGACGCGGGCGCCGCCGATTGGTCCCTTGAACGGAACGCCCGACAGGCACAGCGCGGCTGAGGCGCCGAGCATGGCAGGAACGTCTGCCAATATTTCCGGATCGAGCGATAAGACCGTGGCCACGACCTGGACGTCATTGAGAAAACCGTCCGGGAACAGCGGACGGATGGGCCGATCGATCAGACGCGAAGTGAGCGTCTCGCGCTCGGTGGGGCGACCTTCACGGCGGAAAAATCCGCCCGGGATACGCCCGGCCGCATAAGTCTTTTCCTGGTAATTTACGGTCAGCGGGAAGAAGTCACGACCGGGACGGGGCTGCGCCTCGGCGCAGGCGGTCACCAGTACGACCGTGTCGCCCATGGTCACAAGGACGGCACCGTTGGCCTGTCGGGCCAGTTCGCCGGTTTCAATTGTTACGGTGTGGGGACCAAAACCAAAAGATTTTTTGCAGACAGTCACGCTTCAACCCTCTGAATACGGATAGGTGGAGTGGATCGGGGAACAGGCGCTCAGCACCGGCAGCGCCGCGAGCGCCGCGTCAGCGGCGCAGACCAAGACGCTCGACAACCTGCTGGTAGCTCGCGGGCTTGTGGGCCTTGAGGTAATCCAGCAGCTTGCGGCGTTGATTCACCATGCGCACGAGTCCGCGACGCGAGGAGTGATCGGCCTTATGAGCGCTGAAGTGTTCCCCCAGGCCGTTGATGCGCTCAGACAGCAGCGCGACCTGCACTTCAGGGGAGCCGGTATCCTTGGGATCCCGGCGGAACTTGGCGAGAACATCGCCTTTCTTTTCCGTGGTCAGAGCCATTACGCGAAAACCCTCTGGTTTTAAATATGTGGTCCTGTTTTGAAGCCGCGCATTGTAGCGGCAGCGGACCCAACCCTCAAGCGGAACAGTCAGTTACGAAGCCCTAATCGCCTCGGAAAACAGCCTGGAGGGCCGTACCGCGCCCGCGCCCGCCCCGAGGCCCAGGCCTAAGAAACGGCCCGAAGCGTCATACAGGCGAAGCGGCGCCCTCCGGGGCGGCCGGGATCACGATGGCCTGCCCAAAGCCGATGGCCCTTGTCTGGGCCGCAGAAAGCGGCAGCGCTGGAAGGTGGCCGACCGCCCGATCGGCCGCAAGCAACCTGGTTCCTGCGCCGTCCGCTTGCAGCTGCTCGAGCGAGCACATGGCTTCCCCTCGAAACGGTTCCACAAACTCACGTCGAAGGGCAATCACGTGCGCGCAGCTGCCCAAGCGGGTTCCGAGCTGCTCGGCCAGGGTCCTGATGTAGGTCCCCTTGGAGCATTCCACGCGCAGTTGCACCGTCTCGGCGGTGTAACTGAGCATCTCCAGCACGTAGATTTCAATGCTGCGCGCGGCGCGCTCGACGCTGAGCCCTCGGCGCGCCAGCTTGTACAGCGGCTGGCCGTTGAGCTTTAGTGCCGAATACATCGGTGGCACCTGCTGCTGTGGGCCTCGGAGCGAGTCGAGGACAGGAGCTAGGATTTTCTCATCGATGGTCGGCACGCTGGCCCGCTCGATGATCTGCCCCTCCGCGTCCCCGGTATCGGTGCGCTCGCCCAGGCGCACCTGCACGGTGTAGCACTTGGCGCCGGCCAGCAGCGCCCCGGCAAGCTTGGTGGCCTCGCCAATGCAGATGGGCAGCATGCCCGTGGCCAGAGGATCCAGGCTTCCGGTGTGTCCGGCTTTCGGGCGCCCCAGCAGATGCCGGACCCGCTGCAGCGCCGCGTTTGAGGTGAGACCCAGCGGCTTATCGAGCAGCAGGATGCCGCACAGCGGCGAGTCCTTACTGTCCATCGGCCGGATTGGCCGGCTTCTTTTCGGCGGGAGCCGCCCCTTCCTCGAGCCTTCGGTCCCGGGCGACCGCCGTGTTGATCAATTGTGTCAGCGCCTGGGCCTGCTCGAGATTGGTGTCGATCAGAAATTCCAGACGCGGTGCGTGTCGCAAGCCCAGCTGGCGGGCCAGCTCCCCGCGCAGAAACCCGGCAGCGCTCCGTAAACCGGCCAGCTGCTCGTCCGCGTCCCGGCTGGTGCCGAATGGCAGGAACCAAACGCGTGCACTGCTGAGGTCCTCGAGCAAGGAAACCGCCGTGATCGTCAGGTGACCGACGCGCGGATCCTTGACCGTGCGCGGCACGAGTTCGGCCAGCGTACGCTGCATTTGCGCGGCAATGCGCTGATGACGCGAGTTGCGCTGTGGCATAGGCGTACCCGGCCGTGCCTTACTCGATGGTGCGCACGATTTCGGTGCGCGAGTAGCACTCGATCTGATCGTTGGCCCGGACATCCTGGTAGTTTTTCACGCCGATCCCGCACTCGGTGCCGGCTCGGACTTCGCTGACGTCATCCTTGAAGCGACGGAGCGATTCCAGGGCGCCCTCGAAGATCACCACGTTATCGCGCAGCACGCGAATCGGATTGTTGCGCTTGACGGTGCCCTCGGTCACCAGGCACCCGGCGACCACTCCGAACTTGCTGGAGCGGAATACATCGCGCACCTGCGCCACTCCGACGATCGTTTCCTTGATTTCCGGCGCCAGCAGACCGCCCATGCGCTGTTTGATGTCATCGATCGCTTCGTAAATGATGCTGTAGTAGTGAATCTCGACGCCGGTCTCCTTGACCGCCTCGCGCGCACCACTGTCGGCGCGCACGTTGAACCCTATGATGCGGGCCTTCGAGGCGGCTGCCAGCTGCACGTCCGAGGCGGTGATGCCGCCCACGCCGCTGGCGATGATCCGCACCGCGACCTCATCGGTTGAGAGTTTGTTCAACGCGTCGCGCAAGGCCTCCGCGCTTCCCTGCACGTCGGTCTTGATGAGCACGGCGACCTGGCTGGCCTTCGCCTCGCCCAAAGTGGAGAACACGTCCTCGCTGCGCGCACCCTGCTTGGCCAGTTTCACATCCCGGGTCTTCCCCAGTCGGTGCGAGGCCACTTCGCGCGCGCGGCGCTCGTTTTCGACCACCAGCAACTCATCACCGGCGTTGGGCGCCCCCGAGAGGCCCAGCACCACCACGGGCACGGACGGCGCGGCTTCCTCCACCGGATTGCCGGACTCATCGAACATCGCCCGCACGCGACCGAATTCGCTTCCCGCAAGAATGTAGTCGCCGCGCTTGAGCGTGCCTTTCTTGACCAGCGCGGTCACCACCGCGCCGCGACCCTTCTCCATGCTCGCCTCGACCACGAAAGCCATCGCCGGGCCGCCACGGGGCGCCTTGAGCTCGAGCACTTCCGCTTGCAGCAAGATGGACTCGAGCAATTGATCGATGCCCGCGCCGGTGCGCGCCGAGACGTTGACGAACATGTTCTGGCCGCCCCAGTCCTCGGGGATGACCTCTTGCTTGGCCAGCTCGTTGCGGACCCGCTCCGGATCGGAATCGGGTTTGTCGACCTTGGTCACCGCAACGACGATCGGCACGCCGGCTGCGCGCGCGTGCTGAATGGCCTCGATGGTCTGCGGCATCACGCCATCGTCGGCCGCCACGACCAGCACCACCACGTCGGTCACGCGGGCGCCGCGTGCACGCATGGCAGTAAAAGCCGCGTGACCGGGCGTATCCAGGAACGTGATCATGCCGCGCGGGGTCTCGACGTGATAGGCGCCGACGTGCTGGGTAATGCCGCCCGCCTCGCCCGAGGCCACCTTGGTGCGCCGGATGTAATCGAGCAGCGATGTCTTGCCGTGATCGACGTGGCCCATCACGGTCACCACGGGGGCCCGAGTCTCGGGCACCAGTTCCGCATCGACGGCCTGCAGGTCGGCCTCGATATGCTCTTCCTTCAATGCCGTGGCGTTGTGGCCCAGTTCCTCGACCACCAGGATCGCGGTGTCCTGGTCGATGGTCTGGTTGATGGTCACCATCACGCCCATGTTCATGAGCACCTTGATGACCTCGGTCGCCTTGACCGAAAGTTTCTGGGCCAGATCGGCGACCACCACGGTCTCTCCGACCGCCACGTCGCGCTTGATCGGAGCGGTCGGCTTCTCGAAACCGTGACGCGGCTCGGCATCGGCCGGCGCGGTGCGGGCCTTGAGCCGTTTTTTCTTCTTGTGCCGGGCGCTTACATCCCCGGCGATGTGCAGTTCCTGACGCGCGCCGAACTTCGGGCGGTTCTCTTCGGCGGCCCTGTGGTCGGTCTTCTCCCGGGCAGGGGCATGCGCCGGGCGAGCCGGCTCCTCGCCGCGCACTTCGGTACCACCGCGCCGCTGCCGCTCGGCCTCTTCCTGCGCGCGCACCTCGGCCTGCCGTCGGGCTTCCTCCTGGGCGCGGACCCGGGCCTGCTCTTCCTCGATGAGCCGGCGGTTGGCCGATTCCATCGATTCGCGTTCGCGTCGCTCCGTCTCGGCCTTAGCGGCGCTGGCTTCCTGGGCCGCCTCGGCTTCGCGACGCTGTGCGTCGATCTGCTCCTGGGCGGCACGATTCTGCTCCTCGAGCACGTCGCGCTTGACGTAGGTGCGCTTGACCCGCACTTCCACGCTGACCGTCCGGGCGCGACCCTGGTTACTGGCCAGTTTCAATTCGCTCTGGGTCTTGCGCTTCAGCGTGATGCGTGCCGGCGCCGAGCCGGTGCTGGCCGCGCCGCTCCCGTGGCTGCGGCGCAAATGCGTCAGCAGCTCGAGCTTGGCGTCTTCGCTGATGTAGTCATCGGCACCGGCGACACTGATGCCGGCCTGATCAAGCTGCGCGAGGAGCTTGTCGACCGGCACCTTCAGTGCCTCGGCGAATTGGCTCACGGTAACGTCAGCCATGTTGCTGCGCCTCAAACCAGGGCTCGCGCGCCTTCATGATCAGGGTGCCCGCTTCTTGCGCCGACAACCCCTCGATGTCCGCCAGATCGTCCACCGCCTGGTCGGCCAGGTCCTCACGCGAGCGCACCCCGCGCCGTGCCAGCGCCAGTGCCAGGTCCGGGCTCATGCCCTCGAGCGTCAGCAGATCATCGGTCGGCATCGCCGCGTCCAGAGTCTCTTCGCTGGCAATCGCCTGGGTCAGCAGCACATCCCGCGCACGGTTGCGCAATTCCTTGATGATGTCCTCATCAAATTCCTCGATGCCCGCCAGCTCGGCGGCCGGCACGTAGGCGACTTCCTCGATTGAGGAGAAGCCTTCCTGTACCAGGATGCTCGCCACGTTCTCATCCACGTCCAGTTGCTTCATAAAGGAGGCGATCAGCGCCTTGGATTCGGTCTCGCTCTTGGTCTCCGCGTCCGATTCGGTCATGACATTGAGTTCCCAGCCGGTGAGCTGGCTGGCGAGGCGGATGTTCTGGCCCCCGCGCCCGATGGCCTGTGAAAGCTTGTCCTCTGCGACGGCAATGTCCATGCCATGGCGTTCTTCATCGACGACGATCGACTGCACTTCGGCCGGCGACATGGCGTTGATCACAAACTGCGCCGGGTTGACGTCAAAGGGGATGATGTCCACGCGCTCACCGGCAATTTCGTTGGAGACCGCCTGCACCCGCGAGCCGCGCATGCCGACGCAGGCGCCGACCGGGTCGATTCGGGGGTCATTGCTCTTGACCGCAATCTTGGCGCGGATCCCCGGATCCCGCGCCGCGGCCAGGATCTGGATCATGCCCTGGCCCACTTCCGGCACCTCGAGCTTGAACAGCTCGATCAGGAATTCCGGGGCGGTACGGGTGAGGAACAATTGCGGACCGCGAGGCTCCGCGCGCACTTCTTTGAGGAATGCTTTGACGCGATCCTGGGGCTTGAGCTGTTCGCGCACGATCATGTCTGTGCGCGGCACGAAGCCTTCCGCGTTGCTCCCCAGATCCACATAGATGCCGTTGCGGTCGATGCGCTTGACCACGCCGCTGACCAGGGTGCCCACACGGTCCTGGTACTGCTCGACGACCTGCGCGCGCTCGGCCTCGCGCACTTTCTGTACGATGACCTGTTTGGCCTGCTGCGCAGCAATGCGCCCGAAGGCGGCCGATTCCATCGGCTGTTCCACATACAGGCCGGGCGCTGCCGCCGGGTCGACATCCAAGCCGTCCTCGAGCCGCAGCTCGGCCTCCGGGTTTTCGATTTCGCGTGAGTCGTCGGCGAACACCTTCCAGCGGCGGAACGTCTCATAGTCGCCAGTCTTGCGATTGATGGACACGCGCACGTCCCACAGTTCGCTGTTCTTGCGGCGCGCCGCGGCCGCGAGGGCCGCCTCGAGCGCCTCGAAAATGATTTCCTTGTCGACGCCCTTCTCGTTGGAGACCGCATCAACAACCAGGAGAATTTCCTTGTTCATCGCTTTCTACCCTTAATAGACTTATCCGGCCATTCCGGAACCAACCGTGCCCGATGGACGTCGGCGTAATCCAAATGCACCTGTACCCCGTCCACGCTCATCTCGAAGCCCGTCTCGCCGGCACTGATCAAAGCGCCGGTGTACCTTCGCCGCCCCTCACGAGGAACGAGCAACTCCACCTCGATCCGCGCGCCGGCGAAGCGCGCATAGTGCGCCGGCGTGCGCAGCACCCGGTCCAGTCCCGGCGTCGACACTTCGAGCCGATAGGCCGTGGGTATCGGATCGTGGACGTCCAGCAGCGCGGAGATCTCCCGGCTGACACGCTCGCAATCCTCAATTCCCACGCCCTGCGCCCGATCGATAAACACACGCAGCGTCCCCGATCCGCGTCCGCCGCCAAATTCCAGGTCGACCAGCTCATACCCGAGGTTGCCCAATAAGGGCTCGACCAGCCCAATCAGCTTTTCGTTCACGCCCGCCGCCACGGATTCCTCCCAGGCGCCACTCAAAAACAGCGGGCCAAAAAAAAGGGCCTCGGCCCACCCTTAAACGCAAAAAGCCCCAAGTGGGGCTTTAAAATCAAGCTCTTGGCCGCACAATCTGCGACTGTCCGCAACTACCTGTTGGGGCGGTTACGGCCACCGGGGGCGGATTCTAGTGCCATGTGGGCCCCAATATCAACCCTTTAGGCACTGCCCACCCGGTAGGGGCTGACCGGCCCGCTCAGTGTCGAATCCCCGAGGGAAACATAGAGCTCATGCCCGCTGACCGCCAGATCAAAGCGCACCCGCCGCTCCAGGCGTGCGGCCAGGGCGGCGAGCAGCGGGCGATCGATGGCGTAAAACTCGATTTCCGCCATCCGGTGTATCGGCTCGGCGGTCAGGCGTTCGAGCAATGCGGCGATGTCCCGATGCGCGTATACGGCCACGCGCGGCGCGAGCTTTGCGGCCTTGTGGAGGCGTGCGGGCTCAGGGGTCCCCACCTCGATCCAACTGCGCAGCTGCCCTGTCAGGTCGCGCACTTCAAGTGCCGGGGCATCCGGGTTGGACAGACCTCCCGCGGAAAAGGCCAGGCCCTCCCCAAACTCCAGGCAGTACGCCAGCACGCGCGTGACCAGATATTCGGCGCTCTCAGACGGATGGCGCGCCACGCGAAAATCGAGCGCCTGATACACGCCCCGGTCCGCGTCATTGAGCGAGACCTCGAAATTGTGGACGGTCGCGCTGAGTCCCACGGATTGCCGCCCTCGTATTCCAAAGAAAAAGGGGCTCTAGCCGCGTACGGCAGAGCCCCTGTGTGGACGTCAGAAAAGCGTCGGCCGCGCCCTCGCGGCGATGCTGTTCTTTCTCCGTCGAGTGTCGGCGCTTAGTTCGCCGGCATCGGCTTCGGAGTGACAGGCTTGGTCATCGCAGAGTCCGATGACATCGTCGGTGAAGCACCGAAATCACCCTCTTTGACGTAGAAATTCAGGTTGTCGCCGACCTTGAGGTCCGACGCCTTCATTTCCTTGCCATTGATCGTGACCATGCCTTCACCGCCGGTCTTGACCTTAATCGTCGTGCCTTCGGTGCCTGCGACATTCTTCATGGCAACGGTGGCCTCTCCATTGGAGATGGACTTGACCGTTCCAGAAAATTTCGCATACCTGTTGCCATTGCGGGTGTCGACTTCCTGGCAACCGGCGGGAGCGCGCGGGTGCTCCTTCAGGAACTGAGCATTCCACTTGATCTTCATGCAGGCATCGATGCCCTCAATCGTGGTTTGCGAAAACACACAGGCCGAAGCGGCACACAGAACAGAGGTGATGAGTAACTTGAATGGCGACATTAATATTCTCCGAGTTATCGTTGGCCGGACAGGGGCGGCGCGATTATAACCATCGACAGCAGGCCTTTTCCACTAGGACTGAAAAATCGTCTTATCCGCGCCACGGTCGCAATGGCACCTCGACCGGGGGGATAGCCTGTGTGCCTTCGGGTCAGGCACCAAATAGCACGCTCTTTCGGGAGGGTGGGATTTGCCCCAGTCCGGCTCTCCTGCCGGCGTGTATTGCCATGCGGCAGCGCACTCGGTGGCGCGAGGATCAATTTAAGGGGGGTGTCGGTCACCGTGGTTGGGCCGCCATGTGCTCGCCTGGGAGTCGAGTCAGTCCAGTTGCCTGACGGGGCCGGCCTGTCCGTTTAGGCCGCTCGTTCTTCTCTTGGAGTGTTGCCATTGCGCAAAGGCACCGCGACCTCAAAGCGAGTGCCGGCCCAGACCCTCGCTTTAAGCGCTGACGCAGCCCAGGAACGCCCAATGTGTTCACGGCGCCGGCGGACTACCGGGCCGAGACTCCTACCGGGCAATGGAGTGTGCCGAGAGCGGCAAGCCGCGGCGATCGATCAGGTTCGAGCCGGTCGAGACGCACCGGGGCGACCTGCTGCAAGCTCAATGCCCCAGTTACGCGCCTCGGGCAAAGCCTCGGCCCGCGGCGGCGCCACGCACTCTCGGGCAACACCGCCTTAATGGACCCGTCCTGCCCGATGACGTCGCTCAGGCGCTCTTGGCCGATTCTGGGTACACCTGAGTTTCGCAACCGAGCGCTTCGGGACTGCTGCAGGCGGTGCTGTCGATCAGCATTGAGCGGAGATTGTGCAGCACACCACTGGCGTTTTCCGCGCCCATCCGAATTAATGATCGACGAATTCGCGATGGCTCTGAGCGAGGCGCTCGACCGCCTGGCCGAACGCCCCGCCCGAGTGCTCGGCTCGTCAGTGCGTTGGTAGAAGAGGCGCGCCGATATTGGCAACAGGCTGCGCGGAATCGGTAACGCTGGCCAATGGGCTGAACACCATGTGACCCCTCAACCCAACCAAGGCGATCTAGGCAATACCGGCGGCAGCCGCGACCATCCGGCGCGACCTTCCGGGTGGAGTATTGAATCACTTCGGCAACCAGACGAGAAATCTTGCGCGGCACGTCCATCACGAACGTCAATAGCCGCTCGAGGTAGATCTCGCAATTAAAAGGAGTGCGCCGTGAGTTGGTCGCGGCATCAGTGCACTTTACCCCGAGTCACCGCTACCAGTCTCTGGACGCTCGGTTGCTTCCAGAGCCCTTCCGGACAATGATGAAACGAAAGTTGAAGTGACTTTCTCTCTACTTAAGAGTTTCCAATGAAATATGCAACCCTAGCCCTGCTAAGCGCTCTTGCTGTTTTGGCGGTCTGGTTTTTGTCTCGCTGGTGGATTATCGAACGAGGCCGTCAGTTCCAAACGAATTCTCGTAGGCTCCGTCCCAGCATCGCAGATTGTGCGATCGGATTTTTCACCAATTTCTTCGATGCACTCGGCATCGGCAATTTCGCACCCACGACGGCCTACTACAAACTTCGCCGCCGCGTTCCTGATGAAAACATTCCAGGCACTTTGAATGTCGGACATTCGATTCCTGTCGTGGTCGAGGCTTTGATCTTTATCTCCGCCGTCGCCATTGATGTGGTGACCCTGGTCGCGATGATCGGCGCGGCAGTAGTAGGCGCCTGGCTGGGTGCGGGTGTGGTGGCCCGATTGCCCCGGCGAGCGATTCAACTCGGAATGGGGGCAGCACTGCTCTTCGCCGGAGCTCTGTTCGCTGCCAAGAACACCAATTTGCTGCCCGGAGGCGGAACCGAACTGGGACTGCACGGCGCCCGCCTGATATTCGCAGTGGCCGTCAGTTTCATTCTCGGGGCGCTGATGATGCTCGGCATCGGACTGTATGCGCCCTGCCTGATCCTGGTCAGCCTGCTTGGCATGAATCCGCTGGCGGCCTTCCCCATCATGATGGGCTCATGTGCGTTCTTGATGCCCATCGGTGGGGAGCGGTTTATCCGAACCGGACGCTATGACATTTCGGCCGCACTGGGTCTGACGATCGGCGGAATACCCGCGGTACTGATTGCTGTCTACGTGGTCAAGTCCATGCCGATGGTATGGCTACGCTGGCTTGTGGTCTTTGTGGTGGTGTACGCGGCAACGCTGATGCTGCGTTCGGCGTTTCTCGAACGTGCACCAATCACGAGAGGTAAAACTACTCAGTGAGCCGTTTTCGGCGAGGCCGAAGCACCGGCAATGTATTCGTTGATCTGGCGCTCCAGCACGGGTAAGGGCAACGCGCCATTGGCCATGACGGCGTCGTGAAAGTACCGTACATCGAAGTGCTCACCGAGGGCGTGCTGCGCCTTTTCGCGTAGTTCCCAAAGCTTAAGTTCCCCCATTTTGTATGCGAGGGCCTGCCCGGGATTGGCAATGTACCGGTCCGTCTCGGTGCGCACTTCCTGGGTCGAAAGCGCCGTATTGTCGGCCAGATACTGCATGGCTCGATCGCGAGACCATCCCATGGCGTGCATGCCGGTATCCACCACCAGGCGGCAGGCGCGCCACATTTCGTAGGAGAGTCGGCCAAAATGATCGTAGGGCGTTTTGTAGAGTCCCATTTCCTCGCCGAGCTTTTCCGAATACAGCCCCCACCCTTCACCAAAGGCATGCGAATAGAAATCTCGCCGGAATGGAGCCACATCGGTCAGCTCGCGACCCAGGGAGATCTGCAGGTGGTGTCCGGGCACCGCCTCGTGCAGGGCGAGTGCCGTCAGCGAGTAGAGGGGTCGCTTGTCCAGACCGTAGGTATTGACCCAAAACTCGCCCCCGGTGCGCCCACCAATGGGCGCCGGGTTGTAGCGGCCGCCGGTGTAATTGGGCGCCAGCTCGGCCGGAACCGGCTGCACGCTGTAGGGCATCCGGGGAAGTTTCCCGAAGTAGCCGGGCAACTTGCCATCAATCTGCTTGGCGATATAGGAAGCGTCCTTCAACAGCTCCTCCGGCGTGCGCGCGTAGAACTGCGGATCGGTCCGCAGGAATTCGAGGAACGCCGCAAATGTGCCCTGGAAACCAGTCTGGCGGATGACGGCATCCATCTCGGTGCGGATTCGGCTCACTTCTCTCAGACCGATCTCGTGCACCTGCGCTGGACTCACCTCGAGGTTCGTGTAGAACTTGACCAGGTCGGCGTAGTAAGCCCCGCCGTTTGGCAAATCTCCGGCGCCTACGGACTGGCGGGCGGACGGCTGGTACTCTTCCTTGAAAAACGTTCTCAACCGTTGATAAGCCGGAATCACGTCGGTCTGTATTGCCGCACGGCCGGCGGCGATCAGCCGCTCGCGTTGCGCGGGCTCCATGGTTTGGGGCATGCGCGTGAACGGTTCGAAGAATGGCGTGTTGTCCGGGGACTGGTATTGCTGTCCCTCCACGACCTGGACGATCCCAGGCATGATGGCGGCGGGCAAGGTAAAGCCGGCCGCCATGCCGGCGCGCATGTTGGCTTGTTGCTGCGCGAAATATGCCGGGATTGAGTGCAGTCGGGCGATGTAGTTCTCATAGTCGCGTGGCGTATTCATAACTACGCCGATGGCCATCCGCATCACTTCAATGTGGAATCCCTCATCACTGGTCAGAGGAATTCGCCAGGTCTGGTAGGGCCTGAGCGCCAGGCGGTGATGTAATTCGAAATCAAACACGTCGTAGTTGATCTTGTTGGGCGGGCTCAGTCGTGCGCGATCAATCCCGGTCAGGCGTTGGACGTATGCCTTATCGCGTTCCGTACGTCGCCTGAAATCTTCCGGGGCGACGCTAGGCAATCTGCCATCGTAATCGCGAATCCCCTCTTGGGTGGCGTACAGGGGATCATCCTGCAGCCGGCTCGACCACTCATCGGCAAGCAGCGTGCGCAGCGCCGCATCGGCAGAAGAATCGTGCTTTGTTTGCGAGTGTGCGGCAAGACAGACGAACAGACCACATGCGGCAAGGACAGGAATGCGCTTGTACATTTTTTTACTACTCCCTAACATCTTTATCGTGGCCGGCGCGGCGCCAAGCGTCGGTGACGAAAAGCAGTACCTCCCGCACACCTCTGCCTACTGAGGTGCCGTGGGTGCCACAAATACAGCGAGTACAGTGTCGGCGACGCCAACTAACTGCAGTTTCCGGTCGGAAATACGGTAGCCGTTCGTGGATAACAGCACACTCATATAAGAGGAAGCCAGGCGCATCACCTCGGGTGGGCATCCCATCTGCGTGGACGCGATATCAGGGCCGATTTTAAGGAGCGCGTGCGCCCCCTTGTAAGGACCGCTAAACCGGTTGCATCCGTCTGTGCCGCTGATTCGGCCGCCCTCAAAGGCTAAAGTCATCGGACTCTGGGCGCTCACCTTTTGCCCATCCAGCATGGATAAAATCCAGTTCGTGCCCTCCAATTCCGAGAGCGGCGTGGCGGCTCGTCCACAGCCGGCCGCTAGCACGCTCCAGGCGAGAATAAACGCCGCACTCCTCACGGCGCAGTTCGTTGCGGTGGGACTCACGGTGGCACCAACACGAACTTACCAACGTGATTCTTCTTCACAAACTCGCGCTGTGCGTCGGCAATCCGTTCGAGCGGAAAAGTCTTGGCAATCAATGGCTCGATCTCGTCACGCTCGATGTATCCGATGAGATTGGGGAAAACAGCCTCGTTCCAGGCCGTGCAGCCCATCAACGTCAGATCCTTCAGATACAGCGTTCTCATGTCCAAGGTCACCTGCGGGCCGGCAATCGCCCCCGAGCTTACGAGTCGTCCTCCGCGGCGCAATACGCGCAGCATATCCGGGAAGGCATTTCCTGCCACGTTGTCGATGACCAGGTCAAAAGCGTTCTCCCCTACGGCAGCCAAGATGTCCGCATCCCGGTCGATCACCTGTTCAGCTCCTAGTTTGCGCAATGCATCGCGCTTGGAGGAAGCGGCCAATACGGTGACTTTTGCGCCCCTGAGTTTCGCCAGCTGCACCGCCGCGCTGCCTACTCCGCCGGATGCACCGCTGATCAGAACCCGTTCGCCCGAGACCGGGCCGGCATGCAACAGCAGGTTCTCGGCAGTCCCATACGCACAGGGCATGGCGCCAAGCTCAGCGTCGGTCCAATCGCAGGAAACCGGAAAGACTTCCGATGCGGGTGCCTTGACGAATTGCGCGAAAGCGCCGTCGAAGTCCGAGCCCATCCATACGCTTTCCAGGCCCGATCGATCATCCGTCCGCATGCACGGTCGGACCAATACCCGAGATCCGATTTGGGGGAGCGCGCCGCCTGGACCAACTTCTACCACCCGCCCACAACAGTCCGTGCCCTGAATCAGCGGGAATGGCGTAGCCCCGCTCCACCCAGTCACGGGTTGTGCTGAATTCTGAACGCCAGCCGCCAAGTGCGCGCCCGCCGTGCTTTCCGTCACGCCTGGCGAATACCACCCCACGCGCGTGTTGATCTCCGTATTGTTGACTCCGGCCGCCAGCACCTGCAGCAGGACTTCCCCCGGTTGGAGGGTCGGTCTGGGTACGTCGCGATACTCGAGGCGCTCATAGCCGCCAACACCGGTAGTCACGACGGCTTTCATGCTCGCCTCGGAGCCCTGAAGTCGGAGACGGTCGTACCCCCGGGGCGACCGGGTATCAGCGCTCATCGGCCCCGGGATTTTTAATTCGGCCCGGCCTCCCGGGCGCAATCTTCTCCGAGAGCGCGGTCACAGCAAATTCGGTCAATCGCATTTCCCGCCAAGCAATCCCGCCTTCACCTCGACATTGGGCGGGACGCCCAACCAGATTGAGAGGAATGCCCTGCCAAAGTCATCGCCGCTAATCGTGCCCTTGGGTACGCCATTCACAACGACGCGCAGTCCGACGCCCGGGGTGAATGCAAAGTCCAGACGCTGCCCTGACTCTACATCCTGCATCCACTTAGTCAGTGTACCGATCCGCTCCTGCAGTGCCGGGAGTTGTCCCTTGGCGTTGCGGTTAAATCCTTCGGTCCATCCCTTGTTGATATCCGCGGAACTGACACCGCGCACGAACTGCAGTATCAGTTCGTACGGGCCAGGGGCGGCGAGTATGGCATTGGCGTCGCTGGAGGTCTTTGTAAGATACAAGGCCGCCACATAGACGTTGACGCTGAAGATTGTCGCCTCGCGAATTCCCAAACCATTGAGCACCAGCGGCGCGGATTCGCTTTGCGCTTGGGCTTGTTCGGGGAAACTGATTCCGAGGCATTCCTTGCTGTAGGCGGCTGTGGCGCCGAGCCCTACAATCGACGCAAACGCACAGATCAAAGCATTGCGGCCCATACCCCCTCCCATTTGCCCATGAGCAACGAGCGAAGTGTATATGAAAGACTGGCGCCGACCCTTATCGGTGATCCTTCAGGGAAAGCGCTCACTCCTGCCACATCCGTCCGAATAGAGTGCCGTCGCGGATTGTCTAAGCAGGGCCCCGCTCGATTTGTGCCAGCACTACTGCGACGATCGCGTCGCAGTGGCTGCCGCCGAACTCGTAGAGGTCCCTCTCGGCGATATCGACCTCCCTTGCCAAAGACTCCCGCAGCAACGCCTTCGCCCGGAAATGCCGAGTCCTAACCGCTTCCTCGGTAATTCCGAGCAGCTCAGAGGTCTCCTGCACGCTCAGTTCCTCAACGGCTCGCATGACGAAAACAAGCCGAAGTGGGTCCGGAAGATCGCTGACTTTGCGCTCCAGAATGTCACGTACCTGAACTCGTGTTACGGCATTCTCAGGCGTGGTCCCAGGATCGACGACGATTGATGCCATGTGTACATTCGAGTCCAAGCTGACCATGGGAATGATGTTGTCGCGCCGCGCCCCACGCCGTCGGCGAGCGGTGCACTCATTTATCACCAGTCGCGAAAGCCAGGTACCGAGCGATGCCTCGCCGCGAAACTGACCAATTGACCTGTAGGCATTTAGATAGGCATCCTGAAGCGCGTCTTTCGCTTCGGCATCGTCATGGAGCGAGGCTCGGGCTAAGCGATAGAGCCTCCTGTTGAAACGCCGCATAAGACACTCGAACGCGCTCCGATCGCCGTGCGACACTCGCCCGGCCAGTGTGGTGTCATCGATTTCATTGGGTCCGGCTGCGGCGGCGGCATCCATCTGATCGGTGATCCTTATGATTTATCGAACCGTCAGCTTGCCTTTCATCGTCGGATGAAAGGTGCAATGGTAAGAATACACACCGGGGGACGCCGCCCGATACTTCCAGCTGCCCTTCGCCGCAATCCCGTTCGAGTCGAAGGACTGGCCGTCCGCGGTAACAGTGTGCGGAAACAGGTCCTTGTTCGAGAAGACAACCCAATCGCCCGAGCGCACCTCCAGCTGCGCAGGGGTGTACACCATGTTTTCAATCGTTATCAGGTGCGTGGCCGGCCTGCCCTGTGAGGCGGCCCACGCGCCAGCGTCGCTGAAGGCAGAAACCACGCACAGCACTGTCGCACAGGGCATTAGCGCCCGCACAGGGATGCTCATTCTTGTTAGCCGGGCGTCTTGGCCAGGGTGGCCTGCAGATTCTTGGCATGATCAAGGTGCGCCACGAAAGCGGGACGAACCTTGACCAGCAGCGCCTTGAGTTCGGCGTTCTGCGCGTTTGGAATCAATGTCTTGTCGACTGCGCTGAGCACTGCCTCATGGTAGGTGACTTCATGGTCGATATAAGCCTTGTCAAAAGCAGTACCGGACAGTTTCCTGAGCGCCGCAACATTTTCTTCGCCACCTTTCGTCAAGCTTTCGCTAGTGGGATTGGATTGGGGAGTGACCTTGAGCTTTGTAACGAGATCGAGCGCAGACTTGAGTACCCCGGTATGGTCGGTAATCATTCGTTGGGCGAACTCCTTTACCTGGCTGGACTCCGACTTGGACTTGGCTAGATTTCCGGCATCGATATCCACCTGGTTCGCTGCAGCCACAATCGCGGCGATTTGAGGGTCCGTCGGTGGGTCCTGGGCCCATGCGCTGCTGGCCGCAACGACGAAAATCGATAGTATGGCGGTGACTCTTTTCATGTCCTTTCCTGCTCCCTCTCCTGAAAGAATTTGTGGGTTCGCCTGCGTCCGGGCGGCCCGGATTGCAGCTCGGGGTCCGAATTCGGCACCCACTACATTAGATGTCACCACTTCACACTCTGTTTCACCACGGGCTGTAATTGCGAAATTCCGGTGGGTTCGTCAGCTCGCCAAGGCGATGGCAGGTGCGCCAAGCCGTGCCGCGCTAAGATCGCCTGATGATAGGACGGGAAATTGAGGAACCGCCCTCTGCGGATTGGCCGGCGGTGCGCCGTTGGCGAGTTGAAATGCGCAGAGTACTGATAAAGGAGCGCCTGACCCGGGACCCGCAGTTGCACGAGCGCTTGGGCCAGGCGGCCACCGCACGCCTCCTGCAAAGCGTCAATCTGACGCGGTTCGAGACGCTTGGGGTCTATGCGCCGATGCGCGGAGAGATCAAGATTCCCGCGCTAATAGCGGCGCACCTTGCGCGCGGGGGCACACTGGCATTGCCGGTCGTGACAGAGAAGGCTTCTCCCGTAGAGTTCTGGCGATGGGCGCCGGGAATGCCGATGTCGCGAGGTATCTGGAACATTCCAATCCCGGCGAGGAAGGAACTTGTCCAACCGGGGGCTTTGATCGTGCCGCTGGTAGGCTTTGATACCTCACTGTTTAGGCTGGGCTACGGTGGAGGGTATTACGACCGTACGCTCGCGATATTAGCTCCAAGGCCCTTCTGCATCGGGTTGGGGCTGCAATCCGGATTGCTGCGTTCCATTCACCCTCAAGCTCATGACATCCCGATGGATCGAATCATTACCGAGGAGCGGAGCTATCCTGAGAACCGCAACGCGGAAGACGCCCATTAGTGACGGAGCGTTGCTTTGCGTCCATCGCTAAGAGCCTTGAATTAACGTGCCTGGCCTGGTGGTGGCGTGGGCCGCATGTAGTACGGCAACGGCGCTTGGCTTAAGTATGGCGCTTCCACACGGGCGATTTCCTGGGGCGTAAGCCGTGTACCGAGAGCCTTGATGGGGGCATCCAAGTGATCAATCTTGGTCGCGCCGATAATAGGGGCCGTGACGCCGGGCTGCGCCAGCAGCCACGCAATGGCCACTTCCGCCGGTGTCGCTCCACGTTCTCGAGCCACCGCGGCGACCGCGTCAATTACCGCTTCGTCCGCTGCGCGATTGAAGCGATCGCGGGCCATCGGCGAGTGGGAGCGGACTGTGCCCGTCCGGCGGCTGCCGGCAAGGAGTCCGCCGCCGATGGGGCTATAGGGGATAAGTCCGATCCCCTCCTCCCGGCACAATGGGATTACCTCGCGCTCTTCCTCCCTGTACAGCAAACTGTAATTGTTCTGCATGCTGACAAAGCGGGGGACACTTCGCTGGTCAGCCCGGAACAGGAGTTTGGAGAACTGGTAGCCCGGCATGCTGGAGGCGCCCAGATAGCGCACCTTGCCGTCCTTGACCAATTGGCCCAAGGCATCCAGCGTCTCATCAATGGGCGTCTCCGGATCGAACCGGTGGATCTGGTACAAATCAATATAGTCAAGGTCGAGTCGCTCCAGGCTGTCGTCGATGGCCTGAAAAATATGCTTGCGGGAAAGGCCGCGCTGATTAGGACCAGGTCCCATCGGAAGGAAGACCTTTGTGGCGATCACGACCTCTTCCCGCCGTGCACCAATGCTCTTTAAAGCGCGTCCTAAAATCTGCTCGCTCTCGCCCGCAGAGTAAGCGTTGGCGGTGTCGAAAAAATTGATGCCGGCATCCAGCGCCTTTCGCACGAGTGCAAAACTAGGAGCTTCCGGCAACATCCACTCGAAGCTGGACCCAAAGCTCATGCATCCAAGACACAGTCGCGAGACCCTAAGCCCCGATGACCCCAAGCGCACGTATTCCATTTTCGTTCGCTCCAGTGGAAGAAAGGTCCTGAATCATCAGGCCAAGGACCGACCATAATGCAAAGTCCGGGGCCATTACCCGGAGGCCCGATGACGGTGCGGTGTTGGGCGGACGGTAGCTGCCGCAAGCGATGTTCGGTCGATGCGGCGCGAAGTGCCTAACGCGTTTGCGCGCATCAGCCGATGGAAGCGCTTCCTGTCTCGCGTCGCAGAAGCCTCTAGCTGGTTCCGTTTTTGCCTGTCACTATGTCGAGACGCTCCCGGAGCTCACGGGCCCACGCGCGCATCATTGAGTTCGCGGCGGCCATGTTGGTGACGGAATTTGAGCGTTGCGCGAACGAGTCGTTGGAGGCGCTGGCGTCCATCACGCGCGCGAGAATGGTATTGGTCGAGGAATCCCACAGCTCCAGGTAGAGGGTCATCGCGCCTGATGCCTGTACGAAGGTGGTGCTGCGCCCTGCGGTCATCAGATCCGGTGCGCTGACCTGTATATTGACCAGCGCCGGTCGCAATACGAGTACATCAGGACCCGCGTTTTCGGAGATTTGGTACCCACCCTTGGTCGCGAGCTCGTCAGTAAAAATTTTCTTGAATTCGGTTGAAAGGCTCGCCTTGGCTCGCTCGAGATCCTTGTCACCGATCCGCCGTGAGGGATCGGACTGGGATCTGTTGTAGTCTCGGAGCCAGTCCTTCGAGAATTGGATGGTGCAATCCAGGATCGCGACCCGCTTGAATTGCGTAAAGGTTGCATCCGGCCTTTTATAGATGAGGCGTGTTTTAGTTTGCTTGACCAGATGCAGGCCGTCCTCACTGACCTGCGGTGCGGCATTTTTTGCTGCGATCACTGGGTGCGCCGCGATCGAAAGGCCTAGGCCCACTGCTAATGCGGCGGCAATGCACCGCATTGATTTGGATCGGACCATTTTAAATTCCCCTCAATATCCGAAGTTAGGTAGCTTTGCCGTGATCGGCAGATGACCTGCTGAGCAGTTTGCATCCCTTTTTCGAACGGGGCAACTGGCGCTGCCTGCCTATGCGCAATAGTTGTGTGACCAGCGATGATAGCGGCCGTTCTGGTCACGATATTGCGTTATGCCGCCCCATGTCACAACCACCTTGGCCCGGAGAGCATCCGGTTCGAGGCTACTCCGAGCAAGTCAAACTCCGGCCCGCCGCGACCCTTGTGCGGACAACAGTCGCCCGTACAATGCGTGCAATCCGTTGGCGAGTCGAAACTGTGCGGGCCGCCATTTAGAATTACGATCGAGGCAACGAAACCAGGGGGTTTAAATGTTGGGCAAGGTAATCGGAGGCTTGGGACTAGTTTTGTTTGCTGCGAGCGCCGCATATTCGGCGGGACGGCCACTGTCGACCGATGACTACTATCGCATCCAGGATGTGCACGGGCCGCAGATTTCCCCGGATGGCCAGCAGATTGCATACCTGGTCAGCCACTACGACCGCGACGCCGATAAGCGCCGCACGGCCCTATGGATGGTGGGGTGGGATGCGGGCG
Source organism: uncultured Gammaproteobacteria bacterium (assembly GCA_963717335.1). Lineage (GTDB taxonomy): Bacteria > Pseudomonadota > Gammaproteobacteria > Steroidobacterales > Steroidobacteraceae > FEN-1191. The sequence goes on along the minus strand of CAVQVZ010000006.1, from coordinate 533,421 downwards.
CCCCCATACAGCTCACCCAGGAGGCGCGCGGAGTGCGGGAACCGCGGTTCAGTCCTGACGGGCATTTCCTGTCGTTCCTGGCCACGCCGGCCGGGTCGGATCAGGAGCAGCTCATGTTGATGGATCGGCGCGGAGGGGAAGCGCGGCAACTCACTCACGTCTCGGGTGACATCGGATCGTACGCCTGGTCCCCAGACAGCCAGCATATTGTCGTGACGATGCAGGTGGATACAGCCCCGACCAGTGCCCAGGAGAAGAGTGAGGACGAAAAGTCTAAGACGCCGCCACCGATCGTCATCGATGGTCGCCACTTCAAGGAGGACACCGAGGGATACTTGACCGGCGCGTCGCTGTATCACCTGTATCTGGTGGATGCCGCGGATGGCAAGCTCACTGCGCTGACCTCCGACCGCGCCCACAATGACGAGGCGCCGCAATGGTCACCGGACGGCTCCTCGATCGCCTTTGTACGAACCGAGGAGCGGGGCCCCGATGCTGATGGCATGCAGGGCATCGAGGTGATCGAGGCGCACCCTGGAGCGACGGCCCGTACCGTGACGCGGGTCTTCGCGCCTAATGGGCAGCATCTGGAATGGACCGTGGACGGCAGGCAAATCTTTTTGCTGCAAGGGTTACCTCCCCACTCAAACGCCTACAGCTCTAACCGGCTTGCGCTTGTCCCGGCCGCCGGTGGTGCCTTGCGTCCGCTCACCGATGCCCTAGATCGGGCCGTCGTGGATTATGCCTTAACGCCGGATGGAAAAGCCGTCGACGCCCTCATCGAAGATGACCGGCAAATGTACCCGATGCGTCTTCCACTCGATGGGACCGCGCCGGCGAAGCTGCTTTCCGACCCCGGGGTCGCCACCGAGTTTTCCACCGCAGCGGGCCACACGGCAATATTGATCGCCAATGACCACGCGGCGCCCGAAGTGCACGCTCTGGAGCAGGGAAAGCTGCGCAGGCTCAGCCACCACAATGATGAACTTCTGGCCGAGCTCGAACTCGGGACGGTTGAAGATCTGAACTTCAAGAGTCGCGATGGCACGGAAGTACACGGCCTGCTCACCAAGCCGCCGGGCTACGTGGCTGGTCGTAAGTATCCAATGATTCTATGGATTCACGGCGGCCCGAACGGACAGGACGACCATTCATTGCTTTTTGACGGATATCCACTGGCTCTCGAGCGCCAGCTCTTCGCCGCCCACGGTTACCTGGCGTTGGCGGTCAACTACCGCGGCAGCAGTGGCCGAGGCGGCGCGTACCAGAAGGCGATATTGGCCGACTGGGGAAACAAGGAAGTGGAGGATTTGCTTGCCGGCGTCGACCATCTGATCGCCACGGGTGTTGCCGATGCCTCGCGGCTCGGGATCGGGGGCTGGAGCTACGGGGGGATTCTCACCGACTACACCATAGCGCGGGATCGCCGGTTCAAGGCCGCCGTCAGCGGCGCCGGCAGCGCCAACCAGCTGTCGCTCTACGGGAGCGACGAGTACATTTTCCAGGAGAACAACGAGCTCGGAGCGCCCTGGAAAAACCAAGCCCTCTGGCTCAAGCTCTCATACCCTTTTTATCACGCCGACCGGATCATCACTCCGACGCTTTTTATGGGCGGCGAGAGGGACTTCAACGTACCGATCACTGGGGGTGAGCAGATGTACATGGCGCTGCGCACTCTCGGGATTCCGACGCGTCTGGTTGTCTATCCTGATCAGTACCACATCCTGACCCGCCCCAGTTACATCAAGGATCGCGCCGATCGCATCCTGGCGTGGTACGCACGGTTCATCCAGCCGACGGGTGCCGGTCCTGGCCCCTAGAGGGTCCCTAGGCGGTATTCACTGAGTCGGCGCCTCTTGCCCCCGCCCACCCGCGAAGGGACTTCGCCGCGCGCACCCGAGGGATCTCCGAGGGGGGTCACGACGGGCGCACAGGTCGAATGAAGGCGTAGAAAGCGCAGCCGGGCGGGCGCTAAACAAAACCCAGCTGCCCGACGCGCAGATGGGGGAGCATCAATCCGTCTAGGGCGGACCGTTATTGCCGACGCACTGGTTGTACCAAGCGGGACCGTAAGGATTGGCAGCGATTACCGGTAGCGCGTCGGTCCAGTCCAAACCGGTGGAACTCTTCGTGGTCCGGTCGTTCCAGAACAGGTAGGAGTTCACGCACAGTCCGCCGCTAAGGGGTGCCGACTTGGGAAAATTCCCGAGGGTCCCGCTCACGGCGAAGTGGAATATGCAATCCAGCCCGCAGCCGTCGACCTGGTAGGAGTCATTCTGCACACTGTTGGATCGGCAGCCCACATGCTGCGTCAGGACCGGGTATGGGCGGTTGGCGTCTTTATACAGCGCCGGGCTGTCGGGGAGTACGTCGGGACCCGAGAAGCAAACTTGGTTCCCCGGCAGGGCCGATATGGCCGCGGATATATCGTGCAGATATGACTGACCGCCGTTTACAAAATTGAGGAACGAGATACACCTGCTGTTTGCGAACGAGGCCGCGCACTGATCGATTATTTCGATCAGCGCGTCTCGCCAAGCAAGCGCGCTGTAGCTCCCGCCGTCCGCTTCGTCTTGCGAATAAGCCCCATTGAAGCCCAGCGATGACTCCTGGAGGATGAGTCCTTCGATCCTCGGATTGCTGTCAAAGTGCGCTGCTGCGGCCTTCATCATCGATACGTAGGCCTGGGTGACTGCCGGCTCCCACATAAAACACGTGGCAGCCCCTTCGCCGTTGGAATTGGGCGCTGAATGGTCTGCCTGCAGATAAACCGGACACGGATTCTTGACCGGGCTGTTGTTAAAGCTCTTGAATTCCACGAACAGCCACAGCTGGCAGTTCGGATTACGGGAGCCCGCGATCGCGCCAAGCACTCGGTCGAACGAGCTAAAATCGTACATTCCCTGGTTCGGTTCGACTTCCTGCCAAGTCTGGCGCCATACCACACCGCTGACACCCGGCTGCTCGCACAGCATCGCCGCATCGGCGGGTGTATCGGAATAATGTGTGGAAAAATAATGTCCGTAATTGCTTTTTTGCGAGGTTCGGCCTGGCATCACCACCGTGATCGTGGAGGCCGGCAATGCGCGCGTATACGTGCCGTCGGTCACACTGACCGCGACGGTGATCTGTGTGCCTACATCGGCATCCTGTGGTGTGCCATACAAACGCCCTGTCGCAGGATCGAAAGTCGCCCAGCCGGGCTTGCTTGAAATTGAAAAACTCAGTGCGCCGCCGTCGGTGTCGCTTGCGCTGGGCTGAAAACTAAACGGTTGACCCGCCACTGCAATCCCCGGGACCACGCCACCAATGAACGGAGGCGTTGTATCGGCGACACTCGTGCCCGGCGCGGCGCCGACCGGCGCCACCTGCGATGCCGCGTTCGCAGCCGATCCGCCGCTGATTACGTTGATGCTCGCCAGCGCCGTTGAACACAAACCAACGCAAACCGCGCTCGCCATGAGCCATTGCCTGAACGCCGGGCGATGCCGTGCCATGCGCGTCATGACGCAGCGTCCACTCGATGTGCCGGAGACCAGCTGGAGTTCATTTATTGTTACGCCCCTCTCGCACCCTGAATCTTGTCCGCGTCGGCGACGCGTTAGACTCGATCGCAACTGTACGCTCCACATTGCTCATAACAACTGGGTAAGACACTGTAGAGGCAGCGGCTGATTACATAATTCGCTAGGTGGATGTCGAGAAGTTCCAGCAAAACACAGGCCGTGCACACAGATCACACTGGATTAAACGTGTGCCTGGTGATGACTCGGCTGTACACACTGAGCGTTTTTGGAATGTCCCCGCTGGTCGCAAATCAGGCGAACACTCTGAACATCGCGGATCTGGCGGACCAGGTGAACGCAAACGCACCTGGAAATGTGTGGACGTCAGTGTGGCGAACGGCCAGTCCAGTACCCGATGTGAATTTGCCCCGGCGCACTACACGCGTCGTGGATGTTGGAATTGCCCATAAACAGCGACCCACCACTCGATGAGCGTGTCCCTGTTCGCGAACGCGAGCGCGAGCGCGAATTTATATACCCGCCGAAAATCGCGCCAGGCGGTAGTGCGCTCGGGAAGCTTTGCGACGAACCTCCTTCCGCCTGAGTCGTGCATTGACGCCAGATTGAACAACTTGGTCGAGCACTTCTGCCGTCGAAATCGACTCGGCGTGTCATGTCGCTGTAGGACTAACTCCGATTTGGGGATAGAAGAAACACCCCATAGGAAGGTGTCCTGCGATATGTCATATTCCAATCAAGTGAATTGAATGGCAGGTCAGGGAGGCCGCGCTTACGTCATTCACGTTCGAACAATCAGCGCATACGCGTTTTCTGGCTTTGCAGCGGAATTGCCGGACAGACCTCCCCAATAACTATCATTTTATGGGAGCACCTTATGCAATGGTCAGCCAAGTTCCCTAGTTGTGCGCTTTCATTGCTATCCGCGCTCGTGGTGTTCGGTTCTGCGACCGCCTCGGCAGCCGCCGGCGATGTCGAACTCATTAGCATCCGTTTGCCTGGTCAGACCACGGCCAATGCCTCAAGCCTTGAGGTGAAGATCAGCGCTGACGGCCGATTCGCAGTCTTTGCCTCGAACGCCGACGATCTTGTGGCCGATGACACGAACGGGTACGAAGACATATTCGTTGAGACTCTGTCCACGGGCGTTATTGAGAGAGTGAGTGTAAGTTCGTCTGGCACCCAGGCGAACAATGGTTCCTTCAACCCGCAGATCAGTGCGGACGGACGTCTGGTGCTCTTCGCTTCAACCGCAACCAACCTTGCGGCGACGGACGATGAATTTCGTACCGATTACTTCATACGGGATCGCCAAAGCGGCACCACTCAGCGCCTGACCCTGAACGGCGGGTCGCTCCCGGTCGATGCGTTCGCTCCCGCGCTGAGCGGCAATGGGCGGTACGTGGTCTTTGCCTCTGATCTGATATTGGCGGGTGACAACAACGGCGAGCCTGATCTCTACGTCTATGACCGGCAGAACTCCTCTGTCGACAGGGTCAGCATCAGTTCGACAGGTCAAGTCGCCAATCAGCGGCTGGCCAGCGGACCTGCGGTCAGTGCGGATGGACGCTTTGTAGCCTTCGCATCGAATGCGACCAATCTTATTCCCGGCGACACCAATGCGGCAGCCGATATATTCGTTCGTGATCGCCAGAGCGGCGTCACGGAGCGCGCCAGCGTTAATTCCTCCGGCCAACAGGGCAACGGTGGTTCGGGAGGCGATCCTGCCATCAGTGCGGATGGTCGTTTTGTCGCCTTCGGATCGCTGGCGACCAATCTTGTCGCGAACGACACCAATGCCACTGACGATGACTTCGTGCGTGATCGCCAGCTGGGGCTGACCACTCGGGTGAATCTGGGAGCCGCAGGTGCTCAGGCGGAACCCGGGAGCGACAGCGGCGTTGATGCAATCAGTGATGACGGTAGGTTTGTTTCATTCGTTTCTACGGCGAGCAATCTGGTGCCGGGCGACTCGAACGGCGCCAGTGACTACTTCATTCGTGACCGCCAGGCCGGCCTTACCCAGCGACTGGACCTCACCGCGGGAGGCGCCCAGGCAAACGCCGGCTCGGCCGCCGGTGACATGAGTGGCGATGGACGACTGGCCGTGTTCATCACCGGTTCCAGTAATCTGGTCGCGCGCGATCGAAACGAAGCGGCCGACGTCTTTGTCCGGGATCGCCAGGCGCAGACAACCGTGCTGGTTTCTCGGGCGGTCATTGCCTCCAACGCGGCCGGCGGAGATACAGATTTCCCCTCAGCGGCTATCAGTGGGGACGGGCATCTGGTGGTCTTTTCGTCTCAGGCGCCGAACATCATTGCGGGAGACAACAATCATCAGGGCGATGTGTTCGTGCGCGATCTGGCCGCCGACACGATCGAAAGGATTGGGGGCGGGCCTGCGCCGGCAAATGACCCCTATTCGAGGGTGGAGTCGCACCTCGGAGGGATGAGCGCGAATGGCCGCTTTGTCGTATTCCAGTCCTGGGCACCGGACCTGGTGCCGAACGACACCAATGGTAATGGCTGGGACATCTTCGTTCATGATCGACAGACCGGGCTGAACGAAATCGTCAGTCGAGATCCCTCCGGCGCCCAGGTCAGCGAGTCCCAGGAAGGACAGGATTACTACTGGTCCAACACGATCTCGGCGAACGGTCGATGCGTCGCATGGGTCACCACAGCGAACGTCGTTCCGGAAGACAGCAACGTCGCCAGCGATATTTACCTCCGAGACCGGCAGGCCGGAACCACCGAATGGGTGACCCGGCGCGTTAATGGGTTCATTGGCAATCGCTTTTCACGCAGCGGCTCTCCGTCGCTTAGTTCCGACGGTCGCTACGTGGCGTTCGCTTCCGACGCATCGAACATGGTGTCCAACGACACCAACAAGGTGCGGGATGTTTTTCTCCGCGATCGCCCGACTGGCGTTGCCGAGCGCGTCAGCGTGTCGAGCAGCGGTCAGCAATCGTCCGTGTGGAGCGACGGACCCGCCATCAGCGGGGATGGTCGCTATGTTGCGTTTTACAGCGGAAACAGCGATCTGGTGCCCAGCAATGGCGCCCCGTATCAGATCTTTGTCCGCGATCGACAGACCGGAGTGACGGAACTGGTCGTATCGAGCGAGCTGAACGGCGGTATGCCCAGCATCAGCGCCGATGGCCGCTTTATTGCATATTCGCTCGGCACGACCGACGTGAACACCCTAGTCAAGCACTCCGATGCCTACGAGTACGATCGGTACACGGGCGTGATCCGAAAGCTGAACAGCGACCCGACCGGGGCGCTGGGCATGGGCTCGGCTTTCCAGCCCACCCTGAACCCGACCGGACGTTACGCCGTATTCCAGGCCACCACTTACGACAGCCGGAACGAAACGCGAATCAACACCTATCGGAAGGATTCAGGGATCCCCTCGGTCGTGCCGTTTGCTCTGACGCCGGCCAATATGAACTTTGGTACTCGAGTACTGGGGTCTTCGAGCACCCGAACCGTGACGGTGATTAACACGGGCACCACGTCACTGGACATCAAATCCATCGCTTTTGCAGGCCCCAGTCAGTTTACCCTCGCCTCTCAATGCGGGAATACGCTCGCCGTGGGCGCCTCGTGCCTGGTCAAGGTCGCATTCAAACCGACGAGCGCCGGCGCGAAAAGAGCACAGTTGCGCGTCACTGCCGCTGGCGTGCAGGCCCGGACGGTCAATCTGAAGGGAGTGGGTACTTAAGGGCAGGCCAGATTTGGAAAACTTGCGGTTTGCGCAGGCGCGGCGCCATAGATGGGTATGGCGCCGCTCTGTTTCCCGCAGCCTCTTGAGATGTCATTTTGAGGCGGCTTGAACTGAGCCGGTCAGGGAAGCGTGATCGAGGGCCTGGCGGGACAGCTGGGCCGTGAGGTCCGTGGCCTTCGCATCCGCCGCCAGTGTGGCTTTCGCCGTCGGCAGTGCCCAGATCGTAAACTGGTAGTGATGGACCCCGGTGCCCTTGGGCGGACAGGGACCGGCGTAGGCCGCGTCCCCGAAATTACTTGTGATTGCCTTCGCGCCGCCCGGGAGGGACGCGACCCCTTGTGGCAGTGAATGCACGCTTGCGGGCAAATCGACAACGACCCAGTGCGACCACTGCGAGGGTTTGACGTCGACATCGATCATGGTCAGCACAAAGCTCTGCGCCGCACTTGGGGCCCCGCTCCAGCTCAGCTGTGGGGAGGTATTCTGGCCGCCGCACCGGGGGTAGATGTGAATGCTCGGAATGGGGGCCCCGGCAGTGATATCCGTGCTGATCAGCGACATCGCGGCGGCGCACGAGTCGCAGAACGCCACCCAACCCGCGGCCAGGGCTAAAACCGTCCATTTCGGTGCCGTGTTCGTCACCACTCCCTCCTGGCGCACATTATGCCGTACTGCCCTCGCCCGCCTACCCCGGCGCGAGCGCCCCCTGTCCAGGTGGCCGAATCTACTGGTCGATCCCGTCTATCGATATTCCATCCCACCCCGCCGGCGGAGTCAAAAGGGCGCCACAATTCGCGGTCCGAAAGCAAATATAAACGGGAGACCCTCATCCTGGGTGCAGCACCTACGTGTCGGGCACGGTGCGGTACCCGTTGAGTAGAGAGCGCGTGGGTGAGGCGTGTCTGCGCGCGTTCTCCGCGGACACGCTTATCGCGCTTCAGACTCGGTGCGGCCAGCCTGCCCCCAATGCCGGTCGGCGATCAGGCAGACGATCTCGAACATCATCGTCGCGCCCACCAGAGCGGTATTGCCGGTCTGGTCGAAGGGCGGCGCCACTTCCACGACGTCGCCGCCGATCAGATTTAGGCCCCGCAGGCCATAGAGGAGCCGCTGCGCCTCCACGGTCGTGAGGCCTCCGACTTCCGGGGTGCCGGTTCCCGGCGCATACACCGGATCGAGGCCATCGACGTCAAAGGAGATGTAGGTCGGTCCGTCGCCCACGACCCGACGTGCCTCGGCAATGACTGCCTCGACTCCCATTTTCGCAAAATCCTCCATGAACACGACGCGCATCCCATGGTCGAGCGAGAAATTCACGCCGTCCATCAGATTCTGGCCGCCTCGGATGCCGATCTGGATCGTCCGTTTCGGATCCAGCAATCCGTGCTCCACGGCAAGCCGGAATGGCGCACCGTGCGTGAATTTAGAGCCGTACAGGTCGCCCCAGGTATCACAATGGGCGTCAATGTGCACCATGCCGATCGGCCCATCGGCGGCGATCGCCTGGAATATTGGGAAGGTAATGGAATGATCCCCGCCCGCGGTAACCGGAATGACCCCTGCCTTGTGCACCAACCGGTAATAGTCGGCGATCTGCGCGGTTTGCGCCTCCAGGTCGTATCGCCCGTCAAACCGTACGTCGCCGAGGTCGGCGATCCGGCAAAGATCGTAGGGATTCATTCGCAACCCAAGGTTGAAGGCGCGCATTAGGCTCGATGAGTTGCGGATCTCGCGTGGTCCGTGCCGCGCACCGGGCCGATTGGTGACGCCCAGGTCGGTTGGCACGCCGATCAACCCGATATCGACCTCGGCGAGATTCTCGGCCAGGGGCGCGCGCATAAACGTCGCGATCTCGCAGTATCGCGGCTCCTTCATCGGCTCGTAATCGAGGCCGTCGACAGCGCCTCTTTTGCGGTAGCTCATCTATCCCTCGGCTTCTCGAGCAGGCTCATCGATACGTATATCACGAGACTCAGTCCCAGCCCCACATAGATGGGGGCATCGGAGTTCATTCCCCGCAGGACCAACATCAAGACAACGGCGAGGCCGCTTGCGGCGATCGAAGTCAGTGCGGCCCGGCTCGTGCCGCGTCGCCACAGAATCGCACCGATCACAGGCACGAACAACGATCCTGCCAGCAGGTCATAGGCCACGGTAAGCGCGGCAATGACATCCACGGTCAGACACGCGAAGACCGTCGCGGAAACACCCAGCACCAGCGTGATCACGCGTGTCAGCGTCACGGACCCGATGCTCTTGGAGTGCCGCAGCGGAAAATACACATCCTCGATCAGCACCGTCGAGGAGGCCAGCAGGCATGCGCTACACGTGGACATGATCGCCGCCAGTGCGGCAGCCAGGATCAGCCCGCGCATACCGGCCGGCAAGACGGCATTGACGATGGTGGCAAAGGCCAGGTCCGGATCGGACAGCGGTCCGAGAAAGGCGTGTCCGGCCGCCCCTATCACCGCGCCGGCGATCGCATAGGCGATGCAATAGAGACCGACGTAGACCCCACCATTTCGGGCGATCGGCATGCTGCGGGCGGTGAAGACTCGCTGCCAGCCGTCCTGCCCTATCAGGATGCCGAAAAAATACAAAGTAAAGAACGCCAGTATCTTACCGGCGCCGATATGGGTCAGCGAGAAGAACTCCGCGGGCAAGTGGGCGTGCATGCCGGCCAGGCCCCCCGCGTGATAGATCGAGGCCGGCAGCAAAACCAGAAAAATCCCTAAGGTCTTGATTACGAATTGCACGATGTCCGTGGCGGTGAGCGCCCACATCCCGCCAAAGACCGAGTAGGCGACCGTCACACCGCTGCTCATCAGGATCGCCGGCGTGCGAGGTATGCCAACGATCACCTCCATCACGGCCCCCACCGCAATCGTGCCGGTCACGACGATCATCAGGTCGTAGGCCGCCATCACGAGGCCCCCCGCGATCCGCGAGGCCGGGCCATAACGGCGTCCGAGAAGCTCGGTAATCGTAAATAGCTTGAGCTCGAGGATTCGGGGCACCAGCACGAGGCCCATGACAATCATCCCCAGCCCGTACATAAAGACCAGCCACATGCCGGAGATGCCATAGACGTAACCGAGCTTTACGCCACCGACCGTCGAACCGCCACCGAGAATCACCGCCGCGAGAGTTCCGGAATACAGAAAGGGTCCGACGGATCTTCCCGCCACAAGAAAGTCTTCCTGTGTCTTGGCCTTGCGCTGCGACCAGATGCCGACCATGAGAATGCCGATCAAATAGGCGCCGACGACGAGCAGATCCAGCGTCACCACGGCAAGCGGCGCTCACGCATTTGCGCGATCCCCGGACGATTCAACGAATAGCACATTGCTCGCGGTCTCCATCTGGTTGATTTAATTGGCATACAGAGCTTCTACGAGATTATGTATCACATCGTAGTCTCTGTGGCGCGGTCCCGGTTTTGCAGCAACACAGGCGCAGTGATCCGACCGGATCATTCCGACATGCTTAATCGGATTCGATATCGCGCGTACGCACTTTATCAAGAGCCCATTCGAAGTCCGGCGTTCAGCGCGCCACTAGGGTGCGTAGACGTGATCGAAACTCCCCCCATCATCGAAGTGCGTGGCTTGCGCCTTCGCCCAGCCGCCGAACTCCGCAATGGTCACGAGCGTGCCGGTCTTGCCGAAGGTACTGGCGTATTTCGCCGCCACCTCCGCATCGCGCGGACGGTAGTGATGACGGGCGATAATATCCTGACCCTCTTTAGAATACAGGTACTTCAGATAGGCTTGGGCGACAGCGGTCGTGTCGTGCTGCAGAGCCACTTTGTCTACGACAGCCACTGACGGTTCGGCGAGGATGCTTATGGAAGGATAGATAATTTCGAAACTGCCCTCCCCTTGTTCCTCAAGTACACGGTAAGCCTCGCTCTCCCAGCTCACCAGTACGTCGCCGATCCCGTGCTGCACGAAGGTGAGCGTTGAGCCGCGGGCCCCCGCGTCAAGAACCGAAACATTCCTATAGAGCTTGATGAGGAAGTCCTGCGCGGTGGCCGAGTCAGCATTCGGTTGTTTGAGCGCGTAGGCCCAGGCTGCCAGATAACTCCAGCGGGCTCCGCCGGAAGTTTTTGGATTGGCCGTGACGACCTTCATGTCGGCCCGCACGAGATCATTCCAGTCGAGGATGCGCTTGGGGTTGCCCTTTCGCACAAGGAACACGATCGTCGAGGTGTAAGGGGTGCTGTCGTTCGGCAAGTGGGTTTGCCAGTTGTCGGCCAGCAACTGGTTGTGTCGCGCGATAGCATCGATGTCACTCGCTAAAGCCATGGTTACTACGTCAGCTTCCAGACCATCGACGATGGAGCGCGCTTGCTGGCCCGATCCCCCATGCGATTGGCGGACTATGACCGTGTCCCCGGTTTGGGACTTCCAGTACTCTGCAAAAGCCGGGTTAAAATCTTCGTACAGTTCGCGGCTGGCATCGTAGGAAACATTTACCAGTGTCACGACAGCCGCGGGGACAGGCCGTGCCGCCAGAGCGCCCACTAACGCCAGCAGAGAGAGCCCTAGGGTTCTGAATCGGTTCGGCAACAAAGTTCTCCAAAATGTGTGGCTTCGTTGTAGAGGGGGCGGCAATAGCAAGCCAAGGCAATGGTCAGGAAGCCAAGACGAGCTGGCTGTGAGGCATGGAAAGCAAATGAGCGGAGTCCCGGGGATCTCCACACTAAACGGCTCCGGGGAATATTCTGTACTCCAGTGATTCGCCGAACCAATAAGGCCCACTACCCACGGGCCGGAAATAACGGCCCGTTATGTAAGGGATCCGCCCCTTTCGGATGCTGGCCTTGAGCGGCCATCAGTGCTGAGGTGCGGGCTCCGCATTACTTGAATCGATCTTCGGGCCGCGTTCATTCTCTTGCTGGTGACGCTGCTGCAGCTGCTGCGTTTGCTGCTGATGACGCTTCTCCATAGCGTCGTGCGCCTGAGGGTTCTGGCCGGGCTGTCTCTCAAAGTCGGCATCTTCCTGCTGTTGCTGCTGCGCAAGCGCCTGTCGCTCGTGTTCGTGACGCGCCTGCAGGTCCGGTTGAGTGCCGGCATGAGGTGGACGGTCGCTGGGATTGGCGGCAGCGGGTGGAGCGACAGGTGCAGGTCCTGGCAGATCTCGCGCATGAGCCGGTAGCGTGGGTGCTTCATGCTCCACCGGCCGGCTGCCCGGTGGCCGGTCTGCGGGTCCGCCCGGCTGTACTGGCGTACCGCCCGCACCAAACTGCGCCGGATGTGGAGTCGCGGCAACGGGTGGATGTCCTTGGTTGCTCCTCGCGTTCAGATCCGGCTGCGCACGTGCCGCGGATTCATGTTGTACCTGGGCCGCCGTAGGCGGCAGATGCCTCTCGCGGGTGGCGGCGGCTTCCTCGGCGGTGGGCTGAGCGCGGGTGTTAGGACCGCCCACATAGCTGACACGCGTCACATTAGTGATGTTGGTGACGTTGTTATTTACGATGGTCTGGTTGTACGTGTTGTGAATGTACGCTTGGTTTACGTTGGTAACGGCCGTGTTGTAATGGAATCGGTTGTTGACCCACCGGCCACCGGCATAGCCATTGCCAAAGTAGCCGTGACCGTAATTGATCCCGCCGTAGTAGCCGACGTGCGGACCCCAGTACCCGGGGTGAAATACATAGACGGTGCCCGCCGATGCCCAGTAGCCGGGAGTCCAAAGCAGTCCCTGTTGGGGAGGGAGAACCCATGTGCCGGGCACCCAGAAATAACCGGCCGGACTCGCGCGCCAAAAGCCGGGCATCCACAGGTACCCCTCTTCCGGAACCGGTGGCTGTTCATAGGCCGGCAGAGGCGGTGGTGGTTCACCGTACTGATCTGCGTACGCTTGATAACCCCGTTGCGGCGGAACCCCACTTGTCGGCTGATAAGGCGGGGTTACTACGCAACCCACCAACAGCGTACCCAGTACTACACCGGCAGCCAAAGTTCGTTTTTGCACGACGGTAGTCTCCTGATTAAAGACTCGAAGCAGTTTCGGCCTCTGGGATCACCTGACAACTATGCGGCGCGGGACGGCCCATGCCTGTCGGCGTGCGCCTATACATTGAGGAGAGGCTCAGGAGCCCTATTTGGGCGCCGGAATCGGCCCCAATAAGACAAATGAACCGACCTGCCGCGCCGGGGACGTGCATGCCTCCAGCGGTGAGCTGATTGCGCTATCGAACCCAGACCGACAATCGGCACGGCCTGCCTCCCTGTTCCTTTGACAGGGGTGATCTGTGCGGTTATTCCGCCAGGCTCCGCGTGACTCGTTGCATGGCTTTAATCGGCGCGTCGAAAAACGTGGCGCGCAACCGCCCGTCTCGATCAATCAGGTAGACCTGGGAGGTGTGCGTTATGGTGTAAGGGTCACCGGATCGATCGGCCAACTCTTTGAAGAAAACGGCCGGGAATTGCGCGGCGATGCCGCGAACGACATTTGGATTGCCTGTGAGCCCGATAAAGCGCGGCGACACCCGTTCGAGGTACGCTTTCATGACCGCCGGGCTGTCACGGTCACCGTCGACGCTTATCATGACCACCTCGACGGCAGGGGCTTGTTGTGCCATCGAGTCCGCGAGCGCCCGCAGTTTGACCAACGTCGTTGGGCACACGTCCGGGCAGCGGGTGAAGCCGAAGAATACCAACGCCAGCCTGTTTCTGAGCTGGCTGAACCTGAAGGGGCGCCCTTCCGTATCAAGCAGTTCGAAGTCGTTGATTGGCTTGGGCGGGTGCGCCATCAGAATCGGACTAGGTGCGGCAGATACCTGTGCGACCCCAATTGGCGAGACGACCGAAGCCGTCGCCGCGCCGAGGGCGAGCAGCATAGTGGCAATGCACCTCGAACTGCGCAAAACCCGCTCGGAAGGATAATCAGGGTCCGCCATCGACTTGCTGTGCTGGGCTATGGTGCCGTAATTTTCACCAACGCCGAGGCCCCGCTCGCGGATGCTGTCCCGCTTACGCCCAGTACAGTACATGCTGCGAGCAGACAAATGCGGGAAGTCGACGCGAACCCGCGTCGATACGGAGGTGAGCGAACCCCAGGGCGTTCATCGGCGGCTCCGGTGAGGTGAACTAAAATATATCTTGCGGGACGGTGAGACTCCGCCTGATCGACTCCTCGGCCACCGATGGAGAGCACTGCGTGGGGCGTTTCCGACCCTCTCAACACGAGGACGGTCTACTTCACCGTCAGCACTGCGTTGTCGTTGAGAAGCCCAGACGTTGCCGCCGTGATCGTGGTGTTACCAACCACGCGCCCGGTGGCCAAACCTCGGTCCGTGATTGTCGCCTTCGACGAATCACTGCTTGTCCACACCACGCCCGGCGTGCCCAGTACGTTGACGGGCCAAGGGCTTGAGTTTCTGCGCCGGTTACCTAGCTGACCGACATTGTTGAATCCCGAGCATCTCATGGCTCCGTCGGAGAGCAGTGCACAGGTTTGGAGCCCGCCGGCCACGAGTCTGGTGGGTCGATTGATTGAGCCGTCACGGACGGGAATGTTTGCATCCGCCTTGGTTCCATTACCGAGCTGGCCGTCGCCGTTATAGCCCCAGCATTTAACAAACCCATTCCGCAGTACAGCGCAGGCATGATAATCACCGGCGGTAATTGCCACGGCGGTGCTGATTCCGGTCACAGGCACCGGGATGCTGGAATCGGCATCAATCCCATTGCCCAGCTCACCATTAGTACCATGACCCCAGCACTGCACCGCGCCGCTGGCCAGTAGGGCACAACTAAAGAATCCTCCGGTCGCGATTGCCGTGGCGTCGTGTATCCCCCTGACGTTGACCGGCGTCGCGGAATTGTTGGTAGTACCATTGCCCAGCTGTCCCCAAATGTTATACCCCCAGCATTGGACCGCACCGCTGGCCAGCAACGCACAACTGTTGCTGTAACGGGCGGCCAGCGCCGTGGCCGTGCTTATCCCAGTTACCGTTACGGGCGTCAGTGAATCTGTATTGGACCCATCGCCCAGTTCCCCGGATGAGTTATAGCCCCAGCAGCGGATTGTGCCCCCGGCCAGCAGCGCGCAGCTGTGCAGATCGCCCAAGGCGAGGGCAACAGCCGTGCCGATTCCACTGACGGGGACCGGCGTGGTCGCCGTGTTGGTGGTGCCATTGCCCAGTTGACCCCTGTCATTCCGCCCCCAACAGCGCAGAGCACCGCTGGCCAGCAGTGCGCAACCATGAACTCCTCCATGCGCGACCGCCACAGCGGAAGATATCCCCTGGACCGGGCGTGCAATGAGCGAATCTTTAGTACGGCCATCACCGAGTTCACCGTCGGCGTTATTGCCCCAGCATTCCACGCCGCCGCTAATCAGCAATGCACAGGTGGTCCAGCCTGCCATGGCCATGTCGCCAATGGCCGGGCCAAGTGATTGCGTGGCGTGATTGCTGAATGTCCCTGTTGCCGTGAACGCTTGCATCTGGCCGACGGAGATCGAGGCCGACTTGGGGCTAACAGCGATACTCTCAAGCTTTGGCGCGGCCAACGCTAAATCCGTGAAAATTGTCGCGCATAACGCTAGAACGGCTTTTGCAAGCAAGGTCCATGGCGAGCGATTAAGGCGATTCATATGTCCCCCGTTGCGCTTGTTTTCAAGTATTAAGAGAGCAAACGTTTTGTATCTGAATTTGTTCTGAGCTTGAGCCGACCGCAAATCCAGTCAAGTCGGACAATGCCTACCATGAGCCGTAGGACCGATTAGCTTGGCGGTCCCGCGGCCTAAGTTATTGGTTTCTTTATAGCGCTGTGTGAGGTGCCGCTCGCAGGCAGTTGAGAATCTGTTGATCTTGGCGTGAAGCTGCTCGCCATTGCTGGGGGGAACGGCTCCATCTCGGCGGGTTGAAAGGCGGCCGTCAATGCCGCTATGCGGGCGTCAGGCGAGTGGGCATCGCGTTACTATTCGGTTGCCAGAGCTCTCGCAGCCTGCACGGAAGAGAGTTAGTCGATACCGAGCTTGCTTGGTACCGGACTCGAGCTGGCGCCCCAGAGGGGATCGTAGGCAACAAATACGGAAGCAGGCCCATATAGACGAGAACGCCCGCAGCTCGGCGGGCGTTCTCGTAACGAGGTGCTCAGCGGACTAGGGGATTGCCGTTTGAGTTACCTCAGCATCATCGCCACCGTGAGCTGCGGCGGGCTGTAGCGTGAGGCCATGCAGCTCCGCGAGCTGAGACTTCATAACGGCGATTTCCTCGGCCTGCGCCGCAAGCTCCTTGCGAAGTCCCGTCACACGCTCATCGGACCGCGCATGTTCCCTCTTGAGCTCATTCAACAACAACGGAGCCAGAGCCTCGTAGGCGACTGCCTCGGGCTGCCCTTTCTTGTTGTATACCACCAGCTCAGGCATCACCTTTTCAACCTCTTCGGCTATCAGCCCGTATTGCTTGGGCTTCTGGCCCTTTTCGTCCGGCTGTTTGTATTCGAACGTGACCGGGCGGAGCTTCAGTAACCGTTCGCTCTGTTCGCCCATCGATCGAATGTCTTCCTTGTACCGGCGCGAGGACGATCGGACACCCAGCTGACCTAGCGTGTTGACCACGACGGTGGCGCCCCCGGTCACGTTCACACCACTAATCCCGGCGATGGCTGTCGACGTCTGCGTGCCCTGAACGCCAATACGGATTACAGCGTTGTCCGTGGGCGTGCCGTGATTGCCGATATGGATGTTGCCGCTACCCGTGGTGGGGTAATAGGCAGCGTAAGGGCCAACGGCGATGTTATTGCTGCCCGTGGTGTTCGAATAGAGCGCGGCGTAGCCAGCGGCGGTGTTGTTAGACCCTGTGGTGTTGTGCCACAAGGCGCCAAAGCCGGCGGCGTCGTTCGAAAAGCCAGTCGTGTTGGCGACCAGGGCGTAGTTGCCCAGAGCGGTGTTTCGAATGCCGGTGGTGTTCGCATACAGCGCCTTAACCCCAGACGCACTGTTGTCGTTGCCGGTGGTGTTGCTCCAAAGTGCGTAGTACCCGTCGGCTGTGTTGCCAATGCCGGTGGTGTTAGCAAAAAGGGCATTGGCGCCGGTGGCGGTATTATTATTACCGGTGGAATTCGATTGCAGCGCACTCAGACCGACTGCGGTATTGAAGGAACCGGAGGTGTTAGTAATTGCATTCTGCCCGAAGGCGCTGTTGGAGTCCCCCGCGTCCACCGCGAGTGCGCCAGTGCCAAATCTCGTTTCGTTGGTTTGCGCCAGAGCATTTCCTACGCCGCACATCGAGAGTAGTAATGCCAGCGCCAAGCGCGAGTTCAACGGTTTGGTAGAGTTCATAGCGGTTTAATTCCCTATTAAGCGTTGTGGGTCGAACCATAGAAGAAAGTGACGATCAACCATCGCAACTTCTACCTCGGCACCAGAAGGCTGTCAATCAGTGCCTACCCACACTTACGTTCCCAATTCAAAATGCTACCGATTTCGTTGAATCGGGATCCGGCCGTCCGGCGAACCTACACGATAAACCTGAGTTCTCGAGCGACAGATTCGAACTCAACTGCGTAGTGGGCTCACTTCCTGCGGCGGCTGCTTAAGTTCGCGGCGATCCCACCACCGTCCATGTCACGCCGCCATCGGTGGAGCGGTAGACATCGCGCAGCGAGGCTCCAAGAATAGTGGCATCCTGGCTGAATGAGGGCGATAGACGGAACACTGCGAACTGCACATTTTGATCGAGCAGCGTGCCGCCGAGATTGACCGATGATAATACCGCACCGCTCGCGCTCATCGTTACGCGATACAGCCCGTGTGCGCGAACTTCGACAAATAGTTGGTTATCTGTCGCAAACCCCGGCGAGAATTCGACCTGCTGGATGATAATCGCCGGTCCGAGGGTGGGATCGTTCACGCTCTGCCACGTGGCACCTCCGTCAGTGGACTCATACAGTCCGTTGTTGATGCCCACGAGCACCAGATGATCGAGGGCGACATTAGGGGAGAACGCCACCGACGGCAGACACTGGTTGCCGCTTCGCGCCTTGATCACGGTGGCGCCCACCTGCGACCAGGTGCTGCCCTTATCAGCCGTGCGCCACACCCGGCAATCTCCACTGACGAGCATTGCGGTGCCGTCATTCGCATAATCGGGCGAGATCGCCGATGCCATAAACTCCTGCGATTTGGGTACATCTTTCGCCGCAACCCAGGATGCGCCGGCATCGCTGGAATGCAGCACACCGTGAAGGCGCGTGCCCAGATAGATCTCCTGGTCCTGGTCAAACTGCGGTGACACGCTCATTACGTTGGGATACACAGTGGAAACGGTCTGGTTGGCATTCAGCATGTTGGGTATCGCTTTCACGTTCCAGATGGCGCCAAAATCGCTGGTAAAGCCAATTGCCGAGAAGTTCTTGGTGGCCACGGCCATCGGCGGACCCGAGTGGTTCTGTACAAATTCGAGGGCGTGGGAACTTAGGGTTTTTCCCAGCTTGTTCTTCAGAAGGGGCCATCCATCCCACACGCGTGTCCAGCTAGTGCCGCTATCAGCAGAGGAATACAGACCACCCTCGGCATAGTTTGAGGCCATCACGCGCTGGTCAGCCGCATAGTTCGTCGAGAACGCGAGGTCGGTAACGAGGCCCACACGGGTCTGGTGCTGTGCCCAGATCGTGCCTGCATTCGAAGAGACGAACAGTCCGTCAAACGCTGAAAGAAATACGGCACCGTCGCTCGCGTAAGTGTTAGAGACTTGCAGTTCTGAGAATTCCGTAATCGGCGTGGCCTGCCCGGTAATCTCCGCCCCCGTCGGCGTCAGGGTCCAGCCGGCGCCGGCGTTGGTCGACTTGTAGACCGAGTGGGTCAGCGTCGTGCAGAACACCGTGTGGTCCAGGGGGTAATTCGGCGAGACGGCAACGTTGTTCACCGCCTCGGCGGGCAGGTTGGCCACTATATTGGTGAAGCTTGTTCCCGAGTTCGCGCTGTAAAATATGCCGCGCCGGCTGGTGCCGAGGAAAATTTCCTTGGCACCGCCGGGCGCAATGGCCATGTCGTAGATCACTGCGGCGGCCGGTTTCCCTCGCGCGGTCCAGCTGAGGCCCCCGTCGGTGGATATGCGCAGATTCCCCGCGGTGTCCGCCGCCAGCACCGTTCCATCCGTGGTGAAGTCCGGCGATGGCGTGATCACCTGGAGCTTAATCGAGGCGCTGAGCACCAGTGTCCACGCAGTTTGCGTAGAAGTACGCCGAAACAAGCCACCGGCGGTCGGCGCCGCAAATAGCGTGTAGGTCCCGTTCGGCGATCCGGCGATTTTGAGCTCACGGATAGTCTTATTGGTCAAACCCGTGTTGATGGCTTGCCAGGAGTCCCCGCGATCGGTCGATGCATAGACACCGTCACCGCTCGTTGCCGCGTACACCGTACCATCCGCCGGGAAGCCCGGTGACAGGCGAATTGCAATGACGCGATTGTGATTGTCCAGACCCTTGGGAAGCTTGGTCCACGTGGCGCCCCCGTCGCTCGAGCGGAAGATGTCTTTGTAGCCCCAATCCAATTCTGCAAAGGTCGATACGTACACGGTGTGGTCGTTGGCATAATTGGGGGACACGCCAAGAGCCAGCACGGGATCGTGCGGATTGTGGGCATACGCTAGGGAACAGGCCAGCGCAAGCAAACATGCCATCGCGGCCGTCACCTGGCGCGCCCCTGCCAGTCCGGGCAATATTTTTCGCATAACTTAATTAATTCCTCTGGCTGTTCTTCGCTGGCCCACTAGTGAATCAACTGCGATGATCCGTCCTGGTAGAGCCGGTAGATGTGATTGGCTGGGAGTGCCGAATAGCTGGTCCTAGTTATACCGTCGGGCCATAGCACGCTGACATCGGCCTGGGTGTTGCTAGCGAGCCCAACGTGCATACGCATGGAATTCTGGGACCAACGGTGGTAGCCGCCATTCTGTTCGCGATACTGTGTCACAGGCTGCGCCTGGCCCGCCGAGTTCAAGGGGCTGGTCACATACACCTTTGCACCGATGCCATCGCGATTAGAGGTAGTGCCTGCCAAATCGAACTCCAGCCAGCGGTTGGAATTTCCGACATTCCGGAACAGCTGGTTATCGCCGCCAAAATCCGCGGGCTCCAGGTTCAGGCCATTGGTGACAAACAGATCCAGAAACCCGTCTTCGTCGTAATCGGCCGTAACCACGCTGTCGCTGGTTCCAGCTGAAGCCGATATCGCAGGCCCGACCGGCCCTTCGGCCCCGGTAACCGCCACCTGGCGAAACGTTCCATTGCCCAAATTTTCGAACGTGACATTGGCCAGGTTTTGAGCGCCATCGCGACAGGCCAAGAACAAGTCCAGATCCATATCGTTGTCGAAGTCCCCGGCGACACCGCTCACGCAATGGACCGGCGTCAAGCCGCTGCCGGCCGTGGAATCAACCAATCCATTCGAGGTGTTCCGCAGCAGGACGGGAGTCATGGGCCCGTCTCCAGCTGCGAGCCCGCTGAGCGTATAGGCTCCGATGGGCTGATCGGAGTCGATCACGAAATAGCCGTTGGACCTTTGGTTGCGTGCCGCAAATGTCAGTCGCCACTGGCCGCTTGCGGAATCGTAGCCGATGAACAGTCCGGTGCGGCCGCTGGGGTCCTGGATTCCCGCATTTTTTGAATCAGCGGGGGCCAGCGCCAATTGTCCGGACGTGGGATGGTAGCCCGCCGCGCCGATATACACATAGTTCAATCCTCCCGGTGGTACCAAGAGGCTCCAATTGCCGGCGTTGAGCCCAATCATCAAGGATCCGGCGGTCTGGACCGTCAGGCCATATTGGCCTTTCGCACCTATGAAGAAGTGCGCTTCCAGGCGACTGGCGTTGACGCGTGCAACCCCAGTCGGCCGAATCACGCCCCGGATGATCACCAGGTCCGGCCGCAAGTCGCCGTCGAAATCGCCCGAGAGCGCGTCAATGCCTTGCGCAACCCTCGCCACGGGCAACTTCACGCCAACGCCTGTGGCCAGATCGTACACGGCGGAGGGGAAACCTGTTTGATCGCTACACAACAGCTCGAGTGGTCCAGTGCCGTTAAGATCGATGAGCTGCGCCCAATCACTGTTCATACAGTGCACGCCATCGGAGCCCAGGGGTTTCGTAAAAGTGTTATCGGCGTTCTGCACAAATAATGTGTCGTTACTGGCGCGCTCTTGCCAGTTGGTCAGCTTCAGATCGAGCAAGCCGTCATTATTCAGATCGAAGTAGACCGGCGTCCGCGATTCCCCCATGAATCCGAGCCTCATGCCGCGCGCTACGGCTTGGTCTCTCAGCACGCCATTGGTGTTGATCAACAAATTCGGGTCCCCTAGACCCACTGCGACGGTTAGATCCTGGTCTCCGTCGTTGTCGACGTCGGCCCACACGCCGCCGTGACGTGTCTTCGAATTGAGGATAGCTTTGCCCGGATCGGCTGCGGCGGTGACATCGTTGAAAGTGCCGCCACCGTTGTTCTGCAGCAAACGACCCGGAACGCCGTGATTGCTGGTAAAAAGGTCGGGGTAGCCATCACCATTCAGATCCCCCCACGCGGCACCCCATGATGTAACTGCATTGCCGGAAACACCCGATGCCACCGTCACGTCCTGAAATGCGATCGAGGATGAACCTAGCGACGTGCACGCCTGCACCGTACTCAGATCCAAACTGCTTGTCGACAGAGGCACCCGACCGGCGCCAAGATAGGTCGGCAGTCCCGTTGATCCGCCAGGGGTGAAGCAAGCATTAGTCGCAACGCCGAAATCAAATCCGTCCGTGCCGGCTCCAAAGACTCTCAGCGCATAACTCAGTTGATTTGGGTTCGTTACTGAGTCCAACACATCGTCGGCCTCGAGGCTGACCGGTACTAAGCCACTCACGCCGCCCGTTGACTGAACGGCGCCAGTGACGGTCAAAGTTTTCGCCGTCCCCCCGCCTGTGACCCGGAGGTGCCAGCGCTCAGTCCCATCACAATCCTTCCACAAAAACGTTGCCCGATCTTGCTTCGCATTTTGGATCGGCGCACCGCACACATCGCTGGGGTTCGCACCGCCCGCCGAAAGCGCGCTCTCGGTATGGAACGTCCCTAGCGCTGCACCCAAAAAAAGCCACTCAGTTAAGAGGAGCTTCTTGAGCGTGATCTTCATTGCCATTTGGGTGCGTTGCGTCAAAATGCAGTGTTGCGCAACGCGATTCACGAGTAGTGACATAACTGACCTTTGTGGCCCCACATACTGGGCAGGTCGTCCGTAACACCGGGCCAGCCAAATTGCCGCAGGCCACCGGCAAACAATCGATCATTTCTGGCCGGAGCACAAGGCCACGTACCCCGATCTGTGTAGGATTTTGACGGAAAACACGGGAGGTGGCATAAAACTGAGCTATCAGTAGCTCCAAGCCGACAGCGAGCAGGGTCAGAACACTGCGCGGAATAGCTTAGGACAGCGCTGCGGCTGCCGGTGCCAACGTCAGGGTAACGTTAGGGCTCGCCGCCCGTGGGTCCCCTAGGCTGTCATAACCTGTCCGGATTGGGCTGGTTCGACCATGCGCTGGAGAGTGTTATTGATCAGCCTGCCGATTGCGTTTACAGTGCATCCGCCCGGTACAAACTATAAATAAGGTGGCATTGCAACGACATTACGCCTGTGAAATTCATCGCATGCGCACCCTGACAATGATGGCCCAAGCGGCACTGGCCATGCTGGCGTTCGGCATGCTGGCAGCGTGCGGTGGTGGAGACGGGACGAAGTCCTATACCGTTGGTGGCACTGTCAGCGGCCTGGAAGGATCCGGCGTGGAGCTGCTGATGAACGACGGCGAGACGCTGGTTGTGGCGGGAAATGGATCGTTCACCTTCGCGCAACCGGTACCGTCCGGCGCACATTTCGCTGTCAGCGTACGCAAGCAGCCTGTCGACCCGACAGAGAGTTGCGTCGTATCGGACGGAACAGGGTTCGTAAACCGGTCGGACATACGCACCGTTTGGGTGAAGTGCACTATCACGGCGTTTGAGGTGGGTGGCACCGTAACAGGATTGGCTGGGCCGGGTCTCATCCTCCAGGCCCCTGACGGATCAGAGGTAGCCATAGATTCGGACGGCGCATTCACCTTCCCAAAGTCCGTTGAATCTGGCGCTCAGTATTCCACCAACGTAGTGACTCAGCCAACCAATCCCTACCAGACCTGCGTCATAGCCAATGCCTCAGGAACCGTGAGTAATGGCCCAGTGATCGACATACTGGTGACCTGCACCACGAATAAGTATTTTGTCCGGGGCACGGTTGCAGGTCTCACGGGCTCCGGGCTGGTCCTGCGAATCAATGGCGGCGAGAACCTGCGCATCGACAGTTCCGGCCCATTCCAGTTCTCGATGCCACTGTCCAGCGGGTCGGCCTATTCCGTGATTGTCGAATCGCCATCCTCGACCCGCCGTGAAGTATGCGGCCTTAGGAATGCAGTTGGCACCATCGGGGGAGCGGACGCGACGGTCACGGTGAGTTGCACGGTGTCGCTGGGATTTGTGTACGCGGTCAGCGGGGTGGACGGCAAGATCGTGACCTATGGAATTGATCCGGCAACCGGTGCGTTGATACGGGTTTGGCCATCCGTTTCCACAGGCGGAGTTCCGGCGGGGATGATTGCCACGCCCGACGGGAGATTTGTGTATGTCAGCAATGCCGGGTCCGGCAACATCTCCTCGTTCAGGGTGGATTCCGATCACGGAGCCTTAACTGCGGCAAATGCGCCCGTCAGTAGTGCCTCCTCGAAAACGGCGTGGACTAATTTCGCTGTCGCGCCCTCCGGGACCCACCTGTATTCGAACAATGCTGGTAGCGACAGGATCGTGACGTTCGCAATTGATCCGGCCACGGGCGTGTTGGCCCCCGTTGGAGCACTGGTTTTCAGCCAGCGCCAGAACATAACAATGTCGATCGCTCCCGATGGCAGACACTTCTACACTTTGACCGCGAGTAATCCTACCAACGTGCCTGCCTCGCTCGCCCTTTACAGCGTCGACGGAGCCACTGGGGCGCTGACCGCCGGCGCAGTCCTTACGCTGACCCCTGAGGCTCAGCAGTTCGCCATAGATCCAGCCGGTAGGTTTCTATACGTCGTGTCGATCGGGAATCAGGATCCGATAGACCCCGCCGTCGTAGTAACGCCTTACCGGATCGACCCGACCACAGGTCAACTTTCGCCAAGCGGCACTCCGACCACGGTCGCCAGCAATGGGGCGCAACTGGCACTGGAGCCGGCGGGCAAGTACGCGTATCTCCTCGACGATAACAATTATTCGCCGGCCCAGGATCGCGTCGCCTCGCTCGCTGTCGATCAATCCACTGGGACACTGACCGAGATTGGTTCTCCAGTGCTGAACGCAGGTGCATTGGGAACGCTAGCGTGCGACGCTTCGGGGAAGTACGTCTTTGTCGACAATGGGGGTGGTGGCGGCCTCGGACCTTGGCACGATGTGTCGAGTTACGCTATCGGAACTGCTGTTGCCACCCTTGGCGAGTTGACGTTTGCTGGCTTCGGCGCCCAATTCCCTGCCGATGTCTGGGCGATCGCGGCGGGCCAAATGGTAGTCATCGAATAGAGGGCCTCCGGGCCGCCCAATGGGCTGGTCGGCCTGGACGGTTGCGGGCCGGCGCGCTCCGTAGATGCCGGCGTTCTCAGGCCGTCAACCTCGGCTGCACCATGCGTCAAGGCGCGTGAGTGGGGTTTCGAGTGCCCCTGATTTTTTATTGACGTTGACATGCGGCAGGCGGGGCAGGATCAAGAATTTTCATAGGAGGAGGCACTGCGCGGGCGCTCAGTTGCGCCTGTCTCGCTGGTCCTGTTCGCCTAAAAACCAGCGCTGCCAGCTTTTAGGGAAAACACCAAGAAATGTAGGCATGCCGTATATAGCCTTACCGGGATTCGCTCTGAGTGCATAGACTCCGGCGCCAACTAGAAAACTTAACCAGATAAGGGCCATCCAGTGGTCCAACGCGCCATAGCGCTGGTGTATACCTAGCAGCGCCGCGAAGATAAAACAGAACACGCCGAATCCCAGCCAAGCTTTGGTGCGCGGTCTCATTGATATTCGCAGGGAGAACGACGCTCAGGGGAGCGGCCTGAATTGGAAACGGGCAAGCATGCTAGCACGGGACACATTTTCGAAATAATACGTTTTAAACCACCCTTGGATACAAGAGCGTGGCTCTCTGCGCCTCCGCGACGTAAGAGAGCAAAGTCGCAGATGCATGTATCGCGCAGCTTGTTGCCGCAGCCAGGTTTTACCGCTACGCTCGCGCGTACTTGGCTGGAGGGGGAAAATCCATGCTACGGATATTTTGTAGACCCGCTCGTGACGTCGGCCGCAGAAACTGCTTAGGGTTGCTCGGCATCTGGGCTATGGCGGGCGCCTCTAACTATGCACTGTCAGACAACGTCGTAGGCGGCTGGCAATCTCCCGCTGGTAATAATTGGCCGCTGATACCGATTCACGCCACGCTTACGCCCGACGGTCGCGTGCTTACCTATGGCAACAAGGGCGGGGGCAGCCTCATATACGATGTCTGGGATCCGGGGTCCGGCCTCGCTGCGGGACACATCACACTGCCCAATCAAACCCAGACGGACATTTTTTGCGGTGCCCAAGTCGTGTTACCTCAGAGCGGCATCATTTTTCTAGCCGGCGGTAAACTTTTGAACGCGCCCAATTACACAGGTACCCCTGCCACTAACCTATTTGACTACGCCACCAACAGACTGAATCGCGGCAACAACTTAAACCGGGCACGCTGGTACTCCACCACCACAACGCTGGTAAACGGCGAGGTGTACATCCAAGGCGGTAAGGGTGGCGCGGACTTTCCCGAGGTTCGGGATACGACGGGCAATTTCCGCCTGTTATCTGGCGCGCCGACAACTCCCTACTTCTGGGATTACCCCCGTAATTTTGTCGCGCCCGATGGACGGGTCTTCGGGTACGACAACCGCGGCAGCATGTACTACGTGGCCACCAGAGGAGTGGGTTCAGTGACTGGCGCCGGGAAGTTGCCGGCCACGTACACCTCCACAACCGCCAGCGCCGTTATGTATCGACCCGGCAAGATTCTTCAGTTCGGCGGCAAATGGAACGGCGCCCTGGTCATTGATTTGACTTCTATGACGCCGAACTGGCAGGTCACCGGCAACATGTCGAGCATCCGACAATGGGTGAACGGCACCGTGCTGGCTGACGGCCGGGTACTGGCCACCGGCGGCAGCGCCGTGACTAACACGCTGACAGGTGTAAATAATGCGGCCGAAATCTGGGATCCCGCCACAGGAGCTTGGATTGTCGGGGCAAGCGGCGCCATCCCGCGCCTGTATCATTCCACCGCTCTGCTCTTGCCCGACGCCTCGGTCCTGGTCGGTGGCGGCGGGCACCCGGGCCCGCTCGTGAATCTGAATGCCGAGATCTACTACCCGCCCTATCTCTATACCTCGGAGGGGGCGTTGGCCCCACGTCCGAGCATAGATTTGGCCCCCGATACCCTGGATATCGGACAGAGTTTCACGATGAACGTCTCCGCTGCTTCGGGCGTAAGTCGGGTAACGCTCGTCAAGACCGGCGCTGTCACACATAGCTTTAACATGGACCAGCGATTTTTGGAGCTTCCGTTCACGGCGGCGGGCGGCACATTGTCTGTGGCCGCGCCCGTCCGAGCCAGCGATGCGCCCCCGGGATATTACCTGTTGTTCGCAATCGACAGCTCGGGCGTACCCTCGATTGGCAAAATTATAAAAATCAATATCCAGTCCGACAGCGTAGCGCCTACGCGGCCCGCCAACCCGGCGCTTACGATGCCTAGCGGCCAACCCAACCTATCCTGGGATCCGTCCACGGACAATATCGGGGTGGGTGGCTACATCATCACTCGCTCGACCGGTGGCACAGCGGGGCACGAAGTGGGGCGTACGCCGGCCGGGGCCTGGACCGACTCTACGGTCACGGCGGGCACCACTTATACCTACAAGATCAAAGCTTACGATGTGGCGGGCAATGTGAGCGCGGCGCCCTCCCCGTTAACCGTTACTGTATATCGAGCGCCGGCCAATCTCACCGCAACGCTGGTCAATGCGCACCCGTTACTGTCCTGGAACAAATCCACCGACGTCGGAGTGTCGGGATACTCAGTGTATCGGTCCAGCGACGGGGGATTGGGGACCAAGGTGGCGAGCACGTCCACAAACCAGTGGTCCGATTCGAACACAACGCCGGGCGTGACGTACACGTACGGAGTTAGCGCCGACGATGCCGGGGGTCGCTCCAGCGCTCCATGTGCATTAGTAAGCCTGACTGTGCCGTAGTAAAGAGTTCCAGAGGCTTCACACCAGCGCGTGCGGACCGTTCCTCGGTGCATTAGTAAGATAAGGCGTCCGACACGGGCGCGAAACAATTGCGCCCCTCATCGCGTGGGTGGCCATTTCGAATGGCGTTTCGCCCAGCCGATGGCGAGTTGGCACAGAGGCAAAATCCGGGCCGCGCTGCTGAATGATGTTCGACGATGCGATCGTCGAATCGTTGACGGTCTGCCATGTGGCGCCTCTGTCAGAGAGGACTCATACGTGCCACTATCGTGCCCACCGGCGCCAAAGGGTGGACCACAACATTCGCGGGAACGAAAGCCGCTGCCCGCCGGACCGCGTCTTGATTGTAGTAGCGCCTGCCTGCGACCACTGGCTGCCATTATTGGTCGTACGCCAAACTCGACCATCCGCTGAGACAACTATCGCGGTGCGTCATTCGCATAATCCGGTGAGATAGCCGACGCCTTGACGTCGTGAATGGTGGCACGCCTGGTGCCATCACCACCGATTCCTCACAACTACACACTGCTTACCAGGAGAGTCGTGCTCTGCAAACTTCTTTAGGGCAGGGGTTAACGCGAGCGTATAGTAGGTGGGTCCGTCGGGAGGCTCGGTGGACAGGGGGGCGATGAGTGTATTCACTGCTCTACACTGCGCGCATTACGTGGCTCTGCGCGAAAATCGGCGTCACCGCTGCAGTGGCTTCACTCTTTGTTATGAATCCAGCCGGCGCCGCCGAGCCCTCAGTCAGTGCAGACAGTCGGGACATCGTCCTGGATTATTCCTGGGGTTACAACACCGGACTGAAGCAGCCCGAGGGCTCCTTCAAGGACGGCCGAAGCGTGCATGCGGTGTCCCGCTTTACGCGACCCAACCCTAAGCCCAATCTGCCCCCTGGCGATGCTGATCTGGGCAGTCCCGACTTCCTGGTGTGGGTCGATGAGACTACCGGGGAAGTGGGGGCGCTGGAGCATCCGGCGGGCGTTCTCGAGGATGGCGTGAACCCTGGCGGCAATGTTGTATTCAGCTCTGACTCGGCTCCAGCCGAGAAAGGGCGTCTGTGGTGGACCCTCGGCGGCCGCGCCAACGAACTTCCGCTTGACATCGCTCGATCCACTAACCTGTTTGACCCGCATCACTTCGATATCGTATTGAACGATTTCGAGACGGTGGAAAGATCAACTTCACCAACACTCAGTGTCGTGGGCCAAACAGGCCTGCTGGTATATCGATATCTGAACAGCACTAATCCCAACGCGGCTGTTCTATTCAACCGATACGACCTCTCCTCGGGCATACCGTCGCTGCAATCATCAACGCAGATCGGCCTTTCCAGTCATGTGAGCGATCTGGGGGATATCACGATCGAGCAAGTGTGGTCGCGTTGGGATCCGCGCCGCGGTGCGCTGGCCGTTAGTTGGCAGTGGTTTGCACGCCAGGGGTCCGGCAGCCAACAGACCAAGTATTTCGGTTCCAATCCATTCATCTATACGGACGATTTCGGTGCAACCTGGCGGCTGGTGGACGGTACGCCGGTGACGTTGCCCCTGTCCTACGCGACAACCACGGACCCCAAAGTTTCGCCGTACGATCACTTGGCGATGCGGCAGAGTGCCGAATGGTTCACTCGTGATGTCGGATTCGCGCCCGACGGCACCCCATGGATTGTGCTGCCGGCCGGGTCACAGCGGAGTATGCAGTTCTTTTTCTGGACGGCGCCTGCCTGGCAACAACGCACATTGAGCACCGATCTGGAGACGGGCGACCCGTTTGGTTGTGGGGCCACACGGGACTATCTCGTCTGTGCTTACTCCGAGACTCAACGGCCCGGCCAGCTCCAATTCCGATTCAGTGCAGACAATGGACAGACCTGGAGCGCGCCGGTAGTGGTCGATACCGTGGGTACTACGCCTGAAGGTACGCTTCAGCGAATCGACTGGGTTTCCTTCGTCCAGCCGGTGGATGGCTATCCGGACAATGCTGCCCGGTTCTTTGTGGGTTATTACAGGACCGCCGATGGTTCTCGAGGTCGCAATTTCAAGAACAACATTCGGTGGGTGCATGTAGCATTGGGCAGCGATCCGGTAAGTTACACCTTGGCGCCCGAGGCCCTCGCCTTCGGTGATCAGGCGGTGAACCTCACTTCCAGCGCGGCAACGATCGTGCTCAGCAATACTGCGAGTGCATCGTTACCTATCACCTCGATCGCCATATCCGGTGGCACTCCTGCGCAGTTTTCGCTGTCGCACGACTGTGGCGCGTCGGTGGCCGGCGGCAGCACCTGCACCATTAGCGTGACATTTAAGCCGACCAGCACGGGACCAAAGACGGCAAATATCACGGTAACGGCAGGTAGCGGCCAAGGAATCAGGAGCGTGGCGCTGTCGGGTACAGGTGTCCAGGCGGCCGCATATTCAGTCACACCAAGCGCTCTAAAATTCGGAAACGTAGTTCGCAATACCATAAGCAGCGCACAGTCCTTTACGATCAGCAATACCGGAACAGTAGTGTTACCGATCAAGTCGATCACCATTGGAGGCGTCAACCCCGGCCAGTTCGCACGGACCAGCAGCTGTCCGGCTGGGGTGCCGGTGGGCGGCGGCTGCTCGGTGAGCGTGGTGTTCAAACCCACTTCGACTGGAAACAAATCCGCGAACCTGACCGTTACGCCTGGAAATGGGATCGCCGCCAAATCGGCTGTACTCACGGGTACCGGAACTTGGCGTTGAGCACTGCAAAAACCGTCGCGGGCGTGCCCTTTCGGGCAGATGGGGTAGGCGGCCTGAATGAGCTCAGCATGGATCCGTCTAGGAGTCGTCGCGGGGGAGTGAGTTGGGGTCTGCACACCACTGATTGTATTGGCGTTGAGAAGCGGTAGCCGGGCGTAGCTACTCGAAAACGCTAAGTGCCAGTGCCCGTCAGTCTCACCGAACGGCCCCCTGCCCCGCCGTTCACGTTCAGGAAAAACTGATTCGCGGCCCCGTCATAGGTTTCCCTCGTCTACGTGCCCGTGCCTGTGAGCTTGACCGAACGCAGGCCACCGCCGCCGCCATTCACGTTCAGGAAGCCGAGCTTTGGGCCTTTCGTGGTCGGCTTGAACACAACCATGATCGTGCATGTGGCTTTGGCCGGTAGAGTTTTTCCACAGCGATTCGTGAATCCGAACTGTCCAGCCCCGGTGCCGCCCAGCGCGACCCCCGTAAGGGCCACCGCTTTAGCACTTGTGTTGGTCACTGTGACGGCCCGAGCGGCACTGATGGTGTTCAGTTCGTGGTTTCCGAAAGCGAGAGCACGCGGTGAGAGCGTAAGGACAGCGCCTTGCAGAAAGTAAGCGTGGGTGTAGCCGGTTCTGCTGTCGATGCCGTCGGCCAGGATCTGACCGGCATCATTGATCTCACGTCCGTTGAATAGCGTTACATAGGGCTGCAAAGGATCGGCGGGGTCAATAAGCGCGTTGAGATCCTGCATCCGCGTGCCATCGTTCCTCCACAGGAATGCGTGATTGGCGGTATTGCCCTTGATCTTCGAAGTGCCCGTCACTTGGCCTAAATCGTTGAGCGCGCGGCCCTCGCTCCCATTTCCGCCGAGCGTGCCGAGGTCGTGCATCGGAGTGCCATTGTTCTTCCATAGAAATGCATGAACATAAGGACCGCGGCCCGAATATCCGGTGACTTGACCAGAATTGTTGATTCGGAGGCCTACACTTCCAGTTCCCCTAAGAGTGCCGAGGTCCTGCATTGGCGTGCCGTCATTGCGCCACAGGAATGCGTGGGGGTAGTTGTTGTGACCGCCCGTGCTCGAGTAGCCGGCCACTTGACCGGAACTGTTGATTGCGAGCGCGTGACTGTCGCCTCCGCCCAGGTCACCTAGGCCTTGCATGGGCGTTCCGTTGTTCCTCCACAGAAACGCGTGGGAGGTGCCATCGTCAGCCACAGAGTCCCCAGCCACTTGCCCGGAATCGTTCAGGTCGAACGCCATGCTGTTGGGATCGCCGAGTGTGCCGAGATCACGCATCGGCGTGCCGTTGTTTCTCCAAAAAAATGCGTGGAAGGCAGAATCCCCGACCTGCGAAGTGCCGGCCACCTGGCCGGAATTGTTGATGGCAATCCCGGAGCTTCCCTTGCCGTCAAGATCGCCTAAGTCCTGCATGGGCGAGCCATCATTCCTCCACAGAAACGCGTGGGCGTTGATGGAGGGATCGGGAACGGCTGACTCGCCTGTCACTTGACCAAAATCGTTCATGTCAGCGGCGAAGCTTCCCGGACCACCGAGTGTGCCCAGGTAGCGCCTCGGCGTTCCATTGTTCTTCCACAGAAACGCGCGCGAGGTGCCATCATCACCGAAAGAGTTGCCCGTCACCTGGCCGGAAGCATTCAGAGCTTCGCCCTGGGAATAAGCCCCCCGCGGCCCCAGGTCCTTCATTCGATAAATCGCCTGCGCCAGCGCGCATCCCGACCAAGCTATCAAAACAAGAGTCGCTAACCACCTGGAGGTCGTTTCCATCTGACTCCCCCGATTTCGATTAATTCGCTATCGACTCGGACTCAATTGGTATGTTTACGGAACTGAAACGGTGCCGCTTTCCGGGAGATACCTAACAGCGCAATGTTGGTGGCCGTTTGTGGTGACGCAATGCTTAGTGCGAAACCAGTTCACAGACATAGTGATTACATTGCCTGCCCCGCGATCTGCTAACGTGAACTGCGCGCCATTCTCGCTCGATGCTCCATAGAAGTGGTCGCCGCCGATTCCCCACACTTCGACACCGAGCACGAGTGGCTTTTCGCTATTCACTCTGAGCATCACTCGATCCACGGACAGTGTCGGATCGCTGCTTTCAAAGCCGACGCAGATGCCGGTGTTATATCCGTAACATTGATAGTAGCCAAGTGGAGAGGCGTAAAAGTTAAAGTTTGTTGCCGAAAAGCCTACGGTGGGAAAGAGTACTATCGCAAAAAGTAATGCTTTCATTTTTATCTCCTGGGTCACGGTTCCACAGCGAGGGCGTGAGCGTGAGTGGGGTTGCTAGCGCTCTTGTGAATATCTTGGGTTCCCAAGCTTGCGCCGGGCGTAGTTTCAGTCAAGTCGGACAAGGCCTCCCATTTGCACTGCGGAAAGCCCAACTTAAGGTTGATTAGGCGGTAGCTGCGCAAATTGTTATTTGTATTAGTAGCGGGGGTGAGTTGGAGTTCGCACGCTCTTGATTTTGTTGATCGCGAGACCCGCTGAGCCTGCGGTCGCACGGGCGCCCGCCATGAAACAAAACACCTTCTCCGTAGGTGCCAGCAAGAAACCTTACTTTACCGTCAGCACCGCGTTGTCGTTGATGGACCCGGCGGTGGTCGCCGTGATCGTGGTGTTGCCGACCGCACGCCCGGTCGCCTCTCCGCGGTAAGTGATCGTCGCCTTGGATGTATTGCTGCTTGCCCAAACCACTCCTGCGTCTCGTGTCTAGATGGCTACCCATAGTCTTTCATCTATTCGGTTACCCGAAGTAGCTTGGCGATGCGAGACACAAGGACTTGACCCTCTACGGGTTTGGTCAGGTAATCTTGAAATCCCGCGGCAAAGGCCCGATCGCGATCCCCGCGCTGGGTGAAGGCAGTCAATGCAATGGCCGGTAACCTGCGCTCGTCATATCCCCCGGCACGCAGGCTTCGCAGTAATTGGTAGCCGTCCCGATCGGGCATTCCAATATCGCTCAGGACCACATCCGCACCGGCCTCTGATACCGCAGCTTCCGCGCTGTTGGCGTCTGCTGCTTCTATCACTTCGGCGCCCGCGTCCGCAAGAATTCTGCAGATCATTTTTCTCGTGTCCGCATCGTCCTCCACAATGAGAATTCTCTTTCCCGATAAATCCAGAGTGCGCAATAGCTGAGAGTCGCTAGTGCCGGCAAGGCCGACGTCTTTCCATAACGGTATCCGAATACTGAACGTTGCTCCCTTCCCCTCCCCAAGGCTATAAACTTCGATCGTTCCTTCCTGTAGCTCAACCAGTTGTTTGGCAATCGCAAGTCCTATACCCAACCCCCCTTGGCGTCGTGTAGTAGTCGCGTCACCTTGGCTAAAGCGATCAAAAATTTTCGGTAGAAACTCCGTGGGAATGCCGATACCAACGTCTCTTACCGTGATTTGAAAGAACTCGTCTTGTTTGGACGCAGTGACCCAGACCGTAGCATCTTTGTTTGAAAATTTTATTGCATTACTGATTAGGTTCCAGACGATTTGCTTTAGGCGGTCGGCGTCCCCCTCAATGACGAGCGACTCAACTCCAAATGAAGACTGCAATTCTATGCCCCGCGCAGCAGCTACCGGCTGCATGATCGCAATAGCCTCCCTAACGGAGACATATGGATCAATGGGGCCACGCTCGAGCCGCAATTTTCCGAATGCAATGCCTGCATAATCGAGAAGATCGCCGATCATGGTGGCCTGAAGTTTTCCGTTGCGCTTAATTGATTCGACCGCGCTTTTTACTGTGGCGGGCAGGCCTTTGGTTCGCTCTAGAATATGAACCCATCCAAGAATCGATGTTAGCGGGTTTCTTAATTCATGCGATAAGGTCGCGAGAAATTCCTCCTTTAGTTGATTCGCCCGTTCAGCTTCTGCTCGCGCCAAGCGTTCACTTCTCAGTAGTTGGTTGCGCTCGACCTCGTGATTTACTCGTGCAGTCACATCAATTGTCGTAATAAAGAGAGACGACGTTGACGGCTCACGCGCTGTGCGCCATTCCAAATATCGACATTGTCCGTCCGGACGCTGAATTGGCACCTGTCCTTGCCATTTGTCGTTCTGGCGGAGTTCTGTGTCGATCACATTCCAGCCCGCACCCGGGCTATCCAATACTGTTCGGCCCAGGAGCTCTCCCGATGTGGCTCCGACCATGGCACAATAAGCCTCGTTAACTCTCTCATAGACAAATCGTTCATTTAAAATCACCATTCCGGAGGGCGCGAGATCGAACATGGTACGAAGACGAAGGTCGAGATCAATCCGTTGGTTGTCGGCCCGCCTTGCAAAAAGTAACGTACGGACCGTGGCAATCAGTACGGCGGGCTCTACAGGTCGCGTTAGGTAGCCATCTGCGCCCACAGCCAAACCGATGTCAAAATCGGAAGCCTGGGTGAAGGTTGCAGAAAGATGAAGTATCGGGATACGCGCCGTCTCGGAAATCGCCCGCAGGCGCCTACAGACCTCAAATCCGTCAATGTCGGGAAGATTAACGTCAAGAACGACGAGGTCCATCGACGGTGCAGCCGCTAAGGCAGCATTGCCAGTGGCTGCCGTAGACACGTCAAAACCGGCCGACCGCAGAACGCGAGAGGTCGCATACAGGGCAGCCGGGTTGTCGTCGACAGCCAATATTCTGATCGACTGTTTTGGGTCTTCCGTTGCGTTCATGATGTCACGGATGTCGGCGAGACATATCGAATTGGGATTACTACAAAAAACCGCGAACCAACGCCCTCCTGACTTCGCACTCCGACCTCGCCACCGAGCAACCCTGCAAACTTTTTGGCGAGCGATAGTCCCAGGCCGGTGCCTCGCAATCGCTTTTGAATTCTTGTGTCAACCTGCACGAAATCTGAGAACAAGCTAGACAAATGCTCAGGAGCTATGCCGATCCCGGTGTCCGTCACCGCAAATTCTATTCTTTCGCTGTCTAGTGAGCGTGCAGTTACTCTTACTTCACCTTGCGAAGTGAATTTCAATGCGTTCGAAATGAAGTTTCGCAAAATTTGGGAGAGCTTCCTATCATCAGTATAGATGCGTGGTAGCGCAGCCGTTTCTTCAAAAACCAAGGAGACTGTCCCCCCGCCAACAATCGGCTTAAACATTCCACGCAGCGCAGAGAAGAGATCGACCATTTCAAACCATTCCGGCGAGATTGATATTCGCCCCGCTTCGACTTTGGCGAGGTCCAAAAGATCGTCAACCATTTCAGTTAACTCACGGACACTTCCTTGCACAAATTGAATTTGCTTACGTTGCTCGTTGGTTAAAGGTCCATCCATGCCCTCCATTAATATGCCGGCAATACTTGCAATTGAAGCTAAAGGAGTTCTGAATTCGTGGCTCATGTAGGATAAGAATCGGCTTTTTAGATCTGCGGCGTCCTTTAATTGGACCGCGTTGTCTTCCAGTTCGGCATATAGCGCGACAACTCCTCGATTAGTCTCCTCAAGTTCCGTTTGAAGGAAGGCCAGAGCCTTGGTCTGCTCCAGAATCTGCTGTTCGAGCGCTGCCGAGTCACTTGTCATTGAAGGTGTCGCACGACAACGATTGTTGAGTCGTCCCGCCCTCGGGAGAAATCTCGATGCAAAAGGGAGGCAATGATTGAGGGATGACATTCAACCAGGCCCGGGTAGTCTCCCAATGCCCATCTAGAAGATAATCCGTCAGAGTGCATCACTAAAAGGGCGCCCGGCGGCCAGTCGTAATGGATACTTTGTGACCGAGATAAAATTAGACCCAGCGTACCGTTGTGAGAAAGCAAGCCTTTTTGTAATCCAGACGACACTATGCGACCCGCTATATTTCCTACACCGGAATATTGAATCGAGCCGGCATCTACATCTAGAACCGCACATGCCGCCGCCGCTCCTCGTGTTCCAGCAAGTCTACGGTGTAGCGCACGCATAGTTTCTTGCGGCGGATCAAAAGGCCGCTCGGCATGCACAACCGCGGCTTCCGTTGCGGCAACGGCTGCGAGTGGTCCATGGCCAAGCCCGTCGACGATGAGCAGTGAAGATGCAGGTCCATCTATTGCGACACTCCAGGTGTCTCCGCACTCGGTTTCGCCATGTACGGGAAGACAAATCATCCCGCACTGCACGGTTTGTCTGACGGAGGGACTTTGTGGGGCGCCCGCGCCGCCCACATGGGCAAGCACAACAGTGCCTTTGTTGGGCCGAGAGTAGATATCGAACACCGTCGACATTCTACGCACAGCTCCCAAACCGGTACCCGCTGTTCCTCCAGTTGAGTAACCATCGCGCATACACTCATCTACCCGCCACATACCCGGACCATTATCAATTGCCAGGATTTCAATGTAAGGATGCCCTTGGGAGTCGATCGGCTGTAGTAAAAGTTCACCGCCCTTTCCGTGCTTGACAACATTTGTGGCCATTTCCGACGCCACCACACTGGCCTGCGCCACCGATGTAGCGTCGAGGCGCAAAACCTCGGCGAGCTTCTGAGCGGCACGGCGACACGTACCAACGTGCCCCAGATCCGTGACTTCAAAGGTCAATTGAGCTCCGCCACGCGCGATCTGCATCCCTATTTCCAGCGAGTTATAGTGACGCGCGTTCCCTTGCCCGTGCTGGATTCGATTTCAAATTCATTTACTAAGCGCCGCGCCCCGGTCAGTCCCATTCCGAGCCCCTTTCCGGAAGTCCAGCCGTCTGTCATGGCGAGGTCAAGATTCGGGATACCCGGCCCCGTGTCTACAAAAGATAACCGTAGCCCACGACGCGGCGCGGTGTCCAAAATCTCCCATTCAAGCTTGCCGCCACCACCATAGATCAAAGCATTTCGCGCCAGTTCGCTAGCGGCTGTCACCATCTTCGTTTGATCAACCAAAGAAAACAACAAGTCCTGCATCATTCTGCGGACAGCCTGCCGTGCCAAAACGATTTCATGATCGTTCGTTAAGGGCATATCACCGCTTGATAAAGTTGTCATCGCGCTCTGATTGCTTAAGACTCCGGCGAAGGAGGTTCATCCCTAAATCGACATTTAGTGCGGTGGCCACTCCGGGCAGGG
Source organism: uncultured Gammaproteobacteria bacterium (assembly GCA_963717335.1). GTDB lineage: Bacteria > Pseudomonadota > Gammaproteobacteria > Steroidobacterales > Steroidobacteraceae > FEN-1191. The sequence continues at coordinate 496,071 of CAVQVZ010000006.1, read as the reverse complement.
AAAGACCAAGTTCAACGAGCGTGATTGCCACAGCGGGCTGCATGCCCACCAGCACGGTGGTCGCATCCAGAATACTGGCCATTCCGGAGATGTCAGAGATCATTCGTCCAATAAATGAGTCCACCATTTCCAAAGCCGAGATATCGATTAGGACGCCACGCGATCCATGCTTTTCGATCTGAGCCGTTAAACCATCTTGGAGCTGCAGTGCCAATTGGTCTTGCATGTCCACTTGAATGGTGACTAAGAGGAAGTCACCCATCCGCAGTATTGGAATACGTTCCATAATTACGTGAAGGACGCGCCCGTTCGCTTGAGCGCAAGGGCGAGCGCGTCGGCTAAGTTAGCTTTCGTTGTCACATTTTGCAGATCGACCCCAAGATGGACTATGGTTTGCGCGATTTGCGGTCGAACTCCACTTACAATGCACTCTGCCCCCATTAGTCGCAGAGCGGTGACGGTTTTGATCAAATGCTGTGCGACAAGTGTATCTACAGTGGGCACGCCGGTTATATCAATAATGGCAATCTGAGATTCGGTTTCCACGATCCTACGTAGGAGGGATTCCATCACTATTTGAGTGCGCGCTGAATCCAGGGTGCCAATCAAAGGAATAGCCAAAATGCCGTCCCAAAGTTTAATAACCGGAGTAGACATCTCCATCATGTCTTCCTGTTGTCGGTTTATTAAATCTTCGCGACTTCGCTGGTAGGTTTTAACGGTATGCAACCCAAGTTGGTCTAATACGTCCGAGATGTCCCAAAGATCGGTCGCAATTGATTGCTGCGGTCTTCCTTTATCCGACATCGCCGCTTCAAACACAGCCCGCTTTAAGGAAAAGATGAACCTCGCGGTTTCTTCCGACGAGAAGCCCGCTTGGACTCGCTCCCTAGAAAGTTGTTCAAGAAAGGCTCGAACACCATTCCACTCCGGCCGCGCAACATCGTTAGAGGCAGCAGCGGTTGCTGAAGACGTAAGTTCGTCAAGGAACTCCGATGCTTGTCTGTTGATATCGTGCGTCGCGAGTCTACCTTTGGGTGATGTCGTAGTTTGGGCAGCGAGCTGCTGCTGCCATTGGGTCTGAATACGATCTCTATGACGGGTGATAAGTGCCGCTATAGTCTCTTGCGCAGCCATCGGAGTGCTCCAAGTTAGGTTCTTTTAGGCAGCCGCAGGATGCTTCCCTAGCGGGCAAATAGCAAACTGCGACTTTTATTCAACCGATGAGGACTTTGAGGAAATCTGGTCGAATCGCCTCGTCATTGTAGGATCTGCCCTACAAATTAAAATGGGGATCGGGTTGTACAACAAGGCGCAGCTAGTTGTATTGGTTGTACGACGGTGGCCTGTCCAATCTCTCCGTGTGGCTGCGCTTAGGGGATCGGCATCGAGCGCATCAAGCCGGGTAACCCCCAACAAAACGATCGGCACGAGCGCATGTACCTGACCCTGAAAAGGGAAGCCACCAAACCGCCGGGTAAAAACTTCCTGCAGCAACAGGCCAAGTTCGATCAGTTCATCAACCTCAGCGGCGTGTTCGCAGGCCAGAGCGTTGAGGTCAGGGAAGTGGCCGAGGGGATCTGGCTCATCAGCTTCATGGACTACGACTTGGGCTTCTTCGAGGAGCAGTGCAATCGCGTCCAGTGTGCCCCTAATCCCTTCAATGATAAAGTGTCAACGATGTGTCCGGCCCCCTGTGTCAGGGTAGTCGTTCCTTCTTTAGGCCTGTCAAGGTCTTTGGAGCCAACATCTCAACGTCGAGCTGAGGTAGCGCGGCGGGCCGTTTCCCCGCAACAACCGCCGAATTTAGAACGTCTCGAGGTAGAGCGTGCAAATCAGCGCGCAACGATGATCGTGTAATCGGTTTACGTGCCCGTGCCCGTGAGTTTCACCGAACGGCCCCCGCCCCCGCCATTCACGTCTAGGAAAGCGTTCTTTGCGCCCTTCGTGGTCGGGCTGAAAATCGCCTCGAGCGTGCAGGTTCTATAGGCCGCCAACGATTTGCCGCAGTCATCGGTAAAAGTGAACTGCCCTGGGTTCGTACCGCGCAGCGCAATCCCCGTGATGGCCACGGTTTTGGCGCTCGTGTTCGTCACGGTCACCGACTGCGCGGCGCTCGAAGTGTGGATCGGAAGGTTGCCAAAGGCGAGCGAGCGCGGGGTGAGCATGAGGACTGAGGTATTCGTTTGGGCCCGGCTGGCTACTGCCACCGAATAAGGGGCGGTGCTGGTCGAGACGGGCGGGCCGGCGATTGCGCTCAAAGCGCCCGTGGAGCTGTTGATGGTAAAAGGCGAGATCGTGTCGTCTCCGATATTCGCAACGTAAGCGTACTGGCCTGAGGGGTCCACCGCCACCGAGATAGCGCCGTTCCCGGCCTCGAAGGGCGAACCGGCGACCGGCCTTAAGGCTCCTGTAGTGGCGTTGATGCTGTAGGCCGATACGTTGGTGGCACGGTCATTTGCGACGTAAACGAAACGCCCAGAAGGGGTTGCCGCTACCGAGCGAGGCCCGATTCCGGCAGCGAAGGGTGAGCCAGCAATCGCCCTCAGGGCCCCGGTGGAGCCATTGATAGCGTAGGCCGAGATGCTGTTTCCATAGAAATTAGCCACGTAAGCGAACTTGCCCGAGGGCTCCACCGTCACCGACCAAGGGGCGTCCCCGGCCGCAAAGGGTGAGCCGGAGACCGCGCTCAAGGCCCCCGTGGAGCTGTTGATGGTGTAGGCCGAGACGTTGTTCCCATTCAGATTTACTACGTAAGCGAACCGGCCCGAGGAGTCTACCGTTACCGCGACTGGTTGAGCTCCGGCCAGGGATGGCGAACCAGCGACCGAGCTCAAGGCCCCCGTAGAGCTGTTAATGGTGTAGGCCGAGACCGTGTTATCTCCATAATTCGCCACGTATGCGAATTTACCTGAAGGGTCTACCGTCACTGCGTTAGGGCTTCTCCCGGTCGGAAACGGCGACCCGACTACCTTTCTCAAGGCTCCGGTGGAGCCGTTGATCGCATAGGCCGAGACGGTGTCACCACCGTTATCTACTACGTAGGCGAACCGGCCCGACGGGTCCACCGTCACGGACAGAGGGATGGCTCCGGCCGCAAAAGGCGAACCGGCGACTTCCCTCAGAAACCCTGTGGCGCTATTGATGGTGTAGGCCGAAACGCTGCCTCCTTGAGAATTGGCCACGTAAGCGAACTCCGGATCGGCGAAGGCACGGTTGGCGAACGCGAACGGGAGGCCGAGTAGTAGTGTCAGGGCTGCGCCGAACATGATCAGTTTTCTTGCGATGGCTTCGCGATGTGTCTTCTTCATGCCGGCAGCCCTCCAAAAATATTTTGTAATTCGGCGCGCCAACACGCGCGAATATGCTATTTGCGACGGTTCACGTGCCCGTGCCCGTGAGTTTCACCGAACGGCCCCCGCCCCCGCCATTCACGTCTAGGAAAGCGTTCTTTGCGCCCTTCGTGGTCGGGCTGAAAATCGCCTCGAGCGTGCAGGTTCTATAGGCCGCCAACGATTTGCCGCAGTCATCGGTAAAAGTGAACTGCCCTGGGTTCGTACCGCGCAGCGCAATCCCCGTGATGGCCACGGTTTTGGCGCTCGTGTTCGTCACGGTCACCGACTGCGCGGCGCTCGAAGTGTGGATCGGAAGGTTGCCAAAGGCGAGCGAGCGCGGGGTGAGCGTGAGCACCGAGGCCGTTACGGCCTGGCCGACGATTGCCATCGATACAGGCTCGATCCCAGCCGCGAAGGGCGAACCGGCCACCGCGTGCAAAGCCCCGGTAGAGGCCGTAATGGTGTAAGCCGAGACGGTGCCGTTGCCTGGTGCGCAAAAGCATCTATTCGCCACGTAGGCGAACCGACCCGAGGGGTCCACCGTCACCGCATCAGCTTGGACCCCGGCTGCGAAGGGCGACCCGGCGATCTCGCGTAAGCCCCCAGTGGAGCTGTTGATGGTGTAGGCCGAAACCGTGTCGCCCCCGTAATTCGCGACGTAAACAAAATTTCCAGAGGGGTCCACCGTCACCGAACTAGGGCCGATCCCGGCGTCGAATGGCGACCCGGCGACCGCGTGCAAGGCGCCCGTTGAGCTATTGATGGTGTAGGCCGAAACGGTGAAATCACCGAAATTGGCCGTGTAAACGAACCGGCCCGAAGGGTCGACCGTCACAGAACCCGGGGAAAACCCGGCCGAGAAGGGCGAACCCGGGACGGCCTTCAAAGCACCCGTGGAGCTGTTGATGGTGTAGGCCGAAACCGTGTCACCGATGAAGTTTGCAACGTAAACAAATCGACCCGTAGGGTCTACCGTCACCGAGTTGGCGTCTTCCCCGGCCGCAAACGGCGAACCGGCGACCGCGCTCAACGCCCCCGTGGAGCTGTCGATGGTAAAGGCCGATACGTTGCCGCCCTCGTTCGCCACGTAAGCGAACCGGCCCGAGGGGTCCACCGTCACGGAGATGGGATTAACCCCGGCTTTGAAGGGCGAACCGCCAACCGTGCTCAACGCCCCCGTGGAGCTGTTGATAGTGTAGGCCGAGACTGTATTGTCTGAGACGTTCGCCACGTACGCGAACCGGCCAGAAGGGTCCACAATCACTGAAAACGGGTCCTTTCCGGTGGTAACGGGTGTGCCAGGGACTAAGGTCAATGCCCCCGAAGACGCGTTGATGGTGTAGACCGCAACATTGCCTGTCGAACATTTCTTGGAGGCGCAACCATTCAGGACGTACGCGAACTTGGGTGTCGGGGCGGCAAAGGCGCGGTTGGCAAACGCGAACGGGAGGCCGAGTAGTAGCGCCAGGGTTGCGCCGAGCATGGTCAGCTTTTTCACGACGGTTTCGTGATGTGTCTTCTTCATGGTCGGCATTCCCTCACATATGTTTTGTAATTGAGCGCGACCACACGCTCTCGTAGGCTAATATCGACGCGCCCGAAGGCTGGTATACGCGCCTTTACCGACCAACACCAACAACTTTCCAGCGACCGCTTCCCTCCTTAAAGCACTTGCCGGACCAAGTCCACCGCGCGAACTCGCGACCCAGTGTTACGTCAAATCTCGCTGCACAGTCGCTCGCCGCATTCTTCTTATAGTGGGCGTGGGACTGCTGAGCTGGAATATGGCTGCGGCCAGCGGCTGGAAAAAAATGAAAAAAGTGAAAGTGGTAGCGGGGGCAGGATTACGCGTCTATCTGCTAACCATTAGGCGGGATTAGGCGTCGCACTTGGTTGATGGTGACCCCGAGGCAATTAGGGAAACCGATGCAATAACCCCGCAAGAGCTCGATGCTCAAAAGATCTTGGTAGTGGGGGCACGCTACTGCATTTAACCTACTCAAACCGCCGAGGCGGCAGTCTAAGCATTAGGGTCTCGCGGCCCGGCCTCGCTGACCCCTCCCCGCAAGTTAGCCAGGGGCCGCCCCCGGCCTTTTGTGGCAGGTGGGGTGGCCAATTGAGGACTCCGCGACTGTGGTCGCTGGCAATCCCGGGAAGGCCGGGACCGCTATCAACGGGTCGGCGAGTGGCTCGACGTATTCCGGAAATACGACGCAGGGAACAAGTGTTACCTGACGGATCGTGCCGGGGAAGGCATCAATTACTAGTAACCAAGCCGCTCAACACGATTTGACCTTGCCGCCAGTAGTTGTGACCGCTGATGATGAGGTTCGCGTAGAACTGCGCGGTGATGTCGGCGGTGAGCGTTGAGCCGTCCGCCGCCACCAACACTTCGCCGGTCTCGGTCATGATGTCGCACCTGTAACTTGCACTATCGGGCTTCGAACACTCGCTGGAATAGATGAAGTTCGCGTTGCCCGTGTAGGTCTTACCGACACTGGTCCCGTCGATGTCGCGATGGTAGATCGTTACAGTCGTCTTGCCGGGAACGCTCAAGTTCACCACCACGTGCGGATCCGGCAGGTTGTAACTTGATCCCGGTAAGAATGGCGCATCGAGGACGCACGCCGTGACTGTTGGTGCCGTCCCGACGAACGGCTCGGCTTGGACGCGGAACTGCCCACAGCCGATGTTGCCGAGGTCAGCGGTGTAGGTCACGTTCGTGTAGCCGGTCAAGATCGGACTGAACACCTGACCGTAACTTCCCGACTGTAACTGCCAGATCGCATAGGACGGCGCGCCGGTTGCCGTCCACCTCAATGTGGCGGTCGTGGCGGTGGCGCTGCTCACGGTCACGACAGGGTTGCCCTGCGCCAGGCCTGGGGGGGCTGCCACTGTGCAGGAAACGGTTACGCTCGTGATGTTGGCGCTAATATTCGCACCACTGCTATTCGCCGCAGAGCAGGTCTGACCCTGTGGTTGTGTTCCTATCGTTACCGCGTAGCTGCCACTGCCAGCAACGGGCGTAGTGAATGTGAAGCTGCCGTTAGAAGTCAGGGTTAGGGTGTTCCCACCGTTGATGAGGAGGGTAATCTGAGTTCCGCTCGCCAAGCCTGACAGCATTCCACCAACTGAATAGGTTTGTGGTGTTGTTGGTGGCGGCGTTGGTGGCACCGAAGAGTTAGACCCTCCGCACGCGCTCAATGCTCCGATTGCAAGCATTGATAAAAGAATTGGCGGAATTGATAGCGGCTTCATAGTAATGAGTCGCAGTCACCTGCGCCTTGGCCAGGCGATATCGAAACTCGGTGACAACAAGTCCCTCTCGCAAGGGATTCGCCATTGCTTCGACCCTCGATTTGGCGCTATCCGGCACAACTGAACTTGGCCCGCTTCGCTGATAGCATCGGCCAAGGAAATCTCATCGAAGTGCATGGTGGCCACCGTATGCCAAGGCCGTGCACAGAAACTAGTGGGGTAAAGTCAGTAGGGTTTTAGCCGTTTTACGTTACGTAAGAGAAGAAAGACTATACAAGGCGCTCCAAGTGCTCGCTCTGGTCGAACCAGACCTCGATGCCAGCGGAGCGCAGGGCTTCGCAAATGCGCTGGGCCGCCTCCGCATCCTGCGAGGCATAGCTTAAGAACACGGCCCCGGCTGGGACGCCCGACCCCCTTCCATCTACTGAGAATGCCCTGAGCCGCCGGTCTGAGGCAGGGTCACGACGAGAGGCTGAATTTACGAGGCTCGAAAGCGGTAGCGGGGGCACGATTTTGCATTCGAGCGCCCTTGATTATATTGACATTGAGATGCGCTGAGGCCACTGTTAAACGAGCGCCCGCCATGACAAAAGGCACCTGCTTCTAAGCGCCAGCAAGAAACTTTACTTCACCGTCAGCACTGCATTGTCGTTGATAAACCCAGCCGTGGTCGCCGTGATCATGGTGTTGCCGACGGCATGGCCGGTGGCCACTCCTCGGTCGCTGATCGTCGCCTTTGAGGGATCGCTGCTCCGCCACACCACACCCGGGGTGCCCATGACGGTGGCGGGCAACGGGTGTGCCTTGTTTTCCCTATATAGCCGTCCCAGCTGACCCCAGTAGTTGGGCCTCCAACTGCCCTCAGAGTGCTATCGACACCTGCTGCCAGTGCGGACCCCATCTCCGACCCTTACTTTGGAGTACAGCATGGCCCACAGCCCCGGTGCACGGGAGGGTGGCTAGGCAGAGGCGCGCACAACCGCTACTTCAAGTCAGCGACCGACAATCCGCGACATGATCGGTATGAAGATGGAGTAGCTGAGGGTGGCTACGGCCCAGGCAATACATAGGGCACCGTGCACTCTTGGCTTGCGCGAGAAGATGCCGGTCACGCTGATTGCGAGGAGCACCGCGATCAACAGCGGATATTGCTGTGGCACATCTCGCAAGTGCGCGGTACTTTTCACCAGCGTCTCCGGAATGTCCATCAGGCACACCGCCAGCTGCGTGCCGAAGAACCAGTGCCGGTTGGAAAAGAAATACTGCTCGAAATCCAAACCTTCCGTGTATTCGCTTGGATACAGCATCGATGCCCACATAAATATGAGAGCGGCGTAGGCGGCAATGAAATAGAACCAATCTGTGGTCCACTCGTGGAGGTTGCGCCACCAATACATGCCCCACCAGATGGCCAGCACCCACACCACGACATTGAGCGTCCAGACTATGTGGATCCAGTACGGCGTCACAACGTGGCGCATTTGTATCAGTCTGGCCAAACCCCGCAACATATGGGTCAAGGCAAGACCGAAAATCACTGAAATCAGTATGCCGAAGTAGTCAAACATTTTCTGCCCACCAAGAGCCTGAATTTAATGTGCTTGCGACGACGCGGTCATTCTAGCCCGGGGTCAGTGACTTACCGCTTCATCTTCCGACTGAATCGGTAGAGACGTCACAGATAGGTGCTTTAACATCTCCAGCTCGCCGTCCTCCCAATTTCCGTCCCAGAACACTCGCCGTCGCTTAACTTCAGAATCCACTTCGTTATCGCGGGCGGGAGCAGCGGTCGCCAAATAGGAGGTCGAGTTGGAGCAGTTAGGTATGCTCTCCACGAAGGGCACTCTCTAGCCTGCGGTCGCCGAGGCTGCCATTCGCCAGGCCGAGAATGAGCTCCACATGCTCAATCGAGCGGAGCCCGTTGCCGAGGAAAAGGCTTGGCGACGATCCTTCATATCCTGCCCAGGGCCGCCCAACTGATGAGGGATCGAGTCGCCGCGGGCAATGCGGGGACTTCGTGATCCCTTGATTTTATTGACGTTGAGATGCGGTAGCCAAGCGTTGCGATGCGAAATTGCTAAATCCCAGTCCCCGCAAGGTGTACAGACCGCAGCCCCCTGCCCCGCCGCTCACGTTTGGGATACCGAATTCGCACCCTTCGTCGTCGTTGCAGTCGGTTACGTGCCCGTGCCCGTGAGTCTCACCGAGCGCTGGCCTCCGCCCCCGCCGTTCACGTCCAGGAAGGCGGTCTTTCCGCCCTTCGTGGTCGGCCTGAAAATCACCTCGAGCGTGCAGGTTCTGTAGGCCGCCAACGATTTGCCGCAGTCATCGGTAAAGGTGAACTGCCCTGGAGCCGTACCCCTCAGCGCGATGCTGGTGATGGTCACAGTTTTGGCGCTGGTGTTCGTCACGGTCACCGACTGCGCGGCACTCGAGGTGTGGATCGGAAGGTCGCCAAAGGCTAGCGACCGCGGGGCGAGCGTAAGCACCGAGGTGGCTACGGCCTGGCCGGCGATCGCCACGGAGTCAGGTTCATGTCCGGCCGCAAAGGGCGAACCGGCGACTGCGCGCCAGTCCCCCGTGGAGCTGTTAATGGTGTAGGCCGAGACTGTATTGTCTAAGATGTTCGTCACGTAAGCGAAGCGGCCCGTGGTGTCCAGGGTCATTGAAGAAGGGTAATTCCCGGTCTGGAACGATGAGCCGGCGACCGCGCGCAAGGCTCCGGTGGAACTGTTGATCGTGTAGGCCGTGACGGCGCCTACTGAACAATCACTGGAAGTGACGCACTCATTCGCCACGTAAGCGAACCGGCCCAAGGGATCCACCGTCATCGAGCGAGGGGTGTTGTTCCCGGCTGCGAAGGGCGAACCGGAGACCGCGAGCAATGCGCCCGTCGAGCTGTTAATAGTGTAAGCCGAGACGTTGCCTGCTGAACAATCCACGGGAGAGTCGCAGGTATTCGCCACGTAAGCGTACCGGCCCGAGGGGTCCACCGTTACCGAGACAGGATTGTTCCTGGCGAAGAAGGGCGAACCGGCGACCGCGCGCAACGCCCCCGTGGAGCTGTTGATAGTGTAGGCCGTGACGTTGCCTTGATCACAAACACCGTAATTGTCGCACTCACTTAGCACGTAAGCGAACCGACCTGAGGGGTCCACCGTCACCGAAACAGTTAATTCCCCAGCAGCCGCGAAGGGCGAGCCGGCGACCGCGCGTAAGGCCCCCGTGGAGTTGCTGATCGTGTAGGCCGAGACGTTGCCCACCTCATTTGCCACGTAAACGAATCGGCCGGAGGGGTCCACCGTCACCGAGTAAGGGCCGATCCCGGCCGCGAAGGGAGAACCGGCGACCACACGCAATGCGCCAGTGGATCTGTTGATGGTGTAGGCCGAGACTGTGTCATCTCCTGAATTCGCCACGTAAGCGAACCGGCCGGAGGGGTCCACCGTCACCGAGTAAGGTCCGTTCCCGGCCGCGAAGGGCGAACCGGCGACCGCGCGCAAGGCCCCGGTGGAACTGTTGATGGTGTAGGCCGTGACGTTGCCTGCTGAACAATCGCTGGTGGAGATGCAGGCATTTACCACGTAAGCAAACTTGGGTGTCCGGTCGGCGAAGGCGCGGTTGGCAAACGCGAACGGGAGGCCGAGTAGTAGCGTCAGGGCTGCGCCGAGCATGATCAGTTTACTTACGATGGCTCCGTGAAGTGTCTTCTTCAGGGTCGGCATCCCCTCGCGCCCAAGTCCAAATCTGGGTTTGGTCTGAATCATGGTGATGCTTCCTCATTTCGCGTGCTGAACATTTCGGACGGCGCTTGTTCGCAGTGAATTTATCTTGGTTACCAGCCTGCGCCGAGCGTAGGTGCAGTCAAGTCGAAGAAGCCCTGCCAATGCGCGGACAAAGGCGATCTTCAGGTGATTAGCGGATAACCGCGTAACTTATTGTTTGTATTGGTAGCGGGGGTAGGATTTGAACCTACGACCTTCGGGTTATGAGCCCGACGAGCTGCCAGACTGCTCCACCCCGCACCTGAAGGGCCGCGCATTCTACACCAAACTTTCCCAATGAAAAGCCGATGTAGGCGGCCGCCTCACTGCCCCATTGCGGTGCGGGCACCCTCCGCGCCTCTTCGCTAGCCTATCAGGCTCGCGCAAAGCGCCAGCAGTGCGTTGGGCATGATCCCTATAGCAAGAACGGCGAGTGAGTTCAGGCCAACCGCAGCGCGGGTCATGGGCTGCCGCGCAACGGGGCTCTGAGATCGCCCGGCATCGAAATACATGAACCAGACGATTCGCAGGTAGTAAAACGCGCCTACGACCGAAGCGAGTACAGCGATCGTGGCAAGCCACGTGTGATGCGTATGCAGGAGCGCCTGGATGATCCATAGTTTGGCCCAAAAGCCGGCAAACGGCGGGATCCCGGCCGTGGAGAACATCAGCATCAGCATGCAGAGCGCCAACATTGGATCCCGGCCGGCCAGTCCCTTGTAGTCCTCCAATTCCTCGGCTTCCCCGTCGTCCCGAGCGGCAAGCAGCACAATCGCGAAGGAACCGAGCGTCGTCAGCACGTAGATCAGCGTATAGGCGAGCGCCGCACGGTAACCCCCGGCATCGGCCGAAATGAATCCGAATAATATGAACCCCACATGCCCTATGGCCGAATACGCCAGCATCCGCCGGATGCTGGTCTGAGCCAGCGCAATGAGGTTCCCGGCCAGGACTGACAAGACGGCCAGGGCCGTGAGGATCTGGACCCACAGCATCGGATCGGCACCCAGCCCGTAGGTCAAAAGCCGTATCACCAGAGCAAAGTAGGCGAACTTTGGCGCCGTGGACACCAGCAGCGCGACGCTGGCCGGGGCGCCCTGGTACACATCCGGAAGCCACATGTGAAACGGCACCGCTCCAAACTTGAAGGCGACCGCCACCACGATAAAAGTCACGGCAATGACGAACCCGGCGCCATGGGCGGCATTGACGGTGGCGAGCTTGTCCAGGTTCAGGGTTCCGGTCAGCCCGTACAGCATCGACATGCCGTAGAGCAACACGCCCGAGGCAATGGCGCCGAGCACGAAATACTTGATGGCCGCTTCGGCGGACACGCCCGAATCCCGGTCAAAGGCGACCAGCGCGTACAGCGACAAGGCCAGCAGCTCCACGCCCAGGTATACGGTAAGGAGGTTATTGGCCGATACCAGGATGCAGATACCCAGAAGCGCGGTGAGTGCCAGCACCTGGTACTCGCCCCCCACAATTCCGCGACGGGTCAGGAAGGCCTGGGAATAAAACAGCGCCAGCCCGACGGTGAGGAATGCGGCCAGCTTGAGAAACAGACCGAGCCGATCGGCCACGTACAGTCCATCGAAAAGCACAGTGCGTTCCGGGACGAATCCCATTCCCACGGTGAGCCAGGCGCACACCGCCAGCAGCACCAGGGTCAGCACCGGGGTGAGCTGGCGTCGAGCTGCGCCTGCAAACACATCGACGAGCAGCACAATGCAGACGCTGAGGCCCAGGGAGATCTCGGTGATCGCTGGACGCAGGGTGTCGAAGGTCAGGGCGGTTGCGTTCATGGACTAGCCCGCCGGTATCTTGCTGATGGACAGCTGCTGCAGCAGATGCTGGGCGGACACCTCCATGGTGCGCACCAGAGGGGCAGGCCACAAGCCCACCAGCAGTACGGCGCCGGCCAGCGTCGCCAGCACCAGGAATTCACGACCGTTCAGATCCTTCATGGCCGCCACCTGCTCGTTGGTGACGGGACCGAAGATCACCCGCTTGACGAGCCAGAGCGTGTAGGCCGCGCCCAGGATCAGGGTCGTGGCCGCCAGCAGCGCATACCAGAAGTTCGCCTTGTAGGCGGCCAGTATCACCAGGAACTCGCCCACGAAGCCCGAGGTGCCCGGGACCCCGGCGTTGGCCAGGGCGAACAGAACCATTAGCGCGCCAAACTTAGGCATCACGTTGATGACCCCGCCGTAGGAGGCGATCTCGCGGCTGTGCAGGCGGTCATACATGACGCCGATGCACAGGAACAAGGCCCCTGAGATCAGTCCGTGCGAGACCATCTGCACCATCGCACCGTCCAGGCCGTTAACGGCACCGGCCAGCGAACCGGTGGCGCCCTGGATGTCGAAAGCCAGGAAGGCACCAAGGGTGACAAAGCCCATATGTGCCACCGAGGAATAGGCGATGAGTTTCTTCATGTCGGTCTGCATGAGGGCCACAAAGCCGATATAGACCACCGCTATCAGGGACAGAGCGATGACCAACCAGTCCAGTTCACGACTGGCGTCCGGCGTGATCGGCAGGCTGAAGCGCAGCAGCCCGTAACCGCCCATTTTCAGCATGATCGCCGCCAGGATTACCGAACCGCCCGTTGGCGCCTCCACGTGCGCGTCCGGGAGCCAGGTGTGCACCGGCCACATGGGTACCTTGACGGCGAATGCCACCAGGAAAGCGAGGAAGATCCAGCGCTGCTCGTTCAGTCCGAGCGGGAGCGACTGGAATCCTGCGATGGTGTAATCACCCGACTGCAGGTACAAGTAAATCAGGGCCACCAGCATCAGCACGGACCCCAGGAACGTGTACAGGAAGAATTTCAGGGTCGCATACACGCGCCGCGGCCCGCCCCAAATGCCGATGATCAGGAACATCGGGATCGGCATCGCTTCCCAGAAGAAATAAAACAGCAGCGCATCCAGGGCGCAGAACACCCCGATCATCAAGCCCTCGAGGATCAGGAAGGTGGCGTAGTACTGGGCCGCGCGCTTTTCGATGACGCTCCATCCGGCAATGATGACCGGCACGGTCATGAACGCGGTCAATGCAATCAATGGCAGCGATATGCCATCGATCCCAAGGTAATACTCGGCGTGCAGCTGGCGGATCCAGCTGACGCGTTCTATAAATTGGAAGGCGGGGCTGGTGGGGTCATAGCCCTGCCAGACGGGCAGGCACAGCAGCAAGGTCGCCAGCGAGACGACCAGCGCCAGCCAGCGCGCCATCCGCGCGCGCGAATCGCCGAGGGCGAGCACCGCGAGCCCGCCGCCGATCGGGAGCCAAACGAGCCAGGATAGGAGGCCTGCGGCGTGCATGCGGTGTGGCTCCTCTAGACCCGAACCAGGAACCAGCCGAGCAACAGCACCAGACCCACGATCATCCAGAATGCATAGGAATACAGAAATCCGCTCTGCATGAGGCGCGCCCGCCCCGCGAACCAGGCGATCGCACCGGCCGAGCCATTGACCAGCGTATTGTCGATCACGGCCTGATCGCCGCCGTGCCAGAGCACAAGTCCCAACCCACGCCCGGCTCGCGCTATGACGTTTTCGTTGAACCAGTCGAAGTAATATTTGTTGACCAGCAGCCGGTACAGCCACGCCGCCCGTTGCTGCACCATCTCGGCCTGATCCGGCCGGCGAAGCACGAAGTGCCAGGCGCACAGCACGCCCGCCGCGGCAAGCCACAGCGGCAAGGTCGTGACCGATTGCAGCGCGAATGCCGTAGGGCCCGGGAATTCGCGGCCGATCTGGGCGATCACGTTGTGGGTATCCAGGATCTGATCGAGCCACCGAAAAATCCGCCGAACAGTACCGGCCTGACCGTCATAAAGCCGATCAGGAGCGAGGGAATGGCCAGCGCTACCAGCGGGCCTTTCATGTTCCAGCCGACATCGTGAAAGTGCTCTTCCGCGTGGTGATCAAGGCGCGAGGGGCCATGAAAGGTCATGAAGATCAGCCGGAAGGTGTAAAGCGCCGTCACGAACACCCCCGCCGTGACGCAGAAATAGGCGTAGCCGGAACCCGCCCGATTCGAGGCGCGCACCGCATCGATCAGGATGTCCTTGGAATAGAACCCCGAAAAGAACGGCGTGCCGATGAGGGCCAGGGCGCCGATCAGGCAGGTCCAGTAGGTCACGGGCATGCGGTGACGAAGGCCGCCCATCTTGCGCATGTCCTGCTCGTGGTGCATGGCGACGATGACCGCGCCGGCCGCCAGGAACAGCAGCGCCTTGAAGAACGCGTGGGTCATCAGGTGAAAGATCGCCGCGTTGTAGGCCGATACACCCAGCGCCACGGTCATGTAGCCGAGCTGGGAGAGCGTGGAATAGGCCACCACGCGCTTGATGTCGTTATTGACGATGCCCAGAAATCCCATAAACAGTGCGGTGGTCGCGCCGATAATCGTGACGAACGACAGCGCGGCCTCGGAATGTTCGAACAGCGGCGACATGCGTGCGACCATGAAGATGCCGGCGGTCACCATGGTGGCGGCGTGAATCAGGGCCGAAATCGGCGTCGGGCCTTCCATGGAGTCGGGCAACCACACATGGAGCGGCACTTGTGCCGACTTGCCCATGGCGCCGATAAACAGGCACACGCAGATCACGGTCAGGGCCGGCCAGCCCGCGGTGCCCGGCACGTGCAGGGTGTGCGAGGCGATCTGCGGAGCCTGGATGAAGGTGGCCTGGTAATCGAGCGAGCCGGTGTAATACAGCACTCCGGCAATGCCCAGCAGGAAGCCGAAGTCGCCCACCCGGTTGACCAGGAACGCCTTGAGGTTGGCAAATATGGCGCTGGGCCGGGTGTACCAGAAGCCGATCAGCAAGTACGAGACCACGCCCACCGCCTCCCAGCCGAAGAACAACTGCAGAAAGTTGTTGGCCATCACCAGCATCAGCATCGCGAAGGTGAACAGGGAGATGTACGCGAAGAACCTCTGGTAGCCCGAGTCCTCGTGCATGTAACCGATCGTGTAGATGTGCACGCACAGGGACACGAAGGTGACCACGGCCATCATCAGCGCCGAGAGCCGGTCGATGAGGAATCCCACGCGCATCGGCACCTGATCGCTCACCAGCCAGGTGTACACGGTGCCATCAAACCCGGCCCAGCCGTGCAGCAGCGCGTACAGCACCGCGAGCGACAGGGCGCAGGACACCCCCACGGCGATTATGGTCACGCCGGCCGAGGCCGCTCGGCCGATCAGCTTGCCGCCCAGCCCGGCAATGATCGCTGCCGCCAGCGGCAGCATCGGAATGGCCAATAACAGGTGGGGATTCAAGATCAGCCGCGCAGCGTGTTCAGATCTTCGACGTTGATGCTGCGGCGTTCGCGAAACAGCACCACCAGAATGGCAAGCCCGATGGCCGATTCAGCGGCCGCCACGGTCAGGATGAAGAATACGAACACCTGGCCATCGAGCTGGCCGAGGAACCGCGAGAAGGCGATGAAATTGAAGTTCGCCGAGAGCAGGAGCAGCTCGATGCACATCAGCAACAACAGCACGTTCTTGCGGTTGATGAATATTCCGGCGACCGACAGCGCGAACAGCACCGCAGATACGGTCAGCATGTGGCCCAAGGTAATCATTGCGGGTTCTCCCCGGCCTTGAACTTGACCATCCGGAGCCGATCGGAGGCACGCACGGCCACCTGCGCGTCGATGTCCTGCACCTTCAGGCCCCGGCGCGGCCGCAGGGTCAGGGAAATCGCAGCGATGATGGCCACCAGCAACAGCAAGGCGGCGATTTCGATCGCATAGGCGTAGCGCGTAAATAGGAGCGTTCCGAGCTCGGTGGCGTTGCTGTAGTCGGCGGGCAACGGCGCGGCGCCCCGCGTCACATCCAGCCCCAGGCGTCGCTGCACGATAACCCCGACGATCTCGGCGATAACCGTGACGGTTACGATCCAGCCCAGCCACGCGTAGCGGGTAAATCCGCGCTTGAGCTCCTCGATGTTGATATCGAGCATCATGACCACGAACAGGAACAGCACCATGACCGCGCCCACGTACACCAGCACCAGCACGATCGCCAGGAACTCGGCCTCGATCAGCATCCACAGCACGGCGCTGGTAAAAAAACACAACACCAAACTCAACGCCGCGTGCACGGGGTTGCGCGTGGTGATGACGCCCACACCCGCGGCCACCAGAATGGTGGCGAAGCTGTAGAACAATACCGAAACCAGCATTTCCCTCTGCTCCCCTCTTTCCAGCTAGCGATAGCGCGCGTCGGCGGCCTTGTCGGCGCTGATCATCGCCTCGTACCGCTCGCCCACCGCCAGCAGTTTATCCTTGGTCATGATGTTTTCACCGCGGTGCTCCATGTGATACTCGTGGATGCGCGTTTCCACGATCGCATCCACCGGGCACGCTTCCTCGCAGAACCCGCAGTAGATGCATTTGAACAGGTCGATGTCGTAGCGCGTGGTGCGTCGCGTGCCGTCGGCGGCAATGTCCGAATCAATGGTGATGGCGAGCGCCGGGCACACCGCCTCGCAAAGCTTGCAGGCGATGCAGCGCTCCTCGCCGTTGGGGTAACGGCGCAAGGCATGGAGGCCGCGGAACCGCACGGATTGCGGGGTTTTTTCTTCCGGGTAGTTGATGGTGACCTTTCTGCGGAACAGCGAGGTCAGGGTGACCGAAAGGCCCTTGAGCAGCTCCCAGAGCGTGAAGGTCTTGATGGTGTTCGATATGCCCATAACGATGCCCCTCAGGCGCTCCAAGGACCCACGCGGTACCAGGCCAGCACGCCCTCGACCCCGATCCACAGGATCGTGATCGGAATGAGCACCTTCCAGCCCAGGCGCATGATCTGATCGTACCGGTAGCGCGGGAAGGTGGCGCGGATCCACAGGAACACGCACAGCAGCAGGAAGATTTTCAAGACCAGCCAGTGCGTGCCATCGCCCAGCAGCGCGCCGAGTACCGGAACCGAGCGGATCGGGTGGCCGCCCGAAAGGTAACCGTCCACGGGGCTGAGCCAGCCGCCCAGGAAGAACACCGAGGTCAGGGCCGCCACCAGGATCATGTTGGCGTATTCGGCCAGGAAGAACAGCGCGAACCCGATGCCAGAGTATTCGACGTGAAATCCGGCCACGATTTCCGACTCGCCTTCCGCGACGTCGAAGGGCGCCCGATTGGTCTCGGCCACGCCCGAAATAAAGTAGACCATCATCAGCGGGAACAGCCAGAACCAGTTCCAGGCCAGTGCGCCCCCGTGCTGACGGGCAACGATGGTTCCCAGATTCAAGGATCCGGCCACCATCAATACGCCCACCAGCGCAAAGCCCATCGCAATTTCGTAGGCCACGATCTGGGCGGCCGAGCGCATGGCGCCCAGGAACGCGTATTTGGAATTCGACGCCCAACCGGCGAGGATCACTCCATACACGCCGACCGAAGTGAGCGAGAGCACATAGAGGAGCCCGGCATCGACGTTGGCGATCGCAAATCGCGGCGCGATCGGTATCACGGCCCAGGTGGCAAAAGCCGGGATCAGCGTGATGGCCGGAGCCAGGCGGAACAACACCTTGTTGGAGCGCTCGGGCGTGATCACTTCCTTGATCAGAAGCTTGACGACGTCGGCGAAGGGCTGCCCGATGTACTCGGTGTGCGGAATTCCGAACAGACGCACCCGATTGGGACCCCGGCGCATCTGCATCCAGCCGATCAGTTTGCGCTCCCACAGCGTCAGGTAAGCCACGCTCAGGATCAGCACCACGGTCAGGACCAGGATGAAGGCGGTCGAATGCGCGAATGCCGGCAGCGCCAGCCACTTGCCTGATATCCAGTGCGTGGCATTGGTCACGGCTGAAACTCCACCGCCGGCTCCAGCGCGGTGCGCGTCAGCTGCAAGGAGGTGGCGCGTCGCAGAATCGGATCCACCTGATACATGGGCACATCCCGCACCAACTCGGTTTTCCGGCCAGGCTCGGGCACAAATTCCACCGAATGCCGTACCTTGGGCGCCTGCTCCACCGTGCCGCGCAGCTCATCGCGGACCTCCTCGGAGGACTGGTACTCGAAGTTCGGCAGGTCAAGAAGATTGCCCAGCACCCGCAGGATCTTCCAGGCCGGTCGTGCCGCGCCCGGTGCGCGTGCGGCGCCGCCAAAACTCTGCCAGCGACCCTCCAGACTGACAAAGGTGCCTGAGCCCTCGGCAAACGCGGCGGCGGGCAGCAGGACCTGGGCGACTTCCAGCATGGCCGGCGATGCGAATGGCGTGACGGCGACCACGAACGGGGCGCTCTCGAGCGTGACCATCGCCTGGGGGAGCGCGCTGTCGGCCCACGGCTCGGTGCCGAGCAATACATAGGCGTCCCGCGGCCGCTCCAGCATTTCCCGAGCGTTCTTGCCGATCGCGCTTCGAAGCACGCCGCCCGGGGCGCGATGCGGCACGCACCCGGCAAGATACCCCCCGGCGGCATTCGCCCCTTCGAGCAACTCCCCGAACGCGGCGCCCGTGGTTTTCGCCAGCTCGCGCGCCAGCAGACGCAACTCTGCGTAGGCCGAGTGACGAAGAGCGAGTGCGCCGAGCCATACGGCTCGCCCGCCCGTGGTCAATGATTCGGCAATCGCCCGGTGGGAGTCCTTGACCGTGACATTGGCCAGAAGCGGTGCGAGAGATTCTGGCGCCTGCGCCCCACTGGCACTCAGCGCGGCCTGCAGCACGCCGGAGAGCTCGGCGAGCATTTGCGAGGGCGAGGCGCTCAAGGCCTGGGCAATGGGGAAAAAATATTTGTAGGGCGCCGGCTGCAGCAGACTCACGCGCGCGCCGCGAACCGCAGCTTTGCGCACCCGGTGCGCCAGCATCGGGATCTCCGAGCGCAAGTTCGACCCGACAATGAACAAGGCATCGAGCTTGTCGACTTCGGCCAGCGGCATGCCCAGACCGGGCAAGCTGGCATCGTTCCCCTGGTCTCGGAAATCGCGTTGCCGTAAACGATGATCGATATTCGCCGAACCGAGCCCCTGGGCCACGCGGGCGAGCAGGTACATTTCCTCGAGCGTGCTGGAAGGGTGCGCGAGGAATCCCACACCCTTGCCGCTCCCCGCCCCTGCGGCCTCCTTCAGGCCCTTGGCCGCGGCGCTCAGGGCCGTATCCCAGTCGGTGTCGAGCCACTCGCCGTTGCTGGCGCGGATGCGAGGCGTGAGCAGCCGATCCGCCGCGCCCAGTCCCTGGTAGCTGAAACGGTCGCGGTCGGCGATCCAGGTCTCGTTGATTTCCTCGCAGGGCTGGGGCACGACCCGCATCAGCTGCCCGCGCAGCACGTGACCGTAGAGCCGGGTCCCGAACCCATCGTGCGGAGAGATCAGCGGAACCTGGGTCATTTCCCAGGCGCGCGCCTGGAAACGGAACGGCTTGCTGTTCAATGCCCCGACCGGGCACAGATCGATGATGTTGCCCGACAGTTCGTGATCGACGCTGTGCTCGATGAACGTGCCGATCAGCATGTTCTCGGAGCGCCCGGTGGTGCCCAGTTCCTGGATGCCGGCGATGTCCTGGCCAAAGCGCACGCAGCGCGTGCAGTGAATGCATCGGGTCATGTCCGTGGACACGAGTGGACCTAAGCTCAAGTCCTTAACCACGCGCTTGCGCTCGTTGTAGCGCGAGATGTCCCGGCCGAAGCCCACCGCCAGATCCTGCAGTTCGCACTCGCCCCCCTGATCGCAGATCGGGCAATCCAGGGGGTGGTTGATCAGCAAGAACTCCATCGTCGCTTTCTGCGCGGCGATCGCCTTGGGCGATCGCGTGTAGATCTTCATGCCCTCGGCCACGGGCGTGGCGCAGGCCGGCATGGGTTTTGGAGCCTTTTCGACCTCGACCAGGCACATGCGGCAGTTGGCCGCGATCGGCAGCTTGTCGTGGTAGCAGAACCGGGGAATATAGGCGCCGTTCGCGTCGGTGACGCGGATGATCATCTCGCCCTTGGGCGCCTTGAGGGCCACGCCGTTGACCTCGATGTTGACGAATTCGGCGCTCACGCGGCCACCCTGGAGTCCGGGGCGACAATGCTGCGCCCGCCGTGATCGACCATGAATTCGAACTCATGGCGATAGTGCTTGAGGAAACTCTGCACCGGCCAGGCGGCCGCATCCCCGAGCGCGCAAATGGTGTGGCCCTCGATGCGATTGGCCACATCCAGGAGCAGCCCCACGTGCTCGCGCGTGCCCTGCCCGGCGATGATCCGCCTGAGCGTGCGCGTGAGCCAGCCGGTGCCCTCGCGACACGGCGTGCACTGGCCGCAACTTTCCGCCATGTAGAATCTCGACAGCCGCTCGAGCATCCGCACCATGCAGGTGCTCTCGTCCATGACGATCACCGCGGCCGAGCCCACACTCGAGCCGATGGCCTTAAGCGAGTCGTAGTCCATGTTGACCTTCATCATGGTCTCCCCCGGCACCACCGGCACCGAGGAACCGCCCGGGATCACGGCCTTGATCTTGCGGCCCTTCCAGATCCCGCCCGCCAAAGCGAGCAGGTCGGCAAACGGGATGCCCAGCGGAACCTCGAAATTGCCCGGGCGCTCGACGTGGCCTGAGACCGAAAAAATGTTGGTGCCGCCCGAATTCTGCGGGCCCAGCGCGGCAAACCACTGCGGACCCTTGCGCAGGATCGTGGGGACCGAGGCAATGCTCTGGCAGTTGTTGATGGTGGTCGGGGCTCCGTAGAGGCCAAAGGCGGCCGGGAACGGGGGCTTGAAACGGGGCTTACCCTGTTTGCCTTCGAGTGAATCAAGGAGGGCGGTCTCCTCACCGCAGATGTACGCCCCGGCGCCCACGAAGGTGTACAGGTCAAAATCGACGCCCGAGCCCTGAATGTTCTTGCCCAGGAGGCCCGCCTCATAGGCCTCGCGAACCGCCTCCTCGAAACGCGGCACCGGTTCGCCCAGGAACTCTCCGCGGATGTAGTTGTAGCCGACCGTCGCGTTCATCGCATAACCGCCGATCGCCATGCCCTCGATCAGCGCGTGCGGGTTGTAGCGCAGGATGTCCCGGTCGTGGCAGGTGCCCGGCTCGCTCTCATCCGAATTGCAGACCAGGTATTTCTGCATCGGCGCCGCCCGGGGCATAAAGCTCCACTTCACGCCCATCGGGAAGGCCGCCCCGCCCCGCCCGCGCAGGCCCGAGGCCTTAACGACATCGATGATCTGCTCGCGCGGGGTGTGCTCGGCAAGGATCTTCTTCCAGGCCTCATAGCCGCCGATGCGCCGATAGACCTCCAGTGTCCAGGAGCGCTCGAACTTGAGCGGCTCGAAGCACACCAGATTCATCTTGTCTTCCCATCCAGCCATGCGCGCCCTGCCCCCTAGCGAAGCTCGTCCAGGATACGATCGACCTGATCGGTCGTGAGATTCTCGTGGTAGACATGATCGACCATCATCATCGGGGCGCCCGTGCACGCGGCCAGGCACTCCTCCTCCTGCTTGAAGAATATGCGCCCGTCCGCCGTGCTCTCACCGAGCCGTATCCCTAACCGGCGCTCCACGTGCGCCACCAGATCCTCCGCACCGCGCAGCAGGCAGGAGATGTTGGTGCAGATGCTCACGTGGTGCCGTCCGCACGGATGTGTCTCGAACATCGAATAGAAGCTGGCGACTTCGTAGACCTGGATCGGGGGCAGCTGCAGATAGGCCGCGACCGCGTCCATCAGCGGAACGGTCAGGTAACCTTGGTTCTGCTCCTGCGCCGCGCGCAGTGCCGAGAGCACCGCCGAGCGCTGCCGGCCCGGCGGGAAGCGCGCCACCCAGCGATCGATCTCCGCGCGCGTATGCTTGGTGAGCGTGAGGTTTGGATCAGGGCCCGCGCTCATCGGTCGATCTCCCCAAAGACGATATCCTGCGTGCCGATCACGGCCACCACATCGGCGAGCATGTGCCCGCGCACCATTTCGCTGAGTGCGGCCAGGTGCGCGAACCCGGGCGCCCGGCACTTGAGGCGGTAGGGCTTGTTGGCCCCGTCCGAGATCAGATAGACGCCAAACTCGCCCTTGGGCGCCTCGACGGCCGCGTAGCATTCCCCCTCAGGCACGCAGTAGCCTTCGGTCATGTACTTGAAGTGATGGATGAGCGATTCCATGTCGCCCTTCATCTCCTCGCGGCTGGGCGGGCGCACCTTCCGATCATCGATCATGACCGGGCCCGGATTTGCGCGCAGCCACTCCACGCACTGCTGCACGATGCGGTTGGCCTGGCGCATTTCGGCCACGCGCACCAGATAACGATCGTAGCAATCCCCGTTCCGCCCCACCGGAATGTCGAAGTCCATGGCCTCGTACACTTCGTAGGGCTGTTGCTTGCGCAAGTCCCAGGCGATACCCGAGCCTCGCAGCATCGGGCCGGTAAAGCCGAGCTGCACGGCCCGCTCGGCAGGCACCACGCCGATATTGACGGTGCGCTGTTTCCAGATCCTGTTGTCGGTCAGCAGCGTCTCGTACTCATCGACGCAGGCTGGGAACCGGCGGGTAAAGTCGGCGATAAAATCCAGCAGCGAGCCGGACCGGGCCTTGTTGAGCCGGTCGGCGTCGGCCTGGGAGCGCCAGCGCGAGGCCTGGTAGCGCGGCATGGCCTCGGGGAGGTCGCGGTACACGCCGCCGGGGCGGTAATAGGTGGCATGCATGCGCGTGCCGGACACCGCCTCGTAGCAGTCCATCAGGTCTTCGCGCTCGCGGAAGCAAAACAGGAATATCGTCATCGCGCCGATGTCCAGACCGTGCGCGCCCAGCCACATCAGATGATTGAGGATGCGGGTTATTTCATCGAACATGACGCGGATGTACTGGGCGCGCGGCGGTGGGCGCACGCCCAGCAACTTCTCGATCGCCAGCACGTAGGCATGCTCGTTGCACATCATCGACACGTAATCGAGTCGGTCCATGTAGCCGATCGACTGGTTGAAGGGCTTGGACTCGGCCAGCTTCTCCGTGCCGCGATGGAGCAGGCCGATGTGGGGGTCGGCCTTCTGTATGACTTCCCCGTCCATCTCGAGGACCAGCCGCAACACGCCGTGCGCGGCCGGATGTTGCGGTCCGAAGTTCATCGTCAGGTTACGGATCTCAGCCACCGGTGCTCCTGGGAGCGGTTGCGGCCCCGGCACTGTTGAGCTCGGGCTCGTAGCGGTTGTCGTGTCGGATCACGCGAGGCACCAGCGTGCGCGGCTGGATCGTGACCGGCTCGTAGATCACCCGTTTGAGTTCCGAGTCGTAGCGCACCTCGACGTTGCCGATCAGCGGAAAGTCCTTGCGGAACGGGTGACCGATAAATCCGTAGTCGGTCAGGAGGCGGCGCAGGTCCGGATGGCCGCGAAACAGGATGCCGTAGAGGTCGAAGGCCTCGCGCTCGAACCAGTTGGCACTGGCCCAGACATCGGTCAGGGAATCCACGGTCGGATCTTCCTCCCCCTCGCACCACACCCGAAGCCTCAGGCGCCGGTTGTGGGTCAGCGAAAGCAGCTGATAGGCGACCGCGTAACGCCTGTCGCCGCGCAGCGTATGGCCGGCCGCCCTGTTGACGCCGCGGCTAAAGCCGCTGGACGTGGCCTGCTCGGCCCGCCACTCGGTCCGACCGTAGTCCAGGTAATCCACGCCCGCGACGTCGATGAGCATCCCAAACTGCAGGGCGGGCGCGTCGCGCAGAACCTTGGCGACCGCGAGCAACTCCGCGCTCGCCACCTCTGCACCGAGTTCCCCGCCCTCGGCCGAGTGCAGCGCGAGGCGCTCCCCGCACGCGGCGCGCAAATCGGCCGCCAGGATGTCGTCCGCGGGGCTCAAGTCTCGGCGCCGCGATGGCGATCGATCTTGCGCTGCAGCTGGATGATGCCGTAGAGCAAGGCTTCGGCGGTCGGGGGACAGCCAGGCACGTAGACGTCCACCGGAACGATCCGATCGCAGCCGCGGACCACCGCATAGGAATAGTGGTAGTAGCCCCCGCCGTTGGCACAGGAGCCCATCGAGATCACCCAGCGCGGCTCGGGCATCTGGTCGTAGACCTTGCGCAGCGCCGGGGCCATCTTGTTGACCAGCGTGCCGGCGACGATCATCACATCCGACTGGCGCGGGCTTGGACGGAACACGACGCCAAAGCGGTCAAGGTCATAGCGCGAGGCGCCGGCGTGCATCATCTCGACGGCGCAGCAGGCCAGTCCAAAGGTCATCGGCCAGAGCGACCCGGTGCGCGCCCAGCTCACCAGGCTATCGACCTGGGTGGTCAGAAACCCGCGCTGTGCAAAGCCTGCGGCCTCGGCCGCCGGCTCCGCCGCTGCAGGCGCTTGGGCGCCTAGTCCCATTCCAGGGCTCCCTTTTTCCACTCGTAGATGAAGCCCACCACGAGGATCCCGAGGAATATCCCCATGACGGCCAGCCCGAAACGACCGGTCGAGCCCAAGGACACGGCCCACGGAAACAGGAAGGCGATCTCCAGATCGAAGACGATAAACAGGATCGCCACCAGGTAGTAGCGCACATCAAACCGCCCGCGGTTGTCCTCGAAGGCCTCGAACCCGCACTCATAGGCGGACAGTTTTGCGGCGTCCTTGCGATGGCGCGCGCCCAGCCGCCCGAGTATGGCGCCCAGCCCCAGCAATACGGCGGCCAGCAGCGCGGCCACGGCCAGGAATATCAGCACCGGCAGGTAATTTTCGAGCATGTCCGACCACCTGGTGTCAAAAAGGGCGGACAGTTTCCCATCCGCCCCTGATTGCCCCATCAATTCTACGAGAGAATTGGTGCCGACGGGGAGATTCGAACTCCCACACCTTGCGGCGCTAGCCCCTCAAGCTAGTGTGTCTACCAGTTCCACCACGTCGGCGAAAATAATCAGTGCGCCGGACTGGCCGGCGCCGGAGCCGCAGGCGCCGGGCTGGACGGCGCCGGTGTGAGCGGCCTGGGGCTGGGCGGCGCGGACCCGCTGGAAGTGGGCTGTGACAACCGATCGAGCACCGTGGTGGGCGCCGCCGCGGTGTGCGAGCCCACGTAGGTCAGCGAAAGGCTCGTCATCATGAATATGCCCGCCAGGATGGCCGTGGCGCGCGAGAGCGCGGTGCCCGCGCCGCGGGCGCCGAACACCGTGCCGGAGGCGCCCGCACCAAAGCCCGCGCCCGCCTCGGCTCCCTTGCCGCGCTGGAGCAGCACCAGGGAAATGATCCCGGCCGCCGAGAAGAAATGGATGATCATCAATACCGTGTGCAACATGTTCCTAACTAACCTTTTTGGGGAACCAGGGCGGCGGCGACGATGGCCAGAAACTCTTCGGCCTTGAGCGATGCGCCGCCAATCAGTCCGCCGTCCACATCGGGCATCGCAAAGATGTCCCGCGCGTTTCCGGCCTTGACGCTGCCGCCGTAAAGAACGCGCAGTCCGCTGGCAATTTTAGCATCCTCCTTGGCCACCCGCTGGCGTATGAACTGGTGCACTTCCTGCGCCTGAGCAGGGGTCGCGGTGCGCCCGGTGCCGATGGCCCAGACCGGCTCGTACGCAAGCACCGCTCCGGCCAGGGACGTGACGCCCGAGAGCTGCAGCACCGCATCGAGCTGAGCCCCGACCACCTCCTCGGTGTGACCGGCCTCGCGCTCGGCGAGTTGTTCACCCACGCACAGGATCGGAATCAACTTGCCAGCCTGGGCGGCCACGAACTTGCGCGCCACCAGCTCATTGGTGTCCGCGTACAGGGTTCGGCGCTCCGAGTGACCGACCAGCGTGTATCGGCACCCCACATCGTGCAGCATCGCGGCCGATACTTCCCCGGTGTAGGCGCCCACCGCCTCCGCACAGACATTCTGCGCACCGAGCGCCACGGCACTGCTGCGCAGCAGTCTCCAGGCATCGTGCAAATAGACGAAGGGCGGGCAGATCACGCAGCTCACACGATCGTCCGTGACGGTGGCAATGATCGCCTCAATCAGCGCGGTGTTCTCCACGCGCGATCCATGCATCTTCCAGTTGCCGGCTACAATCTTTTGTCGCATGGGGAGGGCCATGGGAGGCCTTGAGGTCTACTCTGTCAGGGTCAAGGGGCCCGTTCGGGGCGCGCGATCATAGCCATGCGCCCGGGTCTGCGCAATGCGCAATCCCCTCATCGGGGCCGGACCCCTAGGCGACCACCGCGCGCACCGCGGCGCTGAGCTGCTCGGCGCAGCGGCGGGCCAGGGACTCCTCCTGCGCCTCGACCATGACACGGATCAGGGGCTCGGTGCCCGAGGCGCGCAACACCACCCGGCCCCGATCCCCGAGCTGCTTTTCCAGGGACTGCAGGAGCGTCTTGATCTCGGGGACGGCCTGCGGGTCAAAGCGCTCGGCCACCTCCACATTCATCATGACCTGCGGGAGCCGTGTCATGCCCGAGGCCAGTTCGGCCAGGGACTTGCGGTTCTGCTGCATGACCGACAGGACCTGGAGGGCACTGACCAGACCATCCCCCGTCGTGGTCCGATCGAGGCACAGGATATGCCCGGAGGTTTCCCCGCCGAGCACCCCGCCGGTCTCGCGCAGGCGCGCCAGCACGTAACGGTCCCCGACGGCGGCGCGCTCGAAGGGAATGCCCCGCTTGCGCAGCGCCAGCTCCAGTCCCAGGTTGCTCATCTGGGTGCCGACCACCGGACCTGGCAAGGCGCCCTGCTGGTGCCGGGCGCAGGCGATGATGAACAGCAGCTGGTCGCCATCCACGATCCGGCCCAGATGATCGACCATCAGCAGGCGGTCCCCGTCACCGTCCAGGGCGATGCCCACCTGCGCGTGCACCCCGGGCACGGTCAGCTGCAACAACTCCGGGGCGGTGGAACCGCAGCCCACGTTGATGTTGCGCCCGTTCGGCGAGCAGCCGATCGGCACGATATCGGCGCCCAGGTCGGCAAGCACGCGCGGGGCGACTTTGTAAGCGGCGCCGTTGGCGCAGTCGACCACGATCTTGAGCCCGGCGAGCGTGACGCCGACCGGAAGTGTGCTGCGGCAAAATTCCTGGTACATCGCGCGCGTGGTGTCCACGCGGCGGGCCCGGCCCAGTTCCCCCGAGGAGCGCGTCATCGGCTCCCCGGCCAGTTGCGCCTCGATCTGTTCCTCGAGCTGATCGGAAAGCTTTCCCCCGCTCCCGTCGAAGAACTTGATGCCGTTGTCTTCGAACAGGTTGTGCGAGGCGCTGATGACCACACCAAAATTGCAGTTCAGCTGCCGCGTCATGTAGGCGATGCCCGGGGTGGGAAGCGGCCCCATCATCATGACATTCACTCCGGCGGCCACAAATCCGGCCTCCAGCGCGGACTCGAACATGTACCCGGAAAGGCGCGTGTCCTTGCCGATGAGCACCGCCCCGCCGTGCGGCGCCAGTACCCGCGCGGCAGCGCTCGCCAAGCGCAGGGCGAAGTCCACGGTCATGGGGTGTTCGCCGACCCGCCCGCGGATACCGTCTGTCCCGAAATAAACTCTGGCCAAGCTCGTGTCCTTCAGTTTCTCAGGGCCGCCGCGACGCGCACCGCATCGACCGTGGCCGCCACGTCGTGGGCGCGAACGATGGAGGCCCCATTCAGAACCGCCACGGTCGCCAGGGCAATACTACCTGCCAAGCGCTCCTCTTTCCCGCGCCCCGTGAGCTCCCTGACCAGTGACTTGCGTGACAGGCCCACCAGGAGTGGGCGGCCGAGTGAAAGCAGCTGGCGCAGCTCGCGCAGCAACTCAAGGTTGTGCGCAGCGAGCTTGCCGAACCCAAAGCCCGGATCAAGGCAGAGGCGATCAAGCGCCAGGCCCGCACCCCGGCAAGCCTGAAGGCGCGCTTCGAGCATCGAGCGGACTTCGGAGAGCAGATCGCTGTAGTGGACATCCTCTTGCATCGTGGCCGGCTCGCCCCGCATGTGCATCAGGCACGCCGCCGCCCCGCTTCGTGCGACCGCCTCAAGCGCCCCGGGTGAGCGCAGCGCGCGCACGTCATTGATCATCGCCGCGCCCTCGGCGATCGCCTGCTCGATGACCTCGGGCCGGCTCGTATCGACGGAGATCAGCACATCGGCCTGCCGGGCAAGCGCGCGAACCACGGGGATCACGCGCCGCAGCTCCTCCTCGAGACTCGCCCGGAGCGCGCCCGGACGCGTCGATTCGCCCCCGATGTCGATGATTTTTGCGCCCTCACTGGCCATCGCCTGGGCGCGCTCGAGCGCCCGCGCCGGCTCAAGGTAGAGCCCGCCATCGCTGAAGGAGTCGGGGGTGACGTTGAGCACGCCCATCACGGCGGGCTCGGTCAGGTCCAGGGTGCCGCGCGCATGCACCAACGGCAGGCGCGCGGGCATCGACGCGCTGATCAGTGCTGGCCTGCGGGTGTACCGATCGGCGGCTTGACACGATCGCCCGGGTCCACGGGCACGGCCCTTCCGCCCGGCCCTCCCCCGCCCGTGTCGTCCCAGCCCTCGGGGGGCTTGGCTTCGAGTCCCGCCATGATGTCGCGGATCTGACTCTCGTCGATCGTCTCGTACTTGATCAACGCCTGCGCCATCAAATGGAGCTTGTCCAGATTAGTCTGCAGAATCTCGCGCGCGTGGTTGTAGTTGGTGTTGATCACGCGCCGCACCTCTTCCTCGATCTCGTGCGCGGTCGTGTCCGACACCTTTTTATGCTGCGTGACGCTGCGGCCGAGGAATACCTCCCCGTCTTCCTCCGCATACGTCAGGGGCCCGAGCCGGTCGGACAGACCCCACTTGGTCACCATGCTGCGCGCCAGGTCGGTGGCCCGCTCGATGTCGTTGGAGGCGCCGGTCGTGACCGCGTCGGCCCCGAACACCAGCTCCTCGGCGATGCGGCCGCCGAACAAGGTGGCGATCGAACTTTCCAGGCGCCGCTTGCTCAGTGAATATCGATCCTGCTCGGGCAGAAACTGCGTGACACCCAGCGCGCGACCGCGCGGAATAATGGTCACCTTATATACAGGATCGTGTTCCGGAACGGTCACGCCCACGATGGCGTGGCCGGCTTCGTGAAAGGCCGTCATGCGCTTTTCCGCGTCGGTCATCACCATGGAGCGCCGTTCGGCGCCCATCATGATCTTGTCCTTGGCGCGATCGAACTGGTCCATGTTGACCAGCTTGTGATTGGCGCGCGCCGCGAACAGCGCCGCCTCATTGACCAGATTGGAAAGATCCGCGCCCGAAAATCCTGGCGTGCCACGCGCGATCAGCGCCGGGCGCACATCATCGCCCAGCGGCACGCGGCGCATGTGCACGCGCAGGATCTGCTCGCGTCCCCGGACGTCCGGCAGCGGAACGACGACCTGCCGGTCAAAGCGCCCGGGACGAAGCAGCGCCGGATCGAGCACGTCGGGCCGGTTGGTGGCGGCGATGACGATGATGCCCTCGTTCCCTTCGAATCCGTCCATCTCGACCAGCAGCTGATTGAGGGTCTGCTCGCGCTCGTCGTGCCCGCCGCCCAGGCCCGCGCCGCGATGGCGGCCCACCGCGTCGATCTCGTCGATAAAGATGATGCACGGCGCGTGCTTCTTGGCCTGCTCGAACATGTCGCGCACCCGCGAGGCGCCCACGCCCACGAACATTTCCACGAAGTCGGAGCCTGAAATCGTATAGAACGGCACCTTCGCCTCACCGGCAATGGCGCGGGCCAACAGCGTCTTCCCGGTGCCGGGGCTCCCGACCATCAGCACGCCCTTGGGGATCTTGCCGCCGAGCTTCTGGAACTTGCCCGGGTCCTTGAGGAAATCGACGATCTCCCCGACTTCCTGCTTGGCCTCATCCACCCCGGCCACATCCGCAAAGGTGACATTGACCTGGTCCTCACCCAGCAAGCGGGCACGGCTTTTGCCAAAGCTCATGGCCCCGCGCCCGCCCCCGGCGCCCTGCATCTGGCGCAGCATGTAGACGAACACCAGGATCAGCACCAGCGCCGGGGCCATCTGCAGCAGCAGCTGGGCGAAGAAGCTCGGCTGGGGCGGCGGGCGGCCCTCGATACCCACGTTGGCCTTGCTCAGGTCCCCGATCAGGGCCGTGTAGTTGGTCTCCGGGTTGAAGGTCTCGAACTTGCTCTTGTCCTTGCGAACCCCGTAGATCGTATCGCCCTGCAGCACCACGCTGTCCACGTGCCCGTCACGGACATCGTTCAAGAAGGTCGAATAGCGCACTTCCTCGGGCTTGCCGGCGGTGGGCATGTACTTGGTCAGCACCGCCACCAGGACCAGGGCGATGACCGCCCATAACAGTATGTTTTTAACCGTATCGTTCAAGAATTTGACTCCAGTCGGTTCACGCTACACCAATCGCAGGCCACTCGCCAGCAAGTAGATCTCCGCGCTGCGTGCCCGGGAGGCGGCGGGCTTGATAAATCGCACAGTTTTGAACTGCCGGCGGGCGGCGAGAACCAGCTCCTGGAAACCGCTCCCCTGGAACACTTTGATCAGGGCTCCTCCCCCCGGTTTCAACACCCGCCCGGCCATCTCCAGGGCCAGCTCGGACAAATACATGGCCCGCGGCTGGTCGATCACGTCCATGCCGCTCAAATCCGGGGCCATGTCCGAGAGCAGCGCATCGACCGCGCGTTCGCCGGTCAGGGCCAAAAGCTGGGCGCAAATGGGCTCCTCCCGGAAGTCCCCCTGCACGAACTCGACCCCCGCCAGGGCGTCCATGGGCAGGATATCGCTGGCCACCACGCGCCCCTTGGGGCCGACCTTGGTCCGGGCGTACTGGCTCCAGGCGCCAGGGGCGGCACCGAGGTCGAGGACGATTCCGCCGCGGCGCAACAATTGCTCCTTCTTATCGACTTCCTCCAGCTTATAGACTGCCCTTGATCGCCAACCCTCCGCACGCGCCCTTTGGACATACGGATCGCTGTGGTGTTCCTGCAGCCAGCGGCCGCTGCTCTGGGAGCGCCTGGTCATGGATAATGCGCGCCGTGAGTTTGAACGAAAAACAGCTCCGATTCCTCCGTGGCAAGGCGCACGCGCTCAAGCCCGTGGTGATGCTCGGCCACAAGGGGCTCACTGAGAATGTGGTGGCCGAAACCACCCAGGCGCTTCGCGATCATGAACTGATCAAGGTCAGGGTGCGCAGCGCCGATCGCGCACAGCGCGAGAGCTGGATCGGTGAGCTGGTGCGCCAGTGCTCCTGCACTTTGGTGGCCCGCATCGGCCACGTGGCCGTGCTGTACCGGGCGGCCAGTCCGATTCCCCGCTTGGTGTTGCCCGATGCTCAGGTGTAGCGCACCGCGATGATCTCGTAGCTGCAGGTCCGTCCGGGGGCCGCGACCTCGACCACATCGCCCACATTCTTGGCAATCAGCGCGCGGGCGATCGGGGAGGCGATTGAGATGCGCCCGGCGCGGATGTCCGCCTCGTCCTCCCCCACGATTTGGTAGCTCACCGCACTGCCGTTGTCCTGGTCCTCAAGGTCGACGGTGGCCCCGAACACGACCCGATCGCTTCGGGGGAGCTGGACCACATCGATGACCTCGGCGGCGGCCAGGCGCGCCTCGATCTCGTTGATGCGCCCTTCAATAAAACCCTGCTGCTCGCGGGCCGCGTGGTACTCGGCGTTCTCCGACAGGTCGCCATGCGCGCGGGCCTCCGCAATGGCCTTGATGACCCTGGGGCGATCCTCGCTCTTGAGTCGCTTGAGCTCGGAGCGCAGGAGCTCGGCGCCCCGCAGCGTCATCGGGGAGCGCTTCATGTGCGCATCTCCTCATGCAGGTCCTGAAGGCTGTTGACGGCCACCTCATCGAGGTGATCGAGTGCCTCGCAGGCCGCCGCCGCCGCCGCCAGCGTCGTGTAATAGGTCACTCCGCGGTGCACCGCCTCGCGGCGGATCGAGTTGGAGTCCAGGATCGCCTGCTTGCCCTCGGTGGTGTTGACGATCAGGTCAAACTCATCGTTCTTGATCATGTCCACGATGTGCGGGCGGCCCTCGCGCACCTTGTTGGCGCGCCGGCATTCGATGCCCGCCTCCACGAGCGAGGCGGCCGTGCCGCTGGTGGCGACCAGCTCGAAGCCGCGCGCGATCAGGCGCTGCGCCACCGTGGCGAGCCCGGACTTGTCGCGATCTCGAACGCTGAGCAGGCACACCCCGGTGCGCGGCAGCACGATGCCTGAGGCCAGCTGGCTCTTCGCGTAGGCTTCCCCGAAGGTGCGCCCGGTGCCCATCACCTCTCCGGTGGATTTCATTTCAGGGCCGAGGATCGGATCGGCCTCCGGAAACTTGCTGAACGGGAACACGGCGGCCTTGACCGAGTAATAGGGAGGAACGCGTTCTTCGAGCACGCCCAGTTCCCGGAGTGTCCGCCCGGTCATTACGCGGGCGGCAATCTTGGCGATCTGCACGCCGGTGGCCTTGCCGACGAAAGGCACCGTGCGCGAGGCGCGTGGATTGACCTCCAGCAGGTAGATGGTCCCGTTTTGAATCGCAAACTGGATGTTCATCAGGCCCACCACCTGCAGCCCGTGGGCGAGCTTGCGGGTCTGCTCGCGCAGTTCATCCTGGATTTCGCGCGAGAGGCTGATCGGGGGGAGTGAACAGCTCGAATCCCCCGAATGAACGCCGGCCTGCTCGACGTGCTCCATGATCCCGCCGATCAGGACATCGATCCCGTCGCACACCGCGTCCACGTCGACCTCGACGGCCACGTCCAGAAAGCGGTCCAGAAGCACCGGGCTGTCATTGGAGACCTTGACCGCGGTGTTGACGTAACTGCGCAGGTCCTCCTCGTTGAACACGATCTCCATCGCCCGCCCACCGAGCACGTAGGAGGGACGGACCACCAGCGGGTAGCCGACCTCGCGTGCCAGCACGACCGCCTGCTCTTCGTTTCGCGCGGTGGCGTTGGCCGGCTGGCGAAGCCCCAGGCGCTTGACCAGCTGCTGGAATCGCTCGCGGTCCTCGGCGATGTCGATCGAGTCGGGCGTCGTGCCGATGATCGGCGCACCGGCCGCTTCCAGCGCACGCGCCAGCTTGAGGGGCGTCTGACCGCCGAACTGCACGATCACGCCTTCGGGTTTTTCCTTCTGGATGATCTCGAGCACGTCCTCGAGCGTCAGGGGCTCGAAATACAAACGGTCCGAGATGTCGAAGTCCGTCGAGACCGTCTCCGGGTTGCAGTTGACCATGATGGTCTCGAATCCGTCCTCGCGCAGCGCCAGCGCCGCGTGCACGCAGCAGTAATCAAATTCGATCCCCTGGCCGATGCGGTTCGGTCCGCCCCCCAGGATCATGATCTTGCGGCGCCGGCTCGGTTCCGCCTCGCACTCCTCCTCATAGGTCGAATACAGGTAGGCGGTGGAGGTGGCGAATTCCGCCGCGCAGGTATCCACCCGCTTGTACACCGGGGCGATCTTCAGCTCACGCCGGCGCAGGCGCACCTGGTGCTCCGTGCTGCGCGCGAGCGTGGCCAGTCGCCGGTCGGAGAATCCCTTGCGCTTCAGTTCGCGCAGCCGCTCGGACGTCCAGGTCTTCTCCCCATCGCGGCGCACCTGGGCTTCCTCGGCCATCAGGTCCCCGATCTGCGCCAGGAACCACGGATCGATCCCCGTGAGCTCGTGGATGCGCTCCTGGCTCCAGCCCGCGCGCATCGCATCGGCCACGTACAGGAGCCGGTCCGCTCCCGGGGCACGCAGTTCGTAGGCCAGCTGGGTGGCGCCCTCCTCGCTCAAGGGGAGCGCCATCAGCGGATCGAAGCCATCCAGCCCGGTCTCAAGTCCGCGCAGCGCCTTATGGAGCGATTCCTGGAAGGTGCGCCCGATGGCCATCACCTCGCCGACCGACTTCATCTGCGTGGTCAGGCGGCTGTTGGCCGCAGGGAACTTCTCGAAGGTAAACCGCGGCACCTTGGTGACCACATAATCGATGCTCGGCTCGAAGGAGGCGGGCGTGGCGCCGCTGGTGATTTCATTGCGCAGCTCATCGA
This sequence comes from uncultured Gammaproteobacteria bacterium, assembly GCA_963717335.1. Lineage (GTDB taxonomy): Bacteria > Pseudomonadota > Gammaproteobacteria > Steroidobacterales > Steroidobacteraceae > FEN-1191. The sequence goes on along the minus strand of CAVQVZ010000006.1, from coordinate 461,825 downwards.
GGGTGTAGCCCACGGCGAGCTTGGCGGCGATCTTCGCAATCGGGAAACCCGTCGCCTTGGAGGCCAGCGCCGAGGAGCGCGAGACGCGCGGGTTCATCTCGATGACCAGCAACCGGCCATCGCGCGGGTTGACCGCGAACTGCACGTTGGACCCTCCGGTGTCCACCCCGATCTTGCGCAGCACCGCGACCGAGGCATCGCGCATGCGCTGGTATTCCTTGTCGGTCAGCGTGAGAGCGGGCGCGACGGTGATCGAATCGCCGGTGTGCACGCCCATCGGATCGAGGTTCTCGATCGAGCATACGATGATGCAGTTGTCGGCCTTGTCGCGCACCACCTCCATCTCAAATTCCTTCCAGCCGATCACCGACTCCTCGATCAGCACCTCGTGCGTCGGTGAGGCCTCAAGTCCCCGCGCCACGATAATCTCGAACTCCTCGCGGTTGTAGGCGATGCCCCCGCCGCTGCCGCCCATGGTGAAGGAGGGCCGCAACACCACCGGGAATCCGAAGTTCGCCTGCACGCCGATCGCTTCCTCCATGCTGCGGGCGATCTGTGACTGCGGGGTGGCCAGCCCGATTTCGCGCATCGCATCGCGGAACTGCTCGCGGTCCTCGGCCATGTCGATCGCAGCGCGCGAGGCGGCAATCATTTCCACGCCGAACTTCTCCAGCACGCCCTCGCGCGCCAGATCAAGCGCCGTGTTGAGCGCGGTCTGGCCGCCCATCGTGGGCAGCAGCGCATCGGGGCGCTCCTTTTCGATGACGCTGGCGATGGTGCGCCAGTTGATCGGCTCGATGTAGATGGCATCGGCCATCTCGGGATCGGTCATGATCGTGGCCGGGTTCGAATTGACCAGGATGACCCGATACCCTTCCTCGCGCAGTGCCTTGCAGGCCTGAGCGCCCGAATAGTCAAATTCGCAGGCCTGGCCGATCACAATCGGGCCGGCCCCGATGATGAGGATGCTCTTGATGTCGTTGCGCTTGGGCATGGGGGAAGCGGGGTCCCTACCCCTCGGCCGCCTGCTTGCGCGAGGCGCGCAGCGCGCGCAGCTGTGATTGCAACCGATGCAGCATGGCCTGCGTGAACGCCTCGAACAGCGGGGCCAGCTCGTGCGGCCCCGGGCTCGCCTCGGGGTGGCCCTGGAAGCTGAAGGCGGCGCAGTCGGTGCGCGCCACACCCTGAAGGCTCCCATCGAACAGCGATCGGTAGGTCGCCTTGAGCGTTGGCGGGAAGGCTCGATTCATCGACCGCGAAGCCGTGGTTCTGACTGCTGATCTACACCCGCCCGCTGGAGAGTTCCTGCACCGGGTGGTTGGCGCCGTGGTGGCCGAATTTCATCTTCAGCGTCCGTGCGCCGCTGGCCAGCGCCAGCAGCTGGTGACCGAGGCAGATGCCAAACAGCGGCACGTCGGTCGCTGGTGAGTTCGTCAATGGCGCGTATCGCGTAATCGCACGGTTCGGGATCGCCCGGGCCGTTGGACAGAAAGACACCGTCGGGTTTGAGTGAGAGTACGTCCGCGGCGCTCGTTTGCGCCGGCACCACCGTGATGCGGCACCCCTGATCCGCGAGGAGCCTGAGGATGTTGCGCTTGATGCCGTAGTCGTAGGCCACCACGTGCAGACGTTGCTGCGCTCGCAAGCTTGGCCGGTCGAGGCCGCGGGCAATGACGCCGTCGTTCCATTGATAGATTTCCTTGGTCGAGACGACCTTCGCAAGATCCATGCCCTTAAGTCCCGGGAATCGCGTGGCCGCGCGCACCGCGGCGGCTTCATCGATCTTGCTGCCGGTCATGATGCAACCGGCCTGCGCACCGCGCTCGCGCAGCAGCCGGGTCAGGCGCCGGGTGTCCACCCCTGCGATCGCCACCACGCGCGAGCGCTTGAGAAAATCGCTCAAGGATCCTTCCGCGCGCCAGCTGCTGGTGATCGGAGAGTGTTCGCGAACGATCATGCCGGCGGCATAGACCTGGCCCGACTCCATGTCCTCGGGAGTGGTGCCGGTGTTGCCGATGTGGGGAGCGGTGAAGGTGATCAGTTGTCGGGCGTACGAGGGGTCGGTGAGAATTTCCTGGTAGCCCGTGATGGCGGTATTGAAAACGACTTCGCCGGTGGTGTTGCCGCTCGCTCCAATCGACTGGCCCCGGAAGATGCTGCCATCTGCGAGCGCCAGCACCGCTGGTGAAATCACTTAAGCCATCCTCTTCAGTGACTCCGATTTTCGATGCGCATATGCACAAAGCGGGAGGAGTTCTTTTGGAACGCCCCCCGCCTTGTGCGGACTAACCCGACAATCGGATTACGCGAGAAATTCTAAGGATCGAAGCTGCCCCTGTCCATGCGGGAATCGGCCCGATTGCCCTAAAAACGAGCCTTAATTTCCCTTTAAAAATATGACCTTAGTGAAAACCACGCGCCATTGCGCAGGAATTTATTTTTAGATAAATATATCCGCCATGCGATGGCGCCCGGGCTCCTGGCGGATAAGCCAAAGCCCCGCCCGCAACGCGCCGCGGGCAAAAACCCCCCGGTCCGTGGCCTCATGGCTCAGCCCCAGGCGTTCCCCGGGGCCGCTAAACTCGACCAAGTGCTGTCCGATGGCGTCCCCCTCGCGAACGGAGGCGTACTGGATGGCCCCCCCGGCACCGATGCCTGCCTCGGAGGCTGCCCGTCCCAGCGCCAGTGCCGTTCCCGAAGGGGCATCGGCCTTGTCGCGATGGTGGGTGTCCTGGATCCGGATACTGAAATCCGCCCCGAGCCGCGCCGCGGCCCGCTGGACCAGGTCCTGCAGCACGCTGGCCCCAAGACTCGTGTTGGCCGCCACCAGCAGCGGGATGCGCGCGGCGGCGCGATCCAGGATCGGCGCCAGGGCGTCCGCCAGTCCGGTGGTGCCCAGCACAAGAGGCACCCCAGAGGCCGCGCACCATGCCACATGCTCGCCGGCCGCGGCGGCCGTGGAGAAATCGAGCGTGAGCGCGGCCCCGGGAAGCGCCCCTTGGAGCTCGGCGATCACTCGGACTTCGTTTCGGCCCGTGCCCGCCAGTTCGCCGCTGTCCTGGCCGAGCCACCGGCTCTCCGGACTCGCCACGGCGGCGTGCAGCCGGTACTCGGGAAACTCCGCGAGCATTCGCACCAGGCTCAGGCCCATGCGTCCCGTGGCGCCGACGATCACGACCGGGACCGATCCGGCCTCTCGGCTCACGTGGTGCTCTTAAAGAAGCTCTTGACCCCCTCGAGAAAGCTTTTCTGGCGCGGCGCGTGCCGGTTGCCATCGTTGCGGAGCGATTCATCCAGGCGCTGCAGCAGCTCGCGCTGCTCGGCGGAGAGCTTGACCGGAGTCTCCACGGTCACGCGGCAAAACAAATCGCCCTGCTCCCCGCCGCGCGCCGGCTTGATGCCCTTGCCGCGCAGCCGGAACACCCGACCGGACTGGGATTCGGGCGGGACCTTCAAGGTCACCTCGCCATCGAGCGTCGGCACTTCGACCGTGCCCCCTAAGGCCGCGGTCGCAAAGGACAAGGGCACCTCACAGCTTAAGTGAGGACCGTCGCGCTCGAAGATCGGGTGCTCGCGCACCTGCACCTCGACATACAGATCACCCGGCGGGCCACCGTTGCGCCCCGCTTCCCCTTCGCCCGTCAGGCGCACCCGATCCCCGGTGTCCACGCCCGGCGGGATCTTTACGGCGAGTTTTTTGTGCTTGCGCACCCGGCCCTGGCCCAGGCAGGTGTCGCAGGGGTTGCGCACGATGCGGCCTGAGCCGCGACACTGCGGGCAGGTCTGCTGCAGGGTGAAAAATCCCTGCGAGACGCGCACCTGGCCCGAGCCTTGGCAGGTATCGCAGTTGACCGGCGTGCTGCCCTTGGCCGCCCCGCTCCCGTGGCAGGTTTCGCACTCCACGAGCTTGGTCAGATCGATCTCCAGCGTACGGCCGAAGACCGCCTCGCTCAGATCCAGTTCGGTGGCGTAGCGCAGGTCCGCGCCCCGGTAGACCTGCGAGCGGCCGCCGCCGCGGCGGGCGCTGCCGAATATGTCGCCGAACACGTCGCCAAAAATGTCGCTGAAGTGTTCCGCGCCGCTATGCCCCTGACGTGCCGCGTCGATGCCGGCGTGTCCGTGCTGGTCGTAGATGGAGCGCTTGGAGGCGTCGGAAAGCACTTCGTAGGCTTCCTTGGCCTCCTTAAACTTGTCTTCCGCAGCCTTATCCCCGGGATTGCGATCCGGGTGAAATTTCATCGCCAGGCGGCGATAGGCCTTCTTGATGTCCGCCTCGCTGCAGTTGCGGGGCACCTCAAGCAGCTTGTAGTAGTCGGTCCGGGCCATGCGCGGGCCCTAGAGGGGCCTAGCCCGCGCGCTGGTCTTTGCCACTGTCCTTGTCCTTTACTTCTTCGAACTCCGCATCGACGACATCGTCCTTGCCCGCGGACGGGCCGCTCTGAGCCCCGCCCTCACCGGCCCCTGCACCCACCACCGGCCGCACCGGCCTGGCCCTCGCCTGCCGCGTAGGCCTGCTGCGCAATGCCAGCCGCGGCGGTGGTCAGAGCCTCGGTCTTCTTGGCGATCACATCGCCGTCATCGGACTTGAGCACCGCCCGAAGATCCGCCATGGCCGATTCGGCCTTGGCACGATCGGCGCCGCTGACCTTCTCGCCCAGGTCCTTGAGCGATTTTTCGACCGAGTGGAGCATCGCATCGGCGCGGTTGCGCACCTCGACCAGCTCGCGGAACTTCTTGTCGTCCTCGGCGTGCGCTTCGGCATCTCCGACCATGCGCTTGATCTCGTCCTCGCTCAGGCCGCTTGAGGCCTTGATGACGATGCGCTGTTCCTTGCCGGTGGCCTTGTCCTTGGCCGAGACGTGCAGGATGCCGTTCGCATCGATGTCAAAGGTCACCTCGACCTGGGGCATGCCACGCGGGGCCGGCGGGATGTCCGCCAGATCAAACTTGCCCAGGGACTTGTTGTCCTGGGCGCGCTCGCGCTCGCCCTGCAGCACGTGGATCGTGACCGCGGTCTGATTGTCATCGGCCGTCGAGAACACGTTGGCGGCCTTGGTCGGAATGGTCGTGTTCTTGGTGATGAGCTTGGTCATCACACCGCCCAGGGTTTCGATGCCCAGCGAGAGCGGGGTGACATCGAGCAGCAGCACGTCCTTCACTTCGCCCGAGAGCACGCCGGCCTGCACCGCAGCGCCCACCGCGACCGCCTCGTCCGGATTGACGTCCTTGCGCGGCTCCTTGCCGAAGATATCCTTGACGTACTTCTGGACCAGGGGCATGCGGGTCTGGCCGCCCACCAGGATCACCTCCGCGACACCCGAAGCATCGAGCCCGGCGTCCTTAAGGGCCGTCCGGCAGGGCTCCATCGTGCGCTTGACCAGGTCCTCGACCAGCGATTCGAGCTTGGCGCGGGTCAGTTTGACGCTCAGGTGCTTCGGCCCGCTCGCATCGGCGGTGATGTAGGGCAGGTTCACGTCCGTCTGCTGGCTGGAGGACAGCTCGATCTTCGCCTTCTCGGCGGTTTCCTTGAGGCGCTGCATGGCCAGAGGATCGCGGCGTACGTCCACGCCCGACTCCTTCTGAAATTCATCGGCCAGGTAGTGGATGATCTTCATGTCGAAATCTTCGCCACCCAGGAAGGTGTCGCCATTGGTCGAGAGCACCTCGAACTGGCGCTCACCATCGACCGCGGCGATCTCGATGATCGACACGTCAAAGGTACCGCCGCCCAAATCGTACACCGCGATCTTTCGATCCCCGCCCTGCTTGTCCAGGCCATAGGCGAGCGCTGCGGCGGTGGGCTCATTGATGATGCGCTTGACGTTCAGTCCGGCAATGCGCCCGGCATCCTTGGTCGCCTGGCGCTGCGAGTCATTGAAGTAAGCCGGCACCGTGATGACGGCCTCGGTGACCGCTTCGCCCAGGTAATCCTCGGCGGTCTTCTTCATTTTCATCAGCACGCGGGCGGAGACTTCCGGGGGCGCCATTTTCTTGCCCTGGGCTTCGACCCAGGCATCCCCGTTCTCGGCCTTGACGATTTTGTAGGAGACCATGCCGATGTCTTTTTGCACGACATCATCGGAGAACTTGCGGCCAATGAGTCGCTTGACCGCGAACAGGGTGTTTTGGGAATTGGTGACCGCCTGGCGCTTGGCCGACTGGCCCACCAATACCTCATCGTCCTTGGTAAAGGCGACGATCGAGGGCGTGGTGCGATCCCCTTCGCTGTTCTCGATTACCCGCGGCTTGCCGCCTTCCATGACGGCGACGCAGGAATTGGTGGTTCCCAGATCGATGCCGATTACCTTGCTCATGACTTACTCCGAAATATCAAATTCTTAAGGGGCCTAGCTGGGGCCGCGGGGCCCGGAATTCAAGCACCATCTTGCGGTGCGCGCGCGACGATCACGCGCGCCGGGCGCAACAGGCGCCCGTTCAGTTGATAACCCGACTGCAGTACCTGCAGCACGCTGTCGGGCGGCGCGCTCGCCGATTCCTGCACCATGACCGCTTCGTGCTGCGTGGGATCGAAGGGAGCACCCAGCGGGTCGAGGCGCTGGATCGAAAACTTTTCAAAAGCCTTGGCGAGCAGCTGCAAGGTGGCCTGCTGGCCCGCGGCCAGGCTCTGGGCATCGGCGGTGGCGGCATTCTGGCCCGCCAGTTCAAGACTGTCGCGCACGCCGAGTAACTCGGTGGCGAAACGCTCGAGCGCAAAGCGCTGCGCACTTTCGATGTCTCGCTGGGCGCGCTTGCGCACGTTGTCGAGTTCCGCCAGCGCCCGCAGCTGCGCATCCTTGGCCGCAGCGCCCGCCTGCTCGGCGGAGTCGAGCGCGGCCTTGAGCGCCGACATTTCCTCTTGCTCGCTTCCCGGATGATCGATTGGTGTGTCCGATTCCACTTATATAGTCTTTTATATCAATCAGTTAAAAAGAAATATTGATGTAAATAATTCCATGACATACGGCTGGTCCACCGCTGCATTGGGCTCAGCGGCGCGAATTCAAGGCCGTGCCCAGAAGTTTCGCGGTGATATCGACGATCGGAATGACCCGTTCGTAGGCCATCCGGGTCGGACCGATCACGCCCAAGACACCGGCCACGCCCTCCCCCGTGCTGTAGGGCGCCGTGACGATACTGCAGTCATCGAGGATCTGGTAACCCGATTCATGGCCAATAAAGATCTGCACGCCTTCGGCCCGGAGGCTCTGATCGAGCAGGTGCAGGATGTCGCGCTTTTCGGTGAACGCCTCGAACAAGCGCTTGAGCTTTTCCACGCTGGAAAGATCGCCCAAGCCCATCAGGTTGGTCTCACCGGCGATGACGTACTCGATCCCCTCCTGCGATCCGCCCTGGCCGGAGACCTGCTGCGCAATGGCGATGGCATCAAGCATGACCTGGTTGATCGAAGCGTGGGTGTCCTTGAGCTGCCGGAGCAGTTCCACGTGCATCTGGCTCAAGGACCGGCTGCGGCAATGCTCGTTTAGATAGTTGGCCGCGCGTCGCAGCTCTTCGGTACCGTAACGGCGCTCGAGCTGGATGATGCGGTTTTGGACCTCGCGGTCGTTGAACACCAGGATCACCAGCACGCGGTTTTCGGTCAGCCCGACAAATTCGATCTGCGTCAGCGTGGCGGCCGGTGCGAGCGGCAAGGTCACCACGCCGGCCAGATGCGTGATGCGCGAGAGCAGCTGGGAGGCAGCGGCCACCAGTTCCTTGGGTCCCTCGCGCGTCGCCGCGAGCTGTTCGCGCAGGTCCTTGAGTTCCGGCGATTCAGCGGTCGGCGGCTCCGCACGCATCAGCGCATCGACAAAAAAACGGTAACCCCGATCGGTGGGCACGCGCCCCGCCGAGGTGTGCGGTGAGCTCACAAAACCCAGCTCCTCGAGGTCCGCCATGACATTGCGGATCGTGGCCGAGCTTAAGGACAGGCCCGAATCGCGCGATAGCGCCCGCGAGCCGACGGGCTGTCCGTCGCGAATATAGGTTTGGACCAGCACCCTGCAGCAGGTGCTGGGCTCGTTCATTTAACGATTCCGGCAGGCTTGAATCGACGCTCATGGCATCCTGAAAAGGTTGTCACAGGTCGCAGCCTACAGCATTGATCCTATACGCGCCGTTGGCCGCCCTGCCTAGGCATGTTACAACTGCGGGGCATGAATCCGAAGCCGCAGCGTTGCGCCCTGATTGGACATTTTGCCGAGCCGCGCATCGCCGACAGCGCCGCGGCCGTTCTGGCCGTGCTGGGGCAACGGGGCGTGGAGGCGCTCGTGGCCGAGGATGAGGCGGGCCCCTTCGGTTCCCAGGTCAGCCCGGTGCCGCGGGAAGCGCTGGCCGAACGGGCCAACTACATGGTGGCCGTCGGAGGGGATGGCACATTGCTCCAGGCCGCCCGGCTCGTGGTCGGGCGAGAGGTGCCACTGCTGGGTATCAATCGGGGGCGGCTGGGTTTCCTGACCGACGTTCTGCCACGCAATATCGAGGCCAGCATCGAGGCCATGCTCGATGGACGCTGCGCGACCGACCGGCGCCCGCTGCTCGAGGCGCGTCTACAGCGCGGCCAGGGCCCGCTCACGCGGCATCTGGCCCTCAACGATGTCGTGCTGCTGCGTCGCGAAGCCGGACACATGCTCGATTTTCAGACCCTGGTGGACGGGCGTTACCTGAATTCGCACCGCGGGGACGGCATCGTGGTCGCGAGCGCCACGGGCTCGACCGCCTATGCGCTGTCCTGCGGCGGGCCGATCGTGGATCCGCGGCTGGATCTTCTGGTGATGGCGCCCATCTGTCCGCACACGCTCTCGGATCGGCCGATCGTGGTGCCGGGCAATGCGAACATCGAGATCCGCTCGATGGGTCGAGGCACCGGCCTGGCCGAGGTGACCTGCGATGGAGCGCGGCTTGGCGATCTGCATCCAGGAGATCATCTGGAAATTTCCGCGGCCGGTCGCTCGATCACTTTGCTTCATCCGCCGGGCTACGATTTTTTCAGCTTGCTGCGCTCCAAGCTCCGCTGGGGTCGGGGCGGTGAGCCCAGGGAACGATAGGAGCTGGACCAGCCATGCTGCGCAACCTGCAAATTCGGGATCTGGCCATTATCGATGCGGTGGAGATCGACCTGGCCGCCGGACTTACCGTGCTGACCGGTGAGACCGGCGCGGGCAAATCCATATTGGTCGATGCGCTCGAAATTCTCGGTGGCGGGCGCGCCGGAGCCGAAGCGGTGCGGGCCGGTGCGGAACGCGCCGACCTCAGTGCCACCGTGGACATCTCGCGCGTCGGGGGCGAGTTGCGCCACGTGCTCGAGGAGCAGTCGATCGCGCACGAGGGCGAGTTGCTGCTGCGACGGGTGATAGGGACCGACGGGCGAAGCCGTGCCTGGATCAACGGACAAAGCGTTCCGGTGACGGTGCTGCGCCGGATCGGTGAGCTGCTGTTCGACATCCACGGACAGCACGAATTTCAGTCCTTGATGCGCAGCAACTCGCAGCGCGAATTGCTGGACGAATTCGGCCAGCTCGAATCGCAGGTCGGCCTGGTGCGTGCCACGCACTCCTCCTGGCTGGCCCTGATGAACCGGAGCGTGACGGCCGAGGCGGCGGCGAGCGATCGCCACGCCAGGCTCGATCTGCTGCGCTACCAGGTGCAGGAACTTGAGGCTCTTCGCCTCGGTGAAGGGGAAATCGGCGCACTGAATGAAGAACGCACGCGCATGGGCCACAGCGATAAGCTCGCCCAGAGCGCGCGCGCGGCGCTCGAGGGGTTGTTCGAGTCCGAACAGGGCAACGCCCACCAGCTGCTCGCCCGTGCCGCCACCGCGCTTCGCACCGCCGGGGCGATGGATGGGAGACTGGCCGCGCTTGAACCGGCCATCCACGAGGCCGCGAGCCAGGTTCAGGAAGTGGCCCACGAGCTCTCGCGCTACCTTGAAACCCTGGAGTTCGATCCCGCGCGCCAGGAGGCCGTCGAGCGGCGTCTTGCGACGGTGGAGGAGCTGGCCCGCAAGCATCGGGTGGAGCCCGCCGATCTACGGGCCTGGCACGGCGCCCTGCAGCGCGAACTCACCAGCATGGAAAGCGCCGCTGCCGATCTGGGGTCACTGCGCACGCAGGTGGCGAGCGCCATGGCGGCCTATCAGGAGCAGGCGCGAAAGCTTAGCGTCGCGCGCGCGGGCGCGGCGCGCACGCTCGCCACGGCCGTGACCCGCCGCATGCAGGAACTGGGCATGGCCGGGGGCCATTTCGTCGTGGACGTCTCCCCGCTGGAGAGCGCCGAGCCGGCGACCCACGGTGCCGACCGGGTGGAATTTCGCGTCAGCACCAATCCGGGCCAGCCGCCCCGCGCGGTCGCGAAGATCGCATCGGGCGGCGAGCTCGCGCGCCTGTCGCTCGCGGTGCAGGTGTGCTGCGCCCGCACCGCCGCGCCGTGCATGGTCTTTGACGAGGTGGACGCGGGTATCGGCGGAGCCGTGGCCGAGATTGTGGGGCGGGAACTGCGGGGCCTGGGAACCGGCGCGCAGGCGCTGTGCGTGACGCACCTGGCGCAGGTGGCCTGTCAGGGCCATCAGCACCTGCGAGTCGCCAAGCTTACCGACGGACGCAGCACCCGCATCGCGGTCACCGCACTTTCGGGCGAGGCGCGCATTGAGGAAATCGCCCGCATGCTCGGAGGGCTGGAGATCACCGCGCGTGCCCGCTCACACGCCGTTGAAATGCTCGAGCGTGCCGCAATCGCGGTGGCGCCATCGGCTGCACCCGTGGCCCCGCGCCGGCGGCGCGGCACCCAAAGCCAGTAGCGACGCGCCTAGTAACGACGCGAGGTCGAAGCGTTGCGCCGCGGGCAATCGGCGCGTTCGCACCGTCCGTAGAGAATCAGCGAGTGCGCGCTGATCGAAAAACCATGCGTCTTGGCGATCTCGTCCTGACGCAATTCGATGTCGGTGTCGACGAACTCTTCCACATGACCGCAGTCCATACACACGATATGGTCGTGATGTGCCCCCTGATTGAGCTCGAAGACGGCCATGCCGTCCTCGAAATGATGTCGCGTGACGAGCCCTGCGGCCTCGAACTGCGTCAGCACCCGGTACACCGTGGCAAGCCCGATATCCTCGGCCGAGACAATCAGGCTCTTGTAGATCTCTTCGGCGGACAGGTGGCGCGTGGCGCTGCGCTCGAGAATTTCCAATATTTTCAGGCGCGGCAGCGTGACTTTGAGTCCGACCTTGCGGAGATCTTTCCCTTCCATACGGGGGCCTGAACGGTATGATTGGATCCATGCAAATTACCACACTGGGTGTCCGATCCACGCTTTCGCTCGCAATCTGCCTTCTGGCTCTGAGCGCTTGCGTGTACGAGATTCCCATCCAGCAGGGCAACTATCTGGACGCCACAGCGCTGGTGCAGGTCAAGAAGGGCATGACCCGCGCCCAGGTCCGCTACCTGCTGGGCACGCCCATGGTCCCGGGCGGGTTCGACAACGACCGTTGGGACTACGACTATTACCTGAAGTTACGGCAATTCAAGACTCCGCGCCGGGCCAGGGCCGCCGTCTATTTTCAGAATGATGTGGTCGATCGCGTCGACAGCGATGTGATGCCGGTGGCCACCGATTTCGCCAACAATTCACCCGGCACGGCCCCGGTGAGCCCACCGAACATCGCGCCCGCAAACCCCGGGGCGAATCCGCCCGCCCCCGGTCCGGCGGATAATCAGCCCGTTTCACCGGTTGGTTCTCCGGGCACGGTGCCGGCTAATCCTGCCACCCCTCTTCCGTCGATTCCCGCCGGCGCGCCTCCTCCCAGCTAGGCCCGGCGCATGGCGCGCGCGCGCTGACGACGCCTTTGGCGCGGATCGGCGGTCAATGACCGATACAGCTCGATGCGATCTCCGTCGCGCGGCACGTAGTCTCGCCCGCACCGTTCACCCCACACGCCCACCGCAGCGCGCTCCCAGTCAACATTGACGTCGGCCCTTTGCTCCTGGAGTTGCTGGCGTGCCAGCACGAGCGCGGTTTCGATGGTGGCCTCGGTCGCCAGGGTGAGCGGGAGCAGGAGCGGACCCTGCAGCAGATCCAGCGCGAGACAGCAGTTCTTGAGCGTCGCCTCAGGCAAGGCTTTGCTGCGCGCGGCCCACGAAGGCCTGCACCATGGAACTGGCCACCCCTTCGATGAGCGGCTCGAGAAGCGCCGCCTTGAGGGGGTTGGAAAATTCGAACTGCAACTGCAATTCAATCCGGCAGCCGTTGCTGCCGACCGGGGTGAATGTCCACACACCCTCAAGTGAGCGCAGCGGCCCGGCCACCAGCTCCAGGCGGATTTCGGTATACGGCCTTGGACGGTTCCGGGTTGTCAGTTGCGTGCTTAAGGGCCCGCGGTGCACGCGAAGTCGCGCCACGACTTCGGTCTCGGACTTGAGCAGGACTTCAGCGCTTGAGCAGCCCGGGACAAATTGCGGGTAGCTCCCCACGTCATTGACCAACGCGAACACCTGTTCCGGCGGGCGGGCAATCAGCGCCGAGCGAGTCAGATGTTTCATGGATGGAAGTCTGGGGTATTGCGCGGGCCGACTCAATATCACCGGTACAATGCCCCTATGGCGAAACCCGACACACCACAAAGGCTGATTGCGGAAAACCGCCGGGCGCGATTTGACTATTTCATCGAAGAGCGGCTCGAAGCGGGCCTGGCCCTGGAGGGCTGGGAGGTCAAGGCGATGCGCGCCGGTCGCGCGCAGCTGGCCGAGGCTTACGTGTACATCCGCAATGCCGAAGCTTTTCTGATTGGTGCGCACATTGCCCCGCTCAATACGGCCTCCACTCACAAGATCGCCGACCCCGTGCGCACCCGCAAACTGCTTCTCAAACGCAGCGAGCTGGACCGTCTGGTCGGGTCGGTCGAGCGGCGCGGCTTCACGCTGGTTCCACTGGAACTGTACTGGAAACACGGCCGTGCAAAGCTTCAACTCGGGCTCGCCAAAGGCAAGAAGCAGCACGACAAGCGGGCGACGGAGAAAGATCGCGACTGGGAGCGCGACAAGGCCCGTCTGCTGAGGCGTGGGTAGCACTCGGGGCACAGAAGGCGCGCTGATTTTCGATAATGGTATAATTGACGCGTTTCCTGAAGGGGGCGACCGGTTTCGACGTGGGTTACGAACCTTCAGGGGCGTGCCGAGGCGCAGTGGCCCTCGTTAATAACTGCTGCAAAACTTAGTTGCCAACGACGACAACTACGCTCTAGCCGCCTAAACACGGCTGACCTCAGACTAGTTCGTGCCTATGCGGCTATATCTGGGGACGCGCTCATAGGATCGCGGTTCACCGTGCTACGGGGTGACACCGTTAAGAGACACCGTCGCTGGTCTGGCGTCTTCCCTGCTGCTCGGGTAGCGCTGGATGAGAAAAAAAGAGTCAGCTACGCGCGTAGATCCTGAAGTCTAGGGCTTGCGGACGGGGGTTCAATTCCCCCCGCCTCCACCGAGAGCATCGCCTCGGGGCGGTGTTCGAGGCCCATGTATAACGCACAGATTTTCTTCTTCGCGAAACATGGGGCGATCGCCTACAGGCGGGAAGGACGCGCCGGCGTTCTAATATTGCCCTCAAAGAAGCTTGATATTCAGCGACCAACTCTGAGGTGAAGTATGGGAAACAGAAGGCACGACCGGCGAGGACATCGGGCGCCCGGCACCCTGGGGAGAAGACCGGTATCAAACGCCGCAGCAATCGCTGGACGAAACGGTCCACACGCCGCCAGGCAGCGTACCCAACGCGGATAAGCGGCCCTCGGCCCCCGTCACTCGAAAGGATTACGAGTCGCCAGAGACCGCCTCGTCGTCGGCCAAGCACGAACCCGAGCCGCCAGGGGGTGATGCGGGCTAACTCCGAACAGCACGATCAACATGAGGAAACTTTTCCGTGATCTGCTCAATGCTCTCCGTGAATTTTAGGTGAACCGCCGTTTGAAAATAAGGACCGCAGCACATGAATCCACCTGAACCGCAAAAGCCTCCGATCGGTGATCCGCCGAAGCCCGAAACGCCTCCCATCAAACTGCCGAATCCGCCGGACGAAACCCAACCTGAAACCCCGAAAGTGGGATCGCGGGACGCGCCCGGCGGCTAAAGTCGTCCCGCGCTCAATTCACCGCCTGGGCGGTTTTTGGGACACGATCATCGATTCACTTGACTCGTGGCTCTTGGCCTACGAGGTCTTGGGACTATAGGCGCGTAGATAAGAACGAGCCTCCAGCATCTGTGACAACGCTCGTCCAAACGAAGCTGGTGTGAATGCCCACGGCTCGTTGATTACAACGACTTGTGCCTTGCCGATTTTCACTGCCACCCACAAACGAACTTCATTACGGTTTCCAGCGCCGTGTTCGGTGGCACTGTTTCCCAGCGGTCTGCACCGAGAACCTCTGCTGGGACTTTGTGGCTTGTCCCATCCTCAAAATAATTCTCCAAGGCATCGGACTTTGAGGTGCCTTCATGGCAATCGAAGGCGGCGTGGTTGAGACTGTAGTCCACCCATTTGTCCGACTCTTCGCCCGACCCCGGCTGAGAATGCGTAGGGAAGGTCATTTTCAACCAGGCGTGGCGAACCGAACCGGATATGTCGATGGAGGACGTGTCCACCATGACCTTGGTTCCGTCTTTGCCCGTACCGACCTGCACCCACGTCGACGCCTGCGCTGCGCCGCAAGCGAGCAGCACCGCTACAGAAGTTATTGCTCTCATTGCGCTCCCCAATTCAAACCCGCCACCCGTGGTCTCAGACCGCTTCACCGACGCCTCGAGCGCGCACCCTCGCGCGGGCCAACAGCGATTCTACTGGCCATTGGCACGGCTTTGCCTGCGAGATGACAGCACGACCACATTCCGATGGGCGTGCCGCGCAGTGTCTGCAGCTGAGCTGCAACAGATTCAGCTGCGACTTTCCACCACTGAAATCTGTGGTCGGTGATTTGTTCAGTCCGACTTGATCGGTGTGAACGACAGGGATTTCATGGCCTGAGTCAGGGACTGGCTTTTCTTCCAGAACTGCGACCAGGGGTCCTGCTTGCGAAACGACAGATATTCGCGGGCATTCGCAATAGTCCAGTTCGCGCCGCTCTTGATCTCGGTCAGCTCCTCCCAGCTAATGGGTATCGACACGCCCAGTCCCGGGCGGGCGCGCGCGGAGAACGCCGCGGCCGTTGTCGCTCCGTGGCCGTTGCGCAGGTAATCGACAAATAGCTTGCCCACCCGATTGGAGGCCCCACTCTTGGCGACGAACCGGGACGGGATGGTCTTGGCCAGATGTACAACGACCGCTTTCGAAAGGCCCTTCACGGTGTCGTAGTTCCAGCGCGCGGCCAAGGGCACGACCACGTGCAGGCCCTTCCCGCCCGAAGTCTTCAGCCAGGATTCCAAACCCAGATCCGCCAGAAGCGATCGTGTCAGGCTGGCCGCCTCCTGGATCTGTTTCCACGAGGTTCCCGTGCCCGGATCCAGGTCGAAGACCATTCTGTCGGGCTGGTCGATCTTTTTTGAGGTCGAATTCCAGGGATGAAACTCGATGACATTCATCTGCGCCGCCCCGAGCAAGGCCTCCACCGTATCGACCTCAAGCAAGGACTCGTGACCGGGCCAGAGTGACGCGTCTAATTCCTTAATCCCGGGAAATGCCTTGTCGATGTGCTTCTGGAAGAACAGCTGGCCCGTCACACCCTGCGGGCCCCTGACCAGCGAGCAAGGTCGCCCTTTGAGATGCGGGAGGATCCACTCGCTGACCGACTCGTAATAACGAACCAGATCAATCTTCGTGAGCTTGGTCGAAGGATCGATGACCCGATCCCCGTGAGTCACGCTGAGCTTTCCCGGGGAGGACTTTTTCACCGACCGATCGCGCGGCAATTTTTCCGGCGCTTTGGCGGTCTCGCGCACGATCTCTTTCGCCGGTTTGTCCTTTCGGAGCGCCATGTAGGAAGCATGACGAATCTGGCCGTCGGGTGTCCACTCTGCAAACTGCACCTCCGCAACCACGATGGGTTTGACCCAATGCAGCCCAGGGCCCGTTTCCCGTGACCATCGACCAGGCTTCTTCGGCGCCTGCGAGTACGGAGCGCTGTCGGTGTGTAATTTTTTGAGCACGTCCTTTAATCGCCGTGCCTCCTCGGTATCCCAACCCGTGCCGACCTTTCCGACCGACACCAGGCCGCCGGCCCCATGCACGCCCAGCAACAGGCTCCCGATCTGGGCCGGATTGTCACTCCGGTCCACGTACCCGCACACCACAAACTCCTGACGGCGCGTACATTTGAGCTTGAGCCAGGTCTCTGTGCGCCGGGACGCGTAGGGCGAATCGGCGCGCTTGGCGATCACTCCCTCCAGATGCATCGCACACGCAGAGCGCAGAACCGAGCCGGGATCGGCCTCGAAGGCCTCGCTGTAGCGAAGATGCTCGGTGGACTTCTTATCCAGAACCCCGCGCAGGAGCTCGCGGCGCGCTTTGAGCTCCACCGCTCGCAGGTCACGCCCGGAAAAAAACGGCACGTCGAACAGGAAATACACGATCCGGCCGGTGTCGGAGCGACCGTCCAGCACTTTCTGAAGCGCGTTGAAATCGGGCGTACCGTTGGCGCCGAGCACCACAATTTCACCGTCCAGCCACGCGGAGCGAAGCCCCAGGCTTTTAAGTTCCCGCACCAGGTGCGGCATCTTCGAGGCCCAGTCGTGACCGCCGCGCGTGATCAGTCCGATCTTGTTCTTATCGATCCGCGTCATGATCCGATAGCCGTCAAATTTGATCTCGTAGATCCACTCCCCTTCGGTGGGCGCAGACTTGACCAGCGTCGCGAGCTGCGGCTTGAGCAGCTTGGGGAGCGCCGCCGGGAACGAGCCTTCGGGCATGCCCTTGATCGATGCGCGCGAACTGCGGTTGCGCACAGCGCCGGCCACCGCCTGCTTTGGCTCGGCGGCCGCAGGCTCGATCGGCTTGGAAATCACGCTGTCCGGCAGAGCCCGCACGACGTCATATTCATCCTTGGGGCGTGCAAACTCGTCGCGCTTCTTGAACAGGAGCCAGGGTTCCTGGCGCTCCCCGTTCTTGGCGATCTTGACCAGCTCCCAAGTGCCGAGCATTTTCTGACCGTGCAGCTGGAAGGCAAGTTTCCCCTGCTTGAGTCCCTTACGGGGATCACCCAAAGGTTCCCAGGTGCCCTTGTCCCAGACGATCACGGTACCGGCGCCGTACTGCTTGGGGGGTATCGTTCCCTCAAATGATCCGTATGAGAGCGGATGGTCCTCCACATGGACCGCCAGGCGCTTGTCGGCCGGGTCAAAACTGGGCCCCTTGGGCACGGCCCAGGACACAAGGACTCCATCCAGTTCCAGCCGGAAGTCGTAGTGCAGGCGCGAGGCGGCATGTTTTTGAATGACGAACGACAACGACGTGCTGGTGTCCGCGCGGGTACCGCGCGGTTCGGCCGTCTTGCTGAAGTCGCGCTTGGCCCAGTACTTGGCCAGTCGTGGCCCTGCGGATTTGCTTCCCTGGGTCGCAGAACCCGCGCTCCGCGAGGCCATATATCCTCAGGCGCGCTTTCGCGCTGCCTTTCCCGAGGACTTGCCGCTGGATCGCGACGACTTGGTCTCTTCGCCGTGCCCACGTTTGAGGCTCCGAGCCAGCAAGGCCGTCAGGTCGATCACGTTGCTGGTGGACTCAGCGGTATCCTCCATCGCCTCGACCTTCTCGGTGGATCCGGCCTTCTGCCGTTTGGCCACGAGCGCATGGATCGCATGCGTGAACTTGTCGGCGTACGCGTCGGGCTTCCACTTGGTGGTCATGTCGGCAATGAGCTGCTTGGCCATCTTCACCTCATTGTCCTTCAGCGCCTTCTTGCCGTCGGCCGGGAGCTTCAGTTCGGTAGGAGACCTGATTTCCTCCGCCCACCGCAGCGTGTTCAGCAACAACACCTGCTCATTAGCGATGAGCGCGGCCAGGTATTCCTTAGTGTGCATGACCACCCGCGCGATGCCGACCACTCCGGATGCCAGCATCGCTTCGCGCAGCAAGGTGTAGACCTTGTCGCCCTTGGGCAGGGGTTCCAGGTAATAGGGCTTTTCGAACTGGATCAGCGGAATCTCATCCGCCTGGACGAAGGACTCGATTTCGATGGTCTGAGTGGTGCGCGGATAGGCGGCCTTGATCTCTTCATCGCTCAACACGACATACGCCTCGTCGTCGACCTTGACCCCTTTGACGATGTTCTCTTTCGTGACTTCCTTGCCGGTGCGCTTGTTTATACGCTTGTAGCCGACCGGATCCATGGACCTCTTATCGAGCCAATCGAAGTCGATGCCCGTTTCGGACGAGGCCGGGTAGAGCGCGATGGGCACGTGAACCAGGCCGAAGCTGATGGCCCCTTTCCATATGGCGCGCGGCATGACATCTCCCGATCTTCAAATGGGTTCGAAAGTCGACACTGGCATCAAAGGATCCGAATTGCCTTCAGACAACTGCGAGAAATAACGTCAGGTATCGCTGACAGTTAAAACGTCAAGCGGCGGGAGGATCGCGCGCTGGGTGCGGGATGGCCGTGCGTGCGATCAGTCTTTAAATAAGATAGGGCTGACTCTTGGCCAACTCGCACTCGCGGTTGAACAAAGGCGACCTGCGGTGCAGGTGCTCGAAGATCAGATCCCGCTCGTGCTCCAAAGCCTCGGAAGCCAGGACCCAGCGCGTCACCACCATTACGGGCAATCGCTGGCCATCCTGATACAACTCTCGGATCCACTGGTAGAGCGATTTCAGCTCCGGCTGCTTGATCCACCACGGCACATCGTCCGGGAGCCAGAGCCTCGCGGCATTCAGGTGCTGCGAGAAGCGGCGGCGCGGGGAGCCCGTTTGACCCACATAGCGCACCAGCCGCACGTCACGGGGGTCTGACAGCGTATAGATCGCCGCCTCCGCCGCCTCCGCAGGCTCGACGCCCGAAACGTCCACGATGTGCGAGGCACTGCGTGACCGGATCAGCCTGACCAGGTGGATTTTTTGCTCGGCTCGGTCCATCGCCCGGGTGATTTTGAGCGTACGGACTCATACTGTATATAATTACAGTCGTCCCGAAAAGCGCCAGTTAAGGATTTTTTTGAAGTGACCGCACGAAAAACCTGGCTTGCCCTGCTCTGAGTCGATGAGCCGCGCCACCGGAATGGCGGATTTGCCTCTGCACGGGGGGCGCGTTCCGGCGTGGTTGTCGGATCGGATGGCCGCGCTCGGGCGGGTGATCAGCGAGGCGATCGTTCTGCACTATGGCCCCGAAGAGTTGCTGCGACGACTGGCTCACCCCTTCTGGTTTCAATCGATGGGCGCGGTCATGGGCATGGACTGGCATTCCTCAGGAATCACCACCAGTGTCATGGGCGCCTTGAAGCGGGGACTCACGCCGCTTCGCCATGAACTGGGCATCTACGTGTGCGGCGGCCGCGGCCGCCACTCCCGGCGAACTCCGGAGGAACTCGCCGATGTCGGCGAGCAAACCGGCCTGGACGCAACGGCGCTGATTCGCTCCAGCCGCCTGGTCGCCAAAGTGGACAGCGCGGCCGTGCAGGACGGTTACGAACTCTACCTGCACAGCTTTGTGGTCACGCGCCGCGGCCAATGGTGCGTGGTCCAGCAAGGCATGAACACTGCGCTTCGGGAAGCGCGCCGCTATCACTGGTTGTCCGAGAGCGTGGGCAGCTTCCTCGATTCGCCACACTCGGCGATCGAGGGCAAGAATTGCGGTGCGTTGATCGTCAACCTCGCGCACGAACGGGCGCGCCGGAACCGGCAAGCCGGATTCGAGCTAGTGGTCGGCGGACCTGACCGCGCGATCGGTGTCCTAAGGCAGTTGCAGCGCGCCAGCAATCTGGCCCTGGACCTGTTTCCAGAGTGCGAGACGGCCCTAGACCCCGCCGTGCCTCATTTGCGAATGCCCGCGCACCATGACATCCGCGCCGCGGATGTGGATCTCAAGCGCCTGCACGCGGTGCTGGTCGCCGCCTCCGAGCGCGGACCGAAAGACTTCACCGACCTTTTGATGACCCCTGGCGTTGGTCAACGCACGTTGGCATCCCTGGCGTTGGTCGCAGAGGTCATCTACGGGGCGCCGTCCAGATTCTCCGACCCCGCGCGCTTTGCCATGGCGCACGGCGGAAAGGACGGCCATCCATTCCCGGTGCCCCTTAAAGTCTACGATGAGACGATTCGCGTGCTGAGTCGGGCGGTCAGCCAATCCAAGCTCGGCAACAGCGACAAGCTGCACGCGATTCAACGACTCGACCGGCAGGCGCGTGCTCTGGAGGGCCGAGTATCGGGCCCGTCCTTCGCCGAGCACCTGGCGCAAGAGCGATCCCACTCGGCTCACTTGGGCGGCCGCACGGTCCGGTGAGGTCCGACTGGAAGTGATGTCTAAGAGGGGAAAATCCCGCCGCGGGCGCGGTAGCGCCGTGGCCTAAAACCGTCCGCTCAGGCGAGATTAAACCACTCGAGCAAAAGAAAGGCCCCGGATACGATCCGGGGCCTTTGCGGTTGCATCAGAAAGATGCGAAGGAGGCTCTTTGTCAGTGCCCGGCCTCGCCGACCGCGGCATCCGCATCCACGAAGCCAAAGCCTGAATCGTGGTCAAAGCCCTTACCGCCGTACGGGAAGGGGTACGGCGCAATCGTGCGGGCCGCCGCCAGATGCATGTCTCGGGCGGTGTTCTCCAGGATCCCGTAGATCTTGTCCGGGGACATGGCCGGCTTGCTGGCGCGCGCCTGCTTATCGATCATCAGTGCCGCCACGGCAGCGACGTGCGGGGCCGAAGCGGATGTTCCGAAGAAGTTCGGATACTTGTCCGGCTCAGTCGATCCCGGCACCGTGGCCGTGTACACCGAGAAGAAGAACGACGTGTTGCCGCCGTCCGGACCGGTCAGATTAGGCTTCTGGCGGATCTGCGGGGCACTGAGGCGGTTGCCCGAGGCATTGAAAAAAATCGGCGTGCCGGCCGCAGAAGAAAAGTACTCAAGGCAGGCCGGTTTGCAGTTGGGCCAGAACGGATCACCCCAGGCGGCCGTGTTGTACCACGGAGCCGCGCCTATCGAGGCCGCACCTTTCGCGTTGGCATGACCGTACGAAGATCCGCTTTGCGTGTCGTGCTCGTCAATAAAAATGGTGCCCGCGCCCAGCGCGAAATAAACGTACTTGAGGTAGCCCGGCGTCGGGCCGGAATACAGTTCGATGCTGACCTGGACCTGCACGTCGGCACCGCTGGTGTTGGAAATGGCCGCTTCCTCGAGCGCATCACCGCCGACGTTGCTGTCGGTTCCCGTGAACTGGCACACGGCAGGCTTGAGATTCGCATCGCAGTTCGGAATCGGCTGTCCGTTCATGCGATAGAAAATCAGGTCCACATCGGACCGCGAACCTTTCGGCCCTGCAGACTTGAAGGGTTCATCCCAGTTCAATACCAGCAGTTCGAAGGCCTGGTCCGTAACGGTGATGGTCTGCATCGGGTCCGGATTCTTCGCCGTGCCGAAATTGTGTCGCCGGCCGCTCGCGCCCTTGCTGGTCGAGAGGCGGAAGTCCGATTCGTAGGCCTGGCGCGCCTCATTGCCCGAGGAGGAGAAATAAGGAATGCCTCGTGCGTAGACCGCATCCACCGCCTGGGCGACGATGCCGTCCTGGAACATCGGTTCGTCGAAATAAATCACGTCGTCGTCGATGATGGTCGAGCCCGCATTGGCGAGGTCAATGATGCCCTGGGCAAAATCCGCCTCACTGTTGTTGGCGGTGTGAAAGGCCACTGAGGCCCCTGGCGCCACATCGTGAATGATCTGGCCGATGGCGCGTCCTTCGTCGTTCGCGTTGGCGCAGGCATCATCGCTGAGAATCTTCGTGTCGGCGGGCAGGTCGTCATGGGCGATGTCCTGCTTCGTGGTCGTGAAGGGTTGGCCCGGGAAGATCGGACCGGTGAGACAACCGAAGCTGTCCGACAAAATTCCCACGCGTACTCCGCGGCCGGTAACTCCAAAGTCACGTCGTGCGTTGGCCGATCCCTGCGCACGGTCGCCCTGGGTAGTGACGACACCTGAGCGTGTGGTCATGAGCGCCGGCCGAACGGACTGCACATCCGGCAACGAGGCGATGGATCGCAATTGGTTCGCGGCCACCCGGGCTGAAACCATGGATCCGAAAGTTTTGACGTTGCCCACGCCGATTGCCTGCAAGTGAGCCTTGAGCACGTTGGCATCGCCCTTGGCGACGATGTTCACCGGAATGGTGTCAATCGAACGCCCCAGGCCCATTCGCCCGAGGCGCCCCTGCAATTGTCCGCTCGCTTGGGCCGCCGCCAAACCGGCGGGCTCAGCCACGATGCGTAGCATCGAATGGAGTTTCGCGTCATCGGTCGTGCGCAGCTGTTGCAGTTCTTGCGCATACGAGCGCGGCTGCGCGGCATGGACGGCGCCTGCAAATAAAAGCGCCGTCGTAAAACATGAGATCACGGACGTGCGTGTCATAACTGCCCCTGAAGTGTTGTTTGAAAATGAGGGGCTTGAATATATAGCAGCGGATACAGGCCTTCCAGCGCGAATCTCAGCAAAATAATATGTCACCGTAATCATTCGCCTACACAACGCGCGATGCTGCGGCGCACGCGCCAGGCGCTAAAGAAAATTTGGCCTAAATCGCCCGAAATGTAGGTTGGAGCTTACATGGGGCATCGCATGACTACGTAGAACTACTACCGAGCGGAGCAATCGCAAGCCGCAACGCAGGAGAAAACGCCTCTATTGAATTAGACGGTCGCGGCGCAGCCGATCGGCAATCGAGGGGGTGACCATCGCCAGTCCGAGCTGTCCGGATTCCACGTCCTTCACTTTGGTATCGATCGTGTAGATCAGCGAGGCACCGTGCGTTTCGTAGAGTCGGGTAATGATGTGCCCCGCACCTTGGGTATTCATGACGGAAGGCAAGGTTTTGAATTCGTAAAAATCCACCGGCATTCCGTAGGCTCCGTAAAAACCGGTGTCGTACCCGGATGCAATGTATTTATAAGAACCGGTGCTGCGCGTGTCACGGCTCCCTCCTTCCTTGGTGAGCCAACTTGAAGCCACCATGCGCGTGGCCAGCACACCGTCGGAATGGAGCTTTGCCACCAATTGTTCGACGCTGGCGCGGCTGAGCGGCTCATCCTTGCTCATGTAGTTGCAGCTGGCGTCCGCCGTGGATTTGTTGCTCCGCAGATCCCTCACCATCCAATACTCGAAATTGCAGCGTTGGGTGTAGTCGGGGCTGACCCCCACGACCAGCAGGCGCGAAAAATTCGTGCCGCGGTGATCGCCCTCCCAGGTGCTCTTGACCGAAGGTCGACCCGTGCAGGCCGGCAACATGCTCATCGCGCAGAGCGCGAGCGCAAGGGTGAATTGATGACAGTGCGAGTCGCGAAGGCGTCTCATACGAACTGAGCTCCTCAGAAGGAAAAAATGCAAGCCGGCGCGGGCGCCCGGCCCGCCCATCGACAGCGGCGCATGATAACCGAGGTGCCTGACCGCTACTCGGCGGACCTCGACAACTGCCCTTCGCGCCGACTCGGCCCGAAGTTAGCTGCGAACCTTAAGACCGCGCGGGTCATAGGGTGGTTCCGGGAGAATTCGTGTTTGCCGTGGCTGTCCCAAGACCTCCACCGTGAGCGGGACCGGATCGGTTGCGATGGCCTGGTCCACGTAGGCCAAGGCAAGGCTCTGGCGTACGTGATGGCCGTACGCTCCCGATGTGACAAAGCCGACCCGACGATCGCCAGCCATGACAGGCTCATAACCGGTCACGTCGGCCTCGGGGCTGTCCACCGACAACAGCACCAATCTCTGCGCGGGCCCGCTGCTACGCTCTGCCAAGGCCGCGGTGCGCCCGATAAACTCACCCTTGTCGAACGCGATGAAGCGATCCAGACCCGCCATCGCCGCGGTGTACGATTGTGCAAATTCCAACGACCAAACGCCGTAGCCCTTTTCCAGCCGCAGGCTGTCTTGGGCTCTCATCCCGATGGGCTTAAGGCCGAAATCTTGGCCAGCCTCGATGAGCGCGCCCCACAGTGCTCGCTGCTCGGAGGCGCGAACGGTGATTTCGTAGCCCAGTTCCCCGGTCAGCGAAACGCGGACGATGGTGGCCCGGGTAAAGCCGATATCGAGAACGCGCGCGCCCATAAATGGCAAAGCGTCGTTGTCCGATATCCGCGCGCGTGAGGCGCCCGAGTATGTCGCGCGATCTTGGACCGGAGAGGGAAAAACCCAGATAGCTCTCGGAAAGATTCTCGAGCCTGACTTTCGCGGGAGGCATGTGATCGCGAAACCAGCGCAGGTGCCATTCCTGAAGGTAATAGGATCCGACCAGCCAGAACCTCTCGGCCTCCAGTCGCGTGACCGTCAGATCCCCCATGAGCTTTCCGCTAGGCGATAGCATCGGAGCCAGGCGCACGCGCCCGAGCGCCGGCAGGCGGCTCGCCAGTAACTGATCAAGCCAGGCCTCTGCCCCTGGACCTGACACCTCGTAGCGGGCATAGACCCCGGTATCAAGGAGTCCCGCCGCGCCGCGGGTAGCGGCGACCTCCGCGGCGATCCACCGATGCGCATTGGAGCGTCGCAAGGTGGGGGTCTCTGTGAAATCAGGCTCGCCCGGGGCGAAGAACTGTGGGCTCTCCATGCCCCAGACCACACCGAAATGCGCTCCCGCGGCACGCTGCGCGTCATAACTGGGCGTCATCTTGAGGGGCCGACCCGCCGGCAACTCCTCGTTCGGGTAGGCGATGACAAAGCGCCTGGCGTAGAACTGCGCGGTCATCTCGCGCAGATACCTATCGTTGCTGGCAAAGGCGCCATAGCGAGCGACGTCCATGCCGAATATATCGGCTCCCGGATCGCCATCGATGAGCCAGTTCGCGAGCACCAGTCCGATCGCCCCGCCCTGCGAGAAGCCGGACATGCACCCGCACGCCGACCAGAAGTTGCGGAGTCCTGGAACCGGCCCCACCAGCGGATTGCCGTCGGGCGTAAAAGTGAACGCCCCGTTGACCCATTTGCGGATGCCCGCCTCAAGCAAGCTCGGGAAACGCTGAAACCCGATATTGAGTTCCGGACTGATGCGCTCGATATCCTCGGGGAGCAGGTCCATGCCAAAGTCCCACTCTGCACCCTCCGTCTTCCAGTGCCGAGGGTTGCGTTCGTACACGCCCAGCAGCACGCCTTTGCGTTCCTGCTGCAGGTAGGTAAATCCCTCCAGATCGGTTACGCAGGGCATCTCGTCGGCGCGCGCGAGCAAGCTCGGCAGGTCCTCCGTAATGAGGTAATGGTGCTGCATCGGTGTGAGGGGCAAGTCCAGCCCCACCATCCGTCCGACGCGCCGTGCCCAAAGGCCCGCGGCGTTGACCACATGCTCGGCCGTGACCGGACCTTGTTCGGTCTCTAGGCGCCACTGGCTACCGGCCACAGCCTGCAGCGCTGTGACGCGGTTCCTGAGGATGATTTCGGCCCCGCGCTGACGCGCGGCGAGCGCAAAGGCGTGAGTGGTCCCGTGCGGGTCGACCGCGCCTTCGTGGGGATCAAACAAGCCGCCCAGCAGGCCCGTGGGATCGACGATCGGACAATCAGCAATGATTTCCTCGGCGCTTGCCAGTCGCGCACCGATGCCCAGGGTCTGGTACACGGCACACTCCGCCTTGAGCCACTCCCAGCGAGCCTGCGTGGTGGCAAGGCTATAGCCCCCTGGCATGTGCATGCCGACGCTTTGTCCGCTCTCCGCCTCGACCTCCTTGTACAGGTTGATCGTGTACGACTGCAGGGCGGCGATATTCGGATCGTCGTTCAGCGCGTGAAATCCCGCCGCGGCGTGCCAGGTCGAGCCGGCGGTAAGTTCGGCGCGCTCAATCAGTGCGACGTCGGTCCACCCGCGCCGGGTGAGGTGATAAAGGATGCTGGTACCGACGATGCCGCCGCCGATTACCACGACGCGGTAATGACTCTTCATTTAGGCCTAGTCCTCTTCGACCGAATCCAGCAGCACCGCCTTGCGTTCGGCCATGAAATGCAGCAGCGCCTCATCGAGCGCCGGATCCAGTCCCGGGTCCTCGTACTCCGCGAGCATTTTCTTCCACACCTTATTCGCGCGCTGCTCGGCGGTGAGACTGCCTTCCAGAGTCCATTGCTCGAAGGAGGAATAGTCGGCGATAGTCGATTGATAAAAGGCGGTCTCGAAGTTTTCCTGCGTGTGCGCACAGCCGAGGAAGTGGCTCCCTGGCCCCACTTCGCGGATCGCATCCAGCGCCTGGCCGCGCTCGCTCATGTCCATGCCCGAGGCCAGAACCTGCATCATCGCCAGCTGATCGGCGTCCATGACGAATTTCTCGTAACCGCTTACCAGGCCGCCCTCGAGCCAGCCGGCCGCGTGGGTCACGAGGTGTACCCCCGCCAGCAAAGTCGGCAGCAGCGTATGGGCGCTCTCATACCCTGCCTGAGCGTCCGAGACCTTCGAGGAGCACAGCGACCCTCCGCTGCGACATGGAACGCCGAGCCGGCGGGCCAGCTGCGCGGTGGCAAAGATCATCTGCGTGGCTTCCGGAGTGCCAAAGGTGGGAGATCCGGTGCGCATCGAGACGGCGCCCACGAAGGAACCCATGATCACCGGGGATCCGGGTCGTACGATTTGCGTGAGCGCCATTCCCGCCAGCGTCTCGGCAAGGATCTCGGCCATGCATCCGGCGGCCGTGACCGGCCCCATGGCGCCGGCCAACACCGCGGGCACAATAATCGTGCCTTGGTTGTGTGCCGCAAATTCACGCAGCGCGCCCAGCATCCGGCCGTCGAAGGTAAGGGGCGAGTTTGAATTGATGTTGCCCAGCACGACCGGGTGCTCATCGACGTATCGCTCGCCGAACAGCACTTCGGCCATGCGCACGGCGTCGGCGGCGTGACCTGGCGTTTCAGGAGTCGCCTCGCACCCCTGGTCGCTGTAACGGAAGAAGGCATATTGCACGTCCAGGTGCCGCTTGCCTGCAGGTATGTCCATGGGCTCGACCGTGGTCCCGCCCGAAAAATGAATGGCCGGGGCCGAGTGCGCCAGTTTGATGAAATTATGCAGGTCCTCGAGGGTGCCGTAACGGCGCCCGCGGTCCAGGTCAGTGACGAAGGGAGGACCTCCCACCGGGGAGAACACCGTGGCATCCCCACCAAAGCGCACGTTGCGCTCGGGGTTGCGGGCATAGAGGGTAAATTCGCGCGGCGCAGTCTTGAGCAAGCTGCGGGCCAGTCCTTTCGGGATTCGCACCCGCTCTTCCTGGACATCGGCGCCTGCCGACTTCCACAGCCTCAGGGACTCTGGGTCGCGGCGAAACTCGATGCCGATTTCCTCCAGGATCGTCTCGGCGTTGGCTTCGATGATCTCGACCGCTTCGGTGCTCAGCAGGTCGATCACCGGTAACTGCCGGCGGATATACGGGAGCTTGACGCCCTTTCGATGCGCACGCGCGGCGCGCCGCGCCTCTCGGGCGCCGCCTCGAGCGGCATGCGCACCGCGGTTCTCTTCCCCCATGTCGCTCTCCTGTGGCGCCGCCGTATTTATAACACACGTAAGGTTTAGATTATAACGTGGCCGGCGTAGCCAGCATCAGCAGGCTGCGTTATTCTTCCGCCCGGTCGCGCCACGGGTTGGTTCTGTTCCTGCTGACCTCAGATGCTGCGGAGATAAGGGTTGCCTAGAATCGTTGATCATGAGCGCCGCCGCGAGGAGATTGCGCGGCTGGCCGTGCGCGTTATCCAGCGCGAGGGCGCTGAGAATGCCGACGGTACGCCGGATCGCCACTGTCGGTGGGTTCAGTATCGGCGTGCTGACGCACTATTTCACTGACAAGGACGAACTGATCGCCTTTGCGTTTCAGTGGGTGGCGCGAGAGTGGTTCGCCGAACTCGACGCCAAGATCGCAAAGTCCGCTCCGGGTCTGAGACGACTTCGCACGGCGCTTGAATTTATGGTCCCGACCACATCAGCGCCAAGCTTTATCCGCCTGTGGCTGAGTCTTTGGGGGGGCGCCATGCATAATCCGGCACTCGCACGGGTGCACCGCAAGTACTACGCTCGCTGGCGAACGTACCTCAGCCGGCAGCTCTCCGAGGCTGTACAGAGCGGAGCAATCCCCGCACCTCGCTCGAGGCGCGATGCGATCGATCTTCTGACGGCCGGAATCGATGGGATCTGGATTGGTAGCACCTTCGAGTCTGCCCGTTTTCCGGTGCGTCGCCGCCGCCGCTTGGTCGGCGAGCTAATGACCTCCGTTCTCGGGGGCCGCGCATGAGGCTGAGCAGCCCCAGGCTCCGCCGCTACTCGGCCTGGTCATTACTTCGGGCGCGCATGGCCGGTGATCAATACTGGCGACCACTGTGGACCGGGCGCACTCTGCAGCCCGCCTACGACGTCGTCGTGGTGGGCGCCGGCGGCCACGGCCTGGCTACGGCCTTTCATCTGGTGCGCGATCACGGTCTGAAGCGGGTCGCCGTGCTGGAGAAGCGCTTGGTGGGTTACGGCAACGTCGGTCGGAACACGACCATTGTTCGTTCAAACTACCTGCTGCCCGAAAACCACTACTTCTACGAGGATTCGCTGCGTCGCTGGGAAACACTTTCGCGCGATCTGAATTACAACGTCATGTACAGCCCGCGCGGCGTGGTTGATCTGGCACTGTCCGAAGATGACATACCGGCCCTTGCCCGACGCGGCAATGCCATGCGTCTGGCAGGGCATCGATGCTGAGCTGCTCGATCTGCGGGGGCTCGAGCGCTTTGTGCCTGAACTGGAAGCGCGTCGCACCCGGCGCTTCCCGCTCGTTGGCGGGCTCGTGCAGCGGCGCGGAGGCACGGTGCGGCACGATGCCGTGGCCTGGGGCTACGCCCGCGCGGGCAGCGCCCTTGGGGTCGACATCATCGAAGACTGCGAGGTCACGGGCGTGCGCGCCGCGGGCAACAATGCGACCGGCGTGGAAACCAGCCGCGGGTTACGTGCAGGCCGAGCGAATCGTCTTTGCGACCGCCGGGCACACCGGCATGATCGGCACCATGTTGGGCGTGGCACTGCCGATTGAGACCCACCTGCTGCAGGCGATGGTTTCCGAGCCTATCAAGCCCCTGATCAATTCAGTGCTGGTGTACGTGTCTCCCGGGCATGGGGAAACCTACATCTGCCAATCCGACCGCGGTGGCCTGGTGATGGGCGGACATCTGGACGGCTTTCCTTCTTATACGCGCGAAGGCCAGTGGCACCGGCTCGAGGATGTCGTGCAAGGCGCGCTTGAGTTGTTTCCGCGGATCGGCGGGGTAAAGATCCTGCGTCACTGGGCCGGCACCAACGACATGACCATGGATGGCAGTCCGATCATGGATCGACTGCGCTATGACAATGTGTTCGTCAATGCCGGCTGGTGCTACGGAGGGTTTAAGGCCATTCCCGCCTCCGGCGCCGCATTCGCGCAGTTTGTGGCGAGCGGTACGGCACCTGACCTGATCCGGGGTTATCGGCTTTCTCGGTTTGCCACCGGGCACATGCTCGATGAGCCAGGGCAGGGCCCATTTCCGGTGCGGCTGTGACTTCCCTGGTGTGTCCGTTCTGCGGGCCGCGTGCGCTGCGTGAATTCATATTTCACAAAACGCTTCCGGCCGAGTCCAGCACGAATGCCTATGAGCGGACCTACACGCGCCTGGCCGACCCGATTCTCAGCAGCGAGCACTGGCAACACCTCGAAGGCTGTCGCGGCTGGCTGCTCGTGCGCCGCAATCCTTCGACCGGCGAGGTCCTGGAAGTTCGGCTCCTCGGGGGCGCGAGCGCATGAATGGGGATCCCGTACGGACCGGCACGCGCCTGCGGGTCGGGACGCTGTCCTTTCGCTTCGACGGCCGTCAATACACGGCCCAGGCGGGCGACAGCGCTGCCTCTGCCCTGCTCGCCCACGGCGTGCGGCTGCTGGGGCGTAGCGTCAAATACCGCCGGCCGCGCGGGATTCTGTGCGCCGGTCCGGAGGAGCCCAACGCGCTGTTTTCCGTCGGCTCGGCCCCTGATGTCATTCCCAACGTTCCCTCGCCACAGCTCCTATTGCGAGAGGGGATGGTGCTGCGGAGCCAGAATCGCTGGCCTACCTTGAAGTACGACCTCGCTTCCGTACTGCAGGCCGGAGGCGGCCTGCTGGGCGCGGGCTTTTACTACAAGACCTTTATCTGGCCAAGCTGGCGGAGCTATGAAGGAATCATCCGGCGGCTCGCTGGGCTGGGCGAGGCGCCGGGACGCTGCCAGCTGCCGCAGGTGGCAGTAGAGCATTTCAGTTGCGATGTGCTGGTGGCCGGTGCCGGGGCCGCCGGGCTCGCAGCCGCATTGGCGGCGGCGCGTGCCGGCGCGCGGGTGGTGTTGTGCGAGCGCGAGGCAAGGTGCGGCGGTGAGCTTGAATTCGAGGCGGCCCACATCGATGGGAAGCCCGCGCTGCAGTGGATCGATGCCACACTCGCCGAATTGCGTTCTCTGGAGGCCCGGATCCTGACCCATACCGCGCTGGTCGCCGAATCGAGCGGTCAGCTGATTGCTCACGCAGAGCCCGGCGGCCTGCCCGGCCAAAACACGATGTACTACATCCGTGCGCGTGAATTCATCATCGCCATGGGCGCGCTCGAGCGTCCCATAGCTTTTTGCGACAACGATCGACCCGGGGTGATGATGTTGGGCGCCGCCGAGCGCTACCTGGCTCACTACGGGGTCAGGGTCGGCGCGCAGCTGGTGCTGTACGCCAATCACGAGCGCGTGTACGCCGCCGCACGGCGTCTGCTTGCCGGCGGCATGAGCGTGCGGGCCATCATCGACACGCGCCGTGTCCACGAGCTCAGTCCCGATGAGGCCTGCTCGCATCTGCGCGAGTCGCTGCGCGCGGATGGGGTCGAATGCCTCACCGGCCATGCCATCACCGCGGCGGTCGGTCGCCTTGGCGTGCAGGCCGCCTGCATTGAGCTGCTCGGTGGCTCCTCCCCTCCGAGGCAAATACCGTGCGACACGATCCTGGTCAGCAGCGGCTGGACCCCGATCGTGCAAGCGGCACTTCAGCAGGGGGGACTCGCGCAATATTCCGTCCCTGTGGGCGCGTTTCTGGCCGATAGCCAGCCACCCGGTCGCGCCGCCGCCGGCGCTGCGCGGGGGCTGGTGGAACTAAGTGCCATTCTGCGCGACGGGCATGACGCGGGGGCGCGCGCCGCGATCGCGGTGGGGGCCGGTGGGGATGGCGGCAAGGCGCCCAAGGGGATCGGCGATCCGGCGCCGGCAGGCGTGTCCTTCGCGCGCGCGCCCGCGCCTGCTGCCATGGAAAAGCGCCAGTTCGTCGATCTGCAAAACGACGTGACTGTCGCGGACCTTCGAACAGCGCTGGCCGAGGGATTCCGGGACATCGAGCACATCAAGCGCTACACGACGCTCGGAGTAGGCACCGACCAGGGCCGCACCGGGGGGCTGCTCGGTGCGCAGATCGTCGCCGAACTCAAGCGCGAATCGCTCGCCGAAGTCGGTGTCAGCCGTAGCCGGCCCCCCTATCATCCGGTCACGATGCGTTCGATTGCCGGCTTTCGCATCGGCTCAGCCGTCAAGGTCGCGCGCCGCACCCCTCTGCACGAGTGGCACGCTGCGAACGGCGGGGCTCTGGAGCCGATGGGTTTGTGGATGCGGCCCCGCTACTACGCGGCCAACGGTCCCAACGCTGCGATGGCGGCGTTGGAAGAGGCGCGGCGGGTCCGGACATTCGGTGGAATCGCCGATGGCTCGACACTGGGCAAGGTGGAAATCGCAGGCCCCGACGCTGCGGCCTTCCTGGATTTTCTATACCTGAGCAAAGCCAGCACGATCAAAGTCGGGCGCAGCAAATACATGGTCAACCTGCGCGAAGACGGCATGGTGCTCGATGACGGTCTGGTGCTGCGCGTGGGCG
This sequence comes from uncultured Gammaproteobacteria bacterium, assembly GCA_963717335.1. Taxonomy (GTDB): domain Bacteria; phylum Pseudomonadota; class Gammaproteobacteria; order Steroidobacterales; family Steroidobacteraceae; genus FEN-1191. The sequence goes on along the minus strand of CAVQVZ010000006.1, from coordinate 429,838 downwards.
CCGACCGCTTCGTGGCCACCACCAGTTCCGCGCACGGGACGCACATGCTTTCGCACTTCGAACACTATCGATCGACCGAGTGGTCAAAACGCGCCCTCACCATCACCGATGTTACCGAAGCGTGGGCCGTGATCGCCGTTGCCGGCCCTTTGAGTCGCACCACTCTTCAGGCCGTGCTTGGGGAGCACTGGAGCGCCCTCGTTGATGGGTTGAAGCACATGGATTTTGTTGAGGCGGATTTCGAAGGTCACGCACTTCGCGTGCTGCGCGCGAGTTTCTCAGGCGAGCTTGCCTTTGAGCTGCACTGCCGGCCAGCCAGCGCCCTAATGTTGTGGGAAGCGCTGCGCGGGGCCGGACTTGCCCCGTATGGCATCGACGCGCTCGATATTCTGCGCGTGGAGAAGGGCTACCTGGTCAGCAGTGAGATCAACGGCCAGACCACACCGCTCGATCTGGGCATGGATACGCTGGTGGGGCTTGGCAATGCCTGCCTCGGGCGCGAGCTGCTGGATCGACCCGCGTTTCACGAAGCAACGCGGCCGCGCCTGGTGGGGCTGCGCGCCGTGGATGGCAGCTCGCCGTTTCTCGCCGGTGCGCAACTGACCGCTGCGGATTCGGCCACCCGATCCTGCGGTCATGTCACCTCGAGCGTCTTTAGTCCGACGCTGGGCGAGTGGCTGGGCTTGGCACTGGTGGCACGAAACCTCGCCACCGAGGGTGCCCAGCTCACGGCACGCGATCCACTGCGTGGCAGTGCTACGGCGGTGCGCATCGTTTCACCCGTCCACTTCGATTCGACCGGGGCCCGCATGATGGCCTAGCGCCGGCGCTGGGACACCTTATTAAGATGAGTGAACAAACCCACAGCTGCCGGATTTCCCACCCGCCCGGAGGATGCGCACTCGAGTTTGCCTCCTTTTCCTGGCCGATTGCAGATCTGGGCGAGCCCGATTGGCCTTGCGCGCCCGGAGCGGTCCGCCGCGATGGGGCGCAGCGTGCCTTGATGCTGCACTTTGGGCCCGGCCGTTGGCTCGTGCCCAATCCCGGATCTGAAACTCGCGCCCTCCTGGACGCGGCCGCCGCAGCCGGCCGGGGGACAATCATTGACGTCACGGGCAAATACGAGGAACTCTCGATCCTAGGGAGCGGCGCGACGCGTTTGCTGTCCAGCGGGCTGGACGTGGAGACCCTGTTGCGCTCGCGCGAATGCGCCGCGCTGACGCTGTTCGACTCTCCGGCGGTAATCGCCCGTGTGCCCGATGGCTATGCCATCTGGGTCCAATCGAGTTACGCGACGGACTTTGTCACGACCGCCGAGCGTTTCCGGATGATGCTTGAGGACAGCCTCTAGGAGGACCGCGTGCTCAGGCGAAGCGACTGCCAGCTCGAATCGGCCGTCCAGCCGCCGTCCACCGGCAGACTCACCCCATTGACGAAGCCGCTCTTTTCCCAATCGGCCAGATAGGCGATCGCCGCGGCCACATCGGCAGCCTGGGCGAAGCGCGCCATCGGTACCCGATTGGTAATGTCCTGATCCGAGTACAGACCCTGCTCCTGGGCGGCATCGTCCATCTCGGTCTTGATCCAGCCTGGACAAACCGCGTTGACGCGCACCCCGCGCGCACCCCACTCGGCCGCCAGCGTGCGGGTGAGTCCGATCAGGCCGTGCTTGGAGGCGTTGTAGGCACTGCGGTGGCTGATTCCACCGAGTCCCGCGACCGAAGCGACGTTTACGATGCTGCCACGGCCCCTGGCGAGCATCTGGGCGCCCAGATACTTGCACATCATGAACGGTCCGAGCAGATTTACGTCCATGACCCGTTGCCACTGCTCGACGGAGGTCTGCTCCGCGGGCACGATCATGCTGATGCCCGCATTATTGACCAGCACATCAGCCCCACCGTGATCAGCGTGCACGCGCGAGGCGAGATGGCGCACGAATTCTTCCGAGGACACATCTCCGCTGATTCCGACGGCCTTGAGCTGCTTGGCGCGAAGGCGTGAGACGATTTCCTCCAACGGCTGCACGTCGGTGAGCACCAGCTCGTAGCCGCTCGCCGCCAGCAAGGTGGCGGTGGCCAGTCCTAAGCCTTGCGCGGCTCCGGTAACGACTGCAATACTCATCCCGCCCCCATTTGCGTGGCTTAGGCGCCTCGCATAGTTAATGAGGCCCATCATGCCGCAGGCAAGGGATGAACGAAACATGTCGCGTGTCATTGATCGTCGTGAAATGCTGGCCGTCTCACTCGCAAGTGCGGTGGCCGCCGCACTGCCAGGCCTCACTCGCGCCTCTGCCTCCGCCACCGCGGCCCCCTCCTCCGTTTCTGGCCTCGCCGCGCTGCTCAACACTTTTGCGGAGGAATTGCTGCAATTAACGCCCGAGACCGCGACCTCGCTCGGCCTTGATCATGGCGCGCGCGCACCGCTCAAATCTCGGCTGGACGAGCTCTCCCCCGACGCGACTGACCGCTGGTCGAAGCAAGTCACCTCGATGCTCTCCAGGCTAGCGGCCATCAACGCGGTGCATCTCACCCCTGCCGATCGCATCCACTATGAATCGGTCAAGTACGCCGCCACTGCGGCCAGCCAGGGCGAGCAATTTTTTTTCGCCACCGGCGCGCGCGCTATAACAGGCGGTAGCTCCCCGTATGTCGTTAGTCAGCAGCACGGTGCAATGACGCGGGTCCCCGAGTTTCTCAACACGCAGCACCAGCTCGGCAACGAGGCGGACGCCGAGGCGTATCTTGCGCGCATGGCCGCGCTGGCCGAGGTGCTGGATCAGGAATCCGTGCTTATTGCCCAGCACGCGGGCCGCGGCGTCGCGCCGCCCAGTTTTATTGCCAGCAACGCGCTGGGGCAGCTGACACGTTTCCGCCAGATCCCCGCAGCCCAGCAACCGATGGTGATTTCGCTCGTGACCCGCACTAAGGCGCAAGGCATCACGGGCGATTGGGAATCGCGTGCATCGGCACTGGTGCAATCCAAGGTCTATCCGGCTCTCGACCGGCAAATCGCATCGTTCACGAAGGCCACCGCTCATGCCCCGGACACGGCCGGCATCTATCGCCTGCCGGGCGGTGAGGCCTATTACCGTTGGGCTCTCAGGCTCGGCACCACGACGGACATGAGCGCCGCAGAGGTCCACGCCATCGGGCTGGAGCAGAACCGTGCCATCCAGGCCCGGATCGACACGATATTTAAGTCCCAGGGCATGACGCAGGGCAGCGTGGGTGAGCGAGCCCGGGCGCTGAACGCCGATCCTCGCCAGCTGGTTGCGGACACGGACCAGGGACGCGAGGAATTGCTCGACTATTGCAGGGACCGCATGGCGGCCGCCCGAGCGCTGGTGCCGAAAATTTCCGCTCTGGGGCTCAAGGCCCCGCTGATGGTCAAGCGCGTTCCCCCTGACATTCAGAACGGCGCCGCGCTGGGTTATATGAATTCGGCCTCGCTCGACGGGGTCAGGCCGGCCATTTACTACATCAATCTGAAGTCCACCGTGCTCTGGCCCAAGTACCAGATCCCCACCCTGACGGCGCACGAGGGTATACCGGGGCACGCCTGGCAGGGCGCGTACCTCGCCGAACACAGCGATCAGATCCCGATGATCTCGCAGATCACCAGTTTCAACGCCTACGTGGAGGGTTGGGCGCTCTATGCCGAGCAATCGGTCGATGAGCTGGGCTACTACGCGAATGATCCGTTCGGCCAGATCGGGTACCTGCAGGGCCAGCAGTTCCGGGCCTGCCGCCTGGTGGTCGATACCGGCATCCATGCCATGCGCTGGACGCGAGAGCAGGCCATCGAGTTTCTGGTCAAGGAAACCGGCAGGGGCCGCGAGGCCATGACCAGCGAAATCGACCGCTATTGCGCCAATCCGGGACAGGCCTGCGGCTACAAGGTCGGTCACAACGAAATTCTCAAGCAACGCGAGCGGCTGCGCGCGAAGTTAGGAGACAAGTTCAGCCTGACCGCATTCAACGACGCGGTCATCAAGACCGGCGGTCTGCCGATGGCCCAGTTGGGCATGGCCGTCGATCAACTGCTCGCCACCGGAGTGACATGATGAAACGATCTGCTTCCGCCGTCTGGTTCGGGGATCTGCGCACCGGCGATGGTTCGCTGACTACCCACAGCGGCGCGCTCGATCAGGCGCCCTATTCCTTCGCGAACCGATTCGAAGAGGCCCCGGGAACCAACCCCGAGGAATTGATCGCGGCCGCGCACGCGGGTTGTTACACGATGGCGGTGTGCGCGGCCTTGACTCGAGGGGGCTTTAAGCCCACGCGCTTATCGACCCAAGCCGTGGTGAGCCTGGAGCAGGTCGAAGGCTCCTGGACCATCACCGCCTCGCACTTGGAGATGCGCGCGAGCGTGGCCAAGATCTCGGCCGAGCAATTTGCCACATTCGCAGCCGACGCCAAGGTCAATTGCCCGGTGTCGCGCCTGCTCAAGGCGCAGATCACGCTGGACGCGAAGCTTGAGGCGGATCCTTAGGCGCGCCCGCTCCTCGAATCAGGCGTAGCGGCGCGCCCAGAGCACGGTGGCCATACCGAGCAGGGTCAAGAGTACCGAGCCGATAACGTGCGCGGCGATCTCAAGGCCCGCAAGCGCCAGTCGTCCCTGCTGCAGGAGGAGCGCCACCTCGCCGGAAAAGGTCGAAAACGTCGTCAGTCCCCCAAGGAATCCGGTCATCACCAGCAGGCGCAATTCCGGCGTCAGCCCTATGGGCGTGGACAGCCACTCCATGGCGATACCCATCAGATAGCCGCCGGTCAGATTCGCGGCCAACGTGCCCAAGGGTACTGCGGGAAACAACCCATTGAGCCCCAGGCCCAGGAACCAGCGCAGCACCGCACCGGCCGCGGCGCCGATGCTTATGAGGGCAATCGAGAGGAACATGTCTGCACTTTTTGTTGCGCTGGTCGCGGGCCGCCCGTGTGCGCGGTGACTTCTCAGGCGTGAAGTCGTCGCAAGAACGACAGCAGAAGCTCGAATTCCGGTCGCGTAAAGCGACTCGCCATACGCCGCTCCAGCGTCAGGACCGAGCCCAGCAGGGTTTCGTGTGCTTCGATGCCTCGGGCCGTCAGGAAAATGCCCTGGCGGCGCCGGTCGCGTGTGCACCGGAGCCGTTCAAGCATCCCCGCCTTTTCGAGCCGATCCAGCAGCGCCACGATGCTGGCCTTGTCGATCCCCAGATGGGTACCGAGCTCGATCTGTGCGATCCCCGGATTGGCACCGACCAGCACCAGCAGGCTGAAGAGGCCGGGCCTAATATCCTTATCGCCAATGACCGCCACGTACTGGCGCCAGGCGCACTGATGAGCGCGCCGCAGGTTAAACCCCAAAAGCTTGGGCAGGCAGGCCAGGTCCACTTTGGCATCCGCCGCCCGCTCAACGCGTGTCGGGAGTGGCCGGCGCGCACGGGCGCGGCCTCGTACCGGTGCCGGCTCGCCGCGCTCTTCGCCCGTGATCGCCGCCATCGATTTCCTTCAGAAGATCCGCCGCGCGCCGCAGGCGGCGCGCGTGGCCAAAAGTATAGTTTCGTTACAGTTGGCAGTGCAAATGATTGTGATTTTGCGCCGCATTCAAGCCCGCGTGACGGCCGCGGGCGCGGAAGCTCGCACCGCCGCGGCGATCGCCACGGCGGTCTGCAGGGCGTGCATGCCGTCCTCGCCAGTGACCACCACCGGTCTCTCGTTGCGGCAGCTGGCGAGAAATGCTTCGATTTCGGCGCGCAGTGCATCGCCCGGCTCGAAGGATTGCTCATCGATGCTTACCGGCAGGCGCGCCGCGTCGATTGGCGCCTCTTGCTTTCGTATTGTGGTGAGTATTTTCTGCTGCAGATCGAGTGACATATAAGCGTCATCCTGAAAGATTCGCATCTTTCGTTCGGTCTTCAGGCTGACGCGGCTTGCCGTGGCGTTGACCACGCAGCCGTTCTCAAAGCGGATCCGCGCGTTAGCGATGTCGATCTCAGCGGAGAACACGGGCGTTCCGACCGCATCGATGCTGGCGATTCCTCCCCCGACGATACTTTGCACCAGATCGAGGTCGTGAATCATCAGGTCGAGCACCACATTCACGTCGGTGCCACGTTCACGAAACGGCGCTAGGCGCTGGCATTCGATAAACCGTGGCGTGCGTAAGTGCGGTTCGGCGGCCAGAATCGTCGGGTTGAAGCGCTCCAGGTGCCCGACCTGAAGCACGCAGCCGGCATTACGCGCCACCGTGATCAGTTGCTTAGCCTGCTCAACCGACTCAGTGATCGGTTTCTCGACCAGCACGTGCACGCCGGTCTCGAGGAATTGGCGGGCAATATCAAAATGAGTGGCCGTCGGAGTCGCGATACTGACCGCATCGACTCGACCCAGCAGATCGCGATAGTCGCTCAACGCCTTCGTGCTCAGCTCCCTCGCCAGTGCGCCGCTCGCCTCAGCGTTGCTGTCCGCCACCGCGACCAGCTCGCATTGTTCAAGTGAGGCGTACTTCTGTGCGTGGAACCGACCCAGGTACCCCACGCCCACAACCGCTACGCGAAGTTTGCTCATGGGCGCTATTATGCCCACAACAGCCGGCGCACAGACGCTCGCGGCTCCTAGAGGACTGGTGGATGCCCTCACCGTTACATTATTGGCGCTGCTATCGACGAACGCGCGGCACAAAACGCGAAATGCTGACGCTCGCGCTGTGTCTGGCCGTGGGCCTGATCCTAATGCCCTTGCTGATCTGGCTGGTCGGCTCGCTCGAGCTCGGTCCGTACGCCAACGGCGGACTGGGCGGCTTGCTAAAGGATTATTACCTGGCGCTGGCCAAGGGTTCGCTGGCCTACTGGCTGGTCGCTTTGGGGCCGTACGCGGCGATATGGTTACTTCGCGGCCTGCGCTTCTGGTTTCGCCGCTAAGCACACGCCCGATTCGCGGCTTGGATCACAAATCGGGCCGCAAATCGCCCGGATGCCCTCTACTGGGAGTGGTGCCGAATAGGCATCCTAGTCTCCAGCCTTTACTTGCAATGAGCCCACGACATTGGACACCAAGCCCGATTATGTCACTGAACCCAAGGTCGCATCCGATGAGACCGTCGTGCAGCCCGTGCTCGACCGAATCAAGCAGGCTCTTGTGACCTCCCGACTCACGCTGGCCGGCCAAAACATCGGCGCGGACCCCTACGATAGCCACCACGATCGCAGGCGCGGATCGGTCTGGGGACATCGCAGCCGCTAGCCCCGGGCCGGGCTAGGCAGGCCAGAAGCGCCAAGCGAGCAACCCCAGAACCAGCAGCAGCAGATACTGGGCGGGCCGGCGCCACGGCCTGTTCCTGAGTTCTCCTACAAAGCTGGCCGCCGACACGAGCGCCAGGGACCAGGACCAGGCAAGACCCTTGAGCAGCGGCATGTGCTCGGGAGCCAGTCGCGCCGAGTACTCGGGGAGCAACAGGAACACGATCCCAGTCATGCCCAGCGCCACGGCCAGGGCGACGGCCGAGCCGGTGATGATGCCCAATAAGACGCTCAACGGTTTGATAGTACGACCCCCGGCCCAATATCGCAGTTCTTGAATCCGACGACTGCCCTCGGAACACCAAAGCTGTCAGACTTGTCCAACGGCCATACCACCCCGGAGCCGCCCGTCCGATGACACGAGCCGAAAGTCGCCTACGCCGAACCCTGGCACCCATCGCGCTGGCCGGCGCTTGCCTGTTGCTGCTGGCCGCCACCGGCTCGACCGGGACCTCCGTCACCAGCGTACACCTGCCCGAAGGGGCGATCGAACCGACGCCGCGCCAACAGCTGCTCGCCCCCCGAATCGCCAGCATCCTGGAGCAGGCTCACTATAGCGGCCGCCGCATCGACAAGGAATTCTCAGGGTTGGTGTTTGACCATTACCTGAACGCCCTGGACGGACAGCACAGTTACTTTCAGGCTTCCGACATCGAGGCGATGCAGCAGTGGCGCAACAGTTTCGATGACATCATCCATACCGGGCAGCTTGATCCGGCTTACCTGATCTTTGCCCGCCTGCAGGAACGCAATCGCGAGCGGATGCAATACGCGATCAGCCTGCTGGCGACCGAGCCGGACTGGAAGCTGAATGAAAGCTACGTTTTTGATCGGGACCAGGCGCCCTGGCCACACGACACCGCGGAACTCAACGAGCTGTGGCGGCAGCGGGTCAAAAACGACGCGCTTTCGCTGATGCTCACCGGAAAGACCTGGCCCGAGTCGGCCGATATCCTGCGCAAGCGCTACACTCGCCTGCTCGCCCGCGTGGGACAGGTCAGCGCCGATGACGTGTTCGAGACGCTGATGAACGCGTACGCGGCGGTCTATGACCCGCATTCCAACTATTTTTCACCCCGCAGCTCCGAGGAATACCGCATCCAGATGAGCCTGAGCTACGAGGGGATCGGTGCCTCGCTCCAGCTGGTCGATGACTATGTGACCATCAGCGCGCTGCTGCCCGGGGGTCCGGCCGCGGTGGCCAATACCTTAAAGCCCAACGACCGGGTGCTGGCCGTGGGCCAGGGCAAGGAAGGGGCGCTCACCGATGTGGTCGGATGGCGGTTGGACGATGTCGTGCAGCTCATCCGCGGCAAGGGCGATACGCTGGTGCGCCTGCAGATCCTGCCGGCCGGGGCCGCGCCGGGGACCGATCAGAAGATCGTCGCGCTGATGCGCGGCAAGGTCACGTTGGAGAACCAGGCCGCCAAGAAGGAAGTTCGCACGGTGCATATCGGCGATCGGAACCTTAAGGTCGGCGTGATCACCGTGCCTGGTTTCTACGAAGACAACGACGCTCGCAGCGCCGGGGACGCCAATTACCGAACCACGGCCCGCGACGTGCGCCGCCTCATCGGCGAGTTGCAGGCCCAGGGTTCACTCGATGCGCTGGTGCTCGATCTGCGCGGGGATGGTGGCGGATACCTGCCCGAGGCCACCGCGCTGAGCGGACTTTTTATCGATCACGGCCCGGTCGTACAGCTTAAGACCACCGACGGCAGCATCGAGGTGCTCCAGGATCCGGAGCCCGGCATCGCCTACGCCGGGCCGCTGGCCGTGCTGGTTGATCGGACCAGTGCATCGGCCTCGGAAATATTTGCCGCGGCAATGCAGGATTATCACCGGGGCGTGGTCGTGGGTCAGACCACTTTCGGAAAAGGTACCGTGCAGAATCTCATTCCGCTCGATCGCTGGTCGCGCCAGTCCAGCGAGGGGCAGCTTACCGTCACGATCGGCAAGTTCTATCGCGTCACGGGCGAGAGCACACAGCTGCGCGGCGTGCAACCTGACATCGAACTGCCGGCACGCATCAATACCAAGGATGTCGGCGAAAGCTCGCTGGATTTTCCGCTCCCCTGGGATCGGATCGCTGCCGGTTCCGTTCCGGGCCGACGCGCCCCTGGCCGGGGCGGTGCAGACCCTGGCCAAGGAACAGACCGCCCACTCGGCGCGTGATGCCGATTACCAGTGGTTGGTCGCCTCGCTGAACTCGCTCGAGCAAACCCGCAAGGACCATTCCCTGTCGCTCAACCTGGCCGACCGACAGCGCGAGCGCACCAGCCAGGAGCAGCAGGCGCTGGCGCGGGAGAATGCGCGCCGGGCCGCCGACGGCATGCCCGCTCTCAAGGCGCTCAGTGATGCGGTGCCGGATGATCAGCCCGACGTGGTGCTGGCCGAGACCTCGCGCATAGCCGGCGCAGCTCGCAATGACAACGGTGCCCTCGCCCGCGGCCACCACGGCCGCACGTGCATCAGCGCAATAGCACCCGGTAGATCTCCCAGCAGTCCTCGATCAGCACCTCGCTCGCAGCACTCGTGCCTTCTTCGGTCAGGCTCGAGGGTTCGGGCACCGAATCGCTTTCGCCGCGGTAACGGGCCAGCCGTCGCAGCGCATCCGCCCGGGTGCGAATCTCGGTCAGCACATCGCCACGCCGCTCGAGCATGACTCGGGCGCGCTGGATGTCGCTCATCATCCGCTCGCACTCCTTGCGCGTGCCGTACTCATCGCTCCCCGGTTCGCGCCGGCCGCTGGCGCGGTGCGTGGCTCGAACAGGCCGGTCGCCGTCAGGCGCTCGCGCAGCACCTGCGCGTAGGCGACCGCGGCGAGATTGATGGCGCGGCGCGAGTCGATGGAGATTCCGGAGAAATTGGGTAGCTCCGCAGCGAGCGCATCGCGGGCGCCGCGCGCGCCTCCGAGAGCGCCTGCTCGCTCAGCAGCACCTGGATGCTGGCCGCGTGCTGTGCCTGGCGTACCGCGCGCCTTCGAAAGTAATGCCAGAAGCGCTGCAGTCGCCAGTACTGGCGTTCGAGTTCGCTGACCCGGGCGCGCGCGGCCGCGGCCAGTGCCTCGGCCTGCAGGTAGTCGGCTTCGACACTCTGGCGCTGGGAAAACTGCCGGCGGTTAAATTCCGCAAAGAAATTGCGACGCTCGCGCTCGACCTGCTGCGATCTCGAGCTCCGAGACGAACTGCTGCAGCAGGCGCTGGCCCAGCGACCACAGTTCCTTGAGCTGGTAGAACACCAGCGACTGGTACCCGCTCGCCGGCTGCGCCAGACGCCGCTCCAGGTCCTGCAGCAGTTCCTGCACGCGTGCAGTCGCGCCTTCCTGTTGCTTGACCCGATCCTTGAGGCGCTGGATTTCCTCCTGCGCATTGCTGAAAGACTTTCTTCAGCTCGATGCGGTTGCGGAACAGGTGCATGACGCGCCCGTCGTCCGGGGCGGCCTTGGGATCCTTGAACGCCACGTGTAAGAAACCGAGTTGCCGGAGGCGTTGCATCATTTGCGCCACTAGGCGCAAGAGCGCCGGAGATTCAGCTGGACGGGTGGTCGAGAGCGCCGCGGACGAATCCATGACCCCGCTCCGCGCAGTATTCCAGCCACTTATTTACCATCATGTTGCGGGTCCAACACCGATCCAGTTCACGTTCCGGGGCCACACCCCCGGCCCCGCGGGCCTCAAGGAGACGCGCGTCATGGTACAGGCGCAAGCGCAGGTCGGGCACCCGTTCCAGCGCCTTAGGGGGACTGCGGGCCGGCAACAGGTAGGTGAGCAGCAACTCAGTGGTGTAACGGGCGCGCTCGCAGACATTCAGGACCAGCGTGCAATCGCCGGCCACCTGAGAAACGCCGGTGTCCGGCAGCGCGCGCAAATCCCCCGCCAGCTGCGCCAGGCGCAGATAGTTGCTCTCGTACAGGCCCATCAGCGCGACGAAACTGCGCGGTCGTGCGCGCCAGGAAACCACCAGATTGCATTCGGCTATCACGACTCCGAATATAACATGCGCTGTGCGTCAGCCACTCCCGCATGATCGGGCCGCGAACTGCGTCACGCCGTCTTGACGAACAGCCGTTCGCGGTAAAATCGCAGTTCCGCGATTGATTCGTAGATATCGGCGCGCGCCAGATGCGCCGACTGCTTGACCAGTGCGGCGCCAAGATGCGGGTACCAGCGTGCCGCCAGTTCCTTGAGCGTGCTGACGTCGATATGGCGGTAATGAAAGATAGGCCTCGAGCGCCGGCATCCAGCGGGCGAGGAAGCGCCGATCCTGACAGATGCTGTTGCCGCACATCGGCGAGGCACCCGATTCCACGTGGGAACGCAAGAATTCCAGCGTCTGGCTGTTCCGCCGCCTCTGCGCCAACGGAACTTGCGCGCACTCGGCCGATCAGACCACTGCCACCGTGCTGGCGCTGGTTCCATTCGTCCATCTGCGCAAGCACGGCCTCGCTCTGGTGCACGGCCAGCTCCGGGCCGTCAGCGATCACATTCAGTTCACGGTCCGTCACCACGGTGGCAATTTCGATAATGCGGTCGTGCTCGGGTCTGAGTCCGGTCATCTCGAGGTCGATCCAGATCAGGCGGTCTTTGCTTGCCAAATGTCTGACTCCTGCCGATTAGGGCATCATAGCAGGGTGAGTGAACCACCCGCCGCCGGTACCGAACCCACAGCTGCGGATCACCACGCGCTGGTTCTGATCGCACACGGGCCAAGCGCCCGCGTGCGCTTCAGCGATGGGACCGAGGCTCTGGCGCGCGCGGCCGGTCGAGAACTTCAGGTGGTGTGCGGCGATGAAGTGCGCTGCAATCGGGATGCGCAGCACGCGCAGTGGCAGATCCAGCAGGTGATGCCTAGGCGCACGCGCGCTGTATCGAAGCAATGCCCGAGGGCGCGCCGAACTGGTGGCCGCCAATCTCACCACACTGGTCATAGTCGTGGCCCCGCTGCCCGAGCCGGATCTGTTCCTGGTCGATCGCTACCTCGCGGCGGCGGCTAGCGCAGGTCTTAACGCATTATTGCTGGGCAATAAGGCCGACCAGTCCTTCGATGACGAATTTCAGGCGGAACTCGCACGCCTACCAGCCAACGATTGCGCCACGCTGTTCTGCAGCGCGCACACTGGGCTGGGACTTGAGCGCCCTGCGAAACCGGCTGCACAATCAATGCGTGATGTTCGTGGGCCAGTCCGGGGTCGGCAAGTCCTCACTGCTGCGCGAACTGGTGCCCGGATGTGAGGCCCAGGTCGGTGAGATGCTCAAGAGCCAGGAAGGCCGGCACACCACCAGCGCCGCACGGCTCTACCAGTTGCCCGGCGGGCGGCACGCTCATCGACTCACCTGGGGTGCGCGATTTTGCACCGGCCGCGGAAATGCTCGACGCGCGCAACGTGGGATATGTGGACATCGCGCGTTTTGCGCCGCAGTGCCGATTCGCCGATTGTCGCCACCTGCAAGAGCCGCAGTGCGCCGTGCGCGAGGCGCGTAACGGCCGGTCGGATCAGCGCTCGCCGTTACGAGAGCTATCGGCGACTGCGACGATTGCGCGAGCGCCTGCTCGAGCGAATGCCCTACTCCGCGCTCATAGCCTGCTCGACACCGCGAGCCCCTAACAAAAATTAGATCGCCTGGCGCCCGGCCATGGCGTGCGCGAGCGTGCCGCCATCGATGTACTCGAGCTCGCCTCCCATCGGCACGCCGTGGGCGATGCGGCTCGCGCTTGATGCCACGCTGCCGCACGAGTTGCGCCAGAAAATGCGCCGTGGCTTCCCCCTCCACGGTGGAATTGGTCGCCAGCACCACTTCGCGCACCTCTCCTGCGGCCAGCAGGGCCGAAAACTGCGCCGCGCCGAGCTGCTCGGGGCCGATGCCATCGAGCGGCGACAGATGACCCATCAACACGAAGTAGCGTCCGCGATATCCGCCAGACTGTTCGATGGCGACTACATCCGCCGGTGATTCCACCACGCACAAGATCGCCGGATCCCGTTGGGCGCTGGTGCAGATATCGCACAGTTCCGCCTCCGTGAGCATTCGGCACTGCCGGCAGCGCCTGACCCGCTCGAGCGCTCGCTGCATGGAGGCCGATAGGGTCTGGGCGGCAGGGCGCGCGTCCTGCAACAGATGGAAGGCCATGCGCTGCGCACTCTTCGGCCCTACGCCCGGCAGTGCGCGCAGTGCCTCGATCAGGGCCGCCAGCGCCGGAGAGTGCTGCATCAGAACGGGAGCTTCATGCCCGGTGGCAGCTGCAGTCCACCCATCAGGCTCGCTCATCTTGGCCTGACTCGCCGCCTCGAGCTTATGCACGGCGTCATTGAGCGCCGCGGCCAGCAGGTCTTCGAGCATTTCGCGGTCATCGCCGAACACCGCCGGCTCAATCTGCACGCGCCGCGCCTCGTGGCGGCCATTGATCGTGATCTTTACCATCCCGCCACCGGCCTCCCCGGTGACCTCGAGCAACGCGATCTCGGCCTGCGCCTTTTGCATGTTCGCCTGCAGCGCCTGGGCCTGGCGCATCATGTTGCCAATATTCCCGCTCATGCCGGACCTCCTTGATCTTGCAGTTAGCCGTCAGGCCGGCTTGCGCGGCCGGACCGAATCGGGGTTGATGGTGGCGCCAAAGCGCTGTTGCAATGCCTGCACCGCCGGGTCGTGCGCGAACGCCGCACGGGCGGCGCCGAGCGCCTCCTGACCGGCCCGCTCCCCGGCCTGTGCGGGGGTTTCCGCCTGCCCAGTGCCAGTGACGATCTCCACGTGCAGGGGCTCGTGGTAATGCCGGCTCAAGGCCTGAGCCAGCTTTTCTTCGCGTGCACGCGTACGCGCGCCCACGTTGCGCGGGTCCAGCGTCAGGCGCAGTTGTCCTGGGGTTTTCGCCACCAGCGCGCAATTAAGCGCCAGCATGCGCGTTGGGCCGTCAAGGTCGAGAGCGGCAAGCACACTGTTCCAATCCTCCGAGCCTGTCGCGATCTGATCCTTCTCCGTCGGGGCGCTGGTGGCCGCAGACGGCGCGGAAATTGCGCGCGGCACCGGCGTGCTTCGCCTGAGCGGCGCCCCTCGGGCCGGAACGCGAGCATTCGGATCAGCGTCATTCGAAATCCGGTGCGCGGGTCGGGCGCCAGCGCCAGATCCCGTCGTCCCAGTATTGCCGTCTGGTAATACAACTGCACATCCTCAGGGCTTATGCGCTCCGCGAGTCGCTCCAGCAGTGCGGTTGAGTAATATTCATCGCCCGAATACTCCGGGACGACCTGCAGGAGCGCCACGCGCTCAAGCAGGGAGGCCAGTTGGTCAAGCAGCTGGCCATAGTCCGGCGAGAATTCCTCGAGCTCCGCGGCAGCGCCGAGGAGTGAGGTGGCATTTCCCTCCGCCAGTGCCGAGGCCATTCGTTCCACGTGATCGCGCGCTACCGTGCCGAGCATCGCGCGCGCCTCGGCATCGCGCGCCGCCCCATTGCCGAAGGCGAGCAACTGATCGAGCAGCGAGAGGGCATCGCGCATGCTGCCATCGGCCGCCTGCGCCAGCAGTTGCAGCGCCGCCGGTTCATAGGCGATGTGCTCTGCGTCCAATATGTAGGCCAGGCGCTGGGTGATCAGCGGCACCGACAGGCGCTTGAGATTGAACTGCAAGCAACGCGAGAGGACGGTCACCGGGAGCTTCTGCGGGTCGGTGGTCGCGAACAGAAACTTCACGTGCGGCGGCGGTTCTTCCAGCGTCTTGAGCAAGGCGTTGAACGAATGAGTGCTCAGCATGTGCACTTCGTCGATCAGGTACACCTTGAAGCGGCTCCGGGTCGGCGCGTATTGCACGTTTTCGAGCAGTTCGCGGGTATCGTCGACCTTGGTGCGCGAGGCCGCGTCGACTTCGATCAGATCAACGCTCCGCCCCGCCTCGATCTCCCGGCAGCTGCTGCATTCCAGACACGGCTCGGCGCTGACACCGCGTTCGCAATTCAGGCACTTGGCCAGGATCCGCGCAACCGTGGTCTTGCCCACACCGCGCGTGCCCGCGAAACAGAAACGCGTGATGCACGCGTCCGCTCTCCAGCGCATTGCTCAATGCGCGCAACACGTGTTCCTGGCCGGTCATTTCGGCGAAGCGGCGTGGACGCCATTTACGCGCGAGCGCGGTGTATGCCATCGGGTCCTTAGCCTATGTACGCCGTACGAGGATGGAGGCAGTCCGCGCCGGCCGGTCTTCGGCGCACGACGTGGCCGTTACCGCTGCTCCCTTCCGGGCCTGACGGGATTGGCGGCTCGTCGTCGCGAAGGAACCGGCGCGGACCACCGCTGTATCGTGGCGGAGAGGGTGGGATTCGAACCCACGAACACCCGTGAAGATGTTACTGGAATTCCAGTCCAGCGCCTTCGACCGCTCGGCCACCTCTCCTTTCAATGAGTTACATACCAAAAGTAAAGTAGATTGCAACAATCCGCAGTCATCATTCTAGCAAGGCTGGGCTTGGGGCAGAGGGTCCTGCCGCCCAGACCAGGCCATGCACTTCCCGGAGCGACCCGCTCCAGAGCTAACGCGTGAACGGCGCAGCATCAGAAGCGGAAACCGAGCTGCAGGGGCAGGAACTGAACCGAGTGCTTGCCCTCTACGCTGTGATAACGCGCCTCCACAAACCAGGAAGTGCGCCCGTTGTTGCCGAACTCCAGGCCCAGGCCGGCGTTCCACCCGAATTTCGTCAGGTTCTTGCTGGCTTGGATCACGTCGCCATCGGTAACCACCGAATAGCAGAAGCCCCACGGATCGCAAATGATGTTGCCCACCAGAGCACTTTCAGTCAACTGCACCGCTTCGTGGTAAGCGCCCACTCCGAGCAATCCGTACGCATTGACACTGCGAGTCACGGGCACCGTGTAGCGGCCGGCCGTACTGAGCAGCCATACGCTGCCGGTCCCGCCGTCAATGCTGTATTGCACCTTCTGCTGGCCGAGGTTGATCAGTTTGCGCGTGGCGTTGAAGTCCGCGTACCCGAGGTCCAACTGGAGCGCTAAACGACTTTGCGGCCGGCTGTAACTGACTCCACCACCGATGGTCCAGCCGGTGCCCAGGTAATCCTTGGATTCGCCCATCGTCAGCGCGCCGCCGCCATTGACGTGCCAGCTGAATGCTCCTTTCCCGCGCCGACTGCTCGGTCCCGTGTAGGCGGCCAGCTGGGCGCCGAAGCTCGGGGGCGAGGACAGGCAAGGCGCATCAGGAGCTCGCGCCACCTGCGGCTCGGTGAGCGGAGGAATTTTGACCGCGTTTCGAGTATCGGGCGCATCGAGCCCCGTCGGCACACGGAGCGGCGGCATATTTTTGACGTCGGAGGTGAGCGCCGGTTCCGGGCAGTGTTGCTTCTTGGGCTTTCCGTGGCGCAGCGATGCGCAACCTCCTGCGGCCAGCAACCCGAGCGCGCAGACTAAGACGAACAGAATCTGAGCTGGAGAGCGCCTCATGCGCTGACCGCCCGGGCTTGCGAGATAGCCGGCTGCGCCGCGTGCAATGCGCTGCGGAGGCGCGGCTGCGCGGCGGTGCTGAGCCAGGTCAGCGGCAAGCGAATTCCCGGGTGGATCAACTTCATATCAGATAGCGCCCATTTGACAGGTATTGGATTGGGTTCCACGGACAACTCTCGGTGCAATGCCGCCAATGCTGCGTCCAGACGGCGGGCCAGCTCACTCTCGCCCCGCAACGCCGCCGCCATGACGGCGGCAACTTGCGCGGGCAGCAGGTTGGCGGTCACCGAAATCACGCCACGCGCGCCGGCCAGCACCGCTTCGCACGCCGTGGGGTCATCGCCCGAAAGTATCCCGAATCCCGACGGCACGGCACTGAGCAACTCCCGGATCCGCTGGATCTCACCCACGGCCTCTTTGAGGCCGACAATCCGCGGAAGTTCGGCAAGCCGCGCCACGGTAGGGGGCAGCAGATCCACTGCCGCCCTGCTCGGAACGTTATACAGCAACACCGGCACGGTAGCGGCCTCTGCTATTGCCGCAAAATGACGATATAAACCCTCTTGCGTGGGGCGATTGTACGGGGGCGTCGCGACCAGCAGGGCGTCGATGCCGGAGCCGGTCAACTGCGCGACCCGGCGCACCACCGCGCGCGTGCTGCTGCCGCCGACCCCGGCGATCAGCCCCATTCGACCGCCACAGCAGCGACGGGCGTGGGCTATCAAAAGGTCGCTTTCGGCATCGGTCAAAGCCACGGATTCGCCGGTGCTCCCGCCCACCACCACCGCGCTGGTGCCGCTGCGCAAGTGCAGCTCGAGCAGTCGCTCCCAGGCCTGGATGTCGATTGCGCCGTCATCGAGCATGGGCGTGACCAGCGCGACCAGACTGCCTGAAAACATAGCTTCCCGCACGGTGAACTGCCGCGGCACGATTACCGCAGCGGGGGCGCGATGTTACGCATCCAGCGTGACCTGAAGCAAGTCCCGGAAACCGGTACACTCCTCGCCGTGAACGAGCAAATCTCACCAGGCAAGCAGCACCTTGCCGTCTCAGCGATCGGCAGCGACCGAACCGGAATGGTGCACGATTTTACGCGCGTGATCACCGATTGCGGCGGCAACATTGCCGAGAGCCGCATGGCCGCCCTGGGTGGTGAGTTCGCCATGCTGCTGCTGGTCACCGGCAACTGGCACACGCTGGCCCGGATCGAATCGGAGCTGGGTCGGCTGGCCGACGCGGGCACCTTGAGCGTGCACCTGCGTCGCACCGAGGCGCGCGCGAGCCGCAAGGAAATGGTCCCCTACTCGATCGACATCGTCAGCATCGACCAGACGGGCATCGTCGCCGGACTGTCCGGGTTTTTCGCGGCCCGAAACATCGACATCTGTGAAGTGGCCACCCGCGGCTATGCCGCCGCCCACACCGGGGCGCAGATGTTTGCCGTGCAGATGACCATCAATGTTCCGGCGCGCCACCACGTGGCGCAGCTGCGCGAGGAGTTCATGGACTACTGCGACACAATGAACCTCGACGCAATCCTCGAGCCGGTCAAGTCATGAGCGGCGTGACGATCGGCAAAGTCGTCAAGGATTTCTCGCTTCCCTCGACGGCCGGCAAGGATTTCCGGTTGAGCGAGGCGCGCGGCAAGCCCTTGGTCCTGTATTTCTATCCGCGCGACAACACCCCTGGCTGCACACTCGAGGCTCAGGACTATCAGCGGTTACTGCCCGCGTTTCGGCGCGCCGGGGTCCGGGTCTGCGGGATTTCGCGCGACACCCTGGCGGCGCACCAGAAATTCTGCGACCAGTTCGGCCTCGCATTCGAGCTGCTGGTCGATGAGCAGGGCCGCGCCTGCGCCCTGTTCGACGTGATCCACGAGAAGAACATGTACGGGCGCAAGGTGCTCGGGATCGTGCGCAGCACGTTTCTGATCGATTCGGCCGGGAAATTGCGCCAGGAATGGCGCAAGGTAAAGGTCACCGGACACGCGGCCGAGGTTCTGGAGGCGGCCAAAGCCCTGTGAAGACCCGCGGCCGGCGACTGTTCGTTCTCGACACCAACGTGCTGATGCACGATCCAGCGGCGATCTTCCGGTTCGAGGAGCACGATGTCTACCTGCCCATGGTGGTGCTCGAGGAACTCGATGCCAACAAGAAGGGGATGTCCGAGGCCTCGCGCAATACGCGCCAGGCGAGCCGCTTCCTGGATGATCTGATCCGCGGCGTCACCAAGCAACAGATCGACGCCGGACTGCCGATTCCCAGCGCCAGGACCGACAATCACGGCAAGCCGCCCCCCGCCGGGAAGCTATTTTTCCAGACCCGCGATCTGGGCGGCAGCCTGCCCGATCACCTTCCCGGTCTCGGGGTCGACAATCTGATTCTCGGCCAGACTCTCGCGCTTCAGAAAGAGCTCTCGCCCACTCGCGTCGTGCTGGTTTCCAAGGACATCAACCTTCGAATCAAGGCTGCCGTCATCGGCGTGCATGCGGAGGATTATTCAAGTGACAAGACGATTGAGGATGCCGATATCCTCTATACCGGCACAGAGCGCCTGCCCGCTGATTTCTGGGAACGCCACGGCCAGGACATGCGCTCCTGGAAGTCGGGCGAGCGCACCTGCTATGAACTGAGCGGTCCGGCCGTGGCCGACTGGCACGTCAACGAATTTGTTTACGAGGACAGCGCGGCGGGAATCGAGGCGATGGTGCGCAAGCTCAGCCAGGGCGCGGCCACCTTGGAACTGGTGCGCGACTTCCGCAGCGACCGCCACAGCGTGTGGGGCATCACCGCTCGCAATCGTGAACAGAACTTTGCGCTGAACCTGCTGCTCGATCCGGAGATCGACTGCGTGACCATCCTGGGGCCCGCGGGCACGGGCAAGACTTTGCTGGCCCTGGCCGCCGGACTGGTGCAGACGCTGGAGCGCAACCGTTACGCGGAAATCATCATGACGCGCGTGACCATTCCGCTCGGGGAGGACATTGGTTTCCTGCCCGGAACCGAGGAAGAAAAGATGGAGCCCTGGATGGGGGCGCTGATGGACAATCTGGAAGTGCTGACACGGAGCGAGGAAGGCGGCAACTGGGGCCGGGCGGCCACCAATGACCTGCTGCGCAACCGGATCAAGATTCGCTCGATGAACTACATGCGCGGGCGCACCTTCCTCAACCGCTACATCATTCTCGATGAGGCGCAGAACCTCACACCCAAGCAGATGAAGGCGCTGATCACGCGCGCCGGGCCCGGCAGCAAGCTGATTGCGCTGGGCAACATCGCTCAGATCGACACTCCGTACCTGACCGAGACCACTTCGGGACTCACCTACGTCGTGAACCGATTTCGCGGCTGGCCGCACTCGGGCCACATCACTCTGGTGCGCGGAGAACGCTCCCGACTGGCTGATTTCGCCTCCGAACAGCTGTAAGGAACCTCCATTGTCGATGCCGGTCGAAACCTCGATGTGGATCGCTAAGAAAGCCCGCTCCGGCGCGGCCGGCGCCCTGCTCGCGCTGCTGATCGGCCTGGGCCTGACGCTGGCGGCCCGTGGCGCGGAGGACACCAACTCGATCGCCAGCCAGCTTCCGGACATGGGCTCGCCCGAGAACGCGCTGCTCAGCAAGACCGATGAGTTCCAGATCGGCCTGATGGCGATGCACGATCTTCGGGGTCAGGGATTGATCCTGGAGGACCCCGAGCTCAGCGACTATATCCAGAACCTCGGCTCCCGCCTGGCCTCGCAGGCCCGCGATGATGATCAGAATTTTCAGTACTTCATCATCCGTTCCTCTGAGATCAACGCATTCGCCACATTCGGCGGGTTTATCTGCGTTAACTCCGGCCTGATATTGCTGACCAATACCGAATCGGACCTGGCCGCGGTGCTGGGCCACGAAACCGCCCACGTTCGTCAGCGGCACATCGCCCGCTCGATCCTCGCGCAAAGCCGCATGTCGCTGGGCACCACGGCCGCGATGCTGGCCGCCGTCCTGATCAGTGCCGTGAGTGGCGCCGGGGGCCAGGCGATGGAAGGGGCGATCGCGATGGGACAGAGCGTTGCCCTGCAGCAGAGCATGAACTTCACCCGAGGCGAGGAGGCGGAGGCCGATCGTATTGGGATCGGCCTGGTGGCGGGCGCGGGCTTTGACGCCTCCGCAATGGCAAACTTCTTCGAGGCGATGGCGCGGCGCCAGGGCGATCCCGAAACGCCCGGGCCCCTGGACATGCTGCGCAATCACCCGGTCACCCGAGACCGTATCGCCGAGGCGCGCGCGCGCGCGGGACAGTATGCGAAGTACCCGATCAGCGAATCGATCCTGTATCCGTGGATGCGCGAGCGCCTGCGCGTGCTGGTGGCCCCCGCCGACAAGGACATGGTGGTCTACTACGCTCAGCTCCGCGATCACCGCGCCCTTAGCGATCCGGAACGGTACGGCGAGGCACTTGCGCAGAACCTCGAGGGCCAGAGTAAAGCGGCGGCTGTGACCTTGCGGGCGCTGCTGGACAAGTACCCGCAGATCACCGCGCTGTACACGGCGCTGGGCCAGGCTCTGCAGGCCGACCATCAATCCGCTGCGGCTCTGACGAATTTTGAGCATGCCATGGCCCTGTTTCCACGCAACGTGCCGGTCGCGGTACGCTATGCGGATACGCTCATGCAGACCGGACATGCGCGCCAGGCGCACCTGATGCTGCTCGATGTATTCAACAACACACAACCGACCCCGGAACAGATCCGCCTGACCGCCCTGGCCGCAAGCGCCGCCGGTGACACCGGGGATGCCTCCTATTACATGGCCGAGTACCACATCAGCAACGGTGATCTGCCACTGGCCAATCAACAGCTGGAACTCGCCCTCGCCTCGCCCAACCTCACCTCGGTGCAACGCCAGCGCTTCCGCGCCCGCCTTGATGAGATTCGAGAGTGGATGCGTGAACAGCGCGAGTCGCGCGCCTCCTCGCAATGAACATGTAGAATGCGCCGATGAGGATCAGAACCGCCAGCGCGGCTACGGCCGCATTTTTTTTGTTGGCAGGCTGCGCAACCATCCCCAATGGCAAGCCCGATCCGCGCGATCCGTTCGAGCGCGTCAATCGCAGCATTTACAGCTTTAACAGCGCCGCCGACCGGGCCGTGTTCCGTCCCACGGCCCGCGCCTGGAAAGCCGTGGTGCCCACCCCGGTCCGTCACGGGCTGAGCAATTTCCTCAGCAATCTCGCCTACCCGGGCACCATTATCAACGACCTGCTGCAAGGCAAGTTCACGCAGGGCGGGCACGATCTGACCCGTCTGGTCGTCAACACCGTTTTCGGCTTCGGGTTTTTTGATCCGGCCACCGCGGCAGGGCTGGAGAGCCACGACGAGGACTTCGGGCAGACCCTCGGCAAGTGGGGCGTGCCGGCGGGTCCTTACGTGATGCTGCCGATCTTTGGTCCCTCGAGCGTCCGCGATGCCCCGGCGCGACTGGCCGATGACTATACAAATGCGCGCCATTACATCCACGATCCGTACGTGGACTGGGGACTTTGGGGCGTTGATAAAATTGAACAGCGGGCCAGCTTGCTGGATCTGGACTCGGCCCTGGACCAGACCTTTGATCCGTACGCCTTCATTCGCAACGCGTGGATACAGCGTCGCGAATATAAGGTGCGCGATGGAGAAACGGCCGAGGAGAACCCGGACGCGGACCTGGACGCGGAGCCACCGCCCAACTGAAACGCAGTCCCGGCCTCAGGCCAGGGTGCCGGTCAAGAGTTCTTCCACGTCGCTAAGACGCGCGAGCGCCAGGAGCCCCTCGGGGGGCGAGGTAAACTTCAGCTCGCGCCGGGCGGCCTGCGCCCACGCCAGCCAGTCCACGAGCAGCGCCAGGGCGCCGCTGTCGGTGCGCCCTACGCCACTCAGGTCCACCTCAATGGCACCCTGCCCGTGCGCAAACGAGCGCAATCCGGCGGCGCGCAGGGTGGTGACCGTCTCCAGGGTGACTGGACCCTCGAGCCGATAGCGTCCACCGCCCGCATCGCGCAGCCCGCCCGACGAAGGGGGTGGCGTTTGAACGGGTTCGCTCGGCGCTGCGCTCACTTGGCGGGTTTCTTGGCCGGATTGGGCATGGGGGCCTGCTGGGTCTCAAGCCGCGCGATCAGCGCGTCCAGGCCCTTCTGGTCGATTTCGGCACTAAAGTCGTCGCGGAAACTCTTCACGTAGCTGATCCCTTCGATGATCACATCCCAGGCCATCCAGCCCTTGTCGGTCCGATGCAGGCTGTAATTGACCCCCACCGTATTGCCGTCACTCTTACGAACCAGCGTGCGAACCGTGGCGCTCGTGGCGCCGGGCTCGCCCTTGTAGGGAAACACCTTGAGGCGGTCGCCGGTAAATTCCAGCAGGGCCTTGCCGTAGTTATTGAGCAACGAATGATAGAAGGCCGCCACGAAGTGCTGGCGCTGTTCGGGACTGGCCGTCGTCCAGTACTTGCCCAGCACGAGACGCCCGGCGTATTCGGTATCGAAATGCGGAAGCAGAATCCTGTCGACCAGAGCGTGGATCTTCTCCGGGTCCTTGCGATACTCGGCGCGGTTGGCGTCCAGATCAGCCAGCATCGCCTTGGCGGCCGTGTCGATGAGCTGGCCAGGATCCGTATCCACGACCGCCACCGCGGGAGTGGCCGGCGCCGTTGACTCGGCGGGCGCTGCCGGCGTTGCCGCCGGGGCCGCGCCGAACGCAGCGGACACCAGCGCGAGCGAAAATGCCGCCCCTGTGGCTACGCGACTGCGAAAATTACTTCTTGGCATTGTCGTCCTTTTTATCATCGTATTTCTTCCCGCCCGCGATGCCGGCGAAGAATTTGTTGACCAGATTCTCCAGTACGAGAGCGGATTGCGTAAATTGCACCTGCCCGCCATTGGCCAGGTAGGTGGTGGAACCGCCGGCGCCCAAGCCTATGTACTTGGCACCCAGCAAGCCTGAAGTCTGGATGGCCGCGTCGCTGTCATCCGGAATCTGGTTGTAGTGTCGGTCGATGGCCATGGTGACGAGGGCCTTGTAATCGGCCGGATCGAAGGTCACCCCGGTAACCCTTCCGATCCGCACCCCCGCCATCGTCACCGGCGCGCCGACCTTCAGATCACCCACATTGTCAAATCGGGCGCTGACCTGGAAGGTGTCCGCGGCACGGTGCACCTGCATTCCGCTGGCCGGGAGCTGGGTGGTCAGAAACGCCAGCGCCGCAAACCCCAGCAGCACGAACAGCCCAGTGCCGATTTCCAAACTCCGACTCGAGTTGCTCATGTTTAGACTCCTCAGGAATTCAAGAACGCCGCGGTCAACAGATAATCGAACACCAAGGTCAGCACCGCGGAAATAACCACCGTGCGCGTGGTGGCGAGGCCCACGCCCTCCGCGGTGGGCTCCGCGTGGAAGCCCTCGTACACCGCGACCAGGCTGCAAGCGATTCCGAACGCCAGGCTCTTGGCCAGCCCCTCCCGGATGTCGCGCATCGACACCGCGCTTTGCATCTGCGACCAGAACGAGCCCGATTCGACGCGCAGCAGGCCCACGCCAATCATCTGTGCGCCGAATATGCCGATGACATCGAATATCGCCGTCAGCAAAGGCACGGCGATCACTCCCCCGAGGAAGCGCGGCGCGACCACGCGTCGGACCGGATCGACGGCCATCATTTCCATGGCCGTGAGCTGATCGGTCGCGCGCATCAGTCCGATCTCGGAGGTGAGCGAGGTCCCGGCGCGCCCGGCGAACAGCAGCGCGGTAATCACAGGTCCCAGTTCGCGCACCAATCCGAGCGCCGCGGCCACTCCAAGGGCGGACTCTGAGCCAAAGCGCTGCAGAAGATCGTACCCCTGTAGCGCCAGCACCATCCCCACGAACAGCCCGCAGAGCATGATGATGATCAACGAGCGCGCTCCGGCGTTGTAGACCTGCGCGGTCAGAAGCCGGGGAAGTTTGAGCGATGGCAGGCACTGGCCGAGCACCCGCACGAAAAAAAGTCCGACGCGCCCGGCCTTGGCGAGGACGTTGGCGAGCGGATTGACGGTACCGCTCATCACTAGGGATCCCGCATCAGTTGTTCGCGATAGTCCGGGGCCGGTACGTGGAAGGGCACGGGCCCGTCCGGCAGGCCGCTCATAAACTGGCGAACCACCGGAGCGGCGGTGGCGCGCAACTCCGCCGGACTTCCAGCCGCGGCGGCCTTGCCATTGGCGAGCAAATAACTGCAGTGGGCGATGCGGCTGATCTCCTCAACATCGTGCGTCACGACGATGCTGGTGATCCCAAGGGTTGCATTCAGTGTCTGAATAAGTCGCAAGATCACCCCGAGCGAGATCGGATCCAAGCCCACGAAGGGCTCGTCGTAGATCAGCAGCTCCGGGTCCATGACGATCGCCCGGGCCAAGGCCACGCGACGGGCCATGCCGCCCGAAAGAGCACTGGTGTCCAGTTCGGCCGCCCCACGCAGACCCACGGCCTGCAACTTCATGAGTACCAGGCGCCTCAGGAGCGGTTCAGGCAAACGGGTATGAGCGCGCAACGGGAAGGCCACGTTCTCGAACACGTTCAGATCGCTCATCAGCGCGCCGTTCTGAAACAGCATCCCCACGCGCCGGCGCATTGCATACAGAGCAATGCGGCTCAGTCGTGCCGGCTGCTTGCCAAACACGCTCACGACTCCTGAATCCGGACGCACCGCGCCCATCAGCAGTCGCAGCAGCGTGGTCTTGCCCGTGCCGCTGGGTCCCATCACGGCGGTGATGGCTCCGCGCGCGAAGTGGAGGTTCAGTCCGTCGAAAATGGCTCGGCCCTCGATCGTGTAGCGCAGCTCGCGCACCTCGACCACGGATTCCGCTCGCTTGGGCGGTTCCATCAGGCCGCCTGCGTGTCCATCCCGGGCTTGAACCGACCGGTCCGGGCCAGGCCATTTAGCCGTGCCCAACGGCCAAACTCCTTCTGGCCCGCCTCAACCGCCGAGCCCTTCCCGCCCCAGGCGCTCAGGGCGGCATCCTGCAAGGCCCTGCCGTAGCTGAAGCTCAGCTGCCAGGGAAGATTACCGAGCGCGTTCATCAGCGAAAGATGGAGCGTCGCCTCGGCCGGGGACTGCCCGCCGGATAAAAACGCTATGCCGGGCACGGCGCTCGGTACGTGGCGCTTCAAGCATCGAACCGTCGCTGCGGCCACCTGCTCGGGACTGGCGCGCTGGGCGCACTTTTTTCCGGAGATCACCATGTTGGGCTTGAGGATCATCCCTTCCAGGTGGATGCGGTGCCCATAGAGTTGATGGAACACCTCCGTCAGTACGGCGTCGGTGACCTCTTCGCACCGCTCGAGCGTATGGTCTCCATCCATCAGGACTTCCGGTTCGACGATCGGAACAATATTTTGTTCCTGGCACAGCGCGGCATAGCGCGCGAGCGCGTGGGCGTTGGCGTGAATGGCGTAGGCGGTCGGAATCCCGGCCCCGATGTCAATCACGGCTCGCCATTTGGCGAAACGCGCCCCGAGCTGGTAGTACTCCACCAAACGCTCGCGCAGGCCATCCAACCCTTCGGTGATGGTTTCGTTCGGAAACCCAGCCATCGGCTTGGCGCCAGTATCGACCTTGATGCCCGGCACCACGCCCTGCTGGGCGAGATACTGCGGGAAGGGCACGCCGCTGGCGGTTTTCTGCCGCAGGGTCTCGTCGTAAAAGATGACCCCGCTGATCGCCTTGGCCATGCCTGGGGTCGTCAGCAGCAGTTCGCGGTAGGCGCGGCGCGATTCGGCCGTCGATTCCAGGCCAATCTTGTCAAATCGCTTCTTGATGGTGCCCGAACTCTCGTCGGCCGCCAGGATGCCCTTGTCGGGGGCCACCATTGCCCTGGCTACTTGCTCCAGATCTGCCCAACCCATGTGCCTACCTCCAAAAACGGGCGGCCAGCATAGCAAAGCTGCGGCCCCGCTCTTTAAGTGAACCGCATATAGGACTAAAATAGTCCTAGATTTGGAGAACCCATGCTGCGCATCAGTAAAATGACCGACTACGCCACCGTGCTGCTGGCTCGCCTTGCGGCGACCCCGGAGCGCCAGTGGACCGCCGCGCAGCTCGCCGAGCAGACCCGGCTCGCCCCGCCCACGGTCAGCAAAGCCCTCAAGCAGCTGCATCGGTGCGGGCTGGTCAGCTCCACGCGCGGATTGCGTGGAGGGTATCGCCTTGCGCGCCCGGCGGCGGAAGTCACCGCCGCCCAGATACTCGATGCGCTGGAAGGACCGATGGCGCTGATCGAATGTGCCCAGCACGTGCACCACTGCAGCATCGAAAGCACCTGCGGCGTCGGGCGCGCCTGGCAACGGGTCAACCAGGCCATTCGTCGTTCGCTCCAGGAAATTACACTGCTGGAACTGGCAGGACTGGGAGGCGAGCCGGTACGCTTCGCGGCGCTCGAGCGCCAGCTCCGTCCGGTGCGACCGGAGCGCCCATGAGCAGCAATACCGAACTTGCCGCGCTGTTCAACCGCGGCTATCAGCACGGATTTGTCACCGATATCGAATCGGACACCGCGCCGGCCGGCTTGGATGAATCGGTGATCCGGATGATATCGGCCAAGAAGCGCGAGCCCGCATTCCTGCTGGCCTGGCGCCTCAAGGCCTACCAGTACTGGCGAGAGATGCATGAACCCCACTGGGCGCACCTTCGCTATCCGGCGATCGATTTTGGCGCGATCTCGTATTACTCCGCCCCGAAGCCAAAGGGCGATGGGCCCAAGAGCCTCGCCGAGGTCGATCCCAAGCTGCTCGAAACCTACGCGAAGCTCGGAGTACCGCTCCACGAGCGAGCGCGCCTGGCCGGGGTCGCCGTCGATGCCGTGTTTGACAGCGTGTCGGTGGCGACGACCTTTAAGAGCAGGCTGGCCGAGGCCGGCGTGATCTTCTGCCCGTTCTCGGAAGCAGTGATTTCCCACCCCGAGCTGATCGAGCAGTACCTCGGGAGCGTCGTGCCGTACACGGATAACTTCTACGCGACCCTCAACTGCGCGGTGTTCTCCGATGGCTCCTTCGTGTACGTGCCCCCGGGCGTGCGCTGCCCGATGGAGCTGTCCACCTACTTTCGCATCAACGCCGCCAACACGGGCCAGTTCGAGCGCACGCTGGTCATCGCCGATAAGGGGAGCCACGTCAGCTACCTCGAGGGATGCACGGCACCGATGCGCGATGAGAACCAGCTGCACGCGGCGGTCGTCGAACTGGTCGCGCTGGATGATGCGCAAATCAAATATTCAACGGTACAAAACTGGTACCCCGGAGACGCGCAGGGACGAGGCGGCATCTACAACTTCGTCACCAAGCGCGGCGAATGCCGCGGCCGCAATTCGCGCATCTCCTGGACGCAGGTGGAGACCGGCTCGGCCATCACCTGGAAGTATCCGGGCTGCG
Source organism: uncultured Gammaproteobacteria bacterium (assembly GCA_963717335.1). Lineage (GTDB taxonomy): Bacteria > Pseudomonadota > Gammaproteobacteria > Steroidobacterales > Steroidobacteraceae > FEN-1191. The sequence goes on along the minus strand of CAVQVZ010000006.1, from coordinate 401,696 downwards.
TGTTGCGCGGGGAAAACTCGGTCGGTGAATTTTATTCCGTCGCCACTGCCAACAACTACCAGCAGGCCGATACCGGCACGAAGATGATTCATATCGGCGCCAACTCACGCAGCACGATCGTGTCCAAGGGCATCTCGGCCGGCCACGGACAAAACACCTACCGGGGTCTGGTCAGGATCATGCCCTCGGCGCACGGCGCGCGCAATTTCACGCGCTGCGATTCTTTGCTGCTCGGTGCGCAGTGCGGTGCCCATACCTTCCCGTACCTGGAGACCCGCAACCCTGGAGCGACGGTCGAGCATGAGGCCAGCACCTCGCGCATCAGCGAGGAGCAGCTGTTCTACTGCCAGCAGCGCGGACTCGGCCAGGAAGATGCGGTCAACATGATCGTCAGTGGCTTTTGCCGCGAAGTGTTCAAGGAATTGCCGATGGAGTTTGCCGTGGAGGCCCAGAACCTGCTGGCCGTGACCCTGGAAGGGGCCGTGGGATGAGCGGCGCACTGCTCCAGATCGACAACCTCAAGGTCAGCGTCGCCGGCACGCCCGTGTTGAATGGCGTCAACCTGCAGGTCAACGCCGGGGAAGTGCACGCCATCATGGGCCCGAACGGCTCGGGCAAGAGCACTCTGGCGCACGTGCTCGCGGGACGTCCCGGTTATGAGGTGACCGCAGGCCAGATCCGCTTCGAGGGGCTCGATTTGCTTTCCCTTGCCCCCGAAGAGCGGGCGCGTGCGGGATTGTTTCTGGGCTTCCAGTACCCGGTGGAGATTCCGGGGGTCAACAATGCGTACCTGCTCAAGGCCGCACTGAATGCGGCGCGCCGCCACCGTGGCGAGCCGGACATCGATGCCTTCGATTTTCTGAATCTGGTTCGCGCCAAGATGCAGACCATGCACATCGACGATGCGCTGCTCACGCGCGGAGTGAATGAAGGATTCTCGGGCGGTGAAAAAAAGCGCAACGAGATTCTTCAAATGCTCGTGCTCGAGCCGCGCCTGGCGGTGCTCGATGAGACCGATTCGGGACTGGACATCGATGCGCTCAAGGTGGTCAGTGAGGGCATCAACACCCTGCGTTCGCCCGAGCGGGCGCTGGTGCTGGTGACGCATTACCAGCGCCTGCTGGAACACGTGGTGCCCGATCGTGTCCATGTGCTGGCACGCGGTCGCATCGTGCGCAGCGCCGGGGCGGGAGCTCGCGCTCGAGCTGGAGCGGCGCGGCTACGATTGGTTGCTCGAGGCGGTCCCGGAGGTGGCATGAGCGCCCTGGCCCGCATCCTCGAGGAGTTTGGCTCGCAGCCCTCCGCGCCCGCCGCACGTCAGGCCGCCGCCCAGGCGCTTCGTGAGCACAGTTTGCCGACCCGTCATGACGAGAACTGGCATTACGCCAACCTTCGCGCCCTCGAAACCATTCCGGTGTTCCTGCCCCAGGCTTCTGCCGGGTCTGTACAGGCTTCGCCACCCCTTCCATCCGCGCTCCCTGGATTTGAACGTCTGGTCTACGTGGACGGGCGGATCCATGCCGAACTGTCGGGCCAGGCCCTGGCGAAGCTCGAGCGCGTTGCCCCCGGCCCGGAAACCGGGGCGGTAAGCCCTTTTGAGACCGCAGGCGATGGGCGCTTCGGGTTGGTGGCGCGCATGTTTGCACCCGACCCGCTCAGCTTGAGAATTCGCGGGGAATTCGCTTTGGAAGTGCTCTCGTTGATGTCGCCCTCGGGCGCGGGCAGCTACACCGAACTGAACCTGGAGCTGGAAGCCGGAGCGCGGCTCGAACTGGTCGAACGCAGCTGCGGGCCGCAATCCGCGACCCCCGCTCCCCCACCGAGCGCATTGGGCTGCGGCGCCTTGAGCCTGCGCCAGGGGGCGGGCTCGCAGCTCACCCACACGCGCCTCCAGCAGGCGGGCGGCCATGCCTTGCTGTACGACACAATTTCCAGCCAACTCGCCGAGCGGGCCAGCTACGAACTTCGCCATCTCGCGGCCGGCGGCGCAAATACGCGCAGCAGCGTTCAGATTCAACTGCAGGGCCAGGGCGCCTCCGCGGACGTCCGCGCGCTCTCCGCGGCGCAGGATGCGCAGTACTGCGATGCGCTGTACACGATACTCCACGAAGCGCCCGCCACCCGAAGTCAGCTGACGTTCCGCGGGATCGCCAGTGAGCGCTCGCATGTCGCCTGCAGCGCCGATGTGCAGGTGGCCCCAGGGGCCAGGGGCTCGCGCGTGCTGCAGTCGCTGCGCGGACTGATCGACGGGAAGGGCGCGGAAGTCAACTTGCGACCCCGCCTGACGATCAACACGGATGACATCCAGGCCGCACACGGGGCCACAACCGGGCGGTTGGACGAGGATCTGCTTTTTTATCTGCTCTCGCGCGGCCTGGCGCCGGCAGCGGCCCGCTCGCTCCTCAAGTGGGCGTTCCTGAGCGAGATCCTGGGAACTGTGGGACCTGCGCCGCTGCGCAAGGCGGCCGAGTCGGCCGTGGCCGCGCGCCTCAGCGATGCCCCTACCTCGGAACTGCTGCAATGAGCGCAGCTCAGCCGAGGGCTGTTGAGGGCTACTGGGATGGCCACGGGGCGCTGCGCGCCGAACGGGTGCGCGCCGATTTTCCGATTCTCAGCCGGGAGGTGCACGGCCGAGCGCTCGTGTACCTGGACAGCGCCGCCTCCTCGCAGGAGCCGCGCGCGGTGCTCGAGGCGATCGCGCACTATTCAACGCACCTGCACGCCAATGTTCACCGCGGCGTGCATGCCCTGAGCCAGGAGGCGACCGCCGCCTTCGAAGGGGCGCGCGAAACGGTGCGCCGCTTTATCAACGCCCGCTCGGCACGCGAAATCATATTCACGCGCGGCACCACTGAAGCGATCAACCTGGTGGCGCGCTCCTGGGGGGCGGGTAACCTTCGCCCGGGCGATGAAGTGCTGATCACTCAGCTGGAACACCATTCCAACATCGTGCCCTGGCAGATGATCTGCGCGGCCACCGGGGCGAGGTTGCGCGCGGTGCCGATCAGCGCAGCGGGCGAGGTGAATCTGTCGGATTTTGAAGAGCTGATCGGTGCGCGTACTCGCCTGCTGGCCGTGGCCCACGTCTCCAACGCCCTGGGCACGGTGCTTCCTGTCGAGGGCATCATCCAGCTCGCCCATCGGCGAGGCATCCCGGTGCTGCTCGACGGTGCCCAGGCGATCGCCCATCACCGGGTCGATGTGCAGCAACTGGATTGCGACTTCTATGCGTTTTCCGGCCACAAGGTCTACGGGCCTACCGGCATCGGCGTGCTCTATGGGCGCGAATCCCTGCTCGCGGCGATGCCGCCCTGGCAAGGGGGCGGCGATATGATCCTGACCGTGGCCATCGAGGGCAGCACTTACAACGAGCTGCCGTGGAAGTTTGAGGCCGGCACGCCGAACATCAGCGGCGCAGTGGGACTTGGCGCCGCACTCGACTACCTGGACATGCTCGGTCGCGAGCGGGTCGCGGCGCACGAGCAGCTGCTGCTCGAGCGGGCCACCGGGCAACTGAGCGCGATCTCGGGTCTGAAACTGGTCGGTACCGCCGCCGAGAAGGCCGCGGTGGTGTCGTTCACGCTGCAGGGCATCCATCCGCACGATGTGGGCACGATCCTGGATCGCGAAGGCATTGCGGTACGGAGCGGTCATCACTGCGCGATGCCGGTCATGACCTACTTCGGCCTGCCCGCCACGGTGCGCGCCTCGTTTGGCTGCTACAACACCTTCGCGGACATCGACCGGCTGGTGGCCGGATTGGAGAGCGTGCGCGGGGTATTTGCCTGATGGATATCCACGACCTGTACCGCGATGTGATCCTCGATCACAACCGCAGTCCGCGCAATTTTGGCCGACTCGAGCCTTCCGATGCCTCGGCGGTCGGCCACAATCCGCTGTGCGGGGACGCGTTGAGCCTGACATTGCGCCTGGAGGGCGATCGGCTGAGCGATCTGCGATTTAACGGCCAGGGTTGCGCGATCTCCATCGCATCGGCCTCGCTGATGGGCGAAGCGGTCCGCGGCAAAAGCCTCGGCGAGGTCGATGCACTGTATCGCGAGGTGCACTCGCTCCTGACCGAGCCCGCCTACGTGCCCTCGGTTCCCCTGGGCAAGCTGATGGCTCTGGGCGGCGTGCGTGAGTACCCGGCCCGGGTCAAATGCGCGAGCCTGTGCTGGCATACCCTGCAAGCTGCGCTGCACCCGGCACCGGGCACCGTTGCAGCTCCTGCGGTCTCGACCGAAACGCCATGAGCGGCTACGAAAACGAGCCGGTCACTTTAAGCCGCGATGTGGAGGCCGTGATCGTGCCGGCCGGCACGCCGATCACGCTCAAGGCCGGCCTGAGCGGCTTTATCACCCAGGCGTTGGGCGGAAGCTTTACGCTGTACATCGAAGGCAATCTGTATCGCATTCCCGGCTCGCAGGCGGACGCGATCGGCAAGGAGATCGTCCAGGCTCCGCAGCTGCCGCCGGGAGCCACCGATGAGGACGTGCGCGAACTGGCGTGGGCGCAGATGCGCCGCTGTTACGATCCGGAAATTCCGGTCAACATCGTCGATCTCGGACTGGTCTACGAGTGCGGGGTGTCCGCGGCCGAGGACGGGGCCCGCCAGCTTAAGGTGAGCATGACCTTAACGGCGCCCGGATGTGGCATGGGCGAGGTTCTGGTGCGCGACGTGCGCGAGAAGCTCGAGGCCATCCCGACGGTGAGCCACGCGGATGTGCAGCTGGTGTTTGACCCGCCCTGGAGCCAGTCGATGATGTCGGAGGCCGCGCGGCTCCAGACGGGGATGATGTGGTAGCGCCGTGGCTGAACTTATTCTGATGCGGCACGCCGCGGCGCTCTCCGCGGCGGCAGGTGCCCCCGATTTCGAGCGTCCGCTCTCCTCCGCCGGCCGCGCCTCAGCCCTTCAGGCCGCGCGCCGGCTGAGCGGCGCGGGAATCGCAGTGGATCGACTCCTCTATAGCCCGGCGCGGCGCACACGGGAGACCGCGGAAATCGTAGCCGATGAACTCGCCATCGACGCGGCAGATCGGATAGCCATTCCGGAACTCTACGGTGCAAGTGCGCGAAGCTATCGCAAGGCCATTGAACAATTTCGCGGCGAAGCTCGGGTCGTGATGGTGATTGGGCACAACCCGGGCATCAGCGAATTCGGGCAGCAGCTTCGCGGCAGGAAGTCGCTCGATCAACTGCAGACGGCCGGATTCTGGCGCCTGCCCCTCGATGGGGGCACGTAACGGCCCTTAAGGGCGCGTTAAGTCTTCGTGCGAGGGACGAAAAGCTAGTCGGCGGTGCAAAAACAGTACGCCAGGGTGTGGTTCGGCACCGCGGCGAAGCGCTGCCAGCGGATCAGCTCGCGCTCCAGGGGCTGCAGCTGCGGGCTTACCCGGGCCGCTAGCCCAGCGTAGGTCGCCTCACCCAATCCCGAAGCGCGATAGACGCGCATCCCGTTGCTGCGCATGCTCATCAGCAACTGTTCGGTCAAACCAAGCTCGGGCTCGATCAGGCGCACCTCGTAGCCCTTGGCCATCTTGGCGCGCTTGGCGGCCGCCTGCACCGCATCCTGGTAGGTGCCTACCCGGTCAATCAGGCGCAGACGCAACGCATCGCTCCCGGCCCACACCCGCCCCTGCGCGATCTGATCGATCGCCTCGGTGCTCTGGTGCCGCCCCGTGGCCACGCGCTTGAGGAATTCGGAGTAGGAGTGATCCACTCCCGCCTGGAGCAGGCCCTCGATCTCCGGTTGCAGGGGCCGGTCCACGCGCAGCGCACCCGACAAGGCTGTGGTGCCCACCCCGTCCACGTGCACGCCCAGTTTGCTCAGCGTGCGGTCAATCGTGGGCACGACCGCGAACACGCCAATGGAGCCTGTGATGGTGTTCGCGCTCGCCAGGATCTCATCGGCCGGGGCGGCGATGTAATAGCCGCCCGAGGCGGCCACCTCGCCCATCGAGGCCACCACGGGTTTGCCCGCAGCGCGCAGCGCCTGCACCTCGCGGTAAATCTGCTCGGAGGCGAGCACGCTCCCGCCCGGACTGTCGATGCGCAGCACGACCGCCTTGACCGACTCGTCCTCGCGCGCCTGGCGCAGTAACGCTGCGGTCGAATCCCCGCCGATGGTCCCTGAAGGCTGGGTGCCGTCCAGGATCGTTCCGCTGGCCATGATCACGCCCACCGCGCTGTCGGATTTGCGGTGCAGGCGTTCCTCGGATTTGACCACGCGGATGTAATCGTCGAAGGTGATTTCGCTGAAGCTGTGGCGGTCCTTGTCCATGCCGACCAGCTGGATCATGCGCTGCTCGATCTGCGCGGCCGTGCGCAGGCCCGTCACCAGGTGCGCGGCCAGCGCGACGCGTGCCGTGTCGCCCCCGGCCTGGCGCACTGCTGCGGCGTATCCATTCGCGTAAGCGTCGATCGCCTCGGGCGGCAGGTGCCGCGCCTCGCCCACCCCGTTTCGGTATCCCTGCCAGAGCGCCTGCAGATAAGCGGTGCTTTCCTGCTTTTCCTCGGGCGACATGTCGCGACGAATGAAGGGTTCCGCGGCGCTCTTGAATTTACCGGCGCGTATCAGGTGCACATCAACCGAGAGTTTGTCGATCGCGTCCTTAAAGAACATGCGATACCGGTCGTAACCGGCCAGGAGCACGAACCCGAGCGGATCCAGGTACACCTCATCGGCCTGCGCCGCCAGCGCATACTGGCCGTCCAGAAAATAACTGCCGTGAGAGATGACTTTCTTGCCGGTGCGCCGAAACTCGCCGATCGCGGCCGCCAGCTCCTCGGTTTCCGGAAGACCGATGCTTTCCAGGTCGTCCGTGTCGATCACCAGCGCCTGCACGCGCGGGTCCTTCCCCGCGCTGCGGATCGCACGCGTCAGGTCCCAGAGCAGCGTTTGGGGCGGCGCCTGATCCTGGGCCTCGTTGATCGCACGCTGCAGTGGCTGGCCCGATAACTGCTCGACGATTTCCCCGGAGGGACGGATTACGAGCGCTCCGCGTTCGGGAAGCTTCGGGATGGAACTGCGCAGTGCCGCGATCAGCACAGCCAGCAAGGCCAGCAGCAGCAACAGGTGCAGGACGCGGCGCAGGACATCGAGTCCAAGCCACAACTTGGCGAAAAAAGTCCCCAGGTAACGCATTGGGTGAGGCTGGCGCGAGCGTTAGAGGCCGCGGTTTGCGAGCACCGCCCTTAAGGCGGCGCTCACGCGCCTTAGACTTTCTCTTCGATGCGCGCGGACTTGCCGGCACGATCGCGCAGGTAGTACAACTTCGCACGACGCACATTGCCCCGGCGCTTGATCGCGATATCGCTGATCGAGGGGCTGTGGGTCTGGAAGGTGCGCTCCACGCCTTCGCCGTGCGAGATCTTGCGCACCGTGAAGGAGGAGTTGTAGCCGCGGTTGGAGATGCCGATCACCACGCCCTCGAAAGCCTGTACGCGCTCGCGATCGCCCTCAACGACTTTGACCTGCACGACGACCGTGTCTCCCGGTTTGAAATCGGGGACCTTGCGGGTCATTCGCTCGGCTTCCAGCGTCTGAATAATGTTCATGTCTCGCTTCCCTGTTCTCTTAAAAATTCCTGCAACAGCGCCGCGCGCTGCGCATCCAGGCTCACGCCAGCCAGCAACTCTCGGCGCCTGCAGCCAGGTCCGGCCCAGCGCCTGCTTGAGCCGCCAGCGCTCGATCGCCGCGTGGTCGCCCGATAGCAGCACCGGCGGCACGCCTCGTCCCTCGTACTGCTCGGGCCGCGTGTAGTGCGGCCAGTCGAGCAATCCGGCGCTGAAGGATTCCTGCTGCGCCGATCGCTCATCACCGAGCGCCCCAGGCAACTGCCGCGTCACGCGCATCGATCAGCACCAGTGCCGGCAACTCGCCGCCGGACACCACATAATCGCCGATCGACACTTCGAGGTCGACCTCCGCCTCCAGCACCCGCTCATCAATCCCCTCGTACCGCCCGGCCACCAGCATCAGGCCCGGGTGCGCGCGCCAGTTCGCACACCCGCGCCTGCGTCAGGGGCCGGCCCTGCGCCGAAAGCGCGAGCCGCGCACTGCCTGCCGGCAGACGCCGTGCCGCCGCGGCGATGGCCGCCCCCAGCGGCTCGGGCTTCATGCACCATTCCGGGCCCGCCCCCGTAGGGACGATCATCCACCGTGTGGTGCACATCATCGGTGTGCGCCCGCGGATTCTCCGTACCGACACTGCAGCAGCCCGCGCTCCTGCGCGCGCCCCACGATGCCGTGTCGCAGGGCCTCCCGGATCATTTCCGGGAACAGCGTGACCACTTCAATCTGCAATCGGCTGACCGCCTTGGTCGATTGGCTAGAGATCATCCGGCCAATCCACCTCCACCTCACCTGCCACCAAGTCCACGCGTCTGCAGGTAGCGCGGCACGGCCGGAACCCAGTGCTCACGCTCGCCCTGCACGATCATCACCGGATCGACGGGAGCATCGATAAAATGACTCACCCGCCCCAGCTCCGCCCCTTCGCGGGTGCGCACCCGAAAGCCGATCAGGTCATCGCGGTAGTATTCGCGAGCCGCGGTCGGCGGCAACGCCAAGCGCGCCACCTCGATATCCCTGCCGCGCAGTAATTCCGCGGCGTCCCGATCCTCTACGCCTTGCAACCGCGCGCGGATCCAGCGACCGTCGAAGCGGGACTCCGCCAGTTCGTAGGCTACCCGCTCGCCCCGCGCATCCGACAGCTCCCAGACCTTGTGCTGCAACAGGTTATCGGGCGGATCCGTGTACGACTGGATCTTCAGCCAGCCCTGTAACCCTGCGGCTCCCAGTACCCGTCCGAGCTTGATGTGGCGCGGCGGTCGGTCTTCCGACACGGCCGCTTGATCTCTAGGCGGTCGCCTGCGCTGCTTGCTTGCGGTACTTCGCAACCAGTTCGCGCACGCGATCGGACAGCTGAGCACCCAATCCGACCCAATGATCGATGCGTCCGAGTTCCAGGCGCAGCCGAAGCTCCTTGCCTCGCGCAACCGGGTTGAAGAAGCCGACCTGTTCCAGGCTCGATCCTCCCTGGCGCTTGCGGCTGTCGGTGACAACCACGTGGTAGAAGGGCTGGTTCTTGGCGCCGCGCCGGGTAAGACGGATAGTGACCATGTAGTTCGTCGCTCTGGGGTCCAAAAAAGAGCGCGGATTCTACGCAATGAGAGGCCAGACTTAAAGTCCTAAAACAGCGCTTAGGGCCCCCCGCCCCGGAAAGCGCCCATCAGCCGGCGCAGGCCCGAGCCCTTGAGCTGCTTCATCATTTTCTGCATGTCCAGGAACTGCTTCATCAGCCGGTTGACATCCTGCACCTGCACGCCCGCCCCGCGGGCGATCCGGCGGCGCCTGGACCCATCGATGATCCCGGGGACCCGTCGCTCGCGGGCGGTCATCGAGTCGATGATGGCCATCTGCTGGCGCAGCTGGCGCTCGGCCTGCTCCGGGGCCGCGGCCGCGTCGGGCCATCTGGGCGGGAAGTTTGTCCATGAGGGCCCCCAGGCCCCCCATGCGACGCACCTGATCGAGCTGCGAACGCAGGTCCACGAGGTCAAAGGCCTGACCCTTGGACGACCTTGCGGGCGAGCCGCTCGGCCTGGTCGACCTCGATGTTGCGCTGCACACTTTCCACCAGCGCCACCACATCGCCCATCCCCAGGATGCGCTGGGCCATCCGCTCGGGATCGAATACTTCCAGCGCTTCGCTTTTCTCGCCGAGCGCCCAGAAAGACGATGGGCTTGCCCGTCACCTCGCGCACCGAGAGTGCGGCCCCGCCGCGTGCGTCACCGTCGGCCTTGGTCAGGATGATGCCGGTCAGCTCCAGACTGGCGCTGAAGGCCCGGGCCGTGTTGAGCGCGTCCTGTCCGGACATCGCATCGACGACGAATAGGCGCTCGTGGGCGTTCGAGGTCGGCGTCGATGTCCTTCAGTTCCTGCATCAGCTCCGAATCGATGTGCAGTCGCCCGGCCGTGTCCACGATCAGCGCGTCGTACACGCCGCTTCGGGCCTGGACGAGGGCCGCGGCGGCGATCTGGCGCGGCGGCTTTGTGCGCTCGGGAGGAGCGAAGAAGCCGGCCTTGACCTGCCCGGCCAGTCGCTCCAGCTGAAGAACGGCCGCAGGTCGGCGCACATCGGTACTTACCAGCAGCACTCGACGCCTGTGAGTTTCGATGAGCCAGCGCGCCAGCTTGGCCGCCGTCGTGGTCTTGCCCGCACCCTGCAGGCCCGCGAGCAGCCAGCACCAAGGGCGGCTGCACGTTCAGCGAAAGCCCGCTTCCCTCCCTCCCCGAGCATCCCCACCAGCTCGCGGTGCAGGATCCCGATCAGGGTCTGGCCGGGACTGAGGCTGGCGCTGACCTCCGTGCCCAGCGCCCGGGCCTTAACGGCGTCAATAAAGCGCTTGACCACCGGCAGGGCCACGTCCGCCTCGAGCAAGGCGATCCGCACCTCGCGGAGCGTCTCGGCGATGTTGTCCTCGGTGAGCCGTCCGCGTCCTCGCAACGCGGCCACCGCCGCGCTCAGGCGTCCGGTAAGCTGATCGAACATCGGGCAATTATACGTGAGCGCCTAAGCGCGGGCCGTTAAGCCCCAAAACAAAAACGTCGCAGGCCCTATGCTATGGGCCTGTCGATCAGGCCAAGGCGATCAGGCCAAGGGTAGCGGATTGGACAAGGCTCCGACTCTCGTACTGGTGCTCACGCTGCTGGGGCTGCTGGTGGTCATCGCATTCTCCTCGGGCACCGAGGTGGCGATGCTCTCGGTCAACCGTTACCGGATCCGCACGCGTGCCGCTGCGGGGGAGCGCCGGGCCCGGCTGCTCGAGCGGCTCCTGGCCAAACCCGACCAATGGCTGGGCGCTAATCTTGTGATCCTGGCCCTGGCCAGCGTCGCGGCCTCGACCGTTGCGACGCTCCTGGCGTTGCGCGCGGCACACGCGCACGCGCTGCCGCTCATGATGCTCGCGCTCACCGTGGTGATCATCATTTTCTGCGAGCTGGCCCCGAAGATCTACGCGGCCGTGCACAGTGAGGCGGTCGCACTGAACTCGACGCTGATCTACCGCCTGTTGCTGTGGATCACTTCGCCCGTGCTCTGGTTCACCAACCGCGCGGCTTACGCATTCCTGCGCTTGTTCGGGCTGCGATCCTCTTCCCATGGCGCGCAGCCGCTCAACACCGAAGAGCTGCGCGCCGTGGTCAATGAATCGAGCCCGCTGATCCCGGCACGGCACCGGCAGATGCTGCTGTCGATCCTCGATCTGGAGCGCGTGACGGTCAATGACATCATGATCCAGCGCCAGGATATCGCCGGCATCGACATATCGGGGGACTGGGAGGATGTGCTGGAGCGGCTCCGGCAAACGCCGCACACCCGGCTCCCCGTCTACGACGGAGAACTGGACAACCTCGTGGGCATCCTGCACATGAAGCGCACCGCCCAGGAATTCGCGCGTGGCACGCTGACCCGCGAGCGGCTCATCGAACTGGCCGCGACCCGAGAGCCCTACTTCGTGCCCGAGGGCACCTCGCTGATGCAGCAGCTCGCGCAGTTCCAGCGCAATCGCCGCCGCCACGCGTTCGTGGTCAACGAGTACGGGGACATCGAGGGCCTGGTCACGCTCGAGGACCTGCTGGAGGAAATCGTCGGCGAGTTCACAACCGATCCGGCCACGGTCGGTCACAAGGACGTGCACCGCGACGCCAGCGGTGCCTGGCTGGTCAACGGCGCGGCGACGATCCGGGCGCTGAACCGATCGCTCGGCTGGCAGTTACCTCGATCTCGGGCCCAAGACCCTCAACGGACTGCTGCTGGAGAAACTCGAGACGATCCCGCAGGCGGGCACCTCGCTTCGCATCGGCACCATGGAGTTCGAGGTGCTGCAAACCGTCGACAATGCCATTCGCACCGTGCGGGTGCGCCCGATCGTTTAGCGCCGCAGGATGAGAGGGACTGTTCAAGGCCGGCGCAAAAGCGGCCTCGAGCGCCTCGGCGACCGTCGCGACGGCCTGCAGGCGCAGGCCATCCACGCCCGCACGGGGCGTATTCTGCTTAGGACACGATCGCGCGTGAGAAACCGTGCTTGTGCACCTCGCGCAGCCGCTCCTCGCCATGCGGTACCGGGCGCACCTCGCCGGTCAATCCCAGCTCGCCAAAGGCCACCAGCGCCGGATCAAGCGCCTGGCCCTTCAGGCTCGAGGCCAGCGCCAGCACCAGCGGCAAGTCGGTCGCGGTCTCTGCAATCTGCAGGCCGCCGACCAGATTGACGTACACATCCTGCTCGCCCAGCGCCAGGGATGAGTGGCGGTTCATCACCGCCAGCAGCATCGCCAGGCGATTGGCGTCTACCCCCTGCGCTACCCGCCGCGGACTGGCGAATCTCGTATGGTCGACGAGCGCCTGGACTTCGATAAGGAGCGCGCGCCCGCCATCGCGCGCCACCATGACCAGGCTTCCGGGCACGGGTTTCGGACTTGCGCGACAGGAAAATCGCCGAAGGATTGCGCACCTCGCGCAGGCCCGCGCCCGACATGGCAAAGAATCCGAGCTCATCGACCGGCCCGAAGCGGTTCTTGGTGGCACGCAGCATCCGATAACGGCTCCCGGCGTCCGAATCGAAGTACAGCACCGTATCGACCAGATGCTCCAGGAGCTTCGGGCCCGGCGATGGCGCCGTCCTTGGTCACGTGCCCGACGATGATGACCGCCGTGCCGCTTTGCTTGGCAAAGCGCACCAGCGCCGCCGTGCACTCGCGCAGCTGCTGCGCCGAACCGGGACTCGACTCGGCCGCACTCGGTGTGCATGGTCTGGATCGAATCGATCAGCAGCAGCGCCGCGCGCTGCTCCTGGCAAAGGCGAGGATCGATTCAAGCGAGCTGTCGCTGACCAGTCTTAAGTGAGGTGCGCTCAGCTCCAGACGCCGCGCGCGCTCGGAGGTCTGCTGCGTGGACTCCTCACCCGAGGCGTACAGCACGGCGCGCTCTCGCCCGATGGCGGCCGCGGCCTGCAAAAGCAGCGTCGATTTGCCGATGCCCGGCTCACCGCCCAGCAAGCTCACCGATCCGAGCACCAGCCCGCCGCCGAACACGCGATCGAGTTCGTGCATCCCCAGGCTCATCGTCTCCCCGCCGCTTGCGGCTCTGCCGTCAGCAAAACAGAGGAGCTCGGTTGAGAAGAGCGGACCGAGGCGCTCACGCTGGCTCGCGCGCCGGTGAATCGGCTGAGCGTGTTCCATTCGCTGCAATGAGGGCATTGGCCCTGCCATTTCAGCGCTTCGCCCCCGCAGGAACTGCACACGTAGACCGGTTGGTTGCGCGCCATAGCTGCCTTGTATGCTAGAGCCCGTCGCAGCGCAATGGAAACTCCAGTACGATGCCGCGCTATTGCCAGCCGCGCGCCCGCATTCAACAGCATCTGTGACCCCAGACGCGCCCGGAAGGGGCATCGGATGGTAACTTTTGGGGCGCGGCGCGTGCCGGCCGCGCGATTGGACTATAACCGGACCGAGCAGTTGTGACCCAGTTCACGTTTTCTACAACCTACAGCCTATGCCCGAGCGCAGAGACTCTCGATGAGCCTTAAGGGCAAGCTGCAATGCATCGGCCTGACCGATACCGGACGCGTGCGCGAGCACAACGAGGACACGATCGCCTGCGGAGGCCGGACATCGGCCTGCTGGTGCTGGCCGACGGCATGGGCGGCTACAACGCCGGGCGAAGTCGCCAGCGGCATCGCCGTCAAGACCATCGTCAACCTGGTGCGCGAGGCGATCGAGCACGAGGACCTGATCGGTGCCGGACCCGGCCTCCGGCATGTCGCGCGTGTCGATCATCCTGCGCGATGCCATTCACGCGCGCCAACAAGATCATCTACCAGACCGCCCGCACCCAGCCCAACTGCGAGGGCATGGGCACCACGGTGGTCGGGTGCGCTGTTCCACGACAATCGCGTGACCATCGCCCACGTCGGTGATTCACGGATGTACCGCCTGCGCGACTCGGGCTTTGAGCAGATGACGCTGGATCACTCGCTTGCTGCAGGAGCTGGTCGACCGGGGCTTCTATTCGCCAGCAAGAGGCGCAGCGCGCCACCAACAAGAATTACGTTACACGGGCGCTCGGTGTCGAAGCAGCGGTCGAAGTGGAGATCCAGGAACAGCCGGCCCAGAGTGGTGACATATACCTGATTTGTTCCGACGGCCTCTCGGACATGGTCGAGGACGACGATATTCACTTAACGATCAACACCTTTAGTGCTAATCTTGATACGGTGGCTAAGCACTTGGTCCAGCTCGGCAACGACAACGGCGGCAAGGACAATATTTCAGTTATGCTGGCGCAGGTCATTGATTCATTCCCGGTGCGTCGGCGGAGTATTTGACAAAATGTTGGGATGGTTCGGCTACCCCCGATCGGCAAAAGGCGAAATCTATATGGCACGGCTGATGCTCAGTCTGGATGGTCAGGTCCTGGCGGAATACAACATGAATAAGGAGCGCTACACGATCGGGCGCCTTCCGGACAACGATATTCGTATCGACAATCCGGCCGTGAGCGGTCATCACTCGCTGATCATCAACATCCTGAACGATTCCTTTTTCGAAGACCTCAACAGCACCAACGGCACCTACGTCAACGGCAAGCTGATCAAGAAGCACGCCATGCAGCACGGCGATGTGATCACCGTCGGCCATCACCAGTTGCGCTTTGTCGAGGACGATGCCGCGCGAGCAGGACGAATTCGAGAAGCACGATGGTCATCCAGCCCTCGGCCCGGCCGGTGGAGAAGATCCGTGCCGCCGGTCGTCGCCCGCGGATCGGAAGCCACCGCCTCGCGCCGCACCCTGGGCACGGCAACGCCACGGCGCTGCAAGAAGGCGCAACTCCAGGTGCTGTGCGGCGCCTTTGCCGGCCGCGAACTGGAACTGACCAAGACCCTCACCACGCTCGGCCGTCCGGGCGTCCAGGTCGCGGCGATCACGCGCCGCTCGGAAGGCTACTTCATCGTGCACGTGGACAGCGGACAAGCGAAGATGACTTCCCGCAGGTCAACGGCGTGCCGATCGGAGCGCAGGCGCGCCGGCTCGTCGACAACGATGTCATCCAGCTGGCGGGCGTGAAGATGGGATTCTTCGAGGGCTAAGAAGCCCTTGGTCAAGCTGCCGGGACGGCGCATTGCGCGGCGGTAGCCGCGAAGCCCGTCAAAGGGCGCGCGCCGCGCCGCCGGCGGCCCCGGCCTACATCACACGCGCCATCCCCTGCTACGAGCTGCTCTCCGAGGAGGGCCTGCAGGCCGTCGAGCGGCACGCCGACCAGTTGCTGGAAGAAATCGGCTTTGAGATCCGAGGTGATGCCCGAGGCGATCGAGCTTTGGCGCGCGGCCGGGGCGCGCATCGAAGGTGAGGTGCGCATCCACGTGCCCGCGGGCCTGACGCGGGCGATCATTCGCCGCACTGCCCCGGCGGAGTTTACCCAGCATGCCCGCAACCCACTGCGCAGCGTCAAGATCGGTGGCGCTCACGCCGTGTTTGCACCCGCCTACGGCTCTCCGTTCGTCACGGATCTGGAGCGTGGCCGGCGTTATGGGACGCTTGATGACTTTCATAACTTCGTCAAGCTCAGTTACCTGGCGCCCTGGCTCCACCATTCCGGAGGGACGGTGTGCGAGCCGGTGGACGTGCCGGTCAACAAGCGCCACCTGGACATGGTCTACGCCCACATGCGCTTTTCGGACAAGCCCTTTATGGGCTCGGTGACAAGCGCGGCGCGCGCGATCGACTCGATCGACATGTGCCGGGTGCTGTTCGGCGAGGAGTTCGTCGACGCGCACTGCGTGATTCTGGGCAACGTCAACGTGAATTCGCCCCTGGTGCTCGATGGAGAGGCGAGCCGCGTGATCCGCGTGTACGCCGCCGCCAATCAGGCGCCGGTATGCGTGCCGTTCATCCTCGGAGGAGCGATGGGACCGGTGACCACGGCCGGCGCGTTGGCACAGTGTTTTGCCGAGGCGATGTTTTGCGTCGCCTTGGGCCAGCTGGAGAGGCCCGGCTCCCCGGCGATCCTGGGAAATTTCCTCTCCTCCATGTCCTTACGGAGCGGCGCGCCCACCTTCGGCACTCCAGAGCCGGCGCTGGCGTATCTGGCCATCGGGCAGCTGGCCCGTCGCCTCGGCGTGCCGCTCCGGTGCGGCGGGAATCTGTGCGCTTCCAAAGCGCCCGACGCGCAGGCCGCCTCGGAAAGCGCCAACTCGATGTGGCCCGCGTTCCTGGGAGGAGCCAACTTCATGCTGCACTCCGCAGGCTGGCTCGAAGCGGGACTGGCGATGTCGTACGAGAAATTCCTCATGGACGTGGATCAGCTGGGCGCGTTTCACACGCTCGCGCGCGGCATCGACTTGGATGAGAACGGTTTTGCGCTGGGCGCCTTTCGGGAAGTGGGCCCGGGACTGCACTACCTCGGTTCCGCGCACACCCTGGCGAACTACCAGAATGCCTTCTACGAGTTCCCGTTGGCCGACAATAATTCCTTCGAGCAGTGGAGCGCCGAAGGATCGCTCGAGCAGCCCCAGCGCGCCCTCAACCGCTGGCGCGCCTTGCTCGCGAGCTACGTGGCGCCCGAGCTTGATCCGGCCATCGATGAGGCGCTGCGCGATTTTATTGCGCGTCGCAAGCAGGCGATGCCCGATGAAATCGGCTAGCGGGGCCGCGCCCGTCTACCGCAATACGCCTTCGCTGTAGGAATCCGGGGCGTAATTGGCAAAGCGGCTGTACTGACCCTGGAAAGTCAGCACAAAGGTGCCAATTTCACCGTTACGGTGCTTGGCCAGATCGATCTCGGCCACGCCGCGCTTGGGCGTGTTCTTGTCGTAGACCTCTTCACGGTAGATCAGCAGGATCATGTCGGCATCCTGTTCAATCGCCCCGCTGTTGTGGGTGACCAGGCCATCGGCCAGCCAGTTGGCAGGACCGGGCACCGTCAGATCAAAAACGTCTGCTTCGCCGTCTGGCACTATCGCCACGATGCGATCCCAGTAAAGATCAGAGGTCGCCCCAACCTTCAGTTCCTTGCTATGCAGCAGTTGAGCATAGTCGAGCAGCAGGTTGCGGCTTGGAGCGAAGCGGAAATGACTTGACCCGCCATACGAAGTGCCGCCCAACTGCGCCATCTGCCGGCTCGTCACACCTTCGTTGCGCATCACGGCCCGCACGCGCCCAAACAACTCCAATGGCAGGGTATCCACGTTGGTGTCAGCGCACGCGGCAAGGTGGGCATGATGCGCGACCAGCGATTCGATCGCCGCGGCCTTGGGTCCAAACCCACCCACCAGTGCCGCGAATCGCAGCTGCGCCTCCATGCCGCTCACGTCAACCGTGTAAACGGGCCTGTAGTTCGGCTTATGCACGGCGCGTAGCCGTGCGACGATCCCTAAACGTAAAAGCAGCGCACTGACGTCTTCGGCAAGACGCGCGCTACAGGTCGAGAAATAAACCCGCGGCATGCCGCGTTGACCCGGTCTGCGCAGCGCCACGCAGCCGTCAGTTGCCCACAAGTGCTTTAGGAGCAGCGCGAGCTGCTCATCGCCCAGCGTGTACACATCCCGTGGCAGGTGCTTCTCATGTGAATGCTGGCCGAATATGCCCAGCTGCTTTAGCCACGCACCGACTCCCGCTGGATGCCAGCGATTGCCATTGCCGCCAATGACCAGCTGGTGCCAGGGGCTGCGACCAGCATGCCGACTGACCGTTGACCCGAATGCCTCGGCCGCACGCCGCACCGCTTCGCTGTTGGCCTCGGAGGCGGTCGTATAGCGCAGCGGCTGGTGGCTCAGGTAGCTACCGTCCGCCTACCAAGTGGCCGAGCAGAACAATCCAATGCTCGGGCCACCGTACAACAGTTGGCGGCTCAGGAATCCGGTGTGCCAACCCCAGGCGATCGCCCGGCTTCAGGCTGGCTACCGCCGTCCACCCCTCTGCTGCAAGCATTCGGTGTTCGGCAGTGGCACGAATACTGCGACCACTAGCAAGTTGCAGTTTGACAACCGGTTTCGAGCCTACACGCCAGACCTTGTCCGAGCGCGCGGCCACGATGCGTTGCTGCTCGTCGATCGACCAGACTTCGGGTGCCGAACCCTCCAGATCGCGAATCGGCACACGACGCCCATCTGTCAGGCATACCAGCGTGTCCCCGGTAACGCATTCGCGCAGGTCCGACATCACCGGCTTCTTCTCGGTGCGCTGCTCCACGCCGCGGTTGAGCTGCGACAGTGCGATCACCGGCACCTGCAGTTCCTTGGCCAGCGCCTTGAGCCCGCGCGAGATCTCGGCGATCTCGGTGGCGCGATTCTCCTTGGTGCCCGGCACCTGCATCAGCTGCAGGTAGTCGACCACGATCATGTCGAGCCCGTTTCCTCGCGCTTGACGCGGCGCGCGCGGGCGCGCAGCTCCGTGGGCGTGAGGCCCGCCGACTCATCGATGATAGATTCGCGCCTCGGCCAGCTGGCTGGTGGCGCGGTGACGCGCACCCAGTCCTCGTCGGTGATGCTGCCCGCTGCGGATGGCATTGAGCTGTACGCCGCCAATCGAGCTGAGCATGCGCGTCAGCAGCTGCTCGGAGGGCATTTCCATGCTGAAGATCGCCACCGCGGAGCGCGTCCCGGGTTGACCGCGCGCGTTCTCGGCCATGTTGATCGCCAGCGTGGTCTTGCCCATCGAGGGACGGCCCGCGACGATCACCAGATCGCCGCGGCGCAGCCCGCCGGTGCTGCGGTCGAAGTCCATGAAGCCGGTGGCCACCCCGCGCAGCTTGTTCGGATTGTTGTGCCACTCGTCGATCTTGTCGATCAGCCCCGGCAGCAGCGGCGCTGACCTTGACGGCACCGTCGCGCCGCCCAGTGCTCTGCTCGGCGATCTCGAACACCTGCTGCTCGGCCTGGTCGACCAGGTCGCGTGCCGAGCGCCCTTCCTCGGAATACACGGAGGTGGTGATGGCGCGGCCGGCGCTGATCAGCGACCGCAGCAGCGAGCGCTCGCGCACGATCTGCGCATAGGCGCGCACATTGGCGGCCGTGGGGTGTCGCGCGCCAGAGTGCCGAGATAAGCGAGGCCGCCGGCATTCGAGCTGGCCGCGGCGCTCGAGCTGCTCGGAGACCGTGACCACGTCGGTGGGCTTGCTGCGGCAATCAGCTCGGCGATGGCCTCGAAGATCAGCCGGTGATCGGGCCGATAGAAATCCTCGGCGACGACCGAGTCGCCGACCTGGTCCCAGGCGTGCGCATCGATCAGCAGGCCGCCGATGACGGCCTGCTCGGCTTCGACCGAATGCGGCGGCGTGCGCCGCCTCCGGGATCGGAGCCTCCCCGTCGTGGCGCGGACGGAGCGGACCGGCCATGGAGAGCGCTCCAGTGTCCTTGTGGAGCCGTAGCCCTGCTCTTCGGCGACGATGATGACGGTCAGCTCGACGTCGACGTCGGTGTGCAGATGCACCACCACCTGGTGTTCGCCGACGCGTGCGCATCGGACCATTCGGCATGCGCACTTCGCTGCGGCTGAGCTTGTGGCCCGCCGCCGTGGCCGCCTCGGCGATGTCGTTGGTGCCGATCGAGCCGAACAGCTTGCCCTCGGTGCCGGCCTTGGCGGTGATCGTGAGCTTGAAGCCCTCGAGCCGTGCCTCGCGTGCCTCGGCGTCGCGCAGTTCATCGCGGCGCGACCTTTTCCAGTTCGGCGCGCCGGGCCTCGAACTTGGCGACATTGGCCGCGGTGGCCAGGGTTGCCTTGCCCGTGGGCAGCAGGAAGTTGCGGGCATAGCCGAACTTGACCTTGACGCGATCGCCGATGTTGCCGAGGTTGGCCACTTTCTGCAGAAGAATGACGTCCATGCTAGAAGCCTCAATGCTGATCGGTGTAAGGCAGCAGCGCCAGGAAGCGCGCGCGCTTGATGGCGCCTGCCAGCTGGCGCTGGTAGAAGCTCTTCGTGCCGGTGATGCGGCTCGGCACGATCTTGCCGGTCTCGGTGATATACCTCTTGAGCGTGCCCAGATCCTTGTAGTCGATCGTGGCTGACGTCATCGGCGGTGAAGCGGCAGAATTTCTTGCGGCGAATGAAACGTGACATGGTAGGTCCTCAGCGTTTTGGGAAGCGGCCTTCAGGCGGAGCGACATGTCGTCGTCATCGCCATTCGTCGCGCTCGCGACGGGCCTCATTCTCTTCGTCGGTCGCGCCATCGGCGAGGGCTCGGTCACGGCCTCATCCATGCTGACGACCAGGTGGCGCAGCACCGCGTCGCTGAAACGGAACGCACCGGTGAGTTCGGCCAGCGTCTTCTGGTCGCTCTCGACGTTCATCAGCACGTAATGCGCCTTGTGGACCTTGGCGATGGGGAAACTGAGCTGGCGACGGCCCCAGTCCTCGACGCGATGCACGTGCCCCTGCCGGCGGCGATCATGCCCTTGTAGCGCTCGAGCATCGCCGGAACCTGCTCGCTCTGGTCCGGATGGACCAGGAACACGATCTTCGTAATGCCTCATGTTGGCTCCCTATGGGTAATTAGCCACCCGCTCAAGGCGTTAGCAGTGTGGCAAGGAGAAGCCGCGCAGGATAACCGAAGCCTCCGGCCGCCTGCAACCTCGAGCCCTCGTGGGGGCCTGTTTCGGAGCGGAAAAACCAGCTCAAGAATCGGACTGAGGGGGCTTTTCGCGCTGTCGAACGGCCTCGTAGAGCATCATGCCGGTGGCCACCGAGACATTCAGGCTCTCAACGTGCCCAAGGCTCGGCAAGCTCACCAGCCAGTCACAGCTCCGTCGCGTCAGCTCGCGAAGCCCTGAGCCCTCCGATCCCATGACCAGGCAACGCCCCCCGGTGAGGTCAACTTGATCTGCGCGCTGCGGCGGCCAGCGCCTCGGTCCCCACGATCCACAGGCCCGCTTCCTTGATCAGTTTCAAAGTACGGGCGAGATTGGTGACGGCAACCACCGGCGTGGTCTCGGCCGCGCCGGCGGCGACTTTGCGGGCGGTGGCATTGAGAGGCGCAGAGCGATCGCGGGGGACCAGAACCGCCAGCACCCCGCAGGCATCGGCGGTACGCAGACACGCCCCGAGGTTGTGCGGGTCCTGCACGCCGTCGAGCGCCAGCACCAGGGGGTTGTGCTCGCCAGCAAGCTGCGCGAGAAATTCCCGCTCGCTGATGGGCGGGAGCGGTTCGATCTCTGCAACCACGCCCTGGTGGGCCACATCCCCGACCCACGCGCGCAACCGTCCCGCCTCGACGCGCTCCACCGGACGCTGCGCCGATCGCGCTTGCGCTTCGATCTCACTCGCCCGCCGGTCCGATCTTCCCTGCTGCAGGTAGACGCTCAAGATCCGCTGCGGAGAACGCGCCAGCAGCGCGCGCACGGTGTGCATTCCGTAGATCCGCTCCGTGCCCATCAGTCGATCGCCAGCTCCAGATCCACCATGCCCTCGACCGGATTCACCGAGGCCACCCGCACCCTCAGACGCGTCCCCGGACCGAACTTCCGGCCGCTCCGCTTGCCCTGCCACTGCCCGCCATCGCGGGTCATCAGGTACTGATCATCGTCCAGAGCGCTCAGGTGCAACAATCCGTCCACCCCGACGCCGAGCAGTTGCACGAAGCAGCCAAACTCCACGACCGTGGTGATCAGCCCTTCGAAGGTCTGGCCGATGCGATCGCGCAGGTACACGCACTTGAGAAAGGCCTGGACGTAGCGGTCCGCTTCATCGGCACGCTTCTCGAGCCGTGACAAATCAGCGCCCATCAGTCCTAAGGCCGCCTGGTCAGCGCTGGACACCCGCGGAGCCAGGCCCAGGCCGGCGCGCAGCGCGCGGTGCACCAGCAGGTCCGGGTAGCGGCGGATCGGTGAGGTGAAGTGCGCGTAGTCGGGAAGCGCCAGCCCGAAGTGGCCGATATTCTCGGGCTGATAGAGCGCCTGCGAGAGGGAGCGCACCACGAGGGACTCGACGAAGGGACGCAACTGCGCCTCGCGCACTCGCGGGGCGATGCCGGCCAAGTCACGCGTGCGCACTTCCTCCGGGATCTGCAGCTCGATGCCCAGCACGTGGAGCGTCGCCTTGAGGTTATCGAGCTTGCGCTGCTCGGGCGGAGGGTGCACCCGATACAGGCCCGGCACGCGCAGCCTCTGCAACTCCTTGGCCGCGGTGACGTTCGCCAGGACCATGCATTCCTCGATCAGCTTGTGGGCCTCGTTGCGCGAGTGAAACTCGATGGCGCGGACCTGCTCGCCCTTATTGAGCACGAATTTTGCCTCCGGGGCGTCGAAGTCCAAGGCCCCACGACGGGTCCGCGCCTTGAGCAGCGCGTGATACACCTCCACCAGGGGCTCGAGCTTCTCGGCCAGCGGCCCCAGAGCGGCACGCGCTGCAGCGTCCCTGGCGAACAGCACGGCGTGCGCGGAGGTGTAGGTGAGGCGCGCCGCCGAGCGCATCACCGCCGGGTAAATGCGCCAGCCGCGAAGCACCCCGCGCGCGTTGATGCTCATGTCCGCCACCATGCACAAGCGATCAACGTTGGGCTCCAGGGAGCACAGATGATTTGACAGTGCCGTCGGCAGCATCGGCAGCACGCGCGTCGGAAAGTAGACGGAGGTACCGCGCGCGCGCGCTTCGGTGTCCAGCAGCGTTCCAGTCCGCACGTAGTGACTGACGTCGGCAATCGCCACCAGGAGCCGGAAGTTTTCACCATCGAGTTCTGCGTAGACCGCGTCGTCAAAATCGCGCGCGTCCTCACCGTCGATGGTCACCAAGGGCACCTGACGCAGATCCGTGCGCTGCGCGGCCTCTGCCGGATCAACATGGCTTCCAAACCGCTTAGCTTCCTGCAGCACCCCCGGGGAAAAATCCTGGCCCAGATCAAAGCGCGCTATAGCTGCCTCGGTGGACATTTCCACGGGCCGCTCTGGGTCGAGCTTCTTGCGGATCCACGCCTCGCCGGGCATGCCCTCCAGCGGATAGCGCTTGATGTCGGCAATGACCCAATCGCCAGGCTCCGCACCGTGCAAGCCGGAACGGGGAATGTTGCACACGATCGCAAGCCTGCGGTCAGCGGCACGCACGCGCAGTTCCGGACCGTGGCGCTCGATTACGCCAAGAAATGCGCTTAGTCCGCGCTCGATGACACTCTTGACCGTTCCCACCCAGCGGTCCTGGGCATCCTTGTGCAGGGAAAGGCTCACGCGATCACCCTGCACGAGCCCGGACATTTCACGCGGCGGAATGAACACGCCCCCTTCGATGCCATCGACTCGCGCGAAACCGAACCCGGCCCGATTCGGCGAGACGATCCCCTCGGCCATCGTCGGTTCGCCCTTTCCGGGCCTGCGCGCGGGGTGTGAGCCCGTGCGCCTTCTAAGATGGCTTCTGGCCTGAGTCGGCTTATGGCTACGCTTCAATTGACAGCTCCGAACCCCTTACGTACATTGCGCCGCCCACCTCGAGGCCCAGGTGGCGGAATTGGTAGACGCACTAGTTTCAGGTACTAGCGGGTAACACCGTGGAGGTTCGAGTCCTCTCCTGGGCACCATCACTGCTCCCCGTGGGCGCGCCGCTGTGGCGGCCGCCTCGACTGCGTGATTATCCAATAATATCAAATACTTAAAGTCAATGTTAAAGATTTTGCTTTAACGCTATCGCGTCTCCCTCGCGTTGCTCAGCGCGGACAGTCCACCGACCGCTGCCGAGGCGCTCAAAGCTAGAAAGGCACATCAGCGTGTTTTCGTGGGTGAACGCGCCGCAGAGCATACAAGCTATCGACTGCCGGGGCGTTTAGTTTGCTGATATCTATCAGGCTTGCGGCTTTCGGTCGGGGATGCGCGGTGAGCCGTTTTGTAAGGTGTGTCCCACACAGTAACGGCCCGCCGGGGTGTTTCTCCCGCCCGCGACCGCGGCTACTCTTTAGATATGAAGATCGCGCAGATCGCACCGCTCTACGAGGCAGTGCCACCTCGCCTGTATGGCGGCACCGAGCGGGTAGTTTCGCACCTGTGCGACGCGCTGGTGGAACTCGGGCACGAAGTGACGCTGTTCGCCAGCGCGGAATCCCGCACCCGGGCTCACCTGGTGCCGGTAATCGACACTGCGATGCGCCTCGACAAGGCCCCGCAGAAATCGGATCTGGCTGCGCACCTCGCTATGCTTTATGAGGTGAGGCGCCGTGCGCGCAATTTTGATGTGCTGCATTTCCATATCGACCTATTGCATTTCCCGATGTTCGAACGCTATGCCGACCGGTGCATCACCACCTTGCACGGGCGGCTCGATCTTAAGGGCCTTGCGCAAGCCTACCTTCGCTGGCCTCAGTTCGGCCTGGTGTCGATTTCCAACGCACAACGTGCCCCGCTCCCTAACGCACACTGGCTCCAAACCGTGCCGCACGGGATACCCGCGGCACAATTTCCTTTTCAGGCGCAACCGCGCGGCGGGTACCTGGCCTTCCTGGGGCGCATGTCGCCCGAGAAGCGCCCCGATCTTGCCATTCGGCTGGCCCGCAGGGCCGGCATGCCACTGAAAATCGCCGCAAAGATCGACCCCCCGGACGTCGCTTACTTCGAAGCGAACGTCAAGCCGCTGCTCGATGACCCGTTGATCGAGTTTGTCGGGGAGATCGGGGACAGTGACAAACCACAATTTCTCGGTCAGGCAAGCGCGTTAGTTTTTCCGATCAACTGGCCCGAGCCCTTCGGCCTGGTGATGATCGAGGCGATGGCCTGCGGCACACCGGTCATCGCTTGGAACTGCGGCTCGGTTCCTGAGGTCATTGAATCGGGCGTGAATGGGTATATCGTCAATTCAGAGGCGGAAGCGGAGCTCGCCATCCGTAGGATTCCCGAACTCGACCGTCCGGCGGTACGGGCGGCGTACGAGCGCTCATACACCTCAAATCGCATGGCTCAGGCCTATATCGATGTGTATTCGCGCCTCTCGTATTCGTACGCCCCGGCCCTCAACGCTGCAGCGTCCCCGCTGACTCGTGACCGCTTCTGAGTCTCCGCATTCCGGTGAACGCCGTGGCCTGCTGCCGCGTTACACGCTCAGGGATGGCGATGCATTTTTGCTGGCCGATGCCCTGGGCGACATTCAGGGAAGCGATGATGGATTGTTCAACAACGATACGCGGGTGCTGTCGCGCTTCGAAATGGAAGTGGCGTCCAGGCTCCCTTCCCTGCTGGGGACTGCCATATCTCAGGACAACACCTTATTTACGGCTCATCTGACCAACCGCCCGTTGCCAACTTTGGGCGATGTCTCCATACCTCAGGGGGTCATCCACATCGAGCGCAGCCGGTTTCTGTGCGATGCGCTCCTCTACGAGCGGCTGCGTTTTTCGAATTACAGCGGCCAGCAAGCGACCGTTCCGCTGCGGCTGAGTTTCGCGGCTGATTTCTCCGATATCTTCGAGGTGCAGGGCCATCGCCGTGCCCAACGCGGTACGCTGCTCGAACCGGAAGTGACGCGCGAATCGGCGCTGCTCGCCTATCGCGGGCGCGATGGCCTGGTGCGCAGTACGCAGATCCGATTCTCGCTCCGACCCTCCACCCTGACCTCGCGCGATGCGTCCTTCGCAATCGAGATCCTCCGCGCAGGCGTCACCGAGCTGTATCTGGAAATCGGCCCGCCAGTCAGTACCCGGCCTTCGCCGGAACGCTTTGACTCCGCACGTGCCCGCCTTGTCCAGAGCATGAGGGGACGCCTGACCGAGGGTGCCGCGATCGACACTTCAGGTCGCCTTTTCAACGAGTGGATCGACAAATCCCGCTCCGACCTGGCGCTTCTGACGACCGCCCTTCCGACCGGTCCCTATCCCTACGCGGGCATCCCCTGGTTCGCAACGCAGTTTGGAAGAGACGCAATAATCACCGCGCTGCAGACGCTGTGGCTCAACCCGACACTCGCGGCGGGCGTGCTGCGGTTTCTGGCGCTTACCCAAGGCAAGGAGGAATCAGCGTTTCGAGACGAAGAGCCCGGCAAGATCATGCACGAGATGCGCCGCGGTGAAATGGCGGTCATGCACGAGGTCCCGTTTGAGCAATATTACGGCGGGGTCGACACCACGCCCCTGTTCGTCATGCTCGCCGGTGCGTACGAGCAAAGCACCGGTGACACGACCCTTGCGGATGAAATTTGGCCGAATTTGCTGGCCGCTACCGCGTGGATCGAAAGGTGTCTGGAGCGCAGCTCAAATGGCTTTCTGGACTACGCCCGCGGCGCACAGTCCGGCTTGGTCAATCAGGGCTGGAAAGACAGCCACGACTCGATCTCACACGCGGACGGCCGGCTGCCGCGCGGCCCTATAGCGGTGGTGGAAGTGCAAGGCTACGCCCATGCGGCCTTGCTGAGCATGGCCCGGCTGGCCGAGGCGCGCAAAAGCCTGGAGCAAGCGCGGCTCTGGAGAGCGCGCGCCGGCGATCTGCTCCGATTGATCGAGGAACGTTTCTGGATAAATGAGCTCGGCTTCTATGCCTTGGCCATCGATGGGGAGGACAAACCGTGCTGCGTGCGCGCGTCCAACGCCGGTCACCTTTTGTACTGCGGCATCCCCAGCCCGGAGCGAGGCGTTGAGGTGGCACAGCAGCTGCTGTCGGAGGCATTCTCCACCGGCTGGGGCATCCGCACTCTTGCGCAAGGCGAATCGCGCTTCAATCCGATGTCATATCACAACGGCTCAGTATGGCCGCACGATACTTCGCTATGTGTGGCCGGGATTGCCCGCTACTGCGGTCCGGAGTCCATCGTTCGCGTACTCAGCGAGCTGTTCGAAACGGCCAATCAATTCGCGATGCGTCTGCCGGAGTTGTTCTGCGGCTTCGCGCGCTACCCGGGCCAGGGACCGACCCCCTACCCGGTGGCCTGCTTGCCGCAGGCATGGGCCTCGGGTGCTGTGTTCATGTTGTTGCAGGCGGCGCTCGGAATCCGCATCGACGGTCGGGACAAGATCGTGCGCATCAGCCGACCTGTGCTCCCGATTGGCATAGAAACGCTCGATCTACGCGACATTCGCGTTGGCGATTCGCGAGTCGAATTGCACTTCCAACGCACTGGAGAGCGCATCGTCGTCAAAACCTACAGCCCCACCGCGGACGTTCAGGTGATCGTGGAGTGAGGGCTCGCCTCGCCGATCCGAACACCTAACCGGGCAGGCAGGCCGGCCCTTGCCGCCCGCGGGGGTTCTAACACCGCTGGCTGCGTAATTTCCTGATAAATCATATTGATACGCGATTTTCATGCTGACGGCATCAAGCGCGGGGTACCGTGTCCTATCAGGGAGCTCGATGCGATTTTATATTGAGGCGCTTTGCGCGGCGTGAGCTCCTTAAAACTGGGACGGTACGCGGGTCGCCTGTGACGCGACAGCGGAACGATGGACTCACCCATACCGCCGGTCAGGAAACTCCGGCGCAGGTCCCGCCACTCGTGCAATCATCGGGGACCGGCTCGCTGGCGTGCGCCTTTGTTTGAGGTTCATCGCCGCGGCGAGCGCCGGACCCGTGGACCTGGCTCTTCTGTTGAGGACAAATTGTGGCCGAGCCGACTCTGGACGAATGGACGCAGATGTACGTCGGCCTGCTCCAGATACGGCAGTTCGAAACCCAGGTCCAGCGCCTTGCAGGCACGGGCGAGATTCCCGGCTTCCCGCATTTGTCTACCGGCCAGGAAGCCGTGGCCGTCGGCGTCTGCGCTCATCTGTCGCCCGAGGATGTGATTTTTACTAGCCACCGCGGACATGGCCACGTCCTTGCGAAAGGGAGCGACCTGGAGCGGACCTTCGCTGAGATCCTGGGACGGGAAACGGGTTTGTGTCGCGGGCGCGGCGGCTCCATGCATTTGGTGGACGTCGATCGTGGAGTGCTGGGCGCCACCGGCGTCGTGGCAGGAAATCTCTCGCTTGCCGCAGGCGCCGCATGGGCCGCGCAGGCCCTTGGCAAGAACAGCATCAGCGTTGTGTTTTTCGGGGATGGTGCAACCGGTGCCGGAGCGTTCCACGAGACGCTCAATCTCGCCTCCTTGTGGCGGCTCCCGGTGCTGTTTGTGTGCGAGAACAACGGCTATGCCGAATTCACCGCGCGCGCGGAGCATTCGAATGTGCAGCAGGTCAGCAGTTTTGCGGCACCCTACGCCATTCCCACCCAGACCATCGACGGCAATGATCTGCCGACCGTGTACGCGGCCGCGAAAGTGGCCGTCGAAGAACTGCGCCGGGGCGCAGGCCCGTACCTGCTTGAGTGCATGACCTATCGCATGGCCGGCCACTACGTCGGGGACTCGCAGCAATACCGCTCCAAGGAGGAGCTCGCCTCGGTACGGGAAAAATGCCCCATCGAGCGTCTGAAAAAACGCCTGTTGTCGCAAGGTGTCAAATCCGAGGAGCTCGAGCGCTTGGCTGAGCGGACCACACTGCTGGTCCAACAGGCTGTGGCACGGGCGCGCGCCGCCGCACGTCCCGATCCCGGCACCGTGCTCGAGAACGTCTATCGCTCGCCCGCACTGCAGGCTATCCCCGGCTAGCTCGCCATGGAACACACCTTTATTGAGATTCTTCGCCGTGCGCTCGATGAAGAGCTGGCCCGCGATGATGCCGTGCACCTGCTCGGCGAAGACGTCGCCGCTGGTGGCGCGTTTGGCGTGACCAAGGGACTTGCCCAGAAGTTCGGCGAAAAGCGGGTCCGCAATACCCCGATCAGCGAGGCGGCCATTACCGGCCTGGCCACCGGTGCGGCCTTGTGCGGACTCAAGCCCATTCTGGAAGTGATGTTCATCGATTTCTCCACGCTGGCCATGGATTGCCTCGTCAATCAAACCGCGAAGTATCGGTACATGTCGGGCGGTCAGCTGAGCGTGCCTTTGGTGGTTCGTACGCAGTCGGGTGCGGCGGGCGGAGCGGCCGCCCAGCACTCGCAAAGCCTGGAGGCGTGGTTCGTGCACGTCCCCGGGCTTGTGGTCGTCGCGCCCTCCACTCCGGCCGAGGCCTACGGCTTACTGAAAAGCGCCGTACGGCTTGGAGAGCCCGTGCTGTTCATTGAACATAAGCGACTCTATACAATGAGGGAACAGCTCGAAGAGAACGCGCCGCTGCCTGCGATCGGCGAGGCGCGGATCGCGCGCTCGGGCACGGACCTGACCCTTATTGCCTATTCGGCCATGGTGCAAACCGCGCTTGCGGCGGCCGAGGAACTCGCGCGCAGCGGCGTGTCAGTCGAGGTGATCGACCTTCGCACGCTCCTGCCCCTCGATATGACGAGCATCGCGCGCTCCGTGTCAAAGACCCACCGTGTCCTCATCGCGCACGAGGCCGTACTCAACGGCGGGTTCGGTGCTGAAATTGCAGCGCGCATCGGGACCGAACTCTTCGACGAACTGGACGCGCCTATTCTGCGGGTCGGCTGCCCGTTTTCACCCATCCCGTTCGCTCCGGAGCTCGAGCAGGCCCTGCTTCCCGGGAGCGCCGCCCTGGTACAGGCGGCACACGAATTGCTGGGCATTAACGCCCCCGTCCCAGGGTAGAGCGCAGTGGGCCGGGTCGCCGTGGAAATTCCTAAGATTGGACTCGTCATGGAGACGGTCCAGGTAACGCGCTGGCTCAAGAATGTCGGCGATACCCTGGCGCTGGGCGAACCGTTGCTGGAAGTGGAGACCGAAAAATCCATGGTCGAGATCGAGGCGGCGGTGAGCGGCCGGCTCGAGCAGATCCTGGTAGCGGCCGGACAGGAGGCCAAGGTGGGCGATCAAATCGCCTGGGTCGAGTCGGATCAGTCGGAAGACCTCCCCTCCAAGCCCTCATCGCTTCAAACGCCTAAGGCCGTCGGTGCAAGCCGTGCCTCGCGCCCGCCCGAGACACACGGCACAGAACGGATCCGCAGTACGCCGGCGGCACGCCGACTGCTCGCAGAACGCGGGCTCGAACTTCGTTCCATTGCGGGGACGGGCCCGCGCGGGCGGGTGCAGCTGGCCGATGTCAGCGCCGCGGCAGATGGAGCAGCGGAAACTTCTCCGCGAGCACACCCTGCGCGGTCCGCCACGATGTCACCGATGCAGCGGGCCCTGGCGCGCGCCATGAGCCTGAGCAACGCGACGGTGCCTCAATTTACCGTCGAACGGTCCCTCGATTGCACCGCCGTGCAGGCCGCGCGCGCCGAGCATCGCGCAGGATCGAAATCCTCCCTTTCGGTGAATGATTTCCTGTTGCAGGCCCTCGCGCGCGCCTTGGTCGAAATGCCCGGCATGAACGCCACGTACGCGGCCGATGCAGAGCACTCGCCGGGTCGCATCGTTCCGGCCACGGGCACCCACATCGGTCTGGTCGTGGCCATTGACGGGGGTTTGCTGGTGCCGGTGCTCCGACGCATGGAACAACTGGGACTGGAGGCCATTGCCCGGGCACGCGTGGACTGTGTGGCGCGAGCGATGCAAGGGAAGCTTCGGAGCGAGGAACTCTCTGGTGCGACCTGCAGTCTGTCCAACCTCGGCGCGGGCGGTCCGGACCGGTTCGCCGCGATGATCAACCCGCCCGAGTCGGCCATCCTTGCGGTCGGTCGGCAGCGCGAGTGCGTGGTGGCGCGCGACGGGGGCTTCGCGGTGCGGCCGATCTGCGATCTGACTCTGACGGTCGATCACCGCATCGTCAACGGCAAGCTGGCTGCGGAATTTCTTGCGCGCGTGGTGGAGATTCTCGAAACTTCAGACTGGCGCCTGTAGCTCCGCGGACCGCCTCAGCGTCTTGCTTTGAGGACGCCGTGCACCGCCGCGCTGATCCGCTCGGCATCGGGAATCACGTAGGCCTCGAGCGGCTCGCTGTAGGGCACGGTGGCATCGCGCGCGTTGACCTGCACGATGGGGGCCTTGAGCGACTCAAAACCGTGTTCGGCCACATCGGCGGCGATGATGCCGCCCACCGTGGCGTGGCGCGGTGCCTGGTCCACCACCACCAGCCGTCCGGTCTTCGCGACCGATTTGAGTATCGTGTCAAGATCGAGCGGTGCGACCGTGCGCGGGTCGATGACTTCGGCCTGGATCCCTTCACCGGCCAGTTTCTCGGCGGCGGCCAGTGCGCGATGGACCATCCATCCGGTCGCCACGATCGTGACATCGCCTCCGGCGCGCCTGATCTCGGCCTTTCCAAAGGGCACAAGGTGCTCCCCATCGGGCACCTCGCCGTGCTCGAGCGTCAGCATGTAATGGTGCAGGAAGATGACCGGATTATCGTCGCGGATCGCCGTGGCCATCAGGCCCTTCGCATCGGCGGCGGTCGAGGGCACGACCACCTTAAGGCCAGGCACTCCCATAAACAGCGCGGTCAACGAGCCGGTGTGCTGCCCTGCCCAGCCGGCCGCAAAACCGAAGCCGGCCTTCAGCACCAGGGGCACCTTGACCTGCCCGCCGGACATGTAGCGAAAACGAGGCGCCTCGTTGAGCACCTGGTCCATCGCCACAAGCATGAACTCGGCCATGTACAGTTCAACGACCGGCCGCAGGCCTGCCATCGCCGCCCCGATGGCCATGCCGATCTCCGCGGTTTCCGAAATCGGCGTGACGCGCACCCGGTCCGGACCGTACGCCGCCACGAACGGATGGTTTTCCGTGGTCGCCAGGTTCTGGCCAAAATACAGAACCTTCGGATCGCGCCGCATTTCCTGATGAATCCCTTCATCGACCGCGGCTATGAATGGAAGATTGGCCATGGCTCTGTCCTTAAGGCGATCTCTAGGCGCAGACGTTCTCGAGTGCGGACTCGAGCTTCGGATAAGGACTCTTCAGGCCGAAGGCGACCGCGGCGCGCATTTCGGCTTGCACCTGCGTCTTGATCTCATCGGCCTGCGCCGGGTTGAGCAGGCCAGCGCTGATCAGCGTGGCGCGGAACCTCGGCACCGGATCCCCGCGCAGCGCCGCCTCGTATTCCTCGCGCTTGCCGAACACCGCAATGGCCTCGTGCTCGGGGTAGTGAAGCGGGACGCCCGGCGGGGCGATGATGTTGCCATGCGCCGAGAGTCGATAGACCTTGGACTCGACCAGCGTAGGCCCGCCACCCGCGCGCGCGCGCTCCACTGCCTCGCTGACGATCGCGTGCACGGCCAGCGGATCGCCGCCGTCGACGGTGACGCCAGGCATCGCGTAGGCCTTGGCCTTGACGGCCAGCGGCTCTCCGGCGGCGGCATTGGCGTCTTCCTGCTCGGTCAGGGTCACCACGTTGTAGCCGTTGTTCTCCATCACGAAGATCACCGGCAGCTTCCAAAGCGAGGCGATGTTCAGGGTTTCGTGGAAGGCGCCCTGCTTGGAGGCGCCATCGCCGAAGAAGCAAAACACGACGTCGTTGCGCTTGCGGATCTGCGCGGCCCAGGCGGCGCCGGCCGCGTGCGGAATGCCGGCCCCGACGATGCCCGAGGTTCCCAGGAATCCGCGCGCCACGTCCGTGAGGTGCATCGATCCGCCCAGGCCCTTGCACAGGCCGTCGGCTCGCCCATAGATCTCGGCCATCATGGCCTTCGGATCGCTCCCCAGCACCAGCGGGTAGCCGTGGCAGCGGTAGGTGGCCAGCGCCGCATCGCCCGACCGGAATTGTGTCAACGCCCCGACGATCGACGCCTCGGCCCCGTCGGCCAGGTGCGTGTGGCCGCGGATCACGCCGGGGCTCTCCGTGAATGTGCGCTTGACGCTCTCCTCGAACTCGCGCACGCGCAGCATCTGCCGGTAGACCCAGACCTGTCGCTCGGGAGTCAATGCCTGCACGCTCATGTCATTTCCTCACACCATGTGGGGCACACAGCGGGTCGATGATCGGGTGGGCCGTCGCTGAATCGGGCGGCGCGACAGTCCCACTCAGGACTGCCGCGCCGTTCCGTGCTTGGCTCGCGCATCCCGCCCCATCCAAACCGGGCGGGCACCATCCTTGCTAACTACATCTTAAAGCGAAGCGTGGCATACCACATGGTCGGCGCGTTGTAGCTGCCCACAACTTCACCGGCGGTGTAGTTCACCGAGCCGACCGTGATGTAGCGATCATCGGTCAGGTTCGTGCCGCCCACAATCAGCTCAAAGTGCTGACTGGGAGGCAGGTAGTGCACGCTCGCATCCACTACGTGAGTGGCCGGACGATACAGCAACGCGGTGTTCGGACCGTCGTTGTACATGTGCGCGGTGATCACGTAGTCCGCCTGCAGGCGCAGCGTGTTGTCGTTCACCAGGTGGATATCCCACACCGGGCTGATCGAGAACTTATATTCCGGGGTCTTGGGCAGATCGCTGGAGAGCGTAAAGCCCCCGCCGCCCTGCGTCGTCTGCAAGCCGTTGGCCGGATCGCAGAGCCCGTTGACCGCGTTGTAGACCAGGCAGGGGTTGAGGCTGGTGTAATAGGCGTCCATCCATCCGGCCGCCAGGTTCAGCGCAAAGCCACCGCCCAGTGCCGCCTGCATTTCAAGCTCCGCGCCCTTGATCGTCGCATCGCCGGCGTTCTGATACACGGGCGAAGGTCCTTCCTGGACGTTCAGCTGGATGCCGGTGTACTTGCTCTCGAACACCGCGATATTGGCCAGCAGGTGATGATCGAACCAGGTCGACTTCAGGCCCAATTCGTAGGTCGTGTCGTACTCCGGATCGAAGCGCGCATCGGCCGCATTCAGGATCGGGGCCGACAGGCGCGTGGTCCACCCGCCGGACTTAAAGCCCTTGGAGTAGCTCGCATACGCCATCACGTCGGGATTGATGTGGTACTGGATCCCGTAGGTCGGCGTCCACACGTTCCAGCTCTGGCTGTCCCAGGCGTTGGGAAAGTAGCGCAGCGGATTGGTGGGATCCGGGAAACCGAGCACCTGCTGGCAAGTCACCCCGGGTGGAACGGCACCGAAGCCCGGGAAGAGATTCGCGTTCGCGCTCGGATCCACGCAACCGCTGATCTTGTAGCTGAATCCGTTCAGGTCGCCCTGGCCGCCGAGGAACTGCTTCTTCTCGTGCGAGTAGCGCACACCCGCGGTCAGACCCCAGGCGTCGGTGAGCTTGTAGTCCAAGTGCAGGTAGCCCGCATACGAGTCGGTCTTGATGTTGTTGTCGTAGTCGTAAACGTAGAGGTAGCCGGTGTCGAAGGGCACGAAGTCGTGCACGTATCCGCTCTCGTTGAAGTAATACAGGCCGAAGGTGTAATTGAGCTTGTCGTCGATGGCCTTGCCGTTAAGCTGGAATTCCTGCGAAACCTGGCGTTGCCCCTGCCCGTCGGTCACTTCCTGCATGGATTCGGGCAGACCATCGAGGTCGGTGCCGATGTTCCAGGTGATCTGGCGCCACGCGGTAATGGACTTGAGGCTCATGGCGGGAGCGAGTCTCCAGTCCAGCGTGAGGGAACCCCCGAAAGCGTCGTTCTTGGCGAAGCTCGGGCCATTGGCATAGGTCTTGTCGATACTGCCGGTCTGCGTGTTAGCGAAGTCCCAGTAAATGCGCGGCGTCTGGCCAGGGAACAGGAGGCTCCCGACCGTGGCGCCGTTGGCAATGTGCACGTACTGCTGGTAGGCCGCAGGCAGTGAATGCAGCACGCTGACCGGAACGTTGACCGCGCCATTCCCGCCCAGGGCCGGAGCGCCCGGGTAGCCGACGCCGTTGCCGCGGTAAGAGTTCGTCTGTGAATTCCAGGTGCCCACGCCCATCGGCGCGCATAAGCCATTCGTGGCGTTCCACGGCCCGGCGACCGGACCGGGTGCAAGATCGGCCGCCGCGGTCGTAATACAAGCGTTATAGAGATTGCCCATGATGTTCGTGTCGAACAAGGCAAAACCGCTGGGGATGCTCGGGGAGATATAGGTCGAGCTGTTGGCCAGGAACACGCCCATGATGGTGTTCGGAATGCCCGACTGGTTCTGGTGTGTGTAGTCGGCCGACACGGTCGCATCGAAAGTGTCATTGACGTGCCAAATCATCTTGCCGCGGATCGTGTCCGATCCCTTGCCGCCCTGGGTCGAGGAACCTTCGGAGCCGGGCGCTTTCGGGTACGACGCCTGCCCGACGACCTGGTAGCGCATCCGTCGCCGGAAACGGGATCACCGTCTGGTAACCGTCCTGGTGCTGCGAGGAGACGCTGATCGTCGACAGCAGCGTGGGTGAAATCGGTATATCGGCCGTCACCATGACGTCGTGCCGATTGTACTGGCCCTCAGTCAACATTCCGTTGATGGCAAACTCCTTGCCCGGGGTGTGCGTCACGATGTTGATGGCGCCGCCGATGGTGTTGCGGCCGAACAACGTGCCCTGCGGTCCCTTGAGGATTTCGATGCGATCGACGTCGAGCAGGTTCTGGTTCGCGCCGATGGTCCTCGCCAAGTAGGCACCGTCCACGTACACACCGACACCCGGATCGAGATTGAAGGCGAAATCGTCCTGGCCGATGCCACGGATCGAAGCCGACAATACCGAGCTGTCTCCCGAGAAGGGCGCGCCTGCGTCCAGGTTGACGTTCGGAGTGAGCTTCGTGAGCGCGCGAATATCGCTGACACCGCGGCTTTGTATCGCCTCGGCGGTGAATGCGGTCACCGCGATAGGCACTTCCTGCAGGTTTTGTTCACGCCGCGTGGCGGTGACAACCACTTCCTCGAGTTGGTCTCCGGTCGCTGCGAATAAGGCGACGCTCGGGATGGATAGCACAGCCATGGCGGCAATCGCCTTGCCCAGCCGCGAGCCCGAACCGTTCGTAAATCTGCTCTTCATGGAAACCCCCTGAAATGGACCCAATCGCTAATGTTACACATGTCGCAGGCTCAATCCAGTTTCGCGTGGTGCCAAACGAACACCTCGATGTCGCCGAGACGGCAATACGCGATGAAAGTAGGTCGGCACGCTCGGTGGCGTTGTCGCAAAGAACGCAGTCACGCCACAGCGTAGACCCGAGTGGTGCTGCACGACCCAGACCACAGCGCAAGAACTCTCGTCCCAGACTGCACTGGAAGCCCCTTGCCGAGCCCAAGGGCGCGGATTGGGCACCATTTTGGCGCATTCCGAGCGGGCGGCGCCCTGTAGGAGCGCTTGAGAAAAAATACAATAGACTTTCGGTCTATTTATTAATGGCGAATGGTCGACAAGGCCCCACCGTCCACCGCCCACGCGGCGCCGTTGACGAAACTGGCCGAATCCGAAAGCAGAAAGGTCACCACTTCGCCGATTTCCGTGGGCAGGCCAATGCGGTTCAACGTCGCCACTTTTCCCAGCACGCGCTTGCCGGCCTCCACATCGCCATCGAACATCATGCGCAGCATCGCTTCGAGCAGGGGGGTTTCGATGACACCGGGCATCACGGCGTTGACGCGCACGCCCGAGGGCCCGACCTCGCTGGCGGCCGTGCGGGTCAGGCCGATCACGGCGTGCTTGGACGCGTTGTAGGCGCACGCTCCGGCCAGCCCGCGCTCGCTGGCTATCGAGCCGGTGTTCACGACTGTGCCCTGTCCCTGGCTCAGCATCACCGGCAGCACGTGACGCAGCCCCAGGAAAATGCCCTTAAGATTCACGGCGATGATCCGGTCGAATTCCGCCTCATCGTATTCGTGAGTCGGGCCGAGCTTGCCCTCGATCCCGGCGTTGTTGAAGAACGCATCGATGCGACCGAATTTCTGCAACGCACTTTTTACGTACGCGGCGACATCGCTGGCGTTGCTTACGTCGGCCACTTGCGTCTCGACGCGCACGCCGAGCGCTTCGATCGCACCTCCCCGCGCGCCTAGCGCCTCGCCGTTGATGTCCACCAGCATGATGTCGGCCCCTGCCTTCGCCAGAGACACTGCGGAGGCGTGACCGATCATGCCGGCACCGCCGGTAATCACTGCGACTTTGCCCTTCATGGAAACTGCCATGATCTCTCCTTAGGTTGGCTTAGACCGGCGAAACGGCATGCTCAGCATGAACACGATCCCGGAAAATCCCAGCAGCTTAAGGCCAGCGCGCACTTCCGCCGGCGTCAGGGTGGCGCTCATCGGCATGGTGCCGAAGACCTTGCCCCGGATCAGCAGCTCATTGCCCGTACGCTCGATGCGGCTGACGGTCATCAACTCCCGCTTGTCACTTCCGTACAGCTTCATGGCGGACCTTCCAGTCGGTCAAAGTCGATGCCCAAATCATCACACATCACCTGGGCGGTGGCGCGGCCGGCGCCAAACACCCCGCCGCCGGGATATTGAAAGGGACCCACCAGATAGAGCCGATCGATGCCCGGCACACGGTATTGGCCCAGATCCGGGGTGGGCCGGTGCGCACCGCTCTGATAACTGGTGGTAGCGACCCCGTGCAGGTCGCCTCGCAGGAAACTGGGCGAAGTACGCTCCATGTCCACGGGGCTGTCGCAATGGAAATCCAGAAGCACCTCATCAAGATTGCTGACATAGAGCCGCAACCGATCAAGCATGCTGCGCGCGTAGCTTTGCTTGGTTTCGTCCCAGGCCTTTCCGTCGGGCCGCACGTAAGGCACGTAGTCCCAGATATGCGCCACCGCCTTGCCGGGAGGGACCCGCGAGTGATCGAACATCGAAAGCGAGCCGAGGCCGAGCAGGTGCGTGCGCATAAACTCGCCGTAGCGCAGATCGTCAAAACTCTCGCGCATCTGGCGGTAACTGGCCGGCATGAGTTCGACCATGACCGAGTGCACCGCATCGGGCGTCCTGAAGCGCAACGGCGCATCGAGCGCCGCATGAATGGTAAAGCACGCCGCGTCGGTCATCTGTGTGGCCTCCGCGGCGGTGCGCACCGCCGGATCGAGACTCGAGACCAGGGAGGAAAGTTTGTGGGGATGAATCGCACCGATCACCGCCTCGTTGGCCAGGTGGCGCGCGCCGTCCGCGGTGATCACGCCGGCGGCTCGACCGTTGGCCACAATGACCTCGTTCACCTCCTGATCGGCCCGCACGGCACCGCCGTAGGACTCAATGCAGCGAACCAGCGCTTCGGTGAGCTTGCCGCTCCCGCCCACCGGAACGCCAAAGCCGTAGGCCTCGAGAAATCCCACAAACACGAACACCCCTACCCCGGTGGCTTTCTCATCCGCCGAGACCAGGTTTTCCCCGGCCACGCGCGCAAAATGCGCGCGTACGCGATCGTGCTCAAAATAGTTTGCCAGCACATCGTGGCTGCTCATTTGAATGGTGCGCCACAGCTCGCGACCCTCGCGGCTCTGGTCCAGCAACGCGTTGGAGGCGCCCAGCGGCATGGGCGGGGTGTACAGCGTCGATACAAACATCGGCAGCCAGGCCGCCGCTTGCGCCGAGAGGCGCAAGAAGGCCGCCGCATCGTGCTTGGAGAACTTCGCAATCTGCGCGGCCGTGAGATGTGGGTCGCGGTACATCGTGAGCGTCGAGCCGTCCTCGAAGACGGACATCATCGGCGAGTCCGGGAACAGATACTGCAGGCCGAAGCGACTCTTCAGGCCCAGTTCATCCCGAAGCAGCAGCGGATTGGCCTGAATGAAAATATGGGCCATCGAATGTTGATCGTGCCTGAAGCCCGGGCGCGTCAGTTCCCGTGAGACCACCCCACCGCCCAACCATGCATTGCGTTCCAGCACCAGCACGCGCTTTCCGCTCTTGGCGAGGTAGGCTGCCGCAACCAGCCCATTGTGGCCGGCACCGATCGCTATGATGTCGTAGGCGGAGCTCGACGATTGCTTATCACGGGCCGATTGTTTGATCATAGCTTTAAGGTCGCAACAGGTAGGGAGCACATCTTATGGGTGAGGCGGGCGCGCAGAGTGAGGCGGTGGTCCGGAAATTTTTCGAGCTGCTCAATGCCGAAGACCTCGAGGGGATACGTGCGCTGCTGAGTGAGCAAGCCGCCTGGATACCCCAGGCCCGCGATATGCCGGGAGCGGGCGAATACCGGGGCCGTGACGTCATCGTGGATGAATTCCTCAAGCCCATCCGCGGCTTGTTCGCCAAGGGCAGTCCGAGCAACCGAATACTGTCAATGGCCTCCAAGGACTCGCTTGTGCTGGTCGAAACGCACGGCACCGGGCATCTGAGCGACGGACGGGCGTACGACAACCGCTACGCGTGGGCCTTTGAGGTGGAATCAGGGAAAGTCGCGATGATTCGCGAATATCTGGACAGCTATTACATCGTGCGCCTGTTCGGCAAGCCTTAGGCGAGCGAGGCGAGTGGCCGGGTTGATGATCGGGCGAGTGCATCGCACTTACTAACCGAACAGACGGATCGGCAGCGTTGCGGGCCCATGCCCGATGGTGGTCATCCAGGGCTCGGGGGTTCCGGCCAGTTCGATGCGCGACACACGTCGTGCCAGTTCGCTCAGCAGCGCGTTCGCTTCAAGCTGTGCCAGCGCTCGGCCCACGCACGCGTGCACCCCATAGCCCCAGCCGACTTGATTGCGGAGGTCACGACTGATGTCGTACTGGTCCGGATTGGCCCACGCGCGCGGATCGCGGTTGGCCGCGGCAAACATGAGGCCGACGCGCTGCCCCGCGGGAATCTTGAATCCGCCGATCTCCACCTCGCGGCTCAGGATCCGCCCGGCCATCCGGGAGGGTGAGTCCCAGCGAAGGCTCTCATCAAACGCCGCTCGCACCTGCGTGGGGTCGGCCTGGAGCCTGCGATACTGCTCTGGAAAAAGCGCGAGGGCCTGCAGCGCGTTGGCCAGCGTCAGGATGGTGGTATCGGCGCCAGCCGCCAACAGCGTCTGCAGAAGCAGCTTCGCCTCGGCCTGGGTAATGACGCCATCATCGGCGAGCCCGTACAGGGCCAGACCCATGCCCCCTTCGGCCAGGTTGTCACGCTCGCAGCACTGCTCGAGCCACCCCAGCACCGGCTCCAGGTTGACCATCGCCTCATGAAACAGTTCGTTCTCGGGCCCCATCGTGGCCCACACCATGTGACTGAACGCGTACATATGCTCGCGACCGGGAACGCGCAGGCCGATGGCGTCAGGAAGTGCCTTGTACACGAAACGCTGCGTGAGCTCGCGCACCGCATCGATGATCTCGCCCTGTCGTGAGAGCAGCTCGTCGATGAGCAACGCGGCGTCGCGCTCCAGGGAAGGCCGCGCGCGTGCCACGGCTTGCGGCGAGAGGATCTTGGCCATGACCTGGCGCACGTGGGTGTGACGGGGCGGATCGTCGGTCAACAGAATCTCGGGGCGGAGCGAATTCGGATCGTGCCAGGGCCGTGACCTGGACGAATAGGTCTGCCAGTCACCCAGCCCGGCCACCACATCCGCGTGACGGGTGATCATTACGGTTCCGTCCTTGAGCCGCACCACCGGTGAAAATTCACGCACCGCGTCGTCCACGGCGCGCGCGTTACGCACCGACTCGCGGCTGAACAGATCCACTGAATAGTCGGGAATTGCCTGACTCAAGGGGCTTGACCTCAGTTCGGGGAGCTCAGTTTCCAGGCATCGCCGTGACGCACGATGTATCCGGCGCCGGGATCGGCAAAGTGACTGCCGATCACGAGCACGGGCTTTTCCTGGAAGCGGTTGACGAAAGCCACGCGCGTACGCGCGCCCGCCGGCTTGTCCATGTCAAAGGTGGCGTGATGCCCGGGCATCGCCAGTTGAATGGGGTGGTGCATCAGATCGCCGGTGATCACCGCCTGTTCACCCTCCGAACTGATGTGCACGCTGACGTGATCGGGCGTGTGTCCAGGCGTGGGCAGTAGCCGGATCTCGTCGCTGATCTGATAATCATTGTCAATGAAATCAACCAACCCCGCCGCCACGACCGGGTCCACCGAATCCTGCAGATGATTGATGGCGTGATAGCCCCCCGTATCGCGCAGCATCCGCCAGTGGTCGTACTCCTTGCGGCTGAACAGATAGCGGGCGTTCGGAAATGTCGGCACCCAGCGCCCCTCGATCAGGCGTGTGTTCCAGCCCACATGATCGAAATGCAGGTGCGTGCACAAGACCGTATCCACATCGCTCGTCCCAACGCCGAGGGAGGCGAGATCCTCCAGAAAGGTAGTCTGCATACGGGTAAACACCGGGAACTCGCGGTCCCGGTCTGCGCCCACGCAGGTGTCGATCATGATGCGGCGTTCGCCGGCCTTGATCACGAAGGCCTGAAAGTTGATGAACATTCGCCCTTCGGGCGTGGCGTGATGCGGCAGCAGCCAAGGTTGCGAGTGGACCACTGCGGGCTGGGCGCCCTCCAGGACCATGTCGATGTCATCTTCCCATTTCCACACCTCGACAATGCGCGTGACCTCGACGCGCCCGACGCTCCAGGTTTTCATATGCTGTACGGCCATCACCCGCCTCCCGCAGCTGCCACCGGTGTCGGTCCGACCCCGAGTTGCGCCGGAGCCAGGAGTGGGCGCTGTCGGATCAGATCAGCGGCCCTCTCGGCGATCATAACCACTACCGCGTTCGTATTCCCGCCGACGATGCTTGGGACCACGGAGGCATCCACCACCCTCAGGCCCAGCAAGCCGTGCACGCGCAACTGCGGATCGACGACCGCATGAGCGTCGGTGCCCATTCGACAGGTACCGACCTGGTGATGGACCGTGTAGGCGGTGGAACGGATAAAATCGGCAATCTCAGCATCGCTCTGCACGCGTTCGCCGGGGGCCAGTTCCGTGGCTGCATAGCGCGCGAAGTCTGGGGCAGAAAGAATCCTGCGTGAGAGCCGAATGGCCCGAACCAATGGCTGGATGTCCTCGGCGACCGAAAGCAAGGCCGGATCAATGAGCGGCGGCGCGCGCGGGTCCGGAGAGGACAAGGTGAGGCGACCTCGACTCTTGGGGTAAAGGCTCACCGGACTCACCGCGAATCCGTGACCGATCGGCAACGGAAAACCGGGCCTGGGTCGGGCCGCCGGCTGAAATACAAACTGCACATCCGGTCGATCGAGGCCAGGGGCTGTCTTCAGAAAGGCCACCGACTCGAATACGTTGCTGGCCAGAGGGCCTGCGCGGAGCAGCAGGTATTCGAGCAGGTTGTACAAGCCGCGTGGCAGGGCGCGGGCCGAGATGCCATAGGAGGTGTGATCCTCGCTTCGCATCAGGACCGGGCAGGCCAGGTGATCGTGGAGGTTGCGCCCTACCCCGCCGAGCGCATGCACGGGTGAGATTTGCAGCGCCTGCAATTCGGCGGGCGGACCGATTCCTGAAAGCAGCAGCAACTGGGGCGATTGCAGTGCGCCGGCGCATAGGATCACCTCGCGAGTGGCGCGGATCTCGCGCTGCTCCCCGGACCGCTCGTAGATTACGCCCGCGGCGCGACCGCTTTCGACGATAACCCTGCGCGCCTGAGCCTCAGTGTAGAGTTTGAGGTTGCCGCCTCGCAGCGCCGGCCGCAGAAAGGCGCGCGCCGTGGTTTCGCGCTGGCCCTTGCGGATCACGCCCTGCCGCAGACCCACACCCTCAGGATTCGGGCCGGTCAAGTCCGTGGCCGCTGGAAAGCCGAGACTTCGGGTGGCGGCGATAAAAGCGCCATTGAGGCGATTGGGTCGTGCAGGTCTTTGCACGTTGATGGGTCCGCCACGCCCGTGATAGACGGACGCGGGGACCTCTTCATTGTTCTCGGAACGGGTAAAGTAGGGCAGCACGCTCGCGATAATCCCAGCCCGTGGCGCCTGCAGCCGCCCAGTCATCGTAATCGCGCGGATGTCCGCGTGAGTACACCATCCCATTGATCGAACCTGATCCGCCGACGACCTTACCGCGGGGCTGCGGAATCCGCCGCCCATTGAGATGGCTTTGCGGAACAGTCTCGAAACGCCAGTTCAATCGGCTCGTGGCAATTGCAGCCGCAACCAGCGCCGGGGTACTGATTAGGGGCGTTCGATCACTCCCGCCCGCCTCGATCAGACAAACTCGGGAGCCCGTATCCTCCGCCAGGCGACCCGCCAGCGCGCAGCCGGCCGTTCCCGCACCAACGATGACATAGTCAAACGACCTCATCGTGGGACATCGCGCATCTACACGGCGGCCGCGAGTCACGATATCCGCGAGCCGCTGCCAACGGTACAGGTTCTCGACGTTGGTCATGAGCCCGGTCATCAGCCCTACGAAACAGATATCGAGCTCCGGATCCACCCAGAAAATCGTCGTCCCGGCCCCGTGCGCGCCGAAGGTGCTGGGCGAGCCCAGCGTTCCAAACATAGAGGTGCCCATCTGCGGGCCGCGCACCGAAAAACCCAGGCCGATATTTGCGGGCGGTGCAATGCCGCCAGCAGTCCGAATGGCATTTGCGTAAAAATCATTGGGCTTATCGCCGGTCCAGATCGTGCGCGCACGTTCCACCAACGCGCGCGAAATAATTCGTTTGCCTTCCAGGGTGCCGCCGCTGCGCAGCATTTCCGCAAAGCGCATCAT
The DNA here is from genome assembly GCA_963717335.1 of uncultured Gammaproteobacteria bacterium. Taxonomy (GTDB): domain Bacteria; phylum Pseudomonadota; class Gammaproteobacteria; order Steroidobacterales; family Steroidobacteraceae; genus FEN-1191. The sequence continues at coordinate 358,386 of CAVQVZ010000006.1, read as the reverse complement.
ATCGGCCGCCGTAGACACGCAACCGACCCAAGGCATCTCGGCATCCTCTTCCTCGAAGGCGCCGTTCGGCCCCAGATTGCTGTGACCCAAATGCTGAATCGGATAATTTCCGCGGAATTCGGGCACCAAATGCCGAGCTTTGAGGTCGCGCCGGACTCCCATCGACGTGTCCTTCATCCCGAGGGGCTCGAACAAGTCCTCGCGCAGAATGTCCCGGTACGAGCGTCTCTTGGGATCGACCCGGCGTGCCGCCTCGCCCAACAGCGCGTGATTGAACAGGGGCGCATAGTCCACGCGCACGCCTGCCGCCTCGATCGGCAATGCTGCCTCGCAGATCGCAGCGATGACCTCCGCCATTCGATCGATGTACATGCCCGGGCGAGCCTCGAACAAGCTCGGCAGTCCGGCGCTATGCGTCAGCAGGTGAAATATCGTGATGCGATTACGCAACCCGCCACCGAATTCGGGGATGATCTTCGCAATCGGAGTGGTGAGGGTCAGCAGACCGCGCTCGATGGCCTGGAAGACAAGGATGTTGGTAAACGCCTTGGTCACGGAGAACAGGCTGAAGACCGAGTCCAGCGCCACTTCGCGCTGCTTGGCCTCGCTGCTGTAACCAAAAGATTTGAGAAATGCCGGCTGCCCGGAGCGCTGTATCGAAATCACGCCGCCAAAGTAAAGTCCGGCGGCCATGTCGCGCTCGACCGCGGCGCTCAGATTAGCCAGCGCCCCGGCGTCGAACCCAGGATGAGCCTTCACAGCCCGTCGACTCCGGTCATGTAACAAAGGACGCATCGACGCATGGTTAGGGTCCTTAACGTGTGACGTTAGTTCAGCGCTCCGCCGCGCCGCCTTGAAGTTGCCAGAACTCTCGTCCGATGGCCAATGTAGCACGCGTATCGGTCAGGTTTCCGCATCGATCTCCGCAAAAGTTTCGCGTGCAATGCGGAAACTGTCCACGGCCGCCGGCACCCCACAGTAAATGGCCACCTGCAGGAAGACTTCGCGGATCTGCGCTCGGGTCAGGCCGTTGGCGATGGCGCCCCGGATGTGGGCTTTGAGCTCGTGCGGGCGATTTAGCGCACTGATCATGGCCAGATTGATCATGCTGCGCTCGCTGCGCTTGAGACCCTCACGTCCCCACACGGCTCCCCAGCAATATTCGGTGACCAGTTCCTGCAGGGGCTGGTTGAACTCGTCCATGGCGGCCATGGCCTTGCTGACGTAAGCCTCACCGAGCACCTCGGTCCGAATCTTCATACCTTTGTCAAAAAGTGCGCTCTTCATAATGTCCTCTTCAAGAAGTGGGGTCAGTCACGGGTTTTCGGGCCGGGTCCAGTCCGGCATCGAGTTCGACAATTTTTGTCATCGCGGTGAAATCCGAATCGGCGCCCAGCTGCGCCACCGTGCGCTCCAGAAGCTCCGCACACGGCCGCTCCTACGCCCAATGGCACATCGAGCGACCTTGCGGCGGCCAGGCACAGGCGCACGTCCTTAAGGCAAAGACCTGCGGTAAATCCAAAATCAAAGGTTCGCGGCAAGACCGCCCGCGGCCATTTGTCCTGCGTGGCGCTACTGCGTCCGCTCGACACATTCAGCACCTCGATCATGCGGGCCGGATCCAGTCCGGCCTTTGTGCCGATGGTCATGCCCTCGGCCGTGATCGCAATAGCGCACGCGCCCAGCAGGTTGTTGACGAGCTTCATTGTCTGGCCCGAGCCGGCTCGGGTGCCCATGTAGAACGGGCGGCCGAATATCTCCAGCACGGGCCGAACCCGCTCCCACGCGGGCGCGGGGCCTGAGACCATCAGGGCCAGCGTGCCTTCGCGCGCCCCCTTGATGCCGCCCGAAACCGGGGCTTCGAGTGAAGCGATGTTGCGTTCGCCCAGACCCGCGGCGAGTTTGACGGCGGCCTCCGGACCCGAAGTGGAAAGGTCCACGCACACTTTCATTCGGGCCCCTGCCGCAAGGCCCCGGGCACCCAGCACGGTCTCGAGAACCACTTCGGGACTGGGCAAGCTGAGGAACACGACGTTCGCGACATCGGCCACTTCCTGCACACTGTGGAGGAGTTCAGCTCCCTCGGAGGCAAGGTCAGCGCGCATCGATTCGCTCAAGTCATAAGCGGCCACCGCGTGCCCGGCCGCCAGCAGGCGCCGCGCCATCGCCCCACCCATGCGCCCCAACCCGACAAAGCCGTACTCGGTCATCAGGTGGCTCGCGGCCGCGGCGCCAAGTCCAGGCGCACGACGTCGTTGATTCCCGGTTCGGCGGGAAATCGCTCGAGCACCAGTGGGTCGTGTCCTGGAATGATGTGATCGATCGATGGCGCAAGCGTGTGCAGCGCTCGCAGTGACTTAAGGTACGCCGGCACGTCCGCGACGATCGGAAACGGAATCTCGCGCTCCAGGTTGGCCCAGAAATGAGTCGCGTCGGAGGCCAGCACCACCGGGCCGCGCTCGGTGTCAACGCGCACCACCTGCATGCCAAGCGTGTGTCCCGGCAGATGATGCAGCGACACGCCGGGAAACAAGGTCGTATCGCCGGCGTGAAAGACCACCCGTTCCTCGTACACCCGCCGCACCATGCTCACGACGTTTTCAACATCGAACGCCCCGGAATGCCCTCGCTCTGTCATTGAGCGACCGGTGCAATACGACATCTCGGCTTCCTGCACGTGAAAGCGTGCGCGCGGGAACAGCGGAAGATTTCCGGCATGATCGTAGTGCATATGCGTGATGACGACATCGAGCACCTGGGTTGGATCGACACCGACGGCGGCAAGCCCCTCGCTTACCGGACGGGTCAGAGTGCGCCCGCGCGCCGCGGCGGCTGCGGCTTCGAAGCCGGTATCAACCACGATGGTGCGCTCATCGCTTTTGATGACCCAAATGTAGTAATCGAGCGGCATGGGGCTCGCATGATCGTCGCCGCCGAGAAAATTCTGATCGCTCGTCCGATCAAGATGGCCATAACGGATAGCGAGTATGCGGTGCCGCACGATCAGGGCTGCCCCTCTAGACCGAGGCCAGAAAGCCGCCGTCCACGTGCAATATTTCTCCGCTGACGAAAGAGGCGGCATCGCTCAGCAGATACAAGGACGCGAACGTGGCGTCGTCCTCGTGCCCGAGCCGGCGCAGCGGAATGCGCATCGCGCGCTTTTCGTATTCGTCTTGCGGAGTGATCGCCACGGCTCCCGGGGTGGGAATCGAACCGGGCGCCAGCGCATTGACGCGCACGCGCCTTGGTCCCAGTTCCGCGGCCAGGGTCCGCGTCAAGGTGCCCAAGGCCCCCTTGACCATGCTGTAGACGGCGGTGGTCGGAAAGCCGCGCTCGCCTGTCGGGGAGGCAAGATTGAGGATGACGCCTCCCCGGGCCGGATCCATATGTCGCAGCAACGCCTGCACTCCCCACACGGCGCCCTTGATGCCGATGGCCAGCATCCGATCGAGCGTCGCCTCATCCACCGCTTCGATTGGATCGTAGCGGATCAACATGGCGTTGTTGACCACTCCATCGATGCGACCGATCTTGCTCGCCGCGGACTCGAACGCCAACCGGTCCACCACGTCTACCACCCGGGTGCTGATCGCTGGCTGCAACCGCCCCAGATCCGCCAGAGCGTCAGCGTCCAGATCGAAGGCGGTCACCGAGGCGCCGGACTGGCTGGCGCCCAACGCGAGCGCCCTGCCCAGCCCGCGGCCCGCGCCCGTTATCAACAGCGATTTGCCGGAAAGGTCGAACTTCGTTGCCACCATTTCTCCTGGTTTCGCGCCCGTGCCCGAGTGTCGTACGGCTCGCGTAAAGATCCGGCGGCGCCCGCCATAGGACGGGTCCGAACAGCATGCGACCTGACGTGCGCACAGTGTCTATCCCGCAGCGCATAGGCGCAAGTTCAATGAAACTCAACCGTTTAACTCTGGGCTGCGGGGCTTGTGCCGCGAAAGCGCTCGACACGCAGTAAAGCAGGTAACTATGCTTCGTGATGCCCTTACGGCGATGGCCATGGGGTCAGCTGCTCGATCAGTCTAGCGGAGTAATGCGCATGGCCACGATAGTGGGCGGAATCGCCACATCCCACACCCCGACCATCGGCTTCGCGCTCGACGCGAACAAGCAGAAGGATCCGGTCTGGGCGCCGATCTTCGAGGGCTACGAGCCGGTGCAGCAGTGGCTGGCGGAAAAGAAGCCCGACGTGCTGCTCTACATCTTCAACGATCACATCACCTCGTTCTTCTTCGATCACTACTCGCACTTCGCGCTGGGCGTGGGCAGCGAGTACTGGCCGGCCGACGAGGGCGGCGGTGCCGGCAAGCTGCCGCCGATCGAGGGACACCCGAAGCTGGCCCAGCACATCGCCAACGGCCTGGTGGCCGACGAATTCGATCTGTCCTACTTCCAGGGCAAGGGCCTGGATCACGGCTGCTTCTCGCCGCTGTCGCTGCTGTGGCCGCACGAGCCGCACCTGGCCGGGCGCCATCGTGCCGCTGCAGGTCGGGGTGCTGGAATTCCCGATCCCCTCCGCGAAGCGCTGCTTCAAGCTCGGCAAGTCGCTGCGCAAGGCCATCGAGAGCTATCCCGAGGACCTGAAGGTCGCCATCGTGGGCACCGGCGGCCTGTCGCACCAGGTGCACGGCGAGCGCTGCGGCTTCAACAACACGCCCTGGGACATGGAGTTCCTCGAGCTGCTGGAGAAGGATCCCGAGGCGCTCACGCGGCTGACCATCGCCGAGTACGCCGAGCGCGGCGGCTTCGAAGGCGCCGAAGTGATCATGTGGCTGATGATGCGCGGCGCGCTGTCGAAAAGGTGAAGAAGCTGCACCAGGCCTACTACCTGCCGTCGATGACGCCGATCGCGACGGTGATCTACGAGAACGACTCGGATGATCCGGCCGAGGAGATCGGTCGAGGACTACCGCGACCCGCATCGACCGGCAGTGGGCGGGCATCGAGAAGCTCGAGGCACCTATCCGTTCACGCTCGATCGCAGCGTGAAGGCCTACCGCCTCAATCACTTCCTGCACGAGCTGATCGAGCCGGAATTCCGCCGCAGCTTCCTGGCCGATCCGGAGCCGCTGTTCGCGGCAGCGGACGCTCACGGAGGAGGAGCGCGACCTGGTGCGCCGCCGCGACTGGCGCGCGCTGATCCACTACGGCGTGATCTTCTTCCTGCTGGAGAAGCTCGGCGCCGTGGTCGGTACGACCAACCTGCACATCTATGCCGCCATGCGCGGGCAGTCGCTGGAGGATTTCCAGAAGACGCGCAATGCGCAGGTGCTTTACTCGGTGGCCGGGCAGGACGGGCAAGAAGGAGTGGGATCGACCGCCCTCAGTGACGCGTCCCTGACCGAAAGCCCCGGAATCGTCCCCCGGCGGGAGCTCAATCGGCGGCAACGGAGCGCTGGGGTTTGACCTGAAGTATCCCCAGGGTAACCGCCGCCAGCAAAGAGCCCAAACCCATGATGAGCGCGACAAACTGCAAGCCATGTCCGGCACGAAACAAGAAGCCCGCGGCGATTGGCGCCAGTATCGCCCCTCCCCGTCCGATGCCCACGGCAAAGCCGGTGCCGGTGGCCCGCGTGGCGGCCGGATAGGCACGGGCCAGCAGCGCGAACATGCCTACGACGGCGCCATTGGTGCAAAACCCGGTCAGCGCGCATATCAGGCACAGCTCCCGCAGATCGGACCACCCGCTGCCAAACACCGCCAGCATCGCGCTCGAGGCGAGCATCAGCGTGACGGTCATGGCCTTAAGGCCGAGCCGCGATGAGAGCACTCCGAGCGTGGTGCCGCCGGCCACGCCACCGACGTTGGCCCAAACCAGCACCGCCGCGGCGGCCGATGGCGCAAAACCCAGATCAACGACAATCTTCGGCACCCATTTGACGAGAAAGTAAAAGGTCATGATGTGCAGAAAGTACGCCAGCGTGGCCAGCACGGTGGTGGTGCGAAGTTCAGGCTGGAATATTCCGGCCAGGGACACTTTGCGGGATTTCGGCCGCTCGGGCAGGCCGGCGCTGGGGCGTAGCCCAGTCGCTCCAAGCTGCGGTTGACGCGCTGCAGAGCATCCTTCCCGGGCTGCTGACACAGCCACGCCACCGACTCGGGTACCCACAGCACGACGACCGGGATCAGCAGCAAAGTCGCCACCGCGCCAAATTCGAACACCGAACGCCAGTCACTGTGGCGCAGCAGCAGAGCCGCCACCGAGCCGCCGCTGAGCGCTCCCAGCGGATACCCGATCGACATGAGTGAGACGCACAAGTCCCGTCGGCGCGCGTTCGCGAACTCCGCGGCAATGGCGTTGAGAGCCGGGATCATCCCGCCGATGCCCAGTCCGGTCACGACTCTCCACACGGATAAGCTCATGAGATTGCCCTGCCGGGTGACCATCGCCATGCCTAAGGCCATCACCGCGAGGCAACCGAGTACTGTGCGCCGCCTGCCAACGCGGTCGGCCAGGCCGCCCACCAGCACCGATCCGAGCACCATGCCGATCAGTTCCATGGACAGCACGATGCCAAGCGCTGCGCGATCGATGCCCCATTCGCGGGCGATGCCAGGGGCGGCAAAGCTGATGGCAAGAACATCGAAGCCATCCAGCGCGCACAGCGCCACGGTGATGGCGACCACCGCGATTTGCGCGGGGCGCATCGGGTTGGCCGCCAGCCATTCTCGGGGGTCGGTCTGCGACATAAGCTACATCCGCCGGCCTGCGCGCCACCGCGCAGTATTTGCGAGCGCCCTTACCCCGGGCCCGCACGCGCACATCAGCCCGGTCCACAGCCAGGAATTGATCATCTGCTCGCAATTCCTTATGCAGCGCGCTGGGGTGATCATGCAGGCAGTGGGCCCACTAAAAAAGCATTGCCTCGTGCAAACGTCTGAATCGGGGATAAAATAGCGACCTCGTCGAAGAGGTATACGATGTCACAGATCGTGTCGTTTACGACAGCCGGGCTCGAGCCGCGCCACAAGATGGCTTACTGGAATGATCGGGCCTGCGAGAGCTTTTCTCCGCTGGTGTCCGACCCGGTCGACATCCCAAGCTTCCACGGCTCCATTGCCCGCACCGCGATCGGCGACATGTCGCTCGCCGAAGTCCACTCGGAGGCCCAGACGGTCCGGCATTCGCGCGCCCATGTGGCCCGAACTCGCAGCTCGCTGTTCTTTTTGCATCTGCAGATGTATGGGGAGAGCATCAGCCGACAAGACGGGCGAGAGGCGTTGCTGCGAGCGGGCGATTTCACCCTGTGCGACACCACGCGCCATTACGACATTGTCTTCCCAGGCATAAATTGCATGTTGGTCCTGGGCATCCCGGATGCAAAGCTCCGCCGCCACATCGCCAGCCCCGAGTGCTTGGTCGCCATACCGATGCAAGCATCCAACGGTGTCGGAGCCCTGTTGTCCTCGTTCCTTCGCAACTACTGGGCCGAGTGCCGCCACGCCTTCGATGAAGCCGCGGCGGAACGGACCACGGTGGCGATCCTCGACTTGCTGGGTGCCGCGTACGCCGACATGCCACGGGCGCGCAGCGATTGCTCCTCCCTCGCTACCGCTCATCGAATCCGAATCATCAATTTCATCGAATCCCACCTGCACGACCCTGATCTGACCCCCTCGCGCATCGCGGCGGCCTGCCGGATGACTCCGCGCTATTTGCATCATCTGTTCTCAGACCAGGAAGAAACCGTCGCTCGCTATATCCTGAGGCGACGGCTCGACGCCTGCGCGCGCGCGCTGGTTTCCAGTGCCCAGCGCGGCCGCACGGTCACTGCGATAGCCTTCGACCATGGATTTAACAGTCCCACTCACTTCGGGCGGGTCTTCCGGGCCAAGTTCGATAGGACACCGCTCGAATTCCGCCGCGAGCAGATCGAGACGCCCTAGTCCTTGGGAATGAACGAGCGCACGGGATCTTTGCCGTCCCAGTCAATGCTGGCGCGATAGAACCGCCCGAACACGTCCTCAAACGCGCCGCCCAGCTCGATGAACTCAACGTACCCAGGCAGGTCCCGGGTCGTATCCATATAAGCGACCCTCCCGCCACTCGGCACGCGCGCCAGAAAGGCGAGTTCATGGCCGCTCGCCTGGTAGCGTGCCACCTCGCGGTCAAAATCCCAGGTGGCCACGCCCCAGTGGTGGAAGCCGTAGCCGCGCCGCTCGATGTGCTCGCGATACACCGAGGGAGCGTCGTTGTTCGGTTGCAGCAGTTCGACGTTCATGTGGCCGCAAAAACTCATCGCCAGGGTGACATCCATGCGCGAGGGTTGACCGCGGTAGACCGGATCCACGCCGGAAAAATGATCGAGCACGAACCAGGGCCCGACGTTGAGTTTCGTCACCCAATGGTCCATCGCCCGATGGATATCCTCGACGACGTATGCCATCTGAATAACGCCATCGTCCGGTTGTCCGAATCCTACCTGTCCCATCTGCCTCTCCAAGCCGTTGTCTCCCACCTACCGTAACGCGCCTTCGGGTGCAGATCCAACTGTCAGTGCAATGGCTAGTCGATGGGGAGGGAAAGAACTCGAACGGTTTGGCCGAACCGCATCGTTTGACTACGTCAGGCGCCAGAGCCTTGTTACGATGGCGCTCGGTCCAGCACGCCTTCGAAGGGGGAAATGACGTGCACAGATACATCGCCCAGATCATCCCTGGCGCCATGGCGCTGGCCTGCGCGGCGGCGCTCGCCGCGCATGCGCGCGGGTGGGTCACCGAGGAGCGCGTGGTAAAGAGCGCCTCCGAGCCTGGGAACTGGCTTGTCGCCGGTCACGATTTCGGCGACACGCGCTTCAGCCCCTTGCGCGATATCAACGATCAAACGGTCGGGCGACTGGGTCTGGCGTGGTATCACGACTTTGACACCCATCGCGGGCAAGAGGCGACGCCGGTGGCGGTGGACGGCGTGCTCTACACGAGCAGCGCCTGGAGCAAGGTGCAGGCCTTCCGCGCCAAGAGCGGCGAACTGCTTTGGCAGTTCGATCCGAAAGTGCCCGGGAGCGTCGCGGCCCACGTGTGCTGCGACGTGGTCAACCGCGGCGTGGCCGTGTGGCAGGGCCGGGTGTATGTGGGCACCCTGGACGGACGATTGATAGCGCTGGAGGCGAAGAGCGGAAAACCGCTGTGGTCGGTGACGCACCGCCGATCCGAAGCAGGCCGTACGCGATAACCGGGGCACCGCTGGTCGCACAGGGCAAAGTGATCATCGGCAATGCCGGGGCCGAATACGGCGTGCGCGGCTACGTCACCGCCTACGACGCGCGCACCGGCAAGCAGGCCTGGCGGTTCTACGTCGTGCCCGGGAATCCGGCGCTGGGATTCGAGAATGAGCAGATGCGGAGCGCGGCTCGAACCTGGTCGGGTGAGTGGTGGAAGGATGGAGGCGGCGGGACCGTCTGGAACTCGACTCTCCTACGATCCGTCCCTGGGCCTGGTGTATTTCGGCACCGGCAACGCCTCGCCCTGGTCGGGGCCGGTCGACGGGGGCGCGCGCGGCGACGCCCTGTACACAGCCTCAATCGTCGCGGTGCACATCAGCAACGGACGCTACGCCTGGCACTACCAGACGACTCCGGGCGACATCTGGGACTACGACGCCGATCAGTCCCTGACCCTCACGACGCTGCGCCTCGGGGGTAGCGATCGCAGGGTCCTGATGCAGGCGAACAAGAATGGCTTCTTCTACGTGCTCGACCGGGCCACCGGCGAGTTGCTGTCGGCGAAGAACTTCGTGCCGGTCAACTGGGCGAAGGGGATCGACCCGAAGTCCGGCCGGCCTCAGGTGCTCAGCGAGGCGCACTATGATGTGACCGGCAAGCTCTGGATGGCGATGCCCGGGGGATTGGGCGGCCATAACTGGCCGCCGATGTCCTACAGCCCGGCCACCGGCCTGGTCTACATTCCGGCCCAGGAAATCCCTTTTCCATTCCTCAAGGACCCCGATTTCCATCCCGAACCGGTTGGAGTCAACATGGGCGTGGACCTCGACAAGACCAGCCTCCCGCAGGACCCGAAGGTCAAGACGGCCATACTGTCAGGACTCAAGGGATTCCTGTCCGCGTGGGATCCGGTCACCGGGCGTGAAGTGTGGCGCGGCGAACATCCGGGGCCGTGGAACGGCGGCGTGCTGTCGACCGCCGGGAACCTCGTCTTCCAGGGTACGGCGGCCGGCGAGCTTATCGCCTACCGCGCCAGCGACGGCACGAAGTTGTGGTCCTTCCCCACCCAGACCGGCGTCATCGCAGCTCCGATGACTTACACGGTGGACGGTCGTCAGTACCTCAGCGTCCTGGTCGGCTGGGGCGGAGTGTTCCCGCTGGTCGCTGGCGAGCTGGCCTATAAGTCCGGGCGTCTGCCCAACCGCAGTCGCCTGCTGACCTTCGCGCTCGATGGCAAGGCGGCGCTTCCTGCGGCAAGCGTGACATGCGACCGAGATTCCGGCTCCGCCAGCGACCGCCGTGGATCCTGAGCGCGTCGCCGAAGGGCGCGAAGCACTATGCGCGCTATTGCGGCAGCTGCCACGGCGATGCCGCACACTCGGGCGGACTGGTACCGGACCTGCGCTACAGCAGAGCGCTGACCGATGATGATCTGTGGCGCGCGGTGCTTTTCGACGGCGCCCTGACCTCCGATGGCATGGTGCCCTTCGGCGCCGACCTGGGGGCGGAAAAACTGTCGGCGGTGCGCGCCTATCTGATCTCACGGGCCCAGGAAAGCTACGCGGCCGACAAGGCAAGTGCGGCGGGTGCCCCGCAATAGCAGGTCCCTCGTCGCGCGAAAGAATCCCTCAAATCGTTCCGGCCGCCAGTTCGCGGCCGATATAGTCGGCCTGGCGCAACACCAGTGCGACGATCGTCAGGGTCGGGTTGGCGGCGCCGGCCGACGCGAACACGCTGCCGTCGGAAATGAACAGGTTCGGGATCTCGTGCGTGCGCCCGTACGAGTTGGTCACACCGCGGCCCGGGTCAGCGCTCATGCGCGCCGTGCCCATCTGGTGCGTGGCGGGCGGCGTGGCACTGAACACGACGCGCTTGGCGCCGACCGCCTCGTAGATGCGCTTGCCCTGTTGCTGCGCGTGCTTGCGCATCGCCACATCGTTGGGATGCTCATCGCAGTGGACGTGGGCGACCGGATGTCCGAACGGATCCTTCAGCGTGGTGGACAGCGTGATCCGGTTGTCGGCGCGCGACAGGTCCTCGCCGTTGATCAGCATGCCGGCCATGTTCCCGTAGTTGTCGATGATGGAGGCAAAGTCCCGCCCCCATCCGTACGGCAAGCCGATCAGCGGCAAGGTGGGCAGGTCGAGCATCGCCAATTCCAGGTGATAGCCGCCGACAAAGCCGCGCTGGCGATTGTCGATATTTTCGTCCTCGACCACTCCCGCCAGGACCGCGCCGCGCCACATGCTCACCGGCCGGTCGAATATTCCCCAGACGAAGCCGAGCACGTGATGACAGTAGTTGCGCCCGACCTGGTCAGAACCATTGGCGAGCCCGTGCGGAAAGCGCGAGGAGTCCGACAGCAGCAGCAGGCGCGGCGTTTCGACCGCATTGCCCGCGACGCACACGATGCGGGCCTTCTGCCGCTGCTCGACACCCTGCGCATCGCGATACAGCACGGCACTCGCCCGGCCCTTGGCATCGTGCTCGACGCGCGTCACCAGGCATTCAGTGCGCAGATCGAGCTTTGCCGGTCGCCTCGGCGCGCGGAATCTCGGTGACCAGCGTGCTCCATTTGGCGTCGGTCTTGCAGCCCTGCGCGCAGAAGCCCTGCTGTATGCACAGGCCGCGCCCGTCGTGCACGCGAGAATTGATCGCCAGATAGTTGGTGTGCACGCGCTTGTAGCCGAGCTTGCGCGCCCCGGCATACATGACCTTGAAATTGTTGGACGCCGGCATCCCCGGATTGCCGTTTCGGCGGGTCACGCCCATGCGCTTCTCGGCCGCCACGTACCAGCGTTTGAGCTCGGCATAGTCGATCGGCCAGTCAGCTCAGCGAGGCGCCGGGTATATCGCCATAGGTGCTGCGAGCGCGAATCTCGTAGGACTGCAGGCGCGGAGTCGCAGCGGTCCAGTGCACGGTCGTGCCGCCCACCGTTCGGCAGTGCCAGGCCGGCATCGTCGGCGAGGTCTGCACGGCCCCCCAGGTGCCGCTCTGCGAGCGCGGCTCGAGCCAGGTGAGCTGACGGAATGCCTCGCCCGGATTCTGCGAAAAAGTCGCCGCCGACTGACGGCGGCCGGCCTCGAACAGCACGACCTTGAGGCCGCGGCGCGTGAGCTCGTGGGCCAGCGTGCCGCCGCCTGCCCCGGAACCGACGACGACGACGACGTCGGTATCGTCGAGCTCAAAACGCGGCATCGATTATCACTCGCATGGTTTCTCCATTGCTCAGCCGACCGGCATCGGTCCGCTCGCACTCAGCGGTACATCGGGAAGCCACTTCAGGTCATTGAAGCCGCGGAGCAGATAGCCACCCTTTGAGAACGACTCGCCCTGGTAACCGAAGTGCGCCCAGCCGATCGGGTTGTCATAGAGCACAAGCAGCGTCTTGATGCGCACACTCTGAAAGAAGGCGCCCGCTTCCACGGCCTTGAGCTTGGCTACGCGCTCGGACTCGGGTGCCGCGGTGAAATCGGCGCCAAGCGAGGCAATCCCCGCGGTCAGCATCGCGCGCGTCTCGGCACTGGCCGCCGCATCCGAATCGAGCGCGGCAACCACCAGCGCGTAGGCGGCATCGTCCAGTCCGTCGTGGGGTACGATCGTGCGCGTGGCGGCAAGCAGTGTGGCCGCCTCAGCGGCCGAGCAGGGCGTGCATGTCCACGGCCCAGGTGCGCCCTGGCACCAGAGCGGCCAGGGGGCTGAGCGCACTGAGCACTCCGGTCAGCACGCCCGTGGCGGACTGCACGAAGCGACGGCGGTTCATGGTGGTTTTGACGATTTCGTTCATGGCCATGAATTTCCATTCCCCATTCGTCTCGACCCTGAAGGGCGGCTCGGCGCCGCTATCATGACGCAGCCCCGGCAAAACCTAAATGCCCGCGTGGAGCAAAGCCTTGGGAGCCTAACGCCCGCCCTGCCCGTCACGAGACGCGCCAGGCGCTGGTAATCTCGTATCATTGCTCCTGACACGACCACACGTCGGGGGCGATTGCGTTGTTGCCATTGAGCTTCCATCCATACAGCGGTCCGGACTCGACCGACAGCGCAATGCGCGTGGACATCGAGCGAAAGCGACAGGCACTCACAGCGCGTACAGTCCATTGCCACCCTGCGGTTCGGAGCACACGCAGAGCATCGAGCCGGCCGGTTTTCTCTCTACTGCCCGCGACGGCGTCACAGGTCAATGTCCGATAAGGGATGCGCTGCATGAAATATGAGAACCGGCTGATCTGGGTGCTTGGCATAACCTTCGGTTTCCTGTTCTTTGACCGCAATGCGGTCAACTATCTGATGCCTTTTATCGCCACCGACCTGCATTTTACCAACAAGCAGGTCGGGCTCGTGTTCTCGGCGCTGTCCTTTAGCTGGGCCATTGCCGCATTCCTCGGAGGCACGTATTCAGACCGGACGGGTCGGCGCAAGATCATCCTGCTGGTGACCGTGGTCGCGTTTTCACTGTGTTCATTTCTGTCGGGTCTGGTCGGTTCCTTCCTCGCATTGTTCCTGGTACGCATGCTGATGGGACTTGCCGAAGGGCCATTCCTGCCGGTCGCCCAATCGTTGCTGGCGGTCGAGTCCTCGCACGCAAAGCGCGGGCACAACATGGGTGTGCTGCAGAACTTCGGCAGCAATCTGTTGGGCTCTTTTGTCGCTCCCCTGGTACTGGTGTCCATTGCGACCGCATTCAGCTGGCGCGTGTCGTTTTTCATGGCCGGCATTCCAGGCCTGATCATGGCGGTGCTTATCGCCCGCTATGTGCATGAGCCCAAGTCCGCCGGCGCCGGCCGCGGGCACTGAAAAGCTCGCCTCCGGGATGCGACCGAGCCAAATGCTACGGTATCGCAACATGTGGCTGTGCATGCTGATGAGCATCGTCATGGTCGCATGGATGGTGCTGGGCTGGGCGATTTCTGCCGCTCTATTACATCAATCTTCGGCACATATCGGCCGACGGCATGAAGCTGCTGATGAGCGTGCTGGGACTGTCTGCGGCATTTTTCAGTTTCATCGTTCCAGGATTGTCGGACCGCTACGGGAGGCGGCCGGTGGTGGTGGCCTTCAACCTGGTCGGGGCTGCTGGTGCCGCTCGCGGCGCTGTACTTTGGGGGCTCGCTCTACGCCCTGGCCGCACTGATCTTCGTGGGCTGGTCGGCAAGCGGCACCTTTCCGCTGTTCATGGGCACGATTCCCTCCGAGACCATTCCGGCACGCTACGTGGCCACCTCGCTCGGAATGGTGGTGGGCTCGGGCGAGATCCTCGGCGGCGTGTGCGGACCGGCGCTCGCCGGATGGGCAGCCGACCTGTACAGCCTGCGGGCGCCCCTCTTTATTCAGGGGGGCTGCGCGATCGTGGGTTGCCTGCTTGCCCTTTTCCTGAAGGAGACCGCACCGATTCGGGTAGGCGCCAACGCGGTCGTCCCCGCTGCAGCGAGTTCCTCATAGCTTTCAAATAAAGCGAGACACCCATGGCAAGACAAGCGCAACTGCTCGCCTCTTACTGGTCGATTGCTGGCGGCGCCTGGCCGCACTCCGACCATGAGTACAGCATCTATAGTTTTCGAGGAGCGAGTCGCCGCGGCCGCGCGTGCAGGATTTTCCGGCTTTGGCATCTGGCATGCCGATCTCGAACACACGCTGAAGAGCACGTCTCTGGGCGAGATGCGTAGGATCTTGGACGATCATGGAATCGTGCATGTCGAGCTCGAGTTCCTGGTCGATTGGTGGTTCAAGGACGGCGAGCGCAAGAGCGCCTGCGATGCCGCGCAAGCGCCTGCTGCTCGATGCGGCCGCCGCGCTCGGCGCGCGTCACGTCAAGGTAGGGCGACTTCGACCAATACGCCCTGCCCGATGCCGCAGCTGATCGACTGCCTTCGCTGTACTGTGCGCACAGGCGGCCGAGCACGGCACCAGCATCCAATTCGAGCTGATGCCGTTTGCGAACATCCACACGCTCGCCGGCGCGCTGGAGCTGGTGCAGGGTGCGAACGCCAGCAATGGCGGAATCATCATCGACCTGTGGCACGTCGTTAAGCTCGGCATTCGCGTACGCGGAAGTCGCGCGCATACCGGCCCGTTTTCTCGGGGGCATTGAACTCAATGACGGCTTCCTCAACTCGATCGCTGGAGCTGCACGAGGAGACCATCAATCACCGCCAGCTGTGCGGCGAGGGGCAGTTCGACGTGCGCGGATTTGTCAGCACCATGCTCGCGGCCGGCTACCAGGGTCCGTGGGGCATCGAGGTGCTGAACGCCAAGATGCGCGACTGGCCGCTGGAGCAACTGACGCGGCGGGTTGCTGCCACCACGCGCGCGCAGTTTCCGAGCTGAAGGTTCGTCGGGCGCGCCCCATGGCCAGCATACAACGCCGCCGACCGTGCGTGAAGCGACCTTTGCGTTGCTGCGCTCCTTCGGGCTGACGACCGTGTTTGGCAATCCGGGCTCGACCGAGCTGCCGATGTTTCGCGACTTTCCGGCGGATTTCCGCTACGTGCTGGGCCTGCAGGAATCCGTCGTCGTGGCGATGGCCGATGGCTACGCGCAATCGCGCGCCTGCGCCGCGCTGGTCAACCTGCACTCGGCCGCCGGCGTCGGCCACGCGGTGGGCAGCATCTTTACGGCCTACCGCAACCAGTCACGCGCTGGTGATCACCGCCGGCCAGCAAGCCCGCTCGATGCTCCCGCTCGAACCCTTCCTGTACTCGGACCAGGCGCCGCAGCTGCCGCAACCTTACGTGAAGTGGAGCTGCGAGCCTGCGCGCGCCGAGGATGTGCCGGTCGGCCATTGCCCGCGCCTACTACACCGCCATGCAGGCCCCGCGCGGACCGACGTTTGTTTCCGTTCCGGTCGACGACTGGGACCGGCTGTGCGCACCCATCGAGGCGCGCACGGTAAGCTCTGCGATCGCCGGCGATCCGACGCTGCTGGCTCAGGCGGGCGCGGCGCTGGCGGCCGCGCGGCATCCAGTCATCGTGGTCGGCGCCTCGGTGGCCCGTGACGGCGCCTGGGACGAGGTGATTGCGTTGGCCGAACGCCACCAGGCGAGGGTGTGGGTGAGCCCGCGCTCGTCGCGCAACAGCTTTCCGGAGCGACATCGCCTGTTCGCCGGATTCCTGCCGCCGGATCGGGCCTCGGTGCTGGAGCGCCTACGCGATGCCGATCTGGTCCTGGTGCTGGGTGCGCCGGTGTTTACCTACCACATGGAGACCGCGCCGGGGCCGCATGTTGCTCCGGGCGCCACGCTGATCCAGTTGATCGATGACCCCGCCGCCGCGGCCTGGGCCGCAGTGGGCCTGGCCATCGTCACGGATCTTCGACTCGGCATCGCGGCATTGCTTGATCACCCTGCTCCGGCCCGCGCAGCCCCGGCTCCCCGGTCGCCCCCAGCCCGAGCGCCGGCGGGGAAATTGACGGAGACTTACCTGATGCAGCAAATCGCATCGCTCCGGCCAGCCGACGCCATCATCGTCGAAGAAGCGCCCAGCAGCCGAAGCGCGATGCAGGAATATCTGCCGATGGAGGAACCCGATACCTTCTACACCTGCGCCAGTGGCGGCCTCGGGCACGGCCTGCCGGCCGCCGTAGGCGTCGCGCTGGCTCAACCGCATCGCAAGGTCATTGGCCTGCTCGGCGACGGTTCGGCCATGTATTCGATCCAGGGGCTGTGGACGGCGGCCGAGCTCGGACTGCCGGTGGTATTCATTATCATCAACAACCGCAGCTACTACGGTCTGGTGGAGTTCGCTCAGCATTTCAAACTGTGCGAGCTGCCCGGTACGCAGTTACCTCATCTGGATTTTTGTGCGCTCGCCCAGGGGCACGGCGTCCAGGCCCAGCGCATCGAACGATGCGAGGAGCTCGAGGCGGCGCTGCTTGGGGCCTTTGCCGCCCAGAAGCCGACGTTGCTTGAGATCTGCGTCGCGCCGCGCGAATAAGGCCGGTACAGAACTGAACGCCGCGCCGTAGAAGAGGACACGTGTCGCCCTCTCAGTCCACCGCGCCGAGCACCCAACCTCCATCGATTGAAATCTGCTGGCCGGTCACGTAGGCGGAGGCCGGTGAAGCAAGGAACAGCGCCAGTCCCTTGATATCGTCCGGAAATCCGACGCGGTGCATCGGCACAATCTTGGCCATGGCCGCCTGGGTCGCCGGGTTTTTCGCATGGCCGCCGCCGATGTTGGTCACGAAAAAGCCCGGTGCGATCGCATTGACCGTGATGTTGTAAGCGGCCAGCTCCTGCGCGACGCAGTGCATCAGGTGCGTCGCGCCGGCCTTGGCCGCCATGTACGCCGAACCAATGGCCGGCTCGCACTGATAGGCCGCGACCGAAGTGGTCACGATCAATCGGCCCGAGCGCTGCGGCTTCATGTGGCGCGCGGCCGCGCGCAGCGTGGCGAATATTCCGGTCAGGTTCACGTCGATCACCCGCCCCCAGCGCTCATCAGTGTAGGTTTCGAGCGCGCCTTCCGGGTTGCGCGCCCGCTCCGAGCCGGCCCAGCTGCCCACGAAACCCGGGCCAGAATCGACCCCGGCGTTGGCAAACACCACGTCGAGTTTCCCGTGCGCTGCCACCGCCGCATCGAAAACTCGATCGAGCGCGGCGTGATCGCGTACGTCGACGATGTCTCCGCGGACTGCATAGCCGAGCGCAGTCAGGCGCTTGGTTTGAGCGGCAACGGCCTGTGCATCGACATCCAGTATCGTGACCCGTGCCCCGTTCTCGGCCAGCGCCTCCGCGTAGGCGAGCCCCAGTCCGCTCGCTCCGCCGGTCACCAGGACGCCCAGCCCCTCGACATTAAAAAGTTCCGCAATCTTCACCGCTTACTCCTTGAAAACCCTCGGATTAGATGACAAGCACCCGACGCGGCGCCGCCGCACTGCGACGCCTCAATTAATGGGAGCGCGAGCCTGCCCCGGCGACATCGACGAGGATTTTCATTCCCGCGTGTTTTCTCAGGCGCTCGATGCCGTTGTCGAGCACGTTCTCGAACGGGATCGTTTCCACCCAACCGTCGAGCGGGTAACTGCCCCGTGCCATCTCGGCGATCACGCTCGGGAATGCATTGACCGACATGGCCACCCCGGTCAATTTCACCTCGGGCATCAGCAAATCGAAGGGCGGGATGACAAGTGGATGATGATGGATCGCTACCACCACCGCAGTACCGTCGATGCGTGTGCCGTGCAACATCGCACGAAAGGCGGCGGGCACTCCAGCCGCGTCGACCGACGCATGCGCGCCTCGGCCGCCGGTCAGATCGCGTATGGCGCCTACCGCATCGCAGCTGGTCGGATCGATCAGCGTGCGTGCGCCCAGCCCGGCCAGAACCGCACGGCGAACCGCGGAGGGTTCGACAATGATGGTCTCGATCCCTCTGCGCCGCAGAGTCAGGTACACCCCCACACCAATGGGGCCGGCTCCGTGGATCGCCACGGTCTGACCCGCTTCCACGGAACAGCGCTCCGCCGTGTGCCATGCAATTCCGAGTGGTTCGATCAATGCGCCCTGGAGCGCACTCATTCCCGGCGGCAGCGGATGGGCCATGCCGCGTTTGACCAGCGTGTATTCGGCCAGGCCACCGCCAGCGCGGTTGTAGCCGTGAAAGGCAACCAGCGGACAGTGATTGTATTGACCCAAGCCGCAGTACAGGCAGTGCCCGCAGGTCTCGAGCGGTTCCACGGAAACAAGTTGCCCGGGCTCGAGATCGGTGACTCCCGCGCCCAACGCCACGACTTCCCCGCAGAATTCGTGACCGAAAATCACCGGGTTGGAAACTCCGGTCAGAGGATGGGGGGTGGTGCGAGTAGTGACTGGACCGTCGTAATATTCGAGCAGATCGCTGCCGCATATGCCGTTGTAATGGACACGCAGCTTGACGTCTCCGGGACCGGGCTGTTCCGGTTCAGGAACCGATTCCAGCCTTAGATCCTCGCGTCCGTAAAATACCGCCGCGCGCATGTGTCGCTCCTGAGTACCGCAAACCGATCTGCAACACGCCGTACAGCGGCCGGTGTCGTTCCAACGTGCAAACCTGGCCCAAACGAGAATAGCGTCCTGAGAGGCGCGCGGGCAACCCAGGCGCCGGCTAACGTTGAGCTGTGCTTACCGCGACCGCAGTCCTTGAGCAGGACTGCACCCAAAACCCAGCGCCCCCGTATGCCGGCGGCCGGTGCATTTGCGGTAGGATCTGGGCTAAGCGCAATGGCCGGCTTCTTTCGCGGCCTGTAGTCTGATCTTAGGGACTCCTTTATGAACACCGTGTACCGAAATATCCATCGACCTGAAGCCGACCTGGTCGCGAAACTCTCTTCCTACGGGGTCGCCACCGTCCATGAGGCGCAGGAACGTACCGGTTTGTTGGCTCCCGTCATCAGGCCGATTTATGCGGGCGCGCGCATCGTCGGTCCGGCGATCACCGTCAGTGCGGCGCTCTGCGACAATTGGATGATCCACGTCGCTGCCGAAGTGTGTCAGCCGGGCGATGTCCTTGTGGTAGCACCGAGCTCCTATTCGGACGCCGGGTACTTCGGGGAACTGCTGGCGACTTCGTTCAAGGCACGCGGAGTGCTCGGGCTGATCATCGACGCGGGCGTACGCGACACCCGCGAGTTGACCGAGATGGGCTTTCCCGTATGGTCAAAGACGGTTTCGGCTCAAGGCACCGTGAAGGAGACGCTCGGCAGCGTAAACGTGCCCATCGTCTGCGCCGGGGCGCTGATCTACCCAGGCGATGTCATCGTTGCCGATGATGATGGGGTGTGTGTTGTGCCGCGTCGTTCAGTCGCGACGACAGTGCGCAAATCGGCAGAGCGCGAGGCCAAGGAAGCCGCCGTCCGCGCTCGGCTGCAGGCCGGAGAACTCGGCCTGGACATCTATGCCATGCGCGAGAAGCTGGCACAGCGCGGGCTGCGCTATTCCGACGACCTGCCGCCTGAACCCCAGTAGCGGAAATTGCCGCAGATGCTCACTCCTATACCTTGCACGCTCATGCGCGGGGGCACATCAAAGGGTCTTTATTTCCACGTTGAGGCCCTCCCTGGCGACCGCGCCAGCCGCGATCGCGTCCTGCTCGCGGCCATGGGCTCACCGGATGTGCGGCAAATCGATGGTGTCGGCGGCGCACATCCGCTGACGAGCAAGGTCGCCATCATCGGACCTTCGTCACGCGGCGATGCCGATGTCGATTATCTGTTCCTGCAGGTGGTCGTGGACCGCGCCGAGGTCAGTGACTCCCAGAATTGCGGCAACCTGCTGGCCGGCGTCGGTCCGTGGGCCCTTGAAAATGGGCTGGTGCCGGCCAAGGATCCGGTCACTGCGGTCAGAATCCACATGGTCAATACGGCCAGCGTCGCCGTGGCTCACGTGAGCACCCCTGGGGGATTAGTTGAGTACGAAGGCGATGTCCGGATCGATGGAGTACCGGGCACGGCTGCCGCCATCGTCATCGACTTCCTTGATATCGCAGGCTCAAGTTGCGGTGCCTTGCTCCCGACGGGCCGGGCCGTTGATCAAGTCGATGGCATCGAACTCACCTGTATCGACAACGGCATGCCCGTCGTGATCATGCGCGCTTCCGATCTGGGCAAGACCGGTGAGGAGTCACCCGAGGAGCTCGAGGCCGATGCCGCGCTCAAGGAACGCGTGGAGCGAATCCGGCTCACCGTGGGGCCGCGCATGAATTTGGGGGACGTGGCCCGGAAAACCGTGCCTAAAATGTCTTTGATATCCCCTGCCCGGAAGGGGGGCACGATAAGCACGCGCACCTTTATCCCACATCGGGTCCATGAGGCCATCGGGGTCCTTGGGGCGGTCAGCGTCGCAACCGCCTGCCTGGTGCCTGGCTCGATCGCCGCGCAAATGGCGGGCGCGACGGGCGCCGGGAGCGAACGGCGTCTGGACATCGAACACCCGAGCGGTTTCTTTACCGTGGACATGAAGGTGATCGGCGAAGGCAATGCCGTCGTCGTGCAACGCTCTGCCCTGGTGCGGACCGCCCGCAAACTGATGAGCGGGCAGGTGTTTGTACCGCACCGGGCATGGACTGGAGCAGCAACGCCATGATCATCGATTGTCACGGGCACTACACCACCGCTCCGGCCGCCCACCAAAGGTTCCGCGATCAGCAGCTTTCCTGGCTGGATAATCCATCGCCAAAGCCCACCGCGCCCGGAATACATCAGTGACGATGCGATTCGCGAGTCTATCGAGTCCAACCAGCTCAAACTGCAGCGCCAGAGGGGCGCGGATCTGACCATTTTTTCACCGCGCGCTTCGGCGATGGCCCATCACGTCGGCACCGAATCAGTATCACTGGCGTGGTCGCGCGCCTGCAACGACCTGATCAAACGCGTCATCGACCTGTACCCGGAGAATTTCGCGGGTGTAGGTCAGTTGCCCCAGTCCCCGGGGGTGCCGATCGAAAATTCTGTTGCCGAACTTGAACGCACCGTTCTGGAGCTGGGCTTTGTCGGTTGCAATCTCAATCCCGATCCTTCGGGAGGGCACTGGACCGCCCCGCCGCTTACGGACCGGCACTGGTATCCGTTCTACGAGAAAATGGTCGAGTTGGACGTACCGGCCATGGTCCATGTGTCTTCGTCCTGCAACGCGAATTTCCACGCGACCGGCGCTCATTACATCAATGCGGATACCACGGCATTCATGCAGTTCATTGAAGGGGATCTGTTCAAGGACTTCCCGACACTGCGCTTTATCATCCCACACGGGGGCGGTGCGGTCCCGTACCACTGGGGACGCTATCGCGGACTTGCCGACATGCTAAAGCGCCCGCCGCTACGCGATCATGTGATGAAGAACGTTTTTTTCGATACCTGCGTCTATCACCAACCGGGCATCGATCTGCTGGTTCGGGTGATTGATATTGACAACATCGTGTTCGGCTCGGAAATGGTAGGTGCGGTGCGCGGCATCGATCCGGAAACCGGTCAGTACTTTGACGACACCAAACGCTACATCGACGCGCTGCCGCTGGCTGAGGCCGACAAACGACGGATCTTCGAGCTCAACGCGCGGCGCATCTATCCGCGCCTCGACACGCTGCTGCGGAACAAAGGATTGTGAGCACCGGCACGACCCCGACGGACGCTTCCTACGCCAGCAGCTCGGCGTCGGGCCCGTTCACGATGGACCCAGACTGGCTTCCCTACTGCCCTAACCCGTCCCGCCCGCACTTTGCTGCTGCCGCTAGGCGCGGTCGATGCGCATTGCCACGTGTTTGGCCCGGGCGCGCAGTTCCCATACGCCCCGGAGCGCAAGTACACGCCCTGTGATGCCTCAAAGTGGGCCTTATGGAAATTGCGCGACAGGCTTGGTTTTTCGCGCAACGTTATCGTGCAGGCCACCTGTCACGGTGCCGACAACAGTGCCGTCGTGGACGCACTTCGACTCCTCGGAAGGGAGGGCACGCGGAGTGGCGACCGTGCGCGCCACCGTCAGTGACGCTGAACTGCTGGCGCTCCATGCGGCGGGGATTCGCGGCGTGCGCTTCAATTTCGTCAAACGTCTGGTGGATGTCACCCCGCGCGACGTACTGATGGGCATCTCACAGCGCGTTGCCTCGCTGGGCTGGCACGTAGTCATCTACTTCGAGGCCGCGGACCTGCCCGAGCTGTACGCTTTCCTCGTCTCCCTTCCGGCACCGGTGGTGATCGACCACATGGGCCGCCCGGATGTCAGCAAACCGGTGGACGGCCCGGAATTCGGGCTCTTTTTAAAGCTCATGCAGGAACGAGCCGATCTGTGGTGCAAAGTGACCTGTCCGGAGCGCCTGACATTGACTGGGCCGCCCGGCTTCGACGATGTGGTGCCCTTCGCACGGCGCCTGGTCGAGCCAATTCCCCGAACGTGTGCTGTGGGGAACGGACTGGCCGCATCCCAATCTTAAGGGATACATGCCCGACGATGGCGATCTGGTGGACTTTATTCCCCGCATTGCGCCCACGGCCGAGCTGCAACGGCGCCTGTTGGTGGATAATCCAATGACACTGTACTGGGGTTAGCGCGGAGTAGCCGATGCCACTTGATAAGCCATATCGGGACATACCCGGTACCACCGTTTTCGACGCCGAACAGGCGCGGCGCGGATACCACCTGAACATGTTCTGCATGTCGCTTATGAAAGCCGACAATCGCACACGCTTCAAAGCCGACGAGCGCGCGTACCTGGCCGAATGGTCGATGAGCGAGGACCAAAGGGAAGCTGTGTTGGCCCGCGACTACAATCGAATGATCGCCCTCGGCGCAAATATCTACTTCTTGTCGAAGCTATTTTCGACCGACGGCCGAAGTTTTCAGTACACCGCCGCTTCAATGACCGGCCTCACGCAGGAAGCCTACGCCGCCATGATGCTGTCCGGGGGACGCCCGCCCGCGGAAAATCGTGACCTCGGAGAGAAGAAGTAATGGCTCGCATCACCGCGGGCCTCAGCACCACGCACGTGCCGGTGATCGGCGCGGCGATGGACTTAGGTAAAACCCAGGAGCCCTACTGGGCGCCCGTATTTGCCGGCTACGATTTTTCCAGGCGCTGGATCGCCGCGCAGAAGCCGGACGTCGTGATCCTGGTGTACAACGACCACGCCTCGGCGTTCAGTCTCGAAATGGTGCCAACGTTCGCGATCGGCTGTGCCGAGCAGTTCACTCCCGCCGACGAAGGCTGGGGTCCGCGACCTGTTCCGACCGTCATCGGCCACCCCGAGCTGGCGGCCCACGTAGCTCAGTCGCTGATCCAGTCGGACTTTGACCTCACCATCGTCAACAAGATGGATGTCGATCACGGGCTTACCGTGCCACTGTCTTTGATGTTCGGCCAGCCCGCAAAGCTGGCCTTGTCGTGTCATCCCCTTCGCCGTCAACGTGGTGCTCTACCCTCCGCCCTCCGGCATGCGCTGCTTCCGGCTCGGTCACGCCTTGCGCCAGGCCATAGAGAGCTTTCGACGAAAACCTCAATGTCCAGGTGTGGGGGACCGGCGGCATGAGCCACCAGTTGCAGGGACCGCGAGCCGGACTGATCAACAGCGCCTTCGACCAGCAATTCATGGATCGACTCATCGCCGAACCCGAGCAGCTGGCCCGTATGCCTCATATCGACTATGTGCGCGAGGCCGGCTCCGAAGGAATTGAGCTGGTGATGTGGCTGATCATGCGCGGTGCCCTGGACGCCCGAGTCCGCACCGTGCACCGGTTCTATCATGTGCCGGTGTCCAATACGGCCCTCGGCCACCTGATTCTGGAGAATGAGCCGTGAAGATAGTGCTGGCTGGCGCCGGCGCCTTCGGACGCAAGCACCTTGACGCCATCCGCCAGATTGGCGGCATCGATGTGGTCTCGGTGGTCGGGCGTGAGGTCGGACCCACACAGGCCGTGGCCGCGGCCTACGCCATCCCCCACGCCACGACTCGCCTTTCCGAGGCGCTCGCTGCAACCGGGCGTTGAGGCGGTGATCCTGTGCACCCCGACCCAGCTGCATGCCGCCCAGGCGATGGAGTGCCTACGGGCCGGCAAGCACGTTCAGGTCGAGATTCCCGCTGGCCGACAGCTGGTCCGACGCCGAGGCAGTGGCGAGGCTGCAGGCGGAGACCGGGCTGGTGTGCATGGTTGGCCACACCCGCAGGTTCAATCCCTCGCACCAGTGGATTCATCAACGCATCGCGCGCCATGAGATCAGGATCCAGCAGCTGGACGTTCAGACGTACTTCTTCCGCCGCACGAATACCAACGCTCTGGGGGAACCGCGCTCGTGGACGGACAGCCTGTTGTGGCATCACGCCGCGCACACTGTGGACTTGTTCCGCTATCAGACCGGTGAGAGTATCGTACGGGCGAACGCCCTGCAGGGACCTCCCCATCCCTCGCTCGGAATCCCCATGGACATGTCGATACAGCTGCAAAGCGCGGGCGGGGCGCTTTGCACCCTGTCGCTTTCGTTCAACAACGACGGGCCGCTCGGCACGTTCTTCCGTTACATATGCGACCATGGCACCTATATCGCCCGTTATGACGATTTGTTCTCCGGCAAGGAGGAAAAAATAGACGTCTCCAAGGTGGCGGTGTCCATGAATGGCATCGAACTGCAGGATCGTGAATTCTTTGCCGCGATCAGCGAGCAGCGTGAGCCCAACGCCAGCGTTGCGCAGGTACTGCCGTGCTACCGGACCCTGCAGGACCTGCAGCTGCAGCTTGAGGCGGGATCCTGACGGAAAAGGCGCTGCAACACGGACCCAACGGGGTACGGGCTTGATAAGGTACCGGGTGCTGCACTAAGCTGTTTGCTGCGCTACAGGGCTCACTTTTCGACCACCGCTCCCGCGATCCGGAGGATACATATGATCTGGAAGACCCCTACAATTATCGAAATCGCTCTGGGTTGCGAAATCAACAGTTACGCCAGCGCGGAAATCTAGGCCTAGACTGTAGTCGTGTATTCAGTCGCGCTCGGCGCGGCTGCAGGTGGCGGCTTTCCTCAGTGGAATTCCAACTCGCTTGCCTGCAAGAGAGCCAGAGCAGGTGACCCTGCCGCCCTACCCCGTTCCCAGGCCAGTGTGGCCGTCAGCGGTGACCGCCGTCGATGGTTCCTGCTCAATGCGTCGCCGGACCTGCGCGAGCAAATCAGCCATTCGGAATTTCTTCACCCGCGCGAGGGACTGCGCTCATCTCCGATAGGCGGGGTGGTGCTGACCGGCGCCGATGTCGACTGCATCGCGGGACTTCTCAGCATGCGCGAGCGCCAGCCCTTTACCCTCTACGCCACCCGAGCCGTCCATGACGTGCTCGCGGCAAACCCCATCTTCGAGGTGCTGGACAGGCAGATCGTGCAACGGCAGATAGTAGCCATGGATATTCCGGTCAAACTCGACAATCACCTCTCGATCGAACTCTTTGGGGTTCCCGGCAAGGTGCCTTTGTACTTGGAAGAAACGGCGCGGACACCAGTGATCGAAACCAGCGAATCGACGGTGGGCGTGGCCGTGTCGGATGGTCGGCACACCCTCTATTACATACCGGCGTGCGCGATGTGGAGTGACGCACTGGAAGCGAGACTTCGCAATGCGGATCTTGTGTACTTCGACGGTACGCTGTGGTCGGACGATGAAATGATCACCGCTGGCCTAAGCACCAAAACCGGACAGCGCATGGGGCACATCAGCGTGAGCGGACCTGAGGGCACCCTCGCAAAGTTCGAGCAGCTGAACGTGCGCCGAAAAGTACTGATTCACATTAACAACTCCAATCCAGTGCTGATCGAAGATTCGCCGGAACGCGAGACCCTAATCGCAGCCGGCTGGGAAGTCGCCTACGATGGACTGGAGGTTGTGCTGTGAGCCCCCAAGCCGTGGCGGCCGATGCCCTGGAAGCACAGCTGCGCCAGATCGGCGAGAGGCGTTACCACCACCTGCACCCGTTTCACCGCCTTCTCCACGACGGCAAACTTGATCGCGGTCAGGTGCAAGCGTGGGCTTTGAACCGGTATTACTATCAAAGCCAGATTCCGATCAAGGACGCCTTGCTGATGGCAAAGCTGCCGACCGCGGCATTGCGGCGGGAATGGCGTCGCCGCCTGGAAGATCAGGACGGCAACGATCAATCGGCGGGGGGCGGTGCGCGCTGGCTGAAACTGGCCACGGGCGTGGGCCTGGAACCTGGCTTGGTAGAACGAACCGAGGCTATTCTGCCGGCCACCCGTTTTGCGGTCGATGCCTACGTGAACTTCGTTCGCAGTCGCTCGGTCCTTGAAGCCGTGGCCTCATCGCTCACGGAATTGTTTGCGCCTACCGTCATCGCTGAGCGCGTCTCGGGCATGCTCGCGCATTACGACTGGGTTACGGCCGATACGCTGGCGTATTTCACGCCCCGGCTCACTCAGGCGCCCAAAGACAGCGAATTTGCGCTGGCGTACGTCAAGGAGCATGCCGACACGGCCGAGCGCCAACAACAGGTCCTCGCCGCACTGACCTTTAAGTGCGATGTGCTCTGGGCTCAATTGGATGCGCTCTATTTCAGCTACGTCAGCCCTCGACTGGTGCCGCCCGGCTCTTTTGACCCACAGGCCCACTGAATAACATGCTGGACGAGCAGATGCCGTTCCCAAGCTCGGCGCCGGCGTCAAATTCCGCTTTGATGCCGTCCGCAGCACTTGGATATTGTTGGCGCCCGAGCGCATGTTTCAACCCGATGAGGTAGCGGTCGAGATACTCAAGTTGATCGATGGTCAACGCACGCTGGGGAACATCATAGATACGCTCACCGCTCAGTTTGAGGCGCCCAGGAGCCGGATCGCGGACGATGTTGCCGCGATGCTGCAGGATCTGAGCGATCGTGGCGCGGTGCAACTATGAGTGCAGCCACGCCCGCCGCCCCGATGGCGCTGCTCGCCGAACTGACTCATCGCTGCCCGCTCACCTGCTTTTACTGTTCCAACCCGCTGGAACTCGAGCGGCGTGCAACTGAGCTGACCACGGAGGAATGGCAACGGGTGCTGTCGGAAGCGGCGGCGTTGGGGATACTGCAAGTACACTTCTCGGGCGGCGAACCGATGGCTCGTCGTGACCTCCCCGAGCTGGTGCGCCACGCCGCAGGTCTGCAGCTTTACACCAACCTCATCACTTCGGGCGTGCTCCTCACCGATGTTGCGCTGGATGCGTTGCTTCAAGCCAGGATTGATCACATTCAGCTCAGCTTTCAGGATGCGCGCGCCGATGCTGCGGATCACATCGGTGGCTATCGGGGCGGCCACGCAAAAAAAATCGCCGCGGCAAAACGAATCAGGGCCGCAGGACTTCCGCTCACATTGAATTTTGTTGTCCACCGACTGAATGTCGACCGCGTGGCCGACATGATCGAGCTGAGCGAAGCTCTGGGTGCGACACGAATCGAAATCGCTCATGCCCAGTACCACGGTTGGGCGTTGCGCAACCGAAATGGACTTCTGCCGACCCGCGCACAGCTCGAGCAAGCCACCCAAGTGGTGGACCTGGCCAGGGCCCGCCTCAAGGGGAGGATCACTGTCGATTACGTGGTGCCCGACTATTACGCCACCTGGCCAAAGGCGTGCATGGGCGGCTGGGGCCGACGGTTTATGAACGTTTCGCCCTCGGGCAAAGTACTGCCCTGCCATGCCGCCGAAACCTTGATCCATTTGACCTTTCCCTCGGTGCGCACCCATTCCTTAGCCGATATCTGGACCCACTCACCGGCCTTTCAGCATTTCCGCGGCACTGACTGGATGCCCGAGCCCTGTTCGAGCTGCGAGCGTCGAGAGATAGACTGGGGAGGATGCAGGTGTCAGGCATTTGCGCTCCTAGGCCAGGCGAGCGCCGCAGATCCGGTGTGCGCAAAATCCAGCGATCATTATGTTCTGCAACAGGCGATCGGCTCCTTATCACCTCAGAGCGAGCTTGCGGCGCGCCGTTAGGTCCTAGAATCAACGCTCTCGGACGCCTTGGCCGCAGGCTGGATGCCCGTCTCAAGGCGGTGCGTGCATTGACCCTCTGACGGGGAATTAGTAAGCTCTACTAACGATTTCAGGCTTGCCGGAATACCGGGAAATCGCTTCCCGGTATCTGTTTAGGAGGATCAACCGATGGCTACGGTCCACGCAGTCGCTCGCCAACCCGAGTCTTTCAACCAGCCCGACTATTCGAGCGCCGTCAAGCGCGTTCTGGCGCGCAAGCCAGCACTGTTTATCAACAACGAATGGGTCAGCTCGACCCACGGGGCGACGCTCGCGGTCGAGGACCCCTCCACCGGTCGGGAAATCTGCCGCATTGTCGATGCCTCCGATGCCGACGTGGATCGCGCCGTCGCCGCTGCGCGCACCGCCTTCGACGATGGGCGCTGGTCAAATCTGCCGCCCAACAAGCGCGAGCGCATCATCAACAAACTCGCCGATCTCATCGAGGCGCACTCCGCGGAATTCGCCGAGCTCGAGGCGATCGACAACGGCAAACCGGTCGGGTTGGCGGCCGTGGTCGACATCCCGGCATCGATCGATCACCTGCGTTACATGGCCGGCTGGGCATCGAAGATCAGTGGAGATGTGATCGAGCCGCAGGGCATGCCGCGGGGCAAGGTGTTCAGCTACGTGTCGCGCGAGCCGATCGGCGTTGCCGCGCAGATCGTTCCGTGGAACTTTCCGCTGATCATGGCGACGCTGAAGATCTCCCCGGCGCTCGCGGTCGGCTGCACGCTCATTCTCAAGCCCGCAGAGCAGACCTCGCTCACGGCGCTGCGCCTGGCCGACTTGGTGGTCGAAGCCGGCTTTCCGCCGGGCGTCATCAATGTGATCACCGGCAACGGCCACACGGCCGGCGACCGGCTGGTCAAGCACCCGGATGTCGACAAGATCGCCTTCACCGGTTCGACCGAGGTCGGCAAGATCATCAACCGGACCGCCACCGACACCCTGAAGCGCGTGACGCTTGAGCTCGGCGGCAAATCGCCAGTCGTGGTGATGCCGGACGTGAACGTCGAAGAGGTCGCGCCAGGTGCCGCCGGCGCCATCTTTTTCAACGCCGGACAGGTATGCATCGCCGGCTCGCGGCTGTTCGTCCACCGTTCGATTTTCGACAGGGTGGTCGAGGGAGTGGCCTCGGCCTCCGCGTTCTGGAAGCCGCGCCCGTCGCTCGACCCTCAGGGCCACATGGGTCCGCTGGTATCGAAGGAGCAGATGGATCGTGTCATGGGCTACATCGAGGCGGGCAAGAGGGACGGCGCATCAGTGGCCGTCGGCGGCGATGCCCCCTCGTCAACCGGCTACTACGTCAATCCGACGATTCTGGTCGACGTCAAGCCGACCATGAGCGTCGTGCGCGAGGAGATCTTCGGACCGGTGGTGGTCGCGCAGCGCTTCGAGGATCTCGATGAAGTTGCCAAGGCGGCCAACGACACCAGTTACGGCCTCGCCGCCGCGATCTGGACCAAGGATGTGTCGTCGATGCACCAGCTCGCCGCCAAACTCAAGGCCGGCACGGTGTGGGGCAATTGCCATGCCGTGATCGATCCGGCGCTGCCGTTCGGCGGCTTCAAGCAGTCCGGATTCGGACGCGAGCAGGCCCGCCAGGGCATCGAGGCCTACACCGAGCTGAAGACCGTCATTATTCAGCTCTAGATCAGACCCCGGACAAACCGCGCGGGGGTCCGCGCGAACCGCGCCGATGACCGCATCGGTAGCAGGCAAATGAAAACGTGGCGGCTGGATCAGCCGCCGCGTTTTGATTTAAGCCTTACTTAGAATTTCTTTTTGAACTCGATCGCCCACTCGCGCGGACGACCCGGCTGTCCTTTGTCGAAACCCGCCCCGGCGCCACGCAAATCGAACACGGTGAGGTAGTAGTACTCGTTGGTGAGGTTCAGACCGAGCAGGGAGATGTCGACATCTTTAGCCGCATTGCTCCAGGTCAGACGAGCATTGACCAGCGTGTAAGAGGGAATATAGGTCAGCTCGCGCACCGAACCGATGACGTTCGGTCCCACGTAGACCTTGCCCTGATAGTCCGCGTCGACGCGCGGCGTCACTGATCCGCCCCCACCCATTGGTATTTCGTACTGAGCGCCAATCGTCCACTTATTCTCGGGCACGCCGGCGGGCGGATCGTCCAGCGTCGCTCCGGCCGGATTGGTCGGATACTCTGCGCCTGGAATCAGCGAGGTAAAGTGGAAATTGAGGTAGCTGTAGGAGGCATCGATCGACATGCGATCCACGGGGCGCGCAACCACTTCGACCTCGACACCCTTGGAATCGGCATCACCCGCATTCAGCCGCGCCGCACAGGGGCTGTCCGGGCACGCCAGCACAGGGATCTGCACATCCTTAATCTTGCTGAAGAATGCGGTCAGGTTGAGGCGCAATCGGCGATCCAGAAAATCGCTCTTGATTCCGGCCTCGTAGTTCGTCAGCGTTTCTGGATTGAAGGAGATGACCTGCCCCGCGTTGAACGGTCGCGGGTTGACGCCGCCGCCCTTGAAACCGGTCGACACGCTTGCGTACGCCATGAGCATCGGCGAGAAGCGGTAGTCCAATGCAGCACGGTAATCGGTGCGGCTGCCGCTGTAGTGGGCAACCGAACCGCTCAGTGCTGTCACGTCGCCGCCACCGAAGGCATTTAGCGTATCCGGTCCGGAATAGCCAATCCCATAGACGGCGCCTACCGGGTCCAGATACCCATTGACGGTGCCGTCAGGGTTGAGACGGAAGTAATGGTAGTCCTTGCTCTCGGTGGTGTAGCGCAGGCCGGCATTGAGGTTCAGGTTGGGTACGATCTCCCAGGCAAAATTGCCAAACACGGCCTTGCTTTCGGCTGGTGTGGAATCAGGCTGCACAAATTGCAGCGGAAACAGCGGAAATGGCGGTATCAGATAGCGAATGTCCTGGTAGGACCAGTAGTCGGTCTGTTGCTTGAAATAATAGCCGCCCAGAACCGCGCTCATGGTGCTGGAGATTTTCGTGTTGAGCCGCAACTCCTCGCTCCAGTTCCAATGCGTTTGCTTGTTCTGGCCGAGGTTTAAGCTGGAAGGCGACAGATCGTCATCGCTGTCCCAAGTGGTTTGGAAGCGCTGGTAGGCGAGAATGTTGTCCAGAGAGAATGCGTCGCTTAGCGCCCAATGAAAGTTGGTGCCCAGATCGTAGCCGCTGTAGACGCTGACGTTACTGCCGTTGGTTGCGAGTAACGGCTGGCCGGTGGGCGGTGTCGCAACCCCGAAATAGGTGATCGCGGGCTGGTTATAGACCGCGTAGTTGCACCATTTTCCGCAGATGTAGCGATTGTCGTAGGGAACCGGTGTGGTCACGCCCGCGGCGGTATTGGCATTTTGTACCGGACCTGTAGTGATTAGCACTTCTCCGGGGACCGTATGCTCGTCGTGGGTTGCATCGGCCGAAAACAAGAAGTCGATCTTGTCGTTCGGCGTGAACCGCAATATCGCTCGCACGGCCTCATAGCCGATGCCGCCAAGCTTGGCCAAATTGCAGTTGCCTGAGGCAGCAACCTGGGGAACCCTGCCCGCGGGATTGAGCGGATCCTTGCCCGCCGGATGAGCGCATCCGAAGTCGACCTGGTTTACATACCCATCCTGCTGATGCAGTACACCCGAGATACGCGCACTGACCGTGTCGGTGATTTTATAGTCCGCGCCTGCTCGCAGGCCCAGCCACTGACGACTTCCGGCCGTGCCTTCGACGTAGCCGCTGTTGTCGCCCGTGGGTTTTTTGGAAAACAACTTGATTGATCCGCCTTCGGAGTTTCGACCAGACAGCGTACCCTGCGGCCCGCGCAAGATTTCGACACGATCCAGATCGAGCAGATCCATCACCGCACCGGTGAGCTGCGGAAAATAGACGTCGTCAATGTAGATTCCGACGCCAGGCTCGAAGGCCGGATTGAAGTCGTTCTGACCAACACCACGAATGGACGCGGTGATCGAGGGACCGAATGAGGCGCCTTGCGCCTTGAAGCTTACGTTTGGTGCGGTGTCGGCGACCTGAGCGAGATTCGTCTGACTGCGCGCTTCCATCTGGTCGCCCGAATACACGGTGATTGCGATGGGCGTATCTTGGAGTTTCTGTTCTCTGAACTGTGCGGTAACCACCACCTCCTCGAGGTCGGAGTTCGCACGACTTTCAACTTCCACGTGCTGCGCAAATGCGACAGAACTTGCGCAAAGGACCGCTGAAGTTGCGCAGAAACAAGTGAGCCCTAGCAACCAGGATTTGATACTGCTGTTGGTCCGCATTGGTCCCCCTTTTAATTAGGTTACGGAACCCGGCACGCCGGGTTGAGCACTTTGTGAGTAAAGCAAACAATCTTTCCAAATACAAGGTGACACCCACGTGCTGTTGCGGTAACGCCACGCTGCGCGCTGAACGTAAGAACTGTCCCACGCGATTTATTTTTCTGGTGATCGCAGCAGCGCCAATCTTCCACAGATACTGCCCTGTGGGTCGATAACTCATTGCGCTGAAAGTTGATGAGTCGTGCCGCAGCGTAAAGATTGCGCAAGCGACGCGAGTACGGGCGGGAACTGAGGCGCAACTCTCGTGGCAGCCACTACAGCAACTTGGAACTACCGTTAGGCCCGAGTCAGCAGGTCTCTAGCATTCGACGGCTACGGCGCGAGCGCACCGTTCTGGGTTACTGACTTTCCGCCAGAGCTGCACCAAAGCGCGGATGCGCAAAGTGCATCGGCACGTCCTGGCGATGCGGCCAGGTCTTGCGCACCTGGGCGGCCGGCAGCAGCACGTCGGGCCCGAGCGGATTTTCCGGGATAGGTCTGACTGGCCGGCTGCAGGTGCGCCACGGTCCTGGACCAGCCCTGCTCGTAGTCCGCCTGCCACTGCATCATGTAGTCGAGCCGCTTGATCTTCCATACGCCGTCCTCGCGGACATAGTCGTTCTCGTAGATGCCGGCTTCGAGGAACTGCAGCGGCAGACCCTCGGGCTTGTAGTCGCGGCTCTCGTGACTGCCGCCCATCAGCAGCCCGCGGAAGCGTCCCTTGGCCGTTCTGCCGGTCGGGTGCGACCGTGATGATGTCCTGCATCTGGAAGTGATCGAGCAGGAAGCCGTACACGGGCCCATTGACGCCCCTGGTAAAGAAGTTCTGGAACCAAGTGCCATAGAGACGCCGCACGCCTGCGTGGCCGTGGTACTCGCCCGACAGGAACACCACCGCGCCATCCTGCGGCAAACAGCTGCACCACATCCTCGGCGCGATTGAAGTCGATGTAATAGCCATAGGCCCAGTGCAGGCGGCGAATGGCATTGACGTCCTCGAGCTTCGCCGACGCGGTGCTCCAGGGCCGCCAGACGTGCTTCGAGATCAGACATGAGCGTCCCTCCTCGCGCGTCCGTTGCTTTGTATGTGCACGCTAACAAATGTTACGCAGTGGCACGCGAGGGAAATAGCACATGAACTGGCAAGGGCAAGACCGCACTCATCACCGGCGGGGTCTCGGGCATCGGCTTCGGCATCGCGCGGGCGTTCGCGGCCGCAGGCATCG
This sequence comes from uncultured Gammaproteobacteria bacterium, assembly GCA_963717335.1. GTDB lineage: Bacteria > Pseudomonadota > Gammaproteobacteria > Steroidobacterales > Steroidobacteraceae > FEN-1191. The sequence continues at coordinate 324,209 of CAVQVZ010000006.1, read as the reverse complement.
ACCTGGTGCTGACCTACCGCAACGCGGAGTACCAGGCGCGAAGCCGACGCTGGTTCGCGGCAAGCCGGCCACCGCGTGCCGCGCTTCCTCGCACTCGACGTCACCGACCGCGAGCGCTGGCGTGAGGTGGCCGACGAGTGCGGGCCCGGTGACATCCTGCGTCAACAACGCCGGCGTCAGCGTCTTCGGGCCCACCGACGAGGCGAGCTACGCCGACTACGACTGGATCATGGGCGTCAACTTCGGCGGCGTCGTCAACGGCCTCGTCACCTTCATTCCGCGCATCAAGGCGCACGGAGCAGGCGGCCACATCGTGAATGTCGCCTCCATGGCCGCCTACCTTTCCGGGCCCCAGGCCGGCATCTACACGGCCAGCAAGTTCGCGGTGCGCGGCCTCACCGAATGCCTGCGCTTCAACCTGGCGCCGTACGGCATCGGCGTCTCGCTGATGTGCCCGGGCCTGACGCGGACCAATGCCTGGGATTCAGCGCTTCAAGCGCCCGGCCGAATTCGCCGCACTCGGGCTTTGCCCCGCCTGACCGCGCCGAGCTCGCGCAGTTCGGCACGGCGTTCGAGGCGGGCATGGATCCGCTGGAGGTGGGCGACAAGACCCTGGCCGGGATGCATCGAGAACCGGGCGGTGATCTTCACCCATCCGGAATTCACCGAGGACTTCGACGAGATCTACCATGCCTCCCTGGCCGCGCTGCCCGAGGAGCCTGCCCCGGAAGGACGGCTGCACATCGAGCGCCTGCGCCGCGCCGCCAACCGCGCAGCGGACGCGGGCAAAATCATCGGATTGAAAGACCTGACATAGCCGCAGGTTCCTTCACTCGCAAGAGCAAGAAGAGTCCGATCGCCAGAAAGATCACTCCTCCGGCAAAACCGGCTCGCTGATTTTGGGAGAACGTCGTTACGAGACCGATGGCGAGCGGTCCGACAAAAGAGGTGGCGGTTCCGGACATCGAATAGACTCCAAAAAACTCATTGAGCATCTCGGGGGGCGTCAGTTGCGCCATCAACGAGCGGCTCGAGGCCAGGCCACCCGTGACGAATGTGGCGACCGCCATCTGGCCGAGTGCAAACACCCGATCAGGCGTCGTTGGGAACGGACCTCCCAGCGCGGCGAGGGGGTGCGCCAGTCGGATAAAGAAGGCGCTGTCGGGCGTTGTCGAACAGACCACGATTGTCGCAAACAACGAGCCGGTCACAAAGAAGATCGCGCTACGTCGAGAGCCGATTCGATTGTCCAGCCATCCGCAAAACGCGCCCGCCAGGGCCGCCGCCACGCTGTTGCACAGGCCAAGCACGACGATGCTCTCGGCCTTCCAGTGCATCACGGTTGCGGCGTACACACCGCTAAACAGCATGAGCACCACGAAACCCTCGTTATAGGTCAAGCGGGCCAACAGGAAATACCCGACGCTTCGGAATTCCCCCAGTCGCCGCAAGGTCGCGGCGAGACGAGCCATGCCATCGCCGATCGCAGCCATCGCGCCCAGATGCTTGCCCGGGGAATCCGGGGTCAGGAAGAACAGCGGCAAGCCAAAGACCAGCATCCACAGCCCCGCGAGCAACCCGACGGCCCGTTCCGGTTCGTGTCTGGTCAGGTTAAGGCCAAACACCGGGTGCGGATTCCAACTCCAAGCCAGAAGGAAGAACACAAATAGAATGACACCCGAGCAATTGCCGAGCGAATAACCCATGCCGCTCCAGAACCCGACCTTTCCCGGCGCCACGTTGGGCAGCATGGCGTTGCAGAAAATGGCGGAATACTCGAAGAACAACATGCCACCGACCAGCGCGACAAGGATCCATCCCAAGCCATCGGTCATTCCCGGAGTGGCGTACCAGAGGGCGCCCATTGAAGGAATGCCAACGAGCATCGTAGCCGCAAGCCACGGCTTTCGACGCCCCCCGGCGTCGGCGATCGCGCCCAGGATTGGCGCCCCGATGGCCACCAGCAATGCGCCCACGGAGCTGGTATAGCTCCACAGTGCCTGCCCCCGCACGGGGTTCGGCACCACTACGGTGGTGAAATAGGCCGAAAAGACAAAGATATTTACCAGTACGTTGTACGGGGATCTTGCACCGTCAAAGAGCGCCCACGCAAAAGCTCCGACAGGGGAAGCCGTGCTATTTTTCACTGGTCAGGCACGAACCGATCGCTGAGACGTTTTGCAAACTCGATGAAATATTCGAGTGCGTCCGGGTTTGCCAGCGCGGAGCGGTTTGCCGCCCTATCGGCCGACACGCCCATCAGAATCCTCCGCACCGGAACCTCCAGCTTTTTCCCCGTAAGAGTCATCGGGATCGCATCGATCTGGTAAATCTTGTCCGGAACGTGGCGTGGCGAGTAATCCTTTCGTAACTGCGAACGGATGCGCTCGCGAATGGCCTCATCCAGTGTTACGCCTGCCCGCAGTTTTACGAACAACGGCATGAAAAAGCCACCATCCTGCAAATCCAGGTTGACGATAATTGCGTCCTCGACTTCCTCGAGAGCCGACAGAGAGCGGTAGATTTCCGCCGTGCCGATGCGTATTCCATAACGGTTTAGAGTCGCATCGGAACGACCCAGCACGAATGCGCCGCCGCGCGAGTTGAACCGCACAAAATCTCCGTGGCGCCAGACTCCCGCAAACCGGTCAAAATACGACTCCATGTAACGAGTACCCTCAGGGTCATTCCAGAATTGCACCGGCATCGATGGCATCGGTTCGGTAAACACAAGTTCGCCGACCTCATCGATCACCGCCTGACCCTCCTCGTTGAACGCATAGGCCGCGCAACCGAGCGCCCGTGCCTGTATCTCGCCCGCATACACCGGCAGCGTCGAAACACCACCCAGGAATCCCGTGCAGCAGTCAGTGCCGCCACTGCCCGACGCCACCCACAGGTCCGACTTGACGTTGTCGTATACCCAGCGCATGCACTCCGCAGTGACCGGCGAACCGGCGAGGGTGACCGACTCGAGCCGTGACAAGTCAAATTTTTCTGACGGCACGACGCCGGCCCGTTGCAGGTGCGCGATGTAGGTGGGGCTGGTCCCGAACAGGTTCGCCCCCGACTCGGCTATGACCGCCCACAGGGCGTCGGCCGATGGGTAGGCCGGATTGCCGTCGTAGAGGACTGGCACGACGTCTGCGACCAGTGAACTCAACAGGAAATTCCACACCATCCAGCCCGTCGTAGTGAAGAAAAACAGCGGTTCTCGAGCGTGCACGTCATAGTTGAAGTGCAGATGCTTCAAATGCTCCAGCAAAATGCCACCGTGGCCGTGGACGATCGCCTTCGGAAGTCCGGTGGTGCCGGAGGAAAACAAAATCCATAAAGGATGATCGAACGGTACCTGCTCGAAGTGGAACTCCGCGGCCGATACCGGCGGCCGGTCAAATAGCTCATCCCAAAAAATTGTTCCCGGTAACAGTGCGGTGCGATCGCTCCGGGACATATAGGGAACCGCGATTACATGCTCGAGCGAGTTCAGCTGAGTCAATATTTGCCGCATTTCGGCTTTCCGATCGAAGATCTTGCCGCCGTATTGGTAGCTATCGACGTAGAAAATAACTTTGGGTTGGAGTTGGCCGTAGCGCTCCACCACACCGGTGGGACCGAAATCGGGCCCGCAACATGACCAGACCGCACCTATACTGGTTGTGGCGAGCACGGCAATGACAGCTTCGGGGGAGTTGGGCAGCACCGCCACCACGCGGTCCCCTGGGCGTACGCCTAGGCTCCGTAATTGGGTGGCTAGGATGCGGACTCGCGCCGCAAGTTCGGTCCAGCCCATCCGCGCCAGCGGCTCGCCTTCGCGCGCAAACATCAATGCGTCGGTGTCCGGGCGCTCATGCCTGAGGGCGTGCTCGGCGTAATTGAGTCGCGACCCCGGAAACCATTGGGCGCCAGGCATTTTGCGACTTGCCAGCACTTTGCTATACGGCGCGGACGCGCTCACCCGGAAGTAATCCCAGATCGCCGTCCAAAAGTCCTCGAGTTCCCGGACCGACCATTCCCAGAGTTGATGATAGGACTCAAAGCTCAGGCCGCGCTCTCGGTTCAGCCAGCTCATAAAATGCGAGACGTGCGACTTTGCCTGCCGCGCCGGGCTCGGCTGCCAAAGCAGCTCGCCCTCAGTGGCCATTGCGTTGATCCGCACTGCGCATTCCCGGAAGCGTTGCGCGAGCCGCCGCGGGCTTGGAGATGTATTCGAGCACCTCCCCTATCTCTTTCAGGATCTTGTGCGGCCGGCGGTTGCCGATCTGCCGCGCCCAATCCTGGCTTTTCATGACGCCGGTCGTCACTCCGAAGGCCGTGGCGCCCCCGCGGCGCGCCATGATGATCTCCACGGCCGGATCGTCTCCGACGACGCCGACGTTACGAACCGGTACCCCGAGCTTTCGTGCGAAAAAGCGCAGCGCGTGCAGCGAAGGCTTGCCGGTCAGAACGACGGGGCCCGGGTCATGCGCCGGATGGCGCCGACGATGGCATACGAGTAGCCCATCGTCCGGCCCTGCTTGGTCGCGAAAAACGGCACATCCGAAGCCACGTACAGTTTCGCGCCCGCCCAGATGGCCTGGCAGGCCGCCTCGATGTCCTTCATGGTGCAGTCCGGATGCCAGCCGACATACACGGCGTCCACCTCGCTGGGCCGCGCTCGCCGGCAAACACCGTCTCGATCTTCGCGCATCCGAGTGCGTGGCCGACTCCGCGCGTGCCCAGCACCAGCGCGCGCCTGACGCCGTTGCGGGACATGAGTTCCGCGGCGACGCTGGACGGCGTGAGCATCGCATCGTCGGCCACCGGCAGACCCAGTTTCCGCAAGCGCGCGGCCTGCTCCGCCGGCGGATACGCGCTGCCGTTGGTGAGCACGACGAACGGAATGGCCGCCTCCCGCAGCGCCGTCAGCACTTCGATGGCGCCGGGCAGTACCTCGTAACCGCCGAGGGAGCGATCGCTCAGCAACAGCGTGCCGTCGAGATCGAACATGAATCCCTTGAGCGCCGGGAGCGAGACTTGTGATCGACGTTGCCGCTGCCCGGACTTGGCAATCATGGGCGCGGCCCCGGCCGCGCCGGATCCGTATGTCGGCGAAGTTCGAGCTTGAATCCCGGCTTTTGGACGACAGCTGAGACAGGTCGCTGTGTCCGGCGATTTTTTCCAGAAGACTCAGTACAGGACTCATACCGGGATTGTAGTGTCGTGCGCGCGGGCGGCGCCGACCTCATCGCATCCACCTGACCGGCGGGCATCGTGGCGCGAAGCAGAAACTCTTCATCGGACAAGCTCTTCCCAAGCCGTTCCCGAAGCTCCTCGAGCGGAGCCATCGGGGCCTCCGCGCGCAGCTCCCGGGTGCGCGGCAGCGACTCGATCCGCTCCATCACCTTGGCGTCGATCGGTACGTTGGGTTTGCCGAAACGGCCGATCGCATAACGAATCGCTTCGTCCGGGATCAGCTCATAGCGCTCCCGGCTCGTCACATTCATGACCGCCTGCGTCAGCAGAATCTGCGCGAAGGGCGTCATGACGATGGGCCAGCCGAGCTCTTCGCGCACCCGGCCCAATTCCTCGATCACCGCTCCTTCGAGATGCGACAGGCGACTCTCGGCGAGCTGACGGCGCATGGTGCCGACCATGCCGCCCGGCAGCTGGTGCTGCAGATAGCCGGCATCGAAGGCCTGCGGGCGCCCGACCGGCAGCCCCTCGGCCTCGGCGAGTCGCGTGAAGTATTGTGCAACTCGGTTTAAAGCCTCGTCATCGACGTCCACGGTGTGGCCGAGCGCGCGCAGATTTGCGACGACCCGCTCGGCAGGCGGATTCGAGGTGCCATCGGCGGCGGCGCCGGAGGCGCACTGCAGAGCGCTCACCCCGTAATCGGGCGCGTCCATGTAGACGTGCTCGGCGAGCCCGATGGTGCAGTGGGAATGCAGCTCCAGCGGCTTCGTGCCGATCACCGCCTTGATCGCCGGAATCAGCGTTTGCGCCCGGTTGGGCGGAGCAGCCCGCCCGGATCCTTGATGTAGAGCGCGTCGATGTCCGCGCAGGCCGCGAGCTTGCGCGCGGCCGTCACGTAGTGCGCGTCGTCGTGGATGGGACTCAAGCGTGAAAACGAGTGCCGCAATGACGTACTCGCCGCCGCCTTCACCATGCGCGCGCAGGCGATGTTCGAATCGGCATCGTTCATGGGATCGGCGAGGCAGAAGCGGCGGATGCCGTTGCGCGCCAGCACCTGAAAGGCCAGCGCCATGAATTCGGGGTGGCGGTCTCCCAGGAAATGAAGCGAAAGCCGGTCGACATGAATTGCAGCGGCGTGTTCGGCGTGGCCGCCGCCATCAGCCGGATGCGCTCCCAGGGATCTTCCTTCTTGTAGCGCACCGCCACCCCCATGTGCGTGGAGGTGGTGAAGTCGATGGCCTTGAAGCCGACCCGGTCCATCACCGGCGCGATGGTCAGGGTCCTCGCCGTGTCGATACCGAGCGCCGCCCACAGGCACTGGTTGCCGTCACGAAGCGAGGTCTCGACGAGTTGCACGTCAGCCACCAGGTGCTCCCGAGGCGCCCGGAACCTGGCGGTCCAGAAGCCGTGCCACGAAACCCGTATCGAATCCGCCTGCTTGAATTCCGGATCGGAAAGCACCCGCGCTGGAAGCGCAGATTGGTGTGGACGCCGCTCAGATCTGTGGCAGCGATGGCCTGCGCAACCGCGCCAGAGCGGCCGCACGATCGGCGCATGAGCGATGATCTTGGCCATGAGCGAATCGTAGAATGGCGGAATCCGCGAGCCGGGGCGATGTGTGTATCGACGCGAATGCCCTCTCCCGCGGGCCAGCTCACCTCGCGCACCCGCCCGGGGCTCGGTCGGAAATCATTGGCCGGATCTTCGGCATTGACCCGGCATTCGATGGCGCAGCCGTCCGAGCGGATGTCGGCCTGCGCGAGGCGCAGGCCCTCCCGCCAGCGATGGCGATCTGCTCGGCGATCAGATCCACTCCGGTGACGGCCTCGGTCACCGGATGCTCGACCTGAATGCGCGCGTTCATCTCGAGGAAATAGAACGCGTCGCGCTGCCGATCGACGAGGAACTCCACCGTGCCGGCGCCGCGATAAGCCAGGCGTTCGGCAAAGCGCACCGCCGCGTCGTGCAGGGAATCACGCAGCGTCCGCGACAGACCGGGGGCCGGAGTTTCCTCCATGAGCTTCTGATACCGGCGCTGCACCGAGCAGTCGCGCTCGCCCAGATGGATGACGCGCCCGTTGCCGTCGCCCAGCACCTGCACTTCGACATGGCGGCCGCTGGCGACGTAGCGCTCCAGATACACGCGCGCATCGCCGAACGCAGCGCCGGCCTCGGCGGCGGCCAGCTCGAGGGCCGCGGCAGGTCCTCGATCCGATCCACGCGCTTCATTCCGCGCCCGCCGCCGCCACCGACCGCCTTGACCAGCAGCGGCACCCCAATCGCGGCACGCGCGGTGAGGATCTGCTCCTTGGAAGTGACGGCACCGCCCGGTACGACCGGCACGTCGGCGGCCTCCGCTTCGGAGCGCGCGCGCAATTTGTCGCCCGCACCTCCATCTGGGCCGCGGTCGGCCCGATGAACACGATACCCTCGGCCTCGCACGCGCTCGCGAGCGCCGCGCGCTCCGACAGAAAGCCGTAGCCGGGATGGATCGCGTCCGACTCCGTGGCGAGCGCGGCGTGCACGATCGTGTCGACCTTGAGATAGCTGTCGCCCGGGCGTGCCGGACCGATGCAGACCGTGCGGTCCGCCAGCCTCGCGGGCAGGCTGTCGCGATCGGCCGCGGACGCGGCCAGAACGGTCTCGATGCCGAGAGTGCGGCAGGTGCGGATGATGCGCGCGGCGATCTCACCGCGATTGGCGATCAGGATGCGGCGGAGAGCCAACGGGCTAGCCGGCCTTGCGCACGCGCAAGAGTGTCTCGCCGTACTCGGCGAGCGCTCCGTCGGCGACCAATATCTCGGCCACCGTGCCGCGGACGCCGGCACGCACCGTATTCATCAGCTTCATGACTTCGATGATGGCGACGACGGTCTCCTCCTCGACCTCCGAGCCGACCTCCACGAACGGTGGCGCCCCGGGCTTGGGAGCGCGGTAGAAGGTGCCGAGGAGCGGTGCGGCGACCCGATGCACGTTGGCGTCGGCGGTGGTCCCACCGTGGGCGTGGGCGAGACCGGCGCAGGGCGGGTGCCTGCCGCGGCAAACGCGGTAGCGGGCAGGCCGGAGGCCGCGCTGGTGACCGGGGCGGCACCGCGCCTGATGCATAGCTTGATGCCATCGATCTCGAGGTGAGCTCATCGAAGCTCGACTGCTCGACCAGCCGCATGATTTCCGCGACATCCGCGGCGGTCAGACTCACCGTTTACCTCCAAAAATCGACATGACGTGCACCCGCGGATCTGCCTGGGCCGTGCTACGGGCGCGGCCTCCTTCGCCGACCACACCGTCTCGGGGCGGCTCTGCAGCAGCAGTATCTCGCCGGTGTCCCGGTCGATCGCCCACTCGATGTCCTGCGGCCGGCCGTAGTGGCGCTCGACCTGGCGAGCGATGGTCCTGAGCGCCTGCAGCTCCTCATCGCTCATGCACGGAGTGGCGCGTAGATCGGCCGGCACCGGGACGCTTCTTGTCCCGCCTCCAGGTGCCGGAACGTGCTGGATCAGTTTCTCCGAGATGTCGCGCACCGAGATATCGCCGGTGATCTTGCCCAACACCCAGCGATCCGGAGTCACTTCGCCGCCGACCACCGCCGAGCCGAGGCCCCAGGCGCCTTCGACGGTCACCACCGAGCGATCGCCGGTCAGCGGACTGCGCGTGAACATCACCCCGGCCGTGCGTGCATCCACCATGTTCTGCACGACGACCGCCATCGCCACGCCTGCCTCGGGCAAGGCTCGCCTGCGGCGGTAGGTCACCGACTCCACTGAATACAGACTGGCCCAGCAGCTGCGAACCCGCTGCAGCGTTTGCTCAACGTCAGGACCCACAGGTAGGTGTCCTGCAGACCGGCGAAACTCGCATCCGCCGCATCCTCGGTGGTCGCCGACGAGCGCACCGCGACGGGCGAACCTCCTGCCCCGCACAAAGTGGCGTAGGCCGCGGAGATCTCGCGGTGCACATCGGCTGGCAGTGCTTCGCTTCAATGCGCGCGCGCAGTTCCGCACAGCACGTGCTCACTTCGGCCAGACCCAGGTCACGCAGCGATTCGACGCGCGCGCGAAGCGGGCCTTGGCGCTCCAGCGCCTCGATGAATCGCTCGAATGCACCGGTCTTGACCACGAATCCCGGCGGTACGGCGATACCGGCGCGCTGCAGCTCGCCGAGGCTGCCGCCCTTGCCGCCGACCTGCGGTCGGTCGTCCAGTCCGATATCGGCAAACCATCCGATAACGCTCGCAGAGGACATGCGTTGCCTACGAGAGAATCGTCACGATGCCGCGGCCGCCGTCGACCCGGATCCGCTGGCCGTCCTTGATTCGCGAGGTGGCGTTGCCGGTGCCGACCACCGCGGGCAAGCCGTACTCGCGCGCGACGATGGCCGCGTGGCTCATGGAACCGCCGATGTCGGACACAGCGGCGACGATCTTCTGGAAAATCGGCGCCCAGGTCGGATTGGTGATCTGGCAGACGAGGATGTCGCCCTGCTTGCAGGCGCGAGATCTCCTCGACCGACTTCACGATGCGGGCCGGCCCTTCCACCACGCCGCTGGAGGCGGCGAATCCGCGCAGCTCGTTGCTCGCTCTGCGTCGCTATCCGCCGACAGCCAGGTGTCCAGGTTCTCGCGGGTGATGCCCCACAGCATGACGATGGCCGGATCATCGATGACATCCGGCACCGGTCCGAGCGCCGGCGGCGTGTCGTGCTTGGCCCACTCCGGCAATGGCCGCGCGCCGCTCGGCCACGATCGGCGGCCAGTGCGCCGGCCCGCGCGGCGCGGAGCCGTTCGACCATGAGGTCATCAGATCGATGATGGCCATCTCCAGCTCGTAGTGCGTGAGATGGAAGACATCCTCGGCGTCCGGGGAAAAAGCCGTGCGCCGCGAGCAGCGCGCCGAACTCGCGGATCTTGTTGAAGAACAGGTTCGTGTACCAGTGCTCGCAGTAGAACTTGTGGCCTTCGACGTAGGGAAACACCCGGTGCGCAAGCGTGATCATCTGGTCGTAGGCGGCGCGATCCTCGTCCGTGTTCAGCAGCTCGCGATAATCCTCGATGAGCTCGCTGGCGCTCGGCCTGCAGTCGCTTCGATCGGCCGCTCCAGCGACTCGCCGGCCTTCACCCGCTTGATATACTCCGGCAGGCAGGCAAACGGCATCGACAGATCGTCGTTCCAGGCGCGGTGGTAGTGATAGAAGCCGTCGCCGACGTTGATGTTGAACCACGGATGGCGCGAGATCTCCAGCTCCTCGAGCCACGCCTGCTCCCGCCTGCGCCCGCGGTGCGGAGCGACGCGATGACGTCCGTCGGCCGGCACCTGCGATTGGAACTTCGCGTCGACGCCGAGCTCCACCGCGCGGCGCGCCAGGCGCCGCAGCTCATCGTCGGGACGGAAGATCTCCGCCTCGATGCCGGCGACCATGCGCGCGATGGTCTGGTCGGTGATCTCGGGGAAGGCCTTTTTGCAGAAGGCGAAGAAGGTCAGATAGGCGCCGTAGCCGAGCAGCAGGAACTCGAAGTGGTGGTGCCACATCCGGAAATACCCTTCGAGGGTCTTCTGGTAGGTGTCGAGCAGGTAGTGATTCGAGGCGATGCCGCGCCCGCGCGTGCACGTGCTCGAGCGGCTCGAACTCCGGCAGCGTCAGCTTCGGCAGCGCCTGGGCGCTCTCGATGAGCGTCAGCATCTTCTCGTCGCCACTGCGCGTAGAGCGTTTCCCAGTTGGCGTAGTAGTAGAAAGCGCGCTTCTGGAATTCCTCGGTGCGGCGGGCGATCTCGGCGGGATCGGTCACCGCGTTGCCGCCGATGTAGACGCGTCCGTTGATGATGCGGTGGTCGATTCCCAGTGTCGTCGGCAGGCAATGCACCCGGGTGTTCGCCGAGCCCAGCGCGCAATAGGCCGCTTCCGCCGTGACCATGTCGAATGCGGACATGGGCTCGGGAAAGTGCATGGAGTTGTAGAACCAGAAGCGATCGTCGTCTGCCTTACCAAACTGGATTGTGTACGGATAGGCCGCCTGGGCGCGTTCGGTTCCCGGCACGACCTTCAGCGAGCTCGGCAGGGGAAAACCGCTTGTCGTGCTCGGCGTACTCATATAACTCTCCTAACTCGCGCATTCGACAGCTGCTGTGCCCAGGCACGGCGCGGCCGACATTGTTCGCTCCGGACTGCATTTGGTTATCCGGAGGCCCATGTTCACCCGGCGGGCCATTGGCTCTCAAGGGAATAGGTCCCCAAGCCCTCGGCATCAACCGGTAAGTGCTGCCAGCGCCCAAGTCTCGGCGCTGGCGCGATCGCTATCCCTACCTTACCCGGAGTGGGGTAGCGCGTCACTTTCCCAGAGGCTTCTCACCTGGCGCTACTATTGACCCCATGCTCTTTCGCGGGGAGACCCGCGCCCGTGGATGGGCGCACCCTTCCCGATGCGGGTGACACCGAATATTTTCTCGGCAGGAACATTGGAGGAGGATCGTCCAGGGAAGGGTCGCTTTCATCACAGGCGGCAAGTGGTATCGGGTTGGGCATCGCACCGACGTTCATCGTCTTACAAGGGTCGACAGCCCCGTGCGTTGTTGGCGTCCAGGTCTCAATTTCCACTTGCATTTTGTATGCAATACATACCATTATGCCGACAGGAGAAAATCCAAATGGCACATTCCAAGCCCACCGACGCGCAGTCGCTCGAGTCGTTACTGGCCTCCACCGGCAACATCGTCGAATTGCTTCGAAACCAACAAGCCGGCCCAAATGTCTACCCGGGCGTGCCGGCCGAATATACAAATTGGCGCGACGAGCAGCGTGCCTGGCAACAAACCTGCGTGCTGTTCAATCAGTCCTATCACATGGCGGAGCTAATGGTGGAGGGCGCGGATGCTTTCGCCTTTCTCAATGGCCTCGGCATCAACAGTTTCGAGGGATTTATCCCCGACCGGGCCAAGCAATACGTGCCCTGCAGCCACGACGGATACGTCATAGGCGATGGAATCCTGTTCTACCTGGCGGAAAACCAATTCAACCTCGTGGGACGTGCGCCAGCGCTCAATTGGGTGATGTTTCAGGCCCAGTCCGGCAAGCACCGCGTCACCTGCACATTTGACGAACGCACGGCGGCCCGTCCTGACCCCGAGAATCGGCGCCATTATCGCTACCAGCTCCAAGGCCCCAACGCAGCCAAGGTCGTCGAGACGGCTACGGGCCGTCCCGCACCGGATCTAAAGTTCTTCCACATGTGCGCGATGGAGATTGCCGGCAAGAAGGTGCGCGCTCTTCGCCACGGCATGGCAGGCCAACCGGGCTTCGAACTCATGGGCCCTTGGGCAGACAGTGCCGCTGTCCACGCCGCGCTTGTCCAGGCCGGCAAGGAGCACGGAATGCGTCTGGTAGGCGGACGCTGCTACTCCTCGAATACGCTCGAATCAGGGTGGATTCCCTCTCCCCTTCCTGCGGTCTACACCGGCGATAAAATGCGGCCGTTCCGGGAATGGCTCACAGTCCAACATTACGAAGCCAAGGCGTCGATCGGCGGCAGCTTCGTCTCGGACAATATTGAGGACTACTACCTAACGCCTTGGGATCTCGGGTATGGCCCGTTCGTCAAGTTCGATCACGATTTCATTGGGCGCGAAGCGCTGCAGAAAATGGCGGCGGGACCGCACCGCAAGAAGGTAACCCTCGCGCTCGAGGACGTTTCGGTGACCGACGCGCTATTTACCCTGTTCGATAAGGGGCTTCGGGCGAAATTTATGGAATTCCCGAGCGCCGTTTATTCCATGCATCCTTTTGACAAGGTGACGGTGGACGGTAAGCTCGTTGGCCTGTCTACTTGGGTGGGCTACAGCTCGAACGAAGGCAAGATGCTGACCCTGGCGATTCTTGACTCGAAGTACGCCACGCCGGGCACCGAAGTGACATTCGTATGGGGCGAGCCCGATGGTGGGACGCGCAAGCCAACGGTAGAGCGCCACAAACAAGTCGAGATCAAGGCGATAGTCTCGCCCGTACCGTATTCGGCGGTAGCACGCACCGCCTACGCCGACAGCTGGCGTACTAGGGCCGGTGCAGGGGCACCACGGAGCAAGTCATGAGCGATCTGGCCGCCCTAACGGCACGTGTGGAGAAATTGGAGCACGAGCTTGCCATTCAGCAGGACATCCACGAGATTCGCCGTCTTCAGTACACCTACGGGTATTTCATTGACAAGTCGCAATACAACGAGGTGGTGGACTTTTTGCCGAGGACGGTGATGTCTGGTTTCTCGGGGGGATCTACAAGGGCAAGGCGGGCGTGCGCCGCCTGTACATCGAGCGCTTTCAGACCCAGTTCACTCAGGGTCACAACGGACCGCGCTACGGCTGGCTGCTCGATCACCCTCAGATGCAGATGGTCATCGATGTCGCTCCAGATCGGAAGACCGCCAAGTTGCGCGGCCGATCCATGATGCAGGCCGGACTGCACGAAACCGCCAAGGGTGAGCCTCGCGCCTGGTGGGAGGGAGGCATCTACGAGAATGATTTCGTCCGAGACCAGGGAGTCTGGAAGATCAAGGCGCTGCGATATTTTCCGTTCTGGCACGGGAGCTTTGCCGAGGGCTGGCCGAAGACGCGTATCGACTTCATCCCGATGGCGAAAACCATCTACCCCACCGATCCACTCGGCCCGGACGCACTGATTCAGCCCCAACCGCGGCTCTGGCCCGCCACCGATACGGTGGCATTCCACTACCCGCATCCGGTCACCGGCAAACCCATAGTCCTTGACAACTCTCGCGCGCGTGAAGGGTTCAAGGATCAGTGATGCGACTGAGCTTCGCGGCAAGATGGAAATCCCCGAACTGATTACGCGCCACGCACGTAGAAGTCGTTGTGAGCCCCGCCAGCCCCGAAATTAGTTCCACCGTTGATTATCTGGTGCCGAGCTCGCGAATCAACCGGCGATTCTGGGCGCCGGGCAAGGAATACAACACGGGTCACTACGCACCCTACCCGGTGACCATCCGCAATGCCAGAATTGCTGGACCTTTCACGCTGGACGCAGCACGGCTTCTGCCTCGGGCACCACCCTTCAAAGATCACCGATTGGGAACACCATTACAGCCCCCAGAGCGAGTATGCCGCGCAGGTTGGCGAGATTGCCTGTGTCGATGAGCGGCGCGGATCTAGTGCTGACCATGGGCGGCATGGTGCGCAGTTCCGGAGCCACCAGCGCCACCGTTCAGCCCCCGGCCGCTGAGGCGCATGTCGATTTTACGCAGGCCAGCGCGGAGCGTATTGCCCGGCGGATGTACGGTCAGACGCAATCCCGAAGGTCCGGGCTATCACCGATTCATTGCTTTCAGTCTTTGGCGCGCGCTCTCGCCAGCGCCGCAAGACACGCCGCTGGCCCTTTGCGACGGGACGATCGGTTCGCGATGAGGAAGGCACACACAACACCAAAGTGGACGTCGCGGAGATTCCCACCGGCGAGGCGCTGTTCGCACCCATCGAGGGCGAGGAAAACATGGCCGCGGCCACCATCTTTCATCATTCGCCGGACCATCGTTGGTGGTACTTCCCCGACATGACGCCCGATGAAGTGCTTTTTATCAAGCTGTACGATTCTCGAGCACGACTCGCGTGGCGCTGTCCGCACACGGCGTTTCGCGACACTACCCGACCCGACGCCCGCGAACGGCGCTCGATGGAGTTTCGGGGCATCGCGTACTTCACATCGAAAACTGACACGCATCACCGGGCAATTGCGGGAATGGCACCGTCGCTCCGCGGGGCAGCAACCCTTACCAGACCGGCCAATTGCGCACTTGTTATCGCGCTGCAGCCAGTTCGGCGGCGCCGACCCACCAGCCGTGCACCTGCGGGCGCTGTCGATTCGGGATGGCTGATTTTCGCGACGGGCCCGGCCTCAACATTGCCGGCATCGAAAATCCATACCGAATGCTCGAAGTCCGACTCCCCAGTCTGCCGATCGACCATCGCGAGCAGCCAGCCCTCATGCTGCGGCGCGAGTCGCCGGCACGAGCACCGGCTCGCTTATGCAGTGGCCGGGCGGAAGCGCGAAAGTCTGCAACGGCTCTGCCGGTAAAATCGACCCGCAGCAGCGTATTGAACATGGCATAAACGGGCCCTCCCATGACTGGTGGTCCCTGCATGTCTGGGTTCATGGTCAACATCCACCCATGAGTGTACGGACGACCCTGCGAGCTGGCCGGGATGACCGGGAAGTCACCCGGAGGTCCGATGACTGTTTCCGTTACGGCGTCGCTTCCGTCCGTTCAAGTCGATGCTCCAGCGTGCCAGCCGGCTCCCGGTCTTCGCCGGGCGCCACGTTTATGCCCGAGGCTCGCTGGATGAACGGGAAGCCATTCACGTTGGACAGACACTGATCGAACTGAATGCGACCGTCCGCAGTCCTCAAAGGCGTTCATCATGTGATAGCAGGAGACGCCCTTGGGTCCGCGGAACCAGCGCATTTCCGACACCGATCCGTATCTGGGCATCACGCCGACCCAGCTGTCTCGGCTCATTTCGTGCAGCCAATGATCGCCGCCGGCCTTTAGCCGCGCCAGATCAGCAGGTGGTTGGATAGACCGGGAAACAACACGTAATTTTCGGTAATCGCAAAGTCGTGCATCAGCGCACAATAAGGCGCGTCGAACCACTGCTCGCGCACCAGGTTTCCCGCCCTATCAGCAATGCAGTATGCGACCTTGGTCGAGGCCGGACCGTCGGCCTCGTACCCATAAAAGAACAATTCGCCGGTTTTCGAATCGATCCTGACATGCGCGGTCATGGTTTCGGATCGCAGCTTGCCGTCAAAATCGTAACGGCCAATGGTCTCGAGCGTGTGCGGGTTGACTCGATAAGGAAGTCCATCTTCCTTGGTCATCAATAGGCGGCCGGCGTGCCAGACCGGAGTGGTATTTGCCAGCGTGCGGTCCAACCCCGCAGCTTCCGGACGTGTCCGTAAAACGGTTACGGTATTTACCGAACAGCGCACGTCCCGCCGCGACCTCCGCCTCATGGCGTTGCGTCTGCACAAAGCGCATGGCAAAGCTCACGCGTCCAGGGGCGATACGCAAAACGGAAACCATTCCGTCGCCCGACAGAGTGGCGGCGCTGTCCTCCATATAGGGCGCGAAGGCGGGATCGGGAGTGGCTCGGAAGAAGCTACCCTCGATCTCCTCCGGAATACTGCCTTCCACCTTGAGCGAGTCCAGTTCGTATTCGGCGCCGACGGGCGCATTTAAACCGGTGTAGTCGAGAGTTGCCGGAAAGGTTTGCATTAGGTCCTGGATTTCAGGCGATGGTGGTGATCATGATGCTCGCGCCTTTTCTGCCTCGCAAGCCTCGTCACCCAAACCACATGGCGATGGCGCGCATTTCGATACTGACGCGTGGTGCGCTGTTCGGCACGCATAGCGGATTGTTGAACGCCACATGTGGAACGCAGTGCGCGAAACGCCGGTCACTGTCATTGGTCTTAAAGATGAGCGCCTCGCCGCGATGCATATCCGGAAACCAGTGCCATCGATGCGTAGGACGATGCGCCACAACAATTCCCTCAAACGACCACTCCGGCTTGCCCGGCGCGTCAAATATGGCATCGGCTGCGATGAGCTCCTCGCCTTCCACACTTCGTGCGTCGCACACGGCCAGTGGAACGTCCTGGGGCGGCGCGGATATGGCGCGCCATATGTTGAAATGGACGAACCGAGTGAGAATGTGCCCGGCGGGAGCTGCGCGCTGCGCAAAAGCGGCGGCTGTTGCGTCACTGACATCAACGTGCGCGAAGCGCGCCGGCCGTGAATTATCAAGTGCGCCTGACTGCGCGGATGCTTCACTGAAGCGCAGGATTCCAGGACTGTTGACGAGTACCCGATCGGCCCCAGACAGGCGGATGATCAGTTCCACTATCTCCGGGCGGTAAGTTGCTTCGACTTCTGCCGGGTCGCGGAAATCGTTGACAGCACTGGGATGCTCCAGGAGCTTGAATCCCGCCTGATCCAGTTCGTTGTGCAGGTTCCTCGCATCGGCGATTTGCATCTCAAGCGCCTCGACCGGCAGCACATTGCGGCTTACGTCGTTGGCGTAGTAACGCGGGCGGCGGACGCTGGTGCCCGCATAGGCAATCGGCGCTCGGACGTTCATGGGAGTGGCAGGTGACATGGCGGCCAAAGTGACCCTAAACTGCAGGCCAGTATACGAGAGGGACCTCTAGATGACAGACGACAGCGAAACTCAGACCGTCTCCTACAAGGTTCACGACGGAATCGCCTGGGTGAAATTCAACCGTCCCGAGAAGCGCAACTGCATGAGCCCCAAGCTCAATCGGCAGATGTTGCGGGTGCTCAACGAACTGGAATTTCGCGACGACGTCGGCGTGCTGGTGCTGACCGGCGAAGGCACTGCCTGGTCGGCGGGCATGGACCTGAAGGAGTATTTTCGGGAGACCGAAGCTCTGGGACTTCGGGGCGTCCGCACGGCCCAGCGCGAGGCGTACGCGTGGTGGGAGCGTCTGCGCTGGTATCAGAAGGTCACCATCGCCATGGTCAACGGCTGGTGCTTTGGCGGCGGCTATGGCCCGTTGTTTGCCTGCGACCTCGCGTATTGCGCCGACGATGCGCAATTCGGGCTCTCCGAGATCAACTGGGGCATTCTGCCGGGCGGAGGCGCCACCAAGGTGGCGGTCGAGCTCATGCCCATGCGCAAGGCCATGTACCACGCGCTGCTCGGGGAGAACCTGACCGGCAAGCAAGCCGAAGCAGCCGGCCTGGTCAACGAATCGGTGCCTGGCAACCAGCTCGAGGCGCGCGTCACCGAAGTCGCCGAGAAGCTGCTCAAGAAGAATCTGGAATCCCTCAAGGCCACCAAGGATGCTGTACGGCGCGTTCGCGAGATGACCTACGACAACGCCGAGGACTACCTGATCCGGGCCCAGGAGGCCCTCAACTGGCACGACAAGTCGGATGGCCGCCACGCGGGCATGCAACAGTTCCTCGACGAAAAGGCCTACAAGCCTGGCCTCGGCGAATACGACAAGTCCAAAAAATCCCCCTGACATGGCGTTTTTTGATCCTGTCGCGACCTACGCTCTGGCTAATCCCCATGGCCAGGCCGTGGTGGACCTCGAAGCCGACCGACGCTGGACTTATTCGGAATTAGATCTTGTCGTCGATAGGCTCGCGCACTGGCTGGTGGGTGAATTTGGGCCGAACAGCGGAGTACGAGTGGCGACTCTCGCCAGGAATTGCGCGCAGATGCTCGTACTGCAGATCGCGGGCACGCGTGCCGGCACGATTTTTGTGCCGTTCAACTGGCGTCTGGCGCGTGCAGAAATCGAGGCTCTGGCCGCGGATGCGCAGCCGCAGATAGTATTCCACGACCCAGAGTTCACTCCTCCCGCCCGAGCGGGGCGTTCGCTGCCGATTGCCGGACTGTTCAAACTCGGTACTGCGGGTGCGCACCCGCCCGCCTGAGGCGCGCCGCCCATTCGATTCGGTAGCCACCCTCCTCTACACCTCCGGTACCAGCGGCCGCCCAAAGGGAGTCATGCTTTCGGAAGCCAACAGTTTCTGGGGGTGCGCGAATTTCATTTACGGCAACGATGTGACCATGCACAGCGTATTTCTGTGCGATATGCCGTTGTTCCACACGGCGGGGCTGTACGCCGCGACGCGCGTGCCGATCCAGGCAGGCGGCTGCGTGCTCATTTCCAAGGGCTTTGATCCTCAGGTCACTCTGGAGCGATTGGCCGACCCGGCCTTG
Source organism: uncultured Gammaproteobacteria bacterium (assembly GCA_963717335.1). Taxonomy (GTDB): domain Bacteria; phylum Pseudomonadota; class Gammaproteobacteria; order Steroidobacterales; family Steroidobacteraceae; genus FEN-1191. The sequence continues at coordinate 305,283 of CAVQVZ010000006.1, read as the reverse complement.
AAGGTCACACATTATTTCTCCGTGCCGCAGATGGCTGCGAAAATCTGGAACCAACCGGGCTTTAGGCCGGAAATGCTGCGGGGTCTAGTCGGCTGGGCTATCGGTGGTGCGCCCAATCCCAAGGCGCAGACCGAGCGCTTCGTGAATGCCGGCATCAAAATTACCGAGGGCTTCGGAATGTCGGAGACCGGATCCAACTTCGGAATGCCCACTCATGACCTGCAGACCCTCTGCAGAAAGGCGGGCAGCTGCGGGCTGCCGTTCATGACCATCGAAACCAAGGTCGTTGACGAACAAGGGAAAGAGGTACCGAAGGGAGAGGTCGGTGAACTGTGGCTTCGTGGGCCTTGTATCGCCAGCGGATACTGGAACCAGCCGGAGACCACCGCCAAAGCGTTCCGCGACGGCTGGTTTATTACCGGTGATGCGGCTATGGTCGATGAGGATGGCTTCTTTTACATCGTTGACCGCAAGAAAGACATGTACATCTCCGGAGGCGAGAATGTCTATCCCGCGGAAGTCGAGGCCGTCCTGGCGGAACTTTCCCAAGTCGGTGAGTGCGCCGTGGTTGGAGTGCCAGACGAACGCTGGGGTGAGGTAGGCCGACTGTATGTTGTTCCGGTGCCCGGACGACATGTCACAGCGCAGGAACTGATTGAACACTGCGCGAAGCGCCTCGCCAAGTTCAAGGTTCCCAAGACCGCAATCGTCACCGATTCGCTCCCGCGAACAGCTTCGGGGAAGGTCCAGAAACACGTGCTGAAGGAGCGTGCGATTGGAGAGTTGACTGCCGCCTCTTGAAGCGCCCCGCTCCACTGTCTGAGTGCAGGCCTATTCGGCGCTGCGGTCATTGAGCGCGATCAATGCAAACGCGGCGATCAGCGATCCCGCCGACATGACCAACGAGACTGTTTGCAGCCCCAGTCCAGACTGGAATAGGTAGCCGGCAGCGACCGGCGCAAGCGCCGCTCCGCCGCGCCCGACTCCTACAGCGAACCCGGTGCCCGTCGCGCGCACGTGCGTCGGGAACACGCGAGCAAACAATGAATAGAATCCGACAATCGCGGAGTTGGAGAACAGGCAGGCAATCCCGACCCGCCATGACAACGAGGTAAGATCGGCAGCGCCATGCCCGAACCACACGATCACCACCGATCCTAAGACCAGCGTAATTAATGTCAGTCTCTTGAGGCCCACCCGAGCGGCGATCAGACCGAATATGGCCCCGCCCGTCACCCCGCCCACGTTCGCCCAGGTCAAAACCTCCGCGGCTGACTTGGAAGAAAACCCCATGTCCACGACGATTTTCGGCACCCACTTCAGGATGTAGTAAAAACTTGTGACATGCGCGAAATAGGCGCAGGTGACGACAATCGTCGTCATGACCAATCCGGGCTTGAAAATGTCGGCGAGAGAGCGCCTGGCCTCGCTCGAAAGCGGTTTCTGCAGAGCGGCCGCCGGTGCGTGCCCGAAGCGCTCAAGGACGTGATTGATCCTTTGCAATGCGTCAGCGGGCCGAGCGCGATCAAGGTATGCGATCGATTCAGGGACCAGCAACCATACCAGCGGGATGAACGCGGCCGTAGCCCAGGCACCGAACATGAAGACCTCGCGCCACGATCCGGCGCCTAGCAGGTGCTGGACGCACGGTCCCGCCCACCACGCCCCCAAGCGGGTAACCTATGACCATCAGCGCCATTGCAAGGCTCCGCCAACGCTGGCTCGAGCACTCAGCGGCAGTGGCGTTAATCGCGGCCAGCATGCCGCCAATGCCGATGCCGGTCAGCAACCGGAAAACCAACAGGGTAACGATCTGGTGCGAGTGCGCTGCGCCGAACATGCCGACGGCCATGGCAATCAGGCATCCGAGTATCGTCGGTCTTCGCCCGATCTTGTCCGCCACGCCCCCGAGCAGCACCGAACCGATTGCCATACCGAGCAGTTCGGTTGACAACACCCAGCCCAGCGTGGCTTTATCAATGCCCCATTCCTTAGCGATTCCGGGGGCGGCAAAGCTGATTGACAGGACGTCGAACCCATCCATGGCATTTAGTCCGACCGTGACGATCACCGCGGCCCATTGCCAGATGCGCATGTCCCCTTTGTCGATGATTGATCTTGGGTCGCTGGACATGTTCGGTTCGCCGCTGCGCGAGGTCTTATTCGTGGATTTGGGTGAGCAACTGAATCAGTGTGCTCACCTCTTTATCCGTAAAGCGCGACTTGAGCCAATGCTCGTGCTGCTGGATAGCGCGCCTTGGCCGTCACCAGCGCCTTGCGGCCGGCGGCAGTCAGATTCAGGGTCTGCTTGCGACCGTCGCTGCGCGATCGGCCGCGCACCAGATACCCGCGCGCTTCCAGGCGATTGACGATGGCCATGGTGGTGGCGCGATCCATCCGCATGCGCTGAGCGAGGTTGGTCTGGGCAATGTCGGGGTGGTCATCGACCAGCCACAGAACCGACACCTGCTTCTGCGTCAGATCCAGGTGCGCAAAGCTCTCCGTGAAATGCCGGTATACCGCCCCGTGGGCCAGGCGGATATGAAAACCGACGATATTGCGGATCTCCCCGATATCCTCGTCACCCGCCACGTGCGGTGTGGTGATCGCAAGTGTTTCTTTTGGCCTTGACATCGGGCCCCCTATAATCGTCAGTATAGCTTACAAATTAATTGTAGCGGGCACTGCCATGGCCAACTTCCCTGAATCGGCGAGTTTTACGGGCTTCAACACACCGTCGCGCATCGAGGCCGACGCCTTCAACCTGGTCCACCAAGGCACCATACCCCCCGAACTCAACGGTGCGTTCTACCGCGTGCAGCCCGATCCGCAGTTTCCGCCGCGGCTCGGCGACGACATCGCCTTCAATGGCGACGGCATGATCACCCGCTTCCACTTTCACGACGGCCAGTGCGACTTCCGGCAGCGCTGGGCGCGAACCGACAAGTGGAAGCTGGAAAATGCCGCCGGCCGCGCGCTGTTTGGTGCCTATCGCAATCCGCTCACCGACGACGAGTCCGTCAAGGGCAAGATCCGCGGCACTGCCAACACCAACGCTTGGATCTATAACGGCAAGCTCTACGCACTGAAGGAGGACTCGCCCGCGCTGATCATGAACCCGACGACGATGGAGACCGAAGGCTACACCTGGTTTAACGGCAAGATGACCGGCCAGACCTTCACGGCTCACCCCAAGGTGGACCCGCGCACCGGCAACATGATCGCCTTCGGCTACGCCTCTTCGGGACTGTGCACGCGACGACTGTACCTTGTACGAGATCACCCCGGCGGGCGATCTGGTGCGCGAATTCTGGTTCAAGATCCCCTACTACTGCATGATGCACGACTTCGCGATCACCGAGGACTATGCACTCTTTCATGTCGTGCCCTCCATAGGAAGCTGGGAACGACTGAGGCAGGGCCTGCCGCACTTCGGCTTCGACACCACCCTGCCGGTCTATCTGGGCGTGCTGCCGCGCCATACCGCGGTTACGCCGCGGGACATTCGCTGGTTCAAGCGCGACAACTGCTTCGCCAGCCATGTGCTGAATGCCTTCCAGGAAGGCACGACGATCCACTTCGACACCGCCGAGGCCAAGAACAACATGTTCCCGTTCTTCCCGGACGTCACGGCGCGCCCTTCAACGGCATGGAAGCGATGAGCTACCTAACTCGCTGGACTGTGGACATGAGCTCCAACACGGAACAGTTCGAGAACATTGGACGGCTGACGCAAACGGCGGCCGAGTTCCCGCGCATCGACGATCGATTCGCCGGCCTTCCCTACCGGCACGGCTGGATGCTCGAGATGGACATGCGCCGCCCGGTCGAACTGCGTGGCGGCAGCGCCGGCGGCTTGCTGATGAACTGCCTATTCCACAAGGATCTCGCGACGGGCGAGGAACAGCACTGGTGGTGCGGGCCGGTATCGAGCCTGCAGGAGCCGTGCTTCATCCCGCGCAGCAAGACTGCTGCCGAGGGCGACGGCTGGATCGTGCAGATCTGCAACCGCCTCGAAGAGCACCGCAGCGATCTGCTGCTGTTCGATGCGCTCGACATCGCTAAGGGGCCGATCGCCACGATAAACATTCCGATTCGAATGCGCTTCGGCCTGCACGGGAACTGGGCCGATGCGGCCGAGATTGGACTCGCCGCTTAGGACGTGTTGTGCAGAGTCATGGCTGGACTGGGCGGCTAAACGGGCTCCCCGCCGGCGCGAGCACGCCCAATCATGCTCGATTCGTCGCGGATCACGCGACGCGCGAGCATCAACAGCATCGCCACGATCAGTGGCGCCACCCAATTGATGGAAAGGATTGCCTTGGCCAGGTTGCCCCCGTTGGCATCGGCGATCATCCCCACGACGAACGGTCCGATGCCGAGACCCAGGATCGTGGAGACAATGATGTAGGTGCTCGATGTGATTCCGCGCATGCGCGGCAGCACCTGCTCGAACATGATAGCGTACAGCGGCGGGAGCCAGGCGGTAAGCACCAGGCTGTAGAGCACGAAACGCGCGTAGAAGCTGGCCGGATTAGCGGCGCCATAGACCCAGATGGCGATCAGCGGCGAAAAGCCCAGCGAAACTAGCGTGACGTAGACGCGACCGACACCCGGGAAACGTACGTGGATGCGGTCCGAAAGCGGCCCGGCAATCATTGGGCCGATCACGCCCATGACGGTAGCCAGCACCCCGAACTGCAGCCCAGTCACCGTCGGCGACAAGCCGTAGTGCTTCATCAGAAACGAGGGCGTGAAACCCATGATTCCGTAGTTGATCATGGTCTGCAGCGCACCGATGGCGATGCACAACAGCAATGCAGGCGAGCGTGTGATGACCATATAAGCCGGTCGGTCGGCGTACTTGAGACTCTGCAGGAAGTTGAAGATCACGAGCAGCCCGAAGCCCACCACGGCCCACTGCAGCGCGTGCGGGCTTACCGTCAGAACACCAAGATGCAGTGGCGGCCGCGGCGAGAACGCCGAGGTGATTCGTGTTAAAGAAACCATCGACGACGATCAGCACGGTTGCCACCAGAGCGTTCCATAACCAGTCCCGTGCGCTGGCACGCCGCCTGGCAAGCGCCAGCCAGTTGCCTACCGGGGTCACCGCGCCCAGCACCGCCAAGCTGGCGCGAAACGGATGGGGATCGTTCGCGGATGTAATGCCGTCCAATCGGCCACGCTTGGGCTCGGGCATCCGCAACAGCAGAGCGGCAAGCAGAAAACCCGGGAGCGCGGCCACCAGGAAGGCAAATTGCCAGCCATGCAGTCCCAAGGGCGCTTGCGGCCCCAGATAGTGGCGGTCCCACCAGTCAGCGGCCACGCCGCCCAGGATCAAGGAACAGCCGAGGCCAATGGCGATCGCCGCGGCGATCACCGCCATGGCGAAGCCGCGGCGCGCCTTTGGGAAGTGGTCGAAGACCAGCGAGAAGCCGGCCGGGTGGACCGCGCCCTCGCCGATGCCGACGCCGAGCCGCGACAAGCGCGAGCACCGCGAAGCCATTTGCGAACGCCGCGAGCCCGGTCGCCAGCGACCAGAACCCAATCGCCAGGCCCAACAGGCGGGTCCTGACCCAGCCATCCGCCAAGCGGCCCGAGCGGCAGCGAGAACAGCGCGTAGAACAGCGCGAACACCGTGCCGTACAGCAGTCCCATCTCCGCGTCGCCGATATGCAGGTCGTGCCTTGATACGCGGCGCCAGGATGGCGAGGATATTGCGATCGAGCAGGCTCATCGCGTTGGTGAGCGCGACCAGGATCAACGCGTACCAGGAGGCCCTGCGCGATGCGGCGTTCGCTCACAGCTTGAACCAGCGCTCGGCGTTGGTCTGCATCAGCTTCTTCTTCGTCGGCGAGCGGAATGTCGAGCAGATCGTGCGTGCGCACCTCGTCCGGCTCGAATTGGTAGGGATAATCCATCGCGTACATCACGCGGTCCTCACCCATCACCTGCTGGGAGAACTTGATCGCCGGCGCCCAAGCCACCCCGCTGGTGGTGATGAGCACGTTGGAGCGCAGGTACTCGGTAATGGTCTTCTTGAGCGGCTTCATGCGCGCGTAGCGCTTGCGAACGCACGCTGGCCTGGTGCATGTAGTCGAGCCGGTACAGCCAGAACGGCAGCGCCTCGCCCATGTGACCGACCATGATCTGCAGATCTGGGTAGCGGTCGAAGATGCCGGTGGTGATCAGGCGCAGCAAATGCATTCCGGTCTCGACGCCGAAGCCGAAGATCGCCCCGTCGAGTCCCGCCTCGAGCATCGGCCCGATCATGGAATCCGGCGGCGTTGACGGGTGGATGTAGAGCGGCTGGCCGGTATCGGCGAGCGCGCGGAAGATCGGATCGAACTTCGGCTCATCGAGATATTCGCCCTGGGTGTGGCTGTTGATCTGCACGCCCTTGAAGCCCAGGCTGCGCGCGCCGCGCACGATTTCGCGCGCCGACCACTCCGGATCCTGCGGCGCGACGGTCGTCATGCCGACGTAGCGGTCGGGGTCGCGCGGCCACGTGCTCCGCCAGGCAGTCGTTGGCGCGTTGCGCGATGCCCTTGGCCTCCTCAACGTCGAGCAGCGGCTGCGCGCCGGGCGCGGTGAGCGCCAGAATCGCCTTGTCGATGCCGGTCTCGTCCATGTGCCGGATGCGCTGGTCGCCCAGATCCAGCAATCGTTCGAGGATCTGGGTGGCGCGCTCGGAGCGGGCTGCTGCCCATAAAAGCCCCACAGCGATACCAGCCCTTGGTCGGCGGTACCGTCCTTCACCATGCGCAGGTACGCATCGATCTGCTCGCGCGTGGCGAAAGCCTCCTCGGTCGCGATGCGCAGGTAGCCGCGGTCGCCGCCGGTCTTCAGTTCGTGGCGTCATGGCTTATCCCTCGTGTACGGCCTTGAGAACCATGCAGGCCATCACCCCTTCCGGTCCGTTCTCATGACCGTGGCCTGACCACTTGACGCCGCCGAACGGCGCATCGGGCCCTCCGAGCATGGTGGTGTTGATGCAGAACATGCCGGTCTCGACCTCGCGCGCCAGGCGCTTCTGCCGCGCTGGCGTCATTGGTCCAGCTGTAGGCGGCCAGGCCGTAAGGCAGCCGGTTGGCCTCGGCGATCATCTCCTTCTCGGTGCCGTAGCGATTGATCAGCGCGACCGGGCCGAAAGGCTCCTCGTTCATGATGTCCGCGGTCGAGCGGCACCTCGGACAGCACCGACGGCGCGTAGCAGAAGCCTTGGTTCGCCGATGCGTGCGCCCGCCGGTGTGCAACTTGGCGCCCGCCGCGACCGCACCGCCGATCAGTCGGTCCATCGCCTCAGGGCGGCGCGGGTTGGCCATCGGACCCATCTGGATGCCCTCGTCGAGGCCGTCTGCCGACACGCAAGCGCTCGGCACGCTCGACAAAGCCGTCACGAAACCGTTCGAACACGCCCTCCTGCACGATAAAGCGCGTCGGCGAGACGCACACCTGGCCGGCATTGCGAAACTTCGAGGCCACCATGGTGCCCAGCACCTGGTCGACATCCACATCGTCGAACACCAGCACCGCGCCGTGCCCGCCCAGTTCCATCGTCGTGCGCTTGCAGTCGTCGGCGGCCAGCTTCATGAGGTGCTTGCCGACCGACGGTCGAGCCCGTAAAGCTCAGCTTTGCGGATGACGGGCGAGGCCAAGCAGGTGGCGCGAGACCTCATCCGGGACACCGAACACCGCCTGCCCGACCTCCTTGGGCAGCCCGGCGTCGAGCAGGCACTGCAGCACGGCCAGCGCCGAGCCCGGCGCCTCCTCGGCCGCCTTGAGAATCACCGAGCAGCCGGCGGCGATCGGCGCGCCGAGCTTGCGACCGGGATTGCCGATGGGGAAATTCCAAGGTGCGAAGGCGGCGACCGGCCCGACCGGCTCGTAGGTCACCGTCGAGCGCATGCCCGTCGGACGCACCAGCTGTCGGCCGTACACCCGTTCGCACTCGCCCGCAAAAAATTCGAACAGGCCACGTTCATCTGCACTTCGATGCGCGACTCGGCGAGCGTCTTGCCCTCCTCCAGCGTCGCAATCCGGGCAATCTGCTCCTGGCGCTCCGCCATCAGCCGCGCGGCGCCCGAAAGCACGGCGGCGCGCTGCTGCGGGACTTGCATCGCGCCAGAGGCTGGAAGCCCCGCTGCGCGGCCCGCAGCGCGCGGTCAAGATCCGCGGCATCGGCCAGCGGCAGTTGGCCGAGCGTCTCGCCCGGTCGCCGGATTGACGACGGCGTGCGTGCGCCGGGCCCCGGCGGTAACTGCCTCCCCGTCGATGATCATGTGCAGCTCGGGATAGCTCATGCGCCGCCCGTGCGCTCAATCGCCTCGAGCCGCTCCACCTCCCGGCCGTAGGGCTTGATGCCTCGGGAGATGCTGTAGGCTGCGAGCGGCATAAGCACCGAGGCGGTCAGCACAATGGACTTCCACAGATCCGCGTCCGAATGGAACACTCGTTGCGTGACCGAGCCGATCAGCTGGCCGCCCATCGCCCCGAACACGATGAACATGAACAAATAGATGGCCGTGACCTGTCCGCGCATGGCATTGGGGGTAATGCGCTGGATGGCGGCATTCTGCGGCACAGCGGAGGCCAAGCCGCACATGCTGACCACCCCCAGGAACACCAGCGCTAGCCCCCCGGAGGGCATTAGAGGCGCCGCAATCTCGAACGGAGCTGCGATGGTGAACAGGATGGTCGCCGCACGCACGTTGGCATCCTTGTAGCGCTTGGACAGCCATTCGACGAACACCGTACCGAACGCCGCACCCAACAGCGAAGACACCAGGAACATAAGACCGAGCCACTTGCCGATCTGCGCCTCATTCCAGCCGTAGGTCCGGATCAGGAAGGGCGCAAACCACGCCTGCACTCCAAGGGATTGCGTGGCACTGAAGGCCAGACCAATGAACAGCGGCAAGTAGGTGGCCTTGCGCGCGCCGATCTCGCGCAGTACCGCCATCACCGGCAGGGCTTTGCCCTGGGCTGCAGGCCCCACGCCGCGCCGGCTCCTTGGCCAGCAGCAGCAACACGGCGATCACCAGCCCCGGGGCACCCACCATCATCAGGATCCACTGCCAGCCGTGAATCGTCAGCCCGTTCCAGTGACCCACCGGCCAGGCGGAGGCCATGCCGATCAACTGACCGCCAAAAAAAATGCCGAGCGCTCTCCCGCCGATAAAGCCGAGCTGCAGAAAACCGATTGCGCGTGGCAATTTGAGAGGCGGGAAATAATCAGCGAGCATGGAATATGCGCCCGGCGCGTGGGCCGATCCGCCGGCACCCACGAGCATGCGGCTGCTGAACAGCTGCTTAAAGCTTTGCGCCAGTCCGCCCAGCGCGGTAATACCGCCGATCGCGGCGATGCCGCAGGCCAGCACTATCTTGCGCGGATAGATATCCACCAGCCGCGCCATGGGAATGCCGACCAGCACGTAGAAGACGACGTTGGCCGGTCCGATCAGAAAGCCCAGCTGCTCGTCAGTCAGTTTGAAGTCCACCTTGATGCGCTGGGCCATCATGTTGAACACGCCGGCATCGAAGAAGTTGAGCATGGTCGCCAGAATGATGACCGCCAGACCGTAGTACGCGGCTCCACGTGAGGGCCACGGTTGCGTCCCATGGCCTGAGGCCCCCGCAGGCGCGGTCGACCCAGAGTTTCCCCCAGCCATACTCGTTCTCCTTGTCGTTCTGGCTTTACAATTAGCAGATTGTATGTGTTAGATACAAGAAGGAAAGAACTCTATGCAGAATTTGCCCGGAAAGACAGCGTTCGTGACCGGCGGCGCGAGCGGCATCGGGCTTGGCATCGCCAAGGCGCTGCTGGGTGCGCAAATGAACGTCGTAATCGCCGACATCCGCGAAGACCACCTGCAGGAGGCCAGGGAGGAACTGGACAGCAACGAGCGCGTCCTGGCGCTCAAGCTCGACGTCACCGACCGTGCCGCCTACGCGCGCGCCGCCGACGCGGCAGAGGCGCGATTCGGCAAGATTCACATCCTGTGCAACAACGCGGGCATCGCAGTCATCGGCCCGACCGTACTTGCGACCTTTGCAGACTGGGACTGGGTGATGGGAGTCAATCTGGGCGGCACCATCAACGGCATCGTCACCATTCTGCCGCGCATCAAGAGACATGGTGAAGGTGGCCATATCGTGAACACGGCATCAATGTCCGGCCTCGTGCCACATCCGGGCGCCACCCTATACGGAACCTCCAAGGGCGCCGTGGTCCACATGATGGAATGCATGCGCGCCGAGCTCGAGCCGGACGGAATCATCTGCTCGGCTTTCTGCCCAGGGGCAGTGCAGTCCAACATCGCCGAGGCCGCCAAGACTCGGCCGGCGCATCTCGCTGAAACCGGATACGCCGAGGCCGACAAACGTCGACAGCAAGGAGGCAACTTCTTCCACCTGTACCGAACCAAGGAGGAAATCGGACAACGCGTGTTGCAGGGCATCCTAAACGACGAGCTCTACATCCTAACGCACAGCGAATTTCGACAAGGAGTGGAAGAGCGCGCGCAGGCGATGTGCGCCGCGGTGCCCGACCTGCCCGAAAACCAGGAATACAAGAGCACCTTTGGTTTCCTATTTCGCAATCCGATACACGCGGCAGAAATCGCGCGCCAAAAAGGACTCAAGCCATGAAAGATTTCGCAGGCCGTACGGCATTCGTCACCGGCGGCGCTAACGGCATCGGCATCGGCCTGGTCCGCGCGCTGCTCGCAGAAGGGTGCAACGTCGCCATCGCCGACATCCGGCAACAGTCAATCGATGCCGCGCTGAACTCGCTCCCCGGGAAGAAGGTCATGGGCGTGCAGCTTGACGTGTCTTCGCGAGAGGCCATGGCGAGGGCGGCGGACGAGGTCGAGGCGAAATTCGGGCCCGTCAGCCTTCTGTTCAACAACGCCGGCGTCAACCTGTTTCAGACCATCGAACAGTCCAGTTACGACGACTGGGACTGGATCATGGGCGTGAATCTGCACGGACCGATCAATGGAGTGATGACCTTCGCGCCGCGCATGATGGCCGCCGGGAAAGGCGGCTACATCGTCAATACCGCTTCGATGGCCGCATTCCTCGCCGCCGGTGTGCCCGGGATCTACAACACCACAAAGTTTGCGGTTCGCGGCCTGTCTGAATCCCTGCGAGCCAGCCTTGCTCCGCACCACATCGGTGTTTCGGTGCTTTGTCCGGGACTGGTCAAATCCTATATTTACGCCAGTGACGACATTCGCCCGCCCGAACTCAAGGCTGGCGCCCAGCCGGTCGATGCGACCAACGTCAAGCGCCTGGCGGAGATCCACGAATTCGGCATGGAGCCGGACGTTATTGCCGCGCGGGTAATCGAGGCGATGCGCGAAGATCGGTTCCACATCTTCTCGCACCCGGAATTCAAGGACGAACTGCGCGAAGTGTTCGACGAGATGCTGGCGGACTTCCGGGACTATCCGGTGGATCCTGGATACGAAAAGCGCACCGACTTTGAAAAAGTCCGCAGGGAGAGCTACAAGAAGCAGCGTAAGGGACTTAAGGCGAGCTGAGGATTTCTTAAATGCGCGTCAACGCGCTCGACCATGTGAACATCATTGTCGCCGACCTGGACGGTACGGCACGATTTTACGCCGAATTGTTCGGGTTGGAGCGGCGCGACGCGCCTCCGCCTTTGACTCCGGCCAATGCACAATGGATGTACGACGCGGCTGGTCGCGCCGTAATACACATCAACAGCCTCGATTGTCCGCGAACGTACAACCGCGAAGTGGGCCCCGGGACCACTGGCGCTGTGCACCATGTGGCGTTCAACTGCAGCGGCTATGAAGAAATGATGGAACGACTCCGCACTCACGGTCGCCACCACCAGCTCAATGAAGTCAAGGCCGTAGGCTTGAAGCAGATCTTTACGCTCGATCCCAACGGGGTATTGCTGGAGCTCAATTTCTTCAAGGACTAGTCCAGCGCCCTCCGGTATCCAAGTCCCTCGCTATGCCGGGTGCGTGATCACTACCTTGCCGAACAAATCCGGCGAGGACTGATAGCTGTAGGCGGATTTGGCGTCCTCGAATTCAAATGTTCGGTCCACGACCGGCTTTACCTTGTGGCGGTCGACAAACGCATTGAGTTCGCGCGCCATCGCCACGGACCCGACAAAAATGCCGCGCAAACTCGCTCCCTTGACCATAAGTGACATGGGATTGGTATCGCCTTGCATTGTGAGCACTCCGATGAGCGCAACCTCGCCACCGAAGCCGACGGCCTGGAGCGACTGCTGGAGTGTGCCCAGGCCACCTACCTCCACGACGTGATTGACCCCACCACCGGCCACCTCGGCGGCTTTTGCGCCCCAGTTTGTTTCGGCTCGGTAATTGATCGTGGCATCCGCCCCAAGCCCGCGCAATCGCTCGAGCTTGGCCTCACTGGAGGAAGTGGCGATCACCCTCGCCCCGGCTGCCTTGGCGATCTGCAACGCCAGGAGCGACACACCGCCCGTCCCGATCAGCAGTACGCTGCTGCCGCGCGTCAGCGGACGAATTCCCTTCATAAGCGCATTCCACGCGGTCACGCCGGCGCACGGCAGCGTCGCCGCTTCTTCGAAACTCAGCGTCTCAGCCACCTTGATGACTCCGGCCTCGGGCAAGGCCACGTAGTCCGCCAGCATGCCCTTGGCCGGCGGCACCCCCAGCGCCTCCCCAAGCGCGGGTGTAGGCGGGCCCTCCGTCCAGCCCTGGAAGAAAGTCCCCGACACGCGATCGCCCACCGCGAAGCTCTTCACGTTCGCCCCGACCGCCTCGATCACTCCGGCTCCGTCCGAGAGCGGCGTGCAGGCGGTCTTGATCGGTCCACCGAAGTAGTGACCCCTGGTGATGGCCTGATCGCGATAATTGAGGGAGTTAGCCCGCAGTCGAATGAGCACCTCGCCGGGTGCCGCGACCGGCTTGGGCACTTCGAGCAATTCCAGTTGGTCAGCGGAAGTGCATCCCGCAGGCAATCGCCACGACCGCATTCGCTGCGTGCTCATCGCGCGTGGCCGGTAAACGTGCGCAGCGCCGGGGCCGTGCGATCCTCACCCGCCAGAGCCCGCGCGACGGCAGGACGCGCGGTAACCCGCTCGCGCCACGCCACCATGCGCGGGCAGCGAGAGGCGACTGCCAGTTCCGGGAACATTCGTTCCACCATCATTCCGCACATCGCATAGAAGTTGATATCCGCGAGCGTGTAGTCATCGCCAGCCAGCCATCTTGTCAGGGCAAGCTGCTTTTCCACCTTGTCGATCGCATAGACCACTTTCTCAATCGCATAGGCGAGATCGGCGTCACTAAAACCCGAGCGAGCGGTCTGCCATTTCTTGCGTTGGTCGGGGAGCGGTATCCGTTCCATGAGTTTATCAAACTCGCCACTCTCGATATTCCGCGCGATCACTCCCACCATGCGGTGCCAACCATGCATCGATGTGTAATTCATCACCTGCTCATCGACGAACTTGTTCCAGTAGCGCATGCGTGCCGCACCCACCGGATCGCGCGGCCGGAGCGGCGTATCGGGAAACACGTCCTCGAGATACTCGTTGATAACGGTCGTGTGGGTGATGATGTGGCCTTCATGCTCGAGCACCGGCACCTGGCCTTCCGGGTTAACGGCCACGAACCACTCGGAATGCTGCTCAAATTTGTGCAGGTCCACATAGACGCTCTGAAATTCGATTCCCTTCTCGAGAAGCGGAATCATCGACTTAAGGGAATTGGCAGCCGGCTCGGCATGGTAATACTTGATTTTCATATGCGGCCTATTTCGGTGTGAGAGTGCCCAACATCCCCCCGTCGGCGGCGATGGCTTGGGCGGTGACATGGCTCGATCGGTCCGACAGCAGGAAGCAGGCGAGCTCTGCAACTTCATCGGCAGTGCCGATGCGCCCCATGGGCACTGCCTTGCCGAGCAAAGCCCTGATGGCCTCAGGGGAGGCGTGCGGATCGAGTTGCATAAGCATTGGTGTTTCGATCAACCCCGGAATCAGGCAGTTGACGCGTACATTGTGCGGTGCGGCTTCCACAGCGGCGGCGCGCGCCAGCCCCAATAAGCCGTGCTTGGACACCACATATCCGACATTGTTCGGCATACCCCGTTCGCTCGCCAGACTGCCGGTCACCAGGACGGAGCCGCGTTTCCGATCGATCATGCCCGGCAGCACGTGTTTGATCGCCCAGAACACGCTGATCAGGTTGGTGCGCAGCACCGCGTCAAAGGTGGCGTCCGAATAATCTCCAAACGGGGCGAATGTTCCGCCGGAGCCCGCGTTGGCAAACAGCGCGTCCACGGATCCGAAGCGGCGCTCCGCCTTGGCGAAAGCCTCCATCAGCGCCGAGCGCTCCGAAACATCGGCCGAGGCAAAGTCCGCCACCCCGCCCCCGGCGATAATTGCATCTACCGCTTCTTGGAGCCTGGCGCTGTTCCGCGCCACCATGAACACCCGAGCGCCCCTGCGCCCGAGCAGCCGCGAGGTCGCCAGGCCGATGCCGGTAGAGGCCCCGGTGACGAAGACATGACTGCCACCGAACTCACTCACCTCAGTCCCAGAAGCCGCGCGGCGTTGTCCTTCATGATGCCCGGCAAGCACCTCCTCCTTGAACCCGACCTCCTTGGCCGCCTCCAGCCACTTGTCGGGCCGGAGCAGCGGAAAATCCGATCCGAACAGCATCTTTTTACTCAGCTGGTCGTTGGCGTACTGGATGATCTGCGGCTGAAAATACTTCGGACTCCAGCCCGACAGATCGATGAAGACGTTCTCCTTGTGGAGCGCCATCGACAGGCTCTCATCCACCCACGGCCAGCTCGGATGCGCAAGAATGATCTTCATGTCCGGGAAATCGACCGCCACATCGTCAATCAGCATCGGCTGCCCCCATTTGAGGCGCACCCCGCCCCCGCCGCGCATGCCGGTGCCCATGCCCGAATGGCCGGTATGAAAAATGGCCGGCAGTTTGTACTCGGCGATCACCTCGTATATCGGGTAGGCCACCGGATCGGCCGGATGAATGTCCTGCATGATGCCGTGAAACTTGAAACCCTTGACGCCGTGGTTCTCGATCAGGTCGCGCGCCTCGCGCGCGCCCATCTTGCCCTTGCGCGGATCGATCGAGGCGAACGGAATGACGATGTCGTCATTCTTGGCGGCATACTCGGCAATCTCGTAATTGCTGACACGCTTGGCGCCGATCGCGCTCTCGCAGTCGACCGTGAACAGGCAGAAGGCGATCTGCTGCTCGCGGTAGTAGCTCGATGATCTCCGGGATCTTCGGTCGCTCGCGCGGCGCCTTGAAATAGCTGGAGGCCGCATCGAAGAATTTCCCCATCACCGGATCCTCCGGATCGTGACAGGACACCTCGGCGTGCACGTGCACGTCGATCGCGCGAATTTTGGCCAGATCAATCACGAGCGGCCCCGGGCCCAAGCGGCAAACGGAAACCGGCAGTGCGCTAGGCTCCTCATGCCAGCATCGAAGGAGCGGCCGCTTGGGCGGACTCGATCTCCTTGGCCCGGTCGCGCTTGATGGGCACGTCACGCCCCGCCTGGACGGCGGGCCGGTCGCCGACGAGCTTAAGCCATCGTTGCAGGTGGTGAAAATCGTCGACCGCGACGCCCGAGTAGTCGTATCCGGACACCCACGGCCACAGAGCGATGTCCGCGATCGAATAGTCGCCGGCAATATATTCGTATCGTGCCAGCTGGGTATCGAGGACGTGGAATAACCGGGTGACCTCGCGCTGGTAACGGTCGATGACCGAATGCAATTTTTCCGGAAAGTACCGGAAAAACACATTGGCCTGGCCCATCATTGGTCCGATTCCGGACTTTTGGAACATCAGCCATTGGATCGCCCGGCTCCTTCCTTGCACGTCCTTGGGGAGGAACTTACCGGTCTTCTCGGCCAGGTAGATCAGAATGGCGCCCGATTCGAACACCGCAAAGTCATCGTCCACCAAGGTCGGTATCCGGCCGTTGGGATTTAACTTGAGATACCAGTCGGCTTTTTGCTCTTTATGAGCAAAGTCAAGGACCCGAACCTCATACGGCAATTCCATCTCTTCAAGCGCGATTGAAATCTTCCAGCCGTTTGGCGTGGCCGCCGTGTACAAGGTGATCGCCATTATTGGACTCCCAGCGCCTTGTCTTCGTTGGCGCGCTTGATGATGTACAGACGGATGGTCTCGATCTGGGCTTGATCCAGGACGTTGGCCCAACTCACCATGCCGTGCTCAGTGAGTATTCCGTCATGGACGACACTGGCAAAAGCCGCGCCGTCACGAATCAGACCGCTGCGGCGCAGATCGGGCAATAGGGTGCTTCCATAAGCGGCATCGCCGTGACACACGCCGCAGAAGCGGCCGTAGTGCTGGGCCCCTTCGGCAATCTGCTCGGCCGTTCCGCTGACCTCGGGAGGATCAAGCGGCGCACGCACGATCGGCGGCTCAGGCGGGAGCTGCGCCGTCCCGCCGAGCTTAAATACCAGCAGCCGCGAGATATTTCGTACCGGACCGGCCACCTCGGTGAGCACTCCGGGGGCCAGTGCCCACACCCCTCCCCAGCCGGCCATGACCGCGACGTACTGCTCGCCCTTGACCGTATACGTGATCGGTGCGGCGATGATCCCGGTCTGCGCATTGGTGGACCACAATTTCTTGCCCTGGGTCGCGTCGTAGGCTGCGAATTCCTTCGCTGAATTGCCCTGGAACACCAGCCCGCCGGCCGTGGCGAGCAATCCGCCGTTCCAGGGCCCCTTAAAGTCCACGCGCCAGCGTTGTTGCTGCAGCACCGGGTCCCACGCGATCAGCGCGCCGGTCGTGGCGGCGGCCGCGCCCGCTCGCACTTTCGGGTCGGCGGGCATGGCCGCGGCCGCGAAGTCCATGCCCGTGTTGTAACCCTGCTTCTCGCGCTTCCAACCCGCGGCCGGTACGTACGGGAACGCCCCCTGTTGCGCCGGTATGTAAACCAATCCCGTGGCCGGGCTATAGGCCATCGGCTGCCAGCTGTGGCCGCCTCCCGGTCCAGGCGCAACCACCGAGGGCTTTCCGGTCTTGTCGATGCGCGCCTCGATGTTTTCGATCGGCCGACCGGTCTGCATGTCGATGCCCTTCGCCCAGTTGACCGGCACGAAGTTGCGCGCCGAGATCAACGCACCGGTGGTCCGGTCGAGCACATAGAAGAATCCGTTCTTCGGTGCCTGCATCAGCACCTTGCGCTTCTTTCCGTCGATCGTCAGGTCGGCGAGGATGATGTGCTGCGTGGCGGTGTAGTCCCAGGTTTCGCCGGGCGTGGTCTGGTAATGCCAGACGTATTCACCGGTCCGGGGTCTGAGGGCCACGATCGAGGACAGATACAGATTGTCGCCCCCGCCCGGAGAACGGTAGGCCTGATTCCACGGACTGCCGTTGCCCACGCCGATGTACAGCAGGTCCAGCTGCGGGTCGTAGGCCATTGAGTCCCACACGGTGCCGCCGCCGCCGAACTTCCACCATTCACCCTTCCAGGTCGTCTCGGCTCTTTTGAGGTACGGCTCTTTGTTGTTTCCCGGTCGGTCCGGAACCGTATAAAAGCGCCACAGCTGCTTGCCGCTGTCCGCGTCATACGCCGTGACGTAGCCGCGCACCCCCATCTCGGCCCCGCCATTGCCGATGAGCACCCTGCCGTCGATGACGCGCGGGGCGCCGGTGATGGTGTAAGGAATCGATGGGTCCACGGTCATCGTGGTCCAGGCCACCTTGCCCGTATCCCGGTCCAGGGCAATCAGGCGTCCGTCCAGAGTTCCGATGAAAAGTTTGTGGCCCCACGCGGCCAGGCCTCGGTTTACGACATCGCAGCACGCCTTCACGGCGGTCGCGCCCGGCACCTTTGGATCGAAGTCCCACAGCAGCTTGCCCGACACACCGTCGTAGGCCTTTACTTTGGACCACGCGGTGGATACGTAGATTTTTCCATCGATCACGATGGGAGTCGCCTCCTGACCGCGCGCCGTATCCATATCGGCGTACCAGGCGAGGCCCAGTGAGCTCACATTTTTGGTGTTGATTGTGTCCAGAGGCGAAAAGCGCTGCTCATCATAGGTGCGCCCTGTCGTTAACCAATCCTGCGTATTGCCGGAGGCGGTGGTCAGCGATCGCGCATCCACCTTGAACGAGCTCGCGTGGCTGGCTTGGGCCTCGGCCCGGCCAAAGCCCAACAGTGCCATTCCGGCAAGAGATATGACCAGCGCGCGCATAGGTGTTCCTTTATCCCTTATTCCTAGCCCCAGCGGTTGATCTCGGGTCCGGGCGCCCAGCATGTCAGGGGGTCCCCTTTCGAGGCGAGCGCGAGGGCCTTGGTCACCGAGGGGCGGTTCTTGACGCGCTCAAGCCAGGCGAGCGTACGCGGCACGCCAACGAAGGCGGCCGGCGCCAGCCGGGCCATTCCGGCCATCCACGCATAGCTCTCCAGATCGGCGATGGTGAATTCGCCCAGCAGCCACTCATGGCCCTGGAGCTGCGTTTCGATTTTCAGCGCGGCTTGTCTTATTTTGGAGGCACTGTCGGCCAACTTATCGTCCGCGAACTTGCCCGCGCCGATCTCTTCCCAGCGCGTGCGTAGATCGGCGCTGACTATTTTGGCGAGTCGAGCAGGGCTGGCTTTGGGTGGGTGTGCACGGCACCCCAGATACGCGGCCGCCGGCGCCGTGCGCTCGATCATCTGGCGACACCAGGTCATGGTTTGCCAACGGGCGTGGGGGTCGGCGGGCCGCAAGGCCGGGCCGGTGCCGACATCGTCCAGGTAGCAGGCGATAAATACCGAATCGGCCATCGCCTCGTTGTCGACCACGAGCACCGGGCCCTCCCCTTCGACGCTCATCGCCACTTCCGGACGTTGCGCAAATTCGAGTTCATGGCGCTCGCCAGCCGCCAGCTGGATGTGAAAGCGCTTCGCGTCAAGGCGTTTCTCAAACATGGCCGCCAGTACAGTCAACGAAGGACCGTTGGGCTCGCCGTGGTACAAGCTCATCATGCTCATGCGCGCGGCTCCGTGCCGATATGCGGCTGCTCGAGGATGGCCACGCGCCTGACCATGCTGGTGCGGCCCAGTGCCCAGCAGGCCTTGGTCGCCGGACGCGCATAGATCGCGCGCAGCCAGCGCAGGATATTGGGCGTGAGCTCATCGTTGGACAGTGTGGGTTGCGCCAGTGGCAAGGCGTAGGCGAGGTTAAATCCGTTGGCGTCGGCCAGACTGTACTGATCACTGGCGAGCCATTCGCGCTGGGCGAGCGCCTCCTCGAGCATGCGGATCCCGACGCGCCACTCGACGCTGCGATTCCTTGAGTTCCTCGTCGCTGAACTGACCGTAAATGGCTTTGCGCCACGCCACGCGCCGCTCGGGCAACGGGATCCGATCCACCGCGGCCTTGAGTTCCTCAGGATCCTTCGAACGCACCGCCGGGCCGACGAACACATTCCAGCCGATCATCGAAAAACTTGGCCCGAGCCATTGGTCCAGGAACTTCATCCACCAGCGTATCCGCCAGCGGTCTAAGGGAGCTTCGGGCATCAGCTTGGGACCTGGAAAGGCCTCGTCCACATATTCCATGATCGCGGTGGACTCGGTAAGGACGCGATCACCATGGCGCATCGCCGGGATCGTCCCCTGAGGATTGATCGCCAGATACTCGGGTCGGTGCTGGTCGAAATTCAGCAGGTCAAGGTAATGGCTGTCGAACGCGACGCCCTTTTCCATCAGTGCCAGCATCGGCTTGCCCGAGTTGGCGTTGGGTTCCCAGTGATACAGGGTTACATCGCTCATTTGCGTGCCCCGGACGGTTTGTAGGCGTTACATACCATCGCTCCAGTCTGAACCACCCGCCCGCGTTGGTCTAGCCTGTCATCCGGCGGCGGCTTGCGGCTCACGGCGTTCCGCCCCCTGGGCAGCGCGGCGGCCGTGGAACAGATTGTAGATCAGTGTGCGCAGCCAGCGATTGCGTGGATCGGCATGAAGCTTATGGTGCCAGAACTGCCGCAGCTCGATGCGCGGCAGGTCAAAGGGCAGACCCACCACGCGAAGGTTTGTCGAGGCGCTGGAGAAGTAACGGGCCAGGGGTTCGGGAACCGTCACCAGCAAGTC
Source organism: uncultured Gammaproteobacteria bacterium (assembly GCA_963717335.1). Taxonomy (GTDB): domain Bacteria; phylum Pseudomonadota; class Gammaproteobacteria; order Steroidobacterales; family Steroidobacteraceae; genus FEN-1191. Next base: position 285,146 of record CAVQVZ010000006.1, on the reverse strand, counting down.
CGAGTGTGCGACCACCATCGGCGTGCTGGCAAAGTGCGGGGTGGTCAGCACGACGCGGCGCTGGATCCGGTGCCGGGAAAGAAATCGCTCGATGACTTCCTCAGTGCGGCTCTCCACGCGTACCACCGCGTGCTCAAGTTGTAGGAACTGCTTGATCGTGAGCCGCTGCGCGCCGATGGGGTGATCGGCCCGTATCAGGCCGGCGAATCCATCGGTGAACAGAACCTGCTGGTAACAATTGCTTTTCAGCAGATCGGGGAAGTACCCGATTGCCAGATCGATGCCGCCACGCTCGAGTTCATGGCTCACTTCGGTCGCCGGCAATGACACGGAACACACGGTGACCCGCGGGCTGGAGGCCCTGAGCTCCTGCAGGAGAGCAGGCAAAAACACCACTTCACCCACATCCGAAAGGGCCAGCCTGACGGGCCGCTCGCTCACCGCGGGGTCGAAGACCGGGGAGGCGATGATCTCAGATTGAATTCTTTCCAGCACGCTCTGCGCCGAGCGAACAACGTCCGTCGCGCGAGGAGTCGGTTGCATGTGGTTGCCGGAACGCAGGAACAGCGGGTCATCGAAAAACTTCCGGAGTTTGGCCAAGGCGGCGCTGATGGCCGGCTGGCTCCGCCCCAGTTTGGCCGCCGCGCGGCTGACGCTGCGCTGTTCCTCCAGCGTGACGAGCACTCTGAGCAAGTTGAGGTCCAGGTCGGCCACGGCCTCTATCCACTTTTCTTATACTGATAATTCATACTATCCCATTGCCAGATACACTGCACGAGTGCAGGATTGTCGATATAAGCCGTTGATCCAGACACAGGGGAACCGATCCAATGAGCCAGCCCAACCTCGAGAGCCTCCTGCGCTCCTCCGGCAACCCGGTCAAGATGCTGCGCAACTCGCAGCTTGGCGCATACGTCTACCCGGTCGTGCCGAGCGAATTCACCAACTGGCGCGATGAACAGCGCGCCTGGCGCGAGAGCGCGGTGCTGTTCGATCAGTCGCACCACATGGCGGAACTGACCGTCAGGGGTCCGGATGCCGCCAAGCTCATGTCCTACTGCACCATCAACAGCTTTCAGAATTTCACGCCCGACAAGGCCAAGCAGATGGTGCCGTGCAGCTACGACGGCTTACGTCATCGGCGATGGCATACTCTTCTACACCGACAAGAACGAGATGCTGTTCGTGGGCCGCGCACCCACGGTCAACTGGCTGCAATTCCAGGCGTCGACGGGTGGTTTTAAGGTCGATGTCATCCGCGACGACCGCTCCCCTTCGCACCCGCGCGGCAAGGCCGTCACGCGCCGACATTACCGTTATCAGGTGCAAGGCCCCAATGCCGCGCAGGTGTTGACCAAGCTCAATGGCGGACCGCTCCCGGACATCAAGTTCTTCAACTTCGACGTCATCAACATCAAAGGTCGCAAGGTGCGCGCCCTGCGCCATGGCATGGCCGGCGCGCCGGGTCTGGAGATCTGGGGTCCTTATGCGGAAAGCGATGAGATGCGCGATGCGATCCTCGAGGCCGGGCGCGACTTCGGCCTGGTTCAGGTCGGTTCGCGTGCCTACGCCAGCAACACCCTCGAATCAGGCTGGATCCCCTCCCCATTGCCCGCGGTCTATACGGGCGAGAAGATGAAAGCCTATCGGGAATGGCTCCCGGCGGCAGGCTATGAGGGCACCGGATCGATCGGCGGCAGCTTCGTTTCCGACAACATCGAGGATTACTACCTGACGCCCTATGAGCTCGGCTACGGTCCGTTCGTGAAGTTCGATCACGATTTTGCCGGCCGTGAGGTGCTCGAAAAGAAAGCGCAACAACCGCACCGCAAGAAGGTGACTTTCGAATGGCACGGTGAGGATCTTGCAAAGATCTACGCCTCGTTGTTCGTCCCTGGTCAGGAGCCCTACAAGTTCTTTGACCTGCCCATCGCCAACTACGCTTCTTCGTCCTTCGACAAGGTCAGCAAAGGCGGGAAGACCGTCGGGTTCTCGATGTTTGGCGGCTACAGCTACAACGAACGCTGCGGGCTGTCGCTGGGCGTGGTGGACCCGGATATCAATTTCGGGGACGTGCTCACTTTGCTGTGGGGCGAGGAAAATGGGGGCACCAAGAAGACCACCGTGGAGCGTCACCGCCAGCTTGAGGTACGGGTCAAGGTCTCACCGGTCCCCTACGCTCGCTCGGCACGCGAGAGCTATCACGACGGCTGGCGAAGCCGGGCGGAATAGACAAGACGCCCAACGCGCGACCGCCGTGCCTTGAAAAATCCCTGGCTTCGATTCCCGGCGCTCGCGGCAGTTGGCTGGGCAACGGGAATACCGGGCGCAGCGGCGATCTCACCCACATCGCCCACGCTGGTGGGCGCCGAGCAAATCAACTCGGGCGACACGGCCTGGATGCTGACCTCCACGGCGCTGGTGCTGATGATGACCATTCCAGGCCTCGCCCTTTTCTACGGCGGCATGGTCCGCAAGAAGAACGTGCTGGCGACGCTCATGCAGAGCTTCGCGATCGCCTGTCTGGTCACGATTCTGTGGTGGCTGATCGGATACACATGGGCCTTCACCCCCGGAAACCCCTACCTGGGTGGAATCAGCCGCGTCCTGCTCGATGGGATGACGGTGATGAAGGACGGAAACCGCGTAACGGTATCCCATCTGGCGCCCACCATTCCGGAGTCCGTCTATGCGATGTTCCAACTGACCTTTGCGATCATCACCCCTGCGCTGATCGCCGGGGCATTTGCCGATCGCATGAAGTTTTCTGCGATGCTGGTGTTTATTTCGATCTGGTCGCTGGCGGTCTATTGCCCGATCGCGCACTGGGTGTGGGAGCCGTCCGGCTGGCTGGCGGCCAAAGGTGTGCTCGATTACGCCGGCGGCACGGTCGTGCACATCAACGCGGGCATGGCGGGGCTGGCGAGCTGCCTGGTGTTGGGCAAACGTCTGGGATACGGCCGCGAAGCCATGGCACCCCACAACCTGACTTTGACGCTGATCGGCGCGGCCATGCTCTGGGTCGGATGGTTTGGCTTTAACGCGGGATCTGCCGGCGCAGCGGACGGGCGCGCCGGCATGGCTATGGCGGTTACGCAGATTGCGACCGCCGCGGCCGCCCTGTCCTGGATGATTGCCGAGTGGATCAGCAAGCGAAAGCCCAGTGTGCTGGGGATCGCCTCCGGTGCGGTGGCCGGACTGGTGGCAATCACACCGGCGTCGGGATTTGTCGGGCCCACACCCGCTGTGTGCATCGGCATCGCTGCCGGCGCCGTGTGCTTCTTCGCAGCGACCTCCCTGAAGCGGGCTTTCGGTTACGACGATTCTCTCGATGCCTTCGGCGTCCACGGGGTGGGCGGCATTGTCGGGGCACTGCTCACCGGTGTATTCGCCAGCAAGGAGATCAGCGGGGTCAGTGGGTCACTCGTGGCGCAGCTCTGGGGCGTCGGGACCACTGTGATCTACGGGTTTTCTGCCAGTTTCATTATCCTGAAGATCATCGACTGGACAATGGGCTTGCGCGTCACCGAGGAACAAGAGCGTGAGGGGCTGGATATCTCCCTGCACGGTGAACATGTGGAGTAGTCCCGGCAGCCGTTAGGATGGCCCCGGCGCGAAGTCAAGAGAATAATCAGGCTACCGTCCGCGGGCCGAAGCGCCGCCGGAGGGCGTAGCCGCATAACATGACCAGCGCGCTCATCACTCCAAAAAGCAAAGGCAATCGCTGATCCGGAATGAACGCCATCGCCCCGACGATAGCGCACATCGTAAGGATCGCGATGATGGTCAGGGTCGGGTAGGCCCACATCCGCACCCGCAAACGCTCCGGCGATTCCCGTTCGAGTCGCCGCCGCAGGCGCAATTCGGAGACTGCGATAAGCATGTATACAAAGATGGCGACGGTGCCGTAGGAGTCGACCAAGAAAGCGAACACGTGTTCGGGCGACACATAATTCATGATCACCGCCACGTAACCGAACGCGGTACTCATCAGGATCGCGCGCACCGGTACGCCGCGCCGATTGAGCCGGGCCATACCCTGTGGGGCGTCCGCGCGTCGCGCCAGGGCCATCAGCATCCGCGAAGAAGCAAACAAGCCGCTGTTGAGCGCCGAAAGCACCGCCGTGAGAATCACGCCATTCATGATTTGCGCGGCCCCGGGTATATGCACCGTCTCAAGCGCGGTAACGTAGGGTTGAACGATTCCGGGGGAATTCCACGGCACCAGTGTCACCACCACCAGGATGGACCCGACGTAGAAAACTAAAACCCGAGAGATCACCGACTGGGTGGCGCGCGCCACCGCCTGATCGGGCTCCGCCGATTCGGCGGCGGCCACCGTCACGATCTCGGAGCCGAAATAGAATCCGGTCGCGGCCACCGCGCCGGTCAACACCGGCGCAAAGCCCATCGGCATGAACCCGCCATGCGATGTGAGGTTGGCGAATCCGCCGGTGAGGCCCGGCCAGAACCCGGCGGCCACCACTACACCGACACCGAGAAACAGCGTGATGGCGATCACCTTGATCGAGGCAAACCAGTACTCGGTCTCGCCCCAGGAGCGAACCGAAAGCAGATTTAGCAGGGTGAATACCATCATCAGGCCGAGTGTGAAGCGCCAGGGAGCGATCTGCGGGAACCAATAGGTGAGCAAACGCGCCCCCGCCACGGCCTCCAGGGCCACGACGATGATCCAGAAATACCAGTACATCCAGCCGGTCATAAATCCTGCGAGTTCGCCGAGGGCCAAGCGGTTGTATTCATAGAACCCGCCGACCGCCGGATGCGCCGCCGCCATCTCACCGAGCATGCGCATTACCAGCACCACCAGCGCACCGGTGAGCGCAAAGGAAAGCACGGCGGCGGGCCCGGTGGCCTGAATTACCACGCCACTGCCGACAAACAGGCCCGCGCCGATCACCCCGCCAAGGGCAATCATCTGCATGTGCCTGGTCTTGAGGGTTCGCCGGAGCTCCGACGGTCCGCTATCAGCCTTGTCGAGATCGCGCATCGTGAATTACCTCAGACCGCCAGCGGGCGGGCAGCGCTGGATTCCAGCATGGCATAGACATGACCCGCAATCGCCCGCTCTTCGTCGGCGGGAACTACCCATACCGGGCAGCTGGAATCGCGGGCTTCCAGGGAGGCTCCCCCGCCGCAGTTGCGCTCATCGTCGATCTTGATGCCCAGCCACGCCAGGTGACCGACGATGAGCTTGCGCACCATTGCACTGCCCTCGCCAATGCCGCCGGTGAAGGCAATGCCATCCACACCCCCGAGCGCCACCAGGAGCGAGCCCGCCTGTCGGGCCGCCCAGTAGCAAAAGTGCTCAATGGCCTGCCGGCACGTCGCCTCATCGCTCATCAGCAGTTCACGCATGTCGGAACTGCGCCCGGAAAGGCCCAGAAGACCGGAGCGCCGGTAGAGCAGTTCCTCGAGCTCATCGAGACTGAACCGTCGGTCGCGCTGCAGGGCCAGCAAAACTCCCGGATCAATCGCGCCGCAACGCGTGCCCATCACCAGGCCATCCAGCGTCGAATAGCCCATGGTGGTCGCCACACTGCGGCCGTCGCGAACCGCCGCGGCGCTGCACCCATTGCCGAGATGGAATATGAGCAGCCGCGGCAGCGGAGTGCCGCCTGAATTCTGCGTCACCGTGCGGGTGACGTGTTCGAAATTAAGGCCGTGAAAGCCGTAGCGCCGGTAGCCGGCTGCATGCAGCTCGGCGGGCAAGGCGAAGCGGCTGGCCAACTCCGGCACGGTGGCGTGAAACGCAGTGTCGAAGCATGCCACCTGCGGCAGTTTCGGCGACGAAGTACGAAGCGCCTCTATGACGGCAAGTCCGAATCCGTTGTGAAGGGGCGCAAGCGCCCGCAGGGCGTTCAAAGCCTCCAAACCCGCCTGGTCCAGCAACATCGGGACCGTAAACCGTGCCCCGCCATGGACGATCCGGTGACCGCAGGCGCTGATGTCCTCAAGCGTGAATCCGTTTTGCGCAAGAGCCTCCAGAATTTCGCTGAGCGCCGCTGCGTGCCCGGTCGCGGGCGCCAGCGCGCGTTCCACTCGGCGCGTTCCAATGCCGGCCGACAGCCTGGGACGCGTGCCGATACCTTCAACCTGCCCGTGACAGCACCTTGCATGCGCCTCAAACATCGCGAATTTAAGCGACGAAGAACCGGCGTTGAAAACAAGGACCCGTCCCTCCGACGGGCTCATGCGCGCGATTGCGGCCGCATGTCTTCCCGTCGGATGCCTGCGACCGCCACGGGCTTCTTCATGGCGTCGCGCCGGAAGGGCTCGCCGAGCTCCTGGTTGAGCAGAACTTCAATAAACGTCGTCACCCCGCGCGACTGCTCGGCGCACGCGGTACGTAAGGCCTGCGTGAGCTCCGCGGCGGTAGCCACCGTCACCCCGCGGTGCCCGCAGGCTTCCGCGACACGCGCAAATCCCACGTTGCGATCGAGCTCGGTGCCTATAAAGTTATTGCTGTACCACAATATCGAGTTGCGCTTTTCGGCGCCCCACTGGTAGTTGCGGAAGATGACCATTGTGATCGCCGGCCAGGGCTCGCGTCCGATCGAAGTCATCTCGTTCATGGAGATTCCGAAGGCACCATCGCCGGCAAAGCCCACCACGGGGGTGGACGGATTGCCAAGCTTGGCGCCAATGATGGAGGGAAAGCCGTAACCGCACGGGCCAAACAGGCCAGGTGCAAGATATTGGCGCCCCCGATCGAAGGTGGGATACGCGTTGCCGATCGCGCAGTTGTTGCCGATGTCACTGGAGATAATCGCCTCCGGCGGCAGGCCGGCCATAATCGCCCGCCAAGCCTGACGCGGGGACAGGCGCCCGGGCTCGCGCGCGCGGCATTCGGCGTTCCACACCGTACCCGGATCATCTTCCTCGTAGTCCAAGGCGGAAAGAGCCTCGGCCCATCCACTCTTCTGCTGCGCGATCTGTGCGCGACGCGACGCGCGGTCCGTATCACCAGCACCGGGCGCAAGTTGCGCCAGGATCTGCGCGGCCACCAGCCTGGCATCGCCACAAATGGCGACGGCTACTGGCTTGGTCAGTCCGATGCGGTCCGGATTGATGTCGACCTGGATTACGGCGGCTGTTTTGGGCCAGTAGTCCAGGCCATAGCAAGGGAGCGTGGAAAATGGGTTGAGGCGCGTGCCCAACGCCAGGACCACGTCTGCTTTCGAGATCAACTCCATGGCGGCGCGCGAGCCATTGTAGCCAAGGGGACCCACGGCCAGTCGATGACTGCCCGGGTACGAGTCATTGTGCTGGTAGTTGTTGCAAACCGGAGCATCCAGTCGTTCGGCCAGCGCGACGCACTCTTCGTGCGCGTTCGCCAGCACCACGCCCGCCCCGGAAAGGATCACGGGAAATCGCGCTGACGAAAGCAATCTGGCCGCCTCCGCAATGGCCTGGGTCCCGCCGGCCGGACGCTCGAAGTCGAGCGTTTGAGGTAAGGTCACGTCGATCACCTGGGTCCAGAAGTCGCGCGGGATGTTGATCTGTGCGGGCGCCGACAGACGTTTGGCTTTGCAGATGACCCGATTGAGCACTTCGGGCAAGCGACTGGGATCCCTGACCTCTTCTTGGTAGCCCACCATGTCCCGGAACACGGCCATTTGCTCCACTTCCTGAAATCCGCCCTGGCCAATGGTCTTGTTGGCCGCTTGCGGGGTAACCAGCAGCATCGGGGTGTGATTCCAATAGGCAGTTTTGACGGCCGTGACGTAACCGGTCACCCCGGGTCCGTTCTGGGCGATCGCCATGGCGATTTTCCCGGTCGAGCGGGTATAGCCGTCGCAAATGTAGCCGCCGTTGGTCTCATGGGCGACGTCCCAGAAGGTGATGCCGGCTTTCGGAAACAGATCGGAAATCGGCATGAAGGCCGAGCCAATGATGCCGAAGGCATGTTCGATGCCGTGCTGCTGGAGCACCTTCACGAAGGCTTCCTCGGTGGTCATCTTCATTGGCTAATCTCCGGGGCTGGTGTGTTTATGCAGGCAGGTATTTCATCGTGTCGGCAGTGCGAGCTCAACGGGCTTCGTCCTTGTGGTGATACCAGGCGTACAGCATTCTCTGGCCGACACGCCGAAATGGGGTCAGTACTCCCCGGCCCGGGAGCGGCGAGCGGAAGATCGGCAATGCGGGCAATGGGCCCGCTTTCGCGATCAGTTGCGCAAGACGCCTTCCGGCCTGTGCCGAGTACATCACGCCGTTGCCGCCATACGCCAGCGCATAGTAGATCGTCTGTGCCGGGTCAGGCTGGATAATGCGCGGCATGAGGTCGTGGCTCACATCCACCCAGCCCCACCACGAATAGTCCACATCAATGCCCGCCAGCGTAGGAAATTTACGCGCGAGGGCATTGCGCAACCGCGCAAGGTGAAGCGGATTGGTGGCGTCCGCGCCCGTAACGGCACTGCGGCTACCGATCTGCACGCGTCGGTCCGGAAGGGCGCGGTAATAATGTCTGAGGGTGCGCGTGTCCGTGTAGAACGCTTCGGACCGAAAACCGCAGCTCGCGAACTCCGTTGGGGTCAATGGTCTGGTCACGATGGAATTGGACAGCACGGGCAACAGCCGGTGGCGCGTCAGTGCATTCAGTTGCGGGGGCGTGTAGCCCGCCGTCGCTATGGCCACCGCTCGCGCCCGAACCGTGCCCCCGGGGGTGGCTAGTCGATGGCATCCGGCGTGGCTGTCCCAACCCAGCACGGGACTACCCGTGTGTACCCTGACCCCGAGGCGACGAGCAATTCTGAGATAACCAAAGGCCAGCTTGGCCGCGTGCACGCCAATGCCGTCCGGTTCATACATGGCACCTACCGCCTCGCGCTCGTCCAGGTGCTCTTGGCGCAACTTTTCTGCGCTTATCATTTGCGAGGGATAGCCAAACAGATCATTGAGCAAGCGCGACTCGGTCTCGAGGCGATCGAGCATCCTCGGGCGATGCGCGATATGCAGGTGCCCCCCGAACTGCGGATTGCAGTCCATGTCCTCATCGTTGAGAAGCGAACGGAACAGCTCAAATCCTTCGGCGATCTCCCCGTGCATGGCCCGCGCGGTTTCAAGCCCCCAGCGACGGATCCACTCCGAGCGCTTAAGGCGCCCTGCGCTGATTTGTGCCTGGCCCCCGTTACGGGTGCTGCAACCCCAGGCCACGGCGTTGGCCTCCAGGACCACGGGGCGGATGCCGAAATCGCGCGCCAGATGAATGGCGCAGGAGAGTCCCGTGTAGCCCGAGCCAATCACCGCCACCTCGGCGTCCATGTCGCCGATCACAGGCCCATCATCCGTCGGCCGAGCGCCCGCCGTCGCTATCCAGTAAGTCGGGGCGTAGTCGCGGTCTGTGCCGGGGCCCGGGTCGGTGAGTGGATCGTAACGCGGATCGTAGGGAGCGCGCGGCGGTGGGGTGCTGGTGGCCATCGGGTCGGACGCCCGCCTCAGGGCGAGCGCATGAGGTGTTCTACGGCACTCACGCTGCCGCTGTCAGTTCGGCCAGCACTTCGCCGATCGCATCCACCGCCCCGCCCATGCCACGGTCTCCGAGCTGACCCATGCAGCCGACTCTGAATGTGTCGACCGTCGTTAACTTCCCGGGGTAGAGGATGTAGCCACGCGACTTTACGGCGTCGTAAAAGGACTTGAATTGATAGCCCGCGATGCGAGGCGCGTGAAACGTGACGATGATGGGCGCCTGGATCTGCTCGGGGAGGAAACTTCGCAGGCCATGGCGCGCCAGTCCCTCGATGAGGATGCGGCAGTTCTCGGCATAGCGGTCGCCGCGCGCGGCACGGCCTCCTTCCTTCAGGTACTGCTCGATGGCGCTATCGAAGGCCGCTACCACATGGGTGGGGGGCGTGTATCGCCATTGCGTGGTCTTTTGCATGTACACCCACTGGTCGTACAGATCCATCGCGAGCGAATGGGAATTGCCCTCGGCACGCTCGAGCACGGAACGCCGGATGACCACGAACGCCATGCCCGGGGGCCCTTCCAGGCACTTTCCGGACGCCGCAATCACGGCATCGAACGGCGTGTTGCGGGCGTCAATCTCAAGCGCGCCAAACGAGCTCATGGCATCCACGATAAGGCTCCGTCCGTGGCGGGCCACCACCTCAGCCACCGCCCTCAACGGATTCAAGATCCCGGCGCTGGTTTCACAATGGACCAAGGCCACGTGAGTTATGTTCGGCTGCGCGGCCAGGGCCCGATCGATATCTTCGGCACGCACCGCCGCATCCTCGGCGTAGTCGATCGTGGTCACGGCACGACCCAGCACCTTGCAGATGCGCGCGATGCGCTGACAATAAGCACCGTTCTGGGGCACAAGCACATGCCCGGTGCGCGGCACCAGGGTACCGATGGCAGCCTCGACAGAAAACGTGCCGCTCCCCTGCAACGGGACGCATTCGTGCGTCTCGGCCGCGTGCACTATTGCCAATAGTCGTTCACGGACGCGGCCGGTGATCTGGTTGAAATCGCTGTCCCAGGATCCCCAGTCGCGAAGCATGCTCTGCTTGGTGGCCGCAGAAATAGTCAACGGTCCGGGGGTCAACAGATAGGGAACATTCATAGGGAGACTCGCGAGGATCGGAGTGGTCAACGCTTGGTTTGAAGGGTACGCACGAAGAGGCCGCTCATACAGTAAACTGTCGAGCGCGTACTGTCATCTGGCCGAACTCGGTGCGACCGGTGGCGATATTTGCCCGACAGGGCGGCGCGCGCAGGCTGGCTACTATTGAGGGCACGATGGGCCAAATCGAAGTAAACGGACGCCATTATCAATTGCCCACCCGACCCTCCGTGGTCGTGTGTGTCGACGGCTGCGAACCGGACTACATTGCCCAGGCGGTGGCGGGCGGTCACATGCCCTGGATGAAGTCGGTGCTCGAGCAGGGCACTTCGGTAATCGCAGATTGTGTGGTGCCTACATTTACGAACCCGAATAATCTCTCGATCGTGACCGGCGCGCCGCCTTCGGTGCACGGCATATGCGGCAACTACCTGTATGACGCCGCAAATAATGTCGAAGTCATGATGAACGACCCCAAGTGGCTCCGCGCCCCTTCCCTGCTGGCGGCGCTCTCCGATGCCGGCTGTGGCATCGCGGTGGTTACCGCCAAAGACAAACTGCGGAAGCTCTTGGGGCACGGCGTGCGCGGGATCTGCTTTTCCTCCGAAAAGGCGGACCAGACCACCCAGGCCGAGCACGGCATCGAGGGCGTGCTCGAACTGGTGCGCCGCCCGGTACCGGATGTCTACAGCGCCGAGCTGTCCGAGTTCGTATTTGCGGCAGGCGTGCGGCTGATGCAAACCCGTCGGCCCGATGTAATGTATCTGTCGACCACCGATTATGTGCAGCACAAGCATGCGCCGGGGACCGAACCTGCGAACGATTTCTATCGAATGATGGACCGTTATCTTGGCGAACTCGACGCGCTTGGCTGCGTCATCGTCGTGACGGCGGACCATGGCATGAACGCCAAGACCCGGCTTGATGCCAGCCCAAATGTTATCTATCTGCAGGACCTGCTCGATGAGTGGCTTGGGCCCGGGCAGGCGCGCGTAATATTGCCCATCACCGATCCTTACGTCGTGCACCACGGCGCTCTGGGTTCTTACGCGACCGTGCATCTTGCGGCTTCCGCGGACAGTGACTCGATTGCAAAACGCATCGCCGCGATCCGCGGGATCGACACCGTGCTAGCGCGCGCCCAAGCGGCCGAACGCTTTGAGCTGCCTGCGGATCGCATCGGCGATCTGGTCGTCACGGCCACACGTTCGGTCGTCATCGGCAGCGCTGCGGCCCGCCACGATCTGTCCGGTCTGGATGTGCCGCTTCGCTCGCACGGGGGCCTGTCTGAACAGCCCGTGCCACTCATCATAAATCGGCCGCTGGCCAACCTGGACACCAATCGCCGGTGGCGCAATTTCGACGCCTTTGACTGGGTGCTCAATCGTGCCCACTGACCGGGGGCGCTGCTACGAGAGTTTGCGGATTGGTACCGAGCGCATCCGCACCGCGCGTAGCGGCGAAGTTCGCAATCCTTACAACGGCTTGATCGCCGGTACCGTCCCGATGGCCGGAGTGGCCGAGGTGCGCCGTGCCATCGAGATCGCTCAGGCTTACCGCGCGAAACTTTCGCGATATGAGCGGTACCAGATCTGCTATCGCGCGGCCGAGCTCATAAGGCAACGCACCGCCGAAATCTCTGATCTGATTACTGCCGAGAGCGGCCTGTGCAAGAAAGATTCAATCTATGAAGTAGGCCGGGCCTGCGACGTGCTGCTCTTTGCCGGCAACGCCGCGCTCCAGGACGACGGCCAGATTTTTTCCTGCGACCTGACGGCGCATGGGAAACGCCGCAAGGTCTACACGCTGCGTGAGCCCTTACAGGGTGTGATCAGCGCGATCACCCCATTCAACCATCCTTTGAATCAGGTCGCTCACAAGGTCGCGCCCTCCATCGCGACCAACAATCGCATGGTTCTCAAGCCCTCGGAAAAGACTCCGCTAAGTGCGCTGTGGCTGGCTGACCTGCTTCTGGAGGCGGGCCTGCCGGGCGAAATGTTCTGTGTCCTGACCGGTGACCCACTCGAGATCGGGGACGAACTGCTCACGAATCGCGGCGTCGACCTGGTGACGTTTACCGGCGGGGTGGCTTATGGCAAGTACATCTCCGCCAAGGCCACTTACAAACGGCAGGTACTGGAACTGGGCGGGAATGATCCAATCATTGTCATGGAGGATGCCGACCTCGAGGAAGCCGCAAGTCTGGCGGCAGCGGGGTCATACAAGAATTCCGGTCAGCGTTGCACGGCCATAAAGCGCATGCTCGTGCACGATTCGGTGGCCGACCGGTTCGTGGCACTGCTGCTCGAGAAGTCCCGAGCGGTCACCTTCGGAGATCCTGCGGACCCACATACCGATATGGGCACGGTGATCGATGAGGCGGCGGCGCGCAGTTTCGAGGAAAAAGTCAACCAGGCGATTGCCGGTGGCGCACGCTTGCTGCTCGGCAACGTCCGCAAAGGTGCGCTCTACTCCCCTACGGTCCTTGATCGGGTTGACCCCGACATGCCGGTCGTGAAGACGGAAACCTTCGGGCCTGTATCCCCCGTGATCCGGTTCAAGTCGATCGAGGAGGCGATACGAATCTCGAACTCCACCGACTATGGGCTCTCCTCAGCGGTCTGCACCAATCGACTGGACTACATCACGCGCTTCATCACCGAGCTGAATGTGGGCAGCATCAACGTGCGCGAGGTTCCGGGCTACCGGCTCGAGCTCACGCCCTTCGGTGGCATCAAGGACTCGGGCACCGGAATCAAGGAAGGCGTGCAGGAGGCAATGAAGTCCTTCACCAACGTCAAGACCTACTCTTTGCCCTGGTGAGATTCAAGGCGCTGGAACTCGCGCTCTAGTCGAGACCGCTCACCAGTTCCTCACCGACAGCGAAGGCCGTCGAAGCCCCCGACCCGCAGGTGATAATCACCACGCGCACCGCCGGATCCGGCACGTCGATCAACACGGAACGATTCGGGGCGTAGGCGTAAGTGCCGGTCCAACGCTCGAGTACCGGGGGCGGATCGGCGCCGAGCGCGGCGCGGTACTCCTCGAGAATCAAGGAATCGATCGTGGCGTATGAGATGTCATCGGGCGTCGGGCTGTAGTGGTGGCTGTCGCCGACCACCAGGGTGCCGTCCGCGTTTTGCGCCACGATCAGATGTACGCCGTTCCTCAGGTGATCCGGCTGCTCGAGCGCAAGTCTCGACCTCAGCGCTCCGGCCGGTTCAAGACCTGCGTACCCTGGATACCTGCCCAATCCAAGATCCGACATGAGTGTCGCGGGTACTTTATAGCCCGGGTCGGCGAGTTTGAGCATCTGCAACTTGCAGCGCGTGAGTGCGTAGTCGGCGAGCCGCTCGGCAAACAGGCCGTAATAGTCGTCTCCCGTGCATACCGCGATGCGCTCCGCCCGCAGGCGGATATCGCGTGTATGCACCCACGGCGGGTCGAGTGCGTGAACGGCGGCGTTGCGCAGGAAGCGCACGCCGTGGGACTCCGCGAGCCAATTGGCGAGCCTTGGAATGGCATCACGCGACTCCACGCGCAACTCGATCGTGCTCTCCAGGACTCCGATCAAGTCGGGCGCGCGAAGTTGCGGGCACCGCCGCCGGGCATCCTCGGGACTGAGGATACGACAGCCTTCGGCCATGTCCGTGCTCATAAAGGCTTCGATGAGCTCAAATGCCTCAGCCCGTCGTGCGTACATCCACATGCCGGTATTAACGATGGAAAGGCCCGCGGCCGAGGCCACTTCCCTCCAGACCTCGCGAGTTCGGCGCGCTCTGGCCCACATGAGGCCTGGTTCCTGACCTGTCACAGTCACAAAGCCAAAATTGCGCACCGACGCGCCGCGCGCCGCGGCGTCCCGATCGAGCACGACGACTCGCAGGCCGCGCCGAACCGCGGCCAAGGCCACGCCCAGGCCGACGATCCCGGCGCCCACGACGGCCAGATCAAATCGTTCCTCGAGAACTTTCACTGCCATGCCTACGCCCGATCACTCGCGGATTACCAGTATACTGGCCCGGCACTGGCGCTCTTGAGCGCCGGGCGGCGGGCGTCATAGAACTGAAACTAACGAGCGGCTGAATACGCCGGCCCGCGGACTATCGAGCCAAAATGTCGCGACCCTCTGTTCTGCGCCTGCGAAACGATTCCCCCTTGGCGTTCGCCGTATTCGCCTCGCTGGCGGGATTCGCAACCTATTTTTCCATGTACGCATTCCGCAAGCCCTTCGCGGCGGCGAGTTACGCCCACATCGAGGGCTGGCACTACGCTCTGGACTTTAAAATCGCGCTCGTCATCGCGCAGGCCCTCGGCTACGCGACCTCTAAATTTATTGGTATCCGGATAATCGCCGGGATGAAACCGACCTACCGGGCGCGGGCAATACTCGGATTGATCGGCAGTTCGTGGGTTGCCTTGGTGATCTTCGCTGTAGCGCCGGCGCTGCTCAAGGTACCGGCCATGTACGCCAATGGACTGTGCCTGGGCCTGATCTGGGGCCTGGTGTTCTCGTACATGGAGGGCAGACGCATCTCCGAGGTGCTCGGCGCGGTTCTGTGCGCGAGCTTTATCGTGTCTTCCGGGGCAGTCAAGTCGGCGGGCTTACTGCTGATCCAGTTCGTGCACGTGCCCGTGTTCTGGATGCCGGCGGCCACAGGTCTGTTGTTCGTACCCATGCTGGCCCTGGGCGTATGGGGACTTTCATCACTTCCGCCTCCCAGTGCTGATGATGAGGCGGCGCGCGTGCGCCGGGCTCCGATGACACCACGGGAAGTGCGAGCCTTCCTTGCGCGCTTCGGGCTGGGCGTCACCTTGCTGGTAATCGCGTACGTATTCGCCACTGCGTTTCGGGACTTCCGTGACAACTTCGCCGCAGAGCTCTGGACCGCACTGGGCTATGCCAATCCGGCCTCCGTGTTTACCGCGACCGAATTGCCGGTGGCGGCTATTGCATTGATCGCTTTGGCGATCATCGTCAAGGTGAAAGACAACGTGCGGGCGCTCAAGGTTATCCACGGCATGATTCTCGCCGGACTGGTGTTGCTCGGCGCCTCGACATTTGCCTACGATGCGGGGTGGCTCGGTCCATTGTCCTGGATGATCGCAAGCGGCGCCGGGCTCTACATCGTTTACACCCCTTTCAACGCCATGCTGTTTGACCGTTTGGTCGCGGCCGGGGGCGAGGTGGCGAATGCCGGTTTTCTGATCTACGTGGCCGACTCGGCCGGCTACGCCGGGAGCTGTGCCCTGCTGCTGTGGCGAAACTTCGGCATGACGAATCTGGAGTGGTTAACGGTGTTCCGTTATGCCGCCTATACCACCTCCCTGTTAGGCGTGGTCCTGGTTGCAGCCTCAATGCTTTATTTCAGTGCTCGGATACGTCCGTCCGGTCGCTAGGCGTCGCGCGTCTGCATTTCCGCGCGCAGCGAACATTTCGCGGCGCTCATCCCCAAGTATCTCGCTTTACTTTCAGTTACTTACGTATATTTATTAACTTACTTTATTGGTGCCGTCGCCAGTGGCCGGCGAGCCGCAGCCTTGGATACGTGTGGGCGCGCAATCAGCGCCGCTTCGCAAACACAACGTGTGTCGCGTGCTGAGTGGGCGCATGTTCGGTGCGCTGATATCCGAGCTTGGGCAAATCCAGTCCGGCGAAGAGATGTTCTCCGGCTCCGAGCAGAACCGGCGAAATCGCCAGATGCATTTCATCGACAAGTCCGGCGCTCAGGTACTGACGCACGGTAGCTACCCCTCCGCCTAGGCGCACATCCAATCCGGCCGCTGCCTCCTGGGCCCGGCGCAGTGCGACCTGGATTCCCTCGGTCACGAAATGGAACGTGGTGCCGCCGTTCATCGTGAATGACGCACGTGGGTGATGAGTCAGGACGAACACCGGCACATGATACGGAGGATTGGTGCCCCACCACCCTTTCCAGTTCTCGTCCGGCCAGGGGCCACGGATGGGCCCGAACATATTCCGGCCCAGGATCCACGCGCCGACTTTTCGGAAGCCGCGCGCCGCGAAATCATCATCGACTCCGGTCGCGCCTCCCGAATCGCCGAACATCTGACGGAACGTATGAGTCGTGAACGCCCAGTCATGCAGCGCCATTCCGCCCACTCCCATCGGAGTGTCTGGGCCCTGGTTCGGCCCCGCGCCGTAACCGTCCACCGATACGCTAAAGCTCGCAACCCGAAGTTTTGACATCTGTGCCGGCTCCTTCAACTGCTGTTGGCCAATCCTACCTTGCGCAGGAGTGGCTTGATGGTCAGGCCTTGCACCAGCAGCGTCAAGAGCACGACTCCGAAGGTCATATGCAGGATCATTTCCCGGTGACTGAAATCGCGCGGCAGCGAAAGCGCCAATACCATCGATAGGCCACCGCGCAATCCGCCCCAGGTCAGCACCGCCGCCCACGAGGCCGGCAGGCCATCACGACCTGCGGCCCGCATGATGAAATAATTGGAGTAGATCAGCACCGCGCGCGCCACGTTGATGGCAGCCCACCCGATGAGTATTTCCGGCAGAAAGTGGACCAGCTTCGCCAGGTCAATTTCCAGACCCATGAGCAGGAATACGAAGCTGTTGAGCAGGAATGCGGTATAGCTCCAGAACGCGTCGACCGCGGCGCGTGAGGCAGGTTGCATGCCGAATTTCGCCCCCCAGTTGCCGGTAAGCATGCCAGCCACTACGCAGGCAATGACGCCCGAGAGCCCCAGAAACTCAGCGGCGATGAACGCGCCGTAGGCGCTAAGAACCGTCAGGGTGATTTCGACCATGGGGTCGTTGATCGAGCGGGCCAGCAAGCTCACCGCCGCGCCCACCAGGGCACCGACGAATATTGCGAACCCTGTGATTCGAACAAACTCCCACGCCGCGCCCCCGAGGCTGAGGCCGGCGCCCGAGGCCACTCCTAAGACGATGGTAAAAACCACGATCGCTGTCCCGTCATTGAACAGCGACTCGGCTTCCACGATGATGGCCAGCCGGTGGTCGACGCCCAGGGTGCGGAAAATCGCCAGCACGCTGATCGGGTCGGTGGCCGAAATCAGGGCGCCGAACACCATCGCGCCGACGAACTCGATGGCGCCGGGCGCCATCAAGTTGGCGCCCCACCAGACCAGCAACGCCGTCAGAAACACCGCAACTATCAGCCCAGGAACGGCCAGCAACAAAATCAGGCCGCGCGCGCGCCACACCTCCGTAAAATGGATTTGGAAAGCCGCTTCGAACAGCAATCCGGGAAGCACGACGACAAACAACAGCTCCTTCGACAGATGCGGTCCGGCGTAGGGCAAGAGGTTTCCCAGGACCAGCCCGGCCAGGACCAGACCTATGGCATAGGGCAATCGCGCGCGACTGGAAAGAACGGCCACCGCGGCGGCGACAGCCAGCAGCAGCAGCACACTGAGTTCTGGATGATCCATCGGGCCTAGGGGTTCCCCGTGTCGGCGGTTTGACGGCCTGTTACGGCGACGCGAGCCGCGGCCAGGTCCCACGCCGCCAGCCCGACGGTCTTGAACAGCAGCGCGCCGCCGGGGGAATCTTGTTGGCTCAGACGCTGCGAAAGCGAGTGCACGCTCGCCCAGTCGATCCCGGCCCGGATCAGATCTCCGGCCTCCTGCTTCGCACCTTCCAGGGTATCCACGTAGATACGACTTGCCCGGACTGTCGCCGCGCCGATCTCGGCAGCTTCGGGAGTAAAAGATCCAGTGGCAATTATCAGGCGCTCCTTGCTGGCGGGTGCCTCATACACCGGATTATGGCTGGTCGTGCAGGTGATGACGACATCACTATCCGGAGGGTCGGCCGAATGTGACGCAGAAATATCGGAACAGAGCGCGGCGTACTTGGCGCAGAACTCTTCCGCGGCCGGACGGGTCCGACCCGATAGGACGATCATGGCACCGGGATACAATTGCGTAATCGCCTCTACATGATGCGCGGCCTGCGTTCCCGTGCCAAAAATATGGAACGACCTCGGAGGTCGCGGATATAACACGCTGACTCCCAGCATCGACAAGGCAGCCGTGCGCCGTCCGGTCACGGTCGCCCCGTCCAGTGTGAGTACGTGCGAGCCGGTTTGCGCATCCCAGACGCTTACATGACCCTGAATGGCCGGCAGGTGGCGGGCGGGATTGGACGGAACGAAGGTCACCAGCTTGTGTACGGCCAGATCAGTTGCGGTGGCGATCATCGATAAGAGGGCGCCGCCGGATGCGAACGCCAACACCTGTCGGTGCGGACAGTGGATATCGCCCTGTGAAACTCCGAGCGCTGCGGTACGCAGAGCGTCCACCAGCGCCCGATACGGCGTCAGTTCGGCGGTACGCCGAGCGTCGAGCGTGTTCATGCGGGCCAGGGACTCTTACTGCCCCAGAATCATCCGTCGCTGCTTGGCCGCGTAGCCTTCCCTTGCAGACTGTTCGGGCGTCAGGAGCGACACGATCACCGCCACGGCAAAGGCGAGCGGCATCGACACCAACGCGGGATTTTTCAGCGGGAACCAGGCGTGTTCGTGGTTCAGCATATCGACCTGCACCGTCGGTGACAACGAGATCAGCACGGCGGCGGTCACGGTCCCGATCACGATAGCGGCGACAGCGCCGGCCGTCGTGAAGCGCTCCCAGAAGATCGACAGCACCAGAGCCGGGAAGTTGCCGCTGGCCGCGATCGCAAACGCCAGCCCCACCATGAAAGCCACGTTCTGGCCCTTGAACACCAATGCCCAGCACGATCGCGAGGATGCCGAGAAAAATGGTCGCGACGCGGGCGACGCGCAACTGTTCATCGCGCGGTGAATCGCCGCGACGCACGACATTCACCCACAGGTCATGGGAGAGCGCCGCCGCGCCGGAGAGCGTGAGTCCGGCGACGACCGCCAGAATGGTCGCGAACGCGACCGCGGCGATGAATCCGAGCAGGCGCGTGCCGCCGAGCACCTCGGCCAGCAGCGGCGCCGCCATGTTGCCGCCCTTGTCGACCGCTTCGATTGCGTCGTGACCGACGAGCACCATCGCGCCGAAGCCGAGCACGAAGGTCAGCAGGTAGAAGAAGCCGATCAGTCCCGTCGCCTAGAACACCGACTGGCGCGCCGCGCGCGCATCCGGAACGGTGTAGAAGCGCATCAGGATGTGCGGCAATCCGGCGGTGCCGAACATCAGCGCCATGCCGAGCGAGATGGCCTCCCAGGGGTTGCTGACGAGCTTCCCGGGAGCCAGCACGCCCGCGCCGTACTGCTCGGCCGCGGCGGCGAACAGGTGCGGGGATTGAAGTCGAAGCGCGCCAGCACCAGCATCGCGAGCAGGGCCGCACCGCCCAGCAGCAGGCCTGCCTTGACGATCTGCACCCAGGTCGTCGCGATCATGCCGCCGAACAGCACATACGCGAGCATGACGACGCCGACGATCACGACCGCCGTCTCGTACGACAGACCGAACATCAGTTTGATCAGGTTGCCGGCGCCGACCATCTGCGCGATCAGGTACGACGGCCACCACCGCCAAGAGCCGAGTGCCGCGGCAATGCGCACCGGCGTCTGCCGCAGTCGGAAGCTCAACGACATCCGCGAATGTGTACTGGCCCGAGGTTTCGCAGCGGCTCGGCGATCAGGAACAGCACCACCGGCCAGCCGACCAGCCAGCCGGTCGAGTAGATCAGGCCGTCGAAGCCCGAGGTCGCCACCAGGCCCGCGATCCCAAGGAAACTGGCGGCGCTCATGTAGTCGCCGGCGAGCGCGAAGCCGTTCTGACGGCCGGTGATGCGCCGGCCGGCGGCGAAGAACTCCTCGGTGGTCTTGGTGTGGCGGGCTGCCCACCAGGTGATGCCGAGGGTAAGGGCGACGAACGCCACGAAGAAGCCTATGGCGGTGGCGTTCGGCGCCTGCAGCACTTCGGCCGCACTCATCGCCGGTCCTCGGCTCGCAGTTGTGTCACGCGGATGTCCACGTGTTTGTTGGCCCAGCGCACGTAGAGCCAGGTGATGACCCAGGTCGCCACGATGACCAGGGCACCGAGCAGGATCCCGAGGCTCAATCCCGGCGCGAGCATTTGCGCGACCCGGGGCTTATCGAATGCGATCAGCAGCACGAAACCAAAATACACAAAGATCATGACCGCGCTGAGTGCGATAGCCACACGCCAGCGCTGGCGCGACAAAAGTGCCAGAGTCATCTACCCCCCCAATCGCCCCCTACCCCGGGACGCAGAAACTCTAGTTCGCGACCGGCCTCAGTATTTCCGCCCGTACGCTGTAGTCGGCGACTGAAATTTGCTTGGGCACGCACGATGTTTGGTAGTTCGTGTTGCGCAACGCAAATCCTTTCTCAAGCATGGGCCGGATCTGATCGACCAGTTCGCATTCACCCATGCCCATGTTGGTCGGCCGATGGGGAGCAAGTTCCACCTTCCCCCACGCCGCCTGAACAGTGTCGGGCCCGCCGCCCTCCGCCGCGGGCGCCAGGGAGCTGAACTCCGCCTCCACCCATGCGATTTTGTTGGGCTTGTTCTGGGCCCGATCGCATCCCAACGCCCGCACCTTAAGATCCTTGCGGGCGCCGAAGGTAAGCAGGATGTCGCGAACCTTGCTCTCCAATCCCTCGCAGGTGTAGAAGGCCGTGAAACCGGCGTACGTGAACTCAAGCTTTTGACTGTGCCATTGCGCGGCGGTCCCGGTCGGCAGCGCCGTGGCGCCGACCGCGCCCGAGACGCCCCCAAGCACAAGAGCACCGAAGGCAGCCAGAACGGCCTTGCGGCCGGCACTCAGGCCTCGGCTAGAACGAAAGCTCGCCATGTTCCACCTCCATTAATGAGGACATTATCTAAGGTGTTAGTCCGCTCGCAAAGCTCTAAAGTTCTTCCCGGGCAGATACCGGGCCCTAACGCGGTCTTAGGGTTTGCTCGCCTCCTTGACCGCATGCCCACCGAACGCATTGCGAAGCTTGGCCAAGACACGCGCGGCGTAATCGCCCCGCCCCTGCGTGGCCAGTCGGACATTCAGTGCCGCGCCAATTACCGGAAGCGGGACGCCCAGTTCGAGGCCTTCCTGAAGTGTCCATCGGCCCTCACCGGAATCGGCGACCACGGGGGCGAGGCTGTCCATGACCGCATCTTCCCGCAATTCCTGGGCCACCAAATCGAGCAGCCAGGACCGAATCACCGTGCCTTGGCGCCAGGCCTCAGCGATGGCGGCGACATCGAGCGCAAATTCGGTCTTCGCGCGCAGCACGGCAAATCCTTCCGCGTACGCCTGCATCAACCCGTATTCGATGCCGTTATGCACCATTTTGGTGAAATGGCCGCTGCCGGCCGCGCCGCAGTGGACCCAGCCCTGATCCTTCGCTGGAGCCAGCACCTTAAAAAGAGGCAGCAGGCGGTCTATGGCCTCCTGATCTCCGCCGAACATGAGGCCGTAACCGCACTCCAAGCCCCACACACCCCCCGAGACTCCCACATCGACGAAGTGCAGTCCGTGGGCCTTCAGTTCGCCGGCGCGGCGAAGGCTGTCGTGATAGTCACTGTTGCCACCGTCGATGATGACATCACCGGCCGATAGCATCGGTACGATCGATTGAATGGTCTGCTCGGTGATCTGCCCGGCAGGCAGCATGATCCACACGGTGCGCGGAACCTGGAGCGATGCGATCGCCGAGGGCAGGTCGGCAGCGACCGTGATGTCCGGATCGGCGCCCAAAGAAGAGCGCGCGGCCGCGGACACATCGTAACCGCACACCGGAAATCCGCCCCGCGAGAGACGGCGTAACAGGTTGGCACCCATGCGGCCAAGTCCGATCATGGCCAAGGTCGGTTTCGTGCTGTTGGGAGGCATATGCGTCAGTTCCCTCAATGCATGTGCTGGCCGCCGTTGATGGCGATGTTCGCGCCGGTAACGAAGGCCGCCTCCTCACTCGCCAGGTAAGCGACCAGTCCTGCGACTTCCTCGGGTTTGCCCAGCCGCCCCATCGGGATCTGGGGGATGATTTTCGAATCCAGCACTTCCTTCGGGATCGCCATGACCATCTGGGTGCCGATATACCCGGGCGAGATGGTGTTGACGGTCACGCCCTTGCGCGCCACCTCCAGCGACAGGGCCTTGGTGAACCCGTGCATGCCGGCCTTGGCCGCTGAATAGTTGGTCTGGCCGAAGGCGCCTTTCTGGCCGTTGACCGAGGAGATGTTGATGATCCGTCCCCAGCCCCGCTCGACCATGCCATCGCACACCTGCTTGGACATGTTGAACACGGAGTCGAGGTTGGTGTGCATGACCGCGTCCCAGTTGACGCGATCCATCTTCTTGAAGGTCATGTCGCGGGTAATGCCCGCGTTGTTGACCAGCACGTCCACCGGGCCCACCTCGGCGGCCACCTGCTGCACGCAGCTCTGGCAGGAATTCCAGTCGGTGACATCGCAGGGAAACGCATAAAAGGAGTAACCGCGCGTCTTCATGTCGGCGAGCCACGTCTTGGCTTTGGTGTTGCCGGGCGAGTAGGTGGTCACGACGGTGTCACCGAGGGCCGCCAACTTGATGCAGATCGCCTCGCCCAGGCCGCCCATCCCGCCCGTCACCAGCGCCGTGCGTTTATTTGCCATGATCGAACACTCCCCAAGTTAAATTCGTTCCACGGCCAGGGCCACGCCCATGCCGCCGCCAATGCACAGGCTCGCCAGCCCGCGCTTCGCGTCGCGGCGTGCCATTTCGTGCAGCAAGGTGACCAAAATGCGGCAGCCGGACGCTCCGATAGGATGCCCTATCGCGATCGCACCGCCATTCACGTTGATCTTGCCCGTATCCCAGCCCATCTGCCTGTTGACGCCAATGGCTTGGGCGGCAAACGCCTCATTGATTTCCATCAGCTCCACATCGGCGTGTGTCCACCCGGCCTTCTGTAGGCACAGCTGGCTGGCCGGTACCGGCCCCATGCCCATGATTTTCGGATCCACGCCGGCCGAGGAGTAGGCCCTGACCCTGGCCAGCGGCGTGAGGCCCAGTTCGCGGGCCTTGCTGGCCGAGGTCATGATGACCGCCGCTGCGCCATCGTTCAGACCCGAAGCGTTGCCGGCCGTCACCGTGCCCTCCTTGCTGAACGCAGGCCTCAGTTCCCCCAGGGCCTCCGCGGTGGTTCCCGCACGGATGTATTCATCGACCTCGAAGCGCACGCTGCCCTTCTTGCCGCCGATCTCGATCGGCACGATCTCATCCTTGAATCGTCCGGCCTTCTGAGCCGCTTCGGCCTTCTGCTGCGAAGCGGCGGCAAACTCGTCCTGCTCTCGGCGGGTGATGCCGTACTTCTGCGCAATGTTCTCGGCCGTGGTGCCCATGTGGTAGTTGTTGTACACGTCCCAGAGCCCATCAACGATCATGCTGTCGACGAGTTTGGCATCGCCCAGCCGAAAACCGTCCCGCGAGCCGAGCAGGACATGCGGGCTGGCACTCATGTTTTCCTGGCCACCGGCAATGACCACTTCCGCGTCACCGCATCGAATGGCCTGCGCCGCCAGATGCGTCGCCTTTAGTCCGCTTCCGCAGACCTTGCCGACCGTCATGGCAGGCACCGTATCGGGCAGACCCCCGCGGAGCGCGGCTTGTCGGGCGGGATTCTGGCCGCATCCGGCGGTCAGCACCTGGCCCATCAACACTTCAGAAACCTGGTCCGGCGCAATTCCACTGCTCGCCAGCAGCGCCTTGATGACCTGCGCGCCCAGGTCGGCGGCGGGTACCTTGGCAAGGCTCCCCCCGAACTTGCCCACCGCGGTGCGCAGCGCCGCGACAATCACCACCTCTTCCATCAGTGTCTCTCCTCGATTCCAACCATTCTACTGTTCCCATAATAGGGAACGATCCACTTTGTGAATGTCAGTGGCGCCCGCTAACGCCATGCTGATCGAAAGTTCGCGGCGGATGATTTCAATGCCAAGCGCTACACCCGCCTGGCCCCCTGCGGCGAGCGAGTACAGGAAGGCCTTGCCCATCAGGCAGCCCCGGGCCCCGTTCGCCACCGCCTTGAGGATGTCCTGCCCGCTCATCACGCCTCCGTCGAACAGCACCTCGCAGCGCCCCTGGAGCGCGGCCGCGACGTGGGGCAAAACCTTGATGGTCGAGGGGGCGCCGTCGAGCTGCCGGCCGCCGTGATTTGAAACCACCACCGCGTCGGCCCCTGTGTCGGCCGCGCGGCGGGCGTCATCGGCGTCCATGACACCCTTAATGATGAGCTTGCCGGGCCATTTTGAGCGCACCCAGGCCACGTCCTGCCAGCTCGCGGTGGGATCGAACTGTTCGCTGATCCAGGTCGAGAGGGTTTTAAGTCCCTGCGGACCCGGAAGGCGCCCTTCAAGGTTTCCGAAGGTCCGGCGCCGGGCCCTCAACATTCCCAAAACCCAGCTAGGCTTCCCCGCCACATCCCAGGCGTTGCCCCAGGTCAGGCGGGGGGGCACCGACAGCCCGTTCTTGGCATCGCGCCGCCTCAGCCCCTGCACGGGCAGATCGAGCGTCAGGACCAGGACCGGGCACTTCGCCGCGCGGGCCCGCTCGATCAGCTGCTCGTTGAAAGCACGGTCGCGCATCAGATACAGCTGGAACCAGAACGGCATTACCCCGGCCTGTTGCAGATCCTCGATCGATGCAATCGCCACGGTGCTCAGACAAAACGGGATACCCGCCGCGGCCGCAGCGCGCGCGCCGCAAATCTCCCCGTCGCGATAGAACAGCCCGGTCAGTCCCGTGGGCGCGATGGCCAGGGGCAGCGCGCAGCTTTGGCCCAGCAGCGTGGTGGCGGTGCGCGATGCTCGAGACATCCACCCCCACGCGTTGCCGGATCGCTATGGCATCGAGGTCAGCGCGATTTCTCCGTAGAGTGATCTCATCGTATGAACCGCGATCCGCATAATCGAAAATGGCGCGGGGCACGCACCGTCGCGCACGTTCGCGCAAGTCGGCAATGCTGTTTAGGACTCGCATGGGCGACACCGGGCCGAAGGATTCGGGGACAGCTTCAGACTTCGACAATGCGGTTTCGCAATTCGCCGATGCGATCGATCTTCGCCACCACCATATCGCCCCCCTTGAGCGCCCGGGGCGGTGTCATCGCGTAGCCGACGCCGGCCGGCGTGCCCGTGGCGATGATGTCGCCGGGCTGCAGCGTCAGACCCGCCGAGAGCGAGGCGATGATCGTGGGAATATCAAAAATCATCTGTGCGGCCTTGGCGCGCTGGCGTTCCTCGCCATTGACGCTCAGCGATAACTCGAGATCAGCCGGATCACCGAGGGAGGCGCGATCGACGATGCACGGTCCCAGAGGGCAAGTGGTGTCGAGGGACTTTCCCTTAAACCATTGATCATGGCGTCGCTGCAAATCACGGGCGGTGAAGTCATTGAGGACGCAATAGCCGAATACGTGCTCGAAGGCGCGTGAGGGCGCGATGTCCCGGCCGGCGATGCCGATGATGAGCGCGAGCTCAACTTCGTAATCCAAAAGGCGTGTGATCCGCGGGTCCAATCGGACATCGCCCTGGGGGCGTTCACCGCGCCGGTGGCCTTGGTGAAAAACTGCGGCACCTCGGGGAGCTTCATTTCCTTGCCGGCCTTCGCCATGCCCTCCTTGACGTGATCGGCGTAGTTTCGGCCCACGCAAAATACATTGCGCACCGGCGCCGGAATCGGGGCCAGCAGCTGCACGCGGCCGCTGTCCAGCCACGCCTCGGAAAACTCCTCCCGCCGCGCTTCCATGCGCTGCAGAGCCGCCAAGCTCGCTTCCCCGCCGCGCACGATGGCCAGCATGCTGCTGAGGTCCGTCGCCTCGTTCATGCGCCGGCCGGCGGCCGCCAGATCGAGCACCCGATCCTCGAACCACATGCCGGTCAGCGTCTGCCCTTCGTGATTGCAGGTCACAAGCTTCATAGTTTCACGCCTCGTGGTGCCGCGCGGAGCCCGCACGGCAAGTTCACATTGATCTTATCCGACCGGCAGCGCCGGGCGGGTTCTCTCATCAAGCCGGCCGGCGCTGGGGTGCCCCGCGCTTGACCTCACGCCGCCGCGCATGCAACACCCATTCCGTGTACCCGTTGGGTTGATCACGGCCCTTAAACACCAGCTCGCAGGCGGCCTGGAACGCCGCGCTGCGGCCGAAGTCCGGCGCCATCGGACGGTACCCGGGCTCGCGCGCGTTTTGTTCATCGACCACCCGGGCCATGCGCTGCAGCGCCGAGAGCGCCTGTTCGCGGGTGCACACCCCATGCAGTAACCAGTTGGCCATGTGCTGGCTCGAGATCCGAAGTGTCGCGCGATCCTCCATCAGCGCGACGCCATGAACGTCGGGGACTTTTGAGCAACCAATCCCCATGTCCACCCAGCGAACCACGTAACCTAGGATGCCCTGCGCGTTGTTGTTGAGCTCCTCTTCGATCTCCGCGGCGCTCCAGGCGTGCGCTGGGGGCAAGAGGCGGGATCAGCACCTCCGAGCGGGGCGCGAGCGCGCGCCCGCGCAGGCTTCGCTGCACTTCGGGCACGTCCACCGCGTGATAGTGCAGCGCGTGTAGCGTGGCCGCGGTCGGCGATGGCACCCAGGCGGTACTGGCGCCGGCGCGCGGCTGGGCGATTTTGCTGCTCATCATCAGCGCCATCAGATCGGGCATGGCCCACATGCCCTTGCCGATCTGGCCGTGACCTGCCAATCCGCACTTGAGGCCGACATCGACATTCCGGCGCTCATAGGCCTCAAGCCAGGTGGCATTCTTGAGCTCCGCCTTGCGCATTACCGGCCCGGCCGCCATGGAGGTGTGTATCTCATCGCCCGTGCGGTCCAGGAAGCCCGTGTTGATGAACACGATTCGTTCACGTGCGGCGCGGATGCACTCGCCCAGATTGATCGTGGTGCGGCGTTCCTCGTCCATGATGCCCATCTTGAGGGTGTTGCGCGCCAGTCCGAGCAGATCCTCGACGCCGGCAAAGAGCTCCACCGCCAGCGCCACTTCCTCCGGGCCGTGCAGTTTGGGCTTGACGATGTAGACCGAGCCGTGGCGGCTGTTGCGCACTCCGCCATCGGAGCGAAGATCGTGCATCGCAATCAGCGCGCTCATCGCGGCATCCAGCATCGTCTCGGGCACAGGCTTCCCGTCGATGAGGACCATGTCGCTCATCATGTGGTGTCCGACGTTACGCACCAGCATCAGACTTCGCCCGGGCAGCACCAGTTCTGCGCCGTTGGCGCCGGTGTAGCGCCGGTCCGCGTTCAATCGCCGGATCACCTCACCCTCGCCCTTGGGAAATCGCGCCTCGAGCGTACCGCGCATCAGCCCAAGCCAGTTGCGATAGGCGACAAGCTTGTCTTGGACATCGACGGCGGCGATCGAATCCTCCAGATCCTGAATCGTGGACAGCGCCGATTCGAGCACCAGGTCGCTGATCCCCGCCGCATCGCTTTCGCCGATCGGATGGCTCCGATCGATATGGATTTCCACGTGCAGGCCGTGATGGCGCAGCAACAGCCTCGTTGGTGCGCTCTTGGGCCCCTGATAGCCGACAAAGGCCGACGCGTCGCGCAGCCCCGTGGCGCCCTCTGGCGGTGATCATCACCAACTGGCCCGCGCTGACCTCAAAGGACCTCGCCGCGGCGTGCGAGCCGCTCAGCAGCGGGAAATGCTGATCGAGGAATGCGCGCCCATAGGCGATTACTTTCGCACCGCGCACCGGGTTGTAGCCCGTGCCGCGTTGCGCGCCGTCCGCCTCGGATAAGGCGTCCGTGCCGTAAAGCGCATCGTAGAGGCTTCCCCAGCGGGCGTTGGCGGCATTGAGTGCGTAGCGCGCGTTGCTGACCGGCACGACCAGCTGCGGGCCGGCCAGGCTCGAGATTTCCTCATCGACACCGGCGGTAGTGACCAGGAAATCCGGCCCGTCCGGCACCAGATAGCCGATCTCGCCAAGCAGCGCCTCGTACGCAGGCCCGAACCCGGCGCTGCCCGGCCGACGCTGGTGCCACGCATCCAGGCGCCTCTGCAATTCGTCACGCTTCGCGAGCAGTTGCGCATTGCGCGGCGCGAGCCGGCGCAGCAAGCCGGCCAGTCCGTTCCAGAACCGGGCCGGTTCCACGCCGGTCCCGGGAATCGCCTCCTCGTTGACAAACTGCAGGAGTTGCGGCGCAAACTCCACGCCCGTGTCCGGCGGCGATGGGCCGCTCTCATTGTTCATTTGATTGGGCGCTCAGCTCCGCATAGTCCGGGTTTCGATGGACAAAGGCCTTGATGAACGGGCACACCGCCACCATGCGCTCGTTCCTGCGGCGGATGAGATCCAGAGTGTCCCTGACCAGCCGCGAGCCCAGGCCGTGGCCGGCAAGAGAAGCGGGCACTTCCGCGTGGGTGAGGTAGAGCGTGGTTCCTGAGCGGCGGTAATCCACGAAGCCCTTTTCACCGTCGATACCCAGCTCAAAGCGGCTGCGCGCCAAATTGTCGCTCAACGTCTCAGTCACGCTCGTGCCTGCTTATCCAAGCCCCAGTCCCGTAAGATGCCGGTCATGACCGACGCGGAACTGCAGGCGCTGTCACTGAGCCTGGATGTGGCACTTCGCAGTGTGCTATTCAGCCTGCCTATCGCCATTCTGACCGCCTGGTTACTGACGCGGCGGCGATTCGCCGGCCGGACCTTGCTTGATGCCTTCGTACACTTGCCGATGGTACTGCCACCGGTCATGGTCGGCTACGTTTTGCTGTTGCTGTTCGGGGTGCGCGGGCCGATCGGCCACTGGCTGTACCAGTCCTTTGGGCTTCGGATGGCATTTACCACGCGGGGCGCGGCCCTGGCGACCGCGGTGATGTCCTTCCCCCTGATGGTGCGAGCGATCCGCCTGGCCCTCGAAAATGTCGACCGCGGCCTGGAAGAGGCGGCGCGCACCTTGGGGGCTGGCGCATGGGATCGCTGGTGCACGATCACCCTGCCGCTGATGGCCCCTGGAATCCTGGCCGGCGCGGTCACCGCGCTGGTGGCGAGCCTCGGTGAGTTTGGCGCGGTGATCACCTTCGCGGGGAATATTCCGGGCCTCACGCGTACCCTGCCCATCGCTTTGTACTCAGCGCTCCAGACGCCCAACGGCGATGCGAGCGCCGCGCGCATCGCGATCATCAGCTTTGTACTGGGACTGCTCGGGTTGTTCGCTGCGGAACTCCTGGCGCGCTCGATGCGCCGGCGCCTGGGGCGCTGATCCTGTGCTCGAGGTGCGCTTGTGTCTTCGGCGGGGCGACTTTGACCTGGATGTGCAATTTGACGCCCCTGCCCCCGGCATCACCGCCCTGTTCGGTCGCTCCGGCGCCGGTAAGAGCACCCTCATCCATATGCTGGCCGGACTGCTCGAGCCGGACAGCGGCCTGATCGCACTGGAGGGTCAGAAACTCTTTGACTCCGCCCTCGCCCTCAACATGCCCGCACACCGGCGGGGCGTGGGCTGTGTGTTTCAGGACCTGCGATTGTTTCCGCACTTCAATGTGGCCGGTAACCTGCGCTACGGGCTGCGCCGCGCGGCCGCGCAACCTCCGCGCATCACGATGGAGCGCATCGTGGCGCTGCTCGACTTGGGTTCGCTGCTGGGGCGGCGTACCTGGCAGCTCTCGGGTGGAGAGCGGCAGCGAGTCGCCCTGGGACGTGCGCTGCTGGCTCAGCCGCGGCTCCTGCTGATGGATGAGCCGTTGGCCGCCATCGACGTGGCCAAGCGCGAAGAAGTCCTGCCTTACTTCGAGCGCCTTCGGGATGAGCTGGCGCTGCCCATCGTCCTGGTCACGCACCATTTCGAGGACGTGGTGCGTCTTGCGAACCACGTGGTGCTGGTGGAGGCCGGGCGCGTCCTAGCGCAGGGCAGCCTGCCGGCGGTAAGTCTTTCGCCCGCGTTGGGCACTTTGCTGGGTACCGAGGGCGTAGGTGCTGTGATCGAGGGGCGGGTCGAGTCGGTCGATGAGGGCTCGGGACTGGCCACGATCGCAGTCGGGCATGGTCGGCTGCTCGTGCCCGGGGCGGGACTGAAAAGCGGTGGGGCGCTTCGCCTGCAACTGCTGGCGCGAGATCTCATCTTGGCGACTTCGCCTCCCGTGGGCCTTAGCGTCCGTAACCAGCTGCCGGGGGTCATCACCGATATTCAGGCCGAGACCGCGCACAACATCATGGTGAGCGTGGACATCGGCGGTGTGGCGCTCATGGCACGGGTGACGGCGGCGGCGGCGTTGGAATTAAATCTCACCCTGGGCCAGCACTTGTGGATCTTGATCAAAGCGGTCTCGCTCCGGAGCCATCCGCGCTAGATTGCATTGGCGAGCGAAATTCCCGCGTGCCGCGGGGCGATCCGCACTGAGGTCCTCCGGTCTGTCAAATCGCGCCTCGGTGGCTATTCCAAAGTAGTCCAATCGTGTCGGTCCCGCGAACCGAAGCCAATTTGCTCCCGCGTGTTTGACAACGTGTTGCGAAAACACGACCTAGCCGCCGATTCGCCCTGCGGGCATTCCATAAGCCATCGGCGGAACATCGATCAGCGCACAAAGCGGCTCTGAGTTACCGCAATGTAACCGCAGCGCTACCGCTTTGGGCCGCATCGATGTGGACAATTTCCCCCGACCGAGCCAGACGCTTCCCAACCGTAGAAGGGTAATTTCCAATGAGCAAAGTTCTTATCGCCGGGGCCGTGGCCCTGACTTTCACCCTCGTCGCGCCCGTCATGGCGCAGACCGCGGACTCCGCTGCCGCGCAGGCACAAATCGATGACCTCAAGGTGCAGCTGCGGTTGCTGGAAAACCAGGTCGATGCGATGAAGGCCAAATCCGACTCCAAGCCGGCGAAGGTCGCCGTCGAAGTGGACAACGGCAGCACCACGGTCGGGGGCCAGTCGTTCATGGACTTCGGGCACATCTCGAACCAGCAAAATGGCGTGGATGTGAGCCCGACCGGAACGGGCTTTGACATCAAGCGCTTTTACCTCATCGTCGATCACAAGTTCGACAACGTGTGGTCGGCGAACCTGACCACCGATGCCCAGTACCTCTCGGACAAGACCACCACGGTGGTGACCACGGTCGGCCCGCCCCCGAAGACGGGAACGGTCACCACCAGCAGTGGCAGCGGCACGGTGACGGAGGTCTTCATCAAGAAGCTGTACCTGCAGGCGACACTCAGCGACGCCTTTGTGCTGCACGCGGGCTCCTACACCTCCCCCTGGGCTCCGTTTGTCGAGAGCCTGTACGGATACCGGTGGATCGAGAAGACCCAGAGCGACCGGCTCGGCTACGCGAACACCGCCGACTGGGGCCTCAATGCCAGCGGCAAGCTCGGCGATGGCCTGTTCACGTATTCGGCTTCGGTCGTCAACGGCGGGGGTTTTAAGAACCCCTCGCGCAGCAAGTACGTTGACTACGAGGGGCGCATTGGTCTGACCCCGATCAAGTGGCTGACCTTCGGGGCCGGCTTTTACAGCGGGCACCTGGGGCAGGTCAACAGCTCCAACCAGAACTTCCCGAACAACACCGCCTCGCGCTGGGATCTGGCCGTGGGCGTGCATGCGGCGGGCTTTAGGATCGGTGGCGAGTATTTCGACGCCAAGAACTACAAGAGCGCCAGTGCCACCACCGGGGTGTACAGCGCCTCGGCGATCACCAGCAACAGCAGCACCGCTCCGCTCAGCGACACGGCCACCGGCTACTCGGTGTTCAGCTCCTTTGAGTTCAACCAGATGTGGTCGATCTTTGGTCGCTACGATCAGGCCAAGCCCAGCAAGGATGTGGTGTCCGATCTCAAGGACACCTACCTGAACGTCGGGGTGTCCGTCAAACCTCGAAAGGGCGTCGATCTGGCGCTGGTGTACAAGAACGAGAAGGTCGAAAACGGACAGATCTCGGTCTCCGGTGCCGATGCCAACGGCTCCTACACGATCGGGGGCACGGGCACGACCGCCAACGGCTTGACCACCGATGGCAAGTTCGACGAGATCGGCCTGTACGGGCAGTTCACGTTCTAAACCGACAACGGAGCGGTGCAGTCCAGTGAGGGCTGCACCGCTTTCCCCTACTTCCGATTGGAGAAATCAAAATGCTGAATCGATTCACGGCGACGGCGCTCGGACTGCTGATAGCGGTGGGCGCGATGGCGGTGCAACCTGCGGCGGCCGCAAACGTCACATTGCTGAACGTATCCTACGATCCGACCCGCGAGCTGTACGAGGACTACAACACGGCCTTCGCCGCCTACTGGCAGAAACAAACCGGCGATTCGGTCACTGTCAAACAGTCCCACGGCGGGTCCGGCAAGCAGGCACGCTCGGTGATCGACGGCCTTGAGGCCGATGTCGTGACCCTGGCACTGGCGGCCGACATCGACGGCATCGCGAAGAACGGCGGGCTGGTGGCTGCCGACTGGCAATCGCGCCTGCCCCAGAACAGCACGCCCTATACCTCCACGATCGTCTTCCTGGTGCGCAAGGGAAACCCGAAGCGGATCCTGGACTGGAACGATCTGATTCGCAGTGGCGTGAAGGTGATCACGCCGAACCCGAAGACGTCGGGCGGCGCGCGCTGGAATTACCTGGCCGCCTGGGCTTACGCGCTCAAGCAGCCCGGTGGCAATGCGGCGAGTGCCCAGGACTTCGTTGCCAAGCTCTACAAGAACGTGCCGGTGCTCGATTCAGGCGCGCGCGGCTCCACGACCACCTTCGTGCAGCGTGGAATTGGCGATGTACTGCTGTCGTGGGAAAACGAGGCGTATCTGGCCCTGAAGGAACTGGGCCCGGACAGCTTTCAGATTGTCTATCCTTCGGTGAGCATCCTGGCCGAGCCGCCCGTCGCGGTGGTGGACAAGGTCGCAGCGCGACATCACACGAGCAAGGTGGCGCAGGCCTACCTGCAGTACCTGTACTCGAAGGAAGCCCAGGACATCATCGCCCGCAACCACTACCGGCCGCGTGATACTGAAGTGGCGACGAAATACGCCGGCAGCTTTGGAAAGATCGGAACGATGGTGACGATCGCCGATTTCGGGGGCTGGTCCAAGGCGCAGGCCCAGCACTTCGATGACGGCGGCATATTCGACAAGATCTACGCGCCATAATCTGGTGCATCGCCTTTAGAGTGTGACAGGCGGCTCAGTGCGCCGAAATTACCGCGCACTGATACCGCCCTGTCACCTCGATATAACCCACCGGCGACGGCGCCCGACCGTACGATTCGCTCAGTCAACCGGGGTAGCGAATGTCCATCAGAATCGAGCAGGTCACCAAGTTTTATCAGGGTGTACCAGTCGTCAATGACGTCACCATTGAGATCCAGTCCGGAGAATTCTTCGTGCTGCTGGGGCCCTCGGGCAGCGGCAAGAGCACGCTGCTTCGGGCCCTGGCGGGTCTGACCAACATCGATCACGGGCGACTCTCGCTGCACGGGCGCGATGTGACGGAGCTCCCCGCCCGCGAGCGCGGCGTCGGGCTGGTCTTCCAGCACTACGCGCTGTTCCGCCACATGACCGTGGCGGACAACATTGAATTCGCGCTGCGTGTCCGTCGCATGCGCGCGGCCGAACGCCGCAAGCGCCGCCAGGAACTTCTGCACCTGGTCGCCCTGGAAGGATACGACGATCGCTACCCCAGCCAGCTCTCGGGCGGCCAGCAGCAGCGCGTCGCGGTGGCCCGCGCGCTGGCGCACGAACCTGCGGTGCTGCTGCTCGATGAACCCTTTGGCGCCCTGGATGCGAAGATCCGCGTCGAACTGCGCGAGACGGTGCGCGCCGTGCAACGACGCATCGGTATGACCACGATTTTAGTGACGCACGATCAGGAAGAAGCCTTCGCGCTGGCCGATCGTATCGGCGTGATGCAGATGGGACGCTTGCTTGAAATCGGCAGCCCCGAGAACCTCTACCGCCACCCGGCCACGCGTTTCGTGGCCCGGTTCCTCGGCGCCGCGAATCTGTTCCTCGGCGAGGTCTCCCAGCAGGGCCTGCATTTGGGTGCCGCTACCCTGACCCCGGACCGGGTCACGCCCCTGATATCCAGCGGGGCCGAGGCGGTGCTGGTGGTCCGTCCCGAGGATATCGAAGTCTCATCGGGCAATAGCCCGCCCCAAAGCCGCCCGTTCGCCGCCGGTGTGGTGCGTGCGCTGACTTTCGCAGGTCACCAGCAGCATGTGAGCATTGAGCTGGCCGAGCAAAGCGGCATCCAGCCGGCCACCGGCAACGGTCAGGAGGCCGGGGCCTCCATGACGGTCGAGGCCCTGAGATCGGCCGCCGAGCAATCGGCCTTGCCCCTGGCCGTGGGCACTGGCGTGAGCCTTGGCGTGCGCCGCATACACGCCCTGCCCACCCCGATTTCGAGCTTTCATATCATGGCTCGCGCTGGCGCGGAGAGCGATGCGCTGGCAGACAGTGCGGTCCTGACCCAGCTCGTGCACAGCATGCAGGCGCGCGTGATCCGTCACGGCGATCAGGCCTCGGCCGAGGAGCGACTGGACGCGGGCATCTGCGTACTGCCGCTGCGCGCGGATACGCCGACGGCCCTTCGCGCCGCGGTCGAGCACGGGGCGCGACGAATTTTGTGCATTCCTGCATCGGCTCCCCTGCCGCTGCGCATGCTGATTCACGCCGGAGATGCCGCGCGACGGAGCGATCTACTGGCGCTGGTCTCAAGTGTGATGCGCCACCTCCCGGTTGAAACCACCGCCGTGACCGTGCAGCGCGCCGAGGCCAGCCGGAGTGAAGTGCTCGAGGCACAGCGCATGCTTCTGGATACCCGCGCGGATCTTCGCGGCGGTCATGGTCTGGACCTGCGCGGCGAGCGCTTTGTCGGTGACCGTTCCGCGTGGCTTGCGCATTTGGCCACGCAATCGGAGCCGGTGCTGGTGGTGATGGGATTGCCGGGCCGGATGTCTGAACTGTCCGCGAGCCTGCCGCGCGATCACGCGCCCTTGTTTGGGGCGAGCTCGCGGGCCACGGTATTGTTTGCGATAGACGCGACATCATGAATTCCGAAATCATCCCCGAAACCATAGCCAAACCGCGCCCGCAACAGATACTGCCGGGTTTTGGGCTGACCATGGGCTACACGATCACGTACCTTAGCCTGCTGGTGCTGATCCCTCTGGCGGCGGCCTTTGTCAGCGCGTTCAAATTGCCGCTGGGCCAATGGCTGCACGTGTTGCTGGCCCCCCGCGTGCTGGCCGCGTTCCGGCTGAGCATTACCGCCAGCTTCGTGGCCGCCTTGGTCAACTCGGTGTTCGGGCTGTTGATTGCCTGGGTGCTGGTCCGTTACGAATTCCCGGGGCGGCGCCTGCTCGATGCCCTGGTTGACCTGCCCTTCGCACTGCCCACGGCGGTCGCGGGCATTGCACTGACGACGCTATACGCTCCCAACGGCTGGATCGGCCGGTTGCTTGAACCACTCGGCATTCAAGGTCGCCTTCACTCCGCTCGGTGTGATCGTGGCGCTGACTTTTATCGGACTGCCGTTCGTGGTGCGCACGCTCCAGCCCGTACTGGCGGATCTGGACCAGGACTTGGAGCGCGCCGCCGAGACGCTCGGGGCACGACCGATACTGGTGTTCCGGCGCATTATTTTTCCCGCCCTGCTGCCGGCGCTGATTACCGGAACGGCGCTGGCGTTCTCGCGCGCGTTGGGTGAGTACGGTTCGGTCATCTTCATCGCCGGTAACATTCCGCTGGTATCGGAAATCGTACCGCTGGTGATCATGACCAAGCTCGAGCAGTTCCAGTACGTTCAGGCGGCCGTGGTGGCGGTGGCCATGTTGATGCTCTCCTTTACAATGATGTTCGCCATCAACGGAGCGCAGCTGGCCCTGCAGAAGCGCCACCAGGCCAAGCGATGAGCCAGCGAGACGATTTTCCCGGAAGCAGCGGAGCGCGCCGCCTGATAGGCCGAGTGGCGCTGATTGGCGTAGCGGTGATCTTTCTGGCCTTATTCCTGCTGTTGCCGCTGATCACGGTATTCGTGCAGGCCCTGGCCAAGGGCCTGGGTCCCTACTGGCATGCACTGGGGGATTCCGATGCGCTCTCGGCGATGCGCATGACACTCACCGTGGCCGCCATTTCGGTGCCGCTCAATACGGTGTTCGGCACTGCGGCGGCCTGGGCGATCAGCAAGTACGAATTTCGCGGCAAGGGTTTCCTGCTGACCTTGATCGACCTGCCCTTCGCCGTCTCGCCGGTCATCGCCGGACTCATTTTCGTATTGATCTTCGGGGCCCGCGGCTGGCTGGGGCCCTGGCTGACCGAGCGCGAGTTCCGCGTGATCTTTGCCTTGCCGGGCATGGTGCTGGCGACGACCTTCATCACGTTTCCATTCATAGCACGCGAGCTGATCCCGCTCATGCAGGCCCAGGGACGCGATGATGAGGAAGCGGCCCTGTCGCTGGGAGCCGGAGGCTGGCGGATCTTCCGCGTCGTGACGCTTCCCAACGTACGTTGGGGCATGCTTTATGGAATACTGTTGTGCAACGCGCGCGCCATGGGGGAATTTGGCGCCGTGTCGGTCGTGTCAGGACACATACGCGGCCAAACCAACACGCTGCCGCTGCATGTCGAGATACTTTATAACGAATACAACTTTGTCGGCGCTTTCGCCACCGCTTCATTACTTGCCATGCTTGCGCTCGTCACACTGGGGCTTAAAACGTTGCTAGAAAGTCGCCATCCGGAATTGCGGGGCCGGCAGGTCGGCGACGGCAACCCGCGGCTGCGGCCGCCGGCCGCCCAGTGAACGCTCCGGCCCCCCGGCGAAAGTACCTGCTCGCCACCTGGCTGAGCGCGGGAAGCCTGCTCATCGTATTTGCCGCCTTGGCCGTGATGGCGCTGGCCTCCTCCATCGCTGTTGATCGCTTCGCGCGTGGGCAGGCGCTGGCACGGAGCGAACTGGCGGTCAGCTCGGTGCGCGAATACTTTCACCGCCTGGGCGAAAGCAATCTGCTCGCCACGCGGACTTTGGCTGACCGGCCCACCCTGGCAAGGTTGCTTGCTGAACCGGATTCCGCGGAACTGGGGATGTATCTCAATGCCTATTGCAAGGAGATGCACGCCACCAGTTGCATCGTCCGCAATGCGCAGGGACTGGTCGTGGCCAGCGGAGGCGGCGAATATTGGCCTGAGGTTGCCGCGGCACGCACCGAGCAGGGAGAGCGCTTTATCATCGGCCCGCACGCGGGCGGCCCGCCGGTGCTAGGCGCCGCAGCCACCGTGCCGCGCGTGCCTGCCTTCGAAGTGGTGATGCTCCAGGCGCTGGCCGGCGATGTGCTCACGGAAGCCGGCAAGCAAAGCGGAGCCGTGATCACGCTGCAGAACATCAGCACCTATCGCGCCCCCGATGCTGATCCGCTCACGCCTCTGCACGCCGCGGCGCTCACCAACGGAGACCACGCCGCCACGCGTATTTCGGCACTCAATCAGTATGCGGCCAGCGCCGTCCTGGTCAATTCCGTCGGTGAGCCGGTGGCGCTTCTCGATGCGAAATTGCCTGTTTCTGAATTCGACCGCACCGCCGCCACCTATCGTCACGTCATGATCATGGTGAGCCTGCTGGTCGGCGTGCTCGCCGGCATCGCCGGTATTCTCTACGGGTTGTGGCTCGCCGCTCCGGTCGTGCGGTTGGCCGAAATGGCGCGCCGTATCGGTCAGGGTGATTTCAGCCGTGCCGTGCCTAGCGTCGCTCCGCTGGAACTGGACGCTCTGGCGCACGCCATGGACGATATGCGTGGCAACCTGATCGAACTGACCTCGACCCTGCGCACGCGGGAGTCCGAGGCGCAGGCGGTGCTGGCGGGGGTCGTCGAAGGCGTGTTCGTCACCGACGAACAGCGGCGGATTGTGTTTGCGAACGCGCAATTCTCGCGAACCGTGCCCGAAAGCAAGGAAACCCCGATCGGACGTTTCTGCGGCGATGTGCTGCACCCGAACATCCCGCACTCCGAGCGGCCCTGCGACCGGAACTGTCCCATCATCGCCGCCCGCTCGCTGGGCGCGGCGCGTGCCGCAGAGCAACTCCGCCTCGCGGACGGCTCGGTGCGCTCGACCATCGTCGTCAGTGCGGCGCCTGCCGAGGGCCGCCAGGTGCAGCTGCTGCGCGATGAAACGGACCTGGAAGCCGTGCGGCGCGCCCGCGACAGCGTGCTCGGCAACATCTCGCACGAATTTCGCACGCCGCTCGCCGCCCAGCTGGCCTCGATTGAAATGCTGCGCGATGGGATTGCGACGCTCACGCCCGCCGAGCAAAGCGACCTGCTGCTCAACGTCGAGCGTGGCGTACTGCGCTTGATGCGCCTGATCGACAACCTTCTGGAGAGCGTGCGCATCGAGGCGGGCCAGCTCTCGCTCCGCGAGCAGGAAGTGGACCTGGCGGCCACGGCGCGCGAGGCCACCGAGCTGTTGCGCCCGTTGCTCGAACAAGCCGACCTTAAGGTCAACATCGACCTCAGAGCGCTGGAGGGCCGGGCGGTGCCCGGCGATGCCCAGCGCCTGCAGCAGGTTTTCGTCAACCTGCTCTCAAACGCAGCGAAGTACGCCCCCCACGGGACGATCATAGGAATCGGAGCCGAGGAGCATGATCCGAACATCGAAGTCTGGGTGGAAGACGAAGGCCCGGGACTTCCGGCGGGCGATCCACAGGTCCTGTTTGAGCGCTTCCGGCGCGGTGCGGCTTCCGAGCCCGATGCACCCGGACTGGGATTGGGTTTGTGGATCGTGCGCTCGATTGTGGAAAGGCACGCCGGCTCGGTGCGCGTAGAACGAACGCCCCACGAGCGCACCCGCTTTGTGATGAGCTTGCCAATGGTCCACGCGTCCGCCCAAAATCGGCTGTGAAAATACTGCTGGTCGACGACGATCCGGATCTGCTGAGCGTGACCACCTTCGCGCTCCAGCAAGCGGGCATGCTGGTGGTTTCGGCGAATTCCTTTGGCACGGCGCTCGCGGTATTCCGGAGCGAACACCCGGACCTGGCAATCCTCGATATCAACCTGCCCGGTGGCTCGGGCTTTGACCTGTGTCAGCAGATGCGGCGCGAATCGACCCTGCCGATCCTGATGCTGACCGTGCGCAACGAGGAAGCCGACCTGGTGCGCGCGCTGGAATTGCGCGCCGACGATTACCTGACCAAGCCCTACAGTCCCCGCACGCTCATCGCACGCGTCAAGGCGCTGCTGCGTCGCGCCGGCGGCGATACGGCCTACAAGAGTGAAGCCGGCCCCTACCGCCTGGATCCCAATTCCCTGGAACTGCACGTCGGAGGGATCACGCACCGCGTGACCCCGCTCGAGTCGCGCCTGCTGCAGTTGCTGATCGCCAATGCCGGACAGGCCGTCACGACCGAACGCCTTCTGAGTCACGTGTGGGGCCAGCGAGCGGGTGGAGATCGACAGCTGCTCAAGCAGCTCGTGCACCGCCTGCGCCAGAAGCTCGGGGAAACCTCCCCCGCCGGCCATGCGGTGGAGACCGTAACCAACGTCGGCTACCGGCTCCGCCTGTAGCGCACGGAAAGGCACGCGCCTGGGGCCGCGCCGGCATCCGCTTAGGGTCAACCGGTGGGCCGCCATTCCGAAATGCGCCGCTCCACCCAGCGGGTGTGCACATCGATGTAGACCTCGCGATAGAGCTTGTCCACCGAGGCGGCGTCGGGGAAACCCTCGGCGAACGCCGGATGCTCCGTGCCGGCGGCGATTGCCGCCGCGCGCCGCAGGTGCTCGAGCAGAAAGCGCGGGTTCTCGTCTCCCACGCTGATCCGCACGGTGGTGGGCGAAATACCGGCCTGCTGGAGCGCGGCATCCGACATCTCCGAGTGACTTGTGAGGGCCGGACACAAGACCTGGGTGTTGACTTGTCCGAGGCTCACCTGCAGTGCAAAGGCGGGCTCGAGGTTGTCGAAAAAACGCTTCATCAGCGCGCGCGACACCCCCGTTCCCTGCGCGGCCCGCCCGCCGCTGGCGTGCCCCTCGAAGTCGATCGTGAACAAGGGGGCCGGCAGACCGAGCGTCATGTTTTCGGCGCACAGTTTAGCGTTGGGGTGGCCCGGAACGGCCGCGCACTGGGCATTGACCAGCGGATGGAGCGAGAGCGCGCGGGCCAGCACGATCGTGTTAATGCACTTGGCAAGGATTCGAAGCTCCGCCGTGCGCATGCCGCTGAGGACCTCGAAGGCCTTGTCGGAATCCAGGAACGCGCCCTTGACGTAATACACGTTCCAGAACATGGTCTCGTCCCATCGGCACTCGCGTTCCACCCCGTCGTGTCCGCGGGCCTGTACGCTCTCCCCTTTGGGCAAGAACATGCGCTCGGCGCGGGCAATGACCGCCCCAGCCGTGGTGTTGCCCGACCCGCAC
The DNA here is from genome assembly GCA_963717335.1 of uncultured Gammaproteobacteria bacterium. GTDB lineage: Bacteria > Pseudomonadota > Gammaproteobacteria > Steroidobacterales > Steroidobacteraceae > FEN-1191. The sequence continues at coordinate 244,228 of CAVQVZ010000006.1, read as the reverse complement.
AGGTCCTTGGTGTACGAATGGATCACGAAATCCGGACGTTCCGCCTTGTCCTTGCGGCGAAGCGTGGGTTGCAGGTAAGGGGTGCCGATGGTCGCATCGCAGATCACCGTGAGTCCGCGCTCGTGCGCGAGGCGGCAGATCCCAGGTACATCGAGCAGATAACCGTGGGGGTTACAGGGTGATTCGAGGTACACGAAGATGTGCCGTCCGGCCGCCAGCCGGTCGGCATGGCGGGCCGTGACGATCTCGAGCTGGGCGGCGAAGTCCTGGGCCGTTTCCCCATCGAACCATTCCACGGCGACGTCCAGATTGGCCTTCTTGCCGTACCAGTCATGGAGCAGCTGATAGGTGCCGCCATAGACATTGCGGGAACTGAGCACGATGTCGCGCGAGCCGAGCAGGTGAGCCAGGGTGGTATCGATGGCAGCCATCCCGGAATTGAAGTTCCAGGCAAAGTAGTCGGCCGCCTCCGGCCCCGCCTCCAGGTGCACGATGTGATTGGCAAGGCAGATCGAGGTCGGATTGAGCAGCCGCGAATAAATCTGGTGCAGCAGTTCGCGGCCCTTAAAGGCGTCCTCGATCCATTCCGCGCAGGCGTACACATAGGTCGCCGTGCGCGTGATCACCGGGGTCGCGCTGAATATCGCCGTCACGTTGTCGAACAGCGGGTTCGGTCCCTTCACGCCTGCGCTGCTCATGTCATCGAGCAGCCCCTGATAGGTGGCCCGCAACGGGTTCTGCAACGTGTCGAGAACCTTGGCGAGCTGAAAGCACGCGAATCGCTTGGCGTTGTACCAGGCGATGCGATCGGCCCGGTCGAGCCGGCCGAGTGTCTGGTTGGTCAATTCCCACAGCTCATGCGCCGCGGCATTGGCCTCGCCCAGCTGCCTGACCAGCCGGGCCAGCGCCTGGCCGCCGGCCGAATCCGGATCAATGCCGAAGTGGCGCAACTGCTCGGCGACCAGCTCCTCGGAGGTGGTGGCGGTGCTGCTGTTGCGCAGCGGGCTCAGTTGCAGCGCGTGGCGAAACCCGTCTTTGCTCACATCAACCTCCGCGGGGGCTTAAGGGCGGGCAGAGCCTATCATTCTTGGCCCTTTCCGGGACCCCGCCCCGCCCGTGCCTTAAGGCGGCGCCACCGTCCCGACCCGCGACCGGCTAGAATGTTGGCCTGTCGGCCAGGCCGCCGGACAACGAAACAGCCATCTTGAGGACTCTCATGCCTACCCGTTCGCGTTTGCATGTGCCAGAACCCCCTGCTCGGCCAGGCCAGCCCCCGGATTTCTCTTACCTGCAGCTCTCCCCGGCCGGTGCGCTGTCGCGACCCGAGAGCGGGGCTTCGTGGCGCGAGGTAGCCAATCTCGCGTTCGGGCTGATCCGCGTGCTGGATGACTCACATCGCGCCGTCGGAGCCTGGGATCCGCACCTCACGCCCGATAAGCTCCGCCTGGGCCTGCGGCACATGCTGCTGACGCGGCTGTTCGATGATCGGATGGTGCGGCACCAGCGCCAGGGCAAGCTCTCCTTTTATATGAAGTCCACGGGCGAGGAAGCCGTCTCGGTCGCCGCCGGCATGGCGCTGGAACCCGGCGACATGCTGTTTCCGGCGTATCGCAACCAGGGTCTGCAGGTGGTGCGCGGCCAGCGGCTGGTCGATCTGATGTGCCAGCTGCTGTCCAATACCGGCGACATGTGCCGCGGCCGACAGCTTCCGGTCATGTACCACTCCGCGCCGCGCCGGCTGTTCTCGATCTCCGGCAACCTCGCGACCCAGTTACCCGCAGGCCGTGGGCTGGGCCATGGCCGCGGCCATCAAGGGCGAGGAGCACATTGCCGCGACCTGGGCGGGGGAAGGCAGCTCCGCCGAGGCGGATTTTCATTACGCCTTGCTGTTCGCCTCGGTCTATCGCGCCCCCGTGCTCCTCAATGTGGTCAACAATCAGTGGGCCATATCGACCTTCCAGGGCACGGCCGGGGGCGAGCAGAATTCCTTCGCCGCGCGAGGTCCCGCGTACGGCCTGCCGGGGCTGCGCGTCGACGGCAACGATTTTCTGGCCGTCTACGCCGCGACCCGCTGGGCCGCCGAACGCGCGCGGAGCGGCGGCGGCGCCACGGTCGATCGAGCTGGTCACGTATCGCGCGGGCGCCCATTCCACCAGCGATGATCCGGCGCGCTATCGGCCGCGCGATGAACCCGAGCACTGGCCGCTGGGCGATCCGATCGAACGCCTCAAGCATCACTTGATCGGGCTGGGCGAATGGTCCGAGGCGCGGCACCAGGAACTGAACGCTGAGCTCGACGCGCAGGTCAGCGCAGAGTGGAAGGAAGCGTTGACCTTCGGAACCATGAGCGACGGCCCGCGCCTCAATCGTGATCTGATGTTCGAGGACGTGTTCAAGGAGTTGCCTGAACACCTGCGCCGCCAGCGCGAGTTGCTGCGCGCCGAACTGGCCGGCGCACCTTAAGGGCTCGCCATGGCGCAGATGAACATGATTCAGGCGCTCAACTCGGCCATGGACGTGGCCATGGAGCGCGATCCCAACGTCGTCGTGCTCGGACAAGACGTGGGCTTCTTCGGCGGCGTGTTCCGCTGCACCGATGGATTGCAGCGCAAGTACGGCGAGCATCGCGTGCTCGATACCCCGATTGCCGAAGGCGGCATCATCGGTGCCGCCCTCGGGATGGGCGTCAATGGTCTTCGGCCGGTCGCCGAGGTGCAGTTCGCCGACTACGTCTATCCGGCCTACGATCAGATCGTCAGCGAGCTGGCGCGGCTCCGCTACCGCAGCGCCGGGGACTTCCACGCACCGGTCACGGTCCGCATGCCCTGCGGTGGCGGAATCCGCGGCGGCCAGACTCACTCCCAAAGCCCCGAGGTGCTCTTCGCTCACGTCTGCGGACTTAAGGTGGCCATCCCGTCCAACCCCTACGATGCCAAGGGACTGCTGATCGGCGGCGATCGAAGACGATGATCCGGTGATTCTGCTTGAGCCCAAGCGCCTGTATAACGGCCCCTTCGACGGCGATCCGAACAAGCCGGCGGTTCCCTGGAGCACTCACCCGAAGGGCGAGGTGCCGGCCGATCATTACACGGTGCCCTTCGGCCGCGCCGAAATCGTGCGCGCCGGCGCGCAACTGACCATCATCGCGTACGGAACCATGGTGCACGTGGCCGCTGCCGCCGCGCAGGCGATGGGTCTGGATGCCGAAATCATCGACGTGCGCAGCATCGTGCCGCTCGATGTGGACACCTTGTGCACCTCGGTTTGCAAGACCGGTCGTTGCGTGATTGCCCACGAGGCCACGCGCTTTGCGGGCTTCGGCGCGGAACTTGCCGCGACCGTGATGGAAAACTGCTTCTGGAACCTCGAGGCGCCGATCCAGCGCGTGGCCGGCTGGGATACCCCCTACCCGCACGCCTTCGAATGGGAGTATTTTCCCGGCCAGGCGCGGGTCTCGCTCGCGTTAAAGGCCGTCATGGAACCCGAATGAGCCGCCACGTCTTCAAGCTCCCGGATCTGGGTGAAGGCACCGTATCAGCCGAGATCATCGCCTGGCACGTCAAAGCCGGGCGATGTGCTGAAGGAAGACCAAGCCTCTGGTCGAGATGTCGACCGACAAGGCGGTGGTGGAAATCCCGGCGCCGGTCAGCGGGCGGGTCCTCAGCATCACCGGCAAGCCCGGCGATGTGGTGGCCGTCGGCTCGGAACTTGCGGCTTTTGATACGGCCGACACCGGCGGCAAACCCAACCCGCGCCGCTCCGGTTCCACGAATTCCTCAAGCGCCAGCCACCGAGGCGCCGGCCGCGGCGCCGCCGCCGGCGCCCAGCCCCTGCTCGCCGCCAATGCCGCCGGCGCCGGCCGGTTCGGGCCTCTCCGGCCACGCGGCGGCGCGCGCAGGAGGCCGGCGTCAATCTAGCGACCGTCGCCGGCTCTGGCACGGGAGGCCGCATCATGCCCGCGCGATCTGCAGGGCGCACTCAGTGCGGCGGTACACCGCCGTGCGCGGCCAAGCGGCCACGCCCGCTCCGCTCGCCTACGCGAGACTCCGGCGGTGCAGGAGATTCCGATCATCGGCATCCGGCGCGTGATCGCCCAGCGCATGAGCGAGGCGGCGCGCAGCATCCCGCATTTTTCCTACGTCGAGGAGGTGGACATCTCCGCGCTCCACGCCATGCGCGAGCACCTGAACTCCAGCACGCCCAAAGGCGCCGCGCCCTTAAGCTACCTGCCATTCATCGCCGCCGCGCTGGTGCGCGCGCTCAAGCGCTACCCGCAATGCAACGCCCACTACGACGCCGCGCGCGAAATCGTGATCCGGCACGCGCGCGGTGCACATCGGGATTGCCACGCAGACCAACGAGGGTCTGAAGGTGCCGGTGGTGCGCAATGCCGATCAGCTGAATCTTGCGGGCGCTCGCCGCCGAGATCACGCCGGGTGACGGCGCGCCGCGCGCGATCGTTCGGCGCGAGCGCGAGGAACTGAGCGGCTCGACCATCACCGCTCACCAGCCTCGGCAAGCTCGGCGGCATCGCCAGCACGCCGATCATCAACATGCCCGAGGTCGCCATCATCGGCGTGAACCGCGCGGTCGACCGGCCGATGGTCGTCAACGGCACGATTCAGATTCGGCGCATGATGAACCTGTCCTCCTCCTTCGATCACCGCTTCGTCGACGGTGCGGACGCGGCCGGCCTGATCCAGGCGCTGCGGGACCTGCTGGAACACCCGGCGACGATATTCATCGCCGAGTAGTGCGCCCGGCGGCGCGGCGGCCCGCCCTAAAAGATCGGGTTGCTGCTGGCGCGGTCTGGACAGTCGTTTCCTGCACGACGTCCCAATGCTCGACGATCTTGCCGTGCTCGAGCCGGAAGATGTCCACCACCGCCTGACCCTTACCGTTCGTGCGATCCGCCGTGTGCTTGATATAGCGGGAGTGCACGGCCACCAGATCGCCCTGCGCCACGGTGCGCTTTACCTCCAGGCGCAGCTCCGGATAGAGCTCGTGCGTGTAGTGCGTCAGCGCCCTCATCGCCGCCACGTGCCCGTCACCGACTGCCGGATTGTGCTGCAGGTACTGCGGGGCGACGTAAAGCTTGAAGGCCTGCTCGACCTCGTGTTTGTTGAAGACGGTATCGAGGAAGGCGAGCACCACGGCGGTGTTCTGCTGCGCCACCGCGGCCCGCGATACGGCTCCGGTCGTCGTGCAGCTGCCAGCAACGCGGTCAGCAATGCCAGCAGGCCGTTACGCATTCAAGCTCATGGCGCAAGATTACCCAATCGCCAGCGCCTCCCGCACCATCTTTAGCTGATCTGAAAATGATATCGCGTCATCCCCGCGAGCGATCCGGTCGCATCCCAGGTCCATTCCCCGAAGGTTGTAGCCCCTTCCGCGATCGGTCGTCACGATCGTTGAACAGCGCGTACCGTAGTTCTCGCCCCGCACGAATGCGCTCGAGAGCATGCGTTCGAGCTCCAGACTGACTCCGGTCCGCGGCAGCTCCTCATCGACCGCCGGCTCGGTATCCCGTGAGCAGGTCGAGCATGGCCGCCGACTGGGGCAGATCGTTGAGCGCTTCTTGCAAGCCGTGACTTGGCCTGAGTGACTTTGGGCCATGGCGTATCGAGCAGGTGATTCGAAAGCGCATAGACGCCCGGATCAAGAATCCGGCCTGCCCCGGTGGTGCTCTCGTACACGCCCAAGTCCTGCCCGTCGCTGCATAACACGTTGAATGGATTGCATTGCGCCCCGCGCCGCGCGATTTCCTCCAGCCCCTCGGCCGTGGACGCACGGCTCGTCAAAAATCCAGTGACCAGTGCGCCGCGGCTGGGCGCATCCGGCTTGACTACCGAGGGATCGCGGAAATTGGTGAGCGCCGAAAATCGGCCAGTGCGGGTCACACCGAGCCAAGTGCCACCCGCTTGCAGGTCACGACCGGCCAGGATCTCTCCTGGCTCCTCCCACCAATCGGCCTCTGCGGTGGGCCGTCCAAAATACTCGTCCCGGTTGGCGGCGACCACGCAGGGGTAGCGAGGATGCGAACGCCAGGCAACGAGGATCAAGCACATGTCAGAGCATTATAGCCACACCCTCGGCGGGCCCTCTTGGCATTCGGGGCACCGCGCTTTGAATGGCGAACCCTGTCTTGGCCGAAGAGCAGCGTCTCGGGCGACCGACAACTGCGACTGCGCACCCGAGCCGGCCCGCCAGCGCCGCGCTCCATCGCCCCTGCGGTGGACTCAACGCCTCAGCGAGGACGACCCTGCCCGGCGCTCAAACTCACCGGGTAACGGTGGTGTCCAAGAGAACCCCATTGTGCGCGCCGCGTGGCGAGGCGGGCTTTTCGAACAGGCTGTCCTGAAGCGTGGGGTTGACGAAGACCTTCTCGACTACCATCTTGTTGGCGTCTTCACTGCTCGAATTGCCGGTCTCGATCACGGCCGGTAGAACCAAGCCATCCACGGTTCGGTACTCTCGGTTGTAGACCGTGACATGGCCGGCGCGTCCGCGCATGTCACGCACTTCGCGATCATATTTAAGCTCAAGGAAGGTCTCAGCGTCGATCCAGTCCGTTCGCTTTCTTCCGGAAGGCAGTTGCAGTCCCAAGCGATAAGCACGATGTCCGTCCACTGAGTCGGCGCCCTCAAGGGTCACGCTGATGCCCTTTGCCTTGTAGTCGAACAGTGGACCATCGAGGCCACCGGCGTCGCGCGCAAAGCTAACCTCATCTGCGGTATATTCCTTGGTGACCGGCTTGCCGTCGCTCCCCAGACGGCGTTTCCAACCTGCATTACCGTCGAAGACGCGCAGCGAGCGTTGGCCCTCGATCATGATCTCGAACCGCGTTGCATCGGGGCGTCTAAGACTTAGAACAAAGGGTGCTTTGCTGATTCCTCCGGGGCCCGTTTCGACGTGCCCGTCCCAGGTCATGGTGGTGATTTTTTTCCATGCCTCCGCGCCGCCGCAGGCGGCGACATAGCGATCCACGATCTGCTCCGCCGTGAGCGTTGGCTCGTCTGCCGCCTCTTCGGCATGCGCTGCGGTGGGCGCCGCACCGACCGCGGATAAAATCGCTCCGGCCATGGCCAGAATCATCACCGGAAATCTTCCACTCATCGCAAGGCTCATCCTTATCACTCCTCAGTGCACAGGGGCCACGGGCCCTTCGTCCAATGCTTGCTCGACTGCCGCCTGCAGCTGTTCGGTGCTTAGCGCACCGCGATTGGCACGCAACACCGTAGTTACCTTGCCGCCGCGGTCAATGATATACGTCACCGGCAGCACCTGCGGCGGACCAAATCCATTACTGGAAGCCTCGGCGAGTAGGGCCGTCATGTAGGTGACAGAATGCGATACTGCCAGCGCGTCCTTGCGATCGTGCCGGTCATCGGCGCTGAGCCCGAGCACGACCACTCCGTGTGCGCCGTATTGGCTCTGTAGTGCATCCAGCAGCGGCATCTCGGCTCGGCACGGCGCGCACCAACTGGCCCAGAAATTCAGCACCACGACGTGCCCACGAAGCGAGCTTAAGTCAAATGCCTCGCCGCCAAAGCTGTGCCCGGCCAGTGGCGGGGCTGGCTGCCCTTCGGCCGGTGGTGCACCAGCTATCGCGCCCGAAGCGACAAGGAGTTGCACCGTGCTGCCGGCAAGCAGCGCAACGGCCAACCCCATTACGCGCCTAGAAATAATAACTGACATTGACTTTCCACATTTCATTGGCAAACAGTTGGTTGCCGCGCGCATTCGTGTACACGGGCAAGGCGACGTCCGCATAGACCCTGGTATTGCCCGCCGACACTTCGAGCCCAGGCGAGACCAGCAAGCGCGTGTAGCCGGTATCCTCGGGAAGCGCATCCGACCCTCCGTCAGGGCGTCGATACACGGCGCGCAGCTGACCCACGGGCGAGAACTTGAGGTTGGCATGGGTCGACCAGCCCTCGAAATAAAGCCCTCCCGTGGCCACACCTTCGGCTCCGGGCCGATAGTTCTCATGGTGCCAGACCGGCTGATCCCACTGCGCCTGCAGAAAATAGCTCCAGCGGCTATCGGCAGTGAATCGGCCCAAGTGATATCCGCCCAGAAGCAAATCGGTGCTGCCACTGCCGATTTGCGTATCGGCATCGAAATACGGATAGTCACTGTCGCCGTTGGCGAGCTTCAATCCGAAGGTCAAACCGGAGGACATGTCGGATGAGAAGCCCGTGTAGGCTCCTTTTATGCGGATGTCCCCGATTGCCGCGTGCGAATGTGAAACGATCTCGGCGCTGTCCGACTCGGCGCTGACCAGTTCGCGATGCCAGTACGGCACCTCGGCCGTAACGCCCCACGAGCGATTGAACTGGTAGCGACCACCAACGGTCATGAATGTCGAGCGGATGGCTTTGTCCTCGTTGTCGGCGGCTGGCGCGCTCGCAGTGCCGCTCCAGTTCTGATCCTGGTTCAGGAAGTCATACTCGAGGTAAGCCATCACGCCCGCATGATCGGCGTACATGGAACCGGTCCCGACGTCGAATACACCGCAACCGCAGGCGCAGGCAAGGCTTAAGTCCGGAATCGCCGTGGCCACCAGGGCCAGGCCAACCGTACGAAAATACATAGAATCTCCTCCAAAAAAAGTTTGGGTGCAGCAGCGCCAAGGGGGGGCCGGCTGCAACATCATCGTTTTTTCAGGCAGGAGACGGGGGGCCGCGCGGTGCGTGATGGCGTAGCGGAGGTGCGTTCGCGACCGAATAAATAACCGGCGGCTGCGCAGGCGAAAGTAACGAAAAGTAGGGTTCGCCAGGCGCCTGGTATGCGGCAAGCAAGCTCGCGCCGCCTGAGAGCGCAAATGGGCAATGCCCGGCGCTGCTGGCGACATGTTCCGCGTGATGCATGATCGAGGCAGGGTCCATTGCACCCTGATCCATCGTGTGATGGCTGCTCGTTGCGTGCGGTGCCATCATGCCGGCCGGGTAGTGCACGCTGGCCGGGCACATGATCAGACGTGCATGGCCGTCGACCGCGGCGAGCATACAGCCCGTCGGAATCAGGGCCCTCAACGCGAAAACCGCCACCGCGAACACGCCAGGCCACATGTGGCCTGGCGTGGGCAGCGACCGCCTCACGTTCACGCAGCGTTCCCTTGCGGCAGGCTGGAACCGAAAGGCGTGCCACTCTCCTGGCCCACGAGGTGGTGTCGGAGGGCAAAACGGGTGATGTCCGCGGCGTTGTGAAGTTCGAGTTTACGCATCAGGTTGGCGCGATGTTTCTCGACCGTCTTCACGCTGAGTATCAGTTCGCGCGCGATGACCTTATTTGAGTTCCCCGAGGCAACGCGCGTCAAAAGCTGCCGCTCCCTGGAGGTGAGGGACTCTAGGGGATCCTGCTTTGGACGTTGGGTGCCCCGGTGCAGGTAGGTCGATAACACCTGCGAGGCCACCGATTTGCACAGGAAATGCTGGCCGGTCGCCACCGTGCGAATTGCATTCGCTAGTTCCCCATGTCCGCAGTCCTTCAGCACGTAGCCGTCCGCGCAAGCATCGAGCCCGGCGCGAATATACTCCTCACTGCAATGGGCCGTCAGTAGCACGACGCGTGCAGCGGGGGCCACTTTGCGCAGCTCCCGCACCAGCAGTAGGCCGGAACGACCCGGCAGGCCAATATCCGTGAGCACGACATCCGGCTGCAATGCGGTCGCCAGTTCCAGGGCGCGCTCAAAATTGCCCGCTTCGCCCACCACCGAGAAATCGGGCTGCAGCTCCAACAAGTTCCGCAGCCCCTCGAGCAGGATCGTATGATCGTCGACCAGCAGCAGCCGCAGGGTCTTGATCGCAACTCCGTTTCCAGTCGATGAATCCGGATCGAATGAGTGCGCCCTGGCGGATGTCGACGATCCATTAATCGGTCTTAAAGTCAGGTTGGTCATATGAATTCTTACGCTCCCTTCTGAAAGCGGGAGTCATCGAGCTTGGGGTTTATGACTACCGTTTCAATTGTGATTTTTTCCGATCCCTTCGTGCCCTGGACCACGGTCTCCTGCAGGTGCGGAATCAGCAGGCCCTGGTCGCGCTTATAATCCCGAAGATAGACAGCGACCGCATGCGGACGGCCGTCCAATTTTCGCGGCTCGCCCTCGAACTTGACGTCGAGAAAGCTTGAACCGTCCACCCAGACGTAGCGGACCTGTCCGTCCTTTCGCGTGACCTTGAGCTTATATGCGGGGTGGCCTTCAACCAGCTCGCTGCCCGCGCTTTCCACGCGGGCTCCTGTGGCGGCCGAGTCAATGAGGAATCCACCGATACCGGGAGCCATCGAGGCCTCCCGCAATTCGTCGGTCGAGAACGCGTCCCAGTTTTCCCGGCCCAGAAACGGGCGCAGTTTCCAACCGTTCACGCCCGTCGTATACCTGCACCGCCGTCTTGCCGTTGAATTCGAGTTCCAGACGGCTCTTGAGCGGCCGCTTAAACTCGAGCGTAAAGGGCAAAAGCATCTCGTCGCGGTGTTGCTGGGCCAGCTGTCCCTTCGAGGTTACCGTTTCATAGGTCGCACCGCCCGCACCCATCTTCCCCTTCCACGACATGGTCTGGACCGCCTGCCACGCGGCACGACCGCCGCGGGCCTCTACGTTGCGTTCGATGATCTGCGCAGCGCTGAGGGCGGGAAGCGCAAGCTTTGGCGCGGACTTAGGGGCAGGCGTCGCCGGGGCGGGCTTTGTTGCGGTCGGCGCAGGCGCAGCTGCCAGCGACACCGGCAGGCTGACAGCTCCTATCCGCAGGCTAAGCCCAGCCACCAGGCGGGTTTTCATTAAGAGCAATGTACCGTCCTCCCACTATCTTGTCAGTGAGAGCCTACCGGGTTCTGTTGGCCTACCTAACTGCTCGTCGACTGCCACCAGGAGCCAATATGCGACGTAGTTCACATCCCCGACAAGTCACCCGAAATTTCGTTTATCTTTACATAAAACCCGGGATTTTTCATGGAACGACCCATTCGGCGTCGGCAACCACGCGGCTCCTGGGCCCTTCTGAAAAATGCACCAGATAACCGCCCTTGGACGCGAAGCTTTGCCCGGGGGTGAGCGTCAATCGGGGGTAATAGCCCGTCAGGACGCGGTGCTCGAGGCCGTCATCGACGCGCTCAACCAGATAGTCGCGAACAAAGGTGTCGACCATGTGGTTGATGGTGTCCGAGAGGATGATGCACGCCAGATAGGTGTCGGCTTGCACCTGAGCGGCCACCACCGGAATCTGTCGCATTCGAAACCAACCCATCGGATAGTCCACCTGCACGGCGCGTCGCTCGGGCAGCTCGAACGGATAGGTCATGTGCGTAACGCCTCGCCAGCTGGCGGGAAGTGGAGCGAGGTCCAAGCCCGCCATGCGACCGGACATATAAACGGCCGTCACGCCGTGGGGTACGGCGCCCAACTCCGCCACATCCTGCGAACGGAGCCACAGAACCAGCACGTCACCGGGAGCGCCTTGGCCACGGCGGCGCGCAGTTCCTTTCGCGTTGCCGTCTCAGGCAGGCGAGCATCGATGAAAGCGGCTTGATCCTGGCCTAGCGCCTTTCGTAGCGCTCCGGCAGCCTCCAGGCCGACATCGGATCTTCGATAGACCTGGACGACCCGGTGCTTTTGGGAGTGCTCGTTATCGGCACGCAGCCCATGGGCGATGAGCTCAGCCTCGAGCAGCACCCCCTTCGAGAAGTACAGCGTGTCAAAGGGATGGACGTCATCGACCGGAAGATCAACGTTCGGAAAGAGGCAGGGAAGCTCTTCGGACTCACAGAAATGATGGACCGGGGCCCAGTTACGCCCGCCCAGCCCCGAGATCACAGCAAACACAGGCTGCGCCGCGAGTTGGGTTCGAAGCTGCGCCTCCCAGGTTTCCGGTGCCCCCGACAGCTGCCACACGTGCAGCTGCCAGTGCCGGTTGACCTTGAACATCATGCGCTTGGAGGATCTCAATCTCGGGCTCTCGGCGCGCGTGTAGTGATTCTTGTCGTCGAAGAACTTGTTGAGCACGTCGAGCACCCCCTGACGCACGGCAGGATCCGAGTCGGGCGTCAGTACGGTCGCAAAATGCAGCGTGGATTCGGTGGCGCCCGGGGACGGACCCGCCGAAAGTCCCTTCAGGTAGCTGATCAGTGCAGCCATCTGAGGGTCATCAAGCTGGAATCGGGGCATGAGTACATCGAGTGGTTTGCCGTCGGCCCCGACTCCCTCGCGTATGGCTTTGGACAGGGTGGCGTCCGTGTACGGGTCGCGATCGGCGTGCATGCCGGGCACGAACATCAGGTCCAGATCATCGACGTTTCCTGCGCGCGGATGAAACAGGTACTTTCCCGCCACCGGCGGGATGGTGAGATGTCCCTCTTTCATCCCCAGTCCGCTGCGCCGATGGCAATTGACGCACGCGGCGGTGGCGCCTTCTACGTAGAGCCCGGGCTGGCGTTCGCCGCGCAGTGCCACTCCGCTGGTGGACATGCCTCGACGATAGATCCCCTCGCCTTCCGGATCGGCGCACAGCGCCGATGTCCCCACCAACGCACTGAGCACAAGCGCGGCAATGGCACGAAGCGGGGCTGCCGTGCCCGACCGGATCATTTTGCCGCTAGCAGTTGATGGTAATGGTGCACGCAGTTGATCGGGCGTCACGAAGCCGTCCAGCCGCATCCACGGCTGCCCGGGGGCCGCGCGAAGCAAGGTTACCGGCGTATGGCTCATCTTGTCGCCGCGGTACACATTGAACGCCTGTTGGGCGCTTTGGCTCGCCGCGAGTGTTCCGGTGTAATACTGCCAGCCGGGAGTGGCTCCGAAGCGATCCGCATACTCGCGCAGGCGCTCCGGGGTGTCCTGCTCCGGGTCAATCGATATCGACATCAGATGAACGTGTGCGCTCTCGGCGCCCAGTTTGCGCTGGAACACACCCAACACCTGGCTCATGAGCGGACAGATCGAACCGCACGTGGTGAAGATGAAATTAAGCACCACGGGCCGTCCGTCGTCCATTTCCTTGCGCAGCGAGACCGACTGCCCGTCCTGGCGCACCAACATCAGATTCGGCACATCATATTGCACCGAAGAGGTGCTCACCTGGTTGCCTCGAACCGAGCTGGCGTCCATAGCCTCCTGTGCAGTCGCGCCGGAAGCGCACACCAGCGCGATGAGAGCGGCGCAGCCGGCAAGCAGTGGGGAAGGGTTAACGCTCATCGTACTGGCTCCGCATCTAAAACGGCGATTTTCGTGGTGGCGACGATCACTCGACGATCAGCCCGTCGATACGCACGGGACCAATCACTACGCTGACCCGATGCCCGGCTTTGACCAGGCTTCCTTTGTTGGAGAAGGCCATCCAGTAGGTCTTGCCATTCTCCACCGGCATCGCCTGTCGCAGCGGCCCCACTTTCTCCAGGGTAGGCACCACCAGTGAAATCTTCGCCTTCTCATCGATCATCGTTGGGCTCGCGACCTTGTCCTGGAGCGTCTGGGCTTTTCTCGCATCAACGACATGGTAGTTGAATCGCACCAGGGCTCCGGACTCCATCAGCTTGGCGGACAGTTGGTCTATCCCCCAGTACTGCGCATAGTAGTTCCGAGCCGACTCTGGCATGGGCTTCGACACATAACGCGAAGCCTTCTTTGCAGATGCCGTGCTTGTGGCCGTGGCCTGCGAGCCCGCAACGGCCAGCAGTGCGCACAGGACCGCACCGGCAAGAACTGGCAATCTAACTATCGATAGTGTTCGCGGGCGGACGAGCATTCGGCTTGGCATCAGTTTTAACACACGATCCTTTGAGATCCGGAGCAGGGTTCGAGCTCCACAAACGCGACATAAAACTGCCTGCTAGGGGCGGTATCGTCAAGGCACTGGTTCGCCAATTTCCAATTTTCGCACCGCGTACCCTGCCCACTACCCTAGGACAGCGAGTGCGCTCCCGAGGTTCGCCTTCACGCTTGGGGATTATTCGGTAGAGCGATGACATTCGCCCTCGAGCGGTCAGTGCGGCTTGGCAGGGCTCATCCACTTTTCAACATCGCCGCCCGGCGCCCCGACCGGTGTCTCGTGCGGGCGCCACTTGAGGTATTTCTCACGCTGCGCGTCCGTCAATACGCTGCGAATCCGATCGGCAGTGTGTTCACTGATGCCCTGCAGGGCCGACACGCGGATCGCTGCCGGCACCGAAGTGTCGCTCGTTGCCTTGATCACTTCGGCGCGCTGCAGCAGCAGTATCGTTCTCACGCTCTCCTGCTGGCGCGCGTCCAGATCCAGTTCCTTCGTCAGCAGCGCCATGCGCTGGTCAAGCGTACTTGCCGCGCGGTTTCGAATGCTGCCGTGCGCCGGTCGGCGGAACGGTCCGCGCGACGGCCTCGGTCTCCGCGCTGGGGATCGCATCGGCTGCAATCGTCGCGGCCGAAACCCCGCACAGAAGTGCCAGGCAGGTTACGGCCGGTGCCACACGGGAAAGGATTGGTCCTGCTCCAGTGCATCGAGCGGTGCTGCGGTTGTGATCGCTGATCGCCATCTAGCGTCTCTTTGCCACCTGCGACTGGTTAGGGTTCCTGTTGCAGAAGCGCGGCTTGCGGAATTTCCCCGCAAGCCGCGCGCCATATTACAACGCCCCTGGTTCGATCAGCTTCCCGTCAGGTTGAGCGGGACCACAGGCTGAGCGCCGGTGGAATCAACCACGGTCAGCGTCCCGGTCCGCGACTGGGTGCCGGCACCGTTGAAGTTCACCCTGATCGTGCAGGTGCCGTTGGGTGCAATGGTGATACCCGAGCACGTGTCCGCGCCCCTCGTGAATCGGTTACCCGAGACCGAGGCGGTGCCGAAGGTCACGGAGCTCGCGCCGGTGACCTTTACCGTCACGATGCTGAACACCGTTCCAGCCGGATTGCCGAAGGCCAGCGTGCCCGCACTGAGCGTGCCATTGCTCGCGGCCGTGAAGGCGACCTTCGCCGCTACACCTGTGCCAGTCAGGGAAGCCGTGACAACCGGATTCGGTGCGGTCGAGCCTCCCCCGCCTACCGTGACAGTCCGGGCGGGTGCCGCTCCGAGCGAGGTCGGTGTGAAGCGCACGCTGATCGTGCAGGAGGCACCTACCGCGAGGCTCCCACCGCAGCCGCCACTCACGCGCGAGAATGGCGCCGTGATGCCTGTGACCGTCATACCACTGATGGCCGAGTTGCCGGTGTTGGTCACCGTCAGGTTCTGCACCGCACTGGCGGCATTCACAACCTGATTTCCAAAGGCCAGCGGATTCGGGGTGACGCTCACGTGGTACGTGGCCGGCACACTGTTCGCTGTGAGACTGACCGTGGGCGAGGGCCAGGGCGGACCACCCGCGCTGCTCATCGTCAGCGTGCCCGTCGTCGTACCGGTGGCGGATGAACCTGCCGCCTGCTGGAACTGCACCACGATCGTGCACGTGCCATTGGCCGGAACCATTCCGCCCGGCGCCGGGCAAGTGCCGCCCGCGGTGCCGCTTGGCCGGGTGTAAGGGGCGGTAATGGACAGCGTAGTGATCGGGAAAGCCGGATTCGAGTTGATGTTCTGCGAATTGTCGACGAGCAGCGTCATCCGCACCAGTGTGCCGACGGGTACGGTCCCGAAGTCGACCAGCGTAGGCGTGATCGTCGGCTGCACCCCGTTACCAGTGAGCTGGAGCGGGGAGCCGCCGATGGTGAATCCGCTGTTGGCGGTGACCGTCAGCAAGCCATTGACCGGATTTATCGCCGCCGGAGTGAACCGAACGTTGACGGTGCAGGAGGCCGCCGCCGGCAGTGAGGCCAGCAGTGCCGGAGTGCAGGTTCCACCGCCCGCGTCGTTGAATATCCCGCCGAGCCCTGCCAGGTTGATGCCTGTGACCGGCGTCGTGCCGGTGTTGGACAGAGTGACCGCTTGCGCCGCGGAGCTCAGACCCACGTACACGTCACCCAACTGCAGCAGGGGACCGGGTGTAACCGTAAGGTTGACCGCCGTGCCGCCATTGCCACTCAAGGGCACCGGTGAACCGGTCACAGGGCCCCCCGGGCTCGCAGCGATTGCGACCGATCCGGAGGCCGCACCCGTCGCCGTCGGCGTGAACACGACCGTGATCGTGCATGAAGTGTTCGCCGTCAACGTGGTGCCGCAGGTTCCACCGGACCGACTGAACGGAGCCGCGATGCCGGTCACGCCTATGCCCGCCATCGCCGTGTTTCCGGCGGTGAGGGTCAAGGTCTGGGGAGCACTGGCCTGGCCCACCGGCTGGTTGCCGAAGCTCAGGCTGGCCGGCGCGACCGTGGCCGCCGTGGCGCCACCCGCGGAGCCGTACTCAACCGCACCGATGTCAGTCGGGTTCGCCGCGTTACGAAGGCGGGCGTTGCCGAAGAAGTCGCTGGCGGTCGTGCCAGGCAGCGAGGTATTCGTGCCGACGCTGCCGTTCGTGCCTTTGTTGATGGCAGAAGAACTGGCCGGGATGGAATAGGCGCCCTGGGCCGTGCCCACCAAACGCGTGGCCAGCATCATCTCGGCGTTAGAGTTCGCGGCATTGGGCCTGCTCAGAGTGAGCGGACCGAAGACCAGGTTCAACCAGTTCTGACCCTCATCGATCGTTGCCGTGGTCTGGATGTTGTTGAACTGGAACAACGGATTCTGGCCCGTGGTCTCCGAGGCGCCGACCGGCGTGTTGTAACCGTGGCAGCTCGCCTGCTGGGTGAGACCCGTAAGCCCGTCGCAGTTCTCCGGCGGCACGCGTGCACCGTTGCAATACGGAGCGACCACTGGCGTGGGCCCACCAACGATGTTGCCGGTGCTGGTCACGGGATTCAATGACGAACCGGTCGCGTCGCCAACCGAGTTGTTGGCCGAGTAGATTGAATTGGTCAAGGTCAAGCTGTTGTTCAGCCGGCTGATCGCGCCCGAGGCCACATCATCCGTGCGCAGGCCGAGATCCCAATAGTTGTTGTTGGCGGAGCACGCGCCGGTCGAGGTCTGGTTCAGCTGCGGGGAGAGCGCCACCTGGTTCTGCGCCGACTGAATACCGCTGCCCGGACCGATGATGTTGATACTGAAGTAGCGGTTCTGCCAGAACAGGTCATTGGCCATCCGCGGCTTAGAGAGCCTGCGACAGTCGTACCGGTTGGCCGCCGTGCCCGGCGTGCCGTCGGTATAACCGAAGTTCGCTGGGCAACGCACCGCACCGCTCGTGCCACCGCCGAGGTCATTGATCGCGGTGATCAGGTTGGGCGTGTTCTCCATCACGACCAGGCCTGCCGGTTGCGGCCCGTGAGCCGCATTGCTGCCCGTGCAGCTCGGATCCTGCGGGAGCGAGGGATCGGTCTGGGCATCGCAGCCTGGCGGCGGGGAAGCCGCGGTCACCGCGCCCAAGGTCTTGAACAACGAGCCGGCCGAGGCGGTCGTGTCATTGGACGAGACGGTATTGTTGATGAAGCTCACCTTCAGGGCGTCCTGCAGCGAAACGCCGCCCCCGTCCCACCCGGCCACGTTGTTGACGATGATGTTGTTGGTCATCGTCACATCGAACCATCCCGGCGTGGCATTTGGATTGCCATGCGGATCCGGCCCGGCCGGGAACGCGAGCAGCTCAGTGCCATTCACCTGCTGGATGCGCACACCGCCGCCGCTTCCGCTCTCGGCGCTATTGCCCAGAATCAGGTTGCTGTCGATGACCGTGGAGTAGCCCACGCCCTCGCCCAGTCCCGGCGGGCAGTCCTGATCGTTGATGCTGCCGCATTCCTGCCCGGTGAGCGAGCGATCAAGGTTGGCGCCCTCGATGATGAGGCCGCCACCGTTGGTCGGCAGGGTCGGATTGGTGGTCTGGTTGAACAGGATGTAGTTGTGGCTGATGTTGCCGTTGTAGCTCAGTCCCAGGTGCTGGACGCCACCACCATCGCCGATGCTCATGTTGCCGGCGATCCAGTTGTGATCGATCTGGTAGTCATCCGCACCCGCGCTGATCGTGATCGCACCGGCACCCGAGGGCGTGCCAGAGAACAGCGCATCGCCGATGGACGCGTTGTTGTAGATCATGTTGTGGTGGATGCGCACCTTCGTGTTCCACTGGAACGGGATTGCGGAGTTCGTGATCGCGCCGTAGCTGCTGCCATTGGTGGACACATACGGTATCGGCGGGCACGGCATGACCGCATTGGCGCCGATCAGCGCAGGGCCGCACTCGGTGCCATCGTTCACGAAGGCATCCGGGGTTTCCCCGTTCCCGAGATTGATAGCGCCGCCCAGAGTGCCCTGGTTACCGGACAGTCGCGTGTTCGCCACTTCCAGGTTGTGATTCCAGCCGTGGATGAAGATGCCACCGCCGCCCTGCGAGCTGTTGATGACCGAGAGGCCATCGATGCGCGACGGGTTGCACTTGAAGTTGCTGGTGCCGTAGTCGGTTCCGGCCGTGTTCGAGGGGCTGGAGGTGCAATCCGCGTTGCCGGAGCCCAAGTAGACGCTGCCGTCAGTGAAGGCACCCGGCCCGCCGGTCGCCTTCGCGCCCCACAGGTCGTGGCAATTCGCACCGAAGGTAGGATCGTTGCACGCGGGGGCGCGCACGCCGCGGCCAACCACCGTGATGCCAGCGCCTTCGTAGGCGCCCATCAGCGTGGGCTCCTGCAGGTACTGAGCCAGGTTGCCGTTACCGGCCGCGTCCCAACCGATCAGCGCCTCGAATGGGATGCGATCCCCACGCATGAACATCTCACTCGGGCACGAATAATCCCTGTTGCTCGGGTCCAGGCCCCGGTAGTTGCCATTGTTCGGGTTCGGCACGCCATCCAGCGTGAGGCCGAATATGCAATTCACTTGCCGGCGCCACTGATCCATCTTGCCGGCCGGGTGGGCATCGGCATTGACCGTCACGGACGCCGCGCCCACGCCCTGGAGCCGCACCGGCTTCCACATGAGCAGATTCTCGCGGTACGTGCCTGGCTGGACAAGGATCAGGTCACCCGGCGTGGCGCTGTCGATCGCGACCTGCATAGGGCTTTGCACTGCACCGGTCGGCAATCCGCCCACAGCCATGCGGCCGAAGTTGGTAGCGTAGTTCTTGACCGATTTACCGCTCGGTGCCGTGACCGCCGTCGGGGTCACGATCCAAGGCAATGAGCCGTCAATTGTCACAGTGACCGCGTCAATGGACTGCTTGCCATTGGCCGCGATGATCTGCAGCTCACCGCACTTTGAGGCCACCGCGTTCTTCTGCTGGATGGCGCAATTAGCGACGCCCGTGGCGTTGACCGTGCCGGCGATGGTCGTGTCACTCCAAGTGGTGACGTTGGTCATCGGCACCCCGCCGACGGTCGCGTTCGGGCAATTACCCGCGGTCGGGCAGGTGCTCGGACGCGCACCAAAGCCGTAATGGCGCGTGATGGTTTTCTGGTTAAAGGGAGCGGTGGTCGAATTCGGGCCGGAGAAGTTCGGGTTCTGCACGACCTTATCGCCGAGGGCCGTAATGGTCAGGCCCATCGCGACCGGCGGTCCCGCCACGGCGCCCGAGAAAGCCAGGGCGGCCGGGGAGATCGTGATCGATCCGGATTTCGTCACCGTAAGGGCCGTGCCGTTCGACACGCTGGTCGGCGCCGTAACGGTCACCGATGTCAAGCCGGTGCCCGAGAGCGCGGCGGAATAACCGGTGCTTCCGGTCAGGGCGTTGATTCTCGTGGCCACGGCTGCCGCCATGGCGACGTTTCGCGCAGCCTGCAGAGTAGCTCCGGCGCCCGGCGGGCACAGGATCAACAGATTGCAGGTGATCGTGCCGCTGATCAGGTTGGTGGAACCGACCTGAATTGCGCTGATGGTGTTATTAGCCGCCACCAGCGTAAGCGTGAACTGCACCGTGCCCGCTGTGCTGCCGACACCGGTGCTGACCCAAGGACCCGGGTATGAAGAATTGGTGTTCACAACACTTGATACCGCGGGCGTCGCATCCGGATATTCGCTGTCCGGCAGGTTATAGCCGTCGGCGAACGCCTGGGTCGGGATCACCGGTGTGTCCATGTACGAGGTCAGGCCGGGCATGAACGACCACTCGTAGCAGAAGTCGCTGTAGGCCGGGTTGTAGGCCGGATCGGTGATCATCGCTCCGGTCACCGGATCGGCAATCGGGCCTGGATCGTTCATGCAGGCGATGGACATCTGCGGCGCGTAGCCGGTCGGATTGGGCGGATTGACGCTCCAGGATGAGTAGTAGAGACCGTTGTATGAGCCCCACTGGTCACCGTAAACGCGCGCCACCTCATTGCCATTGAAGTCACGGAAGGCGACCGGCAGATTCGGCGGGCTGAATTTCTCGCCAAACTGCGGCGAGAACGGATCGAATTCCGACGCGTAGTCGTTGGTGATCGTGCCCGTCATGTGCGCGGCGATGTGAGCCGAGCTGAACACGTAGAACTTGGTCAGCACCGAGGCCTGCTCGGTCAGCACCACTTCCTTGCGATCGCACAGGTGGCGCACGGCACCGGCGAACGGCGCGGCCTGGCCGGCACCCGGGAACAAGCTGTTGAGGTCCGGAACGACGCGTTCCGCACCCACGCAGGGCCAGAAGGACTCGATGCTGCCGGTATCGCCCTCGTGGCGCGGAGCAGCGCCAAGGTTGTCGGTCAGGTTCAGGTTGCCCGGGTTGTTGCCATTGTAATGGGCGCCGACAGCCGCCTGGTCGGGCATGATGTAGATGTTGCCGAAGCCCAGGAACTGCTGCGTCACGGGCGCGATATACACGTCGCCCAACAGGATGTTCTTGTCCTCTTCCTTGACCAGTTCGTAGCCCGGCGGTACCACCACCTCTACGACGTACGTGCCCGCCGGGAGCATCGGCGTGCCGAAGCGCAGCGGATCGGTGCTGTCAGGATTTGTGACGCAGGCGCTGCAGTTCGTGCCCGCGGCCTTGCCCGTGACCGGATCGGTCTTGGTCACGCTCGGGAACGAGTACATGCCGTCATACGGTGCGGGCTGCACCTGGTTCAGCTGCGACCACCCGTCGAAGCACTTGAACTGCGAATTGTTCGGGAGCGGTGTCTTGGGGTTGCTCGGGTCGAGCCACTGCTTGCTGTCCTTCAGGGTCTGGAAGAAGGGGCTGGTGGGGTCCTGCCCCGGGCAATTCATGTTCGGTATCTTGGTGACGCCGTCGGCGGCGAAGTGGAAGCCCTGCGCCCAATCGTCCCAGCTGGTCGTTGTGGTGGTGTCCACCAGCGTCAGGTGCTCGGTGCCACTCTCGTCAGTCGTCTTGCTGTACAAGTTGAGCTTGACGTGCGGGACGCCCGGCTCCCAACTCAGCTGCAGCAGCAGGGTCGGATCGTCAAAGGGCCGCGTGGACGCGTAGATCACGTGTCCCTGGATGCCGCCATTCTCGTGTTCGGCGAACGGCCGCATCGCAAATTCGATGAAGTTGTCCTGGCCGAGCAAACCCTGCCAGCCCTGAGTATTACCCCACGGTTCCGGCCGCACGATCGCGCCGCTGGAAAGTCCACTTGCCGGACCTGTCGGGCCGCTGAGCGTCAGAGGCACGTTGACCCGGGCACTGCAATCCGCATCGGCGCAATAGATGCCGCCGGGCAGGCGCAGAGCACTGGGCAAGCTCGTGTTCGGGCGTTCGAGCGTGTTGGCCAGGTGGTCGGCGATGTCGGAACCGCCGCCGCCGGTTGTGCCGTCGACCGCGCCACCCGCGTCATACACCGTGTGCGTGGCTTCGGGCTTGAAGCGGGTCGAGGTGGTCTCCACCACAAGCCAGTTCATGAACGGGAATACTTCGTTGAAGCCCGCGTTGCCGGCCAGGTCGGTGTTGTTGAAGAAACCGATGCTGCCGTCGCGGTATCGGATGTTGGTATTGACCAACGCTAGGCCGGGCTCACCGTCTTCGGGCAAGCCGTCCCGGTTATTGTCGATGTAGGTGTACGTCGATACGTCACTGCGCCACTGGGTGACCGGCCACTCCTTGGTGGTATCGCCGTTGATCGTGATCGAGCCGACCAGGCCATCCAGGATAATGTCGTTCCACTGGTCGAACACCGCAATCTTGAACGTGCCGTTGGGCATGTTGTTGAAGGTGACCGTGCCATCCGGATCGCAGGCTCCGATCGCGAAGTCCTCGGCCTCGGGCGGCCCGATCGATACATAGCAGGTCGTGAAGCTGTAGTGGTCGTAGCTGCCGCTGCTAAAGGTGCGTTCATCGGGCGCGCGGCTCATGTGATTGTTCGTCACTTGCACCTTGAGGGTGTGGGTGCAGGGCCCGAGGTTGTTGAGCGCGCTGGCGCAGTACTTATCCTTTCGATCGTTGATGATCTTCGGATTGGCAAAGCCAATCGTCACGTGCCAGGCGCCGGGACCGAACTCCTGGAAGTAACCCGGCTCATTGGGCTTGATGAACACTTCGTGCGGCGCTCCGCCGTCGAGCGTGTTCGTCTGGAGCCATTGCTCACCGCGCGCGATGCGATCGGCGGCCGGGTACGCCTGTATTTCATAGAAACCGGCATACAGATTCGGGATGACCACCTGGCCGACCAGTGGGGACAGGGTCTTGCCGTCCGATTCGAACGTCGGGCAGGTCGGAATCATGCCGACGAAATTGTGGTTCGGGTCGTCCTGGTGCGCGGTGATCGGGCAGGCATCAAGCCCGGTCTGCGGGTCGATGTAACCGGCCAGCGAGTTGGTCAGGGGCTGGTTGAACTCGTCATAGGTGGGCTGGCCGGTGTTGTCACCGAGCATGCCCGCCTGGTCAAAGAGCTTGATTTCGAAGCCGCCTAGGCCCGGCTCATTCGGCGCCAGCACGTCGACGCCACCGCCGGCGTCGTTCTCGCCATTGAGCGGGAAGTCGTCTTCAAATACGAATACCGAGACCTTGCCGGCCGGCAGCGGGAGTTCCTGCAGCGCGATGTTTATAACGGGCCGGGAACCGGCCAGCGGCGCCGGGGCGATCTGCGCGCCGCCCATTTCGTGGCCGCATAGGCCGGTGTCAGCGCCTGGTGCCCAGCGAGGATCGCCGGGATTGTACGGTCCGCAATCCTTGGCGATGTCGAAGGCCCGTTGCGGGCCGTCGGGGTTAGCCGGATCGACTGGTTGCGGACCACCCGCGCCGCCTATCGTCGTATTGACGCCATCGCCGGGAAGTACCGAGATGAAGTAACGCTTGTTCGGGTCCAGATAAACATCGCCCGGGTTGAGCGGCGTCTTCTGTACATTCGTGTCTTCGCAAACGCCGTTACCGATATCGCAGGCGACCTGTGCCCCACCCCGGGTCTGGCCCAGTTCGCAAGAGGTCGTACCGACGCAGCCCTGCGCCACCACCGGCATGAACGAAGTATGGAAGTTGTACGACAGGCTCTCCACGGGCAGCGCCGGGCACGCTTGACCGCGGGAATCGACTCGCGGGCCGCTGGGATTATTGATCTGGCACTTCGGGTCGATCCAGAAGGTTCGGTCTTCTTCGATGATCCAGCGGTAGTCGTTGGTGACTTGGACCTTATTGAGCGCGTCAATGAGCTTCACGACCAGGCCAGAGCTAGGTTTGAAGGCAACGTACGCGGTGCCAGGAGTTGCGCTCTGGGTTCCCTGCGCGTTTTGGACCTGATACTGGAAGCTGCGGCAGACCGTGCCGGTGGGCACATCTCCGGTCGGGCCGACCGTCAGGCCCGCGGCTGCGCAGGTCGCGGCCGTAGTATTCGCCGGGGTCGCAACGAATGAGCCGTCGGGATTGATTGGCACCGTGCCCGCCGTCAGCGCCGACAGTTTGGTGTTATCGGAGTTGCTGGAGGTCACGCCTGCCAGCACACCGGGCGGCTTGGAGTCGTAACGCGAAGCGACGTCGCTCTTAAAGGTGATCGGACCCGCCACGGGTGCAACCAGATTGCAGCCGGCGTCCTGGGTCGTCGAGTCACACTGCTTGATTGTCGCAGTGTGCGCCGCCGAGCCATTCACATTGTAAGTGAAAGCACCCGCGCAAGCGCCCGCAGGAGCGGTGTAGGTAAATGTACCGTCCGCATGGATGTCGAGAGCAGCGGTGGTCACACTTCCGCTGGCCCCGGTCAGCGTTACCCCATTGGCGCCGGCAGAGCCTCCCAACAGTCCCTTGCTCGGATCAGAGACCGACAGGGTGGAACCCGCGATGCAGTAATAGGCCTTGTCCGCGGCGCTAAGGGTCACGGCCGAAGCGGCCGAACCCACGCCCGTGGTGGCGCCGCCGGCCACATTCAGGTACGCCTGCATACCACCGTCGTGCTGGTTGGAGGCCGACAGGCTCAGCGCGCGATCGAAGATCGGGAGCGTAGCCCCATCGTAGGTACCCGCGACAGTCTGTTTGGGCGAAATCGCCACGTCAAAGGTCTTGCCCGCAGACAGGAACACTTCATTCTGAACGCGCGCGCCCTTGACGGGATTGCCGTCCTCGGCCACGAGCGTCATCTTCGCACCGACCACGGAAGGCACGTGCATGTGCAGGCCGGCATTGACGAACCTCAACACGACACGCCCTTTGGTGCCGGTCCCGGCCGGCAGTACGTTCAAGCTCGAGCTCGCACCCGGCGCATTGGCCACTGTGCGATCAAAGGAGGTACCGTTTACAAGATAATAGGCCGGGGTGTAGTTGACGGCCGGCGGAAAGCAGGTGTGCTGGGTGGAAGGCACGGCGATGTCTCCGCACTTTCCCGGCTGACCGTTCCACACGTTGGTGTCGGCAAAGCCTGAGTTTTGCACCACCTGCGCGACTTCACGGTTCTGCGCCGGGTCAATCTCACTCAGCAGCAGCGGGACATCGGTGTCATACGCCGTGCCGAAATCCAGGCCCGAAGGATCGGACACGATCAGGATTCCGTAGAGACCCATGGCACCCTGGATCGAGGGCTCAGTGCCCGATTCGATCAGGTAAGTGCCTGGGCGGAGATTCCAAGTCAGGGTGGTCGCCGCGCTCGAGGGCATCACTTCCGTGGCCATCGATCGCACGCGCTGGCCCTGTGCGGGCGGACAGAAGGTGCCGGCATTGCCCGGCGCCATCGGATCGGCGTCGCTGCAGCTGCCCGTATCCACAGTACCCGCCGTGCCGGGCCAAGTGGTGCCGTACGGATCATGCTTGAATGACCCCGCCGGAAAATACACTGCGCCCGTGCCAAGTCCGCCGCCCACTTGACCTACGATGACCAGGGAGGTCGGCGCGGCGTAATTGGCAAAATTCAGATGGTTGGTCAAGTTGATCGTCAACGGGCCGGCCGGCACGCGGATGACCGGAGGCGCCCAGTTCGCCTGGTTGTTGACGGTCGGGTCCTTCGCCGTGCCGCAGGTGGCACCACCGGAGCCGCCATCGGAGCAGACATAACCCCACATGGGTACGTTCTGCCCGTCAGGAAGCGTGGTCGATTGCGCCTCGGCGCGAAGGTTGACAGCCTGCGCCGATGCGACGCTTGCGGCGCCACAGGCAAGCAGGAGAACGGATGCCGCGATGCTCTTCTTCAGCAGGGACGGCGTCAGATACTTGGAGTTCATTACCATTCTCCTCACTACTAATTCGCTTCGTTGATCGGGTAGACCCACGGGTCAACGAGCATCATCATCATCATTCCACCCGGGAAGATGTTGTTGGTCGTGATCTCGCGTTCGTTATGTGAATGCCACATATAGGCAAACCCAGCCTCGGCCCCCGGATCGTTGGCGACCGTTCCCGAGGGCGGGATGGGTGACGGACCCACGGCACGACCTGTTGCGTCCGGTCCGAGATAAGGGCTGCCGCCGTACCAGGCGCCATTGGCCAGGATGTTCGGGTCCGGCAGCGTGATCGGGCCGCCGCTGCCGACATTTCCAAACGGATGCGATTCCAGGGCCTTGTCGTGGTCACCGCACCATTCGTAGTAGTTGTCATCCGCGGGCACGTTGTGGAAGCCATTAGCATCCGGCGTGCAGGCAGGATCCACGGCGGCGTTGTTGGCATCAGCCTTGTGGTGCGCGTACATGTCCCAGGCCAGGCCCTTGCCCGTGAACTCGAACAGGCCATCGAGCGTCATGCCCGGGGTCGTTGTCGTCGTGAACAGCAGCGGACCGTCAAGGTTGCCATTGACATTGACGAGCTGGTTGCCATCACGCGCCAGCACGCGCACGTGGTTGGCGTGCTCATGGAACGGATGCTCCATGCGGCCCTGGCCGATGATGCGCACCAGAGTGATTTCACCTGGATGCATGTGCGGGTTGCCGTTGTACGGCTGGTGCGGATACTGGCTCGCGTAATTCGGGTCCATGTCATCGGGCATCGAGCGCCCGTTGATCATGAAATATTCGGGGTGGTACGGCTCGGTCTGCACATTCAGGCACCCGGTCTGCTGGTTGCACGCGAGGGCCGCCTGCGCCTCAACCTGCTTATGGATCGAAGCGTCGAGTTCCGAGAACTGGAAAAGGTACTCGCGGTCGTAGCACGACTGCGCGTTGTTGCCGAACGCGGCCGCGGCAAGACGGAATTCCTGCTGACCGTGAGCCCCGCGCGCTGCGAGATTGTTGCTGGCGCGGCCGCCCGTTGTGCACGCGGTCGGGATAGTCGTAGGAAGTACGATCAGCGCACCATACATACCCATCTCGACTTGAATATCGCTCTGCGTGCCGCTGTAGTACGAATGCGTCCCTTCCGTGTCGGCGACGAACGTGTAGGTCACCGTCCCGCCGTTGATGGCCTCCTGCGTGAGTAGGCCAGGCACCCCGCCCCCGCCCGGAAGCACTGTGAACCCCGGAAACAGGATGGAAGTATTGCCCGCCACCTTGGGCAAGTTGTTGTGCAGGGTCACACTTACCGTATCGCCCTTGTGCACGATGAGCGTGGGGCCGGGCAGCTGCATGCTGCCGGCCGGGCAGAATCCAGTGGCTATCGCCGCAGGTACGAACTGGCTGGCATCCGGGGCGGTATTGCAGCCATAGCCCCAGGTATAAATGCTGGCCCCGTCCGGTTGCGTCGTGTACGCGGCCGATGCGGTCAGGTCAAATGAGTGTGCCGTGTTGCCGGTTCCAAGTATTCCTGGCGCCGCGGCATGGACCGCACAAGCGATCAGTGACGCACAGGCCACTGCAGCGCAGCGCATCACTCGCCCAAACATAGATTTGTTGTCGCGCATCGCTGCTCTCCTAAGGCTTGCACTGCTTGGCGTCGGCGTCGAACGCGCTCGGGATGCACGGCATGATCGTGACCTCGGTCATCATGCCGCCAAAGTTCTCTGCGTCATTCGACAGGTGGTCCAGCTGCGGGGTGTAGAGGTAGAACTTGCTCCCCGCCGGGTACGTGGTTGCATTGCTGGCATCCAGAATGACGTCGACTGATTCTCCACCACCTAGAGTGATGGAATTGGTCAGGTAATCCATGTTGTTGCCGTCCTGGTCGCGCAACAGGCGCGCGTTGTAACCCACGACGTGCATCGGGATGCCGAGAGAGGCAAGCGTGTGGTACTCGGTCACATTGAGGTCCGAGAAGCGCAATAGCGCTTTTCCACCCAGGGGAATGTTGATCGCGGTAGGCACGGGCTGCGAGAAGCGCGGGATGCCATCGGTCGCCTGCGTGCTCATCGGGCCGGGGATGACCGTGTCCGGATAGCTGCGACCGTTGAGCAGGAAGTACTTGTCCTTGTTGTCAGCAAACGATTCCGGATTGAAGGTCATGCCCACAAAGTGAAAGTTCGGGTCAAAACCATGCATCTGGATCGGGTATTCGACGTCGAAGGCCGTCGAACCGTCGCCGTCGTCGTAGGCATATTTCTGGCCGGCGACCTGCAGGACTGCATTTGCGGCCGGCGTCTGCACCGAGCAGAAGATGTCATCGCTTTTGCACTTGCGAGCCGCAGTCTGGTTGTCGGCATTAAGTCGGGCGCGCAGCGAGGCGCCCACCGCCGTGCTGTCTTGGCGGGGGCGCACGTAGAGTTGACCGACCATGCCCATCTGCAGGTGCTCGGGAGGTGAGATGTGGCAGTGCCAGATGTAGGTGCCCGCTTCGGGTGCGAGGTAGTAGTACGTGAAGCTGCCACCAATGTTGATGGCCACCGAGGCGTCCGGCACGCCGTCATAGAACGAGGAAGCGTTCGGGTAGCCGTGGAAGTGCACCGTGTGCTGTTCGAAGAGGTCGGGGCGCATAACCATGCCGACGTTCGTCAAGGTCAGAAACAGTTCGTCGTCCTCGTCGATCGCGATCATCGGCGCCGACTCGTTACCGTTCAGCACGCCGACGTCCATGATCAGCCGCGGGTCGACGTGCCCGTCCATGGAAGTTCCGGCTGCCAGTGCGGCTACGGGCTGGGCTCCGGTGCCCGGTCCGCTGAAAGTGATCGTCGGCGGTGAAATGTAGCCAGTCCCGCCCGCGGTCACCTGGATCGTATTGATCGAACCGCCCGCTCCGACACTGGCGATCCTTCCTTTGGCTCCGCTGCCGCCGCCGCCGGTAAAGACCAGCTGCTCGTTTACCTGGTAGCCCGATCCGGTGATGGGGGCATCCGTGGTCGGGTCGAGGTTGAAGCCGACGCTGCCGACCTGCAGGTCGCTCGCGTCGGGCACGAGGCCAATTGCTCCGTTGAACGTGTAACCCGGATAGGGCGCGCCCGTCTTGACCGCGTCGAGCACCTGAAAGCCGCCGCTTCCGTTGGGAACCAAATTTGACTGATTAAATTCTGTGTTGACGACCGTACCGGGAAGGCCCTTGACGATGTTTGCCATTCCTGACAACGGTCCAAACGCGAATAGGTAAGTTTGCGTGCCGTCGGCCATCGTGGCGAAACCGTCGCCACCAGAGATCTGCTGACACTTGATCTGGCCTGGAAAGACCGAGGCATAAGTGGCGCCAGCGCCCGCGGCGCTTACCGCCGCGATAGTGCTTGCCGCGGCCGGGTCCGGATGTAGCGCGGTAAAGCGCGGACACTGGACGCGGAACGACTGCGCCGCTGCGGGCAGCGCAAATACAGCCACGAAGACCGCGGCAATGCCGATGCAGATTGAACGCGTGCTAGACATAGAGCCTCCGTCCGGAACTTTCAGCGCGCAAGGCGCTCTGAACTTGCAAGGTTTCGAGTTTTTCTTTGCCCGTCGTCGCGACACAGGCGAGCAAGTGGGCTGTCCGAGCACGGATTGCGATGTACCGAAACCGATGTGTATGCCTCATGCGCGATTCCCTAAGCCAATCCCCGTCCGTGCACGTTCCACGACGTGAGAATGCTTTACGGAGGCCCAACGCCCCATTGGGCAAACACCGGGCAACAGGGGGGCACAACACAGTAGAAACGCGATATGTCTAGTCGGGGCGCTCGGGCGTAGTGCGCACGCAATTGCCCCCGCGCTGCCGTGAACGGTGCGGCGTGGCGCGCGGCTGGAAAAACTTAGCGCTGCGGAGTGACGCTTCCCTTGCTGCTTTGGGCCCCGCTACCCTTGGACAGTGGTGCGCCACTTGACGGCAGCTTCTGCGCGGGCTCAATCCGCAGCAGCTCGAGATCGAAGACCAACAGAGATCCAGGCGGAATGCCCGGACGGGAGGCCGCGTCATAAGCGAGCTCGGGCGGTACGAACAAGCGCCACTGGGCGCCAGGTTTCATGAGCTGGAGCGCTTCCTGCCAGCCCTTAATGACCCCACCCTTGATTCGGAAAGTGGCCGGCATCGCGTGCGCATCGGAGCTGTCGAATTGCGTTCCGTCCAGCAGTCGGCCGCGGTAGTGCACCGTAACGGTGTCGGTGATCTTCGGTGAGGAGGCCGTCGCATCTCCGGGTTTGAGAATCGCGTACTGCAAGCCTGATGCCGTAGTCACGACACCGTCCACCTTCGCGTTGTGCGTGAGGAAATCCTGCGCCTGCGTTCGGTTCTGACTGGCAACCGCATCCCTGCCGGTGTGGAGCATCGCTGACATGCGGCTTTTGTCGTCTTCCGAAGGAATCTTGCCGCCGAGCCCATCGTGTAGGCCCTTCTGCAGCTGCTCCACTGAAACTGTTGCCTCAACGCCCGAGGCGCGCAGCTGGCTGCCTAAATAGATGCCGAGGCTGTAGCTCGCCGCCGCCGGATCCACGGGAGAGCCTTCTGTCGGTATGGGCGATGTGGCCGCATCGGCCGGCGCCGCGGCCGGAGTCTGTGCCAGGGCAGGATCAAGGAATGTCGCGCACAGGAGCAGCGCTACGACGGAGCCAGGGTTTCGCGATGGTGACATGGTTTGCCTCGTTAGTCGCAGCGCATCGGTGAGCCTGCCCCTACTTGGGTAGGTTTGGGTCGATCGCGCGGCGGTGGCGCAGGTTGCGCCCGGTGTACATGAACTTCCAATTACAGTAGCAATCCGCATCCTGGAAGGACGTGTCGCGTATCCCAAAACCCGCCACCTTGATGGGTTTGCCCTGGGAACTGCTGACGACACCCATTATCCCGGCGCTCGGTGCCGAGATCAGCTGCCAGTCCATCTGCCCGGTCATCGGGTCGGGGAACAGCTTGCGCAGGTAACGTCGCACCTGCGGAAAACGCTTATCCTCGAGCAGGTCGGTCAGATCCTGCGGGTACTGGCCGGCGGTCGCAAAGTAACGGCCAATCGCCGCGCGATATTGATCGCCAACCCACAGCAACTCTGCTTCTTTTTCGCGACGGATTTCGGTGCTCCACACCACTCCCACCGTCGCCAAGGTAATGCCGAGGATGGCGACCGCGAACAGCAGTCCGATGTAAGTAAATCCCGTCTGCCGCGCCAACACAAATTTCACCATTCCCGATACGGCAGTCCATCGCTGCCCTTGCCTTCCGCCGCGCTGTGTACGTCGCTTACGCCAGGATGGTCCGCATCGTCCGAGACCACGACCTGCCAGTCGTCAGCCTTGCGGGTAAAAGGATCGACCGGCACCGCGCGAATATAGTGGCGCTCGACCAGGGCTGTGAGCGAATCCGGATACTGCCCGTAGTCACCGAAATGCTTGTCGATCGATTCGCGCAGCACCGTGAGGTCCTGCCGCAGAACCGCCTCGCGCGAGCGATCCAGCGAGTGGAAATAGCGCGGCACAGCGATTGTGAGTAACACCGCGATAATGGTCATGACAACCAGCAGCTCGATGAGCGTGAACCCCGCCCGCCGGGCGCTACCAGTCATGATAGTAGACTCCATTAAGCCCTTTGCCCTTACTCAGGGAGTAAACGTCGTAGACGTCATCCCCTGGCTGAGGGCTTTCCGCCGGGCTGGCATAGCTACGCAGTCCCCAGGTCTCCTCGGCTGTCGCCTCGCCGTCGGGATAGAACGGGTCGCGCGGCAGGTGACGCATGAAATAGATCATTGGTTTCTTCGGATTCGTAGCGTCCTCGACCCCCGAGTACAGTGTTTTAAGGTCCGGAGGGTATCCGGAGGCATCCGCGCTCACCATGACGCGTCCCTGTTCAACGGCCTCCTTGTAAGCGTCGATGGCGCTGCGGATATCGCGCAGCGCGGCGCGCAGCTCGGTCTCCTTTTCACGCTGCATCGCCATGCTGGTCAGCGGGATAGCTGCGCTGGCCAACAGGCCGACGATGGCGACGGTGATCACGACCTCGATCAGCGTGAAGCCGGAAGATCTTTTGCGGCAGGACACGACGTCGATTCCGTATCAGACTACTGAGCTATGGCCAGCGTCAGCGGGGTCGGAGTGCTGTTGGCCATAATGGCCCCGCTTGCGCCCATCGCTGTCACCTGCGCCGAAAAGCTAGTCTGCGGGCGCGACTGAAGTGCCTTGAACTTCAGGACCATAAGTTCACCGCTGCCGTTGATCGTGTCTCCCGAAGGCATTGCCGCCTCGAGCTGGGCACCGCCGGAGCGCCCGACGACGCTAGCGCCCGTGGAATCCGGAATCAGTCCTCCTGGATCGCCCGACACCAGCTGGAACGCCGCAGCGTCGTATCGGAGTTGCGAGCGCACCTTGCTGACGCCTTGATCGGTCTGCATTTGCAGTGTGACAGTAAATTCATCGCCCACTTTTACTGCGCTCGGTCCAACCAGTGAGGTGGTCAAGTGCGGAATAGGTCCATCACTTTCCGTGGGCTTTCCGGAGGGTACCGGAGTAACGCCCTGGAGCGCCGCGATCCGCGCCGAAGGGGTTCCAGGCGTGCCACTTGCCACCGTGGTGTCAGTTCCGCCTGCCACGCCCGTGGCGGCGGCTATCGCAGGTCCAGTTTCGGTGGAACTCACATCGACCGGCGCGTGCGCCGTCTGGGTTGTGGCCATCGCCGCGGAAACCGCGGTTATAGCCGATGGGTTGGCAATATTCGCAGCCGGGGCGACCAACCTGCCGGGGGTCGGCGCCGCAGAAGCACTACTCGGCGCCGCTCGCAGCGGTTGCAGGCCACTGCGTGATTCCGTGCCGTACCAGAACTCCGTGTTCTCCCCTAACGGACGCACTTTGGAGCGAATCACGTGCGGCGTGATCGACATCACGAGTTCCGACTTGTCCTTCTCGGTGTGATTGTTGCTGAACAATCGCCCGATGATCGGGATGTCACCGAGTCCAGGCACGCTGGTGGCGCTTCGACTCTCAGTATCGTTGATAAGGCCGGCAAGGATTTGAGTCTCGCCGTCCTTGAGCTGAAGTTTGGTCGTGGCATTGCGATTGCGCAATTCGTAGGCAATTGTATCGCCGACCTTGACCGTGCTCGCGATCGAGCTGACGATCAGGTTGATGCCGATTCCGACGTCGTTATCAGAATAAATTTGGGGCTCGACCTCAAGGGTTAGACCGACGTCGAGATACTGCACCTGTGAGTTGGAGATGATGCCCCCGTTGCCAGATGCCGTGGCCGCTGTCGTGATCACTGGCACCTTGCTGCCGATCAGCACCTTGGCCTTTTCCTTATTGCGTGCCCGAATCCTCGGGCTCGCAAGCAGATTGGCGGCGCTGGTCGTCTTGAGCGCATCGATCGTCATGGACAGCGGGGTGACCGCGATGGTAGAGGAACTCTGGTTCTGCAGATCCTTGAGCGTCAACCCGCTACCCCCGGTCGGCGAAGTCGTCGTCATCGTGAAGGCGTTTGGGTAGGTGATGCCGAGCTGCTGCAATTTACCGCGGGAAATCTCCAGGATCTCCACCTCCATCATGACTTCGGGCTCGGCGATATCGATCGAGGCGACGAGCTTTTCGGCCATGCGCACGTTCTCGGGTGTATCACGCATGACTATCGCGTTAGCGCGCTCGTTCACCACCAGCGTCTTGGCATCGAGCATCGTCTTCAGCAGCCCCTCGACATCCTTCGGCAGAGCCGTATTGAGATAGAAAGTCTTGACGATCTGGTCCTGGTAGTCCTTCTGCTTCGAGGAATTGTTCGGGTAGATCAGCACCATGTTCTCGGACAGGACCTGGCGCGCCAGCTGGTTCTGGCCAAGCACCAAGTCGATCGCCTGCTCGATTGGCACATCCTGGACATAGATCGTCGTCTTGCCATCGCTCTTGATGTCCTTGTCGAAGATGAAGTTAATACCGGTCTGGCGCGAGAGCACCTCAAACACCATTTTGGTCTGCGCGTCCCGGAACTGCAGCGTAACGGGGCGATTGTCGCGCGTGCGCAGTTTCGGGGTCATGTTGACCGGACCGCGTGCCGATTCAAGCTTGTTCTGCAGCGCGAGTGCTGGCCCGAAACCGGGATCCTCGTTGAGGATGGCTCCGATCCTGGTCTCCGCCATATCCATATTGCCTGCTTTCAAATCCTGCAGCGCGAGCGTTAGGGCCTCGGTCGTGTCGACGGTCCCCCTCCACCGCTTCGATTCCCCTGGCGGCACGCCCTACCCCACTATCGATGGTAAGCACGCGGCGGTAATTCGCCGTTGCAGCGTCAAGATCAC
This sequence comes from uncultured Gammaproteobacteria bacterium, assembly GCA_963717335.1. Lineage (GTDB taxonomy): Bacteria > Pseudomonadota > Gammaproteobacteria > Steroidobacterales > Steroidobacteraceae > FEN-1191. The sequence continues at coordinate 210,489 of CAVQVZ010000006.1, read as the reverse complement.
CCTCGGTGCGGGCCTTATCGCCGGAGGAAATCAGCTTGGAGATGGCTTCGTCCTTTCGGCTCGTGACATCCAGCTTATAGGTCAGGTTGCCAGGATCGGCCGCGGCAGCCTGCTGGAGCTTCTGCAGGCCTGACTCGTACCGACCGTGATCGACATCGTCGATGCCTTCGCGGTGCAGTTTCGTGGTGGCGCAGGAGATGACCAGCATCGCTGCAGCCAGCGTCAGCCCTATCCTGCCGAGTTTGGCTTTCACTTCGAGTCTCCCAAGAGCAAGGTCTGCTGGATGTTGAGCGGCTTGTAAGTCAATTTCAGTTGTCCGTCCGCCGCCCCGTCCACGCTGTAAACGCCGTCGATCGTGTCGCCGATGTGCACGTCGAAGACGCGATCGCCGCGAGTCAGAAAATATACGGTCGCATCGCCCGGATGCGCGTAGCTGCCCATCACAGTAAATGGCAGCGGTGGCGCCTGCGGCGGCGGTGGTCGGACATACACAACTGGCGCTGGAGGCGGCGGCGGCGGCGCCACATACCAGTTCTGTGTATGGAACAGCGCCTCTGCGGCTTTACTCTCCGTAACACGGTGAGTCAGGCGCACCATCAGGTTGCCCGACTCTCGGGCGGCGGCGCGCTGCGTTGCGCCACGTGAGGAGCGGGTCACCGTGCCATCGACCGCGGCAGAACCCGAACTCGAGACTTGCGCCGAGTCCTCGCTTGGCCAAGTGACAGCGATGAACACACCAACGGCGGCAGCAATGCCGCACAGTACTTTCAGACGCGTGGTGAGTACCATTACGTTTCTCCTACCACGTAGGCCGCGAATTTCACTTCGGCATCGACATTGCCGTCGCCTACCGTCTTGCGCTCGATGCGCAGGCCCTCCACCGCCACGGCCGGCAATGCAATCAGCGTGCGGTCGAGGAAACCGCGGAGTTGCGGATAGGTGGCACGGACAGGAAAGGTCAGGCGGTATCGCGCCGCCACGCCATCGCGTGGCGGAATATATTCGTATTGCCCGCGTGGCAGCTCGACGCCTGCGGCCTTGGCTTCCTGGTACACCTTGGCTACGACGTCTGTTACATCGCTGCGCAGCGGAAGGGAGGCGAGCGGCGCACCATTGGGCGTCACGGTCGCGGTCCTTGCCGGTGCGTGGGCGAGCTCAGCCTGTAGCGCCGACACGGCTGCGCCCTGGGGCATGTTGTACGAGATGTAGATCGAGACCGCGGTGGCTAGTGCCACAATGCCAGTCAGCGTAGCGCTTCCCAGGCGCCGCACCTGGTAAACCACTTGATCGAGGGCCCGGCCACCCAGCTCGCTCACACGACTGAGGACGGGCGCGCTGGCGCCTCCAACCGAAGTTGCCAGGCCCAGTCCGGTCGATCGAAGCGGAGCCGGAACCGGGCGGGGCACGGGCAATGCCTGCGGCATTGAGACGGTGCGGGGCGCCTCAGCCAGTTCTTTATGCACTTGCGCATCGATCGTCGAGGAGCTCATGTCGTATCGCTCCAATCGGCCGAAACCTGAAAACGTACCGGATGGTCCTTGTCCTCAGTTCGAAGTTCGTGGCTGTCGAGCATCGGGTAGCGGAGATTGGGCGCCTTGCGGAGGCGCTGAACATATAAGAGGGCACGATCAAGATCGCGCGCCTCCGCCGTCACTTTGACGCGGTGCTTGGCATGATCGGGCTCGACGGCGAGCACGGCGATGTCGTTCTCCGTGTCGCTGCTAGCGGTTTCCAGCTGCGCCAGCAGTTGCGACCAAGGCGTGCCCAGCTCGCGCACGGTCTTGTCAGCTTTCTGCGCGTCTAGGCCGGCAACCGACGGCGGCGAACGATGGGGGTTATCCTGCTCGGCCAACGCGGCATTGCGCAGCTCAAGCCCGGCGAGCCGCGTGTTCAATTCGTGGCGCTGGACCAGCACCGCGCTCAGGCAGAGCGCGCCGAGCACGGCCACCGCCATGCCGACGGCGCCCCCGCGCGAAGGCCGCTCCACGAAATCCAGCTCCAGCCGCGGCGCGCTCACGCTTGGTGCCTGCGCTGGTATTCGAGCCGGCTGGCGGTGGATTCCTTGGCCGTGCTCTCTTCGAGCCAGACCAATTCCGCTCCGCTTTCGCCCGCGGCCACACGCAGCGCGGCGGGCGCATCGACGTAGACCCGCCCCTCGTTTCCCTTCGCGCTGGCCAGTCTTCCGAAGGTCTGCAGGCGGCGCAATTCGACCGTCCAATTGGCGCCAATGCGTACACCATGCACTCGGTCCCAGCCGCCAGGCGCCAGGCGTGCGGCGGCCAACGAGCCCTGTTCGATGGACACAAACCATGCGCCGCCGTCAGGCAGGCGGTCGCGCCAATGATTGTAAGCACTGACAAGCTGCGGGCGAAGACTCGCCAGTTGCACCTCGCGGCGTGCCAGAACGCCGCGGAGGTCCTCCATCAGTGCGTTCGGCATGCCGCAGGCAAGCTGCGCCAGCCCCGGCCGGGTATTCGCCAGCGTGACTGTCCAGCCGCTGACGATTTCCCCGTAAATTCCCGCCAGCACGTGACGCGCATGCGCCAACCGCTCGGCAGCTCCGCTCAAGGAAGCGGCGTACGGGACCATGGCATAGCGCACCCAATGGTCAGAGACCACCAGGCGCAGAAGCGCTCCCTGCCACTCCTTCTTGCCAAGCAAGCTATCGAGCGCGCTCAATGCCGCGCTCCATTGCATATCGTCCGGATCCTCGTTGATCCAGCCAGTGGACCTGACCGTCTTGGGCCGCAGGCCGCGAGCGAGTCTCGTCAGCGCCAACTTGTGCGGCGCTAAGTAAGCGCCGACCTCATCACGCCAGAGTGGTGACACGATTCACCTCCTCAAGCGTGGTCTCCCCGCTCCTCACCAGCTCTAGCGCAGACTCGCGGATCAGGCGCACGCCCGCGCGCGCGGCGAGCTCCTTGAGTTGCCGCACCGGTACGCGCCCGATAATGGCCTCCCGTATTTCGTCGTTGAGCGTCAGCAGCTCCCCGACCGCCTTGCGTCCCTTGTAGCCGGTACCACGGCAGTGCTTGCAGCCGCGCCCGACACGGAATTCGTAACCTGCGTGGACCGCAATATTCAGACGCGAGTCTTCGAGCAACCGGCGTGACGGCGTGTATGACTCCGAGCACTGCTCGCAGACAACGCGGACCAGGCGCTGCGCCAGGATGCCGCTCAGGGCAGCGACAAAGCTGTAGGTGTCGACACCCATGTGCGTAAAACGGCCCATGACGTCGAACACGTTGTTCGCGTGGACGGTCGTGAACACCAGATGCCCGGTCAATGCCGACTGGATCGCGATCTGGGCGGTTTCTGGATCGCGGATTTCCCCGACCATGATCTTGTCCGGATCGTGGCGGAGGATCGAGCGCAGGCCGCGCGCGAAGGTCAGTCCCTTCTTCTCGTTGACCGGGATCTGTAGCACCCCGGCGAGCTGGTACTCCACCGGATCCTCGATGGTGACGATCTTGTCGTTGCCGGTCTGGGTCTCGGAGATCGCGGCGTACAGCGTAGTGGTCTTGCCGCTCCCGGTGGGTCCGGTCACGAGCAGCATTCCGTACGGGAGACTTGCGAGCCGCCGCAGCTGACCGATAGTCGTCGGGTCAAAGCCCAGTGCGTCCAGCGTCAGTCCATGCATCTTCTCGGTCAGCGACTGCTTGTCGAGTATGCGAAGCACCGCGTCCTCGCCGAAAACGCTCGGAATGATCGAGACGCGGAAATCGATGGCCCGGGCGTCTATAGACACCTTGAAGCGGCCGTCCTGCGGCACACGCCGTTCGGCAATGTCCAGTTCGGCCATGACCTTGATGCGTGAAATGACCTGCTCCGAGACCTCGTTCCCAGTTACCGAAGCCATCTGCACCAGCACGCCGTCGATGCGATAGCGCACTACTAGGCCGTTGGCCAGCGTTTCGAGATGCACGTCGCTGGCGCCGGCGCGCAGCGCGTCGTACAGACGTCGAGTGCACCAGTTTGACGATCGGGCTCGAATCCTGGCTGATCGATGCGAGCGACAGATTGTCGACCGATCCGTGGGTGGAATCGCCCCCGCTGCTGCCAGCGACCGCGCTGTCGAGTGCACGCAACGTCTGCTCATGGCGGCCGATGTAGCTGGCGATCTCGGCGCGCGGCGCCAGCACCCATTCGAGGGCCTGCGGCACTCGCACCTCTAACCAGCTGCGCGTGGCGGCATCGAAGGGATCGGCAATCACGGCCAGCAGCTTGCTACCCTGGCGTACCAGAAGGCAGCTGCGCCGCGTGGCTTCCGCCGACGACAGGAGATCGAAGGCTGGTTCGAGCCGCGCTAGGTCAGTGCGCGTCAGCACACGATAGTCGAGCGCGCGAGCGAGCGCTGCCGTGAGTTCGACCGGCCCGAGGCCCGAACGCTGCTCAAGAAACTCGAGCGTGGACCGGCCTTCTGCCTGGGTTACCGTCATCGCCTCGGCCAGTAGTGTCTCGTCGAGGCCGAACAGTTCCGGGCTTTCAACCGCCGCGTTCACTTGATGCTCCCGGCGAGTTCGAAGATCGGAAAATACATCAGCACCACGATGACGCCGATGACGATGCCGATCAGGCTCATGAGCGCTGGTTCGATCAGGCGCGTGACCATCCCTACCCAGCGGGAAAGTTCTTCGTCGTAGAAAGCGGCGATGCGCTCGAGCATTTCGCCCATGTTGCCGCTGCTCTCGCCAACCCGCAGCATGCGTGCCGCGACCGGCGTTGTGAGTCCGTATCTTTCCATGGCATCGCCGAGCGAGCGACCTTCACGCACCGCCTGGGTGGCGTTGGCGAAGCCCGGCCGCAGGTTCGCTGAAAGAAGTCCTGCGGACATGCGCATCGCAGTGACCATGGGCGTGCCGCCCCGCTGCAGCATGCCGACCGTGCGATAGAGTCGCGCAAGCTGGTAGATATGCAACCGGCTGCCCAATGCCGGGATCCGCGCAATCTGAGCGCCTATTGCTGCGCGAACCGCGGATCGCGTGAAAGTGTAGACCAGCGCGGCAAAGAAAGTGAGCGCTCCGACCGCCACCGCGAACCCATGCGCGTCGAGGAACTGACCCCAGTGCATTAGGAGACGCGAAGCCAGCGGTAACTCACTACCGAGATCTTCGTAGATGGCGCTGAAGCGCGGCACCACGTAGCCCATCAAGAACGCAACTACCAGCAGTCCAGCTCCGCACAGCACTGCCGGATAAATCGAGGCGTTGATCAGGCTCTTGCGCAGCACATCGACTTGCTGCTGATAGGAGACATAGCGCGTGAGCGACTCACGTAATGCGCCGGTACGTTCTGCAGCACGAACGGTTGCCACATAAAGTGTTGGGAAAGTCTGCGGATGCTCGGATAGTGCGGCCCCCAGCGTCTGGCCTTCCCGCAACCGCGTCATCACCTGATCAAGAGTGCGTCGCGCAGGCGCGCTGGCTTCTTTCTCCCCCAAGGTCTCAATAGATTCCACAAGCGAAAGCCCAGCGTCCAGCAACGCCACCAATTCCTGGCTAAAGGTAACCAATTGCAGGCGGGTGTTGCGGCCGCCGAATTTGAGGTTCCGCTCCCGCGCTACTGAGATAAAAGCCAAGCCCGAATTTAAGATCTGGCGCCGTGCGTCAGCTTCATCGACCGCATCCAGCACGTAGGTCGATACGTCCTGAACTCCGGCCATCGCTTTGACACGGAAGCGCATGGGTCACCAATTTCCCAAGTCGGCCGCTTCTCCCGTGCCGCCGGCGCGGCCGTCCTTGCCATAGGACATCAAATCGTAGTCGTTATTATGGGTACCCGGCTCTGCGTAAATGTAGGGGGCGCCCCAAGGATCGAGCGGCACATCCTTCTTTAAATAGGGTCCGGCCCAGTTTTGTTCCCCTGACGGCTGCACATTTAAAGCAGCGAGCCCCTGCTCCGTCGTGGGCAGGTGACCCACATCGATGCGATATTGCTCCAGGGCCTTGTCCAGGGCATCAATCTGCGCACGCGCAGCCTTTACCTGGGACTTGCCTACCTGGGCAAAATAACGCGGCGCAACGAAACCCGCCAGCAGGCCGATGATCACCATCACAACCAAAAGCTCGAGCAACGTGAATCCGCTCGAGTGACGCAAGCCCAGTGATGCTTTCATGATTCTGCCCCAGATTCGGTTCCAGCCGCCTGCGCGCGCAACGCACGGTACATCTTCAGGACATTCGGCACGTAGGCCTGAGTCTCCTTATAAGGAGGGACACGCCTGCCGTATCTTTCAACGGCGTCCTCACCCGCGTTGTACGCCGCAAGGACAAGTTCCAGTTTTTCAACTCCGTAACGCGCGATCAGGTCAGCCAGATAGCGCGCGCCGGCGTGGATATTCTGTTCCGGGTCAAAGGCGTTAAAGGCACCGTAGTGCCTCGCCGTGGTTGGGAGCAGCTGCATGAGCCCGATGGCTCCGCGTCGCGATACCGCCCGTGGATTGAAACCGGATTCCACAACGATTACCGCGCGCACCAGTTCAGGCCGAACTTTAGCCTCGCCTGCCGCCCGAGCAATCGCTGCGTCGTATTCCACCGAACGAGCCAGCCAGGTCGAAGCGCGCCTGGCATCCGCTGATTGCACGCCCTCGGCTTCAGGCGAGACGCGCAAAATTAATTTGTATCGTGGGTCGTTGGGATGGTCCGTGAAATGTGCAATGCCGGCGCCATCGGTGTACGCGTAAATGTCCGCCCGGCACGCCGATGCGCCTGCGCCCAGCGTCACGATTAGCCCGATAATGATGGTTCCGTGTAACACCCGGCCACTCTACGGGACCCTACCCGCAGCGTAAGGTAGGCATACTTAGTAGGCGGAACCCCTGATATGTAAGCACCGGCCCTAAGCATGCGCCCTACTTAACGTTGTCCGCGCAAATTGTGACTGCCGTCACATTACAGACGCACCTGCCTGGACGGGTATGATGGGTGCAAGGATCGCGACTGGTATGTACATCGACTGGTTCAAACTCAAGAAATTGCCATTCAGGTTGCGCCCGGATCCTGAGTTTCTCTATTTGGAAGGCGCAATGGGAGCAGCCTACGCCGCACTGCGCAACGCCCTCACGGGCACAGAAAAATTAGTCTGCATTCTCGGCGAACCGGGTGTCGGCAAAACCACTTTGCTCCAAGCCCTTGCCCGGGACTGCGGAGCGTCCGCGAGGGTGGTGCGTATCCAGCAGCCCAATCTCACCAGTATGGAACTTTCGGCTGCGCTGTCCGAGCAACTGGGACTACCGCTGCCGGACGACGCAACCCACGAACCCTTGGCGCACGTTCAAAGCTTCATTGCCGCGGAGATCGCGCAAGGCCACGCGGTCGTCATACTGGTGGATCAAGCGCATTGCTGGCCGAATCCAATGCTCCGGGAATTACTGCTTTTAGTCACCTTGCCCCGCCCGCCGCTTGTTGTCTTGGCGGGCGAGGACGACCTTGCCAAGTCGATTGCCACGATCGAATCCTCGGGCGTTAAGTTGCCGACGATTTCCACTCTGCAGCTGACGCGCTTCGCGCAATCGCAGGTTCCCGGATACCTGGCTCATCGGCTCAGCATAGCGGGGAGCGAGGGCCGCGAGTTGTTTGAGAGGGACACGATCCACGAGATTTTTCGCTACTCCGGCGGCACGCCCAAACTGATCAATACCTTGTGTGACAGCGCCTTGATGTTCGCTGAGTCTCACAGCATGGCGCGAGTCGGAATTATTGAAATTCGCGACGCAGCGCGAGAGCTTAATTGGATTGAATTCTCCGCGCGTGGTGCGCCCACCGCAATCCCGGCCGACACGGTGAATTCTGGCCATTCCGAATCGTTGCCACACGCAACCACGCTAACCCTTGAAGTGCGTCGAAACGGTGAATTTGTCAGCCAAGTAGCGCTCGTGCCCGGGCGCCTGGTCGTGGGGCGCGGATCGGAGGCGGGCCTGCGCCTTGAAAGCCCTTTTATCAGCCGCAGGCATTGCCAGTTCATCACCACCGCGGAGCAGACCCTCGTAGAGGATCTGGGCAGCGCGAATGGAATTCACATCAATGGACAACGCTACCACGTGTATCGCTTGGCTGCGGGCGATCAGGTGACGCTAAGCGATTACACGCTCGACTGCATCGGTACAGGCGCGACGCCGGCGAGTTAAGCCAGAATGGCGTCACTGTAAAGATCTTCCTGGTCGAGAGCCCAAAGCAGTTGTGCCACCGTTCCGCCGGCCTCGGGCTGCGTGATGGTGAACTTGCCGCCGGTCATCTGCGCGCGCTCGCGCATATTGCGCAATCCCGAACCATGGCGGCGGGATTCCGCCGTGGCGGTGTTGAGGCCTACGCCGTTATCACTGACCTGCAGCATCAATACGTCCGCCTCGCGCGACAGTTCGATCTGGACCTCACCGGCGCTGGAGTGCTTAGCTACATTGTTGAGTAGTTCCTGCAAGCATCGATACACCACGGTCGCCAAGCGATCCGGTACCTGATCGTCTGCGAGTTTGACGTCGACGACCACGGCGAGCGAGGGATAAGTATGGGCGAAATCGCGGCAAAACCAGTGCACCGCCGATGCGGCACCGAGCTCATCGAGTATCCGGGGCCGCAGGTTTGTCGAGATGTAGCGGATGCTTTCGGCCGTTTCCTGGATGCGTTGCACGGCCAGCTGGAATACCGTGGCCGGATCGCCGAGCTTGGGGTTGCGGAGCATTTCCACTCCACGCTCCAGGGAGTACTTTACGGCGCTTAACGACTGTCCCACGGAATCGTGCAATTCGACCGCGATGCGCTTGCGCTCGCCTTCCTGGGCCCCGATAAGTTGTTCGGACAGGGCTCTTAGTTCGTTTCGCGAGGTGCGCAGAGCAACTTCCGCCTGCTCGCGTCGGATGATTTCGTTGCGCAGGTCGCGGTTGGCATCGGCCAGGGCCTGGGTGCGACTGCGCACTCGGGTTTCGAGGTTGGAATTGAGGAGCTCGAGTGCACCGCGCGCCCGAAACAGCGCGCTCTGGTCAATGGCTACCAGAACGGCCCGCGGATCCCCGCGTTCGACCGGCCCACCCACCCGCCTTCGCATAGGCCTTATCGTCAACTGCAGATAGCGCATGTTGATGACCTGCTGGAGTTCGAACTGCCGAGTTGAACCACGGCGAATTTGTGCCAGCGACATCTTCATGAATGCTGCCACCTCGCACTGCTTGTTTTTGCAGCCTGGATGCAACAGCGCGTGCGCGCTCACGCCCAGCACGCTCGAAACAGTGCAGCGTGTCCAGTCCTCTACCACGCGATTGGCACGCACCACCTTGCCGTCGTTGCGCAGCAGGCATACCAGAGAACCAAGCGCGTCGGCCGTGCTTTCCCACTCGAGCTTGGCTCTTTCTATAGCGGCCTGGCGCCCCTTATCGGTGGCGCGCAGGCTGGCTTCGGTGATGGCCCTGGCCCCGTTGCCCCGCACCGCCTTGGGGGCGGCGCCGGCGGCCTTGGCGGATCGCGCCGGGCGGCCGATCTTCGATTTGGAGGGGTTATCCATCACTAGATAAAGAGTGTCGATGATGCAGCGCAGCTCGTCAGAGGTTAAGGAGGTCCTCAATAATTACAGCGCTTGTCGGTGGCGCAAGACATGATACTGTGGTCTTTCGAATGGGGTAATGTACCCAATCACACCCACCCACCGGGAGAGCGTAGCTATGGCCCTTTGGAGAGACGCCGCGTCGAATACTGTCGCCCCACCGGCACCAGCTAACATAATGCCCAAGCCTGCGGCCGAGCCGGCGCCCCGGCCGAGTCCCGAACCACTGGCCGCCGTTCCTTCCAGCGCGCCCGTGCGAGCCAAGGAACGAGTCGAACCCAAAGAGTCGATTATTTCTTCCGGTCTGGCCATCGAGGGCAAGATCAGCGGGACCGGCCATGTGCGCATCGCCGGGCAGTTCAAGGGCGATGCCCACGTCGAGGGCAACCTCAGCATCGAACCGGGCGCCAAGCATCAAGGCGAGGTACGAGCAAGCACCGTGACCGTCAGCGGCGAACTGACCGGCAATATCGGCGCCAAGCATATCGACGTCACGGCGACCGGCGTGATCGTGGGCGACGTCAAAGCGGACACCATAACCGTGGCATCCGGCTCACGGATGCGCGGTCATGTGGAATTTGGCTGGGGCGATGGTTCGGTGGCCCCGGTGCGCGGCGATCACAAGGGCAGCGGCACGCCTACATGAACGTTGTGCGCCCCACGGTTCCGGGCGCGACGCGTAGCTGTCCGCACTGCAAGTCCACCGTGCTGGCCAGTGCCAGCGTCTGCCCGGCATGCCAGCATCATCTGCGCTATAACGCGCCCAACCTGAGCGCGGCGCCCACCGGGTACGCCGCTCTGCAGGTCGAGGGGACAGTGCGCCACAAACAGCCCGAGGAAGCCTGTGAATTCTGTGTCGTGCTGTCGATTGCCAACGAGCGTGGCGAGCAGCTCTCGCGCCAGGTGGTCGGTGTCGGTGTGATGCAGCCGTCCGAAGCCCGGCAATTCAGCGTCTCGGTCAACCTGCTGCCAGCGCGCGCCGCGCAGCCCAAGGCCCAGGGCGCCTAGCCCAATGCTCACGGTGCGCCCCGCTGCCCAGCGTGGGCACGCGCAACACGGTTGGCTGGATTCCTGGCACAGCTTCTCCTTTGCCGACTACTACGATCCGCAGCACGTGCACTTCGGGCCGCTGCGAGTCATCAACGAGGACCGCGTCCAGCCGGGCCAGGGGTTCGGCACGCACAGCCACGCGGACATGGAAATTATTTCGTACGTGCTCGCAGGAGAACTCCAACACAAGGACTCCATGGGCACCGGATCGATCATCCGCCCGGGCGATGTGCAGCGCATGAGCGCCGGGCGCGGGGTGCAACACAGCGAGTTCAACCCCTCTGCAAGCCAGGCCGTGCATTTCCTGCAGATCTGGATCATTCCCGATGCGCGCGGTATTGCGCCGGAGTACGAGCAACGCACGATCCCGGAGAGTGAGAAACGCGGCCGCCTGCGCCTCATTGCTTCAGCCGACGGGGAACTGGGCTCGCTCCGAATCCACCAGAACGCGCGGATATTCTCGGGCCTGTTCAACGGGACCGAGCAGGCCGAGCACGAATTCGCGTCCGGGCGACTCGGTTATGTGCAGATGGCGCGAGGATGCGGTCAGCATCAACGGGGAGCGCTTGGGTGCCGGCGATGGCGCATTGCTCCGCGAGGAACCGACCGTGCGCATCAGCGAGGGCGAGAACGCCGAGATCCTGATGTTCGATTTACCGCCCGGCTAGGCTCAGGGGTGGCACGGGCAGCTTGATGCCCTGGTTGTCGAATTCGAGCTTGAGCCGATGCAGGAACTCGCGGCGCACCCGCCACTGTTCCAGCGGGCGCACCCGCAGGCGCGAACGCACTGTGACGGTGGTGCCATCCAGTCGCTCCACCCCGGTAATTTCCAGTTCATCTTCGATGCTGCGCGCAAACTTCGGATCGGCGCGCAACCCCTGGGTGACCGCACGCAGGGCCGTATAGACCTTGTTCAGGTCCGTGCTGTATTCCACGCCCACCTCGATGACCGCATAGCCGTGGCCGCGGCTCATGTTGGTCACGACAGTGATCAATCCATTGGGAACGTAGTGCACGTTGCCATCGTAGTCGCGCAAAAGCACGTAGCGAAGTCTCAGGTCCTCGACGGTGCCGGTCTTTCCGCCCAGGTCCACCACATCGCCCCGCGCCAGTTGATTCTCGATCAGCAGGAAAAAGCCCGCGACGTAGTCCTTGACCAGGCTCTGGGCGCCAAAGCCCACGGCCAGGCCCACCACCCCGGCCGCCCCGAGGATCGGCGCCACGGAAATACTGAGTTCACTGAGCACCATCATGCCCGCGATCAGCACCGTGACTATGGTCACGAAGTTGCGGAATACCCGGGTGAGGGTTTCCGCGCGCCGCATGTGCTCGGCGTCCTGAATGTGGGAGGCCATGCGCTTGGTCAGCGTGCGCACCAGGCGCATCGCCATCCGGTAGACGAGCCACGCCAGCAGGATCGTCGCCAGTACGCGCAGCGCGACGATCGCCGAGGCGTCCAGGCGTTCCGGGCTGAGCAGATGGAAATTAGGCAGACTCATGGCACTGGATGCTAGCCGTGGGCGACGCGTTGGTCGATAGCGCCAAAGATCGACTCGCCCGCCGCATCGAACATTTCAATTCGCACGCGATCGCCAAATTTCAGGAAAGGCGTGCGGGGAGCGCCCTGCGCGATAGTCTCGAGCATGCGGGTTTCGGCCAGGCACGAGGAACCCCGCGATCGGTCGGAGTTCGAGACCGTGCCCGAGCCCACGATCGTGCCGGCCCCCAGGTTTCGGGTGCGTGCGCAGTGGGCAATGAGCGCCGGAAAATCGAATGTCATGTCCACTCCCGCCTCCGGCGCGCCGAGCTCCCGGTTGTTGACGCGGCTTACCAGCGGCCGCAGCACCTTGCCTCCGTCCCAGGCCGGGCCCAGCTCATCGGGTGTCACCGCCACGGGCGAGAAGCCCGTGGCTGGCTTTGACTGGTAGAACCCGAAACCCTTGGCGAGTTCCGCGCCCGTGAGGTTGCGCAGCGTCCAGTCGTTGACCAGCATCACCAGCCGTACATCGCGGCGCGCGCGCACCTGCGCGGCGCTGACGCCCATGGGCACATCGCCGGTGATGACGGCCACTTCCGCTTCCAGATCGATGCCCCATTCCTCGGAGGCAAATCGCGCCTCGTCAGAGGGTCCGATAAAATCATCCGACCCGCCCTGATACACCAGCGGGTCGGTCCAAAACGAGGCGGGCATCTCCGCTCCGCGCGCCTTGCGCACCAGTTCGACGTGGTTGACGTACGCGGAACCGTCGACCCATTGATAGGCCCTGGGGAGCGGCGCGGCCACCCCACCTGAGCCGACCGGAAAGGCATCGCCCTCGCGCCCCAAGTTGAGCGTCTCGTAGACCTGGCGAAGGAGCGGTGCGCGGGCCTCCCAGCGATCAAGGGCCTCCTGCATGGTCGGGGCGATGTCCGGCACCGCCAGGCAGCGCGCTCAGATCGCGGCTGACCACCACCAGCTGGCCGTCGCGTCCGTGTTTTAGGCTGGCCAGCTTCAATCGAAGTCAACCACCCTTCCAGGAATCGACGTAGCCGCCCCACTCCACTTCCGTGGCAGCGGCGCTGAGCTCGAGCGGATCGCGGGAATCGATCATCACCGCGACCTCGTCGGTCGCCGGCTTCTTCTGCACCAGCATGTGCTGCAGCGCCTTGGGGTGCGGTCCGTGCGTGAAGCCCGAAGGGTGATAGGTCAGCATGCCGGGATGAATGTTGTCGCGACTAAAAAAATCGCCGGCGTGATAGAAAATCACCTCGTCGTAGTCATCGTTGTTGTGGAAGAACGGCACCTTGATCGCTCCCGGATCGCTCTCAAAGGGACGCGGTGTAAAGGTGCACACGACGAACCGATTGGACGTGAACGTCGTGTGGACCGAGGGCGGCAGGTGGTAGCGATGGCTCATGACCGGCCGGAAATCCTTGACGTTGATGCGACAAACGCACAGGTCGCCGTGCCAGCCGGTGGCATCGAGTGGATTGAACGGGAACGTCACGGTCGAAACCTGTCCGCGACTCTTGATGCGCACCCGCCATTCGCTTTCGCCCTGCTGCGCTCGGAAGGCCTCGTCCATGACCGGTACATCCAGCATGGCCGCATCGAAGAAGGCGTGGGGACCGAGCATCCCTTTGTCCGGGAGCATGAACGAGCCGTTGCGGGCCTCGATCAGCAGCAGCGCGGCTCCCTCAGGCGCTTCGAGCCGCCACATCGTACCGCGCGGTAGCACCAGATAGTCCCCGGAGGCGAAGGACAGATGCCCGAAGTCGCAGTACAGCTCACCTGTGCCCCGGTGGACGAACAGCAGTTGATCGCCATCGCCATTGCGGGCCAGATGATCCATCGATCCGGAAAAATTCCAGTAGCGCAGCTGGCAATTCGCGTTGCCGAGGATGACCGGCGCCTCCCACGGAGAGGCCGGAGCCGGCGCCAGCTTGGTCAGATCGAACGCGTGCGGGCGGAGCGGGCCCTCGAAGTGGGTCCAGCCGGTCGGCGGATGACGGTGGTAGAAGAAGCTCGCGGGCCCGAAGAATCCCTCCTTGCCCATCTCGCGTTCGAAACTCCCCTTGGGAAGGTCCGCGTGGGCCTGGCGGCTCGCAACACCTTCGACCCGCGGGTAGCGAATGTAATTCTTCATGACCGCTCCAAGCCCTTAGACCTGACTCATCGAGGCGCATCCGGCTGTGCCGCCGGCGCCGCGCGCTGAAAGGCGGGCAGCCCGCTGCAGTGCTGGTCGATGCGCGAAATGATCGGATACGCGTTCAGATCGACCCCGAACCGGCGCGCGCTTGCGCACTGGGGCACAAGGCAGACATCGGCAAAGCTCGGCCGCCCGCCGTGGCAGAACAATCCGCCCTCGGAGCCGCCCTGCCCCAGCAGGCTCTCCAGCGCCGCCAGACCACGCCCCACCCATTCACGCAACCAGCTCTTAAGCGCCGCCTCATCGATATGCAGACTCGCCTGCAGGTAGCGCGTCACCGACTGGTTCTGCAGAGGTTGAACATCCGCGATCAGTACTTGCGCCATCGCCCGCACTCGCGCCCGGTCCCGCGACGATCCGGGAAGCAAGGCGGGCTGCGGTCGTGTCTCCTCGAGCCACTCGAGGATGGCCATGGACTGGGTCAGTATCCCGTCCTGTGTTTCCAGCGCCGGTACCCGGGATTGCGGATTGAGGGCGCGGTAGGCGGCACTGAACTGCTCGCCCTCGCCCGCGCCCAGGTGCACGGGCACGTACTCGTAGCTCAGCCCCTTGAGCTGCAGGGCAATGCGCACCCTGTGGGAAGCGGAACTTCGCCAGTAGCTGTAGAGGCGCAGTCCGCTCACACGACACCGCGCCGGATCTGGTCCAGCTCGATGGACTCGAACAGCGCCTTGAAATTGCCCTCGCCAAAACCCTCGTTACCCTTGCGGTGGATAATCTCAAAGAATATCGGCCCGATGACGTTGGCCGTGAAGATCTGCAACAGGATCCCATCCTTCGCGGATCCGTCAATGAGGATGCGCCGGTTTTTCAGTTCCGCGAGCACTTCGCTGTGCCCGGCGACCCGGCCGGCGATGCCCTCGTAGTAGGAATCCGGCGTATCCTGGAACAGCACCCCGTTGCCTCGCAGACAATCGACCGTGCGGTAGATATCGGCCGTGGAAAGCGCAATGTGCTGTATGCCCTCGCCCCGGTATTCGCGCAGGTACTCTTCGATCTGCGACTTGTCGTCCTGGGACTCGTTGATCGGAATCCTGATCTTGCCGCACGGGCTGGTCATCGCCCGCGACAGCAAGCCCGTCTTCTGGCCTTCGATGTCGAAGTACCGGATCTCGCGAAAGTTGAAAAGGCGCTCATAGAAGCCGCTCCACACATCCATGTGGCCGCGGGCGACGTTGTGCGTCAGGTGATCGATGAGCTGCAGGCCCGGACTGTCCCTGTCATCGATGGTCTCGATCGGGAGAAAATCCACATCGTAGATGCTGCTGACACCGTAACGGTCGACCAGATAAATGAGGCTGCCGCCGATCCCGCGGATCGAGGGGATGTTCAGCTCCATGGGACCTGCGGTGCTCGGTCCCGGTGTTGCCCCCAGATCGAGCGCTCGCTTGTAGGCCTTGGCCGCGTCCTTGACGCGAAAGCCCATCGCGCAGATCGAGCCGCCGTGATCGCGCGCGAACTGCTGGGCAAAACTGTTGGGTTCCGCGTTGATCAGGAAGTTGATATCGCCCTGGCGGTGCAAGGTGACGTTCTTTGAGCGATGGCGCGCGACCTCGCGAAACCCCATCTTCGCAAATAATGAGCGCAGGTCCTCGGGATTGGGCGCGGTGTATTCGACGAATTCAAACCCGTCGGTGCCCATGGGGTTTTGCTGCGAGTCCATTTCTGCTCCCGCCGTGGCATGTACGGCCAATTATAAGGCCTCAGGGTGCAAACGTCGGGCGTAGGACAATGGTGTGATCACGATCCGGACCGGTCGAAATCATGTCCATCGGCACCCCCAGCAGCTCCTGGACGCGCTCCAGGTACCGCCGTGCCGCCTGCGGGAGTTCCTCGTAGGCGCGCACCGCGGCGGTTGACTCCTTCCAGCCCGGCATCTCCTCGTACACGGGCTCGACCTGCGCGAAGGCGTCCGCGAACACCGGGGGCTCCTCGCTGACCTGCGCGCCGATGCGATAGCCGGTGCAAATACGGATGCTCCCCAGGCCATCGAGCACATCGAGCTTGGTGATGCAAAGCCCGGAGACGCTGGAATTGACCACCGCACGCCGCAATGCCACAGCGTCAAACCAACCACAGCGCCGCGCCCGACCGGTCACCGATCCGAACTCTTTGCCGACGCGCGACATATGATTCCCGTTCTCATCGAAGAGCTCAGTCGGGAAGGGACCGGCCCCGACCCTTGTCGCGTAGGCCTTGACGATCCCCAGCACGTGATCGAAGTAACGCGGGCCCAGACCCGTGCCGGTCGCCGCGCCGCCGGCGCTGGTGTTGGAGGAAGTCACGTAGGGGTAGGTGCCGACGTCCACATCGAGCATGGCGCCCTGGGCGCCCTCGAACAGCACGTTGGCACCGGCCGTGCGAAGCCGGGCCAGCACGCCTGTCACATCCAGCAGCAAGGGCCGCAATCGCTCGGCAAAGGCCAGTTGTTCCTCGAGCGTGCGCTGAAAATCGACCGGCGGCAGGCTGAAGTAGCGCTGCAGCACGAAGTTATGGAAGTCGAGAATCTCGCCGAGCTTGGCCGCGAAACTCTCGCGCTGGAACAGGTCCGCAACTCGCACGGCGCGGCGAGCGACCTTGTCCTCATAGGCGGGCCCGATGCCGCGGCCGGTGGTGCCGATGGCATTGGCCCCGCGCGCCTGTTCGCGCGCCCGATCCAGCAGCACGTGCGAGGGAAGGATCAGCGGGCAGGACGGCGAAATACGCAGCCGCTCGAACACCGGCACGCCCTGATCGATCAGCATTTGCGCCTCGCGGAACAGGGCCTCGAGCGAGATCACCACCCCGTTCCCGATCAGGCACTGCACCCCGGCGCGCATGATGCCGGAGGGAATCAGCGACAGGATTGTTTTCTTGCCGGCGATGACCAGCGTGTGCCCGGCGTTGTGGCCGCCCTGGAACCGCGCCACCGCGCTCGCCCGCTCGGTCAGCAGGTCGACGATCTTGCCCTTGCCCTCATCGCCCCATTGGGTGCCGATCACCACGACGAATCGACCCATGGGATTTCCTAGCGCACCAGGTAGAGGACGACGAGGCCGACAAGCATGCTGAACAATCCGCCCAGGCGCAATTCACGATCGTCCATCGCCACCAGTCGCTGCAGGAGCCGGCGCATCGCCGCGGGATTGAGAAACGGCATCATGCCTTCCAGCACCGAGGCGATCGCCAGGGCGGCACAGAGCTCGGGCCAGTTCAGTCGCACGGCACTTGCCTAGTGCCGCGCGGGGCTGCGCAGGTATTTGTAGAAATCGCCGTCCGGTTCGATGACCAGGATGTCCCCTTCCCGTCCAAGCGCGTTGCGGTAGGCCTCGAGCGATCGGTAAAAGGCCGCAAATTCCGGGTTCGCACCGTAGGAGCGCGCGTATATGGCCGCCACCTGCGCATCGGCTTCCCCGCGCATGCGCTGCGCATCGCGATTGGCCGTCGCCAGAATTTCCGCGCGATTTCTCTCTGCCTCCGCGCGGAGCCGCTCGCCTTCCGCGGTGCTCTCGGCTCGCTCCTGCCGGGTCTGAGCCACGTAAGCTCCCTGCATGCGAGCGTAAATGGCGCTGACCACCTCCTCGGTCGGATCGATACGCTTGACGCGCGCATCCACGATCTCGATTCCCAGGCCGTCGGCAACGGGCTTGAGGCGAGCCATCACCTCCGGCGAGAGGCCCCCGCGTGGCCGGGCAATGATCGTGCTCATCGGTAACTGGGCGTAGACCGCCTTGAGTTCGCTGCGCACCGCATCGCCCAATCGAGCAATGACGGTCTGCTCATCGCCCGCTCCGGCGCTCAGATAGGCGCGCGGGTCGCGCACCCGCCAACTCAAATCGATGTCGACGACCAGGCCCTGCTGGTCGCTGGCCAGAAACGCCTCGCCCTGCAAGCGCTGCCCGAGCATGCGCCGGTCGACGCGTTCGATGTGCTCGAAGGGCCAACACCAGTGCAGGCCGGGTGCGTAGCGGTAATCCTGCACCTGCCCGAAACGCGTGCGGACCGCATACTCGGTTTCACTGACGGTGAAAACACTGAGCGATAGCAACAACAGCACCCCGGCCACGGCCACGAGCGGCGCGATCAGGTGCCTGTTCACGGGCGCTCTTCCCGCTCGCGCCCGCGATCATCGCGCGCCGAGCTGTCGGTCGCTTTGGCGGGGCTCGATGCGGCGGGCGCAGGCGTTGCCGCGCTGGGCGCAGCAGCCGGCGCACTGACCACGCCTGTGACGCCTGCACCCTTGAGTGCGCCGGCGTCACCGAGCTTATCGAGCGGCAACACCAGAGTATTGCCGGCGCTCTTGCCGTCCACGATGATCTTTCGGGATCTGGACAGGATCGTTTCCATGGTCTCGATATAGAGTCGGTTCCGCGTCACTTCCGGGGCGCGCTCGTAAGCGGCGGCGATCGGATCAAAACGCGCCGCGTCCCCTTCCGCCACGCCCACGACCTGCAGCTTATAGGCCTGCGCATCGAGACGCTGGCGCTGCGCCTGGCCTTGAGCCGCCGGAATCAGCTCGGCCGCATAACCCTGCGCCTCGCGGGCGACCCGTTCACGTTCCACCCTGGCCTGTATCAAATCGCGCTGCGCGGGCAGAACGGCCTGGGGCACCTGCACGTCGGTCAGGTTGACCGCGAGCACGCGCACGCCCATCCCCATGGCATCGAGCGGCTTTTGTACCGCCGTGCGCAAGGTCGCGGTCAGCGCCGCACGCTGCTCCCCTTTCATCATGGTCTCGATGCTGCGCGCACCGACCAGCTCGCGTGTCACCGCCTCGCCCAGCTCGCGCACCAGCGCGTCAGGATCGCGGGCCGCAAACAGCGCAGCCCGTGCATCGGTGTACTGGTACTGGATGCTGGCCGTCACGTTGACGAGCATCGCGTCACTGCTGAGCATGCGTGCCTGGAAGTCGGCGCTGTTGAGGCGGCCCAGATTGACCGCCGTGACGGTTTCGACGGGCCAGGGCGGATGCCACCCGGCACCGCTCGGACGCAATCCTGCGTAGGCGCCAAAACGCTGGGCCACTCCGACCTCACCGTCGGCAATCTGATAAAAACCCGTCGCAAGCCAGGCCAGCAGCGCCACAACGGCGGCACCCAGATAATAACGCCCACGGGCGCGGGGATCCTCGTGCCAGTCCTTCCGAACTCGGCCCCACCAGCCCGTCTCCGGGGCCGAGCGTGAGCCAATACGCGGCGGGGAGGTGCGTTTTTCGCCTTCCGGTTGATTCCAGGCCATGCGTATTCCTAGGACCGCCTATCCAGGGGTCGGATCTGGGCGGCGCCGCGCGGTGCGAGCGACTGAGCGGACGGATTCTAGGTAGGGCACGGCGGTGGCACAAGCTGGAGCGGGGGCCACCATCGATAAGTCCACCTGAGGGTTGCGGGCCAGCGCCGCCATCTGCGCGGGAGGCAGTTCGATCAGCAAACGCATCGTGCCATCGTCCTCCGTGCGCTCCTCTCGCACAGCGCCTCCGGCGAGGAGCTGCGCACGCAGCGCCCCGGCGCCCGGCGGGATGCGCAACCAGCCGCGTAACGCCTGGAGCTGCAGCCGTTCGGCGATCGCCTGGCGCAGCAGGTCAAGGCCCTGCCCTTGCGCGGCACTTATCCACACCTGCGCAGGGTCCCCTGCGGCGTCGCGTTCAATCCGCGGCGGCAACTCCACACGATCGATCTTGTTGTAGACCAGGAGCTGCGGCAACTGGCCCGCGCCGATCTCGGCCAGCACGGCGTTGACCTGGCCGGTGTATTCCTCGCGGCGTGCGTCGGCCGCATCGATGACGTGGATCAGCAATTGAGCAGAACGCGCTTCCTGCAGGGTCGACTGGAACGCCGCGATCAATTCGTGGGGCAACTCGCGAATAAAACCCACGGTGTCCGCAACCACGATACCGGCCCCGCCCGGAAGCGTCAGCTTTCGGACCGTGGGATCGAGGGTCGCGAACAACTGATCGGCGACATAGGCGTCGGCACCGGTCAGGGCACGGAACAGCGTGGACTTGCCGGCGTTGGTGTAGCCCACCAGCGCCACGCCCGGCACCGGTACGGAGGCGCGGGCGCTGCGGCCGGTGTCGCGCTGCTGGCGCAGCTTCGCGAGCTTCCCGGTCAGCGAGCGCACCCGCGTGGCCAGCAGCCGGCGGTCGGTTTCGAGCTGTGTTTCGCCGGGTCCGCGTAGCCCGATGCCACCCTTTTGCCGCTCCAGGTGAGTCCAGCCCCGCACCAGGCGGGTCGAGAGGTGCTTGAGCTGCGCCAGTTCGACCTGCAGCTTGCCCTCAAATGTGCGGGCGCGCTGGGCGAAGATGTCGAGGATCAGACCGCTCCGATCCAGCACGCGCCGGCCGGTCAGTTTCTCGAGGTTGCGCTCCTGGCTGGGCGAGAGCGGATGGTCGATCAGAATGAGATCGGCGCCGTGGCTCTGCGCGACCGCGTTTATCTCATCGGCCTTGCCGCTGCCGACGAAGAAGCGCGGATCGGGCCGGTGCCGCCGGCCGGTGACCGTGGCCACCGGAGTGGCGCCGGCGGAGACGTGCCAGCTGCTGGAACTCCTCGAGATCTTCGGCTGCGGAGAGGCTTGCCGAGCCCGAGGCGCACCAGCACTGCGCGCTCACCGCGTCTGTGGGCGCTCAAACATGGCGCGGGCTGCGTGGCAGCATTACTCTGCGGGGCTCTCCGTGCCGTCACTGCTCGGGAGCTGCACGGTGCGGGCGGGTACCACGGTCGAGATGGCGTGTTTGTAGACCATCTGGCTGACCGTGTTCTTCAGCAGCACCACGAACTGGTCGAAGGAGTCGATCTGGCCCTGCAACTTGATGCCGTTGACCAAATAAATTGACACCGGGATATGTTCTTTGCGCAAAGCGTTGAGAAACGGATCTTGCAGTGACTGGCCTTTGGCCATGAGTTCTTCTCCTTATTTTCCAGCGAGCTAAGGCGTCCCGGGGGCTGTCAGCGTGGGACGTGAGGTAATTCTATCATCCGGGTGCCCCGGCGGCCACGAATCCTGCCGCCTTGATACCCTCCAACATGCGCGCAAAGCCGGAATCATCCGACGGATCAAGGCATTCGTAGCCGCTCTGTGCGCGCAGCCAGGTCATCTGGCGCTTGGCGAGCTGACAGGTGGCAGTCACGGCGAGGCGTCGCGCTTGGTCCAGGTCGATCTGTCCGGCGCAATGCGCCCATAGTTGCCTATAACCGACCGATCGGATGGCGGGAAGTTCCGCGTGCAGGTCGGCGCGCTGGAACAGGCCCGTGACCTCCGCAAGCAGGCCCCGATTCGAGCATGGTCTCGAATCGCGCGGCCAGGGTGCGTCTGCAGTTCGGCGCGGTCGGCCGGGAGGCAGCGCAAACTTCAGCCAGTGTAGATCGGGCGGGGCGGCGTGTCGGACTGCCACTCGGAAATGGCGCGCCCGGTCAGCTGATAGACCTCAAGAGCGCGCTGAATGCGCTGAGCGTCGTGGGCGTGAATGCGGGCCGCGGCACGGGCGTCGATCCGGGCCAGTTCCGCATGCAGCGCGGGCCAGCCCCGTGCCGCCGCGCGCGAATCAATCTCTGAGCGAACGGCGTCGGATGCCGGGGGCATTTCGGCCATGCCGTGCAACAGCGCCCGCAGGTACAGCATCGTGCCCCCGACCAGCACCGGCAGTCGGCCGCGCTGATGGATCGCGCGCAGTGCGGCGTTCGCATCGTGCACGAATCGCACCGGCCGAATAGCGCTCCGCCGGATCGCGTATGTCGAGCAGGTGATGCGCGATCCGCGCTCTGCAGCTCCGCGCGAGGGCTTGGCCGTACCGATGTCCATCCCGCGATAGACCTGCGCAGAATCAACGCTGATGATCTCAATCGGCAGGTGCTGCGCAAGGCGCACGGCCCAATCGCTCTTGCCGACTGCCGGTCGGCCCGGTCAGCACCAGCGCGCCCGCGCGGACTCATCGGCCTCGCAGGAACAGGCGGTCGAGCTCGGCGAGCGACATCTGCGTCCATGTGGGTCGCCCGTGATTGCACTGGGCGGAGCGTTCGGTCTCTTCCATCTGCCGGAGCAGTGCGTCCATCTCCGCAAGACTCAGGCGCCGATGGGCATGGATGGCGCTTCGGCAGGCGAGCGTTCCAAGTACCCGGTGGGCCGCGCCGTCCAGGTGGTGCGCACCCTGATCGTCCGACAGATCATTCAGTACGGCCCGCAGGAGCGAGGGCACGTCCGCCGTGGCCAGGAGCGCCGGCACCGCCCGCACCGCCAGTTGCCCTGGTGCGAGCCTTTCAATTTCGAAGCCCACGCGCGCGAAATCATCCCCCGCCGCCAGGAGCGTATCGATTTCGTGCTCCGGTGCGCTGACGGCCAGGGGCTCGAGCAACCGCTGTGCCGGGGGCGTGCCGCCCGCGGCGTGCTGGGCCTTGAAGGATTCGTAGAGCACGCGCTCGTGTGCGGCGTGCATGTCCACGAGCACCAGCCCGGCGCGATTTTGCGCCAGCACGAACAGCCCGTGGAGCTGTGCAATGGCACTGCCGAGGGGCCGTTCCTCACCCCCGGGACCGAATGAGGGTTCGTTGATCCTTAGCGAATCGGCCACGGCAAAGCTGCTGCGCTGCCAATGCGTCGCCGTGCGCCGGCGCATCGAAGCTGAAGCGGTGCGAAAACGCCACCGGCGCCGGCGGCCGCCGCCGCTGCGACCGATCGGTGCGCTGGCCCCCGCGCTGCTGGCCGCCAATGCGCGCTCCACGGCTCGGAACACGTAGTCATGAACGGCCCTGCTGTCCCGAAATCGCAGCTCCAGCTTGGCCGGATGGGCGTTGACGTCGACGAGCTTTGGATCCAGCCTCAGATCCAGCACGTAGCACGGATAGCGCCCGTGATAGAGCACGTCGCGGTAGCCCAGACGCGCCGCATTGCTCAGAAGGCGGTCACGGACCGAACGCCCGTTGACGAACCAGAACTGTCCGTCCGCCGAGGCCTTCGAGGCGGTCGGCAGACCCAGCCAGCCGCTGAGCTGCACCATGCCCTCCTGCGCGATCGGAAGAGAGTGGGCCAGAAACTCCTCGCCCAGAATTCTCGCCAACCCGCGCATTGCGCGCGCTGGCGTCCTGGGCGGCAGGAAGATCCAGGCTCGATCGGCCGTTGTGTCGCAAGCGGAACGCCACGGCGGGCACCGCCAGTGCGATGCGCTCCACGGTGCGCACGATGTGTGCGAATTCGGTGGGTTCGGTCCGCACGAACTTACGTCGCGCCGGCACGTTGTAGAACAACTCGCGCACTTCCACCGTCGTACCCTGCGGGTGCGCCGCCGGTTGCGCCGCGCCGATGGCCCCGCCCTCGACCTTAAGTTCGGTGGCCGCCGAAGCGCTCACCGAGCGACTGCAAATGCGCACCCGGGCCACTGATCCGATCGAAGGCAGGGCCTCGCCACGAAAGCCGAGGCTCGCCACCCCCTCAAGGTCCTCGAGGGACGCAATCTTGCTGGTGGCGTGGCGCTGCACGGCCAGCGGCAACTCGGCCGCGGCAATGCCTACGCCATCATCGCGCACCCGCACCAGGCCAAGGCCGCCTTGTTCAATGTCGATCTCGATCCGGCGCGCACCGGCATCGAGCGCATTTTCCACCAGCTCCTTGACGACGGAAGCCGGTCGCTCGATGACCTCGCCCGCGGCGATCTGGTCAATCAGGGTGGCGGAAAGTAAGCGGATCGGCATGCGCGTATCGCCCTTTCGGGACAGGCCGCGCAGTCTACACTCCGGAATCGCCCGGGTCCTTCGCTTCCGGTCCCGCGCGCGCTGGCATAGTTGGTGCCATCGGGCGGGTGACGCTGGAAATAATTGACCACGCCGCTCTCGATGGCGCGCGCCAGCCGCTCCTGATAGGCGCTGCTGCGAAGGTTCTGTTCCTCGACGGGGTTGGAGATGTAGGCGGTCTCGACCAGCATCGAGGGCAAATCGGGCGACTTCAAAACCATAAAACCCGCGTGCTGAACGACCTTCTTGCGTATGGCGCCGACCTCATCGAGTGCGCTTAAGACCTGGTCGGCCGCCTCCACGCTCTCGCCCATGATTTGCGATTGCGCGGCATCCACCAGCACCGAGGCCAGGTTCGGATCCACGCCGGCCAGGGCCATGGTGCCCAACTTGGCATTTTCCCGATCGGCAAGGCTTCGCGCCGCCTCGCTCGAAGCCCCGTGGTAGGACAGCGTATAGACCGAGGCCCCGGTGATACTGCGATCACGGACCGAGTCGGCATGTATGGAAATGAACAAATCCGCGTGAGCCTTTCGGGCCCGTTCAAACCGTTCCCGAAGATCAATCAGCCGGTCGCTGTCGCGCGTGAGCACCGCACGCATCCCCGGCCGATTGTTCAGTCGTGCGGCGAGCGTGCGCGCGATGGCCAGCGTCACATCCTTTTCGTGGGTACCGGCCGGGCCCGACGCGCCCGGATCATCGCCCCCGTGCCCGGCATCGACGGCCACGATGATGTCGCGACCGGCCGATCCCGGGCCGTGGGCCGCCCTTACGGAACGGGGCGTAGCGGGCAAAACGGGCGTAACGGGCAAACCGGGCGAGGCCACGACCGAAGTCGCGGCCGCCTGCGCGGCGCCCAGCGCGATGCGCAATTGATAGCCATTCACGGTGCGCGCCGCCTCGACGCGCGGCGGGGCCACCGGGCTGGAGGGGACCTCAAGGACCAGGCGGTAGGCGCCCGGAGCGCGCGGGCCGCCGCGCACCGAGGTCACCAATCCCACGCCAGGCGGGAGACTGAGTGCCACCCCACGCCGGGTATCGGGCAGATCGATCACGACTCGACGCGGACTGTTGAGCGTGAACACGTGGGGCTGCACCGAGGAGGAGAGTCCCAAGACCAGGATCGTGGCGCCCGATTCGGTTTCGATCGCCGCGGTTCGAAGGTTGGCGCCCGCCCAGGCGATACCCCACGGCGCGCCGAGCAGCAGCAGCGCCACGGCGATCGGAAAGCGCGCGGGGGTCGAAGAGTTGCTCATTCCGAGTCGCTGGCAGGCCGGGGCATAGGCGCGCACTTTATGCCGCCGAAAGATATATTTCAATTCTAATCATGGAGCTAGCGCATTAAATTCGCTTCGATTCTGGAAAAGCACGGGCCGGCAGCCTTTCGAGCCAGGAAGCGCCCGCCGGGCTGGACGAGGCCAGCGTAGCCACTCGGCCCTGCGGAGCCGCCGACAACCGGACCTTCAGATCGGGAGGCGGCAGACGGTCCTCGGCCCGTTCCGGCCACTCGATGAGCAACAGCGTACCGGGTATCAGTTCATCGCGCAGACCCAACGGCGCCAAGTCGGCCGAGTCCCGCAGTCGATACAAATCAAGGTGCAGCACGCGGTGTCCCTGCGGCTCATAGGATTCAAGCAAGGTGTAGGTGGGACTGCGCACGTTGCCCTCCACGCCGAGCTCACGCAGTACGCCTCGCGCCAGTGTCGTCTTGCCGCTGCCCAGCTCCCCGTGCAGGTACATCACGAGCGGTGCGGTTGCCGACCAGCGCAGGCTCGAGGCCAACGCCGCCCCCAGTCGTTCGGTCTGATCGGCGTCCGTCAGCGCCACTTCACTCAAGGATTGACCCAGCGCGCCAGGGTGTCGGCCACTTCCAGTGCGAGCATGCCCCGGCCCCCGCCCTGGCGGGCCAGATCATCGCCCGAGAGCGCATGCGCCATGACTCCCGCGCAGGCCGCCAGCCAAGGGTCCCGGCATTGGGCCAGAATGCCTGCAATCGCTCCGGTCAACACATCGCCCATGCCCGGGGCTGCCATCCCGGGGTTTCCCCGAGTGCATAGGGCGGGCACCCGCCCGGCCGCTCCCACCAGCGTGCCGGCGCCTTTAAGGACCACCAGGGCGCCGGTGCGATCGATCAGCTGGCGCAAGGCTTCGCGCCGGTCGGACTGAACCTGGGCTGAGCTGCACTTCAGCAATCGCGCGGCTTCTCCCGGATGCGGGGTCAGAATGCTGTTGGCAGGAGCGCGTGCCTCGGTGGTCGAAAGAAGATTGAGCGCGTCGGCATCCAATACCAACGGTTTCGCGCACGCCACCACGGCACCAAACAGCGCACGCGACCATTCCGTCGTTCCCAGCCCCGGGCCAACCGCCACGACACTGGCCGCGGCGAGGAATGCCGCCAAATCATCGGCGCATTGGACGCCGTGGCAGATCAGCTCCGGGCGGCCGGCCACGATCGCGGCCACGTTTTCCGGAGCCGTGGCGATCGTCACCAGCCCCGCACCGCTCCGCAGACACGCCTCCCCCGCCAGGCGCACGGCACCGGCCATTCCCGGACCGCCCCCCACGATCAGCACCCGACCGAAGTCTCCCTTGTGCGCATCGCGCCCTCGGCGCGGCAGGGCACGCGCAATATCGGCCTCGATGAGGCGTTCCATGACCGGAGCACTCGCCGGTCCCGGCGGTGCTTCGATACCCAAGTCATCGAGCAGCACGCGTCCCGCGAACTCCGGCCCATCGCCCAGATACAGCCCGGTCTTGGGGACCACGAAGGTGAGTGTGGTGTCGGCGCGAACGGCCACGCTTTGAATACGCCCGCTGTCCCCGTCCAATCCGGAGGGGAGATCGAGCGCGAGGATCGGGCGAGCCGATTCGTTCATCGCCACGATGGCCGCGGCAATCGCCCCGCGCGGGGCCTGGCTCAGGCCTGTGCCCAAAAGCGCATCGACCAGCACATCGGCGCTGCTCAGCGCTGCGGCTGCGAACGGTTGCACCTGGCCGCCGCCGGCCAGGTATTCCTCCGCCGCGCGCTGCGCATCGCCGCGGAGCCGCGCACCCTCGATCACGGCCAGAACGTCCACCTCCAGCCCGGCGGCGCGCGCGTAACGGGCGACGACGTAACCGTCACCGCCGTTGTTGCCGCCACCGCATACGATGGCAATGCGGGCGGCCGTCGGCCAGCGCGTGCGCAACGCACGCAGCGCCGCCTCGCCTGCGCGCCGCATCAGGGTGTAACCCGGGATGTCCAGTTCAGAAATCGCGTAGGCGTCCAACGCGCGCGCCTGGGCAACCGAATACAGACCCTGAGATCGACTCATCGAATCATTATACTGCCAGCGGATTTCATCGATGATCACCCAGAGCCCTCCCCCCGATCCGGCCGCAATCCGTCTCCTGCTGACCGGGCACGCGCGCACGCTCGGATTCGCCGACATCGGCATAACCGGTGTCGCGCTGGATGAGGACGAACGGCGCCTCGAGTCCTGGATCGCTTCCGGCCGGCACGGCCAGATGCAGTACATGTCCCGCCACGGCCCCAAGCGCAGCCGTCCGGCGCAATTGCTCCCGGGCACGATTCGCGTGATCAGCGCCCGGATGGATTACTGGCCCGGCGCGGCGCGCGCACCCGAGCAGGTGCTGGGCGATGCGCAACTCGCCTACATCTCCCGATACGCTCTCGGACGCGACTACCACCGGCTGATGAGAAAGGCCTTGCAACAGCTCGCCGATTACCTGGCGAAGCTGCTGCGCCCGCACGGCCACCGCGTTTTCGTGGACAGTGCGCCGGTCCTGGAGAAAGCGCTGGCACGCAACGCGGGCCTGGGCTGGATCGGCAAGCACACCAACCTGATCGCGCGCGATGCGGGCTCTTATTTTTTCTTGGGCGAGATCTACACCGATCTGGAGTTACCGCTCGACCCACCGGCCAGCGCGCACTGCGGAAGTTGCACGGCATGCCTGCCCGCATGTCCCACAGGCGCAATCCTCGCGCCCTGGCAGCTGGATGCGCGGCGCTGCATTTCCTATCTGACCATTGAATTGCACGGGCCGATTCCGGTCGATCTGCGCCCGGCGATGGGCAATCGCATCTATGGGTGCGATGACTGCCAGTTGGCGTGTCCCTGGAACCGTTATGCGAGCGAGGCTGCGCACCCGGATTTCAAGGTGCGCCATGGCCTGGACGCCCCGCGCCTGAGCGAGCTGTTCGGGTGGACCGAAGCGCAGTTCCTGGCGCGCATGCAGGGCTCGGCGATCAGTCGTTTGGGCTACGAGCGCTGGTTGCGCAATATTGCCGTGGCACTCGGCAACGCGCCATCCACGCCCGAGGTGGTGGCGGCGCTGGCGGCCCGCCGCGCCGACCCTTCGCTCCTGGTGCGCGAGCACACCCTTTGGGCCTTATCACGCCACGGGCAGGCCTGAAGCCGTGCACTCACTCTTTGCCTAAGCGCACCCGCACGTTATCGATGAGACGCGCCGTTCCGAGCCGCGCGGCTGTGAGCACGACCAGCTCGGAGCTGCTCTTGCCGGGAAGCTGCAGCTCGCGGCCATCACGCACGGCGAAGTAATCCGGGCGCAGCCCGGCCTTGGCGAGCCTTTGCCACCCGTTGCTCTCGATGGCTAGGAAATCTCGATCGCCAGCTAAAAGCCGTCTCGCCGAGGCCTCAAGCGCCTCATGGATGGCCGGTGCAATCGTTCGCTCCTGGGCGCTGAGGAAGCGATTGCGTGAACTTAAAGCCAGCCCGTCGGAGGCGCGCACCGTCGGTGCACCGATGACCTCGACCGGCAGGAACAGGTCGCTGGTCATGCGGCGAATGAGTACGAACTGCTGAATATCCTTCTCACCGAACACCGCAACGTCGGGCGCGACGATGTTGAAGAGCTTGGCCACCACGGTGGTCACGCCGTCGAAATGGCCCGGCCGGAACTGGCCGCACAGTTCCGAGGAAAGTCCTCGTACGGTAATCAGCGTGGGCTGGGCGCCCGCATCCGGATAGATCTGCTCGACCGGGGGCGCAAACAGCAGATCGCAGCGTCCCTTTTCCAGCAGCCGTTGATCGTCCTCGAGCGTGCGCGGGTATGCCGCGAAATCCTCCGCAGGCCCGAACTGCAGCGGGTTGACAAAAATGCTTACGATGACCCGCTGCGCGTGGGCGCTGGCCGCCTCGAGCAGGCTCATGTGGCCGGCGTGAAGATTGCCCATGGTCGGCACCAGCGCGATGCGCAGTCCCTCCGCCCGCCAGCGTCGGACTCGGGCACGCACTTCCGCCACGGTGGTTACGAGATCCATGATCGACGTGGGTCAGAAACAGTGTTGAGACGCGGGATACGCACCGGTGCGCACCGCCGCCACGTAGGCGGCGACCGCCGCACTGCAGTTGCTCGCACCTTCCATGAAATTGCGCACGAACCGCGGTTTGCGTCCAGCGGTAATATCCAGCACATCGTAGAGGACCAGAATTTGGCCGTCCGTGTCCGGGCCGGCGCCGATGCCGATCACGGGAACGTTTACGCTGCCGGTGATCTCAGCGCCCAGCGCGGCCGGAATGCACTCGAGCAGCAACAGGTCCGCGCCGGCCGCCTCAAGCGAGCGCGCGTCGGCCACCATGCGCGCGGCCGCCTGTTCCTCCCGCCCCTGCACACGAAAGCCGCCGGTCTTGTGGACCGATTGGGGCTTGAGGCCCAGGTGTGCACACACCGCGATGTCGTGTCCGCCCAGATATTCCACGATCTCCAGTTGCGAAGCCCCGCTTTCCAGCTTGACCATGCGAGCTCCGCCTTCCTGCATCAACCGCACGCTGTTGGTCAGCGCCTGATCGCGCGAGGTGTAGCTGGCAAACGGCAGATCGGCCATCAGGAATGCATGTTGGAGCCCGCGGGCGACGGCCGCGGAGTGATACACCATCTGGTCCATGGTGACCGGCACGGTCGTGTCGTGTCCCTGGATCACCATCCCCAGCGAATCGCCGACCAGTACCACGTCAACGCCCGCGGCATCGACCAGTGCGGCGAAACTGGCATCGTACGCGGTAAGACACGCAATCTTCTGGCCGGCCTCGCACATCTGGGCCAGCGTATTTAGAGTGACCGGCGGGTGGTCCGAGTCGCGCTGTTGGAGCTGCGTATACATGGGTGGCGAGAATGACGGACTGGTGCCTTACAAGCAACTTCTCAGATCGCCTGGTGGCGCATCGGGTTGTAATACAGGCGCCCTCGCTTCATGCGCCCGATGGCGCCGAGCAGCTCCTCGAAATCCGAGGCGTTGTTCAACGGATCGATCGCGGCCGCGTTGACGATCAACAAAGGGGCACCGGCATACTCGTGGAAGAAGCGTGCATAGGCGGCGTGCAGGCGCTCCAGGTAGGCGCGTTCTATGTAGTGCTCGTAGCGGATGCCGCGACGCGCGATTCGCTCGAGCAGCACATCCACCGGCGCCTGCAGATACACGACCAGATCGGGCGTGGGTGCATCGATGGCAAGCCGCGCATGCACCTGCTCATACAGGCGGAATTCTTCGTCCTCGAGCGTCACGCGCGCGAACAGCCGGTCCTTGTCGAACAGATAATCGGCCACGCGCACCGGGGCGAACATATCGTGCTGCTTGAGAGCTGCGAGCTGCTGTGCGCGCTGGAACAGGAAATACAGCTGTGCCGGCAGCGCCCCGCTGCGCGGATTTCGGTAGAAGCGCTCGAGGAACGGGTTCTGGTCGGCGTGCTCGAGCAGCAGTTCGGCGTTCAGGCTCTGGGCGATGCGGGTCGCAAGACTGGTCTTACCCACACCGATCGGTCCCTCGAACACGATAAAACGGTGCGCGTTCGAAACCGGCTTTCCGCTGTTGTTCTTCTTAGAGGCAGCACTCACTCAATTCTCCACAAGCCATCGCTCGGCAGCCGGGCCGCCAGAGCCGCGACGCGTCCCAGGCCGGGAATCCAAAAATCGGGGGCGATCTCGCGCCATGGTTGCAGAACGAATTGCCGTTCGGCAATACCGGGATGCGGAATCACCAAATCCGGGTCCGCCCTGCGCTCCTCACCGAAGGCGAGCAGATCCAGGTCGATGACGCGCGGGCCCCAGCGCTCGCGCGCCGGCTCGCGTCCCATCCTTAGTTCGATAGCGCGCAATGCCGCGTGCAGGGCCGGAGCATCAAGCTCGGTCAGAATACCCGCCACCGCGTTGCAGAAATCGGGCTGATCCGCCGGTCCCATTGGTCGCGATCCATAAAGCGAAGAGCGGCTGGCCAGCAACGTTCCCGGAAGCGCGGCGAGTTTGGTTGCGGCCGAGCGCACCTGCGCGGGTGGGTCATGCAGGTTGCTGCCGATGCCCACATAGGCGGGGAAACCGTGCACCCGGCAATTCCGGCACTAGCCGCCGCCGCGAGAACGCCGTCGGCGCCGGCGTGGTGCGCCGGTGCCTGCAGCGCTCGCCGTTCCAGCCGCGCGCGCAAAGCCGGCGCCGGAGGCCGCTTCCACCATTTGCTCGCGTTCCGCCGGTGCTGCGGCCTGCAGTGCGGTCCACCACTGCGCGGTACCCGGGTCGGCAAGTCCCAGGGCCGCACGCAGTGTCAGTAGATCGTAGGCCGCCCGAAAGCGCGGTTGCTCGAGCAGCCGCAAAGCTCGCCGACCCCGTGGGCCCTCCAGGCGCGGTTGCAGCGCGTACATTTCGCGCACGCCCAGTGCAATACGGCGCGGAATCGACACGCGTTGCTGAGCATCGCGCAGTGCCCGATCACAGGCCGCCAAAATGGCCTGGGGTTCGTGCCAGCGTTGCGGGGGCAAGGCCTCAATCTGCGCCGCTATCGGCCCATACAGCAGCAGCGAATAAAGAAATGTGGGGGTGACCGGCTTGTCTTCCTCGACCCGCTGGTCGGTGTTTCGTAAGCCCTGCACCAACAACTCTTCGACCAGACTGTTCGGATGGGTCTCAAGATACGCATCGACGGCCGGGAACAACGCGGCAAACAAGCCTCGCTCCCTCAGCACGCGGAAGCTCTCCGCGCCATGGCCGGTAAGGAAGAGCTTGGCGGTCTCGTCAAAGAGCCGCGCCGGCGGGACGCTCGCCAGCAACCCGCGCAGTTCCGCGATTGGCCTGGCGCTCGCCTCGTCGATCTCAAAGCCCAGTTTCGCTTCGAACCGTGCGGCACGCAGCATGCGCACCGGGTCCTCGCGGTAGCGTGTCTCCACATCCCCGATCAATCGAAGACGCCGAGCCTGAATATCGGCCAGCCCGCCGACGTAATCCCAGATCGAAAAATCAGCGATGTTGTAATAGAGCGCGTTGACGGTAAAGTCACGCCGCCATACGTCCTCATCGATGCTGCCGTACATGTTGTCGCGCAGCAGCCGTCCGTGGTCATCCTGCACGCGGTGACGCGCGCCGCCGGAGCTCGGTCCCGCCTCGCGGGCGGCCCCGCCAATCTCGCCCACTTCGATGGGCTGTGTAATCTCGAGGGAGGTTACCTCAGCGAGGGGCTCGACCTCGCCGGAGGCCAACTCGGCTTCCAGAAGCTCGGCCTCGTCCTCCTCGCGGACCGGCACAGGCTCCTCGCTAGGAGGCGGGGCGCTGGCGGCGCGAAAGGTGGCCACCTCAATGACATCGCGCCCGTAGACGATGTGCGCCAGTCGGAAGCGTCGACCCACGAGTCGACAATTGCGAAATAAACGCCGCACCTGCTCGGGCAAGGCGTCCGTGGCGACGTCGAAGTCTTTCGGGTGACGCCCCAGGATGATGTCGCGAACGCACCCTCCCACCAAAAACGCCTCAAAGCCCGCCTCTTTGAGGCGGTACAGGACGCGCAAGGCGTTGGGAGAAATGTTGGACCGCGAAACCGGATGTTCGGAGCGCGGAATGATTCGCGGCGCGCCCTTGGCCGCGGAAAGATCCAGGTTCTGGTTCAAATCGACCCTGATTTAGCTTGAGCAAAAAAGGAGGCCGCCTATAATACCGCGCCTTTTCGCCTCGCCCGCCGGAGAATCGCTCCCTTCGTCTAGAGGCCTAGGACACGGCCCTCTCAAGGCTGGAACACGAGTTCGAATCTCGTAGGGAGCGCCAATAAATCAATGGGTTACGGTGGACTTGTAAGGCCGTGACAGTCCATACAAACACGCGAATGATGCCCACCCTATTGGCCTCGGCCGGCCAAACTTCCGTGCACACGGCCTCAGTGCTGCCCTACAAAGACTCCCGCCGCAAAGACTATTTCGGACTCAGCTCGCGCCACAACGCCAGTTGAGCCTGCAGCTTCTCGTGCAGGGAACGGTACAGCGCCTGCTGCTGCTGGGTGGGGGCGTGTCCGCATCCTCCAGCGTCGCTGCGAAGGCTGCGTACTGCTCATTGAGCATGCCGGGAAAGGCGAGGTTGGCTTCGGAGCCATTCATGTTCACCTGCATGAGGGCTTGCTCGATCTCCTGGAGCTTCGCGTCCCGCTCCTGCGCGCGCTGAGGTGCCCTTGAGCTTGGCGCGCTCGGCGCGGATGTCGTTCACGGCGCGGTGCAGTGCATCGATGTCATGGCTGGTCGCGAGCGCGAGCGCCGTCTTCTCCGCAATGCCGGCCTCGCTGTGGGCGACGCGCGGGTCGGCGACGACGATCGAGATCGGCGCGTGCGGGTCTTATCCCCCGAGCGTCAGTCGCACCTGATAGTGGCCGGGCGCGACGATCGGGCCGCGAGGCGCCTGGTCCTCGTAAAAGGCGCCTGGAATCTGCACCGGGTCGTCCCAGCGCAGGTCCCAGATCATGCGATTCATGCCGGCGTGCGCGGGTATCAGGTCGCTCGGCACGATGCGGTCGGGCCACTCCGGCGGCTGGACCTCCTTGTTGGTCTTGGTGCTGGACAGATGGCGAACCAGTTCGCCCTTGGCGTCCAGGATGTCGACGGTCAGCTCCGAGGTCGCGGCGCCATCGAGCACGTAGTCGATGATGGCCCCGGCGGGGGGATTCTCGCCCACGGGCCGGCGCGTATTCACTTCATCCGGATAGTAAAGCCGCACCGCGGTCTCCGGCGTGTACAGCACCGGCGCCTGGGCGCCGGCCTGCGCCTGGCGCAGTGGCGTGAGGTCGTCGAGGATCCAGAACGCGCGCCCGTGGGTCGCCGCCACCAGGTCGTTGCCATGCACGTCCAGGTCGTGGATCGGCGAGACCGGCAGGTTCTTCTGCAGCGGCGGACCAGTGCGCGCCGTCATCGAAGGAGACGAACACGCCGAGCTCCGTGCCGGCGTACAACAGGCCACGGCGCACCGGGTCCTCGCGCACCACGTGCACCACGGCCCCGGCCGGCAGGCCGGCGGAGATGGCGGTCCAGGTCTTGCCGTTGTCGGCCGTCTTCCAGGCATACGGGTGCGATGTCATCGAGCCGGTGCCGGTCGACCGCGATGTAGGCGCTGGCCGCGTCGAAGTGCGACGGCTCGGTCATGCTCACCGTGCTCCACGCGCGGCATTTGCGCAGGCGTGACGTTGTGCCAGTGCGCGCCGTCGTCCTCGGTCATCTGCACCAGGCCATCATCGGTTCCCACCCAGAGCTTTCCCTTGCGCAGCGGCGACTCGGCGAGTGCGAAGATGGTGTCGTAGTACTCGACGCTGGTGATGTCCTTGGTGAGCGGGCCGCCCGAGGCGGTCTGCTTGGACTTGTCGTTGCGCGTCAGGTCGGGGCTGATGATCTTCCAGCTCATGCCCTGGTCGGTGGACTTCCACACCACCTCCGATGCCGCGTACAGCGCGTCGGGATCGTGCGGCGAGAGCATCAGCGGCGAGGTCCAGTTGAAGCGATGGTCGAGTTCGCTGGCCGGGTGGCCGGAATTGTCGATGGGGTCCGGGCTGATGGACTGCGACTGCATCGCGTGGCGGTTGAAGCGCGCGTACTGGTTCTCCGCACTGCTGTAGATGATGCTCCGGATCGCGCGCATCCGGGACCACGAAGCCGGACTCGCCGCCGCCGGCCGGGAACCAGTTGCGCGGTCCGATCACGCCTTCAGCATCGGCACTGGCGATCGCCAGATTGGAGTTGTCCTGCTGCGCGCCATAGACGTAGTAGGGAAACTGGTGGTCGGTGGCCACGTGGTAGAACTGGGCGGTGGGCTGGTTGTCCTGGGTGGACCAGGTCTTGCCGCCATCGAGCGAGACGCTGGCGCCGCCGTCGTTGGCGTTGATCAGGCTGTTGGCATTGTTGGGATCGATCCACAGCGCGTGGTGATCGCCGTGGGTCGCCGGCACCAGATCGAAGGTCTTGCCGCCATCCACCGAGCGCAGCATGCCGGTGTTGAGCGCATAGACGGTGTCGAGCGCCTTGGTGTCGGCATAGATCTTGGAGAAGTACCAGGCGCGCTGGCGAATGCGCCCGTCATCGCTGATGCGGCGCCACGTCGCGCCCGCATCGTCCGAGCGGTACAGGCCGCCTTCCTTGGCCTCGATCATCGCGTAGATGCGGTTCGAGTCGACCGGCGAGACCGCCACGTCGATGCGCCCGAGGATGCCGGCCGGCAGCCCGTGCCCGGTGAGCTGTGACCAGGTCAGGCCGCCATCGGTGGAGCGGTACAGTCCGCTGCCCGGGCCGCCGCTTTCAAATGTCCAGGGCTGCCGCCGCACCTGCCACAGGGCCGCATACACGATCTTCGGATTGTGGGGATCGGCCGCCAGGTCGATCGCTCCGGTGAGCTCATCCTTGTACAGCACCCGGCTCCAGGTCTTGCCGCCGTCGGCGGTGCGGAAGACGCCGCGTTCGCTGTTCGGACCGAAGGCGTGACCGATGGCCGCCACCAGCACGACGTTGGGATCGTGCGGATCGACGATCAGCGCACCGATCTGGCGCGTGTCGTTCAGGCCGATGTGGGTCCAGGTCGCGCCCGCGTCGGTTGACTTGAAGACCCCGTCGCCCCAGGTGACGTTGCCGCGCAGATTTCCCTCGCCGGTTCCCACATAGAGAATGTTGGGATTGCTGGGCGCGACGGCGATCGCGCCGATCGAGGCAGACCCCTTGATGGCATCGAAGATCGGCTTCCAGGTAGCCGCCCGCGTCCACGCTCTTCCACACTCCGCCCGCGGCTGCCCCGAAGTAGAAGGTATTGGGCGAGCCTGGAACGCCGGCGACGGTCACGTGCGCGGCCGCCGCGGTACGGACCGATGCTGCGCCATTGCAAAGCGCTGAAGGCCTGCTCCGGAACCATGGCTTCGGGGGCCCCCGCCGTGGCCGGGACGGCCTGCGAGGATGCGAGCAAACTGCAAGCCAGGAGTGCATAGCCGGTTTGGGCGAACATGGGGAACCTCAAACTACCGCGAAGGTAAAGCAGGATACGCGTTTGGGCGTTAAGAGCAAAAGCGGCCCACTATGAACGTGAACGCTTGTGTCGACAATACACTTCGATGACCCTTGGACCGCTCGAGTTCGGATCGAGTCTACCAAAGTAAGAAAGCCCGCAGCGGTTACGGTCCGTTGACTTCGCAAAGCCAAGTACCAGCAGAAAAAATAATCGTCAACGGAGCAGGAATCCCCCACCTACTCTGTAAAGAATTCTGGTGTTCGTGCCCCACTCGATTGATCCTTTGGGACCTCAAAGAGCGCCCTTGGCACACTGCTGTCGCCCGCGACCTGGCCAGCCGTGGCTATGTATGGGCTATACGGACCGCCAACTGTGCCAGCAAGTGCTCACCTGAGCGGTGGGAGGCAGGTGGCGCGGAAATAAAAACGCGGCCCGTCTTTCCCTCGATGGAAGCGAATGTGGGGTTCGCTTCCTCGGGAGGACGGGCCGCGTGTTTCTCGACTACCGAGTGCGGATTCTTCCGTTACTTGGAGGAATCGCTCTTGCTGCATGCCCGCTTGGCATCGGCATCCGACAGCTGCGCGTTCGCAGCCTTCTGCTTGGCCACGCAGTCCTTCATCTGCGCCTTGCTGTCACTCATTCCATTCGACGAATAGCTCGACGAACTGGAGGTTGTTGACGAAGGAGCCTGTGAGGAGGTGGACGAGCTTGTGTCGCCGGTGGACGGCGAGGTCGGCGGGGTCTGAGCGCCGGCCAGAGCACTGGCGGCCAAGGACACAATCGCGATGGGCAACAAATAGGTCTTCATTTTTCGATCTCCTGGAGAACTGGAACAGGGCTGATTATGTTGCCCCTTACTGCCCCCGTACGTAGGCAACGGGCTCAGCTGTCTGTCGGCGCACGCTGTCACAGCCGGTTGGAGGGCTGAGGCACGCACGAACGTATGCGGGCCTTATATATAGAGTATTAAACGAGCTGCCACGCTCGCACCGGAAATGCTTGTCTGTGTCGCCACACGGCGACAACCGAAACGAGTGAGGGCCGACGCACCCGTCGGCCCTCAGTCTTGATACCCAAAAAATTAGAAGTTGGGGTTCGTCGCAATGACCGGCAATGCATCGTCCCAGGTGTAGGCATCCGAGGGACTGGCCTGCGTGACGCGCACCCAGAACATGTAATCCACGTGCATATCGCTCTTGGCGTAGTTAAACAGCTCCGGCATGGTCCAGTATTTCGTCCGGTAGCCGCCGGTCATGTGGGGCTCGGAGTAGCAGACGTTTTCGACCTGACCAAACAGGGGAATCTTGCCACTGAACTGCGAGTAGTACGGATAGACCTGGCTCTGGAGCGACTTGTTGTCAGGCCACACATCCGGCCCACCCATGACAACTCCGGTCTTCGCCACGGCGTTGGCGACGGAGGCGATGTAGTCCTGGTTACCCACGAAGAAGTTCATGAGCCAGAACACCCGCGAGGTCGGCATGTTCTTCGTGGCGGTGGTCAGTATGTTGATGTACGAGTCCCGATACTTCTCGGGGGTGTACCCGAACGCGTGGAGAGTCTGGCTATCAAGTCCGAGCGAGGTCTCCTGCGTCGCGATGCCCTCGAAGTTCTTGTTACTGTCAAATTGCGCGCCGAGTGCCTTGGTCAGCGCGTTGAAACGCGTCACTACGGTCGGATTCCACCGCACGACCGTGTAGCCGCCCGTGCGATTTCGCGGCGTCAGAGAATCCAGGTAGGCCGGATCGGGCCGCTCCATCACGAAGGTCTTATCTTCGATGATCATGATCAACCGCATGCCATTCGCCGCCGCCCAGTTCAGGTCGGAAGCGACCACTGAGAAATCATAATGACCTTCCGTGGGCTCAAGAGAACGCCAGGTGTAGCGCTTCGCCACCCCCACCACTCCAGGCTTGATGACCTGCTGCATGAGGGTCTGGCTGTCGGCGCCACGGCCCATCACGATCCAGTGTCCGGTATGAAACTTTCGGTTGCCCGGCGGGGGCGGCGGCGGGGGCGGTGAACCACCGCACGCATCGCTGCTGGCGAGCGCCACTGGGGCCGTGACCGCAACGGCGTTGTCGAGGCTCGCGCCCAAGTACATCTTCACGCCGCTGCTGCCGGTATCGCGCAGGCACAGCTTCGCGCCACTGGCGGCCGTGAAGGTAAATCCATCGGTGCGGCCGGGCCATGTCGCAAGAGTCGCCCCGAGTGAATCCGGGGTGAGCAGTTTGGCGCTGTCGGTGCCTTC
Organism: uncultured Gammaproteobacteria bacterium; assembly: GCA_963717335.1. Taxonomy (GTDB): domain Bacteria; phylum Pseudomonadota; class Gammaproteobacteria; order Steroidobacterales; family Steroidobacteraceae; genus FEN-1191. The sequence continues at coordinate 172,030 of CAVQVZ010000006.1, read as the reverse complement.
CAGATTGGCGCCCTGCACGCCGGTGATCGCCTTGTCCGAGTCCACCGTGCCACTAAAGCGCTGCATGCTCGTGCCTGAAATGAGTTGAATCTGCCATTGCTGATTGTTGACGTGCGTAATCAGCAGCCCGCTGGTCGGCGGTGCGCTTCCGGCGGTGGCCAACGGCGCCACAACGGAGGCGATGACGAGGAGCAAATATTTGGACAGTTTCATAGGCCTTCCTTAACCAATCTGGTTGCCAAGATGGACGCAAGCGCGCGCTGCGGCCATCGCTCATGAATTTACGTCAGCAGTGAATTTGGAATCGCGACTCCCACCCACATCAGTCACCATCGATTCGTCGCGTAATATACGGAGCGGTGTCGGCCAATATCAGTGTCGAAAAACGGCGACACGAGCGTCGCGCTTCGCAATTTTTGTTTCTGGGCCTGCGCGGAATGCCTTAAAAATAAGCTCCGCGCGAGCGCGTGTGATTTGGAGCACATATTTTATTCACCAGCGCACGTGGTGTGACGCGCTCCACAGATTCGAACAAGACCGAAAAACGTGTGACATGCCGCACATTTTTGGAACGACGCGGCATTCGCCGTCGCCGCCCGAGTCCACACATCGCACAGCGCATGTTGCCGGCTGATTGACAGCGCAGAGTTTGCGGCGGAGGAATTTGCAGAAACAGCCGCGATACCAACATCAGAGGCTACGCGGCGCTCTTAGCCTGAGAGATGCTGAGCAGACTCCAGCGCGTGCCCGAGGCGCGTGCCATCAGGTGCTGCGCATCTTGGTGAAGTTGCCCTTTCATTAGCCGCTGCTGCTGCGATTTTTTGGCGCCCCCAGGCGAGCGAGCAGAGGCGTTGATGGCGGGGGTGACAAGGAATGACCCGCCTAACGTCGATCGCGTTTTGGGTCCTCGCCAACAACTCAGGGCTCGCCTGAGTGCGTGTAAATGTGGAATGATGCGCCCTGCTCCGCTTCTCCGAGTTCGATTAACGGCTATCCGCGGCCGGTGAAGAGTTCGCACAAGAAGAACAATGCCCTTGAACGGCCGCCCCATGGATCAACCACACTCCTCCCCCGTTGCCGCTCCATGGTCGCCGTTGGTGCTGGCTTGCCTTGGTGCGACCTGGTTCTTGTGGGGCACGATGTACCTCGCCATCAAATGGGCGCTGGTCAGTTTCCCACCCTTTTTTCAGATGGGCAGTCAGTTCATCGCCGCCGGCTGCTGTTCTGGCGTGCGTGGCCAGAGCGCGCGGAGCGGCCTGGCCGAGCCGGCGCGAGTGGCTCGGGGGCGCCGTCCTGGGCGCGTTGCTGATCAGCGGCGGATACGGATTCATGGCGCTGGCCGAAACGAGCGTCGGCTCGGGCCTGGTGGTCGCCTTCACGGCCATCGTGCCTACCATGGTGGTGCTGGGGGAATGGCCCTATGGAGTTCGCCCCGATCGAAGACAAATCCTCGGCGTCACACTCGGTCTGATCGGCATCTTCATGATGACTCAGGGCCAGGGATTTGGGGCCTCCCTCGCCGGCTTGCTCGCCGTGATCACTTCCTGCGCGACCTGGACTGTCGGAAGTGTCTGGGCTGTGCACGGATTGCCAGGAGGAGCCAAGCTGAAGACCGCTTCCGGTCCGATGGGGCACGCGAGCCAGATGCTGATCGGAGGAGCATTGCTGTTAGTGGCCGCGGGAGCGATCGGCGAATCGCCCGGCTGGCCGCCCGCACCGCTGGCGCTGGCATGCTGGCTGTATGTGGCCATCGCCGGATCGCTCATTGGTTACACCGCCTATCTGGTCTTGCTCGAGCGGACCACACCGGCACTGGCGACCAGCTACACGTACGTCAATCCGGTGGTTGCCTTGGTACTGGGCGTCACCCTCGGGGAGGAAACAGTCTCTCGCTTCGAATGGTTTGCCGTGCTGGTGGTGCTTAGCGGGGTGGTGATGCTGATGTGGCCTCGAGCCAAGAATCGGTAGCCTCTGCTTTGGCGGGAGACGCGGCTTAAGAAACGCGGTCCAGAAAGCGGTACCAAAACGCAGCAAGGCTCAGAAACCAGGACCTCCCCTGATGCAATCCGAGCGGCGCGCCCGGAAAGGGCAATTGCGCAAACGGGCTCTCGTCCATGGCAGAAGTGCCCAGTGTCGCACCGGCCTGGGAACCTAAAAGGCTGGCCAGCGCCACGCCATGGCCCGCATAGCCTAAAGCGTAGTGATAACCATCGACCTTGCCCAGATGGGGCATGGTGTCGTATGTGAAATCGAGGGTCCCACCCCAGGCGTAGTCCACGCGGAGCGAGCGAAGCTGCGGGTAGATCTTCAGCATACCCCGGCGCAGCTCAGCGGCACTTTCACGTACCGTCGCCTCGGTCTCGGGCACGAACCGGGCCCGGCCTCCAAACAACAGCCGCCGGTCCGGGGTCAGCCGGAAGTAGTGCAGGAAGTGCCAGGAGTCGTACATCATCCGCTCCCGCGGACTGATCTCGCGGGCCATCGCTTCGGTCAGTGGCTCGGTGGCGATGATGTAAGAGCCAATCGGCAGGAGTTTCCGCCTGAGCGCCGGGGAGACCCCCCCGGTGTAGCCGCTCGTCGCCACCAGGAGCTCGCCGGCATAAAGCGGACCGCCGGCGGTTCTCAATTGCCAGCCCGGGCCGCGGCGCGATAACTGCTCCACGCAAGAGTGCTCATGCAGGGTGGCGCCGGCCACCCGTGCCGCCGTGGCAAGCCCTGCGACGTACTGCGCGGGGTTGATGCCACCACTGAGTTCGTCAACGACGCCCCCGAAATAGGCGTCCGACCCTATCTCGGTGCGCAGCTCCGCGCGACTCACCAGGCGTGGCGAGCTTGAGAACTCGCGGGCGAGCAGCTCGGCGCCGCGCTCGAATTGATCGAAATGAGCCGGTTTGCTTGCTAAGGAGAGGTGACCGCAGCGCTTGAAGTGGCATTCGATCTTCTCGTCTTTGACGATCCGCTCCACGACGTCCACGGATTCGACCGATGCCTGGTAGAGCCGGCGCGCCAGGTCCAGACCATAGCGCGCAATGAGGGTATCCACGCCGAGCTTGAGGCCGGTGAGCACCATGCCGCCATTGCGCGAGCTCGCCCCCCATCCCAAGGTATGGGTCTCGAGCACCGCGACGCTGATGCCGCGCTTTGCGAGCGCACGGGCGGCACACAGGCCGGTGATTCCACCGCCGATAACGGCAACGTCGACCCGTGCTGGGAGCGGTGCAGACCCCATGGCGGGCGAACGCGCGGTGTCGCTCCAGTAGGACCTTTCGTTCAGCACAGGAGCCATGCCGGCCTCTCTTGTTCGGCAAACGCTCAGGATAGCAGCCGTGTTAGCGCGAGCGAGCAACTATCCAGCCGACCTTGTAGCGTTTGGCACTACCGGTCGGGACGACCTCGTGCATTAGAATCCCGCAAGGAGAGTTCATGGCCGATCGCATTACACGGCGCGAGTTCATCGATGGCTTTGCCGTGAGCGTCGCGGCGGGCCTGCTCCCGGCAGGGTTGCGAGCCCAGGGCGCGCCCGCGTTTTACCCTCCCGCCACCACCGGCTGGCGTGGCAGCACGCCCGCCGACCTGCAGACGGCTCACCTGGTGCGCGATGGGAAACACTACGCGCTCGATGGCCTGCCGGTCGAGGAGCATTACCCGCTTGTCGTTATCGGAGCCGGCATCGGCGGCTTGGCCGCCGCGCACTATTTTCGTGCCTCCCACCCCGGTGGCCGCGTTCTGGTTCTCGACAATCATGACGAGTTTGGCGGGCACGCGCGGCGCAACGAATTCAGCGTCGATGGCCGTAAGCTCATTGGCTACGGCGGAAGCGAAGCCATCCAGTCTCCTCATGGGCTCTGGAGCCCGGGGGCGCGCCAGTTTCTTTCAGCAATCGGCGTGGATCTGCATCAATTCGACACCGCCTTCAATCGGACGCTGTATCCGCGACTGGGGATGTCGCGCGGAATATTTTTCACGCGCCAAGCCTTCGGTGTCGATCGGCTGGTGCGCGGCGATCCCATGCGTCTGGGGTCCGATGAGATTCCACAGCGTTTGTTGAACGCGCGTTCCCCTGCGGAGTGCATTGGCGAGTATCCGTTGCCCCCGGCCAGCCGGGCCCAACTTCTGGCGCTCTACACCGAACATCGCGATGTGCTGCCGGGCATGTCCGTGCGCGCCAGGACCGAATTGCTCGAGCACGTCAGCTATCGCGATTTCATCAGGAAGTATTGGGGCCTCGATGAGCTGGCGGCCAATACACTCCAGGGCCGGAGCAACGATTTCTTCGGGATCGGAATCGACGCGTTGCCGGCCCTCGATACCATGGGGGCCGGCTTTCCGGGCTTTCAGGGCCTCGGGCTCAAGCCGGGCACCGAATCACGCGCGGTCATGGAGGAGCCCTACATCTATCATTTCCCGGATGGCAACGCCTCGCTCGCCCGGCTCCTGGTCCGACAGCTCATTCCTGCAGTCGCTCCGGGCACCAACATGGCCGACATCGTGACCGCGAAGTTCGACTACTCCCGGCTGGATCAGCCAGGCTCGGCCACGCGCATCCGCCTGTCCAGTACCGCAGTGGCGATAAAAAACGCCGCGAACCGGGTGGATGTGGCCTATATGCGCGCAGGACAGCTCCACCGGATCCAGGCCGAGCGCGCCATCTTTGCGGGCTACGCGACGATGCTGCCGTACATCTGCGCCGACCTCGCCCCCGAGCAGCGCGCCGCGCTCGCGGCCGCGGTGCGCTCTCCCCTCGTGTATGTGAACGTCGCGGTCCGCAACTGGCATCCCTGGGTCAAGCTGGGAGTGCACGAGATCAGTAATCCCATGGGCTTCTACTCCCAGCTCAAGCTCGATTACCCGGTAAGCCTGGGGAGCTATCGCTGCCCGGTCGAACCTGGCGAGCCTATCGTGTTGCATCTGGTGCACGTGCCGACCGTGCCGGGGAGCGGTCTGGACACGCGGGGTGCCTACCGCGCGGCCCGTGCGCAGCTCTATGCCATGAGTTTTGCGGATTTCGAAGCCCACGCGCGGGACGAGTTGACCCGGATGCTGGGGCCGGGAGGCTTCAGTGCCGAGCGCGATATCGCGGCGATCACGGTCAATCGCTGGGGTCACGGTTACGCGTATGGATTTAATTCACTCTATGACCGCGAGCAGACACCGCCGCTGAACGAAGTGGCCCGGCGCCGCGTGGGCCGACTGGCGATTGCCGGGTCGGATGCGGCCTGGGACGCCTATGCGCACGCGGCGATTGATGAGGCGCGGCGCGCAGTGGCCGAGCTGAACACGGTGTAAGCGCCGGTTGCCGGCGACTACCAAACCGGGACGCGGTCGGCCGGGGCCAGATAAAGTTTCTGGCCGGGCTTCACATCGAATGCCTTGTACCAGGCATCGATGTTCCGGACTGTCGCCGCGCGGTACTGATCCGGCGAATGACCGTCGGTGATGATCTGCTGGCGCAGGGCCGGCTCGCGGTCCTTTTCACGCCAGCTTGAGGCAAAGCCAATAAAGAACTGCTGGTCCCCGGTATAGCCGTGATCGAGCGGGGCCTCGGCCCCCTTTAAGGACAGGCGATAGGCATCGTAGGCCGCCGACAGACCAGCGACGTCGGCGATATTTTCACTCAATGTTAGCCGGCCATTCACCGCCAGGTCGGGAAACGGTCTGTAAGTATCGTACTGCGCCGCCAGACGCGATCCGGCGGCCTGGAAGCGCTTCAGGTCGGCCTCCGTCCACCAGTTCCGGAACCGTCCCTCGGCGTCGAACAGTGCGCCCTGATCATCGAAGCTGTGGCTGATCTCATGGCCGATCGTGGTCCCGGTATGGCCAAAATTGAGCGCGGCCGCGCTTTTCGGATCGAACAGGGGCGGCTGCAATATGCCCGCCGGAAAATTCAATGCGTTCATGGCCGGTAGGTTGACGGCGTTGACGGTCTGCGCCGTCATCACCCATTCGGACCGGTCAACGGGCCTGCCGAGCTTGGCCAGATTTCGCGCCAATTCAAAGCGCTCTGCCCGATCAGCGTTGCCGTAGGCATCGCCGCGCACAACCCGCAAACCCGAATAATCGACCCAGTGATCCGGATAACCGACGCCGACCTTGAGCGCGGCGAGCTTGGCGTGCGCCTGGGCCTTGGTCGCAGGGGCCATCCATTCGAGGTGATCGATGCGCTCCGAAAATGCCTTGAGCAGCGCATCGACGAGCGCGGTGACCTGGGCCTTTACTTGCGGTGGAAAATAACGCTCCACGTAGAGCTTGCCGACCGCATCGCCCAGCGCCAGATTGGTGGAGGTGACGGCGCGTTTCCAGCGTGCGCTCAGCTCCGGTGTCCCCTGCAGTACCGTCCCGTAGAAGTGGAAACTCTCATCGACCGCCGCCTTGGGCAGCACGCGAGCCAGATGCTCAAGCGCATGAAAGCTCAGGTAGCTGCGCCAGTCGTCCAGAGAGGCGCTGCCTGCCAGCGCGGCGATGCCCTTAACGGCACCGGGATGCCAAACGACAAACTCCGGTTGCTTGGCCAGGCCCGAGGCTGCAAAAAACTGCTGCCAGTCCATGCCCGGGGCTCGCGCCTCGAAGTCCGCGCGCTGCCAGTGATTGTTGCCCTTGGCCACATCGACACTCTCCTCTCGCGTTGCGTGCACCGCGGCGATGCGCATCTCAAGGGCGTAGACGCGGGCCGCTGAGGCGTGAGGATCGGGGAAGCCTGCGGACTTGAACACGGTTTCGATGTGCTGGAGAAACTGCGGGCGGATCTCGGCCATCGATTTGCTTGTCGAAATGTAATAGTCCCGATCGGGCATCGACAGGCCGCCTTGGAGGAGGAATGGCAGGTAGCGCGCCGGGTTGTCCAGATCCTGCGCCACCCAAAGCCCAAGGATGTTGTCGGTTTCCACGTTGGTCGCATTCAGGACATCGACATCCGCGCGCAACAGTCGAGCCGAGCCAATGCGCCAACTGCTTCCTGTCGCGGATAGCCTTGATCTGAGCGAGCATTGGACGAACCGGTGCGTAGCCGCGCTTCTCGATGGCCGCTTCGTCCATAAAGCTGGAGTAGTAGTCGGCGATCTTGCGTTCCTCGGGGCTAAGCCCGCCTCCCTTCGCGCTCACCTCCTTGATCAGATCGGCGGTCCGCTGTTGATTGAGCTCCCGCAGCTCGGCGATGACACCCCATCGACTCCGATCCGCCGGGATCTGCGCCTGCTTGAGCCAGGTTCCATTGGCAAATTCGAAGAAGTCATCGCCGGGCTTGACGCTAAGATCCATGTTCGCAATGTCGAGGTCCGGTGAGGCGACTTCGGCGCCATGGCACGCCATGGATAATCCGGCCGCACAGATCAAAACACCCGAAACGCTGGTCACAACGGCCCGCAGTCTCCCCGGTGATGTCCATCGGACGCTCTGAGTGCTCATGGGGGCTCCCGGAATCTAACTCTTGGCGGCCGAAAGCAGTTCCGTTAGCTCCGGAACGATCTTGAACAGGTCTCCGATCAGCCCAACGTCGGCCACTTCGAAGATGGGGGCTTCGGCATCCTTATTGATGGCCACGATCGTGCGGGCATCCTTGATGCCGGTCAGGTGCTGGATCGCGCCGGATATTCCAACCGCGAGGTAGAGCGCCGGGGCGATGATTTTGCCGGTCTGCCCCACCTGCATCGCACTGGGCACGTACCCCGCATCGACCGCGGCGCGGGAAGCGCCCACCGCGGCGCCGATTCGATCGGCCAGCGCGTAGATAATCTTAAAATTATCCGAACTCCCGAGCGCGCGGCCGCCCGAGACCACGCGGGCGGCCGATTGCAGGTCGGGTCGGTCATTTTTCGGCGCACTCAGGCCCACGAAGCGCGTGTGCGACGGGAGCGCGGCATCCGTGCTGACCGCCTCGACCGGCGCAGAGCCTCCGCCGGGCGCGGCGGTGAATGAGGCGGTGCGGACCGTGGCCACGAGCTTGACGTCGGGAGGAGATTCCACCGTGACAATCGCATTGCCCGCATAGATCGGCCGCTTAAAGGTATGCGGACCTTCCACGGACATCAGATCGCTCACCTGGCCAACGCCCAACAAGGCCGCGACCCGAGGCAGTAAGTCCTTACCGAACGTGTTGGATGGGCCGAGCACGTACTCATATCCGGCGGCCAGCTTGACCACTTGTGGTGCCAGCACCGCGGCCGTGGCCTGCGCATTCTCGGGCCGCTCGACTGCCAGAACCTTGGTGACACCGGCGAGCTGAGCGGCTTCGGCGGCAATGGACGCCGCCGGTGCGGCAAACACCACCACATGAATTTCAGCCGCGCCCAGTTTCGCGGCGGCGGTGACGCAACGGGATGCTCCGGTGCCCAGTTGCTTGCCATCGTGGTCGGCGATGATCAGTACTTTGCTCACGAGACCACCCCGCGCTTGCGCATCTCCGCCACCAGTTCGGCCACGTCCTTGACCATGATCCCGCGCGAACGCTGCGGGGGCGCCTCGGTCTTGAGAACCTTGAACTGCGGGGTGTTGGCGACCCCCAGTGTCGCCATGTCCGTCACCGCCAGGGGCTTTTTCTTCGCCTTCATGATGTCCGGCAATTTGATATAGCGCGGCTCGTTCAGCCGCAGGTCGGTCGTCACCACGGCGGGCAGATCGATCTCCAAAGTCTCGAGCCCGGTGTCCACCTCGCGCGTGACCAGGGCCACCCCGTCCTTGATTTCGATCTTGGAGGCAAAGGTCGCCTGCGGCCGGTCCCACAGCGCGGCCAGCATCTGCCCGGTTTGACCGGCATCATCATCGATGGCCTGCTTGCCGAGGATCGCAAGTCCGATTTGCTCCTGTTTGATTACCGCGAGCAACGTCAATGCCACCGTGCGTGATTCGATGCGCCCATCGCACTTGACCAGGATCGCCCGATCGGCACCCATGGCCAGCGCACTTCGCAGTTGCGTCTGCACATCCTCCGGGCCCAGGGCCACGGCGATGACTTCGCTGGCCTGATTACGCTCCTTGATTCGCAGTGCCTCTTCGAGCGCAATCTCATCGAAGGGATTGATGCTCATCTTCACGCCATCGAGCGCCACGCCACTCCCGTCGGGCTTGACGCGAACGCGTACGTTGTAATCAACCACCCGTTTAATGCCGACCAAAATCTTCATGCGACTTGCTCTCCGTCGGGACCTGGTTTGACCAGCAGGCTCATCAATGCATCGATGCTCATCTCATCCAGGCGCCGCGCGTCCGCGAAGCAGGCTTCGATCCGTTGCGCCTGTGCCTGTCCGTAATGGGCGCGCACGCTGTTCTCAAATTTTTTCACAAGCAACGGCATGCCCTCGGCTCTCCGGCGCCGGTGACCAATCGGATAGTCTACCTGCACCCGCGCTGTGCTGGTGCCGTCCCTGAAGCGCACCTGCACGGCATTGCCGATGTAGCGTTTGGACCGCTCGTAATACTCGGCGGTGAAGGTGGCATTCTCCCTGACCTGCATCCGCGAGCGCAAGGCGTCCACGCGCGGGTCCGCGGCGATGGGATCCTCGTAGTCGGCGGCCGTGAGCCGGCCGAAAATCAGCGGCATGGCCGTCATGTACTGCAGGCAGTGGTCGCGATCGGCGGGGTTGGCCAGCGGCCCGGTCTTATCGATGATGCGCACGGCAGGCTCCTGGGTCTCGATCACGATCCGATCGATCTCGTAGAGGCGGTCCCGCACCTGAGGATGCAGCTGCATGGCGCATTCAACCGCCGTCTGCGCATGGAACTCGGCCGGAAAACTGATCTTGAACAGCACGTTTTCCATGACGTAGCTGCCAAAGGCCTGCGGAGCGGTCAGTGCCTGGCCACCGAACAGCACGTCCTGGAATCCCCAGCGCGGCGCGGACAGAGCCGAGGGATAGCCCATCTCGCCGCTCATGGCGATCAATGCCAGGCGCACGGCTCGTGCCGTCGCATCCCCGGCCGCCCAGCTCTTGCGCGAGCCGGTGTTGGGTGCATGACGGTAGGTGCGCAGCGCTCCCCCGTCGATCCACGCGTTTGAGACCGCGTTGATCACCTGCTCGAGACTGGCACCGAGCATGACGCTGGCCACGGCCGTGGAAGCGACGCGCACCAGCAGTACGTGATCGAGGCCGACCCGATTAAAGCCATTCTCGAGGGCCAGGACCCCCTGGATCTCGTGGGCCTTGATCATCGCGGTGAGCACATCGCGCACCCGCAGCGTCGAGGCCGGATCCGCCGCCGCGCGCGCGGTAGTCGGCCACCGCCAGTATCGCGCCCAGGTTGTCCGAGGGATGGCCCCATTCGGCGGCCAGCCAGGTGTCGTTGAAATCGAGCCAGCGGACCATCGCGCCGATGTTGAAGGCGGCCTGCACCGGCTCGAGTTCGAAGTCCAGTCCCGGGAACGCGCGCGCCGCCCGGTAGCGTGGCTCCGGGCACCACCGGTCCGAGCAGGCGGGTGCAGGCCGGGTACTTCAGGGCCTGCAGGCCGCAGGCGAGCGTGTCCATCAGGCAGTAACGAGCCGTCTGGTAGGCGAAATCGCTGTCGATCCTCGCCTCGCGCGCGTAGCCGGCGATGGCGACCAGCAGCGGATCGGGGGCCGGTCGCTCGGCTGACTTGCTGTCTTGCCCGCTCATAAGCCGCCTAGACTCTTTGGTCCGAGCGGCAGGAATTTCTCGTCTTCCGGTCCGGTGTACTGGGCGCTGGGTCGAATGATCTTGCCGTCCTGGCGTTGCTCGATGACGTGCGCCCCCCAGCCGGTGGTACGGGAGATCACGAACAGCGGCGTGAACATGGCCGTGGGGATTCCCATCGCGTGATAGGCGACGGCGCTGTACCAGTCGAGATTGGGAAACAGTTTTTTGATCTCGGCCATGACCGATTCAAGCCGCTCGGCGATCTGGAACATCCTCATGTCACCGCCCGCGGCACTCAGCCCACGAGCCACTCGCTTGATCACCTCGTTCCGCGGATCGGCGATTGTGTACACCGGGTGCCCAAATCCGATCACCACTTCTTTGTTGGCCACACGGGAGCGGATGTCCTGCTCGGCCTGGTCCGGGTTCTGATAACGCTGCTGGATCTGCAGCGCCATCTCGTTGGCGCCGCCGTGCTTTGGGCCGCGCAGCGCCCCGATCGCTCCGGTTATTGCGGAATAGATGTCCGCGCCGGTACCTGCAATGACGCGAGCCGCGAAGGTGCTGGCGTTAAACTCGTGCTCGGCATACAGAATCAGAGAAGTGTGCATGGCTCGCACCCAGCTGGCGGGAGGTGGGCGCTGGTGCAGCAGGTGCAGGAAATGAGCCCCGACCGACTCGTCCTGCGTCTGCACCTCGATGCGCAGGCCCGAGCGCGAAAAGTGATGCCAGTAGCACAGCGCCGAGCCCAGGCAGGCCACCAGCCGGTCGCTGACGTTGCGCGCTCCCTCCACATTCTGGTCCTCGGGCTCTGGCATTAGGCAACCCAGTGCGGAAACCGCCGTGCGCATGACGTCCATCGGATGGGTCGTGGCGGGAGCAGTTCGAGCACGGACCGCAGCGCTGGTGGAAGCTCACGCAGCGCAGCGAGTTTGAGCTGGTAGCGCGTCAGTTCTGCCGAATTCGGCAGCTTGCCGTGGATCAGCAGATAAGCGATTTCCTCAAACACGCAGGCCTCTGCGATCTCGAGGATGTTGTAGCCGCGATAGTGCAGGTCATTGCCGGTGCGACCGACGGTGCAAAGCGCGGTAGTGCCGGCGACCACACCGGACAGGGCGACCGATTTCTTAGGCTTGAAGCCTGAGGAGGCCTCCGGCGTCGTCATCGGAGGCGGCCTCCGACCTGCCGGTGCGCCCTTAAGAGCTCCTTGCCAGCGGCAAATAGTTCATCGAGTTTCTCTTCGTAGGCGTGATAGTCAAGATACCGGTACTGCTCATCGCGCGTCTGCATCAGCGGCAACGCCTCGCGCTGGCTTCCGGTGCTGCGAATGATCTGGTAGGTCTTGAAGCCGGCTGAGTTCATCGCCCGATAAGCCGAGCAGCAATACAGCACGATGTCCACCCCGGCTGCGCCCAACTCCTCGCGCGTATACAGAGGAGTTCTGGCCAAATTCGGTGATATTCGCCAGTATCGGGACCGCGACGGCCGTCCTTAAAGCGTGAATACATGCCCAGTCGGTCACGGCTTCCGGAAACACCATATCGGCCCCGGCCGCAACGCAGGCCTGCATCCGTTCAATCGCTGCGCTCGAGTCCTTCGCTCGCCAGCGCGTCGGTGCGCGCCATGATGACAAACTCGTCGTCGGTTCGCGCATCCACAGCGGACTTGATCCGATCGACCATTTCCTGCTGGGAGACGATTTCCTTGCCCGGGCGATGCCCGCAGCGCTTGGACTGCACCTGGTCCTCGATGTGCATGCCGGCCGCGCCCGCCTTGGTAAAGGCCCGCACCGTGCGGGCGATGTTGAACGCTCCGCCCCAACCGGTGTCGGCATCGACGAGCAATGGGGCCCGGGCGGCATCGGTAATACGCCGTATGTCGGTGAGCACATCCTCCGGCGTTGCTGATCCCCAGGTCCGGGACGCCCGAGGGAATTCATGGCCACGCCGCCGCCCGAGAAGTAGAGTGCGCGAAAGCCCACCGCCTCGGCCAGGCGCGCGGTGTACGCGTTGATGGCGCCGACCAGCTGCAGCGGGCTGCTCCTCGCGCAACACCTGCCGAAACTGCGCTCCGGCACTGCGTGGACTGCTCATATTGAGCTCATTATAGGCACTTTGAACACCTTTCCGGCCACTGCCGTCGGTCAAGTGCGCGCCTGCACGAGTCAAACGCGGTCGCTATAATGCCGCCTCTTTTCGCCACCGCGGGTGTCGCGGCATGAGCCACTCCTCGATCCGATGCCGACGGCGCGACGCCAGGCGCGCCACCGATGAGCACGCTGCGCGGCAAGACCCTTTTTATCAGCGGCGCCTCGCGCGGCATTGGGCTGGCGATCGCGCTACGGGCGGCCCGGGACGGCGCCCATATCGCGGTCGCGGCCAAGACCGACGCCCCCCATCCCACGCTGCCCGGCACGATCCACACCGCCGCCGCGCAGATCGAAGCCGCCGGGGGACAGGCCCTGGCGCTCTCGTGCGATATCCGGAGCGAGGAGCAGGTCGAGGCGGCGGTGGCCGCCACGGTCGCGCGATTTCGGCGGTATCGATATCTGCATCAACAACGCCAGCGCCATCAGCCTGACCCCGATTCTCGAAACCCCGTTGAAGCGCTTCGACTTGATGCATTCGGTCAATGCGCGCGGCAGCTTTCTGGTGACCCAAAAAACTCTGCCGCATTTGTTACAGGCGGCCAACCCGCACATCCTGTCCATCTCCCCGCCCCTGGCGATGCAGGAGCGCTGGTTTGCCCCGCACGTCGCCTACACCATGGCGAAATTCGCGCATGAGCATGCTGGTGCTCGGGGTGGCCGGTGAATTTCGCGGCCGGATCGGCGTCAATGCGCTATGGCCCCGCACCGCCATCGATACCGCGGCGATGTCAGTGCTCAAGGCGCGCCTGCCCGTAGGGGCCGCTGCGCTCGCCGCAGATCATGGCCGATGCCGCCTACCTGGTGTTGACCAGCGAGGCGCGCACCACCACCGGCCACTTCTACATCGACGATGAACTGCTTGCCGCGCACGGTATCACCGATCTTTCCGGCTACGCGCCCGCCGGTGTGGCCGATGTCGACATCACCCCGGATTTTTTCGTCCCCAGCTTGCGCCAGCTCAGGGAGAGCCGGTGAACGCTGCAGCGAACGTCGTGCTCTATGAGCAGCGCGACGCCGTCGCACTGATCACTCTCAACCGGCCCGAGGCGCTCAATTCCTTTAATCAGGCGCTGCGCCTGGAATCGGCCGCGGCGCTGAGGCGTGCGGGTGCGGACCCGGCGATATCCGCCGTGGTCTTGGCCGCGGCCGGCCGCGCCTTCAGCGCCGGAGCGGACCTTAAGGCCATGGACCCGCGTCAAATCAACGGGGCGGAGGTGCGCCGCCAGCTTGAAGAGGAGTACGGCGCCGGGATTCAGGCGATCATCGAGATGGAAAAGCCGGTGATCTGTGCGATCGAAGGGCTGGTGGCCGGTATTGGCTGCGCCTACCTGCTCGCCAGCGACCTGGCGGTCATGGCCGAAGACGCGTACTTCACGCTGCCGTTCCACAACATCGGGCTGATCCCGGACGGGGGCATCAACTGGCTGCTCGAGCGCCAGATCGGCGCCCGACGCGCCTTCGAATTGGCGGTGGACTGCGAACGCATTGGGGCCGCGCGATGTCGCGAACTCGGACTGGTCAACCGCGTGGTGGCCAAGGGCGAGGCTGGCGAGACGGCACTTCGCATGGGCGGGCCGCCTGGCGGCCCGCGCGCCGCTGGCGATCCGTCATACAAAAAAACTGCTGCGCCAAGCCGCCCGGGTCGATTTTCGTCAATCGCTGCGCGACGAGGCCGAGGCGCAGATGCAGTGCGCCAACAGTGAGGACTTTCGCGAAGGCGTGGCGGCTTTTCTGGAAAAGCGCGAGCCACGATTTTCCGGGCGCTAGCGTCATTTTTTTTCCGACCAAAGCCCCGGGCCGATGAGCCACCAGACCACCGGTCAAGTAATCGCCAGCTCCCTGGTGGCGCACGGGGTCGACACCGTGTTTGGCATTCCCGGCGCCCACACCTACGACCTCATCGATGCGCTGGCCCAGCAGCCGCAATTGAGATTTATCACTACGCGCCACGAGCAGGGCGCCGGCTACATGGCCTACGGATATGCCAAGTCCACCGGCCGCATCGGCGTGTTCACGGTGGTGCCCGGACCCGGTGTTCTGAATGCTGGAGCCGCACTGTGCACCGCCTATGGCGCCACCGCCCCGGTGCTGTGCCTGACCGGCAATATTCAGGCGCACCTCATCGGCCAGGGACGCGGGCAGCTCCATGAACTGCCCGACCAGCTGGCATTGCTGCGCGGTCTGACCAAGTGGGCGGAGCGCATCAATCACCCGACCGAAGCGGGCGCGGTCATGGCCGAGGCGTTTCGTCAGCTCCGCAGCGGGCGCGTGCGCCCGGTCGCGATCGAGACGCCGTGGAACGTGTTTGGAATGAAATCGGAGGTGACGCCCCTCCCTCCATTGTCGCCGGTGCCCGCGCCGCTCCCCGATCCGGCCGCGATCGGCGCGGCGGCGCGACTGATCGCTGCAGCCAGGCGGCCGCTCATCATGGTGGGGGCAGGCGCACTGGGCGCCGCAGGTCCCGTGCTCGAGCTGGCCGAAATGCTGCAAGCCCCCGTCACCGCGCATCGCAGTGGCAAGGGCGTAGTGAGCGAGGAGTCTCCGTTGGGCTTCTCGGCGGTGGCGGCCTGGGAGTACTGGGCGAACTGCGATTTGCTGATTGGAATCGGGAGCCGTCTGGAACTGCAGTACCTGCGCTGGCGATGGTTTCCGAAGGACCTGAAAGTCATCCGCCTCGATATAGACCCCACCGAAATGGTGCGACTGCGGCCGGACGTGGCCTTGTGAGCGATGCGGCCATGGGCACGCGCGCGCTGATCGAGGAACTCGCGCCCTGCCATCGGCACGCGCCCGTCGCAGAGTGCGCACTTGAATGCGATCAAGGAGCGTGCGCGCCAGGCCATTCAATCGGTGGTCCCGCAGATGGCGTACCTGAAGGTGATTCGCGAAGTATTGCCGCGTGATGGATTTTTCTGCGAGGAGATTTCTCAGGTCGGATTCACCGCGCGATTCGGATTTCCAGTCTACGCACCCCGCCAGTACGTGACTTGCGGCTACCAGGATAATCTCGGTTATGGCTTTAACACCGCGCTCGGCGTCAAGGTCGCCCATCCTGACAAGGCGGTGATCTCGGTCACCGGGGACGGCGGGTTTCTGTTCGGCGTGCAGGAACTGGCGACCGCGGTGCAGTACCGCATCAACCTGATCACTGTGGTCTTCAACAACTCCGGCTATGGCAATGTGCGTCGGGACCAGCAGGAAAAGTACCACGGGCGCTTGCTGGGCGTGGATCTGCACAACCCCGACTTCGTCAAGCTGGCCGAGAGCTTCGGTGTGCTCGGGTTCCGGGCCAGCAGCCCGGAGAGCCTCAGACCGCTCCTCGAGCGCGCGCTGGCCGCAAATTCGCCCGTGCTTATCGAAGTGTCCTCACCGCCCGGCGGCGAGAGCTCCCCGTGGACTTTTCTGCACCCGTCCCCGCCGCGCTGAGCGAGGAGCTCCGAGCGAGCTAGAGGCGCACGCGCCGCACCAGTCGCCGGCGATCCATGATGCGGCTGGCGATTTCCTCGATGCTGCACTCTGTCGTGTCCAGGTAAGGAACACCGACGCGCTCGAACAGCGCCATTGCAGCCCTGAGTTCGAACTGCACCTGCGGCAGGGAGGAGTAGCGGCTGTCGGGGCGCCGCTCGTGCCGGATCTGCTGGAGACGGTCCGGGTGGATCGTCAGCCCGAACAGCTTGTGCCGATGGGGCGCCAGGACCGTGGGCAGGCCGCCGGTGTCCAGATCTTCCTCGGCCAGAGGGTAGTTGGCCGCGTACACGCCGTATTGCAACGCCAGGTACACGCAGGTGGGCGTCTTGCCCGAACGCGACACGCCGATCAGCACCACATCAGCGCTGGCATAGTCGCGCGCCCCGGTGCCATCATCATTGGCGAGGGCAAAATTCGTGGCATTGATGCGCGCGGTGTAAGCGGCCAGATCTGCCATGCCGTGCGCCCGTCCGCTGGCGTGCGCTGAAGGCATGCCAAGCTCAGCCTCGAGCGGCCCCAGGAAGGCCGCAAAAAAATCCAGCACCAGCGCGTCCGCCTGCTTGACGACGGCTCGCACCGCATCGTCCACGAGGGTCGCGAATACGATGGGGCGCAGCGCGCTCTCGCGCCCCGCCATGTTGATTCGCTGCACGACCTCGGCGGCCTGCGAGACCGTGGCAATGAAGGGCAAGCTGATCGACTGGTATTCGGCACCATCGAACTGCGTCAAGAGGCTATGGCCCATGGTCTCGGCGGTGACACCGGTCTGGTCGGAGACGAAAAAAACCGTGCGCTTGCTCACGCTGCCTTCCTGGTGATCGTTGGGGCCGAACAACGCAGTGTCCCACGCCGTGAAATCGTGGACAATAAGCCCATACCCCCTGATTTGGACGATAAAAGTGACCGAATACGTTCTCTCCCTGGATGAAGTGGGCCTCGGCGATGTATCCCGCGTCGGCGGCAAGAACGCCTCGATCGGCGAGATGCTCCGTGCCCTGACTCACCTCGGAGTGCGGGTCCCCCGCGGCTTTGCCACGACAGCGGACGCGTTTCGCGAATTCCTCAAGCAAGGCGGCCTCGATGAGCGCATCAGCGCGGCGCTGCGCAGTCTCAACGTCGAGGACGTCAAGGCGCTCGCCGCCTGTGGTAAGCGCATTCGCGAATGGATAATGGCCACGCCCTTTCCGCCTGAGTTGCGCGATGCGGTGCTCGGAAGCTGGCGCAGGATGGATGGCGGTGCCGGAATTTCGGTCGCGGTGCGCTCTTCGGCCACGGCAGAGGACCTTCCCGAGGCCTCCTTCGCGGGCCAGCAAGAGACCGTGTTGAACGTGCGGGGAGAGGCCGCTCTGCTGCAGGCGATGCACGAAGTGTACGCCTCGCTGTTCACCGATCGAGCGATTGCCTATCGCGTGCACCAGAACTTCAACCACGACGAGGTCGCCCTCTCGGTGGGCGTGCAGCACATGGCGCGGAGCGATCTGGGTTCGAGCGGTGTGATGTTCACGCTCGATACCGATTCGGGCTTTCGGGATGTGGTGTTCGTGACCAGCGCATACGGCCTGGGCGAGCCGGTCGTTCAGGGAGCGGTCAATCCCGACGAATTCTATGTCTACAAGCCCGGCTTGCGGGCCGGCCGGCGTTCGATCCTGCGCCGCAATCTGGGCTCCAAGGCCATAAAGATGGTCTACTCCGAGCCTGGCGCCGAGCTCAGTGTGCGTACGGTGCCCGTCCCCGATGCCGAGCGCGCGCGCTTTTCGCTTCCCGACGTGGCGGTCGAGGAACTGGCGCGCCTGGCCCTGCTGATCGAAGAACACTACCAGTGCCCGATGGACATTGAGTGGGCTTATGACGGGACCGATCAAAAGCTCTACATATTGCAGGCGCGCCCCGAAACCATTCACAGCCGCGTCGGCCGCGTGGTGCAGCGCTTCACCCTGCACGGGCGTTCCAAAGTCATCGCCGAGGGGCGGAGCATCGGCGGGCGCATCGGGAGCGGGCGTGCGCGCGTGGTGCGCGATGCGAGCAGCATGGCGCTGGTCCAGGCCGGCGACGTCCTGGTCGCGGACATGACCGATCCGGACTGGGAACCGGTAATGAAGCGTGCCGCCGCGATCGTCACGAACCGCGGCGGCCGCACCTGTCATGCCGCCATCATCGCCCGGGAGCTCGGCGTGCCCGCCGTCGTGGGCTGCGGCAACGCTACGCAACTGATCGTCGATGGTCAGGAAGTAACCGTGAGCTGCGCGGAAGGCGACACCGGTTACATTTACGAGGGACTGCTTGATTTTGAGCAGCAGCAGATCGAACACGACACGATGCCGGCGGCGCCGGTACGAATCATGATGAATGTCGCCAATCCCGACCGTGCCTTCGCGTTCGCCGCGCTCCCGCACCGGGGCGTCGGACTGGCCAGGCTTGAATTCATCATCAATCGCATGATTGGCGTGCACCCACGCGCACTGCTCGAGTTCGAGCAGCAAGACCCTACTCTCAAGCAGACCATCCGCCAGCGAATTGCAGGCTACGCGGATCCGGTGAGCTTTTTCGTCGACAGGCTGAGCGAAGGAATCGCGCAGATCGCCGCGGCCTTTGCCCCGGAGCCGGTGATCGTGCGGTTGTCGGACTTCAAGACGAACGAATACGCCAATCTCATCGGCGGCCCGCAATACGAGCCGCACGAGGAAAATCCGATGCTGGGATTCCGCGGCGCCGCACGCTACGTGGACGAAAGTTTCCGTCCGTGTTTCGATCTGGAATGCACCGCACTTCGCCGGGTTCGCGAAGAGATGGGCCTTCGCAACGTTCAGGTCATGGTGCCCTTCGTGCGCACGGTGGCGGAGGCAAAAAAAGTGACCGAACTTCTGGCGGCCAATGGCCTGAAGCGCGGCACCGAGGGCCTGAAGCTCATCATGATGTGTGAGCTGCCGAGCAATGCGCTGTGCGCGGAAAGCTTCCTGGAATATTTTGACGGCATGTCGATCGGCTCGAACGATCTTACGCAACTGACGCTCGGGGTCGACCGCGACTCGGCACTGGTCGCCGGAAGCTTCGATGAGCGGGACGCTGCGGTAAAGGCGATGATGGCCATGGCGATCGCCGCGTGCCGCAAGCAAGGCAAGTACATCGGCATTTGCGGTCAGGGGCCCTCGGACCATCCGGACCTTGCGCGCTGGCTGGTCGATCAGGGTATCGACAGCCTCTCGCTCAATCCCGATACCGTCGTAGCGACCTGGCTCCAGCTGAGCGGCGCCTCAGCCTGAAGCGGATCCCAGGGCGGCCTCGATGTCAGGGACGAGGCTTTCCGGTTTGTCGGTCGGCGCGAAGCGCTTGAGGACCGTGCCGTCGCGACCGACCAGAAACTTGGTGAAATTCCACTTGATGGCCTCGCTCCCAAGCAGTCCGGGGCGGGCGCTCTTAAGGAGCTTGTACAACGGGTGCGCCGCGGCGCCGTTGACGTCGATTTTTTCGAACAGCGGAAAACTGACCTGGTAATTGAGCGAGCAGAACTCGCGGATCTCGGCGGCCTCGCCCGGTTCCTGATGTCCAAACTGATTGCACGGAAACCCCAGCACCACCAGTCCCTGCGGGCGATAACGCTCAAAGAGCGCCTCGAGCCCGGTGTACTGGGGCGTGTAGCCGCAACGACTGGCCACATTGACAATCAGCAGCACCTTGCCCGCATAGAGGCTGAGTTTCTGCTCCACTCCCTCGAGCGTGCGAACCTCAGTGTCATAGATGTCCATGGGTGTGCTCCTCAGCCGGTCTTCAATATCAGACTAACAGAGCGGGCTGATATGATCACGCGGGCCGCCACTGCCTCGGAGCGCCGCTCTTGCACATCCGCTATTGCATCGCTCAGGTCCGGAATCGAGGCTATGGCCTGGGCAACGAGCTGATTCCATGGGCGCGGGCGCAGCTTGCGGCTTCCTTACTCGACGCCTACTGCTTCCCGCCGGCATTTGGCCTGAACCGCCGCCGCTACTGGCGGCATTTCGGTACCCCGCGCTACGACTGGCTGCGCAATCGCGCACTGCCCTACCTGCTGCCGCGCTTCGCATTCACCGAAGCGGACTGGCGCCGGCACGGCGCCGGGGACGTGCTGGTGGCGCTGCGCGCCTTTGCGGCCGAGCACCGTCTGCTCGAGCGACGCGTGTATGTCTTTACCACGACCGGCATGTGGGGCGGGTATCAGCACATTCAGGCCGCCCGGATGCAGATGCGTGCGCTCCTGCAGACGAGCCGCTACGCCGCTCGCAACCTCGTGCGGCTCGCCGCTCGCCTCGATCCTGATCGCATGACCATCGGCATGCACGTGCGCTTCGGTGATTTTCGTCCGGCCGAGCCCGTGCGCGACTACCGCGGTCTGTGGAATACGGCACTGCCCATGGACTGGTACGTCAATGTGGCGCGGAACCTGCAGCGCGAGTTGGGAACCGAAGCGCAATTCCTCGTGGTCAGCGACGGCAGCCGCCGAACAGCTCCGGCCCTTGCTCGAAGCGGTGCCCTGCATCACCAGTTCGGACATTCCGGATTCGGACTGCTCGGATCTTCTGGCATTGGCTGATGCGGACCTGCTGGTCTGTTCCATCTCGTCCTATAGTCAGTGGGCCGCCTTCCTTTCTGAATCTCCCTACCTTTGGTTTGCGCCCAGCCTGCAAATTCATGAGGGCGGGTTCGGTTCCATCTGGGGCGGCAGCTTTGTCGGACAGGCAGGCGCGGCCTGAGCGTGGTTCCCTGCCGCGCGGCATCCCCGTGGGCCAGTCTGGAACACTGCCCGCCAGGACTGGCTCCGTTACTGCGCGCGCGTCGCGAATATACTAGAGCCGAACATGACCTGGTGCGCGGGGGCATTGCCCCGCTGGAAGCGAGTACCATACCCCTATGATCGACGTGCAGCGGGACGCCAAGGCCCGGGACCTGCTGCGGCGCTGCGCGGCCGGGGACGCGCGCGCGCTCGAACTGCTCTACGCGCTGGTTGCACCCCTCCTGTTCGGTCTGCTGACGCGGATGCTGCGGCGGCGGGCCTTGGCGGAGGAGGCATTGCAGGATGTGTTTATCAGCATCTGGCAGCGTGCCGGTCAATACCAAAGCGAGCGCGGGAGCGCGCTGCCCTGGCTGATTGGCATTGCGCGCTACCGCGCGATCGACCTGTTGCGCCACGAACGCGGTGCCCCGATCCTGGTGCCCGAATCCCCGGAAGCCGAGCTCGTTGCCGATTCCATTGAGCCCCCGCCGGTCGGACCGGAAACGATGGAACGTTGCCTCGGTCAATTGACCAATGAGCAGCAGCGCTGCCTGCAGTTTGCTTACGTCAGCGGTCGGTCGCACCAGGAAATTTCCCAGATTACCGGCAGCCCCCTGGGCACGGTCAAGAGCTGGATTCGCCGCGCGCTCCTCTCTCTTCGCCAGTGCCTGGAATCCTGAGCGCCATGCAACCGCAACCTCGCCATGCGCCTTTGATTGATCGCCTCGCGGCGGAATATGTGCTGGGAACGCTCCGAGGCGGCGCCCGGCGCCGATTCGAGCGATGGCGCAGTACCTCCGAGCTGGTGGCCGAGCACTGCGCGATCTGGGAACAACATCTGGCCCCGATGGCCGAGCGGCTGCGTCCGATGTCCCCTCCGGCAGGAACGCTGGCCAAAATCCAGCGACGCTTAGGCCTCGCACAGCCCCCGGCTTTGCGCTGGGCCTCGGCGCTGGCCGTCCTGGCGTTGCTGATTTCCTTGTTTGCTTACTGGCCGGCCGCGCGGGCGCCTCAGCCCGATCGCATTGCCGTAATCAATACGCCGGCCGGGATTCTTCAATGGCGCGTGGAACTCTACGCGCAGCGCTCCCGCCTCGTGATTCGTAGCCCCACACTGGCCGCCAAACCCAGCGGGCGCGATTATGAATTGTGGGCCCTGCCGAGTGGTGCGCCTGCCGTGTCGCTTGGCGTGATGCCCGTGCGCGGGGAGCATTCGTTCACCCTCAGCGATGCCCAACGCCGCGCGCTGGCGAATGCGGCCCAGG
Organism: uncultured Gammaproteobacteria bacterium; assembly: GCA_963717335.1. GTDB lineage: Bacteria > Pseudomonadota > Gammaproteobacteria > Steroidobacterales > Steroidobacteraceae > FEN-1191. The sequence goes on along the minus strand of CAVQVZ010000006.1, from coordinate 149,820 downwards.
TCGCGGTCAGCGTGGAACCGGTCGGGCGGTTCCCCGACCGGTCAAGCCACCGGGCCTGTGGTGTTCGTGGCTCCGCTGCGATCACCGGGGTGAGCATAGTAAGGCACGCGCTTGAGCCAGAGGCGCAGCGCCTGCCAGTGTATGGCCGCGACCACCCTGGCGGTCATCCACGGAAAGCGCCATAGCGTGGCGGCCATCGCGGGGCCGCGCAGCGCTCGGCGTTTTAAGGACAGCGTCGCATCAAAGAGCGCCTGACCGGCGCGAACGCACCGCATATGGACCGCCAGCCGCGCGCTCGGCGCGCCCATATGCCACTCGTAATTCAGGTCCATGGGCATAAAGGGCGAGACGTGCATGCGCTTGTCAGTGCGCCAACGCCGCACTCCGGAGACCATTTCCGCCGAGGAACCCTCCGAGCACATAACAATGGCGCTCACCCCAGGGCGTGTTCGTCACCTCGGCCACCACCGCGACGATGTCCTGTCCGCTCGGGTCGTAGCAGTAGTAGAAACTCACCGGATTAAAGCAATACCCGAAGTACCTCAGATGCGTAAGCAATCGGATCGGTCCACACGGGCGATGTCCCGTTTCGGTCTCGACCAGGTCCCGCACGCAACGTTCGAGCGGCACTGCAGGATCTCCGAAGTGATCCGCCCGATGGAATGAGGCGAGCGCGGCGTCGGTCCACTGCCCACAGCCATCGTTTTTCAAACACCCGATCCAGCTCATCGAGGTCCAGCCACGCCATGAACAGCGGAAACCGGAACGCGTGAGGGCGCGGCGCTGAGGCGCCTGTGGCTAACCCAGCCCGTATACAGCGCGCTGTGCAAGCGGCATCTCCCGGGACTGGAAGGAGTGCAGCGCATTTTCTCCGCTGACCACTCCGTCTTCGTGAAATCCATTGCGCCAGTAGGCGCCACAGAAATAACTGCGATTGACGCCGTTGATTTCGCCCAGCCGCCCCTGTGCGGCGACGGCGGCGCGCGTAAACAGCGGATGCTGGTACACCAGCCGGAGCATCACCTTGTCCGGATCGATCGCGGCACTTCGGTTCAAGGTGACGCATACCGTTTCCCGGCAATCAAGGGCCTGCAGGACATTCATGTTGTAGGTCACGCTCACCCGTTCGGCCCGCTCCCGGCCAATGTGGTAATTCCACGCGGCCCATGCCCGCCGGCAGGTGGGCAGGAGTCGCGTGTCGGTGTGCAGTACGACCTCGTTCTCCTGGTACGGAATGGCTCCGAGGATTTCGCGTTCCGCTCGGCTCGCATCCGCCAGCAAGTCGAGCGCCTGATCGCTGTGGCAGGCGAAAAACACCCGATCAAACTTAAGCCGCTCGCCGCTCGCGAGCTGAAGCTGCACCGAATCGCCGATACGGCGCACCCCGGCCACCGGCGTGCGCAGATGCACCCGGGACCGGAACGGTGCGACCAGCCGCGCGACGTACTGCGCTGATCCGCCGCAGACCGTGCGCCACTCCGGGCGGTCATTCACGCTCAGCATGCCGTGGTTGCGGAAGAACCCGATCAGGAATCGTGCCGGCATGGCACCGACGTCCGCAGGCGCCGCCGACCAGATCGCCGAGGCCATGGGCACCAGGTAATCCTCGACGAATTGCTGCGAATATCGATGCTCACGGATGTATTCACCGAGCGTCGTGTCCCGATACGGCGGGCTGGTGATAAAACCGGTGGCGTGCCGGTTAAATCGCAGAATGTCGCGCCACATGCGGTGAAAGCGCGGTCGCAGCAGATTGCGGCGCTGCGCGAACAGGGTATTGAGTGTCGCACTGCTGTATTCCAGCCCGCTGACCTCGTTGCGCACGCTAAAGCTCATGGCGGTAGGTTGGGATTGGACCCCAAGCTCGCCAAGCAGCCGGCTGTAGCGCGGATAGGTCAGGTTGTTGTAGACGATAAAGCCGGTGTCGACACTCAACTTCCTGCCGCCGACCTCGACCTTGTGGGTGTGCGAATGCCCGCCGATGTGATCTCCGGCTTCGAACACGCTGATCTCATGGGCCTGATGGAGCCCGCGCGCGACGACATTGCCGGATATCCCCGAGCCGATGATGGCGATTTTCATGGCGCGCCCGCACCCGGGGAGGCGCCGCCGGACATGGGCGATTGCCGCGGCCGCGGGGGTCGCAGGATGAATGCGCTGGTCCGGTTCACGTAATCGCGATAAGCGGGGCGTCGCTCACCGATGTCCCGCTCGAGCAACGCCACGCCGGACACGCGCAGCAACAACACGGTCATCAGCAGTGGAGCGATGATCGTCCACCACGCGCCCGCCGCCAGCGCCATCAGGTAAAAGCCCCACCAGAGGCAGCACTCGCCAAAATAATTCGGATGCCGGCTGTAACGCCACAGTCCTCGGTCCATGACAGCGCCCCGGTTGCCGGGCTTGGCACGAAAAATCATCAATTGGCGGTCCGCAACGGTCTCGATGCAAAACCCCGCGAGCCATAGGACCGCTCCGGGTAAATCACGCCAGCCCGGTGCTGCAGCGCCCCGCAGCGCCCCGAGCAAGGGAAGCGAGATGATCCAGGCGAGCACGGCCTGGGAGGCGAAGACGACGTACAGGCTTTTGAGGGCAAAGCCCGGCTGATGATCGCGACGGATCTGCTGGTAGCGCCGATCTTCACCGTGTCCCCAGTTGCGCACGGTGATGTGCACCGACAGGCGCAGGGCCCACGCCACCAGCGGCACCAGAACCAGCGCGGCGCGTGAGGGCGTGGGCTGCAGATAGTGGGCATAGACGAGCGCCGCTGATACGAACATCAGGGACCAGACCCGATCGATCAGACTGACATCCGCTCGCAGGAGGCTTACCAACCAGCACAGCAGCGCCGGTGCCGCGGTGGCCGCGAGTCCCAATAACCCGATGTGCAGCTCAGACATTGAGCCGCCGGCTGAGCTGGAGAAGGAGCGGCAGCAGCAAAGCCCAGCCCGCCGCCTGCGCCGAGAGCGCAGGCCATGCGCTCGGCAAACTTCAGGGCGCCCAGGCGCTCGGCGCCATAGTAGGCCAGCGGTGCGGCCACGGCCCCGAGCAACGAAGCGAGCCGCAACTGGGGTTGCAGCCATCGCAGCGCCGTGGGCAGGGTGGTGGAAAAAAGCAGCCAGAGCGCCAGAATCCACAGCGGGGCCAGGGGCGCAAGAGCGGAGCCGGCGTGATATTGGATCAGGCCGAGCACGCTCAGCCAACTGTCGAAGCTGTAGCCGACCACGCCCGTGAGCACGATGAGCTGCAGGAGGGCCGCCGGGCGCGACGCGGCAAGCAGCCACGCCCCTACAATAAGGAGTGCGACACAGACTCCCACGACCGAGCGGCCGCGCGCGGCACTTAACACGCACACGAACCACCCGGCCTGGTAGAGCGCGACATTGATCAGCACCCTTTGGGTGCCCGATCCTTCCGAAACGCTCATGCGCCCTGACGCGTGCGCGAGGTGAACAGGTAATGGCTCACCCACCACTGCCGACCGGACTCATAGCCCCACATTTCGGCGCAGGCCATGAAGAACATCCGCCACCTCGACCACCAGCGCTGCGCCTCGGCTTGACCGTAGGCCCGCTCAAGGATCGGCCAGATGAGCTCACGGCGCTCGTCCATGTTGGCGAGCCACGCATTGGCCGTGCGCTGATAGTGGCGACCGTCCCAGCGCCAGCGCTGCTCGAACTTCAGGTGCTCCTGGAACCTCAGCGGCAACTCATCGCTGGGCATCATCCCGCCGGAAAAGAAATGACGGCTCATCCAGTCCCCAGGCCCCTTGTCCTCGTACGCGTAGGGCGTCGAGCGGTGGCAAAACACGTGCATGAAAAACAGGCCCTCGGGGCGCAACCAGTCCGCCACCCGCGCCAGCAGCGCCCGCCAGTTGCGCATGTGCTCGAACATTTCCACGGACACCACCCGGTCGAATCGGCGATCCGTTGAAAATTCGTTCATGTCGCAGGTGAGCACCTCCAGGTTGCTCAACCCGCGCGATCTGGCCTGTGCCTCGATATAGGTCCGCTGAGAGGCGGAATTGGACACCGCAGTGATCCGGCTGCCCGGGTAGTGCTGGGCCATCCACAGGCTCAGCGATCCCCAGCCACAGCCGAGCTCCAGGATCTGCTGCCCATCAGCGATCCGGGCGTGTTCGCAGGTGGCCTTAAGCGCGGCGGTCTCGGCAGCGGCCAGCGAGGTGGAGGAATCGGCGAAGAAGCAGCAGCTGTACTTGCGTTGCGGACCCAGCACCGCACCGAACAACTCTTCGGGAACTTCGTAATGCTGCTCGTTGGCAAGCGCCGGCAGGGGGGCGATCTCGGCCGAGTCCATCAGCGCCACGAAGCGCTCGTTCAATGCCGAGGCCTTGCCCGGATCGCCGGTCTCCAGTTCGGCCAGGCGCGCCCGCACCAGCGCCCGGATACCACGCCGGATCACGAAATCCGGCACCCGTCCCTGCTCCGCCCACGCCATCGCCCGCGCCAATACTGTCAAGCTGAGTTCTCCTTGAGCTAAAACATCGGGAATTGGTCCCGTTTTGCTTTAATACGGACGGCGGGGCGGATTGGATGCAGCGGCGGAGCAATCGGGGCTATCCGCGCGATTGCGGCGCCGGAGAACTGTGAACGGCTCACCCCTGCGCGAGGGTGCGGGGGCCTAATCTTCGGGGATGGCCCGGGCCCCCGAAGACCCTAAGATCACCGCCGAGCGCGTGCGGGCGCTGCTGTCGCGCTGGCAACCGAGCCTGGAACTGCACACCCGCTACCTGGCCCTCGACGATGCTCACTACTGGCACGTGCAGCCCTGGCCCCCGCACGAGCGTCCCGCGGCGTGGATCGTGCACCTGGCGCGCCAGAAAATTGCGGAGCTGGCCCGTGCGCTGGCCGAGCGCAGCGCCCGCGGCGATCTGGCGTTCGCGTCGGGACTTGAGCAGATGCTGTTCCTGGCCAACCTGGTGGGTCTGCAACCTGCAGGTCGACACCTGCCGCTCGCCGATCCCGCAGAACGAGCAGAGCGAAGTGCTTGCCACCGCCGGATCCGGGCCTCGACCGACACGCGCCGGTCGCGCTCGGGTACGCCACGGCCCGCGCCCGCGCGTCGCGCCCTCCGCCCTGCGGCGGGCCGACGCGGCCCACGGCGCGTCCGCCACCCGTGCCCTGCCTTGGCCGCCGTTGCACTCGGCGCCGCGCGCGCCGATCGTTGAGGATGCGGTCCGGCTGCTGCAGTGGGGCCGCAAGATGGCACGAGCTTGGCGAGCTGATCGCCCGCTCTGCCGCAGCGTCCCACGGTCGGCGAGACCCGACGCATCCTGCGCACGCATCGGGCGCGAATCGAAGCGGCGCGCCTCGGCGTCGCACTCAGCGGGTGCGCACCAAAAGAACCACCGCGGCGATGCCGAGCATCAGGGTAGGCACCCACGGCGAGCAGCAGCGGATTGAGACTGAAGGCCACGGTGCCGCTCTCGATCGTGCGCTGCAGGAAAAAGTACACCAGACCGACCCCCAGGCCCAGGGTGCTGCGCGCCCCGCTCCCCGAGGAGCGCATCACGCCAAACCCGAACGGCAGGGCAAACAGCACCGCGATCGGAATCGCCGCAGCTGCGCGCCAGGCCCGACCAAAGCGCCAGCTGGTAGGTGCGCGCGTCCAGATCATTGGCGCGCAGGTACCGGATCGCCCGGTACAGCGCGCCGAAGGCCATCTCGTTCGGCTCGACCACCGCCAGCTGCAGGAAGCCCACGCTGGCCGCCGAAGCCAGCCGATGGCGCGTCTCGTGCTGGCCGATCCACCGAATCGCCGCGAGAAGCGCGATTCCGAGTAATCGCCGAGCTCCCAGTTCGTGCCCTGCGCTTTGGGTGGCGCGATGGGCGTGGGCGACCGCCGCCAGGCGATTGTCCGGGGTGAGCTCGAACACCAGCATGCCGCCAAACTCACTGATGCTCGAGCGCTCGGCGATGTTGATGATGCAGATTGCCGTCGCGCACCCAGGCGCCGCCGCTCCCGGCCAGGCTCAGATTGTCGTAGCGTGCCAGCGCCTTGCGCTCGTCGGCGAGCTGCTCGAAGCGCGGGGCCACGTATTCGCCGACCGCCAGCCCAGCCAGCAGCAGGATCATCCCGCAACCCAGCATCGTGCCGGCCAGGCGCCACTTGGACATGCCACCGGAGCGCATGGCGGTCAGTTCGTGACTGCGCGCCAGCGCGCCGATCCCCGAGCATGGCGCCGATCAGCACGCCGACCGGGAAAACATTCAGGGCAAAGCGCGGCACCGTCAGCACGCTGTGAACCAGGCCCTCGACCATGTCGTAGTGACCGACGCCGATCGCGCCCTGCTCGCTGATGAAAGTTAAACAGCGCGCCCGAGTACCAGCAGCACCGCCATGACCAGGGCGATGGCGCCGAGCACGGTGCGGGCGACGTAGCGCGCTCAGCTGAGCTCATGCGTATCTTCGCGCCAGCCACAGGCACACGGCGATGATCGGCACGTGCACCCACCAGATCCCGAGCACGGCGGGCGTCACCCCATGTTCGATACCAGGTGCGCGCGGCGATCGCGAGATTTCCGTAGAGGGCAAAAATCAGGACCGCGGGCCAGACCCGCTCGTAGCGACCCTGGCGCGGGACGCAGTCGCCCGATGGCCATCGCGCAACCGGCCGCCACCAACACCATGAACGGAAAACCCAATCGCCACTGCAGCTCGGCGCTGATCCCGGGTCGCGCTACTGCCCAGCAGATCGAGGGTCGTCGCGCTCATCGAGCCTCGGGCCCTGGGCCACGGGTTCCGGAACCGCCAGCGGCACGCGCAGCTCCGCGAACCGCAGAAAACGGTAACGACGCGTACCCGGAATGCCCTCGCTCCGCTCCCCATCGAGCAACACGATGCTCTGGTTAGCGCCTCCCGGACCGATCTCGCGCCGCGCCCGCTGCGCGACGGTGGTGATTACCGTCGCACCACTTCCCTGCTTGATAAACACCCGCTGCAGCACGCCGGCCGCGTCGGCCGCGTGTGCGTAGACCACCGTGCGGCCGCCATCGAAGCTGCGAAAACGGCCCGGTGTGATCGGCATCGCCAAGCCCGGCGCGCAGCGCTGCGGCGGTCAGCGTCACGCGTCGGTGCGCCGCCTTCGGGCGCGAACTGCAGGTTGAGCCAGGCACTGAGGGCGGCGACCGGCAACGCCAAAATAATCACCGGGAGCCAGGCCTGGACGCGTCCGTACCCGCAGGCCTGGGCCGCCGTCATCTCGCTCTCGTGATAGAACCGCCCGAGCGCCAGCACCACGCCCAGCAGCAAGCCCAGGGGCAACAACAGGGAAAAATTCTCGGCCGCGCCGAGTGCGAACAATCGCAGCACCAGCTCGCGCGGGTACTGATAATCGGCGGCCCGCTTCAGCACCGCGCCCAGCTGGTAAATAAACAATATCGAGGCCAACGCGCCGGTGACGCCCAGAAAATTAAGCGTCATCTCACGCAGAAAATACCGCTGCAAAATCCGCAAGGCACCCTCACGAACTGGTCCGTATCGGCTAAACTGCCGCCCTTTCGCTACCCTACCTTATACTGGAGCGCTTGGCAGCAGCTCGATGTTAGGGGAATTTAAGGATCACTCATGCAATTCTCAGCCTATAGCGGCAAGGCCCTCGACCAGCGTTCCGATTGTCTCGTGGTGGGTGTGTTTGAGCGACGCGAACTGGGCACTGAAGCGCGCGCGATCGATCGAGCGGTCGGCGGTCGGCTCCAGAACCTGCTGACCCGCGGCGACTTCGCCGGCCGGGCCGGCGAGACATCGCTCCTGACCGATTGGCCGGGACTGCGCGGCAGCCGGCTGCTGTTGGTGGGACTGGGCCCGGTGGCAAGTTATCAGCGGCGCGGCTGGAAGCGCGCCGTGACCAGCGCGATAAGCGCGCTGGCGCGCACGCGCATCCGCAGCGCGAGTCTTGCGATCGAGCGACCGACGGAGGCAGGTCTTGACGACTACACGCTGGCCCGATCAGCGGCCGAGACCTGCGGCGCCGCGGCCTACCGTATCAATGATCTAAAGTCGGGCAAGAAAACGCCCCCGCTGGCGCTGGCGCGCGTCAAGGTCGGGCCCTTCACGCCCGCTCGGCTCGCCGATGCGCGCCGCGGTGTGGCCGAGGGCGAGTCCATTGCGGCGAGCGCAGCGTTGCTGCGCAACCTCGCCAATCTTCCGGGCAATGTCTGCACTCCCCGGTATCTGGCCGCCCAGGCGCTGCAGCTGGGGCGAGCCCATCGCAGCGTGCGCGCTCGTGTATTGAACGAGGCGCAGATCCGCCGCCTGAAAATGGGCTGTCTGCTGGCCGTGACACGCGGCAGCGCCGAGCCGCCGCGCTTTATCATTTTGGAACACCGCGGCGGACGCCGAGGCGCAGCTCCCGTGGTGCTGGTGGGCAAGGGCATCACCTTTGACAGCGGCGGAATATCGATCAAAGACGCCAACGCCATGGACGAGATGAAATTCGACATGTGCGGGGCGGCCACCGTGATTGCGGCGCTCGATCTGGCCGCGCGCCTGAAGCTGCGCCTCAACCTCGTCGGCTTGGTCGCCACTTGCGAGAACATGCCGGGCGGCCGGGCCGTCAAGCCAGGCGACATTGTCACCAGTGCCGCCGGGCAGACCGTGGAAATCCTCAACACCGACGCCGAGGGGCGCCTGATCCTGTGCGATGCGCTGAACTACGCCCGCCGCTACCGGCCCGCCGCGCTCATCGACATCGCAACGCTCACGGGCGCTTGTGTAGTCGCGCTCGGTGCGCATCACACCGGCATCATGGGCAATGATGACACGCTGGCTCAGGAGCTGGTCGCCGCGGGCCGGCGTGCCGAGGATCGCGCCTGGCAATTGCCGCTGACGCCCGAGTACGGCGAGCAGCTCAAGACCAATTTTGCCGACGTCGCCAACGTCGCGGGCCGTGAAGGGGGCGCAATCACCGCCGCGGCGTTCCTCGCTCGTTTTACCGAAGGAATGAACTGGGCGCACATGGACATCGCCGGCACCGCCTGGCTCTCGGGTGCCGCCAAGGGCGCCACGGGACGCCCTTTGGGCCTGCTGGCCGATTTCCTGATCCAGCGCGCCCGCGCGTAACTCAACCCAAGGCCAGGGCGTGGCGCGTGTAGATTTCTACGTGCTGGAAGGGAGCGATTCCCGCCTCCGCTGGCGCTTCGCCTGCCAGCAGATCGAAAAGGCGTTCCTGGCCGAGGAGCGCGTGCTGGTCCGGCTCGATAATGCCGCCGATCTGGCCGCGTTCGATGACTTGCTTTGGACCTTCGCCGATCGCAGCTTCATCCCCCATGAGGCCCTAAGCGCCGATTCGGACTGGGAGGAGACCCCGGTGCTGCTGAGCGCGGGGGCCGAGCCGGCCACACCGCCGCACCTGATCGTCAATCTTGCCGCCTCCCCTCCGCCCAATCTCGAGCACGCGGCCCGGATCGTTGAGGTGATTGATGCCGAGCCGGCACGTCGCCAGAGCGGCCGCGAGCGCTTCAAGCACTACCGCTCGCTCGGAGTGGAGCCGGTCACCCACAAGCAAGGCGCGGCCGACGCCTAGCCTCATGGAAAAGACCTACTCGCCCGCCGACATCGAGCAGCGTTGGTATGCCCAATGGGAATCCAGCGGGGCCTTCGCGCCCCGATCGGACCCTGCGGCGGCCCCCTTTTGCATCATGATCCCGCCGCCGAATGTGACCGGCACGCTGCACATGGGGCACGCCTTCCAGGACACGATCATGGATGCGCTCACGCGCTATCACCGCATGCGCGGTGAGGCGGTGCTCTGGCAACCGGGCACCGACCACGCCGGCATCGCCACGCAAATGCTCGTCGAGCGGCAGCTCAATTCGGAAGGCCGCCAGCGGAGCGACCTCACGCGCGAGCAATTCATCGAGCGCGTTTGGCAGTGGAAACGCCAGTCGGGCGGCAGCATCGCCCAGCAACTGCGCAGGCTCGGCGCCTCCGTGGATTGGTCGCGCGATCGCTTCACGATGGATCCGGACCTCTCGGCCACGGTCACGGAAGTGTTTGTGCGCCTGCACGAGGAAGCGCTCATCTACCGGGGCCAGCGGCTGGTCAACTGGGATCCGGTGTTGCGCACGGCGCTGTCGGATCTGGAGGTCATCAGCGAAGAAGAGAATGGATCGCTCTGGTACCTGCGCTACCCGTTGAGCGACGGGTCAGCTTCGCTGGTGGTCGCCACCACCCGGCCCGAGACGATGATCGGCGATACCGCGGTTGCCGTTCACCCGGAGGATGAGCGCTACCGGCACCTGATCGGCAAGCGCATCAGGCTCCCCCTGAGCGGGCGCGAGATTCCGATCATCGCCGATGACTACGTCGATCCGGCCTTTGGGAGCGGGTGCGTCAAGATCACACCGGCCCACGACTTTAACGACTACGCACTCGGCCAACGCCACGGGCTGCCGCTGATCAACGTGCTGACTCCCGGCGCGTGAGCTCAACGAGGCCGCACCGGCGGACCTGCGAGGCCTGGACCGGTTCGTGGCGCGTGAGCGGATCGTCGAGCAGCTCACGGCCGCAGGACTCATCGATCACATCGATCCCCACAAGATCATGGTTCCGCGCGGCGATCGGAGCGGCGCGGTGGTCGAGCCGTACCTGACCGACCAGTGGTATGTGCGGGTCGGCACCCCTCGCGGCGCCGGCCATCGCCGCGGTCGAATCCGGGCGGGTGCGTTTCGTGCCACGCGAATTGGGACAAAACCTATTTTCAGTGGATGAGAAACATCCAGGACTGGTGCATCAGTCGCCAGCTGTGGTGGGGTCATCGCATTCCGGCCTGGTATGACGAAGCCGGCAACATCTTCGTGGCGCGCGATCGGGCAGGCGCCCTCGCCAAGGCGCGCGCCCACCACGGGCACGAGGTGGCGCTGCGGCAGGACGAGGACGTACTGGACACCTGGTTCTCCTCGGCCCTTTGGCCGTTTTCGACCCTCGGCTGGCCCCAGCCGAGCGCGGCGCTGGCGCGCTTTTACCCCAGCAGCGTGCTGGTGACCGGTTTTGACATCATTTTCTTCTGGGTCGCGCGCATGATCATGATGGGCCTGAAGTTTATGGGCGACGTGCCGTTTCGCGAGGTCTACGTGCACGGCCTGATCCGCGATGCCGAAGGCCAGAAGATGTCCAAGTCGAAGGGCAACGTCATTGATCCGCTCGACATCGTCGATGGCATCACCCTCGAGGCGCTGGTGGCCAAGCGAACCTCGGGTTTGCTGCAGCCGCGCCTGGCCTCGGGCATCGAGGCGGCCACCCGCAAGCAGTATCCGCAGGGCATCGCCGCCTACGGGACCGATGCGCTGCGTTTCACCTTCGCCTCACTGGCCACGCAAAGCCGCGACATCCGCTTCGATATGCAGCGCGTGGCCGGTTACCGCAATTTCTGCAACAAACTCTGGAATGCCGCCCGCTACGTCATGATGACGATCGAGCAGTCCGCCTCCGATTCGCAAGGACGGGCCGGTGTCCCACTCGGCCGCCGACCGCTGGATCCGCTCGCGCCTCGGCACGGCGATCGGCGCGGTGGACAATGCGTTCGGCGAATACCGTTTCGATTTCGCCGCGGCGGCCTTGTACGAGTTCACCTGGCACGAGTACTGCGATTGGTACCTGGAACTGTCCAAGCCGGTGTTGCAGGACGCCGAGGTGCGATCCGGCGCTCAAGCGCGCAGCCCGCAGCACCCTGCTCGCCGTGCTCGAAGCGCTGTTGCGCGCCCTGCATCCGCTGATGCCCTTTATCACCGAGGAGATCTGGCAGCGCGTGGCACCGCTTGTGCCCGGTGCGTTTACGGGCGCGAGCATCATGGTGGCCCCTTGGCCCAGTTCCGCCGACTTTGCCCCCGACGCGCAGGCCGAGCGTGAAATCGGTTGGTTGATGAACGTGGTGCTCGGCGTGCGCCAGATCCGGGGCGAGATGGACATCAGTCCGGCGCGTAAGCTCCCGCTGCTGATGCAGAACGCGGGGAGCGAGGATCGGGCCCTTGCGCAGCGCCACCAGTCACTGCTCATGCGCCTGGCTGGAGTGGAGGCCCCGCAGATCCTGGCGCCGGGCGCCAAGCCTCCGCCGGCCGCCGCGGCGATCGTCGGTGAACTGAGCTTGCTGGTGCCCATGGCCGGATTGATCGATCCGGCCGCTGAGCTTGTCCGGTTGGACAAGAAGATCAAAAAGATCAGAGAAGAGATCAGCCGTGCGAAGGCCAAGCTCGGGAACGACAGTTTCGTGCGCAGTGCTCCCCCGGCGGTTGTGACCCAGGAACGAGAGCGCCTGGCCTCCTTCGAACAGTCCCTGGCCGGACTGGAACGGCAGCTGATCCAGGTGCGCGCGCTGCACGCATGAGCCGCCTGGGCGACGCGTTGGCCGCCATCGAGCGGGTCGTGCTCGGCAAGCCTGGGCAGATTCGCCTGTGCCTCGCCTGCCTGCTCGCGCGCGGACACCTTCTGATCGAGGACGTGCCCGGTGTCGGCAAGACCACCCTCGCCCACACCCTGGCGCAGGTGCTGGGCCTGGACTGGCGGCGTCTGCAATTTACCAGTGACCTGTTGCCGGCGGACGTCGTGGGCGTTTCGGTATTCGATCGCGCAACCCAGCAGTTCCAGTTTCGGCCAGGACCCGTCTTCACCCAGCTGTTGCTCGCCGATGAGATCAATCGGGCCAGCCCCAAGGCGCAAAGCGCGCTGCTCGAAGCCATGGAAGAGCGGCAGGTCAGTATCGATGGGGTCACGCACCGCCTCCCGGATCCGTTTTTCGTGGTGGCGACACAAAATCCGCACGAGCAGCTCGGTACCTTTGGACTGCCGGAATCCCAGCTCGATCGCTTCCTGATGCGCGTGTCGCTGGGCTATCCCGATCGGCAATCCGAGCGCGCGCTGCTGCTCGCCGGGGAACGCCACGAGCTGCTGGAGTCCATCGCCGCGGTGTGGGCGCCTGCCGAGTTGCTGGCCGCCCAACGCGCGGTGCGCGCGGTCTACGTCAGTTCGGCGCTTCTGGATTACGTGCAGGCGCTCGTGGCGCATTCGCGCCTGGTCTTTCCGTTGGGACTTTCCCCGCGCGCGGCGCAGGGGCTGGTGCGTGCCGCCCAAGGCTGGGCGTTGCTCGCCGGCGAGCGCGCGGTGATCCCAGAGCACGTCCAGGCCGTACTACCCGCGGTGGCCTCGCACCGGCTCGAGCCGCGCGATGCAATCTCCGCGCCCGGGGGCGCACACCTGATCGAGACGCTCCTCACCGCCGTGGCCGTGCCGGTCTAGGTCGCCCCGAGCGTGTTCGCCGCGCTGCGCCTACGCACCGTCGAGCGCATCGCGCGCTGGGCGCGCAAGCGTCAGGGAGAAGATGCCCTCCCCCTGCCTCTGCGAGCCCGACGCCTCTACATCCTGCCGACGCGTGCCGGCTATACCGCCGGCGTTCTGCTGTTCGTGATGCTGATCGCCGGCCTGAATTACACCAACAGCCTGGCACTCGCTCTCACCTTCCTTCTGGCCGGGTTCGTGCTGGTGGGCATGCACGAGTGCCAGCGCACCCTGCAGGGCCTTGAGCTCCTGAGCGCGCAGGCGCTCGACTGTTATGCGGGCGTGGATGGAATCATCGAGCTGCGCTTCGCCAACGGCTCGCGCCTGCCGCGCCGCGCCCTTTCCATGCGCGCGCTGGGCGCCGCGCCGGCTCAATTTGAGCTCCCACCCGGAGGGCAAGCGACGGTGCGCGTCACGCACCGTTGCGCGCAGCGCGGGCGCCACCGGGTCGGGCGACTGGAGCTTTCCACGACCGCCCCGTTCGGGTTGTTTAGAAGCTGGACCTGGCTGCACCTGCCCGTGGAGGTCATCGTCTACCCGCGCCCACGGGGCACAAGGCCTTTGCCGCCGCCCGCGTACGGGCGCCTTGCACAGCTTGCCGCGAGCGCCTCCTCGGGCGAGGAGGAGTGGGCGAGCCTTCGCGCTTACCAGATGAGCGATAGCCCGCGCAGCATCGCCTGGAAGACGGTGGCGCGCGGCGGACCTTTCATGGTGGGCCAGTATGCCGGTGCGGCAGGGAGCGAGTACCGGTTGAGTTTTTCCGGCCTGGAGGCCCTCGAACTGGAAGCTCGCCTGAGCCAGCTGTGCGCATGGGTGGATGAGTGCGGGCGCTCCGATGCCGGATGCGCGCTGGAGCTCCCCGATGTGTTCGTGCCGCTGGGTCGGGGAACCCAACACCTCACGCTTGTGCTGCGCGCGCTCGCGCTGTACGGAAGGAGCGCGCCCTGAGCGCGCGCTTGCCAGGTCGCTCCGCCACCGCGCTGGCCGTGGCGGCCCTGCTGGGCACGGCCGCGGCCAACGCTCATCACCTCGCCTGGTGGTGTCTTCCGCTCCTGGTCATCGCCAGCGCCTGGCACGCGCGCGCGTCCCTGCGTGCCGATGCGCTTCCCGGGCGCGGGGCGCGCGTGGGTCTGACCTTGATCGTCACCTGCGGGGTGCTGCTGAGCTACCGCACGCTCAACGGACTGTCGGCCGGTGCCACCTTGCTCGCGGCCATGTCCGCGGCAAAGCTCTTCGAAGCGCGCACCTCGCGCGACTGGCAGGTGCTCAACGGCGCCACGCTGTTCCTATTGCTGGCCGCCTGCCTGGACCGTCAGCAATTGTGGCGCTTGCCGATATACGGGGCGTGCCTGTGGCTTTGCGCCGCCTCGTTGCGAGGTTTTGGGGGCGGGCACCCCCTGCCGGCGCCCACGTTACTTCGCGAATCCGCTCGCCAGCTCCTGTACGCCGTACCGCTTGCCGCGATCTTATTCCTGTTTTTCCCGCGATTGCCCGGCGCGTTCTGGGCGCTGCCGGGCGATGGAACCGCGGTGACGGGACTGGGCGATGAGATGACCCCCGGGGACATCGCCCGACTGGTCGAATCCGATGAGCCCGCGCTCCGTGTGCGCTTCTTTGGCCCCCTGCCTCCCGCCCGCGAACGTTACTGGCGGGGCCCGGTGTTGCACGATTTCGATGGCGCGACCTGGCGCCGTCATCGCACGCCGGCCGCCCCCGCCGCAGCGTTCATCTCACGCGGCCCCGCCTACACGTACAGCGCCACCATCGAGCCGAACTCGCACGGCACGGTGATTGCGCTGGAAATGTCCTCCGCGCCGCCGCTGCCCGGAGTGATGTACACGGAAGACTTCCAGATCCTTACGCACCGCTCATTCAGCCAGGCCCAAAACTACCAGCTCACGGCCCATCCGCTGGCGATCCGCCAAGCGGACCCGGAACGGGCGATGCAAGAAATCGATCTGGCTCTGCCGGTCAATCGCAATCCACGTACGCACGATCTGGCCATGCGCCTGCGGGCGGCCTCGGCCGATGAGTCGGCGTATGTCGCCTCGGTGCTTGGATTTTTCAAGACCGGCGGATTCGAGTACACGCTAAGCCCCCAACGCCTGGGCCACAACTCAATCGACGAATTGCTGTTTTCGACGCGCCAGGGTTTTTGCGGTCACTACGCCGCGGCCTTTGTCGTGTTGATGCGCGCGGGCGGCGTGCCGGCCCGCGTGGTCACCGGCTATCAGGGAGGAGAATGGAATCCGATCGGCCACTACCTGATCGTGCGCCAGTCCGACGCACACGCCTGGGCCGAGGTCTGGCTGGCCGGCCGTGGGTGGCTTCGCGCCGACCCGACCGCCGTGGTCTCACCTCAGCGCCTGAGCCGCGAGGCGCTCGCCTTCGAGGACGGCGGAGCACAGGACGAGTCGCTCCGCGGAACTCCGAAGTGGCTCGCGACCGTGCTGCAGAGCTGGGACGCGCTCAATGCCTGGTGGCAGGACGATATCGTGGGCTTCAATTTTGCCCACCAGCTCAAGCTCGCCGACTGGCTGGGTTTTGGTGATCGCGACTGGCAGACCCTGGCGATCGCCCTGGGGGCGGGAATGGCGGCCTGGCTGCTGTGGATTGGCTGGTCGCTGCGCCGCATCGCCAACAAGATCCGCCCCGACGCTCTCGCACGGGCCTGGAGCCGCATCGAAGCCTCCATGGCGCGTGCCGGGAAACCGCGCGCTGCCCACGAGGGAGTACTCACCTACTGCGAGCGCCTGGCCGTAACCGACCCGCACCTTTCGGCGGCCCTGAGCCCGCTGGCACAACAGTACCTGCGTTTGCGATACGGTCCGCCAGAACATTCCGGCGAGCTGCACGATTTCCTGCTTAGGGCGCGGCGCTTCAAACTGAGAGATTCGAACTGAGGGCGAGGCGCGCCTTGCAGGCCCGGGCATTGCGGGCCCTTAGGGAACAGATTGCTACGGGTCAGGAGCCGATCGGATCGCCCCAGCTGCGCACCCGGCCGGTATCCACGTGCACGAAGTCGGAGGCGCGATAAAACCCCACCCCGCCACGGCCCTGTTCGAGCGCGAGACGCGCCAGGTGTTCGGTCGGCACCCCGGACATTCGGATATCGATGGCCTGTCCTTCCATGTGCAGACTGTGCTCGGCCACGCCGCTGGATTTCTCGTGCATGGCGGCATTCGTGCTTGGGGAGCGATAACCGGAGATCACCTGGAAGGGCTCGGTGCCGCCGGCGGCCTCCTGCAGCTGGAACAGCCGGTCCAGGAGTTTGGGGTCAATCGGATGCACGGTACCGTCTCGATAATCCCGCAACAACGTGTTCACTTGCTCAAGTGCGGGGTTGGAATAGGCGCCATTCTCGAAATAGACGACCGTGAGGTGCTCGCCCGTATGCGTGTGCGTAAACGACAAGCGGCGCCGTTCATCGGCGCTGGCGAGCGCGGTGCGCGCGGCGGTCACCCCGATACTGAAGGCCGCGAGCGTCTTCAAGAAACGGCGTCGCGCCCGCAGCGCAGCGCCCCTGGTGTCCGAAGTGCTAACCATGGCAATAAAGTGCCATAAAAGACCCCGCGAAGCACTTCGGGCGCCGAATTCTGCGCACTGAGCCGCAAGCGCGCTGAAGCTCAAACGATCAACAGGGCGCGAAAATCATTGACGTTGGTCCGCGTCGGGCCCGTCACCACCAGATCACCGAGCGCGGCAAATACCGAATAGGCGTCGTTGGCATTGAGCGAGGCTTCCGGGTCCAGGCCCAGCGCAAGCGCGCGCGACAGAGAATCGGGGCCAAAATGAGCGCCCGCGTTGTCTTCGGTGCCGTCAATCCCGTCGGTATCGGCCGCCAGTGCGTAAACGCCTGCCAATCCTTCGAGCGCCAGCATGGCGCTGAGCAGGTATTCGCTGTTGCGTCCCCCGCGGCCGTGGTGGCGAACCGTCACCGTGGTCTCACCTCCGGACAACAGCACGCAGGGAGCCTGATCGGAGCGCTCCCGGCCGAGGATGTGCCGGGCGATCTGCGCGTGCTCCTTTCCAAGTTCCCGCGCTTCCCCTTGCAGATCATCCCCCAGCATCCGCACGGCAACGCCCTCACTGCGCGCGAGGGCCGCGGCCGCCTCGAGCGCCATGCGCGGGGAGGCAATCACTTTTTGCTCCACCCGCGCCAGACAAGGGTCACCCGGTTTGATGGTTTCCTCGCGCGCGCTTTCCAGGAAGGAGCGCACGCGCTCAGGAACCTCGATGCCGTAACGTTCGAGGATCCGCAAGGCATCGAAGCAGCTGCTCGGATCGGCGCTGGTCGGGCCCGAGGCGATCGTCGCCGGATCATCTCCAGGCACATCGGAAATGAGCAGCGTCACCACGCGTGCCGGCCAGCAGGCAGCGGCGAGGCGCCCGCCCTGGAGAGCCGAGAGGTGCTTTCGCACGCAGTTCATGTTTTCGATGTTCGCACCGCTCCTGAGCAGCGCGCGGTTGACCAGTTGCAGGTCTTCGAGGGTGACTCCGGCCGGCGGCAACGCCAGCAGGGCCGAACCCCCGCCCGAGAACAGGCACAACACCAGATCATCCCGGTGCAGATCGCGAAGCAAGGCGGCGATCCGCGCGGCGCCCTGCACACCGGCCGCATCAGGGACGGGGTGGCCTGCCTCGATGACCTCGATCCGCTCGGTCGGCAGTGCATGCCCGTATCGAGTCAGGACCAGGCCTTCCAGGTCCTGGCCCCATTGCGCCTCGACGGCCCGGGCCATGGCGGCGGCGGCCTTGCCCGCCCCGACCACGATCGTGCGGCCTTTGGGGCGCGGGGGGAGCGCGCCGGCCAAGGAGCGAGCCGGATCGGCCGCCGCGACCGCGGCCGCGAACAGCGCGTGCAACAGCGCCGGTCCTGGGGGCATGAAATTTCCAGCTTGGTCTAAGATGACGCCTTGGGCGATCTTAACGGCGCGCCCTGCCCGGCGCGAGACGCTGAGCAGGCGCGAGATGGCTAGTTGGGAGTGTCAACGGATCCATGCGCACCGTATTTCTCGACAGAGACTCATTGCCGCTGAGCTTTCGGCCGCCGCGCTGCGCCTCCCCGTACATCGAGCACGGGGAGACCGCCCCCGAAGAGGCGGTGGCGCGTCTGGCAGGCGCGACCATTGCCATCGTGAACAAGGTGGATCTTTCCGCCGCTGAACTGGCACAGCTCCCGGACCTGCGGATGATCGCGATCGCGGGCACCGGTTTCGACTGCGTCGATGTCGAATACTGTCGCGCGCACGGCATCGCGGTCGCCAACGTGCGCAATTACGCGATGCACGCGGTCTCCGAGCATGTGTTCGCCTTGCTTTTGGCGTTACGGCGCAACCTCGCCGGTTACGCCGCACTGGTCGCCGACGGGGAGTGGCAACGCTCAGGCCTGTTTTGCCGCTATGGCCCACCGATCCACGACTTGCACGGCTCGGTGCTCGGCTTGGTCGGGAGCGGTTCGATCGGGCGCGCCACCGCAGAGCTTGGCGCCGCCTTCGGGATGCGCGTGCTCATTTCGGTAAGCCCCTCGCATCCGGCAGAAGGGGACGGCCGGGTGACGCTGCAGCAACTGCTGGCCGAGGCCGACGTGCTTTCCTTGCACTGCCCGTTGACCCCGGAGAACCGGGGCCTGATCGGCAGCGCCCAGTTACGCGCCATGAAACCCGGCGCGATACTGATCAATACCGCGCGCGGCGGGCTGGTGGATGAAGTCGCGCTGGTGCGTGCGTTGCGAGAGGGTTGGATTGCCGGGGCGGGGTTGGACGTGCTGAGTGTCGAGCCGCCGGTGGACGGCAACCCATTGCTGTCGTTGCAGCTGCCCAATCTGCTGATCACCCCGCACGTGGGCTGGGCGTCCCACGAGGCCATGCAGGGTCTGGCCGATCAGCTGTCCGCCATCGTCGATGCATGGGCGGACGGTGTGCCCAGGAATCTGGTCGCTGGAACCGGCGCCGCCTAGCGGGCCCGCTCGGGCACCCGCACCCGCCAGAGCAGCAGCGCGCCAGCGGCAAACAGCACCATGAGCGAGGATATTCCGATACGAGAACTGCCGCTCAGTGTCGCCATGACGCCCACCAGTACCGGCCCGAGCACGGCGGCGAACTTGCCGAGCATGTTATAGAAACCAAAATACTCGCCGGAACGCTCGCGCGGAATGAGCTGCGAAAACAGCGAGCGCGACAGGGACTGGACACCGCCCTGCACGGTGCCCACCAGCACCGCCATCGCATAGAACTGCCAGGTGAACTGGAGGAACAGGGCCCAGACGCTGACGAACACGAACACCGCCAGCCCGATCAGAATAGCCCGCCGCGCCCCGATTCGGTCTCCAAGCTTGCCAAACACCAGCGCCGACGGAAACGATATGAACTGCACCAGCAGCAGGGCCTGGATCAGCGCGGCGGTCGGCAAACCCAGCTTGCTGCCGAAATCCACGGCCATCTGCTGGAGCGTCCCGATACCATCGATGTACAGCCAGTAGGCGAACAGGAAATCCCCGCACCGTTCGGTCGGAGAAAACCTTGCGGATGGTGGCCCACAACTCCGTGAGTCCTGGGGCCTCGGCGACCGGTGGCGCCTCCGGGACATTGCGAAACAACGGCACGGTGAACACGGCCCACCACACGGCCACATCAAGAAACGCGACCCGCGTGGCCGCCACGCTGTCGGGCAGTCCAAACCAGCCCGGGTGCAAGGCGAGCAGCACATTGATCAGCAGCAGCAGGCCCCCGCCCAGGTAACCGGCCGCAAACCCATAGGCGGAAACCCGATGCGCCTCTGCGGGTGTGGCGACTTGCACAATCAGCGCGTCCTGAAACGATGAGCCGGCAAAGAAGCCCACCGAAGCCACAGCAAACACCGGCAGCGCCCATTGCCACTGGCCGCGACCTATACAGGCCAGCATCGCCGTGGCAACAACGCCGATGACTGTAAAGACGCCCAGCCACAGCTTCTTCTGCCCGCGCCGATCGGCAAGCGCCCCCAGCCACGGCGCCAGCAGCATCACCACCAGGCTGGCGCTGGAATTGGCCAGCCCTAGGTAGAGTGTGGAGCGCGTTGCCGGCAGCTCGGCCGCCCAGTACTTGCCCAGGAACACCGGGAAGAAACCGACCAGCACCGTGGTTGCAAATCCGTGATTGGCCCAGGCCGTCAGCGCCCAAGCGCGCCTGGCGCGCGCGCGCGCCAGTTCGGGAGGACGCCGCTTAGCCGGAGGCATCGGCGAGGTGCTCGCGCGTTTCATTGAAGCGAATGTCCGGGTAGCGCTCCTGGGTGAGTTGCAGATTGACGCGCGTGGGTGCCAGGTACACCAGCGCACCGCTGTGATCGCGCGCCAGATGATCGAACGCCTTGTTCTGGAATTCCTCGAGCTTGGCCGCACTCGAGGCGCTGACCCAGCGTGCGGTGTGCACGTTGATGTTCTCGAACACGCACTGCACCGAGTACTCATCGGCCAACCTGAAGGCCACCACCTCGAACTGGAGTTGGCCGACGGCGCCCAGGATCATGTCGGCATTTCGCAGCGGCCGGAACAACTGCGTCGCGCCCTCCTCGCACAGCTGCGCCAGCCCCTTGGCGAGCGCCTTCATGCGCAGCGGATCCTTGAGCACCGCGCGGCGAAACAGCTCAGGCGCAAAATCGGGAATGCCGGTGTAGACCAGCGCCTCCCCCTCGCTGAAGGAATCCCCGATGTTGATGGTGCCGTGGTTGTGCAGCCCGATGATGTCACCCGCGTAGGCCTCATCCGCCTGTACCCGATCAGCGGCCATAAAGGTCAGCGCATCGGCGATCCGCACTTCCTTGCGCAGCCGCGTGTGATAGATCCTCATGCCGCGCTGATACTTGCCCGAGCACAGGCGCATGAATGCGATGCGGTCGCGGTGGCCCGGATCCATGTTCGCCTGGATCTTAAAGACGAAGCCGGTCAGTGCCGGCTCCAGAGGCTCTACGCTCCGCCCGAGTGTGGCGCGCGGGAGCGGGGATGGCGCGTGCTGCACGAACGCGCGCAGCAATTCCTCGACGCCAAAATTGCTGATCGCCGAGCCGAAGAACACCGGAGTCTGCTTGCCCGCGCGATACGCCGCCTGATCGAAGGCCGCGGTCGCCCCGCGTACCAGTTCCACCTCCGATCTGTACGCCTCGGCGCCGGCGCCCAGAAGTTCCCGCGCCTCCGCGGAGGCAATGCCCTCGATGGTCCGGTTCCCGCCCACGCGACCCCGCTCGCCGGCCTCGTAGACGTAGATGCGGTCTTCCAGCAGATGGTAGATGCCGATGAGCTCCCGTCCCATGCCGATCGGCCAGGTCACCGGCGTCGGATGGATCTTGAGTACCGCCTCGATCTCATCAAGCAGTTCGATCGGCGCGCGCCCGTCGCGATCGAGCTTGTTGACAAAGGTCATGATCGGCGTGTCGCGCAGACGGCACACGTCCATCAGCCGGACGGTCCGCTGCTCGACGCCCTTGGCGCAGTCTATGACCATCAGGGCCGAGTCGACGGCGGTGAGTGTGCGGTAGGTGTCTTCCGAGAAGTCCTCGTGGCCCGGGGTGTCGAGAAGGTTGACGATGCACTCGCGGTACGGGAACTGCATCACCGAGCTGGTGATGGAGATTCCGCGCTGCTGCTCCAGGCGCATCCAGTCGGAGGTCGCATGCCGCGCCGCCTTGCGGCCCTTGACGGTGCCCGCCATCTGGATCGCGCCGCCGAACAGCAGGAGTTTTTCGGTGAGCGTGGTCTTGCCTGCGTCGGGGTGCGAAATAATCGCAAACGTGCGGCGGCGCAGGATCTCCTGGTCGGATGAATTCATGTTCGAAGTCTTGAGGGGTACGGGCGTGCTATTCGGCTTCGACGCTGCGGCGCATCACCAGCGCATCTTCGCGCCCGCCGGGGGACTGGTAGTAGCCCTGCCGCCGGCCGGACTGTCGAAATCCCATGCTCTCGTACAGCCGGATCGCGGCGGTATTGACCGGCCGCACTTCCAGAAAAATGACCTTCGAGCCGGCCTTCGCGGCCTGGCTAAGCAGGCTGGAGAGCAAAGCGCGGCCCAAACCCCGGTTGCGGAACTCCTCGCGCACACAGACATTGAGCAAATGCGCCTCGTCCGCCCCGCTGGCGATGATCCCGTAGCCGACCAGCACGTAGTCCAGTTCCAGGACCGTGCAGTGGTAGCCGACCCGCAGGCAGTCGCTGAATATCCCCGCGGTCCATGGGTACGGGTAGACGCTTCGCTCGATCTGTACGACCGAGGCAAGGTCCGCCTCGGTCATCGCTCTCAATCGCATTTGCGGCAGGCCTGCCGCCTCCCTGCTGGCCACCACCTCAGGAACCTCGCGGCTGGGCGCGCACTCGCGCCAGCTCGCTGCGGACGATGAGAAGATCAGTCCACGCTTTACGCTTCTCGGTGGGGCTGCGCAGCAGATACGCGGGATGGTAGGTCACCACCAGAGGGGTGGCCCGTGCCCCGTACCGATGCACGGTACCGCGTAGTTTGCCAATGGGCGTCTGGGTGGCGAGCAGGTTTTGCGCGGCAATGCGACCCACGGCGAGCACCACTTTGGGTTCGAGTAACTCGATCTGGCGTTGCAGGTAGGGCTGACAGCAACGCACCTCCTCGGGCGCCGGATCACGATTCCCGGGCGGGCGGCACTTGAGCAGGTTGGCGATGTAGACCGTTTCCCGCGGCGTGCCGGTGGCCCGCAGCATCGAATTGAGCAGCTGGCCGGCGCGCCCGACGAAGGGTTCTCCCTGGCGATCTTCTTCGGCGCCCGGGGCCTCACCGATCACGAGCAGCTCGGCCTGCTGATTACCCACGCCAAATACGGTCTGGGTGCGCGTGCGATGCAAATCGCACAGCACGCAGCCACTGACTTGGGCGGCCAGCTGATCCCAATCGCTCGATGGGGCGGTAGAGGCACTCGCCAGGGCAGCGGTAGGCGCACTACCCGAGGCAGCACCCGGCGGCCGGCGCGATACCCAGCGCTCCACGCCCAGGGCCTTGAGGTACTGGCCCTGGCGGGCGGCATCCCGGCTCATACTTAACTTCCAGCGCGTTCCGCGCGCTTGCGGCGACGGAGACGGCGCCAGGTCCAGGCCAGGGGCGGCCAAATCGCATAACTTCCAAAGCACAGCAGCAGCGCTCGCGAGGGATCCCCGGCGATGAACACGAAGATCAATACGACGACCACCAGGTAGACAAACCGCACCGGCTTACGGAGATCAAAATTCTTGAAGCTCGGATAGCTGAAGGGGCTGACCATCAGCGCGCCCGCCACCGCGGTCACCGTAAAGGCGATAATCAACCCAGGCAGCCCCGGGGCGCGCCATTCGGTCGAAGCCCAAATAAACCCGGAGACGACCGCGGCGGCCGAAGGACTGGGCAACCCTTCGAAGTAGCGCTTGTCGGCGCTGCCCACGCGGGTGTTGAAGCGCGCCAGCCGCAGCGCCGCCATGACGGCATAAAAGAACGCGGCCAGCCAGCCCAGCCGCCCCCAGGTGCGCCCGTACTCGGCGATGCGGGCCACGCCCCATTGATAGGACACCAGGGCCGGGGCCACCCCGAACGCGACCATGTCCGACAGGCTGTCGAATTCCTTGCCGAAGGCGCTCTCGGTATGAGTCAGGCGCGCGACCCGCCCGTCCAGGCCGTCAAACAGCATGGCCACGAACACGGCGATACCCGCGCGCTCGAAGTTCCCGTCGATCGCGGCGATGATTGCGTAAAAACCCGAGAACAAAGCACTGGTGGTCAACAGGTTGGGCAGCAGATATATCGCCCGCCGCCGCGGCACCGCCACCGGCTCCGGAACTTGATCTTCCATGTACGGACCATGATAGGTGGCCGCATTAGCTACGTCCAACCCGCGTCCAAGCGCGACCATCTGCTAGCATTGCCGGCCTTTGCCCTGTTTGGCCCTGCTCATGCGACTTTCCAAGTACCCAATCAACACGACCAAGGAGACGCCGGCCGAGGCCGAGGTGTTGAGCCACCAGCTGATGCTGCGCGCCGGACTCATCCGCCGCGTCGCCGCCGGCATATACAGCTGGCTGCCGATGGGGCTGCGGGTGATGCGAAAGGTGGAGCACATCATCCGGGAGGAGATGAACCGTGCCGGGGCTTACGAGATGCTGATGCCGGCGGTGCAACCGGCCGAGCTGTGGCAGGAATCGGGCCGCTGGTCGGCCTACGGGCCCGAATTGCTGCGCATCAAGGACCGGCACGAGCGCGAGTTCGTCGTCGGCCCCACCCACGAGGAAGTGATCACCGACATCGCGCGCAGGGAGCTGCGCAGTTATCGGCAGCTGCCGGTCAACTTCTACCAGATCCAGACCAAGTTTCGCGACGAAGTGCGGCCGCGCTTTGGCGTCATGCGCGCGCGCGAGTTCATCATGAAGGATGCCTATTCGTTCCACGCCGATGAGCAGTCGCTCGCGCACGGGTATGCCGCCATGAGAACCGCCTACACGCGCATCTTCACGCGTCTGGGTCTGCGGTTTCGCTCGGTGCAGGCCGACAGCGGCGCGATTGGCGGGAGCGTCTCTGAGGAATTTCAGGTGCTGGCCGAATCCGGAGAGGACGCGATCGTGGTCAGCGACGGCGATGATTTTGCCGCCAATCTCGAGCTGGCTCCGGCCGCCGCCCCCGTCCAGGCGCGCGCTGCACCGAGCCAGCCGTGCGAGGCGGTGCCCACGCCCAACATGAAGACCATCGCCGCGGTCAGTGCGTTCCTGAACACGCCGCCGGAACGATGCTTGAAAACCCTGCTGGTGGAGGACAGCGCCGGCGGTGCGATCGCCCTTGTGCTGCGCGGTGATCACGAACTCAACGCGCTCAAGGCGCAGCGAATTCCGGGCGTGGCCACTCCGCTGCGGATGGCCAGCGTCGAGGCGGTGCGCAACGCCAGCGGGAGCGAGCCCGGGTACGTCGGACCCAGGGGGCTTAAGTGCCCGGTGTATGCCGATCATATGGCGCTCAATGCCGCCGACTTCGTGTGCGGCGCCAACGCTCCGGACCTGCACCTTCGCGGAGTGAACTGGGGGCGGGACCTGCCCGAGCCCCCGGCGGCGGACCTGCGCAATGTGGTGGCCGGTGATCCCAGCCCCAGCGGCAAGGGCAAGCTGCAGATCGTGCGCGGAATCGAGGTGGGTCACATTTTCAAGCTGGGCCGCAAGTACAGCGAGGCCATGAAAGCCTCAGTCCTGGACGAATCGGGCCAGTCGGTCACCATGCTGATGGGCTGTTACGGCATCGGTGTGACGCGCATCGTGGCGGCGGCCATTGAACAGAATCACGATGAGCGTGGCATCATCTGGCCCGACGCGCTGGCTCCCTATCATGTGGTACTCATTCCGCTCAATTTGCAAAAGTCCGACCGGGTGCGCGTCGCCGCCGATGCGCTGTACGAGTCCCTGGGGGCGGCGGGCATTGAGGTGCTCTACGATGATCGGGACGCGCGTCCGGGCGTCAAGTTCGCCGACGCCGAGCTGCTGGGCATACCTCACCGATTGGTGCTGGGCGAGCGTGGACTGGATGCGGGCACCTGCGAATATCGACAGCGCCGCTCCAGCGATAACCAGGATATACCGCTTGATTCGGCCGTCTCGTTTATCAAGGGCCAGCTCAGGATTTAGCGCGGCATTGCTGCTGCTCGCCGCCCACGCGTGGGCGGGGGCGGCGGGTACGCCCCTGGTCAGTGACGCGCAACGCGATCCTGAGTTGCGCGCTGTAGTGCAGCAGGCCCTTAATTCAACGGAGTGCTTTGGCGATCAGTTCGATTCGATCGTCTGGTACAAGCTGATGGAGCCCAAGCTCCGCCGTTACATGCCCGACCATGACGAGCGGGTCGCTTTGCTCCGGACCGTGTACTGCGAGACCCATCGGAGCGGCGCAGCCCCATTGCCCCCGGGGCTGGTGCTCGCGGTACTGGATGTGGAGAGCCGTTTCGACCGCTGGGCGGTCTCGAGCGCCGGAGCGGTGGGCTTGATGCAGGTCATGCCGTTCTGGCCGGAGCAGTTGGGGATGCGCCGGCGTGAACTCGTTTCCATGGAGCCCAACATCCGCATGGGCTGCGCCATCCTGCGCCACTACCTGCAGTCCGAACACAATGACGTGCGCCGCGCGCTGGGTCGCTACAACGGCAGCACCCGAAGCCGCGAATATCCCGATCGCGTGGTGACACGCTGGACGCGTTACTGGAACGGTGCCGACGATCTCGGACGCGGTTGAGCGGCCTCTCAGGTCAAGGGCCGCTTGGCGCGCTGCGCGAGCACGTCGCGGATGAACGGCACTGTCAATCGGCGCTGTGCGGCAAGCGCCGCCGCGTCCAGCTCATCCAGCAGGGCGAACAGGCTCGACATATCGCGCGGCAATCGGCGCTGCAGGTAATGCGCCGTTTCCTCGGGAAGATCAAAGCCACGCACCTGCGCGCGCAGCCGCAGCGCCGCACACTGTTGCTCCTCATCCAGGGTCTGGAGCGTCAGGCGATGCCCGGCGGCGCATCGCGAGGCGAGGTCCGGCAGCGCAAAAGGCAATTGGTTGGGGGCCTCCCGGGCGGCCATCAGCAGGCTCGTCGCCCCGCTCCTCGCAATCCCGATACACGCCAAAAAGGGCCCGCTCCCACTCGATCCGTCCCGCAACGCGAGCGATCTCATCAAGGCACAGCCAGCGAGCCCCCTGCCAATCACCTAGCGCCGCCGCACCGTAGGACTCCAGCTGCGAGAGTGGAACATAGGCCCCTTCCGACGCGACGGCGGCGCACAGCGCCTGCAGCAAATGCGTCTTGCCGCTCCCCTCAGGTCCGCACAGCCAGATCAGGCCCGGACGTGGTTGCCGGGCCAGCGCCCTGAGCTGCTCGAGCGCGATTGCATTCGGCCCGGGCAGGAAGCTCTCGAACGAAGCGCGGTCGCGCAGGCGCACGCTGAGCGGAAGCTGACGCAAGGGCGCGGCCGCTTCAGGGTTGCGCTGCGACTTGCAGCGCCCGCAGAGTAAATTCACGAATGTAGGCGAGGCCGCTGTAGAGCACCGTGGCGACGATGAGCGCACCGAGTGCCTGGAGCACCGAGGCCGGGGGCTCGGACCACGCGGCGTGCGTCACCACCAGCAGCACGTACAGAAGCTGCAGGCCGGTATTGATTTTGCTCGACAGGATCGGACGCCCGCGCAGTGGGCCCCACGCCATCCGGAAAACCACAGCACCGAGCACGATCAGCACATCGCGACCCACCGCGCACACCGCGAGGTACCGCGGCACGTGCCCAAGCCAGGTCAGCACCAGAAAGACCGACACCAACAGCAATTTGTCGGCCAGCGGATCGAGCCATTTTCCGAGCCGGCTGGTCCAGCCATAGCGCTTGGCGAGCCACCCATCCAGTCCATCGCTGGCGGCCGCGACGCCAAACAACAACAGCGTAAGTTCGTAAGAACCCCCCAGCAGAGAACCGACGATCGGCCAAATCAATGCAATCCGGCACAGGCAGATGATGTTGGGCAGATGGCGCATGGCTTCGGCTACTATAGCGCGCCCAATTATAGAGCCCCCATGAACGACAAGCGCAGCTACACCTACCGCGATGCCGGGGTCGATATCGACGCAGGTGACGCGCTGGTCGAGCGCATCAAGCCGCTCGTGCGCCGCAGCCACCGTCCCGAAGTACTGGCGGGCATCGGGGGCTTTGGGGCATTGGTCGAGATTCCAGCCGGCTACCGGCGACCGGTCCTGGTGTCGGGTACGGACGGAGTCGGCACCAAACTTCGACTGGCCATCGACACCGGCCGCCATTCCACCATCGGGATCGATTTGGTCGCCATGTGCGTCAACGACGTCATCGTGCAAGGCGCGGAGCCGCTGTTTTTCCTGGACTACTACGCTACCGGACGCCTGGACATCGAAGTTGCCAGCAGCGTCATCAGCGGCATCGCCGAGGGCTGCGTCCAGGCAGGAGCAGCGCTGGTGGGCGGTGAAACGGCCGAGATGCCCGGCATGTACCATGGCGCGGACTACGACCTGGCGGGATTTTGTGTCGGCGTCGTCGAGCGCGAGGCGATCATCGACGGCTCAAAGGTGCAGCCGGGAGATACCGTCATCGGACTGTCCTCGAGCGGGCCCCATTCCAACGGTTACTCGCTGATCCGAAAACTGGTGGAAATCACCGGAGCGAGCGCCGAAACCCAACTCGACGGCCGCGCTCTGTTTGATCGTCTGCTCACCCCGACTCGGATCTACGTACGCAGCCTGCTGCAACTTTTGCGATTACCCGCGATGCAGGGCGCCGTACACGGTCTTGCCCACATCACGGGCGGTGGACTCTCGGACAATATCCCCAGGGTGCTCCCCGAAGGCTGCGAAGTGTTACTGCGGCGCGCCGCGTGGCCGCGCGATCCGGTTTTTGACTGGTTGGCCCAAAGCGGCAATATCGGCGCGGAGGAGATGCACCGCACCTTCAATTGCGGGATTGGGATGGTGGTGATCGTCGAGCCGGCGCGGGCCGAGGCGGCGCTGAACGCCTTGCGCGCGGCCCAGGAGAACGCGCAGATCATTGGCGAAGTCAGGCGCGGCAGCGGCGGCGTCATCATCGATCCATGAGCGCCACGGCGCCCCTGGCGCTCGCGGTCCTTATTTCCGGCCGCGGCAGCAACATGGCGGCCATCGCGCACGCGTGCTCGGGCGGTAAGATCTCCGCCCGCATTGCCCGCGTCATTTCCGATCGGCGCGATGCCGGTGGCATCGCGCTCGCCCAACGCTTGGGACTTGAGGTAAGTGTCGTGGCACACGCGGATTTTGCGAACCGCGAAGCCTTTGAAAGCGCGCTGGGAACCGCCATCGAAGCCAGCGGAGCGCAACTGGTCGTGTTGGCCGGGTTCCTGCGGATTCTATCGCCACAGTTCGCGCACCGGTATCAAGGGGCCATGCTCAACATCCACCCCGCGCTGCTCCCTAAGTTTGCCGGGCTCCGTACGCACGAGCGGGCGCTCGAGGCCGGAGAGACCTTGCACGGTGCCAGCGTGCATTTCGTGACCGGCGAGCTCGATGCGGGCCCGCTCATACTGCAGGCGCGCGTTCCGGTCCGAAAGGACGACACCCCGGAAAGCCTTTCAGCGCGGGTTCAGCGGGAAGAGCACATTATTTATCCCAAGGTCATCGGCTGGATCGCCGCAAAGCGCCTGCAGCTCATTGACGATGTGGTGTATTTTGACGGCCGGCCCCTCGCTGAGCCGTTGACTTACGCTCCCGGAGACTCCACGACGTGACGCGCTACGCCTTGATGCTGTTGAGTTGTCTGCTCACCGCCGATGCGGTGTCCGCGCCCAACACTCCGCTGCGCCCGTTCGAGGCCAGTTACGCGTTCATCTGGAACGGATTTACGGCCGGCGTATCGACATTCACCTTACGGCAGGAATCCGAGCAGGAATGGACCTACGTGTCGCGGAATCAGCCCCACGGTCTGGCCCGTTTGTATTCGAAGGCGTCGTGGACCTTGAGCAGCCGCATGACCGTCGGGCCCGAGGGCGTGCGGCCCTTGGTCTACTCGGCCACCGATCCGGACAACGGCGCCTCGAAGGGTGAAGTGCATTTCGACTGGGTCGCCAATCGCGCCACCGGTTCGGCGGAGGGAAAGAAGGTCGATCTGGCGTTGCGCGCCGGCGTCCAGGACGATCTTTCGATGCAGATTTCTCTGATTTACGCCTTATCGAACGACCAGATTCCTCAGGGCATCTCGGTGTTCGACGTCAATGGCATCCGCGACTATAACTTCGAGCGTGTCGGTGCTGAAACCTTGCACACGCCGGTGGGGGATGTCGCGACCATCGTCTACCAAAGCCAGAAGGCCAATTCATCTCGCAGCAACCGCTATTGGTGCGCTCCCGCCTACGGTTACGTGCCCGTGCAGGTCGAACAGAAAAACAAGGGCGAAGTGGCCTGGACGATGAAACTGCGCTCCATTCACCGCGATTAGCCGCGCGCCGGCTCAGGCTTTGGGCAGCGTCACGCCCTTCTGGCCCATGTACTTGCCGCCGCGATCGCGATACGAGGTCGCGCAGACCTCATCGGATTCGAAGAACAGCATCTGCGCGACGCCCTCATTGGCGTAGATTTTGGCCGGCAGCGGCGTGGTGTTCGAGAATTCCAGTGTGACATGCCCTTCCCACTCGGGCTCGAGCGGCGTGACGTTCACGATGATGCCGCAACGGGCATAGGTCGAGTTGTGCACGATCAGACCGTTGGCCACGAAATTGTGAAATTTCGGGACCGATATATCGAAGACTTCCTCTTTCCCCGCCGGAACAATGCTCTCGACCACGTCCCATAACGGGCCGGCCAGCAGCGATCCGATGTCGGGATTGCCCGTGGCACGCGCGACGCGCGCCGCCGCACCTACGGGTGCGGATTGCGGGTACGTGGAGTTGATGTCAAGGCTGTTTAGTGTGATGCCGCCGGCCTTTGCGGCAGACGCTATGACGGCCCACGCCTCCTTGGGCAAGGTATCGAAATTGCTGCGCCGCCGAGGCTGGATACGAATCATCGGGAGGATCTCGTCATCGAGCCGCTTTTGCTTTACTGAACCCGGCGTGAACCCTATTCGCTCCGCAAAACGCTGCACCTGTTCCTTGTCGTTTATTTGTATCCGACAAGCACGAGTGCCAATTGCTGTGGTCTTCTCCCTTATAACGGACAAAACGCCGAATCTGAGCAGTAGATGATGGACGTCTTCGATGAGACGGCGCGATTTTGAGTAGTACTCCAGCTGAACGCTCTCGCCATTACGGTACAAGCCGCCGTCGCCAGCGAACAACGACTGAAGAAATAGCCGTACCGAGGAAGCTGGAGCCATAAATATCTTCTGCGGCACGAACTTGTCTGCAGCACCGATGTTCAGTTGATGGCTCTGCAGCCATATATGAGCGCGATTGCGCTCCGGGATGCCGCCTTGACCCCGGCGGTTGACCAGACGGTACCCGTAGCGGCCCTTAAACGTGATTTCACCAAACCCCGAGGCTGCAATCGAAGATTCCAATAGCCGCACCAGAACCGGATCAGCCGACGTGAATGTCGGACTGTGACCCGGAGTGTTGCACTGCCCCTCGGCGATCATCAGCCCGAGCAACGATGCCTCCCAGTCTGGGATCGGGGTCTTGCCGAAAACAGGAATGTCACGTGCCGCCGCGATTCGATCACCTACCCGTAGCTGATGTAATGGCGCCCATCCCTCGAGCTTGCGGAACGGATGGTTCGGCGTGGCGCGGATGCGTAGGCCGGCGCGTGTGCGCAGCTCGAATACCTCTCGCACGCCTTGTGGTATGAAGGCTGAGACTTTGGCTTTCTTAAGGCGCCAGTTGTCCAGAGCCAGGGTCGACTTGCCAAACGCCATTTCAGTGATTGGAAGGTATTCACCAGTGTCCGCATTAACCACTCGGGTATCACCCGTAACACACTTACCCAAACAAACTGTGAGAACGGAACGCGGGATACGGAAATACTCCACTGTGCGCGCCAACGCGAAGGAATTCGGCGGGATGATACATACATCGGCCGTAATATCGACAAAGCTTTTCGCGTCAAATTGCTTAGGATCGACGATGGTCGAATTGATGTTGGTAAAGACCTTGAACTCCGGCGCACAGCGCACGTCATATCCGTAACTTGAGGTGCCGTAGGAAATGATTTTGTGCCCGTCGACCGAGCGCACCTGTTCGGCCGAGAACGGCTCGATCATGCCCATTTCGCTAACCATCCGGCGGATCCAAAGGTCTGACTTGATGCTCATGTGCTCTCTTGAACCATGTAATTAGGTTTCCTCGACGACGATCTGCGGAAATTGTCCCCGCCGATCGCGACCGCGCCGTGCCAGTGCTCCCGCGGTGTGGCGCGCCATTTCGATAAAGGCGGCGGCGCGCGGCGTACCCGGAGCGCTCACGACGCTCGGGGCTCCGCCATCCGCCTCCTCACGCACGCGGGCATCCAGCGGCAATGCTCCCAACAGTTCGACGCCCTTTTCGGCGGCCATCCGAGCCCCACCGCCCTCGCCGAAGATGTGTTCCACGTGGCCGCAGTTCGTGCAGACATGCAAGCTCATATTCTCGACGATCCCGAGCACCGGAACGGAAACCTTTTCAAACATCGCCAGACCCTTGCGGGCATCGGCCAATGCGATGTCCTGAGGCGTGGTCACTATCAGCGCGCCTGAGACGGGCACGCGCTGCGAGAGCGTCAGCTGGATATCGCCCGTACCCGGCGGCATGTCGACCACGAGGTAGTCGAGCTCGCCCCAGCTCGTGTCCCCCAGCAGCTGGGTCAGCGCCTGAGTCACCATCGGACCGCGCCAGACGACCGCCTGCCCGGGATCCACCAAAAACCCGATCGACATGACTTTGACCCCGTGGGCCTCCAGCGGCTCCAGATGCTTGCCGTCCGGGGCCGAGGGATGTTTTCCTTGCAGCCCGAGCATGATGGGCTGGCTCGGGCCGTATATGTCGGCATCCAGTATGCCAACCCGCGCGCCCCCGCGCGCCCAGGCCAGTGCCAGATTAGCCGCCACGGTGGACTTTCCGACCCCGCCCTTGCCGCTGGCCACCGCCACGATGTTGCTCACCCCGGGCAACGGTTTGAGCGGTCGCTGCACGCTGTGGGCAACGATTACGCCTCTAAGCTCAGCGCGAACCGCAACGCCCGTATGGCCCGCCTTGGCCAGGTGCGCGGCCAGATCGGAGCGGAACTGGTCCACATATCCGAGCACCGGGATACCCAGTTCGATAGTGCCACCCACTTCACGTTCCGTGACACGCAGGTGCTCAAGTGCTGCGGACTCGCGCAATGTCTGGCGCAAATACGGGTCGGTGTACTGCTCCACGGACGCGCGAATACTTCGAACCATGTCACTCATTGTGCGGGGCAGCCTGGGATCAATTTGGGGCGCCGATTCTAGCCTGTCGGGCGGCTCGCCGCAGACCGGACACAGGTCACAGGCGTGCCGGGCCGCCGTGGCATAATGTTCAATCCATGAGTTTTTTTTCGAATTACCGCTCGGACC
This sequence comes from uncultured Gammaproteobacteria bacterium, assembly GCA_963717335.1. Classification (GTDB taxonomy): domain Bacteria; phylum Pseudomonadota; class Gammaproteobacteria; order Steroidobacterales; family Steroidobacteraceae; genus FEN-1191. The sequence continues at coordinate 116,513 of CAVQVZ010000006.1, read as the reverse complement.
GGCTGATCACCCAGATCAAGTCGTCCAATGACTTACTGGGCACGGAAGCCCAGAAAGCCGTGGCGAAACTCAAGGATATGGGCCCGGGAGTGATCGAGTCCATACTGGCAGCGCTCCCGGATGCCGACAAACACGCCACAGTGGCACTGGTGGATGTGCTCTCTTCCCTGGCAACCGTCAAGACCTTTCCCATTTTTGTGGACGCGCTCATCCAGGGGAGCCCAAGGGTCATCGCCGGGGTGGCCTGGGCCCTGACCAGCAGTCATAACTATCCTGCGAGTCTGTTGCTCCAGGCGCTGGCGAAGCCCGGCGTCTCAAAATCCGCGGTGCTGGAGGTGATCAATGCCCAGCGCAACCGCTTCAGCGTACGCGAGCTGCTGACTGCGGCCTATGCGCAGGAGGCCAACGAGAAGAACGCCCTGTTCCGGATCATCGGCGAAATTGCCAACGACGCCAGCGTGCCTGAACTGCTCGGACGCTTGCAGGGCAAGGACACGATGGCGCGACTTTTGATACTCAACATCCTCGGCCGCTTCAACCGGGGCGATGTGCGCACGGCGCTCCAGGGGCAGCTCGCTGACGGCAACAAACTGGTGCGTTCCGCGGCGCTTGGCGCCCTGGCGAAGATGGATGGGCCGATCGAGGTTGAGCGCATCGTCGCGCTCTTGCTCGACCCTGAAATCGAGGTGCAGAACCGCGCCGTCGAGGTGCTGATCAAGGCTCGCGATCCGGAGACCGTGCGCCATCTGGTTCCGGTACTGGGCAATGAAAACGAGTACGCGCGGCGCGCCGCCGTGGAAGTGCTGAATGAGATAGGGGATGCTAAGTCGGTCAAGTTTTTGATCGCAGCGATCAAGGACGCGGACTGGTGGGTGCGTTCGCGCGCCGGCGATGCTCTGGGCAAGATCGGAGGCCCGAAGGTGATCGACGCGGTGCTGCAGTTGGCGCGCGATCAGGACGAAGACGTGCGTCGCACCGCCATCGAGATCCTGAACCAAACCAAGGACGAGCGCGCTATTGCCCAGCTTATCGAGGCTACGCGTGACAAGGACTGGTGGGTAAGTGAGCGCGCCGTTGACGCGCTGGCGGAAATCGGCAGCAACAAGGCGCTGCCGCGCATCGTGGAGATGCTGAAGACTTCCCCTGCAAAGGCGGTCCCCGTGGTGGTGCGCGCGATCGGCAAGTTAGGAAGCGCCGCGCAGGTCGGCGTGATCGTCCCGCTCCTCAATCGCCCCGAAAAGGAAATTCGCGTCGAGGCGATCGCCGCCCTCGCCAAGCTGGCGAACGAGGATCTGGCCGACCAGATTGGCTCGCAGCTACAGCACCACGTGAACAACCCCGACCAGACCGTGGCGGTGGCCGCGCAGCGCGCCCTGACCGAACTTGAGGTGCGCTTCGCGTCCAATTACCAGCTGCTGGCCGTATCGGGCACACGGGCGATGGGAAGCGGAGTGGGCAGCGCCGCTCCTCGGCCCGGTGCCGGGGCGGCCCCGCGCGCAAAAGGCCAAGGGACGGCCCGGACTCTGCTTACCCCGGAAAAGGACATCGCCCAGACGCTCCAGGCGGTGGCGCAGTCGACCTCCCAGAGGCTGGATATCGCGACCCTCAAGGCAGGCGATATGGTCGAGGGGCGCTACAAGTACATCGACAAGATCGGCAAGGGCGCCTTCGGCACCGTGCTGCTGATGGAAGACACCGTGGTCGATGAGCGGCTGATTCTGAAGTTCTTGAATCCTAACGTCGCCGAGGACGAGGAAGTCATGAAGCGCTTTGTCCACGAACTGCGCTATTCTCGCAAGATCACCCACCAGAACGTGATCCGCATCTATGACTTTCTGTTCATTCAGGGCAACTACGCCATCTCGATGGAGTACTTCCCGTCGCACACGCTGGGTGCGGAAATCGTCAACGAAAAGCCGGTGGCCCTCAAACGCGCCATCCAGTTCGGGATCGACATGTGTACGGGCATGCTCGTGGCGCACCAGGTGGGCATCGTGCACCGCGACCTCAAACCTGCCAACATCTTGATCAATGACTCAGGGTTGCTCAAGATCGTCGACTTCGGCGTCGCGGCGGCGCACCGCGAAGGCGACACGGCTTTGACCAAGACCGGTTACGTGATCGGAAGTCCGAAGTACATGGCCCCCGAGCAGATACTGGGCAAGAAGGTGGACGAGCGTGCCGACGTGTACGCCATCGGCGTCATGCTCTACGAGATGCTGACCGGCGTGCCGCCCTACGCCCGGGGCGATCACATGGCAGTGATGTATCAGCACGTGCAGGGTCGAGCGCGCCCGCCGCGCGAGATCAACCCCTCGCTGACTCCGGAGCTGAGCGACCTTATCGTGCGTGCCATGGCGGTGGACAAGACCAAGCGCTTCCAGAATATGGATGAGCTGCGCACCGCGTTGCAGCACTTCCTATAAGACGCCCGCGAGATAGACGATGGCACGCATCGACGCCTTCCTAAAACTGGGCACGCAACAGGGCTGCTCGGACATACACCTGGCCATTGGGGTCCCGCCCATGCTGCGGCTCCATGGCGATTTGGTGCCGATCAAGTTTCGCGACCTGCGTGATACCGAACTGGAAAGTTACGTCGCTGAAATCCTGACGCAGAACCAGAGTGAGCAGTTCGCCCGCGGACGGGACCTGGATTTTTCCTACATCTCCTCGGAGGGCGGCCGATTCCGCGTCAATGTCTTCCGCAAGGACACCGGCGTCGGGGCCACCTTCCGCGCGATTCCCGCCGAGGTGCCCACCCTCGAGTCGCTCCGCCTCCCGCCGGTGATCCACAAGCTCTGCGATTATCACCAGGGAATGATCCTGGTGACCGGTTCGACCGGGACCGGCAAGTCGACCACGCTCGCGGCAATGATCGATCTGCTCAACCGTACCCGACAGGTCAATATCATCAGTCTGGAAGACCCGATCGAATTCGTGCACCGGAGCAAGCAGTGCCAGGTCATCCAGCGCGAGCTCGGCACGCACATTCCGACCTTTGCCGAAGGGGTGCGCGCCGCGATGCGCGAGGATCCGGACGTCATTCTGGTGGGTGAATTGCGCGACTCGGACACGATTCGCATGGCGATGACGGCAGCCGAGACCGGGCACCTGGTGCTCGGTACTCTGCACACCACAAGCGCGGTCAAGACCATCGATCGCATGATCGACGCGCTGCCGGCCGAGGAACGCGAACAGACCAAGAGCTTTCTGTCGCAGAGTCTCCTGGCGGTGATCACGCAGATCCTGGTCAAATCTCACGACGGTCGCGGTCGGCGCGCCATCTGCGAGATCATGGTGATGACCAAGGCCATCGGCAAGCTGATCATGACCGACCAGACGCACCAGCTGCCCAGCCAGCTGCAGACCGGCAAAGACTTCGGCATGCAGATGTTTGACCAGGCGCTGCTCGCGGCCGTGCAGGCGCGCGAAGTGGATCCGGATGATGCCTTCAGCTACGCGACCGAAAAGCGGTTGCTGCAGAAATTTGTGACCGACACTACGATCATCGCCAAGAACATCCTCTCGCAATCCACTCCTCCAGGGTAAGCGGGCACCGTGGCACAAATTGACGCTTTGCTGGAGGAAGTCCTTAAGCTCAAGGGCTCGGACCTGCATCTGATCGCCGGCGACCCGCCGCGCTGTCGCCGCTATGGCGACCTGACCGCGTTGCGGCCCGAAGTGGCCACCGCGGAGTTCGTCAAGGAAGCGCTCTACGAGATCATGCCGCGCAAGTCCGTGGAGCGTTTTGAGGCGCACGATGGGGCGGATTTCGCCTATTCCTTGCCAGGGCAAGGACGATTTCGGGTCAATGTCTTAAGGCAGCTCGCGGGCATGGGTGCCGTGTTCCGCGCCATACCCTCCAGCGCACTGACGCTCGAACAGCTTAAGATGCCTCCAGCGGTGCACCAGCTGTGCCGCTCGAGCAACGGCTTGATACTGGTCACCGGCAAAACGGGGTCCGGTAAATCGACTTCCCTCGCGGCGATGATCGACGACATCAACAAGCGCATCAAGGGGCATATCCTCACCATCGAGGACCCGATCGAATTCGTTCATCCCAGGCACAACTGTCTGATCAGTCAGCGGGAAATTGGTGCGCACACGCCGGGCTTCGCGCAGGCCCTGCACTCGGCGCTGCGCGAGGATCCGGATGTTATTCTGGTCGGGCGAGTTGCGCGACCTGGAAACGATGAGCACGGCCATCACCGCGGCTGAAATGGGCATTTTGGTGATGGCCACGCTCCACACCAACGGTGCCGCGCCCACCGTGGATCGCATGGTCAACGCCTTCCCTGCCGATAAGCAATCGCACGTACGCACGATGCTCTCGACATCGCTTCGCGGGGTGATCTCCCAGCAACTGCTGCAACGCGCGGACGGCCAGGGGCGCGTCGCGGCGCTTGAAATCCTGATCAATACGCCTGCTTCGGCGAACCTTATTCGCCAGGGCAAACTCGACCAGATCGAGACTGTCATGCAATCCGGGGGTGCTCTGGGCATGCGCACCATGGACATGGCGATCCAGCAACTTCTCGATCAGGGAGTGATTTCGGGCGCGGAGGCCTACAAGAAGGGCATCAGCAAAGCCAGATTCGAGGCCGCGAAGGACGCCTCCTAGCATGCGCCGGATACTGGTGACTCATGCGTTGCCGTACGCCAACGGCTCGTTGCACCTTGGGCACACGATCGAAGCGGTACAGACCGACATCTGGGTGCGCTTTCAGAGGCTGCGCGGACACGATTGCCTGTTTGTGTGCGCGGAAGACTCGCACGGCACCCCGATCATGATCCGGGCCCAGCAGCAAGGCCAAAGCGCCGAGCAACTCATCGCCGACATGGCCGCGGAACACCAGCGCGATTACCGGGATCTGATGGTCGCGCATGATCACTTTCACTCGACGCACAGCGCGGAAAACCGGCGCTTTACCTTCGAGCTGTACGAGCGTCTGCGCGATGCGGGCCATATCACCAGCCGCTCGGTGCGCCAGGCCTACGACGAAAAGGCGCAGATGTTCCTGCCCGATCGTTATGTGCGCGGCACCTGCCCGGTGTGCAAGAGCGCTGATCAATACGGCGACAGCTGCGAGGTCTGCGGGGCAACCTATACTCCGGCCGACCTGATCGATCCCATCTCCACGGTGAGCGGCAGCAAGCCGGTCTGGCGCGAGTCCGCGCACCTGTTTTTCAAACTGGGCGACTTTGAATCGATGTTGCGCAGCTGGCTCGCTTCAGGTTCGCAGCAGTCCGCCGTGCGCTCCAAGCTCGACGAATGGTTCGCCGCGGGGCTCCAGGACTGGGACATCTCGCGCGACGCGCCCTATTTTGGTTTCGAGATGCCGGATGCGCCCGGCAAGTATTTCTACGTGTGGTTCGACGCGCCCATCGGCTACATCGCCAGCTTCGAGGCGCTGCGGGCCAAGCGCGGGCTCGACTTTGACCCCTACTGGAAATCCGAGACCGAGACCGAGCTGCATCACTTTATCGGTAAGGACATCAGCTACTTTCACAACCTGTTCTGGCCGGCGGTGCTGCACGGGGCCGGGCTCCGCCGGCCGACCGGGGTGCACGTGCACGGTTTTCTGACGATCAATGGGCAGAAAATGTCCAAGTCGCGCGGCACGTTCATCACGGCCCGCCACTACCTCGAGCAACTCCCACCCGAGCCGCTGCGCTACTACTTCGCCGGCGAAGCTCACCAGCGGAGTCGAAGACATCGACATGAGCCTCGATGATTTTCTGGCGCGCACCAACTCCGATCTGGTCGGCAAGTTCGTCAACATCGCGAGCCGCTGCGCGGGGTTTATTGAGCGCGGTGGCGGGCGGCTGGCCGAGGCCCTCCCGGACACCGCGCTGTACGGCGAATTCGTCGCCGCGGGCGATCGGATCGCTGAGCTCTATGAGCAGCGCGAATACGCCTCAGCCATCCGCGAGATCATGGCCCTGGCCGATCGCGCCAATCAGTATGTCGACCGCCATAAGCCCTGGGCGCTCGCCAAGGATCCCGCACAAGCGGCCCAGGTGCGGGCCATCGCCACGCAGGGCATCAACCTGTTCCGGGCGCTGATGATTTACCTCTCCCCGGTGCTGCCGCGCGTGTGTGAGGCGGCCGGTCAATTTCTGGGCCAGCCGATCCGCAGCTGGAGCGATGCGGCGACACCGCTTCTGGGTGTGGCACTCAATCCCTATCAGCCCCTGGCTACCCGGTTGGATCCCGCATCCGTCGCCGGACTGGTCCAGACTCCCGCCGCGCCGGCTGCTGCCGCCGCCGCCAATAACATCGGCATCGCCGACTTCAGCAAAGTGGAATTGCGTGTCGCCCGGGTGGTCAGCGCCTCGCTGGTTGCAGGATCGGACAAGCTGCTGCAGCTCAATCTTGATCTGGGCGGCGAAGTGCGCCAGGTTTTCTCGGGAATTCGTTCCAGTTACAGCCCCGAACAACTGGTCGGCAGGCTGGTCATCGCGGTGGCCAATCTGGAGCCACGAAAAATGCGCTTCGGCGTGTCGGCCGGGATGGTGCTGTGCGCGAGCGGGTCCGAGGGGGCAGTGTTCCTGCTCGGCGCCGACAGCGGCGCTCAACCCGGAATGAAAGTCAGCTAGACCCTCACTCTAGCGGCGCGCGGACTGGGCTCGCCAGTACCTGATCAGCACGTAGCCTGCGGCCATGCCGCCCAGATGCGCAAAATGCGCCACGCCCTGGTTGCTGGCGAACACGCCCAGAAACAGTTCGATCACGCCGAACAAGGTGACCAGCAGCCACGCCGGCATCGGGATCGGCGGAAATACCAGCATCAGGCGCCGGTGCGGATAGGCCATTCCATAGCACAGCAGCAGGCCGAATATTCCGCCCGAAGCGCCCAGCGTCGGGTAAGGACTGGGGTGAATGGTGGAGGTCACCAGCAATTGTGCGGCGGCCGCCCCAATCACGCAGGTCAGGTAGTACCAGCGAAAGCGCGCAATGCCCAGGAGCCGCTCCACGTCGGGCCCGAACATGTAGAGCCCGAACATGTTGGCAAACAGATGCCAGAACTCGATGTGCAGGAAGCCATAGGTGACCAGCTGCCAGGGTTGAAACGGTAAGCCGCCGTCGGCCGGATCACTGTGCAGGGGCCACAGCTCCAGCGGCGCAAACTGGTCCGGCCCCAGAAACACCTGGGCGGCATACATGCCCAGATTGATGATCAACAGGGCCCTTACGGTCGGTGTCAGGTTGCTAAACATCGGTTCCCGTGAATTTCCTTTACCATTGCTCGTATTGTGCCATTGCGGATGGATGCCGATGCGGCGAGTTGACGCCACACAGATCGATGCGTTGCTGCCGCAGACCCAGTGCACGCGCTGCGGCTACGCCGGCTGCCTGCCTTACGCCCAGGCCCTGGCCGCCGGGAGCGCGCAGATCAACCAGTGTCCGCCGGGGGGCGCCGCGCTTATCGATGAGCTCGCCGCCTTGCTCGGAGTCTCTCCACTGCCCCTCGATCCCAAGTTCGGGACCGAGGCTGCTGCGAAACTGGCCTGGATCGATCCAGAGCAGTGTATCGGGTGCGCGCGTTGTCTGCCGCCCTGCCCGGTCGATGCGATTCTCGGCGCCCAGCGCTACATGCACACGGTGATCGCCTCGCACTGCACGGGATGTGAGCTTTGCGTTTCGAGCTGTCCGGTCGACTGCATTCACATGGTGTCCTGGCCGCCGGCGCTGCCGGCGCCCACGGCAGTTCAGAATCGCAGCCGGCACCAGAAGCATCTTTCGCGCCTCCTTCGCGCGGGCGAGCAGCGCGAGAGCGAGCTGCGCCAACTCAAGGAACGCCGGGAGATCGATGCGAGCGTGGGGCGATGACGCCCCGGGCCTGCCGGAGTTTCTATTCCGCGCTGCGCGCCGAAAACCCCAAACCGCGCACCGAGCTGCTGTATGACACGCCTTACCAGTTGCTCATCGCGGTCATACTCTCCGCCCAGGCCACGGACAAAAGCGTGAATGCGGCGACCCGAGAACTATTTCGCGTGGCGCCCACCCCCGCGGCGATGGTCGAGCTGGGCCTGACCCGCCTGAAGCGGCTGGTTCGCACGATCGGCTTGTACAACGCCAAGGCCAAACACATCATCGCCACATCCCGCCAGCTCCTTGAGCTTCACGAAGGAAAGGTGCCCTTCGATCGGGAGGCTCTTGAAAGATTGCCCGGGGTGGGACGCAAAACCGCAAATGTGGTCCTCAACACCGCCTTTGGCGAGCCGACCATTGCCGTCGACACGCACATTTTCCGCGTGGCCAACCGAACCGGGCTCGCCCCCGGCCCCACGCCTCGCGCGGTCGAGGACCGACTGATGGCGCGTGACCCCGGCAGAGTATCGGGCCGATGCACATCACTGGCTGATTCTGCTGGGCCGCTACATCTGCAAGGCGCGGCGGCCGGAATGCCCCCGCTGCCCGGTGCGTCGCTGGTGCGAATACCCACTCAAGGTGCTCGCGTGAGTCTGTTTGCAGGCCAGGATCGCGACGCTTTGCGTGCCGCGTGGCGCACCGCCTGGGCACGCCACCTCGGGCGCTTACCGCTCGCGCCGCTGCAGGCGCAAATGACCGAGGTGATTGCCCTTCACCCGGAATACCACACCCAACTGGTCGAAACCGGGGCTCTCGCCCCGCAGGTTCGCGAGGATCCCGAAAGCGCCGGGCGCGCGTTCCTGCATCTGGGACTGCACTTGGCGCTGCGCGAGCAGCTCTCGACCGACCGACCCAAGGGTATTGCCCTCATCCACCAGCGGCTGAGCGCCAGGGGCTTCGAAGCCCACGGAGCCGAGCATCGCATGATGGAGGTGCTTGAGCGAACGCTATGGGATGCTCAGCGCTCCGGCCATCCGCCCGATGAGGCACTCTACCTCGAGGCGCTGCGCCGGCTGTAGCGGGCGGCGCGGTGATGTTCAGGACCCGGCGCGTTTCTTGGGCAGATATAAATCGGTGAGCGTGCCTGCGTAGGCCTCCGCGGCCATCGCCACAGTTTCGGTGAGTGTCGGGTGCGGGTGCACCGTGAGGCCAATATCGTGCGCGTCCGCGCCCATTTCAATCGCGAGGGCCACCTCGGCAATAAGCTCCCCGGCATTCGGTCCCACGATGCCGCCACCCACGACACGCTGACTCACCGGATCGAACAGCAACTTCGTGATCCCTTCATCGCGTCCGAGCGACAGCGAACGGCCACTGGCCGCCCACGGAAAGCTCGCCTTCTCCACGCTTATGCCCTGCTGTTTGGCACTGGTCTCGGTCACGCCGGCCCAGGCAATTTCCGGGTCCGTGTACGCCACCGAGGGAATCACGCGCGCGTCGAAGTAGCTCTTTTGTCCCGCGGCAACCTCGGCGGCGACCTTGCCTTCGTGGGACGCCTTGTGGGCGAGCATCGGCTGGCCGACCACATCGCCGATTGCAAATATATGCGCCACGTTGGTGCGCTGCTGTTTATCGACGCTGATGTATCCGCGCTCATCGGTCCTTACCCCTGCGGCATCGGCCCCGAGCGCCCGGCCATTGGGCACACGCCCCACCGCCACGAGTACGTGGTCAAAGGATTGCGTGCTCACGTTCTCACCTGCCGAGAAACTCACCTCCAGGCCCTCCGGCCGGGCCGAGACCGCCGTAACCTTAGTGCCAAGCATGATTTGCTGGTAGCGCGCCTTGAGGCGCTTTTCGAGCGGGCGCACGAGGTCAAGGTCACAGCCGGGAATCAGCTGGTTCGTCAGCTCGACCACGCTGATCTTTGCGCCAAGCGCCTCGTACACGGTGGCCATTTCCAGTCCAATGATCCCCCCGCCGATGACCAACAGGCGCCCGGGGTTCTCAGGCAGCTCCAGCGCACTGGTCGAATCAAGCACACGGGGGTCGTCCGGCACGAACGGCAGTCTGATCGGCTCGGAGCCCGCCGCGATGATGCACTGCTCGAAACGAATGCGCTGCCGCTGGTCCTCCTGCGTGATCTCGATGACGTGCGGGCTGATGAATTTTCCGACCCCGCGCAGCACCTCGACCTTGCGCTGTTTAGAAAGCGCCGTGAGCCCGCCGGTCAACTTTCCCACGACCTGATTTTTCCAGGCACGGAGCTTGTCGAAATCGATCTGCGGGGCACCGAAGGTCACTCCGTGAGCGCTCATCGCTCGGGCATCCCCGATCACTTGGGCCGCATGCAGCAAGGCCTTGGACGGGATACACCCGACATTGAGGCACACGCCGCCCAGGCTCGCCCAGCGGTCCACCAGCATCACCTTGAGCCCCAAGTCAGCCGCACGAAATGCGGCCGTGTACCCTCCAGGACCCGCGCCCAGCACCAGAAGCTGCGTGTCCCGATCCGCGGGCGGTTCCTGGTCCGTACTGCCAACTCTCGTCGCGGGAGCTGGGGACGGTGCGCTCGATTGGACGGGGAGCGGCTGGCTTGTGGCCGCGGCGGAGCTGCCCTCGACGCGGGCCAGCACAACTCCCTGGGATACTTTGCTGCCGCGCTCGACCAAAACCTCAGTGACGCGGCCTGCGACTGTCGCGGGCACGTCCATGGTGGCCTTATCGGTCTCAAGCGTCACGATCGGCGCATCGAGGGCAATGTCATCGCCAGGTTTGACCTGAACGTCGATGACCAGGACGTCTTTGAAATCGCCGAGGTCCGGACAGGCGATTTCCTGAACGCTCACGGCACCGCCTCGATCAGGCCGGCGACGTTGCCAAGTTCGGCGACCAGCGCGGCACCGAACCGCGCACCATCGGCCCCGTCGATGACCCGATGATCATAGGAAAGCGACAGCGGCAGCATGGTGCGCGGAACGAGCGTGTCGCCCCGATAGACGGGTCTGCGCGATGCCCGCGAGACGCCCAGAATCGCCAGTTCCGGCGCGTTGATGATCGGCGTGAACGCGGTTCCGCCGATCCCCCCCAGGCTCGAGACCGTAAAGCACCCACCCTGCATTTCGGCGGCACTGAGCTTGCCCGCGCGCGCCTTCTCGGACAGGGCGGCCAGCGCGCGCGCCAGTTCGTAGATGTCCTTTTTGTCCGCATCGCGGATCACCGGCACGAGCAATCCGTTGGGCGTATCGGCCGCGAAACCCAGGTGCAGGTATTTCTTGAGGATCAGGTTCTCGCCCGTGGCATCCAGGGAGGCGTTGAACTGAGGTAGTTTCTGCAACGTGCGCACCACGGCGCGCAGCACAAAGGCCAGGGGCGTGAGCTTCACTCCCAATTCGGCCGCCCGCTCCTTGAGCGTGGCGCGCGTCGCCTCCAGGTCGGTGATGTCAGCCTCATCGAACTGCGTCACGTGCGGCAGATTGATCCAGCTCGCATGCAGCCGAGCGCCGGATATGCGCTTGATGCGGCCGAGCGGCTGGCTCTCCACCGCGCCGAACTGTGAAAAGTCGGGCACCTGCACGCGTGGCAGGCCTGCGCCTGCTCCCGCGGCTGCAGGACCCGTCAGCAGACTCTTCACGAAAGACTTGACGTCGCCCTCGACGATCCTCCCTTTCCGACCCGACCCTTTGACGCGCGAGAGGTCGACTCCCAGTTCGCGGGCAAATCGGCGCACCCCGGGACTGGCATGCGCAAGAGCAAATCCGCTCTCGTTTATCGCGCCGGTCGCTGCTGGGACGCTCGGGGGTTTCGCGGCCGGTGCCGCCTCGGATGATCCACTGGCGGGTGCCGGTTTGGCGGGCGCGCTCTGCGCCGCGCTCGGTGCGGGCTTAGTGGGCTCTGATGCGGGCGCGCGGCCACTTTCCGGGTCAACTTCGAGGGTGGCGATTGCCGTGCCTTCGGAAACCTGGCCGCCGTTCTTGACCAGCAATTGCCCGATGACGCCGGCCGCACCTGCCGGCACATCCATCGTCGCCTTCTCGGTTTCCAGCGTCAGGATCGGGGTGTCCGCCCCGACTCGATCTCCCGGTTTGACCAGGACGTCGATGATCAGCACGTCCTTGAAGCCGCCCAGATCCGGCACCCGTATTTCACGCTCGGACAAGCGGTGACTCCTCCAACCCCATCAGCTGTTCAGCGGGTTGGGCTTGGCCGGATCAATCCCGAACTGGGAAAGGGCCTCGATGACCGTGTGCCGGTCGATCTGGCCCTCGTCCGCCAGCGCCTTGAGCGCGGCCAATGCAATGAAGTGGCGATCGACTTCGAAGTGCCTGCGCAGCGGCGCTCGCGCATCCGAGCGACCGAAACCATCCGTTCCGAGCGTGACATAGTGCCCGGGCACCCACTGGCGAATCTGGTCTGCGACGGTGCGCATATAGTCGGTAGCGGCAATAACCGGGGCCTGCTGTTCGCGGAGCAACTCCCCGATGTACGGCAATCGGGGGGCTTCCCCGGGTTCAGCAGGTTCCAGCGCTCGCAATGTAGTGCCTCGCGGCGAAGCTCGCTGAAACTGGTTATCGAGTAGACATCCGAGGGTATCTTGAACTGCTCCTCCAGCAGGTCGGCGGCGGCGAGCACCTCTCGCAGGATCGTGCCGCTCCCCAGCAGCGTGGTTCGCAACTTGCCCTTCCCGCCCTCGCGCAGTCGATACCCGCCTCGCACGATGCCCTCGGCCGCGCCGGCAGGGAGCGAAGGCTGCGCATAGTTCTCATTCATGACCGAGATGTAGTAGAAAACCCCCTCGCCCTCGCCATACATGCGGCGCAGGCCATCCTGGATGATCACCGCAAGCTCGTAGGCGTAGGTGGGATCGTAGGCTCGGCAATTGGGCACGCTGGTGGCAAGCAGCTGGCTGTGACCGTCCTGATGTTGCAGGCCCTCGCCGGCGAGTGTGGTGCGTCCGGCGGTTGCCCCCAACAAGAATCCCCGTGCCCTCATGTCTCCGGCCGCCCAGATGAAATCGCCGACGCGCTGAAAACCGAACATCGAATAAAAAATGTAGAACGGCACCATCGGCACGCCATGATTCGCGTACGAGGTGGCAGCGGCAAGCCAGGAACACAGCGAGCCCGCCTCGTTGATGCCCTCCTCCAGCATCTGGCCCTGCTTGTCCTCGCGATAGGACATGAGCTGATCGGCATCCTGAGGCGTGTAGAGCTGGCCGATCGAGGAATAGATACCGATCTGGCGGAACAGCCCCTCCATGCCGAAGGTGCGCGCCTCGTCCGGCACGATGGGGACAATGTGCTTGCCCACCTTCTTGTCCTTGAGCAGCACACCGAGAATCCGCACGAAGGCCATGGTGGTGGAAATCTCGCGCTCGCCGGTGCCGTCCAGAATCGACTGGAAGGCACTGACGTTCCGGCAGCTCGAGCTTGGCGTTTCCCGAGGAGCGCTGCGGAAGGAACCCGCCCAGCTCGCGCCGCCGCTCGAGCAGGTAGCGCATCTCCTCGCTGTCCTGCGGCTGGCTTTCTGAACGGGAGCGTGGCGATGTCCTCATCGCTCACCGGAATGTTGAAGCGATCGCGAAGCTCGCGCAGCGATTCGTCGCCGAGCTTCTTTTGCTGGTGCGCGACCATCTGCCCCTCGGCGGCCTTGCCCAAGCCGAAGCCCTTGACCGTCTTGGCCAGGATCACGGTCGGTCGGCCGCTCGCCTGCATGGCCGCGGCGTAGGCCGCGTACACCTTGCGGGCATCGTGCCCGCCACGGTTGAGGCGCCAGATGTCCTCATCGGACATGTTGGCGACCATTTCCTTGAGCCGCGGATTCTTGCCGAAGAAATTCTCGCGGGTGTAGGCGCCGCCCTTGGCCTTGAAATTCTGATACTCGCCATCGACGCACTGCTCCATGACTTCGCGCAGCAGGCCCTCATCGTCGCGCGCCAGCAGCCGGTCCCAGCGCGAACCCCAGATGACCTTGATGACGTTCCAGCCGGCGCCGAGAAGCGCGGCCTCCAGTTCCTGGATGATCTTGCCGTTGCCGCGCACCGGACCGTCGAGGCGCTGCAGATTGCAGTTGATCGACGAACACCAAATTGTCGAGCTTTTCGCGCACCGGCATCGTGAGGGCGCCCATCGATTCGGGCTCGTCCATCTCCCCGTCCCCGCAAAACGCCCAGACCTTGCGATCCGAGGCCGGCACCATCCCGCGATGCTCGAGATAACGAATGAAGCGGGCCTGATAGATGGCCATCATCGGACCCAGTCCCATCGACACGGTCGGAAACTGCCAGAACTCCGGCATCAGCCACGGGTGCGGATAGGAGCTTAACCCCCACCGTCCACTTCCTGCCGGAAGCGACGCAACTGCTCCTCGCTCAGGCGCCCTTCCAGATAAGCGCGTGCGTAGATGCCGGGCGAGGAATGGCCCTGCATGAATATCAGGTCACCCGGATGAGCACTGGAGGGCGCGCGCCAGAAATGGTTGAAGCCCACCTCGTACAGCGTGGCCGAGGAGGCGTAACTGGCAATGTGCCCGCCATATTCGGTGGACTTGCGATTGGCCGCCACCACCATGGCCGCGGCGTTCCAGCGTATCCACGCCTCCACGCGCCGCTCCAGCTCGCGGTTACCCGGATACAGCGGCTGCTTGCCCACCGCGATGGTGTTGACGTACGCGGTATTCGGACTGTAGGGCAGATAGGCACCGGACCGGCGCGCGTGCTCGACCATGCGGTCGATCAGGAAATGCGCGCGCTCGGGGCCCTCCGCCTTCAGGACCGAATCAATCGATTCCAACCACTCGCGGGTTTCGATCGGATCCAGATCGCCGGAATCGGTCACTTCACTCATGGCTCGAGAAATTACCCTTGGGGCGCTGTGCTAGGATGCGCCGTAACGCGGTGAGACCGGAGAGTCTGCATTATACGCCGATCTGGCCCTGCCTTAAGATCGCCGCACCCACAAGCTTGGTGACAATGCAAGAACTGACGATACGCCGTCCCGACGACTGGCACCTGCATTTGCGCGACGGTGCGGCGCTCGCCGCGGTCCTGCCCCACACGGTGAGGCGTTTTGCGCGAGCCGTGATCATGCCGAACCTCTCCCCGCCGGTGACCACCACGGCGGCGGCACTCGCCTACAAAGAGCGCATCACCTCCAGCTCCAGTCCGGAGCGCAGTTCACGCCCCTGATGACGCTTTACCTCACCGACACGACGCCGCCGGAGGAAATCGACCGCGCCGTAACGAGCGGCATCATCGTGGGCGCCAAGCTCTACCCGGCAGGCGCCACCACTCATTCGGACAGCGGCGTGACCGATGTGGGCAAACTCGATGCGGTCCTGGAGCGCATGAGCGAGAAGGACCTCGTACTGCAGGTACACGGCGAGGTGAGCGACCCATCGGTGGATGTGTTTGACCGCGAGGCTCGATTTATCGAGCGGGTATTGGCGCCGCTGGTCGTGCGCTGGCCGCGACTGCGCGTGGTGTTCGAGCACGTGAGCTCGCAGGCCGGCGTGGATTTTGTGTGCAGCTCGCGTCAGGGCATCGGCGCTACGGTGACCCCACAGCATCTGCTGCTCAATCGTAATGCGCTGTTTCAGGGCGGGATCCGACCACACCACTATTGCCTGCCGGTGCTCAAGCGGGAATCTGACCGAGCCGCGCTGCTGGCGGTGGTCGCGCGCGGTGATGCGCGTTTCTTCCTCGGCACCGACAGCGCTCCTCACTCGCTGCGCGCCAAGGAAACCGCCTGCGGCTGCGCGGGCATATTCAGCGCGCACGCGGCCATCGAGTTGTATGCGGAAGTCTTCGAGCAGCTCGGGGCACTGGCGCGGCTGGAGGACTTCGCCTCCGGCTTTGGTGCCGATTTCTATCGCTTGCCACGAAATCAGGGCACGCTCACGCTGGAGCGGCGCGCCTGGACGGCGCCCACGCGCCTGCCGTTCGGCTCGGAGGAACTGGTGCCCTTTCGCGCCGGTGAGAGTGTCGGCTGGGCGCTGCGATCGTGAACAACGAGCAAAACGCCGGTCGCATGGCGCGACGCTTTCGGGGCTTTCTGCCCGTCGTAGTCGATGTTGAAACCGGCGGCTTCAATTGCGCTCGCGACGCGCTGCTGCAAATTGCCGCCGTGATGATCGATATGGACGATTCCGGGCGCCTGATGCGCGGGCCCACCCACAGCTACCACGTCATTCCATTCGAGGGCGGCAACATCGAGGCGGCCTCGCTGGCGGTCAATCGCATTGACCCCTGGCACCCCCTGCGTCCGGCCATCGATGAGCGCGAGGCGTTGCAGCGCATCTTTAAGGAGGTGCGAGCCGGAATGCAGCTCGCCGGCTGCAAGCGGGCCGTCCTGGTGGGCCACAACGCCTGGTTCGATCTGTCGTTTCTCAACGCCGCGGTGGCACGGAGCGGTGTCAAGCGCTGCCCGTTTCATCCGTTTTCGAGCTTTGACACCGCCACGCTGGCGGGGGCGGCATTTGGCCAAACGGTGCTGGCCAAGGCCTCCACCATCGCTGGCCTCGGCTGGGAAAGCGCCTCGGCGCACTCGGCCAGCTATGACGCCGAGAGGACCGCGGAGTTGTTCTGCACGATTTGCAACGAGCTTTCCGGAAGCTTCCGATGGGCGGAAAACCGCGCGCGCGACCTGGGCTGGTACGACGGAGCCACCGCCGATGCCGGGCAGGATCCCGAAACGGGCCCTGCGAGCGAGCAGTGAATGTTATGCGGCCGCGGTGCCGATAACGCCGGCGGCCTCGAGCGTCTTGCGCAATTCGCCGCTGCGATACATTTCCATCGTGATATCGCACCCACCAAGCAGTTCGCCCTTCAGATACAGCTGCGGGTAGGTCGGCCAATTGGAGTACTGCTTGAGCGCCTCGCGCATCTCGCCGTCCTCAAAAATATTGACGCTGTGAAATCCGACGCCCAGCTTGCGCAGGGCCCCGGCGGTCTGCGCCGAAAATCCGCACTGCGGGAAATCCGGAGTTCCCTTCATGAACAGCACTACCGGTGCCCGGTTCAATTCGTTGCGAATGCGTTCTTTGATATCCATCCACTTACCTGCCGTTGTTTGTTTAGCGCCGCTTGGCAACCGCCCCCGGACAGTCCGGAGAATGGGCTCGCGCCACGCCCACATTGAATTATGGGGGGCGCTGGCCTATTCTTCAAACTCTAGACGCATTTAACAAGCCAATCAAAACAGCGACTTAGAGGGCCTTAGACCATGAATCCACTGAATTCCGTACGCGGCTCGATTATCACAGGCGTAATCCTTGCCCTGATAATCACCCTGGCCATCCAACCCACCGCCTTTCACGAGCTGGGTCTGGCCCGCTGGCTGCACATTCTGTCGGGGGTCATGTGGATCGGGCTGCTGTATTACTTCAACGTGGCGCAGACCCCGGCACTGGCGGCCGCGGCGGCCGATAAGGGCGGACCCGGCGGAGCGGGCATTACCAAGTACGTGGCGCCCCGGGCGCTGTTTTGGTTTCGCTGGGCGCGCGCTCTCAACCTGGCTCACGGGCGCCTGGTACCTGGCGCGCGGCGCGAACTTCGCCAATGCGTTCACGTTCGGACATTTTGGCGAAGACTACTACGGACTGGTGATTGGCATCGGCGCCTGGCTCGGCACCATCATGCTGTTCAACGTGTGGGTGCTGATCTGGCCGAACCAGAAAAAAATATTGGGCATCGTGGCCGCCAGCGATGAGGAAAAGGCGCGGTCGAGGAAAGTGGCCGCGACGGCCTCGCGCATCAACTTCGTGCTGTCGATACCCATGCTGCTTTGCATGGCCTCGGCCTCACACGGGTTGCCGTTCTAGGCCTTGGCGCCCGCCCTACCCGCCGACCTCGCTGAGCAAGTCTCCC
The DNA here is from genome assembly GCA_963717335.1 of uncultured Gammaproteobacteria bacterium. GTDB lineage: Bacteria > Pseudomonadota > Gammaproteobacteria > Steroidobacterales > Steroidobacteraceae > FEN-1191. The sequence goes on along the minus strand of CAVQVZ010000006.1, from coordinate 98,829 downwards.
GCGCCCTGCGCGAGGACGTGGGTTCGGGCGATGTCACCGCGCAGCTGATCGCGCCCGAGTCGAATGTGCGCGCGCGCCTGCTGTGCCGTGAGGCGGCCACCGTCTGCGGCACCGAGTGGTTCGATGAAACCTTCAGGCAGCTCGATGATCGGGTGCGGGTGCAATGGAGCGTGCGGGACGGGACTGCGGTGAACGCCGATACCGTGCTGTGCGAACTTGCGGGTCCCGCCCGCGCCGTACTTACGGGCGAGCGGACGGGACTTAATTTTCTGCAGCTCCTCTCGGGCACCGCCACGGTGACGGCCCGTTATGCGCGCGCGGTGGCCGGCACGCACTGCCAGATCCTCGATACCCGCAAGACCATACCGGGGCTTCGCAGCGCACAGAAATATGCCGTGCGCTGCGGGGGCGGGCAAAACCACCGCATGGGCCTGCACGATCGCGTACTGATCAAGGAAAACCACATCGCCGCGGCCGGCTCGATCGCCGCTGCCGTAACACGGGCCCGTGCCCTCTCGCCCGGACTGATGGTCGAGGTGGAGACCGAGAACCTGGAGGAAGTCAAAAGCGCGCTGCTCACGCAGTGCGAGGTCATCTTGCTCGATGAGTTTTCTTTGGAGGACATGCGCCGCGCGGTGGCGCTCAACCGCGCCAGCCCGCGGCCTGCCAAGATCGAGGCCTCGGGCGGAGTGAGCCTGGATCAGCTTGCGGCCATCGCCGCAACCGGCGTTGATTTCATCTCGATCGGTGCCCTGACCAAACACCTCCAGGCCATCGACATGTCACTGCGCCTGCTGTAGTTATTTCTTGCGCGCCGCCTTGCGCTTGGCCGGGCGCGGGCGCTTGCGGGCACTCTTGCGCTTCGGCTGGCTCGCGCGTTTCGCCGCTCCTCGGCGCGAGGCCGACTTCCCTTGACTTGCGCTTCGAGGCTTGGCCGGCTTCTTCCGCGATTTGGGTTTCGGTTTTGTCTTGGGTCTGGCCGAGGACTTCTTGGTTTTTTTCTTGGCCGGCTTTTTCGCCTTAGGTTTGGCCGAAGCAGGCGCCGCTTTTGTACTCGCCTTGGGCGCGGCTTTTCCGGTCTCGGCCATCGTCGCGACAGGCATCGAGTGCACCGCAAAGAACGCGCCTTCCCCGTCAAAGAACTGTACGATCCGCCCGCCCCCCGGTACCCCTACGGGGCCATGGGCGAGCTTGCCGCCTGCGACCACGACCTGGCGCGCGGTATTATCGGCGCTGCTGCTGATGGCATAAGGGCACCACGCCGGCGGCATCGCCCGATCGGCCGGAATGGTGTAGGCGCCGCCGAAATCCTGCGAGCCCAGGCCGAAGGTCTGGTAGTAAAAGCCTCCTCCCATGTCCATGGGTGGGCGCAGTTCCCATCCGAAAAGTTGCTGATAGAACGCGAGTGCCGCCTCGCGATTGCGCACCGCCAGTTCCGCCCACGAGAAGGCGGAACTCGCCGGAGCACTGCCTGAATCGAGTGGCGCATACAGACCGAATATCGCGCCCTCCGGATCGGTCAACAGGGCTACGCGACCCACGCCCGGAATGTCCTGTGCCGGCTGCTGGATGCGCGCTCCCAGGCCCACGGCCTGGCCGGCGAGCGCATCGACATCGCCCACCCCGATGTAACCGCGCCAGTGCGGGCCGGTTCCCTTGGACTTGGCGTCTTCGGACAGCCGCATAGCGCCGGCAATCGCCTTACCGTCGCTGGTGCGGAACATCAGATAGGGCGAACCCGGACTGAAGGGCTGCGCCTTCCAAGGAAGAACCCGCTCATAAAAGGCGGTCGCAGCGGTGGTGTCGTTGCAGAGCAGTTCCTGCCAGATGAATAGTCCCTGAAAGCTGGGCTGCGCCATGGGGGTCCCCCTTAACTTGCCGTGTGCGGTCGGGTGAAAAGCCTATTGGGTCTGCCTGAAGGCCGACAATATCCCAATCTAGGACGAGGCGACAACGCTCGGATTCACCTCGACCGTCACGTGCACGATCTCCGCGTGCGCCTCCAGCAGCGTGCGGAAGTACTCCGGGGTCACCGCGGCGCCGGTAGCGACGCTCAGAATACAGGCGTAGCTGGCCTTGCCGACCCGCCAGACGTGCAGGTCCTCGACCTGCACGGGGATGGGCGCGCTGCGCAGGCTCTGGCGGATCTTCTCGACCACCGGCGCGCCCATTTCCGCATCGAGCAGAATCCGGCTCGTCGAACGCAACAAGGTCCAAGCCCAGGCCGCCACCACGAGCGAGGCGAACAACCCAACGCCGGCATCCAGCCAGCCCAGGTGAAAGTACTTTCCTCCCGCGAGTGCCCCGATCGCCAGCAGTGAAGTCCCAGCGTCCGCCGCTACGTGCACGTAGGCGGAGCGCAGGTTCAGATCGGCATGAGCATGCGTGTGGTCGGGTGTGCTGTGCGGAGCGTGGGAATGGCTGTGCGCGCTGCCGCGAGCAGACCTTAAGCCTTCCTCCCGGTGCGCTGCGCCCGCGAGCAGGGCGGCCGAGGCCAAATTGACCAGCAGGCCGATCGCGGCCACGGCCAGTGCCTGATCGTAGGCGATGTGCGCGGGACTTCGCAGTCGCCAGAGGCACTCCAGCGCCATGTACAGCACGACGCCGCTCAGGAGCAGTGCGCTGGTGTAGCCGCCGAGCACTTCGATCTTCCAGGTGCCAAATGCAAAGCGGTCATCCCGCCGGAGGCGCCGTGCCAATGCGTAAGCGGCCACCGAGAGCCCCAATGCAATGACGTGTGAACTCATGTGCCAGCCATCGGCCAGCAACGCCATCGAGCCGTACCACCAGCCCGCGGCGATCTCGAGCACCATGGCGATGGCCGTGAGGATCAGCACCCAGAGCGTTCGCCGTTCGGCCAGGGGATTAGCCGAGTCGAATCCCTGGGCGTGCGAAACAATTCCACCGCAGCGCTCTTCGCTCACGCAAGTCTCCCGCGCACCGCTGCGCGCTCCGGGTCGGCCGGTACGCTCCGACCCCGTATACTGCGCGCCACTATAAACCCAGCCTGATCGGCATCCCATGTTTCGAGCGGATCGCACCCAACCTTTCGGCTTTATCCGCGAGTTTGCAACGCGCTGGGACACCCTCGCATTGCTGATGGTGCTCGCACTGATCACCTTCGTGGCGGCCGCCAGCCGGGGACTGCTCGCCCCGCTTTCGACACTCGGCGCCACCCCGCTCTCGCTCGAGCCCTCACATCTGCCCGAATACGCGGCGCGCACCACCCTTAGAATGTTTTCCGCCCTGGTGCTCTCGCTGATCTTTACCCTGACTTATGCCACCTGGGCGGCCAAGAGCCCGCGCGCGGGACGGTTCCTGGTGCCGCTGCTCGATATTCTGCAGTCCGTGCCGATACTCGGTTTCATCTCGATCACCGTCGTATTCTTCATGGCGCTGGTTCCCGGCCGGGTGCTGGGGGCGGAATTCGCCGCCATTTTTGCCATATTTACCAGTCAGGCCTGGAACATGGCCTTCAGCTTTTATCAATCCCTGCGCACGGTCCCGACCGAACTTGCCGAGGCCGCCGCCTCCTTTCACCTGACCGCCTGGATGCGCTTTTGGCAGCTGGAAGTGCCCTTTGCACTGCCGGCCCTGACCTGGAACATGATGATGTCGATGTCCGGGGGCTGGTTCTTCGTCGTGGCGTCCGAATCGATCAGTGTCGGGCACACGCACGTGGCACTGCCGGGCATCGGCTCGTACATCGCCCTGGCCATCGAGCAGCGCAACCTCCACGCGATCGGCTGGGCGATTGCCACGATGGCGCTGGTCATCCTCATTTATGACCAGCTGCTGTTCCGGCCGCTGATCGCCTGGGTCGATCGTTTCCGGGTCGAGCAGGAGCCCGGCGCCAGAACCGCCGAGCTCCTGGGCTCTTAACGTGCTGCGGCGCTCCCGGCTGATTCAGGGGCTGACGGTGATGTTCTACGCTCTGGTGCGTTGGACCAGCTGGGCCCCGCCGCTTGCGTGTGGGCTCACGTGCTCGCTCGCGCAGGCGCCCGGCCCCGAACCAGTCGATCCGCGACGCCCTTTGGATTGCGCTGCTTCTTGCTGTCGGTGCGATCGCCGTGCGCAAGCTCGGTCAGGTGCTGTGGTCGGGAGACGCATCTGGCGGAGCTGCGCGAAGTCGGGCTGCTCGGGTTATTCACGATGCTCCGGGTCTTCGTGCTGATCGCACTGGCCAGCCTGCTCTGGGTGCCGATCGGCGTCTGGATTGGCCTGCAGGCCGCGCGCGGCGCAGTGCGTGCAGCCGATCGCGCAGTTCCTGGCGGCGTTTCCCGCCAACCTGCTGTTCCCGCTGGTGGTCTATGTCATCGTCGCCTGGCAGTTGAGCCCGAACCTGTGGTTGAGCCCGCTGATGATCCTGGGCACGCAGTGGTACATCCTGTTCAATGTGATCGCGGGAGCCGCGGCGATTCCGGCCGAGCTGCGGCGCGCGGCGCAGAACCTGCACGTGAGCGGGTGGCTGTGGTGGCGGCGCTGTTGCGCTGCCGGCCGTGATGCCTTATTTCGTGACCGGGGCGATCACCGCCTCGGGCGGATCGTGGAACGCGGCCATCGTCGCGGAACTGGCCAGCTGGGGGAGCAGCGAAGTGCGCGCCCGAGGGCTCGGTGCCTACATCGCCACGGCGACCACGGCGGGCGATTTTCATCGCATCGTGCTGGGCATCACCACGATGTGCCTGTTCGTCGTCACGATCAACCGGGCGTTCTGGCGCCCGCTGTACTACTACGCCGAACGCCATTATCGGCTCAGCTAGAAGGAGGTCTGGCCCATGAACGCCGTTGCAGAGATCAGCCCCTTGCTGCAGGTCACCGGTGATCGCAAGTCGTTCCCGAAGCCGGACGGCCAGGAATTGCTGGTGCTCGAGGACGTGAACCTGCGATTGACCGAAGGGCAGATCGTGGGACTGCTGGGGCGCTCGGGATCGGGAAAGTCCACCTTGCTGCGCCTGATCGCGGGCCTGTCCGAGCCCAGCCGCGGTTCACTGGACTACCTGGGCAAGCCGGTCGACGGTCCGGCCGCGGGCATCTCGATGGTGTTCCAGAGCTTTGCGCTCTTTCCCTGGCTCACCGTGTTCGAGAACGTCGCGCTGGGACTGGAGGCGCAGCGTCTGGCGCGGGCCGAAATCCGCGCGCGCTCGCTGGCGGCCATCGATCTGATCGGCCTGGACGGCTTCGAATCGGCCTATCCGCGCGAACTGTCCGGCGGCATGCGCCAGCGCGTGGGCTTCGCCCGGGCGCTGGTGGTGCATCCGAACATCCTGCTGATGGATGAGCCGTTCTCGGCGCTCGACGTGCTCACCGCCGAGACCCTGCGCACCGATTTCCTGGACCTGTGGTCCGAAGGTCGCATGCCCATCAAGGGCGTGATCCTGGTGACCCACAACATCGAGGAAGCGGTGCTGATGTGCGATCGGATCCTGGTCTTCGGCAGCAATCCCGGCCGCGTCCTCTCCGAGATCGAGGTGACCCTGCCGCAGCCGCGCAACCGGCTCGATCCCTCGTTCCGCGAACTGGTCGAACGCATCTACGTGGAGATGACCGCGCGGCGCGCTGAGCCCGGCGAGCGGCGCGCGGACCGAGTTTTTCCCCGGTCTGGGCATCGGCAGCGTCCTGCCGCACGTGTCCTCCAACGAACTCTCTGGCCTGCTCGAAGCGGTCGCTGCCGCGCCCTTCAACGGCATGGCCGATCTGCCGAAGATCGCCGCCGATCTGCAGATGGAAATCGACGAGCTGTTTCCGGTGGCCGAAACCTTGCAGATGCTGCGCTTCGCCGAACTGGAAGGCGGCGATCTGAAGCTCACCGAGGCCGGCCGCGCGTTTTGCGTCGCCGAGCGGGACGAGCGCAAGCGCATCTTCGCGCGCCAGCTCCTGACCTACGTGCCGCTGGCCGCGCACGTGCGGCGGGTCCTGGATGAGCGCACCTCGCACGTGGCGCGCAAGAGCCGCTTTATCGACGAGCTGGAGGACTTTATGACCGAGGAGGCCGCCGAGCAGACGCTGCGCGCCATCGTCAGCTGGGGGCGCTACGCCGAGGTGTTCGCCTACGAGGACGAGAGCGCGCGCTTCACGCTGGAGAACCCGGCGTGAGCGGATTGGCCTTCTGACCAAGAATCGCGCGCACGCACTCGGCCAGATCCTCATAGACCCCGTCGGCCAGTGTTTCATCCTCGGGCGAAACGCTTTGACCGCTCCGCACCAGGCAGCAGCGCCCGACCCCCGCGGCGCGCCCGGCCGCGAGATCGGTGCGCCGATCGCCCACCAGGACTGAGGCGGCCAGGTCGATGTCGAATCGCCCGGCCGCACGCAGCAGCATCCCGGCGCGCGGCTTGCGGCACTCGCAATCGAGCCGGTAACGCAGCACGGGGGCGTCCGGAAGGTGCGGGCAGTATTCGATCGCGTCCAGTCGCACGCCTTGAGCCTGCAATTGCCTTTCCATGTGCGCGGTAAAGCTCAGGTAGTCCGTCTCACTGTAGAGTCCGCGTGCGATGCCCGATTGGTTGGTGATCACGATCAGCCGGTAGCCGGCCGACTGAAGCTCCCTCAACGCGGCGATGGCGCCGGGGAGGGGCGCAAAATCCTCGAGCCTGTAGGCGTAACCGCGCTCCTCGATGATGACGCCGTCACGATCGATAAACGCCCCTTTCATTCGGACCGTACCCGAGCGCCCAAGGGTTCCTAGCGACCGGCGCGGATGCGTTGCAGGAGCGAGCTCGTGGAGTAGCCCTCGACAAAAGGAATCGCCACCGACTGCCCGCCCCAACTGCGGACCAGAGCGGTCTCCTCGAGGGTCTCGATGTCGTAGTCGCCCCCCTTGACGTAAAGTTCCGGCTTGCAGCGGCGAATCAGCTCGCACGGGGTGTCCTGATCAAACAGCATCACAAAATCCACGCTGGCCAGCGCCGCCACGACAGCCACCCGATCCGCTTCGCGGTTGAGGGGGCGGTCCTCCCCCTTGCCCAGCCGTCTGGCCGAGGCGTCCGTGTTAACCGCGACCAAGAGCGCAGCGCCCAGGCAGCGCGCCGCCTCCAGATAGGTCACGTGCCCGGTGTGCAGCACGTCGAACACGCCATTGGTGAACACCAGCGGCCGCGGTGAGAGTCGCTCCAGCGCCCCGGTGCCGGGCAAGAATTTTTGCAGCACCGCGCGGGTGGCGTTCAAGGGGGGCTAGCCGCCAGCCACTCGACGTAGCGCTTCACGCCCGAGGCCACGTCCGCAAAATCAATATCGCATCCGGCGGCGCGCAATGCGCGCAGATCCGCCTGTGTGTGGCACTGGTACTTGCCGACCAGGGCCTGAGGGAACTCGATATATTGGATCAGCTTTTTATCGACCAGCTGCGCAAGATCGAGGGCAGACCTCCCCGCGTTGCGCGCGGCAGGCGTTCACCGTGGCCCGCGCGACTTCGTTGAAGGTCTGCGCCCGTCCGGTCCCCAGGTTGAAGACCCCGCTGCGCTCCGGGTGCTCGAGAAACCACAGGTTGGCGGCCACCACATCCCCGACATAGACAAAGTCGCGCCGCTGCTCGCCGGCCCCGTACCCGCCGTACGCTCCGAACAGCCGCACGCTCCCCGAGTCCTGAAATTGACCGTAATTGTGGAACGCCACCGAGGCCATGCGCCCCTTGTGCTGCTCGCGCGGACCGTACACGTTGAAATAGCGCATCCCCGCCACCTGCGAGGCCGAGCTTGCCAGCCGAGCTGCGGACCACGTTGTCAAACAGGAGCTTCGAGTAACCGTAGACATTGAGAGGCCGCTCGAACTCGGGCTGCTCGCGAAAGGTGCTCGCTCCCGCCATAGATGGCGGCCGATGAGGCGTACAGCAGTCGCGTGCCCTGCGCCTGGCAGGCGTCGAGCAGATTCTTCGAGCAACGGTAGTTGGTTTCCAGCATGTAGCGCCCGTTCTGCTCCATGGTGTCCGAGCAGGCGCCCTGGTGCAGCACCACGTCCACGCGCCCGAATTCGCGGCGCGCGAAACGGCCGTAGAAATCGTCCTTGTCGAAATAATCGCTCAAGCGCGCACCGTCCAGATTCCGGTACTTCGCGCCATCGCTTAAGTCATCGACCGCGATCACATCGTCGATGCCGATGGCATTGAGCCCGTGGACCAGGTTGCTGCCGATCATGCCGGCCGCGCCCGTGACGATCGCCTTCACGCCGTCCGCACCGTCATGGAAACAGCTCCTCGTAGCCCAGGTTGGCGGCGCCGAATTTGCCGACCACGATGCCGCCGGCCCGATTGACCACCGGCAGTGCCTCGCGCAGGCTCACGCCGCAGGCCAACAGCACCGCGAGCACGGCGATCACGGTGTCACCGGCACCGGTCACGTCAAACACCTCGCGTGCCAGCGCCGGGCACCTGCAGGTGTCCACGCTCATCGAACAGGGATATGCCCTCCCCGCTGCGGGTCAGCAGCAGGGCACCGAACTTTTGCTCCTCCCGCAGCCGCTGGGCTCGTTCATGCAGCTGCGCCTCGCTGGACCAGGGGCCGATGACCTGCGCGAGTTCCTCGCGGTTGGGCGTGATCACGGTGGCGCCCGCATAGCGCCCGTAATCGTTGCCCTTGGGGTCCACCAGCACCGGCTTTCCGGCCTGGCGCGCGCAGCGCAATCATGCGCGGAATGTGGGTCAGCCCGCCCTTGCCGTAGTCGGAAAACAACACCGCGTCGTGCTCCGGGCAGCGCCCGCTGGTAGTCGTTGAGCATCGAGAGCAGCACTTCGTGATCGGGCTGGTTTTCGAAATCCAGCCGGATCAGCTGCTGCGCGCGTCCGATGATGCGAAGCTTGACGATGGTGTTGAGCTGCGCGTCGCTCCCCAGGAGCGATCTGCACGCCGTGCTCGGCCAGCAATTTGCGCAATTTCCCGGCCGGCTCGTCGGTCCCCACCACCGTCATCAGCGAGACCTGCGCACCGAGCGACTTGATGTTGAGGGCCACGTTTGCCGCCCCGCCCAGGCGCTCCTCCTCGCGCGAGATGCGCACCACCGGCACCGGCGCCTCGGGCGAAATGCGATCGACGCTGCCAAACCAGTAGCGATCCAGCATCGCATCGCCCACCACCAGCACGCGCGCGCGCTGGATTTTCGCCTTCATGTCGGTCATGGGGACTATGTCGGGGTATCAGGCCAGCTTCAAGGATTCTTCGACCATGCCGCACAACGTATGCCCGATCATGATGTGGGCCTCCTGGATGCGCGCGGTGGTGGCGCTGGGTACGACGATCGCGACATTGCACAAGCGGGGCGAGCTTGCCGCCGTCGCGGCCGAGCAACCCGATGACGCTCATCCCCACGCTCCGGGCCGCCTCCACGGCCCGCAGCACGTTTTTGGAATTGCCCGAGGTGGAAAGCGCCAGCAGGCAATCGCCGGCCACCCCGAGCCCCAGCACCTGGCGGTAGAACACCTCGTCGAAAGAGTAGTCATTGGCGATGCAGGTCAGCGCCGAGGTGTCGGTCGACAGAGCCATCGCCGCCAGGGGCTTGCGATCGTTGATGAACCGGCCGGTAAACTCAGCGGCCAGGTGCTGCGAATCGGCCGCCGATCCGCCATTGCCGCACAGCATCAGCTTGCGGCCCGAGGAAAGCGCGTGGACCATGAGGTCCGCGGCGCGGGCGACAGGTTCGGACAAACACTCCAGACGCGAGAACAACGCGCGGTGCTCGTCCAGGTTCTGCTGAAACATTGCGCTCATTGGAATTCCTGACGACGAAGGGGGGGCAGGAGGTGACCCTCGGACCCGGGCGGTGGCCGCAAAATCCTGCCCGACTTCCCCAGTTTAAGCAATCGCACGCCCGCCTCGCGGCAGGCGCCCACCCAGCGCTTGCCAGGCCTTGAGTACCTGCGGGACCCCGATATCGAGCAGACGGCTCGCCTCAGCGCGTTCTCCACCCACGACGGCGACGCGACCGAGCCGCGAGAGCGGCCGCCACCAGCGCTGGTCGGCGTGCGCGAACATGACCGTCAGCGGGCAGTCCAGCGCCGCGGCGGCGTGCGCGGGCCCGGTGTCGACCGAGATCATGCTGTCGGCCCGTTCGATCAGCGCGAGCAGACGCGGCACGGTCATGTCCGTGGCGAGGTTATGGACGCGCTCGCGAATCCGCTTCGCTCCTGATCGCCTCGATCACGGCATGCTCGACCGGTGCGCCGGTCAGAAGCACCTGCGCGCCGCGGGAGCGCGGTCAGCACCCCGCGCGCCAGCGCGGCCCAGCGCTGCGGGGGCCAGTACTTGGCATCACCGGGCCCAACGCGCCGCCCGCGCTTGAGCGTGCGCTTGTTGCCCGCCTGGATCAGCACCAGGGGCGCATCCTGCCACCCGCGCTCTGCGAGCCAGCGCTGGCAATCCTCGCGGGCCTTCGCGCCAACGAACAGTCGCGGGATCCGCGTCGAACGCGCTCGCCTCCATCGCGGGCGGGAAAGCGCCGAGCGCCGGCGGGTTGCGCAGGGCGATCGCCAGCCACCACTCGGTCCAGTGCATCGGCTGGGGCGCCGGAAAATCATGCGCGCGCACGATCCACTCGCGCGGAATTCCGGCCCGCTCGATCAGCCACTGGGCCTTGGGTTCCGGATCGCACTGATAGACCGGTCCCAGGCCGCGCGAGCGCATCCAGCGCACCGCCCGCCACTGGCTGGGCCTGAGCGGATAGGGAGTCTTGCGGCTGGTCACCAGTTGGATCGTGCCCACCCGCGGATCATCGGCGAGCAGCTCTTGGGTCCAGGATCCCGAACTCAGCAGATCCACCCGCGTGCCGTAGCGCCGGTGCAGCACCTCGATCATGGCCGTGATCAGGACCACATCGCCAAAGGCCGCGAAACGCACGATCAGCGGAGGCGCGTACTGGGAGGGGCGCTCGCTCATGCGATCGTGCCTAGAAGTCCACCAGCTCGACGCTTCGGGCGTCGAGCGGCGCGCCCAGGAACTGGCCGCCGACCTGCATGAAGCGCTCGATCCCGTCGGTGGCCAGGAATCGCAACGTCCCGCGGCCGTCATCGCCCTGCTCCGCGGCTCGAAGCAGCGAATGGTGCGCCAGCTCCAATCGCACGGTGGCCGCCGTGGTGGCCGCGGAATCGACGATCTGCACGCCCGCCCCGGCGGCCGCCGCAATCGCGGACTTGAGCGCCGGAAAATGCGTGCACCCGAGCACCAGCGTGTCCACGCCGTGGGCCGGATCGGCGCGGAGCGGCTCCAGGTAGCGAAGCGCCACCTGTTCAACGATCGGGCCCTTGACCCAGCCCTCCTCGGCCAGAGCCACGAACAGGCCGCAGGCCAGCGCGCGCACCTCGGCCTCGGGTCGGATGCGCGCGATGGCCTGCTGGTAGGCGCCTCCGCGCACGGTGCTTTCGGTGGCGAGCACCGCCATGCGACCGCTCAGCGACTTGGCGCATGCCGCGCGCGCGCCGGGCTCGATCACACCGATGACCGGCAATCCGGCATAGCGCGCCCGCATCGCCTCGAGCGCGGCGGCCGAGGCGGTGTTGCAGGCCACCACCAGGCACTTGATCTCACGGGCGACCAGCACGTCGGCCGCCTGCAGCGCGTAGCGGATCGACGGTCTGCGGACTCTTGGTGCCGTACGGGAGGCGCGCGGTATCGCCCAGGTACACGAAGGATTCGGCGGGCAGCGCCAGCCGCAGCGCACGCAGGACCGTCAGGCCCCCGACGCCCGAATCAAACACACCGATGGGTCGCCCGCTCGCGGGCTTGCCTGCAGCTGAGGCCACGTGCGGCGCCCTAGCTCTCCGCCCGCAGCTGCGGGAACAGCAACACGTCGCGGATCGAGGCCGAGTCGGTCAGCAACATCACCAGCCGGTCGACCCCGAGCCCCAGTCCCGCGGTCGGAGGCATGCCGTACTCGAGTGCGCGGATGTAATCGGCGTCGTAATGCATCGCCTCGTCATCGCCCGCATCGTGGCGCGCCACCTGGGCCCGGAACCGCGCGGCCTGGTCCTCCGGGTCGTTGAGTTCCGAGAACCCGTTCGCCAGCTCGCGCCCGGCGATAAAGAACTCGAACCGATCGGTCAGAAACGGGTCCTGGTCATTGGCCCTGGAAAGCGGGGAGACTTCGGCCGGATAGGCGTGCACGAAGGTCGGCTCCAGCAGGTGGTGCTCGCCGGTCTTCTCGAAAATCTCGATCTGGAGCTTGCCCGGCCCATCGCCGGGCTTGAAGGGAATCCCGAGCCTCTCGCAGGCGCCTCGAAGGTACGCCAGTTCCCGGAGCCTCGCTTTGTCCAGCTCCGGGTTATGCTCGATGATCAGATCCTCGACCGTCACTCGCCGGAAGGGCTTTCCCAGGTCGTAATCCCGGCCCTGGTAACGCAGCACACGTGTGCCCAGGAGCGAGTCGGTCAGTCCGTGCAGCAAACGCTCGATGAGTTCCATCAGCTCGCGGTAATCGCTGTAGGCCCAGTACAGCTCCAGCATGGTGAACTCGGGGTTGTGCTGCGTGGACAGACCCTCGTTGCGGAAATTCCGGTTGATCTCGTAGACCCGCTCCAGTCCCCCGACGATCAGGCGCTTCAGGTACAGCTCCGGCGCGATGCGCAGGTACACCGTCTGATCCAGCGCGTTGTGGTGCGAAACAAAGGGCCGCGCCGCCGCGCCCCCGGGGATGGGCTGCATCATCGGGGTTTCGACCTCGAGGAACCCGAGCGCGTCCAGCGCATCGCGCAGGTACTTGATGATGGCGCTGCGGGTGCGAAAGCGCGTGCGGCTCGCCTCGCTCATCAGAAGATCGACATAGCGCATCCGGTAGCGCATTTCGGTATCGCTCGAGCCCGTGCCATTTGTCGGGCAGAGGACGCAAGGACTTGGCGAGCAGCTTCAGTCCGACCACGCGCACCGAGAGCTCGCCGGTCTTGGTGCGGAACAGCGTTCCGCGCGCTCCGATGATGTCCCCGACGTCCCAATCCTTGAACGCCTCGTAATCCGCACCCAGCGTGCCCGCCTGCAGGAACAGCTGGATCGCACCGCTCCGGTCCGCGAGCTTGGCGAAGCTGGCCTTTCCCATGACGCGCTTGAGCATCATGCGCCCGCCCACGCGCACCTGCACCGGATTGGCCTCCAGCCAGGCGGTGTCGCACTCGGCATAGGCGCTCAACAGCTCGGCGGCCAGCGCGTCGCGCCGGAATTCGTTGGGATAGGCCGGTCCTTGCTTGCGGAGCGCCGCAAGTTTGCTGCGCCGCTCGGCGATCAGGCGATTCTCATCGACCGGCTCGGACCCTTGAGCCGACGGATCCTGTGGCATCGGCCCGCTCATAGTCCGGCCTTGAGGCTCGCTTCCATGAATTGATCGAGCGCCCCATCGAGCACCGATCCGGTGTTGCCCACCTCCACTCCGGTGCGCAGGTCCTTGATGCGCGATTGATCGAGCACGTAGGAGCGGATCTGGTTGCCCCAGCTGACGTCCGACTTGGAATCTTCCAGCACCTTGGCCGCGGCATTGCGTTTGTTGACCTCCAGCTCGTAGAGCTTGGCCTTGAGCATTTTCATCGCGGTGGCGCGATTCTTGTGCTGGCTGCGCTCATTCTGGCAGGCCACGATGATGCCGCTGGGCAGGTGGGTGATGCGCACCGCCGATTCGGTCTTGTTGACGTGCTGCCCGCCCGCCCCACTGGAGCGATAGGTATCGGTGCGCAGGTCGGCCGGATTGATGTCGATGGCAATGTCATCATCGATTTCCGGGGAGACGAATACCGAAGCGAACGAGGTGTGGCGCCGATTGCCCGAATCAAACGGGGACTTGCGCACCAGGCGGTGCACTCCGGTCTCGGTGCGCAACCAGCCATAGGCATAATCGCCCTTGATCTCGACCGTGGCCGATTTGAACCCGGCCACTTCGCCCGGGTTCGAATCGATGACTTCGGCCGAGAAGCCGCGCGTCACGGCCCACTTCAGGTACATGCGCAACAGCATCTGCGCCCAGTCCTGCGCCTCGGTCCCACCGGCCCCGGCCTGGATGTCCAGGAAGGCGCTGTGCGAGTCCATCTCGCCTCGGAACATGCGCTTGAATTCAAGTGCTCGCACGCTGGCCTCGAATTTCGGCCGCTCGCGCTCGATGTCGTTCGCCGTGGACTCATCGTTCTCGGCTTCGGCGAGCTCCAGGAGCTCGAGTGCGGCGTGCACCGAGCCGGAAACGCGGTCCATTTCGCCGAGCTCAGCGCCTAGGCGGGCGCGTTCCCGACCCAGTTCCTGGGCGCGCTCGGGCTGGCTCCACACCGCCTGGTCCTCGAGTTCCAGGCTGACCTCTTCGAGTCGCTCGCGCTTGCGGTCGTACTCAAAGGAACCCCCTCAAGGACAGCGCGCGCTCCTCGAGATCTGCCAGTGCCCGTTTGAGTTGAGTAAGTTCCATCGCACGATCCGCAATTCCTGGGGAACGCATCGTATCACGGGGCGAGCGGCCCTTTCAGGGCGCCAGCCAGGTGCTCGACGACCAGCTGCAATCGCAGCTCCCCCTGATACTCGTTGGTGCCGAGCCGGTAGATCAGCCGCACCTTGCCGGACGGAAGCGGCACGGGGCGCTGCGGATCGATGCTGTTAAAGGCGATCGCCTCAAAACCTCCCCGGCCTTCGCGCGCCGACACCTGGAACTTCAGGTGCCGCTCGGCCAAGACCCGTGGTGTGCCGCGCACCTCGAATACGCCGTCAAAGAGCGGCTCGGCGAACGAGGCACCCCAGGGCCCGCCCGCGCGCAGCGTGCTCGCGAGCGGCAGTGCGATTTCCTCGGGCTGAAGTTCACCGTCGGTTTCGATCGCATCCTCGAGCGCGCTTCGGGCCATCGCGCGCTCGACTTCCGCATCGAAGGCGCGGGCAAAGCGATCAAGCTGCGAGCGGGCCAGACTCAAGCCCGCGGCCATGGCGTGGCCGCCGAATTTCTCCAGCATACCCGGCTCGCGCGTGGCGATGGCCTCGAGCACGTCGCGAATGTGCACGCCGGGGACCGAGCGGGCCGAGCCGCGCAGCGTGCGTTCATCGGCGAGTGCGAAAGCGATTACGGGCCGGCGCAGTGTTTCCTTGACCCGCCCGGCCACCAGCCCCACCACCCCCTGGTGCCAGGCGGCATCGAACAGGCACACCCCCGAACGCTTCGGACCGCTGAGCTCATCGCGAAGCGCGCGCACGGCCGCGAGCGCCTGCTGCTGCATGTCGGCCTCGATCTCGCGACGCTGCGCGTTGAGCGTGTCCAGCTCGAGCGCCAGGCGCTGTGCTTCGAGCGGATCATCGGTCAGAAGGCAGCGGATCCCAATCGACATGTCGGTCAGCCGGCCTGCGGCGTTGAGGCGCGGTGCGACGGCAAAGCCCAGATCCGCGGCCACCAGCTGGCTCTGGTCTCGGCGCGCCACGCTCAGCAGCGCGCTGATTCCAGGAACGCAGCGGCCGGCGCGGATCCGCGCCAGGCCCTGCGAGACCAGAACCCGATTGTTGGCATCGAGCGGCACGACATCGGCCACCGTGCCCAGGGCGACCAGGTCAAGCAGTGTGGCGACCGAGGGCGCCCCTTGAGGGATCGCGCCTTCCAATTCGAGTCTCCGGCGCAGCGCCGCACACACGTAAAAGGCCACACCGACCCCGGCCAGGGCGCCGCTGGCGAAGCCGTTGCCCGGAACATTGGGATTGACGATGACATTGGCGGCCGGAAGCTCGGCACCGGGCAGGTGATGATCGGTGATCAGCACATCGATCCCGCGCGCGCGCGCAGCGCTCACTCCGGCGTGGCTCGAGATGCCGTTATCGACCGTGATGATCAGGGTCGGGGCACGCTCTGCGGCCACGGCAACGATCTCCGGAGTCAGTCCGTAGCCGAATTCAAAGCGGTTGGGGACCAGGAAATCCACCGAGGCGAAAGCAAATCCACGCAGCGCCCGAATCACCAGCGCGGTACTGGTGGCGCCGTCGGCGTCAAAGTCACCCACGACAAGCACGCGGCCTTGGCGATGCCGCAGCAAAAGCTGCGCCGCCGCTTCCGCCCCACCGAGGCTCCCCACCGGCGCGAGGCGATCGAGCGCCAGATTCAATTCCTCGCGGCTGCGCAATCCGCGCGAGGCGTACACCCGTCGCAGCACCGGATGCAGATCATCGCCCAGCGTTTGAGCGATTTCTGGAACCTCGCGTCGAATCACCGTCAGCATTTTTGCAGGCTCTCCCACCAAGGACGCCGGGCACTGCGGCGGCGCCACCCCCAACGGAACCGTCCCCGCTCGAGCGTCACGGCACAGGAGCCGATCAACAATGTGGCGCTGTTCCACGCCCCGGCACGCCACTCGCCGAAGGCCGGGGAAATCCAGCGCCGCTCGAGCGTGTCAAGCGTGTGCTGTCCGGGCTCGGTGCGCAGCTCGCACACCACCAGCCGGTCGGCGGCCCGCTGCTCTGCGCTGCGCGATACCGGCCAGCTTTGCGGGAGCGGTTGGACCGCGCAACCCGAAAGCTGCGCGAGTCCATCGATAAACACGTCGTTCGCCCATGCTACCTCACCTGCCGAAGTTCGCGGGGGCGCCTCAGCGGGCCGGGCGATTGGGGACTCACCCCCGCCCCAGATCCAAAGTCCCGTGACGTTCAAGCACGCGCGCGCAACTCGGGCCTGATTGAGCGGATGTTCGTGGAGCCACATTTCGATTTCCGCCCCCAGCCCTCGCAGGGCGCCGGCCCCCGCTCCTGACGGAAGCCCTTCGCGCGGGTCTGCGCCCAGCCAGAGCCCCGGGTCCTGGCCGCGGGCGGTGCCGGAATCGACATAGGATCCGCCGGCCAGCAGCAACTCGCGACGCCCGGTCTCGTGCAGCGACCAGCCGGAACCTGCGAACACTCTGGCAAAGTCCTGCGCAAGGACCTGTTGTTCCTCCCTTTCAAGTTCAAGCAGGCCCTCCGGGTGCACGCGCACGGTATCGAGTCCGGCGACCAGATGTATGGGGGTGGCAAACCACACCGGGCGGTCTGTCGGCACTCCAGGCACCGCCGCAGCGGCGATGGATGCCGGAGGGGCGGCGCGCGCCGAGGGCGGGTTCAACTGCCTTTGCAGATACTGGCGCCAGTCGCCGGATATCGCTGCTAATTTACCGCGCGCCACCCAATGCTCGAGCTGCGGCAAAGGCGGGAGCGCCGCGCGCGCCGCATCGCTCAGGCGGGCCGGGTTCAGATCGCGGAGGATGAGGAGGAGCTTCGGCACGGTGGTATCGTAACGGGCATGCGCCTGGTACTGGACTCGGACCCGCAAATATTGACGGTGCGCGCGTACGCCCGCGGCGAGATCGAGATCGCCGGACAAAAGATCCATGCCCCGTGCATCGTCAGCAGCGCACGCCTGATCACGGACTGGTCGGTAAGCTCAGCGGCGGCGCTGGATCTCGCCTCGCTCGAGCCTCTTCTGGCCATGCATCCGAACGTGATCCTGATCGGCGCCGATCAGGCGGACATCGCCGCCGGGGGCACTCTGCGACGCACACTGGAAGCCCGGCGAATCGCGTTTGAAGTCATGGACCTGGGCGCGGCGTGCCGCACCTACAATGTGCTGGCGCAGGAACGTCGCGAGGTGGTGGCCGGATTATTTCCCTAGCCGATCCAGGCGGGGGCGCTTAAGAGCCGGTGCGCCCGAGGCGCACCGGAAGAAGACACAGGGCGGAAAGATCGCTCAACCAACCAACTATCCGAAGCTGACAGAATCGAATAATTGTCACTGCCTTGTTTTTGTTTTTCGGACTGTTTTTCTTCTTCTGTGGACTAATCAGCTCTTCCCCTGTTGCCCTGTGTCTTCTCCCCGTGCGCCTCAGAATCCTGACTTTGGCCCTGTCGGTGAGGACCGACAAGGGCGATACTAGTCGCGCACTTCGGATCTTGACAAGTGTTAATAAGTTACAGTCGCATATTCAAATACATACGGGATATTGATAATCTATATTCGAAGCGATTATCCGACCCCACCGACCAGCGGAACGAAGGAAACCGCTCCCAAAACCTGGCGCTCCAGGCCCTGTTCCCGGCGCACGATTCGGAGCAATTGCTGTTTGCCCTCGGGACCGGCCGGCACGATGAGGCGCCCATTGAGTGCCAGCTGCTCGATGAGTTCCTCGGGCACCACCAGCGGCGCGGCCGCGACGATGATCCCATCGAAGGGCGCCTGCGTGCGCCAGCCCACCGATCCGTCCCCGACCTTGAAGCGCACATTGCGCACGCCCAACTCCTTGAGGCGCACGCGCGCGCGCGTCTGCAGTCCTGCAATCCGCTCGATGCTGTAGATGCGCTCGACCAGCGGCGCGAGCACGGCGGTCTGATAGCCGCAGCCCGTGCCCACTTCCAGCAACCGCTTGAGCGGCGCCCCATCGAGCAACGCCTCGCTCATGCGCGCCACGATGTAGGGCTGCGAGATCGTCTGGCCGAAGCCGATCGGAAGCGCGGTGTCCTCGTAGGCGCGACTGGCGATCGCCTCGTCGACGAAAATGTGGCGCGGCAGGTTCCGGATCCGATCGAGCACGGTCAGGTTCGCGATGCCCTGATCGCGAAGACGCTGCACCAGCCGGTCGCGGGTGCGAAGCGAGGTCATGCCTATGCCCGTAAAGCGTGGGTCTGTCATCGAGGCCCTGCTATTTCTGGGCGGCGTCGCGCAACGGAACGCCGGCCAGCCACTGGCCCAATTCGGGCAGTGCGCTGTGGCGGGTCAGGTCGATCGACAGCGGCGTCACAGAGACCCAACCCTGCGCGATGGCGTGAAAGTCGGTGCCCTCGCCCGCGTCTGCGCCCGCCCCGGAGGGGCCGACCCAATACATGGGCTCGCCTTTCGGATTGCGCACCGGAACGGCCGGCTCCGAGCGGTGACGGAACCCGAGCCGTGTGGCGCGAATCCCGCGCAGCTGTTCGAGCGGCAGGTCGGGCACGTTGACGTTCAGGATCAGGCGTGGATCGAGCGGGCGCCCGATCAGGTGACGCACGATCTGCTGGGCGACGATTGCGCCGCTTTCGAAATGCCTCGCGGCGCCCGGTTGCGTGCACAAGGACACGGCCATCGTGGGCAGGCCCAGGAACCGGCCCTCGATGGCGGCCGCCACGGTCCCCGAGTAGAGCACATCATCGCCCAGGTTGGCCCCGTCGTTGACGCCACTGACCGCCATGTCGAAGTCGAAATCGAACAGTCCAGACACCGCCAGGTGCACGCAGTCGGTGGGGGTGCCGGTCACAAAATGCACGCCCGGTTCAGACTGCGTAACGCGCAGGGGCACATCGAGCGTGAGCGAATTGCTCGCCCCGCTCCGGTTCCGGTCCGGCGCGACCACGGTGACATCGGCCAGTTCCGAAAGCGCGGCGCGGAGCCTCGCGATACCCTCGGAACGATAGCCATCGTCGTTGCTGACCAGAATTTTCATTTTGCGATTGCCGGCACCCCGGAATGAAGGCGCGCCAATATACTGAAACGGAGGTTCCGGAGGAATGCGGCTTGAGCACTAAGGATGAGGATCTCGAACTTTTCCGCGCGGCGATGCGTGGAGTGCGGCCCTTGTCGGTCCCCAAGCGGGCCACCCCATCGCGCCGGCGGCCCGCGCCGCGCGCCCGCCAGACGCGCGCCGAGCAGGCGAATGTATTGCAAGAGTCCCTGGCGCCCCCGCCGGTGGAACTGGACATCCAGCCGGGCGACTCGATGCAGTACCGGCAAGCCGGGGTTCCCGAGACCGTGCTGCGCCGGCTGCGACGCGGCGAGTACCGCATCGAAGCCGAGATCGACCTGCACGGCATGCGTCTGGCCGAGGCGCGGATCCACCTGCGCGAGTTTCTGCTCGCCGCCCTCACCCGCCGTCTGCAGTGCCTGCGCATCGTACACGGCAAGGGACTTCGTTCCGGTCAGCGTGGACCGGTCATCAAGAACGCGGTGCACAGCCTGCTGCGGCGCGTGGACCCCGTGCTGGCCTTCACCTCGGCAGCGATGCGTGATGGCGGGACAGGCGCCACGCTGGTGCTGCTGCGCGCCAAGCCTCGCCGCTGAGCTAGCGTTGATCGATCAGGACCGTAGCCATCGCCGCCAGACCTTCGTTGCGACCCACAAATCCCAGGTGCTCGGTGGTCGTGGCCTTGAGGTTGACGTCTGCGAGCGCGATGCCAAGGAGGGAGGCGACCGAATGGCGAATCTGCTCGCGGTGCGGTGCGAGCTTGGGCTGCTGCGCGAGCAGGGTGAGATCCACGTTCACCACCTTGAAGGAGCGGCGCGAGAGCAGCTCGAGGGTCGCGGCGACGAACAGTCGGCTTTCGGCGCCGCGCCAGCGCGGGTCCGTGTCCGGAAAATGCTCACCGATGTCCCCCAGGCCCGCCGCTCCCAGGAGCGCATCGACCAGAGCGTGCAGCAGGACGTCCCCATCGGAATGCGCCACGACGCCCCGATTGTGCGCGATGCGCACGCCACCGAGCATCAGCGCATCGCCGGGTCCGAAGGCGTGCACGTCGATCCCGAATCCCACCCTCATTCGCGCGATCCTGGGGCCGCATCACTGGAATGGCCCTCTCGCGAGGCGAGGATCGCCGTGGCGAGGGCCAGGTCCTGGCGGCTCGTGATCTTGATGTTGCTGTCTTGGGCGGCAATCAGCAAGGGCCGCCCGCCCTGCCACTCCATGGCCTGCGCCTCATCGGTGGGCTCGCGGCCGGCGCGCAATGCGTCCTGCAGCGCTTCGCGCAACGGAGCGTAGCGAAACATCTGCGGTGTCTGCGCCCGCCACAACGCGGCGCGATCCACGGTGCATTCGCTCCCGAGCGCCGCATCGGCGCGCTTGAGCGTGTCGGTGACGGGCACCGCCAGCAGCGCCCCGAGTGGATGGGCCGCGCCGCGCTGCAGGAGCTCTTCGAGGTCGCGCGCACTTAGGCAGGGGCGCGCAGCGTCGTGCACCAGCACCCAGTCCTGGGGCTGCGCTCGCCCGCTCAGGGCCTCAAGGCCCGCCAGCACCGAATCACAACGCCGTTTCCCGCCGCGGACCGGCGTGAGCTTGTCGACCAAGCGCTCGCGCAGGCGCGAATCGCCAAGGTCCGCCCCCGCGAGTGCCAGAGCAATGCCGAGGCAACGGTGATCGG
Organism: uncultured Gammaproteobacteria bacterium; assembly: GCA_963717335.1. Classification (GTDB taxonomy): domain Bacteria; phylum Pseudomonadota; class Gammaproteobacteria; order Steroidobacterales; family Steroidobacteraceae; genus FEN-1191. Next base: position 77,794 of record CAVQVZ010000006.1, on the reverse strand, counting down.
CGGAAAATAAGCGGAGTGAAAGCTCCAGCACGGTGGAACCGGCCAAGGCCTGGTGCTGCTTGGGCTGCGCCTCGCCAAATCGCCGGCTCGCTCCTGCCGCCGGCATCACCAACCAGTAGCGCGTCCCCTCAGACACTGGCCCCGTCCCGCCCGTGAGTCTTCGCGCCTAGCGGGCGGCGGTACGCGCAGGCACGTTGGCGGGTGCGGCCGGACGGAGCGGCTGATGCGCCGGTGAGCGGGCATTCGGGGTACCGGGCACGGTCGGTGCGATGAGCGGTGATTCGGCCGGGCCCACCTGAAAGAAGGTCTCGTTTTTGGCCACCATACCCAGATCCGAGCGGGCGCGTTCTTCCAGGGCACTGTAGCCCTGCTTCAGATCGCGCACTTCCGCGGCCAGCTGCCGGTTGCGGGCCGACAAGCGTTCATTGTCGCTTTGCTGGGCGGCGACTGCCTTGCGCAGGCGCATCACTTCACTGACCCCGTCCCCCGAAAACCAGATCCGGTACTGGAGCATCAGCAACGCGGCGGCCAGCGCGGCGACAAACCATTTCACGTCAGGTATCTCATGGACCGATTATAGGCGCACCGGGAAGGCCTCGCGGCCGGCGTATTTCGCCTGCGCGCCCAGGCTCTCTTCGATGCGCAGTAATTGGTTGTACTTGGCCACACGGTCGGAGCGGGACATCGAGCCGGTCTTGATTTGCGTGGCGGCGGTGGCCACCGCGATGTCGGCGATCGTGCAGTCTTCGGTTTCCCCCGAGCGGTGCGAGACCACGGCCGCGTAGTGCGACTGGTCGGCCATATCGATCGCCGCGAGGGTTTCGGTCAAGGTCCCGATCTGGTTGGGCTTGATCAGGATCGCATTGGCGATGCCGCGTGATATGCCCTCGGCCAGGATCTTGGTGTTGGTGACGAACAGATCATCACCCACCAGCTGGAGCTTGCGGCCGAGCTCGGCGGTAAGGTGCGACCAGCCGGCCCAGTCGGACTCGCCCATGCCGTCCTCGATGGTGATGATCGGGTAACGCGCGGCCAGATCAGCCAGGTAGCGGGTGAATTCGGCCGAGGAAAAACTGCGGTGCTCGGCGGCGAACTCGTACTTGCCGTCGCGGAAGAATTCCGAACTGGCCACGTCCAGCCCCAGGTAGATGTCCTTGCCGGGCCTGTAGCCGGCCGTCTCGATCGCCTCGAGGATGGTCTGCAGCGCGGCCTCGTTGGAAGGCAGATCCGGCGCGAATCCGCCCTCATCCCCGACCGCGGTGCTCAGGCCCTTCTCGTTGAGGAGCTTCTTGAGGGTGTGGAAGATCTCCGCGCCGTAGCGCAATGCCTCGCGAAGCGAGGGCGCGCCGACCGGCAAAATCATGAATTCCTGGATGTCCAGACTGTTGTTGGCGTGCGCCCCGCCGTTGATGATGTTCATCATCGGCACCGGCAGCACCGGGGGGCGCTTACCGCCCAGATACTTATAGAGCGGCTGGGCCGCTTCGCGAGCGGCGGCCTGCGCGTTGGCCAGCGAGATGGCCAGCAGCGCATTGGCGCCCAGGCGGCTCTTGGCCTCGGTGCCGTCCAGTTCGATCATCAGCGCATCGAGCCCGGCCTGGTCGCTCGCCTCGCGCCCCAGCACCGCCGCGCGCAATGCGGTGTTGATGTTCTTGACGGCCTTAAGTACGCCCTTGCCCTGGAAGCGCTTCTTATCGCCATCACGCAGCTCGACCGCTTCGCGCGTGCCCGTGGACGCCCCCGAGGGCACGGCCGCGCGACCCTGCGCACCGCTGGCCAGGGTGACTTCGGCCTCCACGGTCGGATTGCCGCGCGAATCGATGATCTCGCGGCCGTGAACCTGGGCGATGCGGCTCATAGGGCGCTTTCCTCAAAGGGTTTGGCCTTGACCGCCTGGTCCAGCTCCTTGAGCGTGGCGAGCAGGCTGCCCATCTTCCCAAGCGGCCAGGCATTGGGACCATCGGACAAGGCCGCCTCGGGGCGCGGATGGGTCTCCATGAAAACACCCGCCACGCCCGCGGCCACCGCCGCGCGGGCCAGCACCGGCACGAACTCGCGCTGACCGCCTGAGACTCCTGCCCCTGCTCCGGGCAACTGCACCGAGTGGGTCGCGTCGAACACCACCGGGCAACCGGTCGCGCGCATGACCACCAGCGCACGCATGTCGGTGATCAGGTTGTTGTAGCCAAAGCTGAAGCCGCGCTCGCACACCATGATCGACTCATTCCCGGTGGCGCGCGCCTTGTCGACGACCTGCTGCATCTCCCAGGGGGAAAGGAACTGGCCCTTCTTGATGTTGACCGGACGCCCGGCAGCGGCGACGCGATGGATGAAGTTGGTCTGGCGGCACAGGAAAGCCGGGGTCTGCAGGACATCGACCACGCTTGCCACCTCCTCGATCGGGGTGTCCTCGTGCACGTCGGTCAGCACCGGCACCTGAAATTGCTTGCGCACCTCGGAGAGAATTTTCAATCCTGCCTCGAGCCCCGGACCCCGGAAGCTCTTGCCCGAGGAGCGGTTCGCCTTGTCGAACGAGGCCTTGAAGACGTAGGGGATGCCCAGCGCGGCGGTGAGTTCGCACATCTTGCCGGCCACCTCCTGCACGAGCTCGGCGGACTCGATGACGCAGGGTCCGGCGATCAGAAACAGCGGGCAATCGAGGCCGACGCGGTAGCGCTCCAGCTTCATGCGCTCGCGACGGCCGGGAGCTGCGCCGCGCGGCAGGCGCGAGCGGCGCGGACAAACCCCGTAAACAGAGGGTGGCCATCGCGTGGGGTGGAGGTAAATTCGGGATGGAATTGGGTGGCCACGAACCAGGGATGGGCCGGGTATTCGATGATCTCGACCAGCCCGTCCTGCGAGAAACCCGAGAACACCAGGCCTGCCTGGCGGTATTGCTCGAGGTAGCGGTTGTTAAATTCGTACCGGTGGCGGTGCCGCTCCATGATCTCCTCGCGCCCGTAGAGCTCGCGGGCCACGGTCTTATCGCCCAGCCGCACCTGTTGGGCGCCGAGCCTCATGCTGCCGCCCAACGCCGAACCTTCGCTGCGCTGCTGGATGCCGTGCGCCTGGTCCTGCCATTCGGTGATCAACCCGACCACCGGAGCGGCGGTGGCCCGGTCAAATTCCGAGCTGTGCGCCCCGGCCAGGCCGACCACGTGGCGGCCGAACTCGATGATGGCCAGTTGCATGCCTAAGCAGATGCCCAGGTACGGAATGCGCTGCTCGCGGGCGTAACGGATCGCCTGAATCTTGCCTTCGATCCCGCGCTCGCCAAAGCCGCCGGGCACCAGGATCGCATCCATGCCCGCCAGTGCCCCGACGCCCTGGCGCTCGATGTCCGTGGATTCGACGTAGTGCACGCGCACCCGGGTGCGGGTCTTGAGTCCCGCGTGCATCAGCGCTTCGTTGAGCGAAATGTAGGAGTCGCGGATCTGAACGTACTTGCCGACCATGGCGATATCGGTCTGCCCATCGGTGTTGACGCGCGCGTTCACGACCTGGCGCCACTCGCTCAGGTCCGCCGGCGGCGCGTCGATGCGAAGCTTGTCGACCACGATGTCATCGAGTCCCTGCTCGTGCAGCAGGAGCGGTATCTTGTAGATATCGTCGGCGTCGACCGCCGAGATCACCGCGCGCTCCTCGACGTTGGTGAACAAGGCGATCTTGCGGCGCTGCTCGTCCGGGAGCATGGCCAGACTCCGGCACAGCAAGATGTCGGGCTGGATGCCGATCGATCGCAACTCTTTCACGGAGTGCTGCGTCGGCTTGGTCTTGATCTCGTGCGAGCCGCCGACCACCGGCACCAGCGTGAGGTGCATGTACACGACCTGGTTGCGCCCGAGTTCCACGCCCATCTGGCGGATCGCCTCGAGAAACGGGAGCGATTCGATATCGCCCACCGTGCCGCCGATTTCCACCATGCACACGTCCGCATCGCCCGCACCGAGGCGGATGCTGCGCTTGATTTCATCGGTGATATGCGGAATGACCTGCACGGTCGCGCCCAGGTAATCACCGCGCCGCTCCTTGGCAATGACGCGCTCGTAGATTCGCCCGGTGGTGAAGTTGCTGTGCCGGCCGGTCGTGGTGCGCACGAAGCGTTCGTAGTGGCCGAGGTCCAGGTCGGTCTCGGTGCCATCCGTCGTGACAAACACTTCGCCGTGCTGAAACGGACTCATCGTGCCCGGATCGACGTTGATGTACGGATCGAGCTTGACCATCGAGACACTCAAGCCCCGCGCCTCCAGGTTGGCGCCGAGCGAGGCGGCCGCGATCCCCTTGCCCAACGAGGAAACGACGCCGCCTGTGACGAATACGAATCGGGTCATCGAGGGATTCCGCCGTTTGTGTAGTCAGCGGCGCCATTGCGGAACCGGGAACTGACGACGGGTAAACAGACTAACAAATCTGCCCCTCCGCCTCAAATTAATGCCGCGCTTTCGTGGTACAGATGCAGCCGGCAGCGCTGAGCCCGGCGCGAGGCGCGCGGGGCGGGCCGCTCGGTCGCGCACCACTGATCCCCGATCGCCAGGAGCCGGCGCCCGGCAAAGAGCACAGGCACGCTCGATCGGCTCCACGGCGGCACAGCGCTCTGCTGCAGTACGCGCTTGAGCCTGCGGCCGCCGGGGGTGGCGCCCACCTTGCCGTCCGCCCCCCGAAATCCCACCCTGAGCCGAGCGGGCAAGGCCGAGCGGAGCCAGGGGCCTCGTGGATCATCCCGCAATTCCAGCCACGCGCCATCCGGCAACGCCAGGCGCGGCTTACGGCGCCAGTCCCAGAGCAGGCTCCTGGGGGACGGATCCGCGAACCCGTGTGCTGAAGGAACGAGCCGGGGCAGCGCGTACAGAAGCCCTCCGTGGCGGCGCACCGCACCTGCCGACCATTGCACGGCGGGCTGCGCGTCGGAGCGAGCCTGCAACATGGGACCTGAAATTTCGCGCAATCGGCGCTGATCGGGCCTGGAAAGGCCGCGCAACTCCAGCCAGTGGCGCAGCGCGTTGCGGCGGTCGGGCTCGGGCAGACGCCGCAGCGCGCTCACGCTCAAGGCGGCACCGTCGTGCGCGTTTTGCAGTTGGGCGGCGGCGCGCTCGGTGAGCAGTTGCTGCGCCTCGGCGGCCAATGTGGCGCTGCGCCCGATCGCAGCGCCCAGCCCCGGCCATCGCTCGCGCAGGAGCGGCAGCACTCGATGGCGCAGGTAGTTTCGAGCGAAGCGCTCGTCCGCGTTGCTCGGATCTTCGATCCACCGAATCGAACGGGCCCGCAGATACCGGAGCAATTGCTCTCGGGTGACATCCAGAAGTGGTCGCACCACAGGCCCGTTGCGCGAGGCCATGGCGGCGAGCCCCGCGACGCCCGCGCCCCGAAGCAGCTGCAGGAGCACTGACTCGACCTGATCGTCCTGGTGCTGTGCCAGCAACAACCATTCACCCTCGCGCAAGGCCGCTCGCAGGGCCGCATAGCGGGTTTCCCGGGCGGCCGCCTCGATCGAATCACCGCGTGCGGGAATGACCGGGGCGTTGACAATGAGGCACGGGACGCCGAGCCGCCGGGCGGCGGCGCGCGAGGCGGCGGCCATCGAAACGGCGCTGGGTTGCAGGCGGTGATTGACGTGAATGGCGCGCAGCCGGCAACGATAGCGCCCGCGCAGCTGCGCGCACGCGGCCAGCAGGGCGGTGGAATCCATCCCGCCCGAATAGGCGACGCAAAAGCGAGCTCCGGCGAGCGGTCCGATGAGCCGGCGCAGACTCTGGGCGAGCACCTTGGAGCTGAAGGCAGCGCCTGCGGCCGGCAACGCGGCCGCGGGCGCGGCTTCGCGCTTCACGGCGGGCTCTCGGAATACACTCCAAAGGCGGCCAGCCGCGCATCGCGTCGCGCGAGCAACTCCTCGGTCGGGATCTCCTCCAGTTCGAGAAGCAGGCGCTGCAGTGCGCTTCCCAGAGTCAGAGCCATGGCCGGCGGATCGCGATGCGCCCCGCCCAGAGGCTCACGGAGCACCTCATCGACCAGCCCTAAGTCCTTGAGGCGCGCGGCGGTGATGTTCAGCGCTTCGGCGGCCACTTCCTTCTTATCCGCGCTCTTCCACAGGATCGAGGCGCACCCCTCGGGCGAGATCACCGAGTAGGTCGAGTACTGGAGCATGATCAGCCGATCGCAGACCCCGATGGCGAGCGCACCGCCCGAACCGCCCTCACCGATCACGACACTGATGATGGGTACCCTAAGGGTCGCCATCTCGAACAGGTTCCGCGCGATCGCTTCGCTCTGATTGCGTTCCTCCGAACCGACGCCCGGGTAAGCCCCCGGCGTGTCGATCAGGGTGATGATCGGCAGACCGAACTTCTCGGCCATCTTCATCAGCCGCAGCGACTTGCGGTACCCCTCGGGCTTGGGCATGCCGTAATTGCGGCGCACCCGCTCCTTGGTATCGCGCCCCTTCTGGTGACCGATCAGCATGATGGTGCGCCCCTCGAGCCGGGCCGGGCCCCCGATGATCGCCAGATCGTCGGCATACATGCGATCGCCGTGCAGTTCCTGGAAATCGGTGCAAAGGGCGGCGATGTAGTCCAGCGCGTAGGGCCGCTGCGGGTGTCGCGCGAGCTGCGTGATCTGCCAGGGCGTCAGGTTCGCGAAGATCGAACGGGTAAGCTGCTGGCTCCTGGCACGGAGCCTGCCAATTTCTTCCTCGACATTGACCGATTCGTCGGTGCTGAGATGGGCGAGCTCCTCGAGTTTGGCTTCCAGCTCGGCGATGGGCTGCTCGAATTCCAGAAAATTGACGGCCATGGTTCAGCTTCTTGCGCAAATCGGGCCGAGGCAGGCGCGGGCCGGGCGCGGTGCGCGCCCAATAGGTGGCCTCATCGAGCTTCCCAAAACACGAGGCGCCCGTTACCGGGCCCCTGAGATGCGTCGCGCCCTTGCGCTCGATTGCTCGCGGCAGATGTGGACATCGTTCGCAAGCCTACGTTTCATCGGCCCGCGCCGCAACCTTGCAATCTTAGCCTTCAGGCCGAGACGGCCGAGCTGGCGCCGGCGGCCAATCCATAGGCGACACGCACGATGCCGAAACGACGCTCGAGCTGCTCGATGAGCTTGGCGGTCGCGTGCACCTTCCATTCATCCCCCAGGGTGAGCGTGCCCTGGACATCGGCCCCGGTGATCCTAACGACCACCGTGCATTCCCCGCCGAGGGCCTGGGAGAGCACCTCGCCGAGCACGTCGAACAGTTCACGCTGCTGGCACTGCGCCGGCCAGTCGATCAGCAAGCGGCGCGCCTGGCGCTCGCGCACCGCCGCCAGCGACTGGAGCGTTCGGGCCTGAATCCGCCAGGCGTCGCTGAACTCATCGAACCGCAGGCTCCCCTCGACCATGACCAGGGCATCCTTGAGGACCAGATCCCGGAATCGATGGTGGATCTCCTCGCTCAAGGTCACCTCGATCCGACCGCTCCGGTCATCGAGCACGAAATTGACGCGCGGACCGCGACGGCGGATTTCCAGTATCAGTCCGGCGGCGCTGACCTTGCGCGCATCCACCCAGCGCTCGCCCTCGCCTCCGGCTGGTCGCGTTTCCCCGGCCAGATCCCGGATGCGCACGCCCACCAGCTGCGCCAGATCGCGCTCGTAGCGGGCAATCGGATGGCCGGTCAGATAGAGCCCCAGTGTCTCGCGCTCGCCCGCCAGGCGCTGCGCCTCGCTCCAGGTCGGCTCGGGCGCCGCGCTGGGGGTGATGATGCGGCTCGCGGCGCGCGGCAGACCAAAGAAATCATCCTGGCCCGCCTCCACGGTGCGCGCGGTCTGCTCGCCCGCCTGCATCGCCACCGCCAGTCGCTCCATGAGCGCGGCGCGGTTGGCGCCGAGCGAGTCGCAGCTTCCCGATCGGATCAGGGCCTCGAGCACGCGCCGATTGACTCGCGCCAGATCCACACGGTGACACAGGTCCTCCAGGCTCGCGTACTCCCCGCGAGCTTCGCGTTCCTCGACCAAGGCGTCTACGGCCGTTCGGCCCACGCCCTTGATGGCACCGAGTCCGTAACGGATCGTGCTCGCGTCCGCGACCGCGAAGGCATGCGCCGAGGCGTTGACGTCGGGAGGCAGCACGTTCAAGCCCACCAGCGCGCAATCGTCGATCAGGGTGACGACTTTGTCGGTGCGATCCATGTCCGCCGAGAGCACCGCGGCCATGAAGGCGGCCGGATGGTGGGCCTTGAGGTAGGCGGTCTGGTAGGCGAGCATCGCGTAGGCGGCCGAGTGCGATTTATTGAATCCGTAGCCGGCGAATTTCTCCATCAGATCGAAGATGTACTCCGCCCGCGCGCGCGGCACCTCGCGCGCCACCGCCCCGCCGATAAACACGCTCCGCTGGCTGGCCATCTCCTCGGCCTTCTTCTTGCCCATCGCGCGCCGCAACAGATCCGCGCCGCCCAGGGTATAGCCGGCCAGGATCTGTGCGATCTGCATGACCTGTTCCTGGTACAGGATCACCCCGTAGGTCGGGGTGAGCACCTGGCGCAGGTCCGGGTGCAGATAATCAATCGGCCGATCGCTCCGGTTGTGCTTGCGGGCGATAAAGTCCTCGACCATGCCCGACTGGAGCGGGCCGGGCCTGAACAGCGCCACCAGCGCGATGATGTCCTCGAAGCAGTCGGGCTGGAGCCGCCGGATCAGGTCCTTCATGCCGCGCGATTCGAGCTGGAATACCGCCGTGGTGCGCCCGCTCTTGAGCAGCGCGAACGTGGCGGCATCGTCCATCGGGAGCGAGGCCAGATCCAGCGGCGGCTCTGAGCCAAGGACTCGCTCGGCGTTGATGTTGTGAACCGCCCAGTCGAGCACCGTCAGGGTCCGCAGCCCCAGGAAATCGAACTTGACCAGGCCCGCGGCCTCGACATCATCCTTGTCGAACTGGGTGACCACATGGCCGCCGCCCGGTTCGCAGTACAGCGGTGCAAAGTCGGTCAGGACCGAGGGGGCGATGACCACTCCTCCGGCGTGCTTGCCCGCATTGCGCGTGAGCCCTTCCAGAGAGCGCGCCATGTCGATGAGGGTGCGCACCTCCTCGTCGTCGGCGTACAGGCGCCGAAGCTCCGGTTCGCGCTCGAGCGCCTTCTCGAGGGTCATCTCCAGCTCGAAGGGCACGAGCTTGGCGATCCGATCGACCATCCCGTAGGGATTGCCGAGCACGCGCCCCACATCGCGCACCACCGCCTTGGCCGCCAGGGTCCCATAGGTAATGATCTGCGATACCCGCTCCGCGCCGTACTTGGCGGCGACGTACTCGATCACGCGATCGCGCCCCACCATGCAAAAGTCGATGTCGAAATCGGGCATCGACACCCGCTCGGGATTGAGGAAGCGCTCGAACAGCAAGTCGTAGCGCAGCGGATCGATCGCGGTGATCCCTAAGGCAAAGGCGACCAGCGATCCGGCACCCGAACCTCTTCCCGGGCCCACGGGCACCCCGTTTCCGCGCGCCCAGTCGATAAAATCGGCCACGATCAGAAAATAGCTCGCAAATCCCATCGAGCAGATCACCCCAAGTTCCTGCGCCAGCCGCTCGTGGTAGCGCTGCGCACTTTGCGCATCCGGCATGACTGCGGCCGCGCGCTGCCGCAAGCCTCGCTCGGCGGCCACGGTGAGGAACTGCTCCGGGGTCGAACCCTCGGGCACCGGGAACACCGGGAGCCGCGCCTCGCCGAGGCGCAACACCAGGCTGCAACGGCGCGCGATCTCAACGCTGTTGGCCAGGGCGGCGGGCGCCTCCGGAAATAAGGCCGCCATCTGCTCGGGCGATCGCAGGAACTGTTGGGGACTGTAACGGCGCGGGCGCGCCGGGTCGGCGAGCAAGGTGCCCTCGTGGATGCACACGCGCGCCTCGTGCGCCTCAAACTCCCCCGGCGAGAGGAAGCGCACATCGTTGGTCGCCACCGGCGCCACGCCCTGGGCCGAGGCGAGGTTGAGGGCCGCCGGCACGTACACCTCTTCCCCGGGCGCACCGATGCGCTGCACCTCGAGGTAGTAGCGATCGCCGAACAAATCCCGCCACGCCTGCAGGGCCTGCCTGGCCTGCTCGCTGCGCCCCTGGAGCAGCGAGCGCCCCACATCGCCCGCCTGCGCACCCGAGAGGGCGATCAGTCCGCCGGTAGAGGCGCGAGTCAGCCAGTCCCGCTCGATCAGCGGGATGCCCTTGACCTGCCCTTCCAGCCAGGCGCGCGAGACCAGCCGGGTGAGGTTGCGGTATCCGGCCAGGTTCTGGCACAGCAGCGTGAGGCGCGAGGGACCTTGGGGGTCGGTGTTCTCCTTGAGGTGCAGATCCACCCCGACGATGGGCTGCACGCCGCGGGCAAGAGCCGCCCGGTAGAACTTCACCATGGCGAAAAGATTGCACTGGTCCGAGATGGCCACCGCGGGCATGGCGGCGGCGGCCACCGCATCGACGAGTTCATCGACGCGCACGACGCTGTCGACGAGCGAGAACTCGGTATGCAACCGAAGGTGGACGAAGTTGACGGGCATGGTCGCGGCCAGTACCTGAAGAGGGCCTAAGGCAGCAGCGATCTTACCGGAGCGAAGCTGCGCCGATGTATGGCCGTCGGTCCCAGCCGGGCCAGAGCCTCAAGGTGAGCCTCGGTGCAATATCCGCGGTGCTGGGCCAGCCCGAAACCCGGGTATTGCGCGTCGAGCTCGACCATCAGCGCATCGCGCCAAACCTTCGCCAGAATCGAAGCGGCACTGATGGCGGGGATCAGGTCATCGCCCCCGATCTGGGTCTTGATGCGACAATTCTCAAACAGATCAGTAATGTGGGGCGCCATGTTCCCGTCGATCATGATGTCCGTCGGGCACAGCTTGAGCTGCTGGACCGCGCGGCGCATGGCCAGCAGGGTCGCCTGCAAGATGTTGATCGCATCGATCTCTTCGACTTCGGCCCGCCCGATCGCAAAGTCCAGGGCGCGCGCGCGGATCAGCAGCGCCAGCTCCTCGCGGCGCTCGGGCGTGAGCTGCTTTGAATCGCGCAGTCCCCTGATCGGCCGGCGCGGATTGAGCACCACGACCGCGGCAACCACCGGCCCGGCCAGCGGACCACGCCCGGCTTCGTCCACGCCGGCCAGCACATACGCTCTCATGCGCTCACGCCCCGCAGCTGGAGCACGGCCTTCGCCGCCCGTGCGGCACCGCCTTGGCGCAGGCTCTCGTGGATGGCGCGAAATCGCGCCCTGAGCATCGAGCGCTCCGCCCCATCCTCCAGTTGCCGCTGCACCGCTCCGGCGAGCGCCTCAGGGCTCACCTGTTCCTGCAGGAATTCGGGCACCAACGGCGCACCGGCGAGCAGATTCGGAAGCGAGAAATACGGCAGGCGCACCATGCGCAGCGTCCGCAGCATGAATGCAGTCACCGGGCTCACGCGGTAGGCCACCACCATCGGACAGTCGCACAGCAGGGCCTCGAGGCTGGCGGTTCCCGAGGCGACCAGCGCCACATCGGCGGCCTGCAGTGCGGCCCGCGCCTGGCCGTCCAGCAGGCGGAGGCGCCCGGAAGGCAGGCCGCTGCGCTGCAGTGCGCTGTCCAACAGCGATCGCAGATGCGCCTCGGCCACCGGAACAATAAATTGCGCGGCCGGCAAGCGCTGCGCAAGGAGGCTGGCGGCCGCAAGAAAATCCGGGCCCAGTCGCGCGACTTCTCCGCTCCGGCTCCCGGGGAGCAGCGCGATCACGCTCGCCCCGGCGGCAAGTCCCAGCCCCTGGCGGGCCGCGAGTCGATCGACGTCCAGCGGAATCTGGTCGGCCAGCGGGTGACCGACGAATTCGGCGCGGACCGCGTGACGCGCATAAAAGGGCGGCTCGAAGGGCAGCAGGCACAACACCAGATCGCAGGTGCGCGCGATCTGGCTTACCCGGCTCTCTCGCCAGGCCCAGACCTGGGGACTCACGTATTGAACCGTTTTGACTCCCGCCTTATGCAGCTGCGCGGCGAGGCCTAAGTTGAACTCCGGCGCGTCGATGCCGATAAACACCTCCGGCCTCCAGGCGCTGAACTCGCGCCGCAGGCGCCGCCTCAATCCCAGCAGGCGCGGCAAGTGGGCCAACACTTCGGCGAGGCCCATGACCGACAGCTCGCTCGCCGAGGCGAGCGCTTCGCACCCGAGCGCTGCCATCAGCGGGCCGCAGACGCCTCGCACCTGCAGCGCGGGGCACCGCTCGCGAAGCGCCGCGATGAGCGCGGCGCCAAGCTGGTCTCCGGAAGTCTCGCCAGCCACGATCGCCACCCGGTATGCGCCGGTCGCCACTTCTTACCGGATCAGACTGCGGTTCGATGCGGCGATGAAATCGACGAACGGGCGGATCTCGGCCTGGCTCTGGCTTAGGGCCGTGAGTTCCTTGACCGCCTCATCGAGGGGCAGGTCGCGGCGATACAGAATGCGAAACGCCTCGCGGATGTTGCGTATCTGCGCGGCGCTGAACTCGCGCCGCTTGAGGCCCTCGCTGTTGACCGAGTGCGGGGTCGCCGGCTGCCCCACCGCCATCAGGTAAGGAGGCACGTCCCGGGTGACGGCGGCATTGTTGGCAATGAAGGCATGCGCACCGACTTTGCAGAACTGGTGCACGCCCGAATACCCGCCCATGATGACCCAGTCGCCCAACTGCACATGACCGCTGAGCGCGGCGTAATTGGCCATCACGATCTGGCTTCCCACCTGGCAATCGTGGGCGACATGCGTGTAAGCCATCAGCAGGTTGTCATCCCCCACGCGCGTGAGGGCCTCATCGTGGGCGGTGCCGCGGTTGACGGTGCACGACTCGCGGAACACATTGCGATCACCGATCTCCAGGCGTGTGGGCTCGCCCTTGTACTTCTTGTCCTGGGGCGCATCGCCGATCGATGCGAACTGGAAGATCACGTTGTCCTCCCCGATCGTGGTCGGCCCGTTGATCACCACGTGCGAGGCGATTCGGGTCCGGGCTCCAATGCGCACCCGTGGGCCGATCACCGAGAAGGGGCCGACCGAAACGTCGGCGGCCAACTCCGCCTCAGGGGAGATGAGCGCCCGCGAATCGATCACGGCGCGCGCCCTCCTCCCGGTTCCCAACCAGGATTGATGATGGTACCGGGAGCGAGCATCAGCTCGGCGGTGGCCGCCTCGGCCTCGCCCACCGAGGCGACGGTCGACATCTTCCAGATGCCGCGCAGCGTGCGCTCGAGCGTGGCCGTGAGCGTGAGTTGGTCGCCCGGCTCCACCGGCCGGCGAAAGCGCGCCTTGTCGATGCCGACGAAGTAAAACACCGTCTTTTCGTTCGGGAACGCGTCGGCCGTGACGAAGGTGAGAATCCCTGCCGCCTGCGCCAGCGCCTCGATGATGATCACGCCGGGCATCACCGGGCGCTGTGGAAAATGTCCCTGGAAAAAAGGCTCGTTGATGGTGACGTTCTTGAGCGCGCGGATGCTCTTGCCCGGCACGCACTCGAGCACCCGATCGACCAGCAGGAACGGGTAGCGGTGCGGGAGGCGCTTGAGGATCGCGTGGATGTCGAGTTGGAGCGGTGCGTTCATCAGTCTGGGTCCTGTTGTTGTAATTCACTCTCGCCGCGCTCGAGCCGGCGGACGCGCTCATTCAACGAGTCGAGGCGCTTAAAGCGTCCCACCAGTCGCCGCCAAATCGGCGCAGTGGTCACCGGGATGCACCCCGAATAGATGCCAGGCGCCGTGAGCGAGTGCGTAACGCTGGACATTCCGGTCACGACCACATCATCGCAGATGTCCAGGTGCCCAGCGACCCCCACGGCGCCCGCGATCACGCAGCGCGCGCCGATGCGCGTGCTGCCCGATATGCCGGTGCAGGCCGCAATCACGGTGTGCGCGCCGATCTGCACGTTGTGGGCGACCTGGATCTGATTGTCGAGCTTGACCCCATCGCCAATCACGGTGTCATCGATGGCGCCCCGATCGATCGTGGTGTTGGCGCCGACTTCAACGTCAGCGCCGATCCGCACCCGCCCCAGCTGCGGCACCTTGGTCCACCCGTCGGCCTCGCGGGCAAAGCCAAAGCCATCCGAGCCGATCACCACGCCCGGATGCAGGCGTGCGCGCTCGCCCAGTTCACACCGCGCGAGGACCGTAACGCGCGGGTGCAGCAAAGAATCGGCGCCGATGCGCGAGTCGGCACCGATCACGCACCCCGCACCGATCACGGCGCGCTCACCGACCACGCGCCCGAGGGCCGACAACCACCAGCGCGCCGATGCTGGCGCTCGCGGCCACCTGGGCGCTGGGATCGATCAGCGCGGAGGCGTGGATTCCGGGTGGCTGAACCGGCTCCGGGTGCAGCAACGCGGCGATGCGCGCGTAGATCGCGTAAGGGTTGGAATGCACCAGGGCGGCCACCGGGGAGGACTGCGCGCTGGGCGCATCCATGATCACGGCGCTGGCGCGCGTGGTGGCCAGCTGCGGGCGGTACTGAGGATTGGCCAGAAATCCCAGATCCCCGGGGCCTGCGCTGCTCAGAGTCGCCACGCGCCGCACGCGCAGCGCCGGATCGCCGCGCAACTCACAACCAAAGCGCACCGCGATCTCGCTGAGCGGCAACTCCATCAGACCACCCCCTAGGAGCCGCTCCTGGCCCCTTGCCCTAGTTGGCCCTACTTGGTGGGTGGGGCCGCCGGCTTGGGCGCGGCCGGAGCCGTGCCCGCGTGGGCCTGCAGGCCGGCCAGTACCTGGGGGGTAATGTCCAGCGCACTGTTCGCGTAGACCACCCCTTCGGTCAGCACCAAATCGTATTTCTGCGAGGTCGCGTAGCTTTGCACCTCGGCGACGATCGCGCTCTGGAGCTTGGAGAGTTCCTCGTTCTGGCGAGTATTGGCGTCTTCCTGGAAGTCGGTGGCCTTCTGCGAGTACTCGCGATTGGCGTCACGGATTTCCTTTTCGGCCTTGGCGCGCTGGTCCGCGCTCATGGTCGGGGCGTCCTTCTCGTATTTTTCCTGCTTCGCCTTGAGTGCGGCCTGCTGCGCGGCCAGTTCGCGCTGCTTGGGCGCGAACTCATTGCGCATCGACTCCTGGACGGCCTTGGCCTGCGGCGATTCCTGCAGCAGACGCGAGGCGTTGACCACCCCGATTTTGATTTCCGCGTGCGCCGGCAGTACCGCCAAGCCACTCACCAGTAACCCTGCAATAGACACTATCCAAGAACGCTTCACTGTTTTGCTCCCGAAAATTAGGTCGCGCATGCAAGCCGCGGCCAGTTAAAAAAATCAATAGGACCCGCCGATTGTGAACTGAAAGTACTCGGTACGGTCGGCAAAGTTCACCGAAGTGGCCTGCCGGTTGTTCAGCGGTATACCGTAGCTGAAACGGAATATGCCCAGCGACGGGGCCAGCCATTGCACGGCGACGCCGGCCGATCTCCTGAGCTCATCATACGCGAATCTGTATTGGACCGGGGTCTGAAGGTCGCGACCGACGAATTTGGTGTCATCCTGCGAAAAGACGTTGCCCATATCGTAGAACAAGGTGGCCCGGGCACTGGTCTGCCATTTGAGCGGCAGGGGCAGGATGACCTCGGCCCGCGCCACCGTCAGCAGGTTGCCGCCGTAAGGATTGCCGTGGGTGTCCACGGGCCCGAGCGAGCTTTCATAGAAGCCGCGAACCGTGTCGGGTCCGCCGGCATAGAAGCGCTTGTAAGGCGGGATCGCCGTGGTATCGCCGATGCTCGCCCCATAGCCCACATTGAGGCTCAGAGCCAGGGTGGTGCGCCAGATCAGGGGGACGTAGCCGATGCCGTTGTAGCTGGCGATGTAGTACTGCACCTGCCCGACCGGCGCGACGCTCACCCCGAACGTGTGACGCTGCCCGCGGTCGGCAAACAATCCGCGGTTTCGCGAGTCGAACAGCCACCCCGTGTTCAGCTCGTAGGTGTTGAAGCGCGTGCCGTAGACCTGCGTGGCGCTGGTCACCGCCGTGCCATCGCCCGAAACCGAGTTAAACAGCAGCACTTCCTGGTAGGGATTGCCGTTCTGCCTGACCCAGTCCACCGCCTGCTGGGCGCTGCTCCCCTGGTAGGTCACCAGGTCCGAGCGGCCCAGTGAGATCCCCGCGCTCACCCGCTGGTACTCGCTGATCGGGTAGCCGTAGTTCAGGCCGACCGAAAAATTTTCCGACTTGAAGCTCGAGGACGCGGACACGAACTGCGTCGAGGTGCGGTAGGTCACCGACACGGTTCGCGAGACGCCCTCGATACCGGCGTAGGGATTGGTGTGCGAGAAGCTGTAGATCTTGTTGTAGGGACCTGCGTCGATCTGCAGCGCGACGTTGTTGCCCGAACCCATAAAATCGCTGTCCTGGAAGCTCGCATTCAGCATGAATTTTTGCGAGGCGGAATAGCCGATGCCCCCGCTGATGGTCGCGCTCGGGCGTTCCTTGACCGTAAAGCCCACATCGACCAGGTCCGCCGATCCCGGCCACCGGGGTGGTTTCGAAATCGACGGTCTCGAGGAACGGCTGCTGCTGCAATCGCTGCTTGGATCGCTCGAGCGCCAGGTTCGACAGCAGCGAGCCCTCGAGCTGCCGAAGCTCGCGGCGCAGCGTCTCGTCGTTGCTGCGCGCGGCGCCCTTAAAGGTGATGTTGCGCACGTAGACACGGCTGGCCGGATCGATGAACAGCGTCAGGGCGACTTCGCGCTTGGCATCGTCGGTCTGCGGAACCGGTTCGACCTTGGCGAAGTAAAACCCTTCCGCGCCCAGGCGGTTCTTGATCAGCTCCTGGGAGGATGAAATCGTCTTCTGAGAATAGATCTGGCCCGGCTGCACCAGCACCAGGCGCCGCAGCTGCGCCTCGGGCACCACGAGGTTCCCGGCCAGCTTGACCTCGGAAATCTTGTAGACCATTGCCCTCGGTGATGTTCACGGTGATGAACACGTTGTTCTTGTCCGGGGCAATGGCGACCTGGACCGAATCGATGCGCACGTTGGCATAGCCGCGGTCCTGGTAGTAGGACTCGATCTTTTCCAGATCGCCCTGCAAGGACTCGCGCGAATAGCGATCGTCGTCCTTGTACCAGGAGTTCCACTTGGGCGTCTTCAGGGCCAGAGTGTCCAGGATGTCCTTGCTCTTGAAGGCCTTGTTGCCGACGATGTTGATCTGGCGGATCTTGGCGCGATCCCCTTCCTTGATGTCGATGTTGACGCGCACGCGGTTGTTGGAAAGGTCCTCCACCTTGGTATCGATCGAGACCGCGTATTTGCCGCGACTGTAGTACTGGTCGGTGAGGTATTGGGTGACCTCTTCCAGGGTCGAGCGGTTGAAGGTCTTTCCGGCCGCCAGGCCCACGTTGCGGAGCGACTTCTGCAGATCCTCGGTCTTGATGTCCTTGTTCCCCTTGATCTCCACGCTCTCGAGCGAGGGACGCTCCAGCACGGTGATCAGCAGCGTGTTGCCGTCGCGATTCAAGGCGACGTCGCGGAAGAATCCGGTCGCGTACAGGGCCCGCAAGGCCTCGCGGAGGCGTTGCGCGTTGAGCTGATCGCCGATGTTGACCGGCAGGTAATTGAAGACCGTGCCTTCCGAAATGCGCTGCAGCCCCTCGATCTTGATGTCCCCGACGATAAAATCGGTCTCGCTCGGCGGCTGCGCCGCCGGCGGGCGGCGCCTCGCTTGGCTTCTGGACCAGCACGGGCGCATCGCCCGGCTGTTGCGCCAGCACGGCCACGCCGGGCACGAGCAAAACAAACGTCGCGATGACCGCGCGATGATTCATGCGCAAACTGCCGTTACCAAAGGAGAGATTCAACCAAACTGACGCGAGATGTCGTTATACAGGGCCAGGCCCAGCAGCAGCACCACCATCGCGATCCCGAGCTGCTGCCCCGCGGCATGCACGCGCTCGGACAGTGGGCTGCCCTTAAGCCATTCGATCGCCTGCATTACGACCTGGCCACCGTCCAGAATGGGAATGGGCAGCAGGTTCATGAAGCCAAGCGCAAGGCTGATCAACACCAAAAAGCTCAAGAACGCGGCGACGCCGGCCGAGGCCGAATCACCGGCCAGCTGGGCGATGGTGAGCGGGCCGCTGAGATTCTTGACCGACACCTGCCCCGCGAGCATTCTCGAGAGCATGCGCGCCTGCAGCACGGTCATGCTCCAGGCCTCCTTGCTCGCTTCGGTCAACGCCGCCAGCGGGCCATAGCGCACGTGGCGGACCACGCCGGGTGGGTAAAGCGGCGTATGAGGTTGCGTGATCTGAATGCGGCCGATACGCACCCCGTCCTGCACCACGCCGGCCACCGCAACCCGGGTCGAGGCCTCATGCCCGTCGCGTCGATATTGCACCACGATGGTTTGATCGGGGTGGGCGCGCACCAGATTGACCAGTACCAGAAAATCGGTCACCGGCTCACCGTTGATGCTCAGGATCTGATCGCCCGCCTTCAGTCCCGCGCGAGCCGCAGGTCCGTCGGGACTGACCGCCCCGACCACGGCCGGAATGGGCAGCTCCTGGAAACGCAATCCCAAACCGCTCAGGCCCGTCGCCGGATCGGACATCGCACGGCGCTCGGAGGCGTTGGCGAAATCCAGGCGCGCCAGCCGCTCCTGTCCGCTCGCGTCCCGAAGCCTAAGCGTCAGGGGGCCGCGCTGGGTCACCCCGTCCAGCAACTCGAGCCAGACCTGGCGCTGGTTGCTGACCGGGCGGTTGTCCACCGCAATGATTTCATCGCCCGAGCGCACGCCGGCGTGGGCCGCGGGCGAATCCGGGCTCACCGCTCCGAGCACGGGCCTCAGTTCCGTGCTGCCTGAGACCAGCAGCATCGCCGTCAGCAGCAAAATCGCGAACAGGAAATTCGCTCCGGGCCCGGCCAGCAGCACCACGATGCGCTGCCAGTGGGGACGATGCGTAAAGGAGCGAGGCAGATCCTCGGCGGCCACCGGCCCCTCGCGCTCATCGAGCAGTTTGACGTAGCCGCCGAGCGGGATCGCCGCCAGCACGTACTCGGTCCGATCGGGCCCGCCCAGTCGTGTCCATAAGGCCCGGCCAAATCCCACCGAGAAGCGCAGGACCTTAAAGCCAAGCCGGCGGGCCACCCAAAAATGGCCGAACTCGTGCACCGTCACCAGGACGCAGACGGCGACGACGAAACCGCCCAATGACCACAGGGTCTCGATCACGCCGAAGTCCTTTGCTCGGGCGCGCCGCGCGCGGACAGCACGCCGCGGGCGCGCTCGCGCGCCGAGGCGTCGGCGCCCAGAACATCGTCCAAATCATTCATCGGCCCACCCGCCACGCTGTCCATGACCTTGTCAATGACCCCCGGAATATCCCCAAAGTTCAACTGCTTGTCGAGAAACGCCTGCACGGCGACCTCGTCGGCGGCGTTGAGCCAAATACAGGCGAGACCTCCCGAACGAGCAGCCGCTTCCGCCAACCCCAGGCACGGAAAGCGCTCACGATCGGGCGCCCGAAAATCGAGCGATCCTGTCTTGGCCAGATCGAGGAATTCTACACCGGCGGCGATTCGCGCGGGCCAGGCCAGGCCCTGCGCGATCGGAGTTCGCATGTCGGGTGATCCCATCTGCGCGAGGACCGAACCGTCCACGTACTCCACCAACGAGTGAACGATGCTCTGAGGGTGGACGACCACGGAGATGTCGCGCGGCTGGACGCCAAAAAGCGCGGCCGCCTCGATCAGCTCGAGTCCCTTGTTCATCAGCGTGGCCGAATCCACCGAGATCTTCCTTCCCATGCTCCAGCGCGGATGGGCGCAGGCCTGCTCGGGGGTCACTCGAGCCATCGCCGCCGGAGCCCAATCGAGAAACGGCCCACCCGAGGCCGTAAGCAACAAGCGGCGCACGCCCAAGGGGCGCTCGCCGATCAGCGCCGGATGCGGCAGGCACTGAAAGATGGCGTTGTGTTCGCTGTCGATCGGGATCAGCGTGGCCCCGCCCAGGCGCGCGGCGGCCAGCAGCAAAGGCCCGGCCATGACCACCGATTCCTTATTGGCGATCAGCACCCGCTTGCCGGCCGTCGCCGCGGCCAGCGTGGATCGCAAGCCGGCCGCGCCGCTGATGGCGGCCATGACGATCTCGGCCGCCCCATCGCGTGCCAACTCCTCGATGGCCGCAGGCCCCGAGCCCACGCGGGTCCCGGCGCCGGCCTTGCGGAGCCTTCGCTCCAATTCCGCCGCCGATTCGCTCTGTTCCATGACCGCGCGCTCCGGGCGGTGGCGAAGGCAAAGTTCCACCATCCGCGCCACATCGCTGCGCGCGGCGATCGACACCACGCGGTACGCGTCCGGATGGGCCTCGAGCACGGCGAACGTACTGCGCCCGATGCTGCCAGTGGCCCCCAGTATCGCGACACCTTTCACGTGCCCACCCCCAGCCAGATCAGTCCCAGGCACATGATCGGCGTGGCCGCGAGCACGCCATCGACTCGATCGAGCACTCCGCCGTGTCCCGGCAGGAAGCGCCCGCTGTCCTTGAGTCCCGCCGCGCGCTTGAACATGCTTTCGGTCAGATCACCGACCACGGAGAAACCCGCGCCGGCCAGGCAAAGCGGTATGAATCCGCTGGGCAGTAGATCAAACCAACGACTGCCCGCATAGCCCATAAGCGCGCCCAACAGCATGCCCCCGGCCACGCCCTCCCAGGTCTTGGCCGGGGAGACCTGCGGCGCAAGTTTGACTCTGCCGTAGGCGCGACCGGCAAAATAAGCACCGGTGTCGGTCGCAAAGGCCAGCATCAGCACGAACAATACCCACTGCGCGCCGCGAGGCCAGGCTTCCACCATGTGGGTCAAGGCCACCCAGGCAGGCACGAGCGCAAACGCACCGGCCAGCGCGGTGCCCCATGCGCGCGTCCGGCGCGGCGCGATCAGCACCCACAGCAACGCGAGCGTCCACCAAAGGGCGGCCAGCTGCATCAGCTTGAGAAAAAGTTCACCCTCGGTGACCAGCAAGCGCGCGGCCACGGCGAGCGCTGCGACCAGAAACACATAAGCGATCCGCATGGCGCGCGTTGAGCCCGCCAGAAATCCCGACCACTCCCAGGCGCCGGCCGCTACGAACAGGCCAAACAGCGCCCGCGCCGCCCACACCGGCCCGTACAGCAGTACCGCGAAGAGCACCGCGGCCAGCACGACGGCAGTAAAGATGCGCGCGCGCATGCCGGAACTACCCCGAAACCTGCTGGCCGGTCAGCCCAAAGCGGCGCTGTCGCCCTGCGAAATGCCGCAGCGCGAGTGCGAAGTCCGCCAAGCCGAAGTCGGGCCAGAGCGTGTCGGTAAAATAGAGTTCGGCGTAGGCCAGGTTCCAGAGCAGAAAGTTGCTGACGCGCTGCTCGCCGCCGGTGCGTATAAAAAGGTCCGGATCGGGCAGTCCCGCCAGCGCCAGTCCGCTGGCGAACTGCGCCTCGGTGAGCGAAGCGGCGCTCAGCTCGCCCCGCTCGCAGCGCGCCGCGACACTGCGCGCGGCGGCGAGGATGTCCTGGCGGCCCCCGTAACTGATGGCGATCTGCAGGCGCAGCCGGGTGTTGGCGGCGGTGGCGGCGGTCGCCGCCCGGATCCGCTCGCGCAGTCGCTCTTCGAGGTCCGACAATTCCCCCACGAACCTCAACCGCACGCCATTCTCGTGCAGCATCGGCAATTCGCGGTCCAGCGCATCGCAGAACAGGCTCATCAGATTGGCCACTTCCGCCGGCGGACGCGACCAGTTTTCACTCGAGAAGGCAAAGAGCGTCAGCGCCCCGATCCCCGTGCGCGCACACTCCTCGATCACGGTCCTGACCGGATTAAGTCCCGAGGAATGCCCATCGGAGCGGTCCCGGCCCTGGCCCTGCGCCCAGCGGCCGTTGCCATCCATCACGATGGCCACGTGCTGCGGAATTGGCGAGGGCGGCTCGACCTTGGCTTGCAGGGAAGGTTTCATCGGCGCCCCAGGGTCTAGACCTGCAGGATCTCCTTCTCCTTGGCGGCCAATTGCTGATCGAGATCAGCAATGTGCTTGTCGGTCAGCTTCTGGATCTCCCCTTCGGCCTTGCGTTCATCATCCTGGGAAATCTCCTTTTCCTTGAGCAGCTCCTTGACGTCGGCCAGCACGTCGCGGCGCACGTTCCTGATGCTCACGCGCGCGTTCTCGGCATCCTGGCGCACCACCTTTGTGATGTCGCGACGCCGCTCCTCGGTCAGCGGGGGCAGTGGCACGCGGATGACCGTGCCGGCGGTCATCGGCGTGAGCCCCAAATCCGACTTGTGGATGGCCTTTTCAATCGGCCCGACCATGGATTTTTCCCAGGGCGAGATCGCCAGCGTCCGCGCGTCCTCGACGGTGATGTTGGCCACCTGCTGCAACGGGACGTCTGCGCCGTAGTAGTCGACCTTTAGATGCTCCACCAGGCTCGGGTGAGCGCGCCCGGTGCGGAGCTTCTTCAGGTCGGCCAGAAATACCTGCACGCACTTTTGCATGCGGACCGCCGCGTCTTTCTTCAGATCTTCAATCATGGCTTTCCCCCTTTCATACGCCTCCCCTGGCCTCCCGTCGCTGGGCCGGTCGCCTGCACCTCTGCCGCCATCGCCTCAGGGGACCTTATTCATTGGTCACCAGCGTACCGGGTTCCTCGCCCTGGGCCACCCGCAGCAGTTCGCCGGGCGAATTCAGATTAAAGACCCGGAGCGGCAGGTTGTGGTCGCGGCACATGACGATGGCCGTGGCGTCCATGACGTTGAGCCGTTCGGTCAGCACGCGCTCGAAGGTCAGCTTCGGGTAGTGCGTGGCCTTGGGATCCTGCATCGGATCGGCCGAATAGATGCCGTTGACCTTGGTGGCCTTGACCAGCAGCTGGGCACCGATCTCGATCGCGCGCAGCGCGGCGGCGGTGTCGGTCGTGAAGAACGGATTGCCGGTGCCGGCCGCGAAAATCACCAGGCGACCTTTTTCCAGGTGCCGGACCGCGCGGCGCCGGATGTAGTCCTCGCAAACCTCGTTGATGCGGATCGCCGACATCACGCGAGCGTGGACGTTCAAGGATTCCAGCGCATCCTGCATGGCCAGCGCGTTCATCACCGTGGCCAGCATCCCCATCTGATCGGCCGTGACCCGGTCCATGCCGGCACGGGCCAGTCCCGCGCCGCGAAAGATATTTCCGCCCCCGATGACCACGGCGATCTGGGTACCGAGCGCCTGGACGTCACGCAGCTCGCTGCCAATTCTCTTGATGATCAGCGGATCGATGCCATAGTCGGCGGCCCCAAGCAGCGCCTCGCCCGAAAGCTTGACCAAGATGCGCGCAAAGCGCGGCGACCCTGTAGCACTCGTCATGCGCACTCCTTAAAAAATGCCCCGCTAGAGCGGGGCATACTCGCAATCGCCTGTATCGCCGCCGGCGCCCTCAGCTGCGCCCGGCCGCGCTGACTTGCGCCATGACCTCGGCGACAAAGTCTTCCGATTTCTTCTCAATGCCCGCGCCCACTTCAAACCTTTGGAACTCCCGCACCTGGGCGCCGGCCGCCTTGAGCAGGGCTTCGACGGTCTGATCAGGATCCTTGACGAAGGGCTGGCCGAGCAAGGTGATTTCGGCCAGCGACTTGCGCAACCGCCCGGCCACCATCTTGGCGGCGATCTCGGGACTCTTGCCTTCCTGGGCGCGCCTGTTCGGTCAGGATCTCGCGTTCCTTGGCGACTTCCGCCTCCGGCACCTGCGCGGCGCTGACATAGCGCGGGTTGCTGGCGGCAATGTGCATGGCCAGATCGTGCGCGAGTTCGGGCGTGCCGCCCTCGAGCGCGACCAGTACCCCAATGCGCGTGCCGTGCAGGTAGGCGCCCTGGGGGCCGGTCGAATCCAGCCGAGCAAAACGACGGACCGAGATTTTCTCGCCGATCTTGGCCACCAGCGCGCGCCGGCGCTCATCGACACTCTCTCCCGAACTGAGCGTGGAGGCGAGAAGCGCCTCGAGGTTGGCCGGCCGGCCGGCGATGACGCTGCGTGCGACATCGGCGGCGAAGGAGCGGAAATCCTGCTCGCGCGCGACGAAGTCGGTCTCGCAGTTGACCTCGACCATGCCGGCGCTGCGATGATCCGCGGCCCGCTCGATGGCGATCACCCCTTCGGCGGCGACGCGGGTTGCCTTCTTGTCGGCCTTGGCGAGGCCCTGCTTGCGCATCAGTTCGGCGGCGGCGTCCAGGTCCCCCTGGGTTTCCACCAGCGCCTTCTTGCATTCCATCATTCCGGCGCCGGTTCGCTCGCGCAGCTGGCGGACGGTTTCGGCCGCTACGCTCATTGCCGCTGTCCGCGTCGCGGGCCGGCAGCCCCTGGGGCCGGGCGGCGGCGCACCGAGGCGGTGGCACTGGCGGCCGGTGCGATATCCACGGTGTCCTCCAGATCAAGTTCCGCATCGATCGCTTCGGCAGGCGCTGCGGCGGGGGCCGCTTCCGCGGCCGGTGCGGCTTCGGCGCCCGGCGGGGCCGGGGCGGCCGCCGGTGCGGGGACCGGGCCGCGGCGCGCGGGCTTGCGATGGCGGATCGGGGCCTGGGGACGGGCCGGGCGGGCGCTGCGACCGGGCTTGCGGCGCGGATTGCCCTGCTCGTCGAGCTCCACGAACTCATCTTCGCTCACCGCCATCTGCGGCACCGAGGACTTGCCTTCAATCACCGCCTCGGCCGCTGCGGTCGTGTACAGCTGGATGGCGCGCATCGCATCGTCGTTACCGGGAATGATGTGATCGATGCCATCGGGCGTGCAGTTGGTGTCTACGACCGCGACCACCGGGATGCCGAGCTTGCGGGCCTCGTGGATCGCGATGTGCTCGTGGCCCACGTCCACGACGAACAGCACGTCGGGGAGCGATTCCATCAGCTTGATGCCGCCCAGGCTCTTTTCCAGCTTGACCATTTCGCGGCGCAGCATGGTCGCTTCCTTCTTGCCGCGCTTGTCGATGGCTCCCGAGGCGGTGAGTTCCTCGAGGTCGGCCAGCCGCTTGATCGACTGGCGCAGGGTCTTGAAATTGGTCAGCATCCCGCCCAGCCACCGCTGGTTCACGTAAGGCATTCCGCAGCGAACGGCCTCGGCCGCAATCGCATCGCGCGCCGAGCGCTTGGTGCCCACGAACAGCACTCGCCCGCCGTCGCCCACGACCCGCTTGATAAAGGTCATTGCCGCGGCAAACAACGGCTGGGTCTGCTCCAGGTTGATGATATGAATTCGGTTGCGTTCGCCGAAAATGTAGGGGGCCATCTTCGGGTTCCAGAAGCGGGTCTGATGTCCGAAATGGACGCCCGCTTCCAGCATCTGTCGCATGGACACGCTGGACATGATCGATACCTCGTTGTTGGGTTAGGGCCTCCGCGTATCCTTGCCAGCGATTCCCAGTCCTTCCTGGCCATCACCGACCGTTTCCGGTCGGCAAGAGCCCAAGGGCGTGGGGACACCCGGCTGCAAGTTACTGATACGCGTGTGGATTGCGTTGCCAAAAAAGGCCGCGCTTTATACCATGAACTTCCCGCCGGAACAACGCTTTAGCGAGGCTTCCGCACCCCCATGCTCCGCTCCACCCAAGTCTCGATCAAGACCCCGGAAGAACAGGCCAAATTGCGCATTTCCGGCCGCCTGGCCGCCGACGTGCTGGACATGATCGCCGAGCACGTGGTCCCGGGCGTCAGTACCGACCATCTGGACCAGATCTGTAACGATTACATCGTTCAAGTCCAGCGCACCGTGCCGGCGAACGTGGGTTACCGCGGTTTTCCGAAAACCGTGTGCACCTCGGTCAATCACGTCGTGTGCCACGGCATACCCAACGAGCGGGTGCTCAAGAACGGTGACCTGCTCAACATCGATGTCGCCATCATCAAGGATGGCTACCACGGCGATACCAGCCGCATGTATTACGTGGGCAAGCCCCCGATCCAGGCCCAGCGCCTGACGGAAACCTGTCGCGCCGCCATGTGGCGGGCGATCGACCTGGTGCGCCCGGGCGCACACCTGGGGGACATCGGTCATGCGATCCAGCAGCACACCGAGGCCGCCGGCTACTCGGTGGTCCGCGAGTATTGCGGGCACGGAATCGGACGCGTCTATCACGAAGATCCCCAGATCCTGCATTACGGAGAGGTCGGCACCGGCATGGAGCTGGTGGCGGGCATGGTGTTCACGATCGAGCCGATGATCAATGCCGGCAAGCGCCACACCCGCGTAATGCCCGACGGCTGGACGGTCGTGACCAAGGACCATTCCCTGTCCGCGCAATGGGAGCACATGGTGCTGGTCACGCCGAGCGGCCATGAAGTGCTGACGCTCGGCGCCGATGAGCGCCGCGCCGCAGCCACGGCATGATTGCCGATCCTTCCGCGCTCGAGCAGCTCACTCACCCGCCGGCGCCCCGCATCGACTGGCCGCTGCTCGATCGTCTGCCCGATTTGCTCAGCGCCGGTCAGTACTCCGGGGAAACCTGCCGGCAGCTGCTCACGCGCAGCCAACAGGAACTGCAACAGCGATTTCGCCAGGACGAGCCGGTCGAAGCCCTGGTCCGGGCGCGCGCCGCCTGCATCGATCGGCTGCTGGCCGGCCTTTGGCGCGCGCGTTTGCAGCCGGATCTGGCCGAGCGTCTGACCCTAACGGCGGTGGGCGGTTACGGGCGCGGCGAGCTGCATCCGTGTTCGGACGTTGATGTCATGGTGCTGACGCCCGAATCCCTCTCCGACGCGGAGCGCAGCCAGATCGCGCAATTCGTCGCGTTCCTCTGGGACATCGGGCTGGCGGTCGGCCACAGCGTACGTACGATCGGGGAGTGCGCCACCGAGAGCCTCGCGGACGTCGGGGTCATGACCACGCTCCTTGAGGCGCGATGGCTGGCCGGAAGCGAGAGCTTGCTGCCGATGATGCGCACCGCGCTGGCGCCAGACCGGCTTTGGCCGGTACGCGATTATTTCGCCGCCAAGGTGCGCGAGCAGCAGGAACGCCACCGCAAGGCCAACGACACCGCCTACAACCTGGAGCCCAACGTCAAGACCGGCCCGGGGGGACTGCGCGACATCCAGACCATCGCCTGGGTGGCCAAGCGCCACTTCGGCTCCGAGTCGCTCGATGAACTGGCCAGGCACGGGTTCCTCACCTCATCGGAGCTGCGCCGGCTCAAGCAGGCCCAGGCCTTCCTGTGGAAGGTGCGCTTCGGCTTGCACGTATTGACCGGACGGCACGAGGACCGCTTGCTGTTCGATCATCAGATCAAGCTCGCGCGCAGTTTCGGCTACGAGGACAGCACCTACACCCTCGCGGTCGAGCAGCTGATGCAGCGCTACTACCGCACGCTCATGGACGTGCAGTTGCTCAACGAACTGCTGTTGCAGGTGTTCCGCGAGGCGATCCTCAGCGAGGACACCGCGCCTAAGCCCCTCACGCCCCAGTTCCAGGTCCGCGATGGGTCGTTGGAGGCGGTCAGCGAAGACTTGTTCAGCCGCCAACCCTCGGCGCTGCTGGAGCTGTTCGCGCTGCTCCAGCAGCACCCGCACCTGCGCGGCGTGCGCGCCGGCACCATGCGCGCGGTCACCCGCAGTCTGTGGCTGGTGGATGAGGAATTCCGCCAGAACCCGCGCAATCACCGCCTGTTCATGGAAATCCTGCGCGCCCCGCGCGGGGTCACCCACGAATTAAGGCGCATGAACAACTACGGGGTGCTGGGGCGTTACATCCCGGCGTTCGGGCGCGTCGTCGGGCGCATGCAGTACGATCTTTTCCACGCCTACACGGTCGATGCCCACACCCTGTTCGTGGTGAGCAACGCGCGGCGCCTGGCGATCCCTGAATTCAACCGCGAACTGCCGCTGGTCTCCCCGATCATGCAGATCCTCCCCAAGCAGGAGATCGTTTACCTGGCGCGCGCTGTTTCACGATATCGCCAAGGGACGCGGGGGCGATCACTCGGAGCTGGGCGCGGTGGATGCTGAGTCCTTCTGTCTGGAGCAGGGTCTGTCGCGCTATGACGCGCGCCTGGTGGCCTGGCTGGTCAAGAATCACCTGTTGCTGTCGCTCACCGCGCAAAAGCAGGACATCGGCGATCCGCAAGTCATCAATGAGTTTGCGCGCAAGGTCGGCGATGAGGCGCACCTTGATTACCTGTACGTGCTCACCTGTGCCGACGTGCGCGGGACCAACCCTAAGCTGTGGAACTCCTGGAAGGCCTCGCTGTTTCACAATCTCTACGAGAAGACGCGCCGCGCACTGCGCCGGGGCCTTGAGACCCCGATAGACAAGGAGGAGCTGGTGCGCGAGAACCAGGCCGGGGCGCGCGTGCTGCTGCAGGCCCAAAGCGTGCCGGCCGCGGCGATCGATGCGACCTGGGCGCGGCTCCCTGAAGGTTACTTTCTGCGCTACATGCCCGAGGAGATTGCTCGCCACACCCAGGTCCTGGCGCGCCCGGAGGCGAGCGGTGCGGAGGCGCGAGTCGCCGTGGATCTGCAGCCCGGAACTGGAACCGCCGCGATCCTGCTGTACGCGCCGCATCGCCGTCACGGTTTCGCGCGCGCCACGGCGGCGCTCGATCAGCTGGGCCTCAATGTCGTGGACGCACGCATCACCCCGGTCGGGGATGGGTATTCCCTCGACACTTACCACGTGCTTGAAGAGGACGGTGCGATGATCGCCGATGCGGATCGGCTGGCCGAGATCGAATTCGCCCTTTGGGCGTCCCTGGAGCGGCCCGGCGATGCGCTGCTGGCCGTCTCGCGTCGCGCGCCGCGGCAACTGAGCGTGTTTCGGACGCACGACACAGATTGCCATCAGCGTGGATGAACGCAACGCCCGCTCGGTCCTCGAGCTGGTTGCTGGCGATCGGCCCGGGTTGCTGTGCGATGTGGGCAAGGTCCTGTGGGAGGAACATGTGGACCTGGCGGCCGCCAAGATCGGCACCATGGGCGAGCGCGCCGAGGACGTGTTCTATCTGACCGACGGGCAACGCCGGCCACTTGATGAGGCGGCGGCCGCACGATTGCGCTCCCGGTTGCTTGAGACGCTAAGCGCCCCCGATCACGGATGAGCGCCAGCCCGCAGCAAGTGGCCGATCATGCGCGCCTCCGCGCCACGATCGAAACGGCCTTCGAGCGACGGCAGACCCTGACGCCCGAATCGGCGGGCAGCGATCTTCTGGCCGCCGTCGAGGAAGCCCTCGGGTTGCTCGACCGGGGCGAACTGCGTGTCGCCGAGCAACACGCGGGCCGCTGGAGCGTTAACGAATGGCTCAAGAAAGCCGTGTTGCTGTATTTTCGCACCCACCACAACCGTCTCAGTGATGCGGGCTACGCGCGCTTCTACGATAAGGTGCCGCTCAAGTTCGCCTCGCTCGACGCCGACGAATTTGCCGCGCACCGCAGTGCGCGTCGTGCCTCACGCCATCGTGCGCCACGGGGCCTACATCGCTCCCAACGTCGTACTGATGCCCTGCTTCGTCAATATCGGCGCCTATATCGGTTCGGGCACCATGGTCGATACCTGGGCCACGGTGGGCTCGTGCGTGCAGATCGGCAAGAACGTGCACCTGTCGGGCGGGGTCGGCATTGGAGGCGTGCTCGAACCGCTCCAGGCCGAGCCCGACGATCATCGAGGACGATTGTTTTATCGGCGCGCGCTCAGAAATCGTCGAGGGAGTGGTGATCGGCGCGGGCTCGGTGATCTCGATGGGCGTGTACATTGGCCAGAGCACTCGGATTCTCGATCGTTCGACGGGCGAGATCCTGCAAGGCCACGTGCCTCCAGGCTCGGTGGTTGTGCCCGGCGCACTTCCGGCCAAGGACGGATCGCATTCCTTTACTGCGCGGTCATCGTCAAGCGCGTGGACGCCCAGACTCGCGCCAAGACCTCAATCAACGAACTGCTGCGCGCGGACTAACTGCTCGACCTTGGCCGGAATCGCCCCTAGCCGTAGCGCCCCGTGATGTAGTCTTCGGTCGCCTTCTTGCTCGGATTGGTGAAGATCTTGGTGGTCTCGTCGAATTCGATCAGCTCGCCCAGATACATAAAGGCAGTAAAGTCCGAGACACGCGCCGCCTGCTGCATGTTGTGCGTGACGATGATCACGGTCACGCGCTCGCGCAGACCCGTGATCAGTTCCTCGATACGTGCGGTGGCGATCGGATCAAGCGCCGAAGTCGGCTCATCGAAAAGCAATATTTCGGGATCCGTGGCCAGCGCGCGGGCAATGCACAGCCGCTGTTGCTGCCCGCCGGAAAGCGACAGGCCGGATTCGGACAAGCGGTCCTTGACCTCATCCCACAGCGCCGAAGCGCGCAGCGCCTGTTCGACCTGCTCAGCGAGCCGCGCGCGCGAGCGCAGTCCACGCACGCGCAATCCGTAGGCGACGTTCTCGAAGATCGATTTCGGAAACGGGTTCGGCTTCTGAAACACCATGCCGATGCGCATGCGCACTTCAATCGGATCGATATCGCGTGCAACCAGATTGATGTCCTCCGGGTACAGCATGATGTTGCCCTCGTAGCGCGTGAGCGGCGTCAGATCATGCATGCGATTGAAACAGCGCAGGAAGGTACTCTTGCCGCAGCCCGAGGGACCGATCAGCGCGGTCACCTGACGCATCCGAAATTCCATGTTCAGGCTCTTGAGCGCCTGGAAGTCACCGTAGTAGAAACTCAACGCCTCGGCGCGCGCCTTGACCGGCGCATTAACGGCGGAGGCGCGGCGGGCCTCATCGACGTTGACGTGCACGGCACCCCGTCCGCTCCCGCGCACTGGGATGATGCCGGAGTCCGTGTCAGTGGCGGGCATCAGGCCGGACGACTTTGCCTCACGCGACATGCTTCACCGATCATTGTTCTTAGCGAGACGATAGCACACCCCGGCGAGCGCACGACCCCTCGGCGCGCTTGCGCCCCAGTCGCTGGCCTGCCAAATGTCCCGCAGCGGTCGGCACGAGCCAGCCGCCGACGTTTCGGCCAAACTGCAGATCGACCGACCAGAGGCTATGGGCATGTGGGCTTCAGTCCGGAATGACTCATGGTTCGTGGAGCGAAATCGAGTTGTCGATTCTAGCGCGCCAGATTTCCGCCGGCCGGTGGCATTCCGGAAGCGCTGACCGCGGCGGCGTGCTTTGTGGCCGCGGCCCGTAAATCGAGTTCTGCCTCTTCAAGGCGTGTATGGCGCACGTCCTTGCCATGAACGGTGTAGATGACGTACTCGCATATGTTCTTGGCGTGATCGCCGATCCGTTCGAGCGAGCGCACGACCCACATGACATCGAGAGCCCGCCGTATCGTGCGCGGATCCTCCATCATGAAGGTGATGCACTGGCGGTGGATCGCCTCGTATTCCTCATCCACCGTGCGGTCACGGCGCGCCACCTGGAAAGCCAGCTCAGCGTCGAGACGAGCAAATGAGTCCAAAGCGTCGCGTACCATGTCGGTGACCAGCGTGCCGATGTGGCGCAG
This sequence comes from uncultured Gammaproteobacteria bacterium, assembly GCA_963717335.1. GTDB lineage: Bacteria > Pseudomonadota > Gammaproteobacteria > Steroidobacterales > Steroidobacteraceae > FEN-1191. The sequence continues at coordinate 46,394 of CAVQVZ010000006.1, read as the reverse complement.
CTCCCGATAGCGCGTGCGCGGCCATTCTGCCCCTGCCATGTGCACGGCAATGGTCGCGATCTTTTCTCCCTCGTCACCGATTCTCTCCAAATCCGTGATGGTCTTCAGTACCGTGATCAGCAGCCTTAAGTCCGTGGCCGCAGGCGAACGCGTCGCCAGCACCTGGCTGCAGTCCTCATCGATGGAGCGTTCCATCTGGTTGATGCGCAGTTCCTGTTCGGTCACCGCGGCAATAACTTGTGAGTCGCCGCTGGCAATACCACCCAGTGCGTCATGGAGCTGGCGTTCCACCAGACCGCCCATTTCCAGAACGCTGGCACGGATCCGCTCCAGGTCCGCGTCGAAGCGGCTGGAAGTGTGGTGAGTTAAGCCCTCGGCGGTCATGGCATAAGAGCCTATTTACTTGGGAGTCGCGAGATCAATGGTGCTTCTGCATATTTTTGTCGATCGGGTGTGGAAAGCGGCGCCGCCAGCGAGGCGGCGCCGATTTGCCTGGGGCTTAGAACGTAAACTGCCCGTACAGGGCGATCTCGTCGTATTTACCGTCCGTGGTCAAACCGTTGGTGCTTGTTCCGGTGCCGCCGAGGGTATAGGAGCCGTTGGCATCGGCACTCGAGACCGAGATCTGGCCGTTTTCGACCTTCTCGTTCTTGTAGACCAGCGCCACGTCGACGTTCTTGCGCGGCTTGACGTCCACGCCCAAGGTGAAAAAGGTGTCCTTGAGCTCTGAGACCACATCCTTGCTGGGCTTGGCCTCATCGTACCGCCCAAACACACCCCATTGCGCGTTGAAGTCAAACGAAGTCCAGAGCGAGTAGCCATCGCCCTTGTCGTTGAGCGGGGCGGTGCTGCTGCCGCTGGTGATCGCCGAAACGTTGTACACCCCGGTGGTGGGATTGGCGCTCTTGTAATTCTTGGCCTCGAAATACTCGGCGCCGATCCTAAAGCCCTCCGCATGCACTCCCACGGCCAGATCCCAGCGCGAGGCGGTATTTTTCGGAAAGTTTTCATTCGAGGTGTTGATCTGCCCCAGGTGCCCGCTGTAGAAACCGGCCCCCAGAGTCAGCCACTTGACCGGGGTGACACCAATGCGACCTTCATAGTCGACGTACTTGCTGCGCGAAGGGTTCTTAAAGCCCCCGCCGTTAACGACCGAGGCCGAGTAGGTGAATAGCCCGCCGCCGACCTTGCCGCTGGCGTTCAAGCCCCAATCCGCGGTGTTGGCATAGCCGAGTCGGTCGGTCTGGGTTTTCTCGATCCACCGGTATCCGTACAGGCTCTCGACAAACGGCGCCCACGGCGAGGTGTACGCGCCCGCATGCACCACGAAGGCGTCACTAAGGGTGGCTTGCAGGTACAGCTTCTTGATGAATACTTCCGTCACCGTTCCGCTTCCACCGGTGGTGGTGACGGTGCCGGTCTTCGGAGGCGGGCCGACCGTGGTCACCACACTGGTGGTCTTATCCGGCAGGTACTGGGCATCGGTGGTCAGGTTCGCAGACCACACGTTGTCGAATTTGTGATCGACGATCAGGTAAAAGCGCTTGATGTCGAAACCCGTTCCGGTCGGGGACACGTCCACGCCATTTTGCTGATTCGAGGTGTGGCCGAAGTCCATGAACGCCTGCCCACCCACCGTGGTGCTGCCGTTGTCGACCTCGACGATCGCCTTGGTCGGCTCCTTGACGGGTTCGACCGCTGGCTTGCTCTTCATGTTATCGACCGTCGCCTGCAGTTGCTGCAGCTGCTGCTTGAGCGCGTCGATCTGCGCCTGGGCCGCGGCCGCATCGGCGCTGGAGCTGGCGCTCTGGGCCATGACCGGCGTGGCCTCGCCATAGATCAGCGCTATCACCGCAGCGATAAGAACTTTATTCATTGGAAATGCCTTTGGTTAGAGCCAGTGGAGCTGCTGCGGTTTTATACTTGTGGTGTGTGACAGTTTCGTGTCACCGCCGATCCCGGCCCCAAGTATTGCGATTCAATGACATGGCCAACTTATTGCAGTGACAAAGCTTTTCCCGAGTGGAGCGCGCACTCGAGCATCCCTTTCGCTAAGGAGTAATCGATGTCTGCCACCGTCGAGCTGACGCAGGATCTGATCAGCCGGGCCTCGGTGACCCCGGAGGATGCGGGCTGCCAGCAACTTCTCGGCGCCCGCCTCGCAAAGCTTGGTTGCACGATCGAGCACTTGCGCTTTGGCCGAGTGGATAACCTCTGGGCGGTGCTCGGCCAAGGTGCCCCCCTGCTATGTTTTGCAGGCCACACCGACGTCGTGCCCCCTGGCCCACTCAGCGCCTGGCATTCGGATCCGTTCCAGCCGGTAGTCCGGGAGGGCGTGCTCTATGGACGCGGAGCTGCAGATATGAAAAGCGGCATCGCGGCCATGGTGACCGCGGCGGAAGCCTTTGTCGCCCAGGGCTGGCCCGGTCGCGGTTCGATCGCCTTTCTAATCACGAGCGACGAGGAAGGGCCATCGATCGATGGCACCAAGCGCGTGGTCGAGACGCTGACCGCGCGCGGCGTGCGTCCGGACTGGTGCATCGTCGCCGAGCCCTCGAGCGAGCGGCAGACGGGCGACATCCTAAAAATCGGCAGGCGTGGTTCGCTCTCTGGGCACCTGACCGTGCACGGAGTTCAAGGACACGTGGCCTACCCGAACATTGCTGAGAATCCCGTGCACACCCTGGCGCCGGCGCTGGCCGAACTCACCACGCACAGCTGGGATCAGGGCAATGAACATTTCCCACCGACCAGCTTCCAGGTGTCAAATCTCAATGCCGGGACCGGCGCACTGAACGTGATTCCCGGCGAACTGCACGCCCAATTCAATCTGCGCTACGCCCCGGTGCACACGGTCGATGACACTGATGGCCACCGTCGAGGACACGCTGCGCAAGCACCAAGTGCGCTACTCGCTGCGCTGGCAAGCGCCAGCTGCGCCGTTCTATTGCCCGCCAGGCCGGCTGGCGAGCGCAGTCAGCAAGGCCGTAAGGGATACCAGCGGCATCGAGCCGCGATACGCCACAACCGGGGGCACCTCGGACGGGCGCTTCCTGGTGACCACCGGCGCTGATGTGGTTGAGCTTGGCGTGCCCAACCCCAGCATACACAAGGTGAATGAATGTGCGCGGCTCACCGATATTGACGCTCTGCACGCCATGTACCTGCGGGTCTTGCGGGAATTGTTTGGCTAACGCGGCCGCTTGCTGAAGTTGGCGTACACGGCCAGCAGGCCCAGTGCGCCGGCGGCCATCAATACCCAGGTCGGCATGCTCAGCGATAGGAAGGTCCAGTTCAGCTCGTGGCACTCCCCTGACCCGCTGAGCACCTTGCGCACCACCTGCCCCAGCGGGAACTCCTCCAACAGGAACTTCAGGCCCGCCCCGCAGGCGGGCACGGCTCCCTCCGGCAGATGCTGTATCCACACGTGGCGGGCGGCCACCGCCATGGTGATGATTGCTGCGAGCGCAATCAGCACTCCGTAGACCCGTGCTCCCCAGGCGCGCGGTGCCTGCAGCCACGCCGCCAGGAAAAGCACGCCTACCGCGGCAATGCCGATGCGTTGAAAGATACACAGCGGGCACGGCTCGACCCTAAGCACGCCTTGGGCGTACCAGGCGTATCCGAGCATGGCCGCGCAGCACAAGAACCCGCACAGGTTAAGAACGCGCCGGCTCAACAGTGTCACTCGCGCGCTGCGCGGGCAATGAGTTCCTGCTCCACACTTTCCAATGATGTATGGCGTATGTCCTTGCCGTGCACCATATAAATTATGTATTCGCAGATGTTCTTGGCGTGATCACCGATGCGCTCCAAAGATCGCACCACCCACATCACTTCCAGCGCCCGGCGTATGGTGCGCGGGTCTTCCATCATGAAGGTGATGCATTGGCGCTGGATGGCCTCGTACTCTTCGTCCACCACCCGGTCATTGCGCGCCGTTTCCAGCGCCAACGTGGAATCCAGGCGCGCGCAGGCGTCGAGCATGTTGTGCACCATCAGCTGCACGGTCCGTCCCAGGTGCTTAACCTCGCGGTAACGATCCGCGGGGCGCTCGGTGTTGGCAAGCCGCGCGGCAATATTGCCGATCCTCTCGCACTCATCGCCGATGCGTTCCAGGTCAGTGATGGTCTTAATGGTGGCCACCACCATGCGCAGGTCCCCGGCGGCCGGAGCACGGGTGGCAAGAATGCGGCTGCACTCGTCGTCGATTGCCACTTCCATGCCGTTGACCCGGTAGTCCTGGCTTGCGACCGCCTTGCCAAGCGCACTGTCACCCTCCACCAGAGCGGTGAGGGCGTGACTGAGTTGCTCCTCGACTAACCCGCCCATGGCCAGCACCTTGGTGCGGACCCGTTCGAGGTCCTCGTTAAAACGTCGCGAGGTGTGATGCGAGATGTCGGCAGCTTCCATAGAATTCCGTTCCTGGCCGTCGCTAAGGCCAATATAGCCCAGCTACGGTAAAAAAAGGTCCTAAGGCGATGGCGCGGGCAGGGCGCCCCTCATGCCGCCGGCACCAATCGCTGGGCCGGAAAATAGCAGCTAAAGGTGCTCCCGCGCCCCTCTTCACTCACGATCTGCAAGGTGGCGTCATGGCGCTGCAGGACATGCTTAACAATGGCCAGCCCCAATCCGGATCCACCGCTGGCCCGGCTTCGGCCCGGGTCCACTCGATAGAAGCGCTCGGTGAGCCTGGGAATATGCTCGGGCGCGATGCCAATGCCTGTGTCGCTGACCGAAAGGTACCCGCCCTGTTCGTCGCGCCACCAGCGCATTTTGATGCTACCGCCGGCCGGAGTGTACTTGGCGCCATTGTCCAGCAGGTTCGCGAAAGCCGAGTGCAACTGCGCCGGTTCACCACGCAAACGGTCCGTAGTGTCCACCTGGATCTCCACCTCGAGCTGTGAGGCGTCTCGCGCCTGCAGGTCACTGCGCAGGCGCATCAGCAAAGCGCCGACGTCCACCGGCTCCAGGTTGGGCTCGCCCCCTTCCGCCTCAAGCCGCGAGAGCTCGAGCAGGTCCTCCACAATGGCGGTCATTCGCAGCGCCTGGCGGCGCATCTCCTGCAGTTGGCCGTGCAACACCGGCTCGAGCGTTTCCTCCTGCGAGAGGGTCTCGAGGTAGCCCGAAATCACGGTCAGCGGGGAGCGCAGCTCGTGCGAAGCGTTGGCGACAAAATCCTTGCGCATGGCCTCGAGCCGCACCTGGCGGGTCACATCACGCACCATCAGCAGCAATTGGCCTGCCCCGTACGGAACCACCTGGAAGTGCAGGTGCTGATCCATCGCACCGGCGCCCTGCACGACTACCGGGGAGCGGTACTCACCGTTGCGCAGGTAGTTGACGAACTCCGGCCGGCGCACCAGGTTATCGATGCGAAGTCCGACATCCCCGGGACTTCGCAGATTGAGCAGTTCGGCCGCCGAGCGGTTGAACCAGAGGATCTCCGCGGCCGGATTGAGCATGACCACGCCATCCGGAATGGCCGCGGTCGAGTGCCGCAGCTCGCGCAACAGCTGGCGCATGCGCCGCTTGTGATACTGCTTGCGGCGAAAGAGCCTGGCGATCAGGCCGATCACATCGCCCCAGGCCCCACCCGCATCGGGCACCTGGTCCGCGCGGTCGCTCCGGAGCCACAACAACACCCGCTGCAGCAAGTACAGCTGGCGCATCAACAGGGCCGCCAGCACCAGCGAGACGGCCACACCGACGTGTCCGGTCAGTAACCCGATCAGCACGGCCACCGCCACGGCGGTCAATGTGGTTAGGAACAGGCCCCACCAGACGGATGCGGTCATCGAAGCGTCAGGCTTCTACCCGCACCGAGAACCGATAGCCCGCACCGCGCACGGTCTGGATGAGCTGGTCGCAATCGAATTCCTCGAGCGCTTTGCGGAGTCTGCGGATGTGCACATCGATGGTTCGTTCTTCCACATACACATTGCCCCCCCACACGCGGTCCAGGAGCTGTTCGCGACTGTAAACGCGATCGGGATGCAGCATGAAAAATTCCAGCAGACGGTATTCGGTGGGACCGAGCGGTACCGGGTGCTCTCCGGAACTGACTCGGTGGCTGGCCCGATCCAGCGTGAGGGCTCCGTGCACCACGGCCTCGCCCTCGGCCGGACCCGAGACCCGACGCAACAACGCGTTGACTCGCGCCAGCAATTCGCGGGGCGAAAAAGGCTTGGTGAGGTAATCGTCTGCCCCCCCATCCAGTCCAGTCACCTTGTCGGCCTCGGCCGCGCGCGCCGTCAACATGATGATGGGCAAATCGCGCGTCTCCCGATCACGCTTGAGCGAGCGCGTGAGTTCCAGACCGCTGGTGTCGGGGAGCATCCAATCGACCAGCAGCAGGTCCGGACGTCGATTCGCTAGCGCGGTGCGCGCCGCGCGGCTGTCTTCGGCCTCACGTACTTCAAAGCCAGCGCGCTTCAGGCCGAATGCGATCATCTCGCGGATCGGCCGTTCATCTTCCACAACCAGAATGTGTTTTGCTGTCATAAGACTGTCATAGCGGTCGCGCGCGCCACATTAGCGAGAGTGCATGACGGAAGTGTGACAGCGCAATCAGTAATCAATAATCAGGGACGGGGAGGACCTGTGCCTGGCACCACCGCCACATTGTCGCGCACATAGACAGGCACCGCCTGCTCAGGTGCCACAGCGAGTTCCAAACCATCACCTGCCGCAAGGTAGGCGATCTCCTGCGCACGCGGGTGTATATCTGCGCGCACGGTGCTCAAGAGCGGCGAAAGTGCGGACAATTCCGGGTACGCCGCAAAACCGGAACCGGCTCCGCGGCTCGGGCCCGCGCCGAGCCAGGCCATCGCCAAACTCAGCATGTTTTTCGGCGACGCCACATACTCTGGCGTATCCGCCTGGGCCCGTCCGCCCTGGCCACGAAAGCCGGCCCAATACACCTCGCCCATGCGCGCGTCATGACACACCAGAACGCGCCAATCCTGCTCCCCGGGCATCGGCATTTGCTGGGCGAGCGCACGCAGATCCGAAACCGCAATGACTGGGAGGCCCGCGGAGAATGCCAGCCCCTGGGTGACGCTGGCCGCCAGGCGCACCCCGGTAAACGCCCCCGGTCCTCGGCCAAAAGCCAGAGCATCGAGAGTGCCGAGCCGCAGGCCCGCCTCGGCGAGCAGAGCATCGATCAGGCTCAGAAGCTGCCCGCCGTGGCCGCGCTCGGCGCTCACTTCGCGATGCAGGATCTCACCGTCACGCCACACGGCCACGCTGCAAAATTCCGCAGCTGTGTCGAGCGCAAGCAGCTTCATGCGCTGGCGCGGGCTGGCCCGGGGACCGAGGAGACTTTCAAATCGGTGCGCTCCGCCCGCGGGCGGGCGCTGCGACGAAGCATCGTCATCGCCTCGGCCGCATCGCGGGTCGGACGCATCGGCGGCAGACTTGCCAGGAGCGATCGTCCATAACCGCGCGTTAAAAGGCGCGGGTCACAGATCATGACCACGCCGCGGTCCTCCTCGCTCCGTATCAGCCGCCCCACGCCCTGCTTAAGGGCCAGCGCGGCCTCAGGCAGCTGGTAGTCGCGAAAAGCATTTACGCCCTGGGCTCGCAGGAACTGCGCGCGCGCGCGTACCTGAGGATCCTCGGGGGAAGCAAAAGGAAGCCTATCGATCATCACCAGGCGCAACGCATCGCCCTGGACGTCAACGCCCTCCCAGAAACTGGCAGTGCCCAGCAGAACGGCGTGCCCGGAGTCACGAAATCTTCTGAGCAACTGCTCCCGGGGCGCCTCGTTCTGAATCAGCAGCGGCCAGGCGGCGGGCCAACCCGCATCACGGAGCAAACCGGCGGCAATCCGCAACGCGCGATGGCTCGTAAACAGCAGGAACGCCCCACCATCGCTCGACTCAAGGAGCGGGCGCACCGCACCGACCACCGCTTGGGTGTATTCGAGTGCGCCGGGATCGGGCAATCCTTCGGGCAGATACAACAGCGCCTGGCGCTCGTAATCGAAGGGAGACTCCAGACACAGCGTCTGCACATCGGCGAGCCCCAGACGAGCCGAGAAGTGCTGGAAATTTCCGGCCAGCGCGAGCGTGGCGGAAGTAAAGATCCAAGCACTCGGGTGCTGATCGATGAGTCCGCGAAAGCGCGTGGAAATATCGTACGGCAGCAGATTGAGTACGAATCCGCGCGAATTGACCGCCACGCTCCGCGCGCCGCCCGCCTGTGGGTCCTCCGGCTCGATCAGCATCCGCTCAAGCTCCGAGGCCAAGGCCCGCGCGCGCGCTGCGCATTGCGCGATTCCGGCCGCCTCGGGTTGCGCCTCGAGCGCACCTGCCCACTCCTGCAGCGCGCCTCGCAAGGATTCACAGCCCTCTTGAGCCTCCGTGCTCAGCTCCTCCCACGCCATGCGACGCTCCTGGCGTCCAAAGGCGGCGAGCAGCGCTCGGAACGGTTGCTCAAGGATCGCGTTGAAGCGAGCGGTCTCGGCGAGAGATATGCCGGCGGCCTGGAATTCGCGCCGGGCATCGAGCAGGAGGGTATCGAGCTGGCGACTCGAGCAGGTCACACCAAAGAACTCCGCAGCGAGGTCCGGAAGTTGGTGGGCCTCATCGAGAATTAGCGCATCGACGCCGGGAAGCAATTCCCCGTACCCATCCTCCTTGAGAGCCAAGTCCGCCAAGAGCAAATGATGGTTGACGACTACCAGGTCGGCCTGCAGCGCAGCGCGGCGCGCGGCGAAGACGTGGCAGCGCGAAAACTCAGGGCACTTCGTGCCGGTGCACGCCTCACGGGTGCTGGTGAGTTGGGCCCGCATCGGGTGGGACTCCCCGAGTGCAGAGACTTCCGCCAGATCGCCGCTTTTCGTCGTGCCCGCCCAATCTCGTACCTGCCTGAGCAGTTCCGGCTCATCGCCTTCAAGGAACGATTGTTGCGAGAGCGCGCCGCCCAGTCTTGCCAGGCACAGATAATTAGCGCGTCCCTTGAGAAGCGCCGTGCTCAGCGGACGGCCCAGTGCGCCTGCCAACAATGGAATGTCGCGCGTGTAGAGCTGGTCCTGGAGGGTGCGCGTGCCGGTCGAAATAAGTACCCGTAAGCCCGAGGTCAGGGCCGGCACCAGATAGGCGAAGGTCTTGCCGGTCCCGGTGCCCGCCTCTACCAGGAGGTGTTCGCGCTGCGAGATGGCCGTTGCGATGCGATCGGCCATGCGGCGCTGTGTGGGGCGCGTCACGAAACCCTCGAAAGCACGCGCCAGAGCACCGCCGGGCCGGAACACCTCTCCTACAGGGCTCATGCCGGAGGGCCAAAATAGGCTACAATTGAGGGCAAGAAATGACTCCCAGCGACAGCGGATAGATTCGGGCGCTGCCCTTAAGGATACGTCATGGCGAGCGCGCCCCATACCCTTGTTTCCATAGCAGATATCGCTAAAAACGTCGCCGCCTGGGTGGGCGAAGTCGCTGCCCTCACCGAGCCCGAGCGCATCCATTGGTGCGACGGGACAATCGAGGAGTTCCGCCGGCTCCGCGAAGAGCTGGTGCGCAAGGGCGAATTGCGCACCCTGAACCAGGAAACCTTCCCGGGCTGCCACCTGTATCGCTCCGATCCGACCGATGTGGCGCGGGTCGAGCACCTGACCTTCGTGTGCACCACGACCCAAGAGGAGGCCGGACCGAACAACAACTGGCTGGCACCGGCGGTGGCGCACGCGCGCATGCGCGAACTTTTCCGAGGGTGCATGCGTGGCCGCACCCTCTATGTGGTGCCCTATTGCATGGGCCCCATTGATTCGCCCAATGCCAGGTGCGGTGTGGAAATCACCGATAGCGCCTATGTGGTGCTCAACATGTGGTTGATGACTCGAATGGGCCGTGCGGCCCTCGAGCGGATCGCGGTCGATGGGACATTTGTGCGCGGTTTGCACTCGACCGGGGACTTAAATCCGGCCCGCCGATTCATCATGCACTATCCCGAAGAACTTGCGATCGAGAGCTTCGGCTCGGGCTACGGCGGCAACGCACTGCTGGGCAAAAAGTGCCACGCACTGCGCATCGCCAGCTACCAGGCCAGCACTGAAGGGTGGCTGGCCGAGCACATGCTGATCGTCGGTCTGCAAAATCCTGCGGGCGAAACCCATTATGTGGCCGCGGCGTTTCCCTTCCGCCTGCGGCAAGACCAACCTGGCCATGTTAATTCCCCCCGACTCGCTCCCGGGCTGGAAGGTCTTCACGGTCGGTGATGACATTGCGTGGCTCCACCCGGGACCGGACGGGCGTTTGTGGGCCATCAATCCCGAGGCCGGCTATTTCGGCGTGGTTCCAGGCACCAACGAGAAGACCAACCGCAACGCGTATCAGATGATTCGCCACGATACGCTGTTCACGAACGTGGCGGTGACGGCCGACAACGAGCCCTGGTGGGAGGGCCGCAAGAGCGGCGCGCCGGCCATCGATTGGCAGGGACGCCCCTATACCGCGGGCAGCGGGCCGGCCGCGCATCCGAACTCACGCTTCACCGTGGCGGCCACCCAGAATCCAAGTTACAGCAAAGCCGCCGAGGACCCGCGCGGCGTGCCCATTTCGGCGTTGATATTTGGCGGTCGCAGGCGCGAACTGGCGCCGCTCGTTTATGAGGCCCGCAGCTGGCAGCACGGCGTGCTGGTGGCCGCCTCGGTGGCCTCCGAAACCACGGCCGCGGCGACCGGCGATGTAGGCATTGTGCGTCGCGACCCGATGGCCATGAAGCCCTTTGCGGGCTATAACTTCGGCTACTATTTCGCGCATTGGTTGCAGACCGGTGCGCGTCTGGCCCGGGCACCGCGCATCTTCCACGTGAACTGGTTCCGACAGGACGCGTCGGGCAAATTCCTGTGGCCTGGATTCGGCGACAACCTTCGCGTGCTGAACTGGATGCTCGAGCGATGCGCGGGGCGCGCAGGTGCGCAGGACAGCCCCATCGGCCTGCTGCCCCGTCCCGAAGATCTCGATGTCCGTGGGCTCGATATCAAACCGGAGGTTCTGGTCGAACTGACGACGGTTCCTCCCGAGGCGCTGCGACGGGAAGTCAGAGACATCCGCGCCTACTTGCAAGGCTACGGGAATGCGGCGCCTGCGGCGCTGTACACCGAACTTGACGAAGTCGAGCGGCGCCTGGGCGGCCAGGGCCACTAGGACAAAAGCAGCCTTAGGCTTCTTCGCAAACGAATCGCAACGTCTGAGGCGATTCGCTGTCGGGCACTTTTCCTAAACCAATCATGCCCTCACCCGTGATGGGGATCGTATCGCGTCTGACAAACGCCTCTTCCTGACCGGCCATCTGCACGAACGTCCCGTTGGTGCTCTGGTCGGTAAGCATGAAGCGGTTGCGATTGAAATCAATGCGCGCGTGCAGTCGCGAAATCAGGTTCCCGCGGACGATCACATCGCTTTCCTCGGCGCGGCCAATCACCACCTGCGGATGCATCTGATCGATGGTCACTTCGCGATTGCCTACTGTCAGGCGCAACCGCAAGGTGCGACGCTGGTCGCGCGATGTCAGCGCAAGTGCCGGCAGCATGCTGGTGACATCCTCGGTCTGCCACAGGACCTCGTAGAGTGCAATCTCGGTCCCCTGGCCGCGGATCGTCGCCACATCGATCTGGCGAACCGACGCGCGCCACTCCGGCGAGAGCCTTTCCACGGTCGCCGAAGTGGTGATGATCTGTCCGGCCTTGGCCTGGCTGGTCATGCGATTGGCGGTATGCACGCTGGCACCGAAAACATCGCGTGCCTCGAGCACAACCGGTCCAAAGTGGCACCCGATGCGTATGGCGACCGAGTGACCCTCGGTCTTAAGTTCTGCATGCGCAGTTATCTGTTTTTGCATTTGACCGGCGGCGTTGAGCGCATCATCGGCCGTCGGGAAGGTCGCCATGACTTCATCGCCGATGGTCTTGATCACAGTCCCGTTGTGGTGCTCGGTCGCGGTACGCATCACGTCGATGCAGATCGCGATCATCGCGCGCGCGCGCTGATCGCCCAGGTTATCGAACAGACGGGTCGAGCCGACTACGTCGGCAAATACAATGGCGAGTTCGATATCCTTGACCATGTTTTCGATTTGTGGCCCGGGGCCCCCGGCCTGCCCTCAGGCGAGTTTACATAAGGTCGGCACCGGGCCTAGTTAGAGTATACGCGAGCCACGTGTTGTGGCCCATGGGGATACCCCGATAAGTCCATGATCGTGACCAGAAAATCTCCGGGAGCGGCTCAACGCGGGTTGACCCCGCGCAGGTTAATCCGGGATCGTGGCCCGAGCGTCCAGGCGGCTTGGCTCTGCGGCCGTCCTTACCAGCGATGCGTCCGCGCCTGAGCGGCGCGCGCCCTCGCTCAGCCGCTGGCGATAGGCGCGCGCTCCCGGTTGCCCTGCGTACAGTCCAAACATGTGGCGAGTCACGGCTGCGAGCGGTGTGCCGGCGGCCAGCTCACCCTCGGCGTAGGTGGCCATCCTTTCCAGCAGGTCCCCTTCGGCAGGACGCTGCCAGTCGTCGGCAAAGACCTGCTGATGCAATTCACTCAATAAGTACGGCCGGTGGTAGGCCTCCCGACCCAGCATCACTCCATCACACCAATCGAGCGCCGCGGTGGCCTCCTGCGCATTTCTCAAGCCGCCGTTCAAAACAATCTCCAGCTGGGGAAACTCCGCGGCAAGCTGCTTCACGATCTGCGGTCGAAGCGGAGGTACGTCACGATTTTCCTTGGGCGATAACCCCCCCAGCACCGCCTGGCGGGCATGCACGATAAAGGTCGTGCAACCCGCCTCACTGACAGCCGTGGTGAAGTGCACCAGCCGCGCGTAATCCTTTTCATCGTACGTCGCCAACCGCTCGCGAACGGGCTCGGCCCGCCCTTCAATGACACCAATACGCATTTTGACCGTCACGGGCAGCGACACGACCGCGCGCATGGCCGCCACGCATTTGGCCACCTGCTCGGGCACCCGCATCAAGCAGGCACCAAAAGCTCCGGCGTGCACGCGATCGCTGGGGCAACCGCAATTGAGATTGATCTCGATGTAGCCGGCTCGTTCGCCGATTCTTGCCGCAGCCGCGAGCCGCTCAGGCGAGTTTCCACCCAGCTGCAATGCCAGCGGGTGTTCTTCAGGCGAATGGCGCAACAAGCTCGCCGCATCTCCGCGCAGCAATGCCTCCGCGGTAATCATCTCCGTGTACAGCAACGCTCGGGGCGAAAAACCGCGCAGGAAGTACCGACAATGGCGATCCGTCCAATCCATCATAGGGGCCACAGAAACTCGGCGATCAATGGCTTGGACTGACTGAGTTACTGGCGCAACCAATTGCCCCATTTCCATTTGTATATTCTCGATCACGCGGGCCGGCCGATGCCGCTAATACCGAAAGCCGGAACTAACGACGACAGTGAGCCTTGTGATGGTTGCGCGGATATTCAATGCTTTCGGCGCTTCGTTCTGTTAGCCAGCCCTTCCGACTTCCCGATCACCTTTTTCGGGCTTGTTAGCCTTGAGGGGCTTGAAAGATCTTCAAACGCTTTACCGGGTATCCAAGTGGGCAAGCTATAAGTGCGGGCGTCTCTTAGACTACTGACCCCCTCATTCCAGGTCGTGAGCATTCGAGAGCCGAGCTCGCTGAAGTCCTTGTGTTGCTCCATGGCGGACCGGACACGAGGCGTAGTATCAGACACCGCATCGCTGATCTCCTCAACGATTTCGGACTGCACCTTCAAGGGAATCCCGAAAGTCGCAGCGATAAATGTTGGCAAGGACTTCCCCGGCGTCCAGGTCTTGCGTCCCATGAAACTTATGCCTGGCGGATTATCTTGGTACCCGGCATAAACCGTGGTGGTGAGAACGTCGTAAACCGGAGAAATGTGGACGTCCTCGCGTCTAGTGTAGAGCAATGCAAGGTTCTTCGCGTGACAGTCAGCATTCCGCACGGCATAGGTCAGCAGCATGACGGCTGTAAGTTGGCGGAAGGTCTCGAACTGAGTGTCGCCCGGTACATGGTCACGGACGGCTCTCGCGATTCGCTCCCACGTAGTGTCGTACTTCGCGGAAGGCCGTAGTCCTAATAAAGCGCAGAAATCTTCCATACCCCAGCGAGGCTGGCCGTTGTTATCGACATCGAATCGATAAACGACGAGTGCTTTTCCATCGCTTGAGACTTCAGTGTTTGCGGTAGGCAATACTCGCTTAGCAACCTGCATGCACAGGTGCTCGTTGAGGGAGACATACGGAAGCCTACCTGTTGAGCCCTTAATGATATGTCTGTGGGTAAGCAGAGTGCCCGTGTTGTGTCTGTTGGAGGTGGGTTCGTCTTGCGCATCGAGAAACTTGGGGACTATCCCAGAGACCCCGCTCGTTGCATGCTGCCGTACGAGTTCGGCAAAGGCTTCCTCAGAGTTGTCCCCCTGAAGCAAGGCCGCGAGCTCGATAGGTTGGGTTGTATCCGCGAGATTGGCACCCGGAGCAGCGACTTGGATACGACCCACCATGTTCCGACCGATTACGGCCAGAAGTGCCATTGGGCTACCAGTTACTTGAGGGCCGAGTTGTTCCTGCAGAACCTGGAGAAGGTATCCCTCAGGTAAGTTCATCTGAAATATGGGATGTAGAACGTCGTCCCAGACGTATGACTCCGTGCGGACTAGCATCGTTAGCGATACGAGGTCATCTTGGGCAACCTCAGGCCTGTAAGTGAGGATGGAACGGAAGTCGCCATCCGGCTCGAGAATGGCGACGTCGCGACCAGCGACGTAGACAGATAGCTTCATGATTTAGCTCGCTCACGACGTAAGTCATCGAGCGAGCCCGAAGTGCCAGTTTCGGTGAACTGCAGTTCCATACCTAATACGGCGAGAACCGCTAGGAGCTTTCTCGAGCCGAACTCAGCTGTATGACCCCGCTCGAAGCGAGATAGCGACTCGGGAGAAAGACCCGCTTTCAACGCCACAGAGTGCTGCTTGAGGCCAAGCTCCTGGCGTCGGAGCGCCACTGCGAGACCAAGCTCTTTAAGGGTTTTCATATTGATAAATACATCAAGATCTACCCTCATATAGCCATTTATTGACGTAAATGTCAACATCGATCATTCCGTCTCACGGTCGATAGTCCTGCTGGAGTCGCGGGCACCGAAAGATAGGGCAATAAAACTTTTGCACATTCGCCGGTGACAGCCCAATTTGTTATTCAGGCTGGTGTATCGGGTTGAGTAGTCATTCCATGGCCAGATAACGTCGCTCCCCAGGTGCCTTAACGCTATGTGGCCGAGTCTCGTCGCCACGAACCTTGGCCCGGATCCGCTCGAAGTGCGCTCACTGCTGCTTGCGAACTGCCGTTAGTTGTGCCGTCCGCAAGAAACGTGGTGGCCTGCGGGCCTTGGTGAGCTGTTCGAAGGCATAGCCAAGTTCTATCAGGCGGGGCTCGGACCAGGCCGATCCCATGAACACAATTCCGAAGGGCAACCCATAACTCTCACCCATAGGCACAGTGAGACTCGGTGTACCGGCGACGGCGGCGGCCCCATAGCTGCCGCCTACGAAATGATCGCCGAGCACCTCGTCCGTCAGCCATGCCGGAGACATCGCCGGCGCGATCAACGCATCGAGGTGCTGCGCCTTCAGCGCGGCCTCGATCCCGTCCGCGCCCGCCAGGCGGCGCGCCTTAGTACGCGCCTCCTTGTATTTCCGCTCATTCAGGGAACCCTTGGCCTGGGCTTGCTCGAACAGCTCCTGGCCAAAGTACGGCATCTCGGCAGCCGCGTTTTGTTTGTTATAGTCGATCAGCTCTGCAAGCGACTTCGTTGGCGTCCCGGCCGCGACGAGATAGTTGTTCAGGTCACTCTTGAATTCATAAAGCAGTGCTTCCTGCTCCGCCGCGTCCCACTTGCCGGTGGTAGTAATTTCGGCGTTGACGACCGTGCCGCCGGCCGCTTTGATGACGGCGATGGCTTGCTCGAATTGCGCATCAACGCCTGGATCGAAACCCATAGACTTGCGCAGCACGCCGATCCGTGCCCCTTTGAGCGCATCCTTGTTCAGGTGTGCCGAATAGTCCGCCACCAGATGTCCCGCGGACGCGGCAGTGGCACTATCACCGTCGTCTTGCCCGGCGATGGCCGTAAGCAGCGCAGCCGCATCTGCGACGGTGCGTGCCATCGGGCCGGCGGTGTCCTGGCTGTGAGAAATCGGAATGATCCCGCTGCGGCTGACCAGTCCCACCGTTGGCTTGATCCCGACCAGCCCCGCGACAGACGCAGGACAGATGATGCTCCCGTCCGTTTCTGTGCCGATACCGGCGGCAACGAGACTGGCGGAAACCGCGGTGCCGGTACCGGCGCTTGAACCGCAGGGATTGCGATCGAGAGCGTACGGACTGAGGGTTTGCCCGCCTCGCGCACTCCAGCCGGAAGTCGCGCGTGTCGAGCGGAAATTCGCCCATTCGCTGAGGTTGGTCTTACCCAGGATTACCGCACCGGCGACCCGCAGCCTACGAACGAGGAAAGCATCGGCCTTAGGATGGTAGCTCGCAAGCGCGAGTGAGCCCGCTGAGTTCACCATGGGCGTTGCGTCGATGTTGTCCTTAAGCAGGATCGGAATCCCGTGCAGGACGCCACGCGCTTTCCCCGCTTTCCGCTCGCTATCACGCGCATCGGCATCGCGCAGTGCGTCCGGATTGAGTTCGATCACGGCATTAAGTCGCGGACCTGCGCGATCAATCGCCGCGATATGGTCGAGGTACGCCTGCGTCAGCGCACGGCTGCTCAAGGTTCCGTTCTGCATCCGCGACTGCAGGGTCGCGATGTCGGTTTCAGCAAAGGCGAACTCGGCGGACCGCTCCGTGCTGACCGCAGTTATGGGTTTGGTATTTGTGCCGTTCGGGGGTGTGTCGGAATGGCAGCCACACAAGAGAAGTGCCGTCGCGCAAGTAGGCAAAAGAGTCGTCCGCATGATGTTTCCCGACGTTTTCGAGTTTGGCGACAGTGTACTGCAGCGCCCGCTGCGCCCTCTTTCTAATCACGCCCGGCGCGCGCGCAGCGATGCGCCGGTCTGTACTTGCACCGGTACAAGAAATCCTGACTAGTCTAAGTGCACGATCCTTATGTACTTTCAGCACAACCCATCGTCGGGGCCACTGAGACTCTTCGACCAACAGATGCTCAAGTAACGCCGCGCGCGGCCAGAGCATCGAGCTGCGCCGCGCTCAATCCGAGAATCTCGCTCAGCACCTCCCGGGTGTGTGCGCCCAGAGCCGGAGGCGGCAGGCGATACTGTGCGGGTGCGGCAGACAACCTCAAGGGACTGGCAATCGCGGGCACGCCATGACCGGAGCCCGAAGGTATGTCGATGCGCAACTTGCGCGCGACGGCCTGTGGGTCGGAAAACACTTCGGCCACATCGTTGATCGGGCCGCAGGGGATCTGCAATGGTTCCAGCGCTTCGATCCACTCACGGGTGCTACGCCGCTTGGTCAATTCGGCCAGCATCGGAATCAACGCGGCCTGGTGGGTCACGCGCTGGCGATTTGTAGAGAACCGCTCGTCCTTCGACCACTCGGGGTGTCCCAGGAGATGACAAAACTGCGCAAACTGCCGATCGTTCCCGATGGCCAGCATGAGCCAGCCGTCGCGAGTCGGAAAATCCTGATAGGGAACGATATTGGGGTGCGCATTGCCATGGCGCTCAGGAGTCACGCCGCTGGCCAGAAAGTTCATCCCCTGATTGGCGAGCATCGCGACCGAGACATCGAACAATGCCAAATCAATGTATTGGCCCCGTTTCGTATAGTCGCGCTGCCGCAATGCCGCCAGTATGGCGATCACGGCATAGAGCCCGGTGGTCAAGTCGACCGTCGCCACGCCGACCTTCTGCGGTCCTCCGCCCGGCGAACCGTCGGGCTTTCCTGTGATGCTCATCAGCCCGCCCATGCCCTGGATCATCGCATCGTAGCCGGCCCTTGAGGCATAAGGTCCGGTCTGGCCAAATCCGGTAATCGAGCAATACACCAGCCGCGGATTGACCTTGCTCAGGGTGGCGTAATCGAGGCCGTAACGGGCGGCGGCGCCTACCTTGAAGTTCTCTACGAGCACGTCCGATTTGCGCGCCAGTTCGAGCAGCAACTGCTGGCCTTCGGGATCGGAAATATTGATGGTGATCGAGCGCTTGTTGCGATTGCTGCCGGCAAAATAGGCCGAATAACCCGCTCCCTCAATCTCGGGAGGGCCCCAGGCGCGCGTCTCATCGCCCTCGCCTGGACGCTCTACTTTGATGATCAGCGCCCCCAGATCGCCAAGCGTCTGCGTCGCCCAGGGCCCGGCCAGCACCCTCGACAGATCCAAAACCCGCAACCCCTCCAGTGCACCCGCGCCGCGATCCTGCAACGGCGCTAAATCGTCAATGGGCGCCACGTTATCTGCTCGGTGTCATCTGGCCGGTTCTCTCGGGTCGCGTCGCGAACCCTGGCCAGGCGTACAAGCGGACTGGGACAACCTGGGCAAAGTCGTTGGGAGTTGCTCAGGAAAAAAACTACCTGAGCAGGCGGCCTTCAGCATCAATGACATGTTCCGGACCTCTGAGTGCCAGCATAACTCAGCCTCCGGGCGACAGCTCAGGAGCGGGGAAAAGCTCCTCGAGCGGTGCCGGCCGGGCGAGCTGGTAGCCCTGCACGAAATCGATCCCGAGTTCCGTGAGGCAAGCCAGTGTCTCGGCGGCCTCGACGCGCTCACCGATTGTGGTAATTCTGAGAGTCCGAGCCACCTTGGTGATGGCCTCGATCAAACTGCGGTCCACCAAATCGTTATTGACGCAACCGACGAATTGCGCGTCGATCTTCAGGAAGTCGACGGGAATCCTCTTTAGCACCTGGAATGAGGACAAGCCGGCGCCAAAATCATCGAGTGCAACCCGACAACCGCATTTCCGGACTTCTTCAATAAAGCTCGCCGCCAAAGCCATGTGGCTGAGGACTGAGCCCTCGGCAATGTCAAAGCAAAGGTTTCGGCCAATCGCGGGATCCTTGACTAGCGTCAGCACGAATTCGAGAAAATCGCGCTCGCAAAGGGATTGTCCGGAAAGATTTACCGTCAGCAACGGCACTTGCCGACCGGCTGCCACTGACTGACGCAGATGCAGGACCGCTCGCTCGAGGACCCAGCGATCGACCGCGCCGGCGATGTTATGGCGCTCGGCGGCTGGGATGAACTCTCCAGGCAAGGTCAGCTCGCCGTCGTCGTCGCGCATTCGCACCAGCAGCTCATGCCAAGCGGGCAGGCTCGGCGAATCCGGCCGCGTGGCAAATATCGGCTGGCTGTAGAGTTCCAGCCGGTTTTCATCAACGGCGCGCGACACGCGGCTAACCCAATACATTTCCCGATGTCGGCCCGACACCTCGTTGGAATTGTGAACATGCACTCGGTTGCGGCCCGCATCCTTGGCGGCGTAGCAGGCGATATCGGCGGCGCTCATCAGGCTGGCTACGCTCTCGCTTTCTTTTGTGATGCCTACCACGCCGATACTCGCGCCGATGCAGGCGCTGTTTTGCTCCCAGAAGAACCGATAATCGTGCACCGCCAGGCGGATCTGTTCGGCAATCCGCGTGGCCTGATCGAGGGAGCAATGCAGGGCCAGAATTCCGAATTCATCCCCGCCCAGCCGTCCGATCACGTCGGCCGATCGCACCTGTTGCTGCAAGAGTGAGGTGACATCGCGCAGCAGTCTGTCCCCGGCGATGTGGCCGCAGGTGTCATTGACCACCTTGAATTGATCCAAGTCCACGTACAGGAGAGCATGTGTGCCGGTGCCCTCGCGAGCGCTATGGAGCGCCGCGGTCAGGCGCGCGTCGAATTCGCGGCGGTTGATCAGGCCGGTCAGCGCGTCGTGACTGGCCTGAAACGCGAGCGCGTGCTTGAGCCGCCGCTCCTTGGTCACGTCTCGGAACACCACCACCGCTCCCACGGTGCGACCGCTACGGTCACGGATTGGGGCGGCCGAATCCTGGATGGCAATTTCCTGGCCGAGGCGGTTGCGCAGAACGCTGTGCTCGCCGAAGTTCACCAGTTTGTCGTCACGCAAGCAGCGTAGCAGCGGATTTTCCAGCTCAACGCCTGTCGATTCATCGCGCAGCCGCAGGACCTCCATGATCGATGCCCCTCGAGCCTCGGTGCCAGACCATCCTGAGAGCTGCTCAGCGACCGGATTCAAGTACTCGATACGCCCTTCGCGATCGGTCGCAATTACGCCATCCCCGATGGATTGCAGCGTGACCTGGGCGCGTTCCTTCTCCTCGAAGATGGCCTGCTCCACACGCTTTCGTTCCGTGATGTCTGCAATCGTGCCTTCGTAGGCGATCACCTGCTGCTGCTCATCGCGCACTACGCGCGCACTTTCAAGCACAACCAACTGTGAACCATCACGCCGTCGGAGCAGCGTTTCAGCCGTGTGGACTTCTCCCACACGCTCCAGTTCCTGCACGAAGCTCGCGCGGGCGGCGGCGTCCGCGTACAGCGATCCGGTCCCCGGCAACGCATACAGCTCCTCGGCGTTCGAGTAGCCCAGCAGCCTTACCAATGCCGGGTTGACCGCCTGGATCTTTCCGTCCGGTGAAAACTGGTACACACCCTCCAGAACGCTCTCGTACAGGCCGCGGAATTTCGATTCGCTCGAACGCAGCGCCTGGGCCGCCTCGCATCGCTCTATGGCAATAGCGGCCAGCCGTGCGGCATGGCCGATCAACTCCAGTTCGCGTTCCTGGGGCTTGCCGGGCGCCGCCCGATACACCGTCAGCGCACCAAACACCCGGCCTCCGGCCGCCTTGATCGGAAGGGCCCATGCGGCACTGAAGCCAGCGGCAACGACCATCGCGCGGCGCCGCTGCCAATACGGGTCGGTGCGCACGTTACTCACCAGCACCGCCCGCCCCAAGTAGACCGCGGCCGCACTCGATCCGTTTCGCACGTCAATGACCGTATTCTCCTCCGCGGCCCGCAGCGTCGGGGGGAGTCGCGCTCCGATCACCTCGGCAAAGTTTTTGCCGTCGTGGCCGAGCCTGCCAATGCAGACCACGAACTCCGGACTGATCGATTCGGCCAGGGTAACGGTGGCCGCAAGAATCTCCCCGAGCGGCGCGTCGGCCGCGATGCGCTCGAAAACATCGCGCTCGCCGGCCATGATGACCTGGGCGTGCTGGCGATCGGTTATATCGGTGATGCTGGCGCGCACCATGCGGCCCGGGCCGGGCAATGTCATAAGGCGCACTTCGGTGGTCACCATCTGACCGTCGGTGCGGCAATAGCGCCACTCGAAGACCCGCGGGGTGCGCTCGGTCGATGCCGGAGTGGCACTGACGGAGGCGCGCTCGCCCGCGCTCAGCAGGTCGCGCAGTTCCAGGCTGCTCACCTGCGTGCGCTTGATGCCGAAGAACTGCAGCGCGCTTTCATTGGCGTCGGTGCAGCGGCCGGTGTGCGCATCGATGACTACGATGACTTCCGGGGCCGACTCAATCAGCGTGCGATAGCGCGTCTCGCTGTCCCGCAGCGCCTGCTCGGTGCTCAATCGCTCACTGATGTCGCGCAGGCAAATTACGTACATCTCTCGCCGATCGATCTGTACCGGGCTGGCTACCAGTTGCACCGGAAATGTCACCCCATCCTTGCGCCGCGCCGCCGTCACTCTCGCCTCGGATGTGCCCCCGCCCGCGTTAAATTGCGCGGCGAAGGATTGCAGTCCCCTGGAGAGGGATCCTTGCACGGCCAGGTCCGGCAGGAGGCGCACGATCGACACGCCGATCAATTCTGATTGCGAATAACCGAACAGCTGCTCGCCGGTGGGGTTGAATACGCTGATGGCCCCCTCACTGGTGATCGTGATGACGACGTCCTTGATGTGATCGAGAATGGCGCGCAGCTGCGCGGCATCGGCGCTGACCAGTCCCGAACTGAAATTGCGCGCTTCCTCGGCCAGCATCTGCATCGAACGCACCACCCCGCGGCGCTCCTCGTCGAGCTGTTCGTACTGCCTGCTGATGATGGGCAGCAACGCCTGGAGGGCGGCGGCCGGGCTTGAGGTGCGACCCAGGCCGATCGCCTCGAGCTGAGCGCGCAGGCGCACGTGCAGACTGCTGCTGGCACTAAAGGCACCGCCCGCGGCCAATTCCGCGGCAACTTGCAGCGTGGGCACGGGACGCTTGGCGTTTGATTCGCTTGACATAACCCTGGCAGGACGGCGACCAGAGTAATGATACGGACGCCCCCGCGGGGATCGCGTGAGGCACATCGCGGAATAGGTTTAAAACCCGGCCCGGCCCGGCTTAAGGCTCCGCGATCAGCGGAATCGAAAAACTGCGCGTCAGCGAGTTGCTCCCCGCGTCCACCAGAACAGTGGCATTCAGGCTGAGCAGGCCTTGCTGCTGGGCCCGCAAGTTAACCCTCATGCGGTGGCTTGCCCCCGGGAGAGGTCCCTGAAATTCGATACTCCGGTCCGATTCAAGCAGCAGACCATCGCCGGGCTGCAGGGACACCAGCATATGAGTGACGTCGAGGCCGGGGTCCTGGGCCAGAACCAGATCAAGATGCGCCGTTTGCCCGACCTTCGGGGGGATCTATGACCTTGAATTTAAGTCCCACCGGGCTCTCCGAGCCCCCGGGGCTCACCGCGCTGACCAGGTCAGCCTCGTCCGACTCGCCCGAGGCCTTGACCGGCTGGTGGGCCACCCGAAAGCTCTTCGGTTCGCTGTCTCGCGCGCAGGCGTACAGCAGCGTAACCGCGGTCAGCGCCGTAGCCCATCGAGTCAACAGTGCGCACCCCATGCGGCGGGCAATTTAGCATGAACGATGGCACACGGAGCGTCGACTACGCATCGTTCAGGACGCCAGCCTGCTCGTACAGATCGTTGACGTGCTGCTCCCAGAAGCGAGCCTCGCCGAACCACGGAAAAGCTTTCGGGAAGGCCGGATCGAGCCAGCGTTCGGCGATCCATGCGGCGTGGTTGAGCATGCGTGAGGCACGGAGCGCTTCGACGAGTCGGATCTGTCCGCGATCGATCGCCGCAAAGCGCTCGTAACCGGCCAATAATTCGCTCCACTGGCCGCCCCGTTCATCGGGCGTGCCGGCGAGGAACATCCACAGATCCTGGATCGCCGGCCCGTTCACGCAATCGTCCAGATCGACGAACACCGGGCCCTGCGCCTGCCAGAGGATATTGCCCAGATGACAATCCCCGTGCAGTCGGATCTGCGGCCACTGACCGATTCCTGCCGCCTCGATCAGCGAGAGCAATTCCGCGCTGATGCGTGCGTAGCGTTCGCGCATATGATCCGGTAGCCGATCAGAGGACAAAACCACCTGACGCGCCCTCGCGCCGAGGCGTTCCGCGCGCAGCGCCGGCCGGGCCAGAAAGGGTCGAAGAGCGCCGATGGCATGGATGCGCCCCAGGGTACGCCCCAACAGTTCCCGGGCGCCGGGCTGATCAAGGTCCGGCGCACCGCCAGCGCGCATCGGAAATGCCGCCACGCGAAATTCCCCGCAATGTCGGAGCGTGCCCTCGCCCAGCCGAAGCGGCGCCACGACCGGGATTTCTGCGGCTTCCAGCTCGCTCGCAAAGGCGTGTTCCTCAAGGATCTGCGCATCGCTCCAGCGCCCGGTGCGGTAGAATTTCAGAACCACCGCAGGACCTGACACGCAGCCGAGCCGGTACACACGGTTCTCGTAGCTGTTGAGCGCAAAGACGTGCCCGTCGGGGTCGAGCCCCACCTCCTCGGCCGCGTTTAACACCGCATCGGGGGTCAGGCCGGCAAAGGGAGTGGGGCTCAAGCGCGCCATCGACAAGTGCGACCTGAAGACTGGTTCACGGCCACCCTTGGCGGGGCGGTTATCATAGCTTTGTTCGCATTCGAAACTTCAGTCGGGGAGAGTCGATGGGCATCAAGGATACCGTGCTGGTCACAGGGGGCGCGGGCTATATCGGCAGCCACGTGGTCCTGCAGCTGCGCAACCGTGGCGAGCGTGTCGTGGTGCTCGACAACCTCTCGACCGGCTTCCGCCAGGCGGTCGGCGATACCCCTCTGATCGTGGGCAACGTCGGGGACCGCGAGCTGCTGGCGCGCACTCTCACCGAACACCAAGTCGGGACAGTGATGCACTTTGCGGCCAACACCATCGTGCCCGAATCGGTCCGCGATCCGCTCAAGTACTACGGGAACAATACCGGAGCGACTCGCAACCTTCTGGAAGCGTGCATGCAAGGGGGCATCAGGCGCTTCGTATTTTCATCGACCGCCGCCGTTTACGGAATTCCTCAAGGCGGAATCGCCCGGGAAGAGATGCCCCTCGCGCCCATCAACCCCTACGGAACTTCCAAGCTGATGTCGGAATGGATCCTGCGCGATCTGGCCGCCGTCAGTGATTTCCGATACGTGAGCCTGCGTTATTTCAACGTCGCAGGTTCCGATCCTCAGTGCCGCATCGGCCAGGCGACCGCCAAGGCGACACTGTTGATCAAGGTGGCCTGCGAGGCGGTGGTCGGCAAGCGCCCCCATGTCTCGATCTACGGCACCGACTACCCCACCCCCGACGGCACCGGAATTCGCGACTACATCCACGTCGAGGACCTCGCTGAAGCGCACCTCAAGGCCCTTGATTACCTGCGTGGCGGCGGCGCCTCTCGCATCCTCAATTGCGGCTACGGGCACGGCTACAGCGTGCGGGAGGTGCTGGCCAGCGTGCAGCGCGTGGCGGGCCGCAGCATTCGCGTCAAGGAAGAACCGCGGCGCGAGGGCGATCCGGACCGCCTGGTGGCCGCCGCGGACCAGGTGCGCTCGGTGCTCGGCTGGTCGCCTCATCTGGACGATCTGGACACGATCGTCAGAACCGCACTTCGATGGGAAGAAAAGCTCCTGCGCGAGCCCTGGTAGGGCCGCCCCGGGGCCCCATCGCGGCCTCAAACGGGCCACCGCCACCAGAGTGTCTTAGAATGGGCTGATGCGTTTGGCCCTCCCGAAGTCGCTCAACGGCTACCTGCTGCTGGGCATCGGTGTGATCACGGTGCCGCTGCTGGCGGCGATCCTGCACGCGACCATCGAGATGCGCCGCCTCACCGCCTTTGGTCAACGACTGGTGCTCGACAGCGTGCAGACCACGCGGGTGCTGCAGAACATGTTCGAGGAGCGCAACGCCCTGGAGCGCTCCGCGCGCCTGTATCAGGTGCTGGGAGGCGAGAAACTGCTCTCGGCCTTCGAAACTCACGATGCGGCTCTTAGCACCACGGTGAACGACCTTCGGGCGTTGCTGCGCAACGATACCGCCCGCGCCGCGCTCGAACCGTTCGTCAACTTGCAGCGAGAAATCGTCAACCGGATGCGCACCCCGCCGATTCCGGGAACCGAGGGCAGCACCGGGGCCGGCCGACCGGCCGTTCCTGATTTTGGCCCTCTCGATGACCAGGCGAACCGGATCGCCGCCCAGGTCAAGACTCAAATTGACTCCGAACTCGCCTCGCTCCGTGATCAGACCGATCACGCCCAGCTCGAGCTGTTCTGGGAATCGAGCATGCTGATTCCTCTGGCGCTGGCCGCGACCCTGAGCTTTGCCTTCGGCATCGGCCGGCCCCTGCGCCAGGTGGACCGTGCCATCACCGAGCTGGGCGGCGGGAACTTCGGCCGCGAAATCTTGGTCAGTGGACCCGTTGACTTGCGACGTTTGGGAGAACAGCTCGAGTGGCTGCGTGGACGACTTCTGGACCTGGCCCAGGAACGCAACCGGTTCCTGCGCCATATGTCGCACGAGTTAAAGACCCCGCTGGCCAACATCAGGGAGGGTACCGAGCTGCTCATGGACGGAGCGGTCGGCCCCCTGGAGGCCGGTCAGCGCGAGGTGACCGCCATCTTGCAGGAAAACAGCATTAAGCTGCAGCGCATGATCGAGAACCTGTTGTCCTTCAGCGCCTGGCAAAGCAACAGCGCGGCCCTGGACCCCTCGGAGTTCCGCATCCGGCCGGTGGTCAAGCAAGTGCTCGAAAATCAGCAGCTGACCCTGGTGTCCCAGCGTCTTCGGCTCGATGTGAAGATCGACGACATCATGCTGGTGGCCGATCGGGGCAAGGTTCGCCTGATCCTGGAAAACCTGCTGTCCAACGCCATCAAATATTCCCCGCGCGGGGGCACGATCACCGTCCGGGCCCAGGCCAGCGGCACGGACCTGGTGCTCGAAGTGGCCGACGGGGGCGCGGGTATACCCCCCGCTGACCGTGGCAGTGTTTTCGAAGCCTTCCACACCGGCCGCGCGCCCGGCGGGCACGTGCGCGGCACGGGCATCGGCCTGTCGGTTGTGCAGGAATTCGTGCAGGCCCATCAGGGCACGATCGAGATCGTGGACGGTGAGTTCAGTGGCGCCCATTTCCGAATTCGCATGCCCCAGCGCGCCGACCCGCCTATCGACAACTCCAACGCGGCGCCGCCCAGCGCCGGCAATTCGCAGGAAGGCTCATGCGGCCTAGCCGATGGGTACTGCTGGGAGCCTGCGGGGGGATCCTTGTCCTCGGCGGCGGTTGTCAATCCCTCGATGGGCTCAATTCCTCACACCAGACCACCGGCCGCGTCAATGATGGCATTGACCGGGACACGCAGGTCGCGGTGCTGCTCGCCGATACGATCCAAAGCTTGCAGCGCCTGAGCGCCGGAAGTCCCACGGAACAGGCGGAAATTGTCGCTTCGGCCCGACAAGCCTACGAGCGTTCGGCCGGCGGCAGCGCGCAGCTGCGCTACGCGCTGGTGCTGGCGACCCCGGGACAGTCCGCGCGCGATCCTGAACACGCGCGGGTGCTGCTGCGCGAACTCGCGGCGCGCCCGGAGACCCTGGCCCCGGTCGAGCGTGCACTGTCGCTGTTTGAACTCTCCCAATTGGACCGCGAACTCGGGCTGGTCAGCGACAATGAACGCCTTCAGGCCGTCGCCGGCCGCAGCGTCGATCAGGATCGGCTGACCGCGGCGAACCGGCGTCTGCAGGCGGAGCTCGACGACAACGCCAAGCTCCGTCATCAGCTTGAGGAGGCCCAGGCCAAGCTGGACACGATCGCCAATATCGAGCCCAACCTGAGCAAGAGCACCCCAGAGGTACGTAAGAAGTGAACACCGCCGTCAAGCGCAAAGCGCGCATCCTGGTCGTCGATGACGATCCGGGACTGCTGCGACTCCTGACCATTCGACTGCGTGCCGAGAATTACGAAGTCGAGCCGATGGAAAACGGGGTGCAGGCATTGGCGGCCGCCAGCCGGTTCAGGCCCGATCTGGTGATCTCGGACCTGCGCATGGACCAGCTCGATGGCATCGGGCTATTAAAGGAGCTGCAGGTCCGCTGGCCCGGACTGAAGGTCATTCTGCTGACCGCGCACGGCACGATTCCGGACGCCGTGCACGCCACGCAGATGGGCGCCTTTGGGTTCCTGACCAAGCCCGTTGAAAAGCAGGAGCTGCTGGCCCAGGTCCAAAAGGCGCTGAAGATTTCCGGCTTCGTGGATGGCGCGGAGGACTGGCGCACGGGGCTGTTTACGCGCAGTGCGATCATGGAGGAAAAGCTCGGCCAGGCGCACATGGTGGCCGGCACCGATACCCGGGTCCTGATCACCGGGGAAAGCGGCACCGGCAAAGAGATGCTGGCGCGCGCGATCCATAAGGCCAGTCCGCGGCGCAGCCAGCCGTTCGTGCCCGTGATGTGCGGGAGTCTGACTGAGGATCAATGGGACGAGCGCGTGTTCCGCAGTGCGGAGGGCGGCACGGTGCTGCTCGATGAGGTCAGCGCGTTACCGATGCCCGCGCAGCTGAGGCTGTTGCAGCTCCTTCAGGACAGCGCTTCCGACACGCCCGCCAACAGTGAGTCCATTACGCTGAACGTGCGCATCATTTCAACCACCAGTCAGGACCTGCAGGCGCTGATGAGCAGCGGCCAGTTCCGGGACGATCTGTATTACCGGCTCAATGTGGTGCATATCGACCTGCCGCCTCTGGGCCGCAGGCGCGAAGACATACCGGTGCTGGTGGCGCATTTTCTCGCCGAAATCTCAAAGGAGACCGGGCAGCGCAAGATATACGCGCCCGAGGCCATTGAACTTCTGGCCACCAGTGATTGGCCCGGTAACGTCCGCCAGCTCGGCAATGTGGTGCGCCAGAACTGTGCCCTCGCGCAGACCCCCATCATCCCGGTGGAACTCGTCCAGCAGTCCCTCGGCGGGACCCAGGCCAAGCTCCCCTCGTTCGATGAGGCGCGCGATGAGTTCACGCGCAGCTACCTCTCCCAGATCCTGCAGATCACCGGGGGCAACGTCAGCCAGGCGGCGCGGCTGGCCAAGCGCAACCGAACGGACTTTTATAAATTGCTGGGGCGGCACCAGTTGGTGCCCGATGACTTCAAGGAAAAATAGCCCCCGACCCTGCGGGTGCCGCCGGCCTACACGGCCGTGGTGTTGGCGTCGCGCACCAACCGCAGCACCGTGCGAGTCAGGATCTTCAGGTCCAGCATCAAGGACCAGTGACGCAGGTACTCCAGGTCATAGTCGATACGCGCCTGCATCTGCTCAAGCAGCGCCGTCTCGCCGCGGCACCCGTTGATCTGGGCAAGCCCGGTGATGCCCGGAGGCACCTTGTGCCTCACCATGTAGCCCTTGATCAGCTTACGGTACCACTCATTGTGGGCCACCGCGTGCGGCCGCGGACCGACCAAGCTCATGCGCCCCTGCAGCACGTTGAAGAACTGCGGAAACTCGTCCAGGGAATAGCGCCTCAGGAACCGTCCCACCGGGGTGACGCGCGGATCGTCCTTCGTGGCCTGCACGATCACATCGCCGTCATCCGTGACACTCATGGTCCGGAATTTGTAGACCACGATCGGGCGCCCATCCAGCCCATAGCGCCGTTGGCGGAAAATCGCAGGTCCTGGCGAGGTCGCCTTGACCGCCACCGATATCACGGCCATCAGGGGCAGCAGCAAAGGCATGGCCGCCATGCACAGCACGATGTCCGTCAGGCGCTTGACCACGCCGCGGTATCCTGCAAAGGGCGTCTCGCACATCGCGATCACCGGAATGCCCAGGATCTCGAGCGTGCGCGACTGGATCAGATCGAAGACCAAAATGTCCGGGATGTAGTAGATCGAGGCGGTGGTATCGCGTAGCTCATCGATCAGGTCGAGAACCCGGCGAATATGGCGAATCGGCAGCGCCACAAAGATCACGTCGATGAAATTGGATTTCACGTACGCGGGCATGTCAGGAAGTTTGCCGAGCAGCGGCGGCCCCCCGCCGGCGCCCAGGCGCTCGGCGCTCCGATCATCAAAGAAGCCCTCGACCTTCATTGCCGAGAGGTGGTCCTCCTGCAATCGGGTCGCGAGCGACAAGGAAATGTCGTTGTAGCCCGCAATGATCACGCGGCGCGAGTTGGCCGGATCGGCGAAGATCCTGCGCATCACGGCGCGCAGAATCACATTGACGAGAATCAGCACCACCGGAGTCACCAGCGTCCAGGTCAGAATCACGCGCCGGGGGTAGGCTGCGGAAAACTTCGTGACGTAGCCGATGACCAGCAATCCGCCGAACAACATCGTCCAGCGCGAGATCACATCGAAGGCGATTCCGCCCCACTGGGCGAGCGCGTCGCCTGACACGCGCACCGAGGACTTCAGCATTACGGCGGCCAGAGCGGCCACCAGCATGCTCAGGGCGACAAAGTTAGTGCCAAACGGAGCCTCGTAAGCCCAGCAGGTGACGACCAGGCACCCCACCGCGACCACCGCGGGCAGCGTCGCCCGTATGATCGCCAGGAGCTGCGAGACTTCGTTCTTAAAAACTACCGGCTCGTACATTTACAACTTTCTAACCCCATTGCGCCGCGCGATTCTAACAGTTTGGGCTACGACCCAAACCTACAAGGGGTTCATACTTTCAACAACTTAGGAATTTAGACCGTGAACGGGGTCATGCCCGAGGCTCGGTCGGGTTCGCGCTTTTGCAAAAAGGAAGGGCCCAGGGGAGGGCCATGTAGGACGTGAACGTACACTGGCACGGGCCATGGCCCACGCGTGAGGTGGCGTCCCCAAGGGGATTCGAACCCCTGTCGCCGCCGTGAAAGGGCAGTGTCCTAGGCCTCTAGACGATGGGGACGCAGACTAATCACCGATGACCGAAAATGGTGGAGCCAGGCGGGATCGAACCGCCGACCTCTTGCATGCCATGCAAGCGCTCTCCCAGCTGAGCTATGGCCCCACGAGAGGGTCGCGAACTTACGCAAGCCCCCAGACACTGTCAAGCAAAACAAGGGTTTGTCACCCGGCCCTTTCGAGCTCCGGCGACCGAGATTAGCCCGGAGTAGCACGCATCGCGGCGGGCCGGCGGGTGTAGGACAGGGCTCGTTGCAAACGGGCCACAGTCTGCTCGCGGCCAAGGAGCGATACGGTAAGGTCGATGGGCGGGGAAACTGTGCCCCCGGTCACCGCCACCCGCAGGGGCTGAGCCACCTTTCCGAGCCCCGCCCCGCCCCGCTCGGCCACCGAGGCGATCGCCGCGTGGATCGCGGCCGCGTTCCAATCGGTGAGCGCCGCAAGGGCCTCGCTGAGCTGCTGCAGAACGGGCGCGGTCTCCGACGTCAGGAACTTGCCGGCCGCCTTGGCTTCGTAATCGCCCAAGTCCCCGAAAAAATACCGGCTGTTGGCCGCCATCTCGCGCAGCGTCTTGCAGCGCTCGCGCTGCGCATGGGCGACCCCTTCGAGCAGCGCCTGATCATCGACCCGGACCCCCAACAGCGCCAGCTGCTCTCGCAGGGGGCCGGCCAACTCCGAAAGCGGTACGCGCATCATGTGTTGCTGGTTGAGCCATAGGAGCTTCTCGGCGTTGAAGGCCGAGGCCGCTTTGTTGACGTCACGGATGTCAAAGGCCGCGACCATTTCCTCGCGCGTAAACACCTCTTGGTCGCCGTGCGACCAGCCCAATCGCACCAGATAATTGAGCAGCGCATCGGGCAGGTAGCCTTCCTGCTGGTACTGCAGCACGCTGACCGCGCCGTGGCGCTTGGAGAGCTTGGCGCCATCGGCTCCCAGAATCATCGGAACGTGCGCGTAGACGGGCAGTGCCGCCCCGAGTGCGCGCAGCATGTTCATCTGGCGTGGCGTGTTGTTCAGATGGTCATCGCCCCGGATCACGTGCGTCACGCCCATGTCCGAATCGTCCACCACCACGCAGAAGTTGTACGTCGGGGTGCCGTCGGAGCGAGCGATGATCAGGTCGTCGAGTTCGCTGTTTTGGAAAACCACGCGTCCGTGCACCTGATCCTCGACCACCACCTGCCCGTCCGTGGGATTTCGGAAACGGATGACCGGCTCAATCCCGGGTCGCGGCTCCTTAAGGTCGCGACAACGCCCGTCGTAACGCGGTTTTTCTTTTGCGGCGATCTGGCGCGCGCGCATTTCCTCGAGCTCGGCCTTGCTGCAGTAGCAATCGTAGGCATGCCCGGACGCTCGCATCTGCGCGAGCACCTCGCGATAGCGATCGTACCGCCGGCTCTGGTAATAGGGGCCCTCATCGGCGTTCAGGCCCAGCCAGCTCATTCCGTCCAGAATGACTTTCACCGCCTCCTCGGTCGAGCGCTCACGGTCGGTATCTTCGACCCGCAGGATGAACTTCCCGCCCCGGTGCCGGGCGTAGAGCCACGAAAACAGGGCGGTGCGCACGCCGCCGATGTGCAGCAAGCCCGTGGGACTGGGCGCGAAGCGGGTAACGACGGTGCTCATAAGAGGTCGCGCATGGTATCTGCTCGAGCACGGCCCCGCCACGGCCCCGGGCTCGGCACCATCGGCGGAGCGCCGTCCGCGGCCCGGAGGAGATCAACGGTTCTCAGAAGGGCCGGCCTCTCCACAGGATGGCGCACGATTGCGCCGCCGGGGTCCCGCCCTTAGAATTCCCGGCCCCACGAAACGGCGGACGGTTAGCTCAGCGGTAGAGCACTGCTTTCACACGGCAGGGGTCACTGGTTCAATCCCAGTACCGTCCACCATCGCACCATTTGGCGACCTACCCTCTCCGGGCACACGCTACTATTGCGAGCCTCGACCTACCTGCTCGTTGGGACATCCTTTGCGATGACTGACCTTAAACCTGCAGCCTCACAATCGGGCGTGGCGCCCCGGGCGGTTAGTTTCTGGGAGGCCTTTAGGTTCTGGCTGAAGCTCGGGCTGATCAGCTTCGGAGGGCCTGCCGGACAGATTTCGATCATGCACCAGGAATTGGTCGAACGACGGCGCTGGATTTCGGAACGCCGGTTCTTGCATGCGCTCAACTATTGCATGGTGTTGCCCGGCCCCGAAGCTCAGCAGCTGGCCACCTACATCGGCTGGCTGATGCACCGCGCGCCCGGGGGCATCGTGGCGGGTGGCTTGTTTGTACTCCCTTCCCTGCTCATTCTCATCGCGCTGTCCTGGATCTACCTCGCCTTCGGCGATGTCCCAGCGATCGCCGGATTGCTCTACGGCGTCAAACCGGCGGTCATCGCCATCGTGATTTTCGCCGCCCACCGCATCGGCTCCCGGGCGCTGAAGAATCCGATTCTGTGGGGCATCGCCGCTTCGGCGTTCGTTGGAATTTCTTTCCTGCGCATTCCGTACCCGGCGATCATCGCCACAGCGGCGTTGCTGGGCTACCTCGGCGGGCGGCTCGCTCCGCAATATTTCCAGATCGGTGTCGCACACGGCGTGCCCGCACGCCCGCAAGAGAAAGCGCTGATCGATGACGATACGCCCACCCCGCCTCACGCGATGTTTCGGTGGGCCAACCTCATGCAGGTGCTGATTATCGGCGGCCTGCTGTGGCTGGCGCCGATGTTGTTAATGACCCTCCACCTTGGCTGGCACCATACCTTCACTCAGATGGGCTGGTTTTTCACCAAGGCGGCGCTGCTGACCTTCGGGGGCGCCTACGCCGTGCTGCCGTATGTGTATCAGGGGGCTGTGGTGCAGTACGGGTGGCTCACGCCCACGCAGATGATTGATGGTTTGGCCCTCGGCGAGACGACCCCGGGTCCGCTGATCATGGTGGTCGCATTCGTGGGATTCGTGGGCGGCTATCGGAGCGATGAGCTGCAAACGTTATTCGGCGCGGGCAACGGCGTTCTTGCGGGGATCATCGCGGCGACCCTGGTCACCTGGTTTACATTCCTGCCGTCTTTTCTGTTCATCCTGGCGGGCGGGCCACTCGTAGAAGCAACACACAATGACCTGAAATTTACGGCACCGCTCACGGCCATCACCGCCGCCGTCGTCGGAGTCATCTGCAGCCTTGCGGTATTTTTCGGCTACCACGTACTGTGGCCGCGGGGACTGGAGGGGCCCTTCGACTGGGTCTCGGCGGCTATGACCGTGGCGGCGGCCTTCGCGTTGATGAGGTACAAGCGCACCGTCATGCAGGTCATTGGGGTCAGCGCCGTGCTGGGCCTGGTCCTGAGATTGGTTCACGCATAGGCACCCCTACAGCAGCCTCGGCCGGGCGCTTCCAGGGCCCGGCGGCGCCCTGCGGAACGAGCCGGCTCTTTCGTTGCCTAAAGCACCCGTTGATGGCAAGCTGGATGCGGTATGAGCCCCAGCGCGAGCGGCCCCGGGCGGATCGTGCGCACCCTATAAATCAGGCACATACCTCAATTACGGCCACCGAATATCATTCGGGGAGATCTTATTCGTTCGTCTGCAAAAATTCTCCCTAGCCGGTCCGCAATTCGTTTCCTGCAACTTGCTTATTCGGCTTTTGGATGCGGCCTTCCGAGGGCGTCCGGCACACCCGATCGGGCCCCTGCAAATTCGTCCCTTGTGTTGCGGGCGCGTTGGCTCCTTGGGCCGTTGACGGTGGCCGTGTTGGTGGGCACATCGGGCTGCGTGAGTTCCTCGGGATGGCTGGCCACGAGCGGACCGAGCCGAGCGCAGGTCGTGGATGAAAAGCAGGCCAATCCGCAAATACCGGTGATCGACATCAACGAGGAGATCGCACGCAAATTGCTGGGCGCGCGGGCGCGCCACTCCTTTGCCGAGGCGCTTCCCCCCGGCGCCGCATTGCCCGATATGGTGGTGGGTCCCGGGGATGTGCTGACCATCTCGATCTGGGAAGCGGCGCCGGCATTGTTGTTTGGAGCGGCGAGCGGTGCCGAACCCACCGGCACGGCCGTGACCACCCGCTCGATGACGTTGCCGGATCAAATGGTGGCGGGCGATGGCACGATCAGCGTCCCATTTGCGGGCCCGATCAAAGCCGCGGGCAAGTCCCCGCACGAAGTAGAGGCCGAAATAGCCGCGCGACTTCGTGGGAAAGCGAATCAACCGCAGGTCCTGGTGGGCATCAGCAAAAATGCCACATCCAACGTCACCGTAGTCGGCGAAGTGACGCAGAGTTTACGTATGCCGCTCACCTCCAAGGGCGAGCGTGTGCTTGACGCGCTGGCGGCGGCCGGTGGCGTACGCCAGCCGCTGGGCAAGATCAGCATTCAGCTCAGTCGCGGCGATAAGGTGCTGACCATGCCACTGGATGAAATCGTCCAGGATCCCAAGCAGAACATTCCCCTGGAGCGTGGCGATGTGCTGGCCGCGTTGTATCAACCGCTGAGCTTCACGGCACTGGGTGCCACCGGCAAGAACGATGAAATCAACTTCGAGGCACAAGGCATTTCCCTGGCTCAGGCCCTGGGCCGAGTCAATGGCCTGCAGGACGCACGCTCCGATTCCCGAGGTGTTTTCATCTTCCGGTTCGAAGAGCCCGGGCTGGTCCAGGCCGGTCAGCATCCACTCCCGACGACGCCGGAGGGCACGGTCCCCGTGGTCTATCGCCTGGATCTCAAGGACCCGGGCAGCTTCCTCGTGGCCCAGGATTTTCCGATGCATAACAAGGACGTGGTGTACGTGGCCAACGCCTCCTCGGCCGAGCTCCAGAAGTTTCTTACTATTCTATCGACCGCGGTCTACTCTATTTACGGCGTGATTCACGTCAACCCTTAGCCCGGATCTGCGACGGATTGATACTAATGCTCATTGATGTCACACGACTGGTCCGACGGGCCATCAAGGGAACGCTCCCCACGGGCGTGGACCGCGTCAGCAATGCCTACCTTGCGCACTATTCCGATCGCGCGGCGGCATTGGTGCGCACTGCAGGGCTTTGGACCGTACTCGGTCCGTGCGATTCAAGGCGCGTATTCGATATTCTTCTCGAGCGAGGCCGCGGGTCCGTCCGCCGACTCCTGGGGAGCATCGGACGTGGCATCGCCTGGCCGACCTCAGCGGGCGCACACCGGCTGCTGATCAATACCGGACACAGCGGTCTGGAACACTCGAGTTACGCGTTCCAGGTGCGCAGGCGAGCTCTGCTTCCGCTCTACTTCGCGCACGATCTGATCCCCATCAGCCACCCGGAGTATTCCCGGGCAGGCGAGGACCGGCGCCATGCCCGGCGCCTCAAGACGATGTTCGATACCGCCCAGGCCCTCATCGTCAATTCGCAGGCTACCCGCGCCGCCTTGGGCCACTATGCCCGCGATCAAGGCCTGCGCCTGCCCGAGTGCATTGTGGCCCCTCTGGCGGCTGCGCCGATGCGCTCTGCCTCCCATCAAGCACCGCTAGCGCAGAATTATTTTGTGATTCTCGGCACGGTCGAACCGAGAAAAAACCACGCCCTGCTGCTGCACCTGTGGGCTCGGCTCACCGAGCAGCTGGGCGATGGTGCGCCGGCCTTAGTGGTGATCGGCCAGCGCGGCTGGGAATGCGGAGCGATCATCAAGCAGCTGAGGGACTGTTCCTTTGCGCAAGGCAAGGTGATCTATAAGCCCCATTGCAGTGATGATGAGGTGTCCTGCTGGCTGCGGCACGCTCGCGCCCTGCTGTTCCCTTCGTTCGCTGAAGGGTTCGGGATGCCCCTTGTGGAGGCCCTGACACTGGGGGTGCCGGTATTGGCGAGTGATCTGCCGGTTTTCCGCGAGATCGCGGGATCCGTTCCCGAATATCTTGACCCGCGCGACAGCAGCGGATGGGCAGCGCGCCATCCAGGATTACTCGGTATCGGGCGGCGCGCGCCGGAGCTTACAGATCCAACGCATCGCTCATTACCGTGCGCCGACGTGGACGGAGCATTTTCAATACGTGGACGAGCTGATCGATCGCTGCCAACAGCGGCCTGAACTCGTGCCCTCTCGCGGCGACTGGGCTTATGTCCCCCGTCACTGATCTGGACGCCAGATTCGAAGACATGCCGAGGGTGCTCTACACCCTGGGCATCTCCCTTGCGAAATGGCCGGACCTGCGACGGTGCTTTCCGGGACGCAAACTCATCCGTTTACGCCAAACCCATGTGTTGCCCGCCAACGCCTGGATTGTCGCGTGGGGGATGACCCCACTCCCCTCCGCCTTGCCAGCCACCGTCACCGTATTACGACTCGAGGACGGTTTCCTGCGCTCGGTGGGCCTCGGCGTTGACCTGGTGCGGCCACTTTCCTGGGTTATCGACCGACGAGGCATCCATTTCGACGGTACCCGATCGTCCGATCTGGAATTTTTGCTGGCTAACAAGAAGTTCAATGGTGAACAGCGCCGTCGGGCCTGGAATCTGCGCGAGCGCATCGTCCAGGAGCAGGTGACCAAGTACAACGTGGGCGCCGAACATTGGGAACGTCCGACCGGACCGGCGCGAGTCATCCTGGTTCCGGGCCAGGTGCCCACCGATGCGGCGATGTCTTTTGCCCGATCGCGACCCGCGACGAACATGGAACTGCTCAGCGCCGTGCGCCGGGAAAATCCTGACGCGTACGTGCTCTACAAAGTACACCCCGACATCGTTGCGCGGATGCGCACCCAGCGCGAGACCGTCGCGGACGCCAGCGCGTTGTGCGACGAGGTGATTGGCGATGTAAACATGGCGAACTGCTGGGGCTGGTCGACGAGGTCCATGTAATGACCTCCCTCACAGGCTTCGAAGCCTTGCTTCGTGGCCGTCCGGTCACCTGCTACGGGCAGCCCTTCTATTCAGGCTGGGGTTTGACGCGCGACTTGCACCCGCCGAATGAACGGCGTCAACGACGCCTTGTTCTCGACGAGCTGGTGGCCGGAGCGCTGATTGATTATCCGCTGTATCTGAACCGCGAGGGCACCGGGCTTGTGACGCCTGAACAGGCCCTGGACACCCTGGCGGCTCAGCGCCGGGTCCACAATCCGGGTCATGAATGGTGGAAGGAACCCTATCGAATGGTGTTGAGGCGCCTCGTGGGGGTGCGATGACGCTTCTTTGGCCGCGAGCGGCAATTGCGTCCCGTCTAGAGCTGCTGCCCCCCGTATTCAGAACGCGGCTATTTGTGCTCTGCGTGGGCCTGCCGACCTTATTGGCAATTCTCTACTTCGGCTTTATCGCGTCCGACGTCTATGTCTCAGAGTCGAGCTTTGTCGTACGCAATCAGGAAGATAGGCCTCAGTCGTCGCTCGGATTGCTGCTGCACGGCGCTGGAGTGCCGACGACTGATAGCACCACCTCGGCTGTCCAGAACTACATTCTGTCGCGCGACGCGTTGCGGGTCCTTGACAACGATTTGCACCTGAGTCGAATGTTCTCGAGCCACAAGATTGATTTCTTCAGTCGATTTGCGCGGTTGCCGTGGCACTCTGGCTTTGAATACCTTCTGATCTACTACCGAGCCAAGGTCGCCGTCAGCAGTGACACATCGGCTTCGATTGTTTCGGTAAGTACCCGTGCCTTTACCTCGGCCGACGCCTACAACATAAATCGAAGGCTGCTCGAGCTTACCGAGCAGCGCGTCAATAAGCTCAATGAAGGCGCACGTGCCGATTTGATCCGCTATGCCGCCGAAGACGTGGCCGACGCCGAGGCAAAGGAAGACGCTGCTACGGCGGTTCTGGCACGTTACCGTGCGCGCCGAAACGTGATGGATCCCGAAAAGCAGTCCGCCGTTCAGCTCGAGCTCATAAGCAAACTTGAAAGCGAATTGGTCGCTACCCAGACCCTGATTGCTCAGGTTGAAAAGCTTGCCAACAAGAATCCGCAGCTCCCGGGTTTGAGGCAGCAGGCCGTTCTTCTTCAGAAGGCCATACAGCAAGAAACGGCACGTGTGGCAGGTGGTCCGAACGACTCCCTCGCCTCGAAGGCGCAAGAATACTCACGCCTGGCCGTGCAGAAGGAAGTCGCCGGAACTATCCTTGCTGGAGCCGTGGCGGCGCTGGAAACCGCACGGACTGAGGCCCGTCGAAAACTCGTTTACTTCGAACCCATCTCACAGCCCAACCTGCCCGACGTGCCTATGGAGCCTCGCAGGCTGCGAAGTATTGGTGCCACGATTCTGACTCGGGCCTGATCCTCTGGGGTGTCTTTCGCTCCTAGTGGTGGCGATTAAAGAACATCGCCATTAGGACAGCGATGGGCGACACGCTAACATTTATTACAGCGCCAAATTCAGCGGCGGGTAATTCACGCCTTGTTGCTGCGGGAACTGCTGACTCGCTTTGGACGGCACAACATTGGATTCCTTTGGCTATTCGTGGAACCGATGCTCTTCACGATGGGCGTGCTCGGCATCTGGACCCTTTATCACACAAACCGCACCCCCTTTCCTCTCACTGCCTTCTGCGTGCTCGGGTACGCGACGGTATTGCTGTGGCGAAACACCATTGGGCGCTGTGGCAACGCAGTCGAGCCCAACCGCGCTCTAATGCATCATCGCAACGTCCGAGTCATAGATTTGTTCTTGGCACGTATCGTGCTCGAAGTTGCCGGCGCCTCTATATCGTTCATTGTGATTGCTCAGTTCCTTTATTTTGCTGGGTGATATCCCGCTTCCCGATGACGTAACCAAGATGATAATTGGCCTGGCTGTCATGTTGGCGTGGTTCAGCGCCAGCATGGCGCTTATTGTCGGATCCTAGCGACGCTCAGCGAATCCTTCGAGCGCTTTTGGCATATCTTCGCTTACCTATTCCTGCCGGCGTCCGGTGCTTTTTTTGCTGTGACTATGTTGCCGCACACACTACAGGACATCGCGTTGTGGGTTCCCACCGTTAATTGCGCGGAGCTCCTGCGTGAAGGTATGTTTGGTATCAATATTGATGCGCGGTACAACATCTATTACGTGGTGGTGGTCAATCTCGTGTTGATGGTTCCAGGGCTATTGCTGACGCGGCACGTGCAGATGACGGTGGAAGGGGAATGATCACTCTGCGTAATGTGGGCAAGCAGTATCGCGTGCGTAACGGTGTGCACGCTGTATTCGCAGGCGTAAACCTCCAGGTGAAGAAGGGCGAGAAGGTGGGAATTCTCGGCCGCAACGGTTCCGGGAAGTCGACCCTTATCCGCTTGATCAGTGGTTCTGAGTTTCCGAATTGCGGCACGGTCGACAGGACAATGTCTGTTTCTTGGCCCTTGGCACTAACAAGCGCCTTCCAAGGCAGTCTTACCGGCATCGACAACATCTATTTCATTGCGCGCGTGTACGGGGTAGATGCTGCAGCCATCGTACCGTACGTGCAGAGCATTTCTGAACTGGGCTATTACTTGTGGGAACCAGTCAAGACCTATTCTTCCGGAATGCGGGCGCGCCTTGCCTTCGCGCTATCGATGGCTGTCGAGTTCGATTGCTTCCTTATCGACGAAGTCATTGCCGTGGGAGACGCCCGTTTTCATGAACGCTGCGCCTACGAGCTGTTTGAACGACGCCGGGACCGCGCGATGATTATTGTTTCCCACGAACCGCACTACATTCGGGATCACTGCGACAGGGCTTGCGTGCTGGCTCAAGGGACTCTGCAGAACTTTAACGACATCGAGTCGGCACTATCGGCGTACGAAATCCATGCTTTAAGTCAAGGGTCTGGTGCGGTGTGAGCGACAGGAAGATTAGGATCCTTCTGGAGCTAAGACCGGCGCTTGAGGGCTACGCAGGCATTCCTCAGGAAACCCGGCTGCTGTTCCGCGGACTGAGCGCGAGCCCAAATGTTGAACTTGAGGGATTGCTCGTCTTGGCCTACCGTAAACTGGCCCGCGGAACTCCCACGCATTGGTTTGGGGAATCGGTCATCCTCCGCCCGAAGGATAAACCGTTATTCCCGGGTCGTTGTGTCACTTACGGACCGACCATTTAGCACGCCGGTTGCGCGATTTGCTGACTACCTTGCGAGACGTAGCAAAGCAACTACGCTTGCGATGTCAGCGGTACTTGGGCTGTCCCGGATCACCCTGAGCCGTTTTGAGTCCAGGTTTTTCGAAGACTTTGTCTGGCGCACCCTATTTTCGAAATCATTGCCTGCGTCTGACTTCGACTTGGTGACAGCAAAAAACCACAGAGTTTGCTCGGTGAGCTGGGACACCCAGCAGAAAGTGGGCGCTAATCAGTCTGCTATTTTCCCGCTACCCGAGATATGCGCGGCTTGATACCCGTGACTTCGATATCCTGATTGGGCAGACCCCGTACCCGGCGCGGGTACCCCCATCGACGGCGCTGGTAATCCGGTATCACGACGCCATTCCGATCTTCATGCCCCACACCATTCCCAAGAAAAGCACCCATCAAGCGCATCACTTCTACTCACTCTTGGGCAACGTTCGTGCTGGTGCATATTTTGCGTGCGTTTCAGACGCCAGTCGGGAGTCTTTGCAGAGAATCTTCCCAAGTGTCGCCGAGCGCGCAGTGACGATCCACAACATGATATCGGCACAGTATTTCCTCGAAGATACGTCACTCACGCGCGTCCCAGAGATTATCCATAACCGTTTGGATCGCGAATCTACCCTTGTTGGGCCCAAGTTCCTGTCACTTCGAGAGTCGACGATCTTCTACCGCCGCGTGCTTGAGCAGAAGTCGCTGCGATATCTTCTGGTGGTCGGAACAATTGAGCCGCGCAAAAATCATACGCGACTTCTCGCGGCCTGGGATCTCCTACGTGCCCAGACCGATTCAGACCTCAAACTTGTTGTTGTTGGAAGCCTCGGCTGGGATTGCGACCTGATTATGCGAGGTTTTCGCGCGGGTATCGACCGCGGCGACGCTTTCTTTCTTAACAACGTACCAGCAGCGGACCTACGTGTGCTGTACCGCCATGCGCTAGTGACCGTATGCCCGAGTCTGGCAGAGGGATTCGATTACCCTGGAGTCGAAGCCATGCGCAGTGGTGGCGTGGTCGTAGCCTCGGACATACCAGTACACCGGGAGATTTATGCGGATGCCGCTGAGTATTTTGATCCTTACTCCACAACTGACCTCGTGGACTGCTTAAGCAGGTTACTCGGCACAGCTGGAAAAGCGCTCTGCGAACAATTGCGTCATCGCGGTGGTACTGTGTCGGAGCGGTACCTCCCGGAGCGTATCCTTCCGGAATGGCACACTTTCCTGGAGCGCGTGAGTCGCGAGCGGCGGTCACCGTGAAGACGCCGACGTTGGTTCGGCTACTGCTTCGGTTGCACGCCGACTATTTTGTCAAGGTCATGTATGTGGCGCTCCTGGAACGCGACGCTGACGATCAGGGTCTCGCCGCCTATCGCGCACAGCTCAGCCGCAGCAGCGACTTGACGGGCGTTGCGCGCTCAATAGCAAGGTCAGAGGAGGGATGGAACAAGAGCATCTTTGCACGCCCCGCGGACTGTGTTACTGCTGTTTTTCGAGGCCTGCTCGGTCGTGATCCCGAGACCGATGCACTGAAGTCATATTGCGCGGATCTGGGCACGAATACGGACTTCGCAGCGCTACTAGGCGACATTGGGCAGTCCGAGGAGCACTGGCGGCGCTTGCTTGGCGTGCATGCCGAATCGGTGGTGCGGGCGACATTCCGAGCACTGCTTAAGCGAGAGCCCGACGTCGAAGCCTTGGCCGCATATACGCGGGAGCTACAACGAACGTCAGACCTCTCAGCATTAATATCCGACATTTCAGAGTCCGCTGAACATTGGGAATTGCTTCTCCATCCCAAGAGGCTCGCCTCTGATCTGTTGCTGACTGATGACCTCGGCACACTCCTTGCGGAGGTGGCTAAGTCACCGAAGGTTTGGAGCGAACTCGCCGCCCTGAGATTTCCGTATGCTAGCGCAGCTTCGGATTCCTACGAGCAGGAGGCCTGGGTGTTCATTCACGCCCAGAAAACCGGCGGGACAAGCCTCCAGAACATGCTTGTCGACACATTTGGTGACCGTCAGGTCTATCGAGAACATACCGATACTCTTTACATGCGATCTCCGGCCGAGCTGGCGCAATATAGAATTTTTGCCGGACACTTCGACTATACAAGTGCGGCATACATCCCTCGACGCACCCGACGGCTATTCACCTTCCTGCGTGAACCCCGCCAGCGTCTGCTTTCGCATTATCGTTTTCTACGCGCTCATGAACCAAGCTCTCCTTTTTTTAAGGGTAGCGTCAAAATAGCTAATCACCTCGATGCGGTAGATTTCTTCCGTGCGGCCAACGTACTTATGCCCAGTGGATTTTGGAATCATCTCACTTGGTGTGTCATGGGGCAGCGAAGGTGGAAGGACTACCGGCAACGACTTTCGGGCCTCGACGAGCCCTCATTAGCTTCCCACCTCGAGGATATACGGGCGAGATCAAGCAAAGACTCACCGAATTCTCCTTCATCGGCCTCCAAGAAGATTATCCGCACTCATGCGAGCGTCTATTTGAGGTTATAGGAGCCAATGTCCCACACGTGCGGCATGACCATACCGTTGAATTGCTTTCAGCTAACTTGCCATCCTTCAAATTCGTCGCCCGGCGAGAACTGACCCCGCAGCTCGAGGAAGCGTTAGCCCCGCTTGTACAGCTCGACCATATTATCTATGAGGAAGGACGTGAGCTATACGCCCGGCGATGGCGCCGGATATCGGAAGGGGACAGCTATCGACCGCTTTAGTCGCCGCGGCCAGCTGGAGTTCGGCTTAGTTACATAATCCAATTCCGATAGGCCGAAAACTCCTCCACACATTCATACCAACCCGATTGTGGTGGCTCCGCCGGGAGACAGCGCCTTCGTCCACAGTCCGCCGTCCTGCTTAAAACCGCACTTCTTGTAAAGTTCTCGACACGCGAAGTTGTCCTTTGTCTCAACTAGATGGCCGTGTATCTGAGTGCCACCAAGTTGCTTCAAGTCGCTCCGCGATTTCGGAAATGACAGTCATCTCGATTCCGAGCCCAATCACCCTGCAGCTCATCACAAACTGCTCGATATGATTCGCCGAAATAATCGCGCAACCAACAAGCCCGTAATCCGAAAATCGATCCTTTGCCCGAAACGCGTAAAAGCCATTTCCTTTTGCAAAGTACGCCTCACAATCCTCTCTCTTCCAACGCCTCCCGGTGGTATTGAATTGATTGGTTTTATTGATCAATTCGAATACACGAGGAAAGCTTGCATCTTCGACAGACACCACCTCCAGTCGCCTCGACCGATACACCAAGGGTTGCCAGAAACTCGTCGCGAGACATTTCCTTACGCATACTCTCCCGAGCCATTTGAGCTTGTAGCAGGCCGGTTCTTTCGGATGACTCGGTAGTGATCCTCGGCACCTGCAACTCAGGTGACCACAAGAGGATACGCTTCAGGTAATAAGGGTATTTACCTAAGGCGCGCATACCTGGAAACATCGACAACATCATCGTCCGCTCCACCGGATTGTCGTCGATAAACAGGGTCTGCCGCGGCAATATATGCAGAGTCCTTAAAATAGCATCGATCTTATCGGCTTTTGGAGTCCAATCGATCTTCACTGCCGCA
This sequence comes from uncultured Gammaproteobacteria bacterium, assembly GCA_963717335.1. Classification (GTDB taxonomy): domain Bacteria; phylum Pseudomonadota; class Gammaproteobacteria; order Steroidobacterales; family Steroidobacteraceae; genus FEN-1191. The sequence continues at coordinate 2,649 of CAVQVZ010000006.1, read as the reverse complement.
AAGTCCTCGAGCGCAACCCTGCCGTGCATTATTTGAGGCCAGACTTCTCTGATCTTGGATTCCTCGTTCTGACTGGCGATAGCCAGAGCAATACCTCTCTTCTTCAGATATAAGAGCGCTTCCGCCAACCCGAGGGGCCACCCCTCATTTGTGAAGCCGTCAATCTCTTCCCCTTCAGCAACGACACCGCGCCACAACGTATTGTCCAAATCTACGATAACCAGTTTTACGGGGTCCTCTTGATGCAACGTCTTATACATAGATGACGCTTGATGCCAGACCGCCCCAAGAAAGCCGTTCCCTGAAAAGCGAATAGTGCTCAGACATTTTATTGACGGGCTCGTGTCGTTGCATGTCCCTTGAATACGCGAAATCCCCTAACACTGCCCCGTGTTCCAACACGTCGACAGAATCGTCCTGGACATTTTTCTTGCCGAATACGTTGGACAATCCGTCGATGTCGAGTAGAAACACATTTTTATAGGTTCTCAAGTTCCTCGGCTAGGTGGACATTAAGTCGCTCAACGAAATAGACCGGATTTCTCAGGTCATAACGAGGGCGCGAACCGTCCCATCGGGTTTTGCTGGGGCACAAGAAAATTAGCGCACAGCGTAAGAATCTTGTATTTGGCATTCCAAGCCAGAAGCATGGCCATAAACTGCCGAAGTCTTTGAAGCGATTCCTCGAATGCCTTCTCATGGGACGCACCATCCTGAAAGGACAACGCCCCAAAGCATTCCGTCTGGCATCACAAATCGCAATGGTGGCTGCACTATCTGCAAATCGTATTCGTCGATTGACTTCGGCGGTTGATCTGGTAGGTCGTTCAAGTTATTTGTTAGGACAAAGTCGCAAGGACAATCTATTTTCGATAGCCAATACTCAGCCAGACATGAGCCGACAAGCAGCACGCGCTTAGGTTTAACGGCCTGCACGCACAGCTCTGTCGGTGTTAGATAGTATTCGCCGTTGTGCTGATCGAAAATCTCAGCGAAATCGTCTGCTACGTATTCATCGGATGCGCTCCCACCTCCGCTAATCGGGGGGTTGGTTCTGCGTGGTGTGAATGGGCTCGGTTTGAATTGCCTACACATGGCTTGGCTAAAAGATTGGCATGTATGTCCAACAGAGGGGTGTTCACGTCAATATAGGCAACTTCCGTTACGTCTTCTTTGGCTCGAGTCAGATCCCCCCAGAGCGTTGCCGCCCCGAATGATGTACATCTATTCCGACCTTCCATCGAGGGAAATTCTTAAGACATCCCAAGAATCCCCGTAGAGTGTTGGACAGCCCTTGAAGTTCCTATATTGGGAAACAGTGGCATAGGCGCGCTGTGCGGCGCTGCGATACGCCAACACGCCGCCGTTCAAGGTCCTTGGCATCCGACGGTGCATTGGATGATTCTACGGCGCGCCATGCCCCATCGGGCGACCCTCGAGTAAGTTCCTGGGTAGCGACTTCACCGGGCGTCACGTGGTAGCTTGGGCCAGCGCCGCAGGTCACTTCCTCGATTTGGGAGTCATCGAGATCCAGCGCTGATCGGCAAGCTAATTACCCGGCGTGCGAGGGCATCGCTCACCGGCATTGGCTTGGGATCGCAGAGTTTTTCGTACGCGGGCTGGCGATGCAGCGGCCGCGGATAGTGAACGGCAGTCGGGATGCCCTGCTGGCTCATTTTCTCTTGCACGGCATCCCGGTTGTCCACCAATACGGTGTATTGTGCCCAGACGCTGGTTCGATCCGGCCGCAACATTAACAAGCCTACTTTAGCCCCACTGGCGCGGATTGCGTCCGCATACCGAGTGCCCAGTTCGATCCGTCGCGCCACTTCCCAATCAAATCGTCCCAGTTTTGCGAGAAGGATCGCGCACTGAAGCGTATCCATCCGTCCGCCCACGCCGATGCGGGTATGGTGATACCGCGCGCTTTGGCCGTGCAGGCGGATTTCACTGCAGGCCTGGGCAAGTGCATCATCGTCAGTGAATATCGCCCCGCCGTCGCCATAGCAGCCCAGTGGCTTACTTGGGAAAAAGCTCGTGCAGCCCAGCCTCGAAAGCGCACCGCTCCACCGTCCCTTGTACGTTGCACCGAAACTCTGCGCCGCATCTTCGATGACCGGAATATTGCCCCGGCGTGCAGCAATCGCGTTTATCTCATCCATGTCTGCGGGCTGACCGTACAGGCTTACGGGCATGATCGCTTTGGTGCGCGATGTGATGGCGTCGTCCAGCAGGCTGGCGTTCATGTTCGCCGTGTCAGGCTCAACATCGACAAACACCGGTTTGGCACCAACCAGCGCAATGACCTCGGCGGTCGCCACGAAAGTAAAGGGCGACGTAATGACTTCGTCTCCTGGGCCTATGCCCAGTGCCATCAACGCAATGAGTAGGGCTTCCGTGCCGCTTGCCACCGATATGCAGTGTGTACTTCTGACATACGTGGCAAGGCGTTTCTCGAACTCGGCCACCTCTGGGCCCATGATGTACTGTCCGTGATCGAGCACGGCCTGGATACGTGCATTGATGTCGGTCCGCAGTGCACGGTATTGCGACTTCAAATCGATAAAGTCCATCTACTTCCTCGTTAGTCGTGCAGCGTTCCGCCACGCGTCTCGATGATCAGCGGCGACAATATCAGCCCAAGCAGTG
>CAVQVZ010000005.1:0-86228 GCA_963717335.1 uncultured Gammaproteobacteria bacterium | reverse complement strand
GTAGCCCTCCTCGGAACGGTTGATGAATCAGCTCCGCGCCCATCGTGCGGGCGATGGCCGCCTTCTCCTCGTTGGAGACCACGCAGACCGGCACGGCGCCCCCGTTGAGGGCGTACTGCGTCGCGAAGCCACCGAGGCCGCCGGACGCGCCCCAGATCAGCACGTTGTCGCCCTGCTTCATGCCGGCACCGTTCTTGCTGACCAGCTGGCGGTAGGCCGTGGAGTTCACGAGCCCGGGGAGGCGGCTTCCTCCCAGGTCAGATGATCGGGCTTGGGCATCAGCTGGTTGGACTTCACCAGCGCGACGTGGGCCAGGCCGCCGAAGTTGGTCTCGAAGCCCCAGATGCGCTGCTCGGGGTCGAGCATCGTGTCGTTGTGGCCGTCGGGGCTCTCCAGCTCCACCGACAGGCAGTGCGCGACCACCTCGTCGCCGGGGTTCCAGGAGTGCACGCCGAGCCCGGTCTTGAGTACGACGCCGGCGAGGTCTGAGCCGACGATGTGGTACGGCAGGTCGTGGCGCTTGGCGAGCGGGGAGATCCGGCCGTAGCGCTCGAGGAACCCGAAGGTGGAGACCGGCTCGAAGATCGAGGTCCAGACGGTGTTGTAGTTGATGGCGCTGGCCATCACGGCGACCAGGGCCTCGCCCGGTCCGAGCTCGGGCAGGGCGACGTCCTCGACGTGCAGCGACTTGCGCGGGTCCTTGTCGCGGCTCGGGACGCCCTCGAACATGTCGACCTCGTCCTTCCGGGACCAGGCCGCCTGGCGCGGTAGGACTCCGGGAGGATCTCGAGGTTGGCGAAGTCCTCACCGCTGGGGTGTCGCCGGCGAGGATGGCGTCGAGGATCTGCTGCACGGTGTTGCTCCTGTGTTCGGCCGGCGAGCGAGACCCGATGGAGATTACCGGTCGGGTAACGCGCTGGGTGCACGCGGGTGTGGGGCGTCTCTCAGTGTGAGCCGTCCTTGCTGGGTTCGACCAGCTCGACGAGCACGCCGCCGGCGTCCTTGGGGTGGATGAAGTTGATCCTGGAATCGGCGGGTGCCGCGCTTGGGGGCGTCGTACAGCAAATGGATGCCGCGCTCACGCAGGATCGCGGGACCACCTGCCTCGACGTCGGTGACGCGGTAGGCGAGCTGCTGGAGCCCCGGGCCGAAACGGTCGAGGAACTTGGCGATCGTGGAGGTCTCGTCGATGGGGGCGAGCAGCTGGAGGGCACGATCCCCGGGGATCTGCTGGGTCGCCGACGGCCACCATCGCCTCGCGTACGCCCTGCTCCTCGTTCGTCTCCTGGTGCTGGACCTCCATGCCGAAGGAGTCCCCGGTAGAGCGCGATCGCCTCGTCGAGGTCGGGCACGGCGATGCCGACGTGGTCGATGGGAGGCGAACAGGTGGGCGGGAATGTCCAGCGGAGCAGTCATGGGGGCATCCTCGCCCAGCGGCGTACGACGCTCAACGGGGTGTGACCCGTGTGACACCTCTGTGAGGAAATTCCTCTCCTGCGGTCACCGTTTCGTGGGTAGTGTCGGGACGTCCCAGATTTGCCGTTCCAGGAGGCCCCAATGTCCGGTTCCGTCATCGTCGCAGGCGCGCGCACCCCGATCGGCAAGTTCCAGGGCGCGCTGGGCAGCTTCACCGGCATGCAGCTCGGCGGCTTCGCCATCGCCGAAGCGCTGCGTCGAGCCGGCCTCACCGGCGAGCAGATCGACTACGTCTTGATGGGTCAGGTCCTCCAGGTCGGGCAGGGACAGATCACCGCGCGCCAGGCGGCCGTCGCCGGCGGCGTTGCCGATGAGCATCCCGCGATCACGATCAACAAGGTGTGCCTGTCCGGACTGAACGCGGTGCCACGGCCGACGTGCTGATCAAGGCCGGCGAGATCGAGATCGCGCTCGCCGGTGGCATTCGAGTCGATGTCCAACGCGCCGTACGCCGTGCCGAGCGCGCGCACCGGCGCGCGCATGGGCGACGCGAAGATGATCGACCTCGATGATCTACGACGGACTCTGGGACGCGTTCGATCACCCGACATGGGTGAAGGCTCGGACAGAGTGAACGCGAAGTCGCGGCATCGGACGCGCGGAGCAAGACGAGTGGTCGGCGCGTTCGCACGAGCGCGCGGCCGACGCGACGAAGGCCGGCAAGCTCGCGGAAGAGATCGTCGCCGTCGAAGTTCCGCAGCGGAAGGGCGACCCGATCGTGGTCGAAGAGGACGAGGGCATCCGCCGGGAACGACCGCCGAGTCGCTCGGCAAGCTTGAGCCCGGCGTTCATCAAGGACGGCACGATCACCGCCGGCAACGCCTCGCAGATCTCCGACGGCGGAGCAGCCCTCATCGTGATGCCTGCAGAGAAGGCGAAGTCGCTCGGGTTGGAGCCGCTGGCGACGATCGTTGCGCACGGCCAGGTCGCCGGTCCGGACACCGCGCTGCACCTGCAGCCGGCGAACGCGACCGCGCAAGGCCCTGCGCAGAAGGCGGGCCTCGACCGTCGAGCTCGATCTCTACGAGTTCAACGAGGCGTTCGCTGCTGTGTCGTTGGCGGCCGCCAAGGACCTCGGCTCAGCGAGGACAAGGTCAACGTCAACGGCGGCGCGGTTGCGCTCGGTCACCCCATCGGGATGAGCGGCGCGCGGCTGATGCTGACGCTGGCGTACGAGCTGAAGCGGCGCGGCGGCGGTGTCGGTGCAGCGGCCTTGTGCGGTGGCGGTGGCCAGGGCGACGCACTGGTCGTGAAGGTGCCCACCTCCTGAGCCAGGCGGTCGACGGGGTGACGTCCCCGAGCTGGTCGAGAAGGCCCGCTCCGGGGATGCGCGCTCGGTCGCGCGGCTGATCTCGCTGGTCGAGGGCTGCCTCGCCGTTGCTGCGCGAGGTGATGGCCGGTCTGGCGCCGTACGCCGGCCACTCGCACATCATCGGCATCACCGGATCACCAGGCGTCGGCAAGTCCACCTCCACCTCGGCGCTCGTGACCGCTCTGCGCAAGGCAGGGCAAGAGCGTGGGCGTGCTGGCGGTGGACCCCACCCGCCGTTCTCCGGCGGCGCCATCCTGGGCGATCGCATCCGCATGCAGGACCACGCGCTCGACACCGGCGTGTTCATTCGCTCGCTGGCGACGCGCGGCCAGCTGGGCGGCCTCTCCCGCGCCACCTCCGACTGCGCGCGCGTGCTCGACGCGATGGGCAAGGACGTGGTGCTGATCGAGACGGTGGGAGTGGGGCAGGACGAGGTGGAGATCTGCCGGCTGGCGCACACCACGGTGGTCGTCGTCGTCCCCGGCCTCGGCGATGATATACAAGCGTACGAAGCCGGCATCCTGGAAGTGGCCGACCTGTTCGCGGTGAACAAGAGCGATCGCGAGGGGGCGGACCGCACGGTGCGCGACCTGCGCTCGATGCTCGCGCTGGCCGAGCGACCCGAGGTTCCTGGAAACCGGAGATCATCAAGACGATCGCCAGCAAGAACCAGGGCATCGACGACCTCGTGGAGGCGCTGGAGAAGCACTTCGCCCATCTCTCCGACACCGGTGAGCTCCAGCAGCGCCGGCTGCGCCGCGCCCGCGACGAGATCGAGGCGATCGCCGTGACCGCCCTGCGCGAGCAGTTCCCGGCGTACACGAGAACGCCGCCCTGGACGAGCTCGCCGCCGAGGTCGTCGCTGGTGACAGCGATCCCTACGCGGCCGCCGACCTGCTCCTGGAGAGCCTCGAAGCCGGTGCAGCCAGCGACGTCAAGGCCTGACCAACCGCCGCCCGGCGCGAGCGCGCCTGCCGACAATCCCGCCTTGCTCTTGGTAGAAAGGTGGGGACGTGCGTGAGCTCGGCGCACTGAAACCTTCCCCCGATCCAAGGAGCACGCGATGACCGGCGCGCTGAAGAAGACAGCGGTACTCCTCGTCATCCTCTTCCTCGGGTTCTGGCTGGTGCAGGACCCGAACGGCTTCGGCGCCAGCGCGAAGCAGACCATCGGCGCCATCTGGGACCTGCTGGTCCAGCTCTTCGACGGCATCATCAGCTTCTTCAAGTCCGTCACTTCCTAGCCCGCCATCATGGGCTCCGTCTGGCGTTGGCTCACCGATCCGCACATCGGCGACCGACTGCTGCGTGACGAGGACGAGGACATCGTCGACGTGGTGCACAAGCACTGGGTCGTGTACGTCGTCCCGGGACTCTTCTGGCTGCCGGGCCGAACTGCGCCGGATCCTGGTGCCCTTCACCTCCGTCCAGCTCGGCGGTCTCGACCTCATCGGCCTCGGGCTGATGCGGTCCTTCGGTGGCCTCCGCGCCCTCCAGCGCAACATCGACCGCTTCGTGGTGACCAACCAGCGCGTGTTCCGCGTCCACGGCCTGTTCAACCGCAAGGAGGCCACCATGCCGCTGAGCCGGATCCTCGACATCACCGTGGACAAGCCCATCCAGGGCCGGATCCTGAGCTTCGGCCACTTCACCTTCGAGTCGGCGGCTCAGGAACAGGGGCTGCGCGACATCAAGTACGTCGGGCGTCCCGACGAGCGCAACCTGACGATCCAGCGCGTCGTGACCCGAGCCGGCCTGCGCGGCAACAGCCCCCAGCAGGTGCCGAGGAATCCGAGGTCTCCTCCGACCCGGCTCGTTAGAGCCCCGCCGCTGCCGCACTCCAGCGATTGAGGGAGCGCTGCCACACTTTCCGGTTGACGGACCGGTCCAACAAACGCATTTTGTTGGACCGGTCCGTCAAGGGACTCAGAGACCCGCGGCCGCCTGCAGGTCGCCGCGGATCGCATCGAGACGACCACGGCGGAGATCCGTGCGGCGTCGACCCCGTCCTGCCGTCATCCACTGCGTACGACGACCTCGAGGTAGCACTTCACCTTGGGCTCGGTGCCCGAGGGCCGTACGACACCCGGCCTGATCAGCCAGCCGGAAGCGGAGACCGACCGTCGGCGGCACCGTCGGCAGAGCCGAGCGGCGAGGTCGTCGACCCGCTCGACGGCCAGCCCGCCCAGCGACGCGGGGGGTCGTCACGTAGCCGGTGCATCGTCGGCCGGGATCTCCGGCCAGGTCGGTCCATCCAGGCCGAGAGCTGATCGGTGGCGTGCAGCCCGTACGGACGGCGATGTCGTCGAGCAGGTCCCGCAGGGTGCGCCCCGCAGCCTTGGCGCGCGCCGCGAGGTCACAGATCAGCAGCACCGCTGAGACGCCGTCCTTGTCCCGGACATGGGCGGGATCGACGCAGTAGCCGAGCGCCTCCTCGTAGCCGAAGGCGAGCCCGTCGAGGCGTCCGATCCACTTGAACCCGGTCAGCGTCTCGACGAACGGCTTTCCGGCTGAGCGAGCCATCGTGCCGAGCAGCGAGGAGGAGACGATCGAGTGTCGCGTAGACGCCCTCCCCCGCGGCCAGCAGGTGGTGCGCGAGAAGGGCGCCGACCTCGTCGCCGCGCAGCATCTGCCAGCCGTGCGGGCCGGGTACTGCGACGGCACAGCGGTCGGCGTCGGGTCGTTGGCGACCACGATGTCGGCCATCGACCTCGTCGGCCAGCGCCATGGCGAGGTCCATCGCGCCGGGATCCCGGGGTTGGGGAAGGAGACCGTCGGGAAGTCGGGGTCGGGCTGAGCCTGGGCCGCGGCCGACGTGCGGGTCGCGGGAAGCCGGCCTCTCGCAAACGGTGACCACGGTGAGCCGCCGACGCCGTGCAGTGGCGTGTAGACGACGTCGAGGTCGCGCGCGCCGCCGCCGGCGAGCGCCACCACGGTCTCGAGGTAGTGGTCGAGCACCTGGTCGCCGAGCACCTCACCACCGTCACCGCGCGGGATGTCGGCCACGGGTCCGACCGCGTCGATGTGTGCAGCGATCTCGGCGTCCGCGGGCGGCACGATCTGGCTGCCGTCGCCGAGATAGACCTTGTAACCGTTGTCCTGCGGCGGGTTGTGGCTCGCCGTCACCATCACTCCGGCCACGCAGCCGAGGTGCCGGATCGCGAACGCGAGCAGTGGCGTGGGCAGAGGGCGGGGGAGCACATAGGCCTTCATCCCGGCCCCCGTCATCACCTCGGCGGTGTCGCGCGCGAAGACGTCGGAGTTGTGGCGGGCGTCGTAGCCGATCACGACGGAGTCGTCCGGGCCGGCGCCGTTCTCCAGGAGGTACGCCGCGAGCCCGGCCGCCGCGCGCAGCACCACCACGCGGTTCATCCGGTTGGGACCCGCTCCGAGAGCACCGCGCAGCCCCGCGGTGCCGAACTCGAGGGTCCCGCTGAAGCGGTCGGCCAGCTCGGCCGTCTCGCCCTCGCCGATCAGGGCCTCCAGCTCGGCCTTGGTGACCGGGTCGGGGTCCTCCGCCGCCCAGGTGCGGGCGCGGTCCAGGAGATCGCTCATGAGATCGAACTTATCGGTGGTCGAGCAGCGAGCGAAGCGAGTGGTCAGTCGAGACCTCAGCCGAGGTCGCGCAGGCGGGGGAGCACCTCGTCGCAGAGCCGGCTGACGTAGCCGACCGGGTCCTCGGCGGGCGGTCCGACCCAGACCTGGTCGATGCCGAGGGCCGGCGTAGGCCTCCATCGCGGCGCAGGAACCCGTCGAGGTCGGCGACGGGTCCGTCGCCCGCGATCGACGGTGCGATGGACCTGCGCCGGGTCGCGGCCCACGTCGTCGCAGTGGCCGGTCGAGCACGTCGAGCTTGTGCGCGACCTCGTCGGCCCGAGCGAACAGGTTGCAGGCGTCGGCGTAGCGGGCGACCAGCCGCAGCGTCTTCCGCTCGCCGCTGCCGCCGATGAGGATCCGCGGGCGCGGCTGCTGGATCGGCTGCGGGGCGAGCAGATCGTCTCGGCCAGCTGGTAGTGCTTGCCCGTCGTACGGGCCGTCGTCGTCGCTCCACATCTGGAGGCAGATCTGCAGCGTCTCCTCGAGCCGCTCGAAGCGCTCGCTGAGCGGCGGGAACGGCACGCCGAGGCCGAGGTGCTCGCGCTCGTACCAGGCGGCGCCGATGCCGAGTATCGCCCGGCCGCCGCGAGAGCACGTCGAGCGTGGTGACGATCTTGGCCAGCAGGCCGGGGTGCCGGTAGGTCACGCCGGTGACCAGCAGGCCGAGCGTCGATCGCTGGGTCTGGCCGGCCAGGAAGCCCGAGCGAGGTGTAGCCCTCGAGCATCGGGTCCTGCGGGCCCGCCAGGTCTCCATCTGGAACCAGTGGTCCATCACCGTGAGCGTCGCACCCCGCCCTCGTCGGCGGTACGCGAGCCGCGAGCGTCGGCGCCAGCGCGGCGGCCCCGCCGGGAAGCGTGAGGTTGGCGCAGTGGACGGCGAGCTTCATGGGTGCTCCTGCGGGTCGGGATACTGGAGAGGTGGATCTAGTCACCTACCGGTTCTCCAGCACTTTCACCCTAGAGGCGCCGCGAAAACGGGTGCACGACATGTTGGTCGACCTCGAGTTCTACGCGGACTGGTGGCCGCAGGTGCGGGCTGTCGCGAAGCTCGACGACGACCACGCCCTGGTGGTGTGTCGATCCTCGCTGCCCTACGACCTCGAGCTCGAGCTCAGCGCGGTCAGCCGTGAGCTGGACCTGCTCGAGGTGGGCATCGACGGCCCGATCCGCGGTAGGCGAAGTACCACCTCGACGAACAGGGTCCCGGCTCGACCTCATTGCGCTTCGAGCAGGAGGTGCGGGCCGAGACCCGGATGTTCGTGCTGGCGTCGTACGTCGCAAGACCGCTGCTCGTCTGGAACCACCACCGGATGTATGGCGGGCGCCGAGCATGGCGGGCGCGCTCGTGCTGGAGACCGACCTCAGCCGAGAGCAGCAACCGCTGCGTCGTAGTCCGGCTCCTGGGCCATGTTGGGGACCAGCTCGGTGTAAGCTGACCGTGCCGTCCTCGTCGACGATCACGACCGCGCGGGCGAGCAGGCCTTCGAACTTGCTGTCGACCAGGCGGACGCCGTAGTCGTCGCCGAAGTTCGAGCGCCACGCCGAATCCGACCTGGACGTTCTCGAGACCCTCGGCGGCGCAGAAGTCGCGCACGGCGAACGGCAGGTCGACCGAGATGTTCAGCACGGTGGTGTTCTCGAGGCTGGAGGCGCGCTCGTTGAACGCGCGCAGGGCAGCCTGGCAGACGCCGGTGCCGATGCTCGGGAAGATGCTGAGCACCTTCCTGCCGGGGATGTCAGCCAGGCTGAACTCCTTGAGGTCGGTGTCGACCAGGGTGAAGTCGGGTGCCTTGTCGCCGACGGCGGGCAGCTCTCCAAACGGTGTGGGCGGGGTCGTCCCCGAGTGCAGTAGTAGCCATGCCTCCCAACCTAGCGGGGCACTCACAAGCCCGAACTAGCCGTCCAGACTGGCATCGAGCAGGGCCTCGGCCGCGTCCCGGGCGGCCGCGGGCCGCCCGCGCGTCGTGGTCGAGGTTCCCCGACGACGCGGCACCGTCGTAGAGCAGCTGCAGCTGGCGGCCGAGGAGCCGGGGGTCGCGCGCGCCGTCGCGGCGGGCCAGGTCGGTGAACAGCTCGCGGAACCAGGCGCGGTAGGTGCGGGTGTCCTCCTCGACCAGGCCGCCGGGCTTGGCCTCGGCGCTGGCGCTGGAGAACGCGCAGCCGCGGAAGCCGGGCTGCCGGAACTCGCCCTGGGCGTCGAACACCGCCAGCAGCTGTGCGCGCGGGTCGTCGTGGCGCTCGACGGCGGCGGTGATCCGGGCCGTGGTGCGGGCCTGCCGGCGCTGGAGGTAGGCGTGCACCAGCTCCTCCTTGCTGCCGAAGCAGTTGTAGAGCGACGCCTTGGCCACCCCGGCGTGCTCGATCACCCGGTCGATGCCGACGCTCTGGATGCCCTCGGCGTAGAACAGCTCGTCGGCCGCCTCGAGCAGCCGTTCACGCGCCGAGGTGCGTGGCACCGTCGTCCCTGTCGCCATCACGAGCCACCCCTTCTCAGACAACCCTGGACAACCCCTAGACAACTCTGTCTGATCCTAGCGCGAGGCCCCGGCGCACGGCACCGGTGCGGCGACCCGCTCGGGCACCGCTGCGGGGCGCGGCGCGGGCGGCGCACGAGTCCGGCGAGCGCGAGCAGGGCCAGCACCATGACGCCGTACCCGTAGGCGTGCACCGTCGGCACCAGCCCGCCTCCGTGCACGACGAGGTAGCCGGCGACCACCGCCGGCACCCCCATGCCGAGGTAGGACACGACGTAGAGCAGGGAGAGCACCCCGGCGCGCTCGTGCGTCGCCGCGAGCGGTACGACGATCCGGATCCCGCCCTGGAAGCCGCTGCCGAACCCGACGCCGGCCACCGCGGTGCCGAGGTAGAAGCCCACCAGCGAGCCGGCGTCGACGGCGGTCAGCGTGGTGGCGACGCCGAGCACCAGGGCGGTCACCCCGACGAGCATCACGGCCCGCGGCGCGGCGTTGCGGCCGACGAAGACCGCGACGGCCGCGGTCCCGGCCAGCACGAACAGGCCCAGGCCGCCCAGCACGGGGGACGTCGAGCCGTCGATGCCCCGGACGATGGCCGGGCCCAGGGCGCCGTAGAAGCCAGCGAGCGCCCAGACCGCGAAGAGCACCGGCGCGGCGGTGACCACGGCGCCCCGCACCGAGCGAGGCAGGGCCACCACGGGCACCAGCGAGCGCAGCGCGCCCGCCTGACGGCCCGCGGTCTCGCGCATCATCAGCACGCCGACCGCCTGCACGGCGAACACCGCGACCGCCGCCACGAAGACCAGGTGTGTGGGGGCCGGGAGGAACTGCACCAGCAGGCCCGACAGCAGCGCACCGGTCGCGGTGCCGACGCCGGGCGCCACGGCGTTGGCCAGCGTCCCGCGCCGGCGGTCGAGGTCGAGCAGGCCCGCGCCGACGGCCCCCAGGGCGGCTCCGGTCGAGAGCCCCTGCACCACGCGGGCGACCAGCAGCTCGTCGACCCCGGCGGCGGTCGCGAACACCACCATCGCGAGCGCCTGACCGAGCAGACCCGCGCCATCGAACAAACGGATCCAGATAGGTGGTGCTGACTGCCAGCATCAATAGAGAAACGACGCACAACTTCGCAGTACGCAGCGGGAGATGACACAGTTCGCTCGCTCCGGCGCGCCGCCGCACGTACGCAAAACCGATTCCGATGCCTGTAAGCAGATAGGCGCTGATCAGACCGCGCAGACCGTGGGTATAGGTGGCGGTGAAGTGCAAAGTGGTCATGAGTCCTCCTGTAGTTCGCGCCCGTTTGGGCGGGAGGAGGGCCGCCGCGGTTGGCGGAGCGAGTCAAGGGCCTACACGGGAGGTGAAACCGAAGGAGCGGGCCGGCCCTTGACGCCAGCGGGAGCCGATTGCGGCAAGCTCGACCGAGTGCACGATCGGGCGGCGACGCAGGAGGTCATGCCACGGTCACCGCGACCGGGGGCCTACGATCCAGTGGGAGATAGGGCCGGGCATCATCGAGCAATTCGTTTTTTCACCGGGCCCGGCCGTTTCCGGCTCTGTTCTTAGATGGTGGGCTGCTTTGAGCGCCCTTCATCAAAACCCCCGCGCTCGCGTGCACAAGACACGCGAGCGCGGGGCCGTAGGACACATCGCGGTAGCGGAATTACAACAGGTCTTGTGCGATGAGCCTGGCGCGGCGGTTGCGTTGCGCTTCGAGCGACGCATTCCGGCGCTCAGGGGGTGCCTGTTTGTAGTGCGTACCATGGGTACGAATGATGTTTTCCAGCGTTCCGCGGGCGATACCGTAGCGCTTAGCCATTTGCCGGTTCGTGAGCCGCGAGTGATACCACGCCAGAATTTCTGCGATCTGGAGGTCGGTAAGCCGCCGCGGGCGGCCGGTCGTGCTGTAGCACTGTTCGGTTGATTCCAGTCTGCTTGTCATGAGGTTTTCCTTGTGTAGTAGTGGTTTGCCGTCCCGATCGCACCGGGCGGCCCCAGCAGGCCGGCATGGACGAATTCGGTTCTGCAAACGGGTTAGATGGACGAAAATTGGCACGCGAAAAGTCTGCAACCGCCAGTTCACTTTTGGCCATACCGCATATCTGCTGCAAATTGGCAAATATGGGGGATTGCTTTTTCTATTTTTCGGGAAAAAGCCTCACTTGAGGTAGGTGAAAACTTAATGTTGGTTGGATCGGTCCACCCCTCGATTGAACGCAACAAGGGCGCGCAGGCTGCCCTCGGGGCCTCCAGTGTGTAAGATGAAATCTCCAGAGCCGGCCCCAGGCGGCTCGTGCCACCAAGTGAGGACCCATGACTACACCACTCGATAAGACTCTCAAGCGCGCAATTACGATCAATGATCAGGCATACGTGGCGGCAATTTCGCCCGAAGGCATCAAGCTGACATTGAAAGGTCGGCGGAATGGCGTGGAAATGAGCTGGAGCACCTTGCTGACCAATGCCGGACCCTCCGAGAAAGTGACGCGCGACGAGGCCGTCGGAGAGTAACAATCGAGTGCGGCGGACTGCCTAGTTTCCGGACTCTCTTGGATTGCCCGGGTAATCAGCCCCCGCAGAATGCTTCCAGCGCGCAGCGCCAGCGAGACTGATCGTGCATCTGACGCTTGAGTCAATGTTCAGCCAGATCGGGCTGGCACTCGTGGTGGCCAACGTACTCCTCGATCAGGCGGGGCTTCCGATTCCCGCCGTACCCACACTGATCGTGGCCGGCGCCGTCGCCGCCGATCATCCGGCCTGGGGCATCGAGCTGTACGTCGGTGCCGTGATCTCCTGTGTGGTCGCCGACATGGGTTGGTACTTGGCCGGTCGTTGGTACGGAGGCGCTGTCATGAGGTTCCTGTGCGGAATCTCCCTGACTCCGGATTTTTGCGTCAGCGAGACCCAACAGCGCTTCGAAAATTGGGGGCAAAAAGCCATCGTTCTGGCCAAGTTTGTGCCCGGATTGGCGGTCGTCGCGCCGCCCTTGGCCGGCGCGTTACGCATGGGGGCTGGGCGATTTTTGGCCCTCTCGAGCGTTGGGGCGGCGCTCTGGGTAGGTAGTTTTCTTGCGATTGGCGCGCTCCTGCGTAAACAAATCGATACCCTTCTGCCGCTTGTTGAGCATTACGGAACGATTGCGCTGGTAATTGTCGTGGCGCTCTTGCTGCTGTACATCGCATTGAAGTGGTGGGAGAGGCAAAGGTTCTATAAGACTTTGCGCATGGCTCGGATGAGCGTTGGTGAACTCTACGAACGCATCAATTCAGGCGCGACGCCATTAATTGTGGATGTTCGTTCACCCGGTGCCAGGAAAGTCGAACCGAAACGAATTCCCGGATCGATCCACGTACCTCACGATCGGCTAGACCTGCATCTGGATGATTTCAAGCGGGACCGAGAAGTCATCCTGTATTGCACCTGTCCCAACGAAGCCTCGGCGGCCCAAGTGGCAAAACTCTTGATGGATCGTGGTTTCGCGAACGTGCGCCCGCTTCATGGAGGGCTGGACGCATGGATCGCCGCCGGATACCCGGTTGAAGATCTGCTCATCGAGGAAACCGTCAACGCCTGAGGGCGCGATAGTCTCGCCGAAGCCTGGGCGATGAGCATTTCAAGGCGCTTCAAAACGTCGCCCAATACCGCCTGCGGCAGCCGCAGACTTTCACAATATTTAGGCTGCCCTACGAAGCCGAAGGGCGCGGGTGCGCCGGTTGGTGTACATAAGACGGCGAAAAACAGGCGATGCGAGCGGTAACCACGAATGCTGGCGGTGCGCCAAATGACTAAGATTTAATTCGCCCCCGGCGCCTTCGCGCGCCGCCAATCCCCCGGAACCTCCGTGTAGGCAATCGCCTGCGCAAAAAGTCGAACTCCGTACCTACTGAGTTCGCCAGTCGGCGTGTCTATTGATCATGAAACGCGCGAATTGAAAATGTGCGCGTGATTGAGGAGAGAGCCATGCGCCAACTGATCATCTTGCTGTCCCTGGCATCAGGGATGGCATTGGGAACGGTAAGCCCGGCCGGAGCTCAAGTGAGCATCGGCATAGGCATCGGAACTCCCAACCAAAACATCGGTGTCAATTACCCGGTTTATCCGCGATTTGAGCAGGTGCCGGGCTACCCGGTGTACTACGCGCCGCAAGTGAATTCGAATTACTTTTTCTACGACGGACTGTACTGGGTCTACGCGAACGACAACTGGTATGCGAGCTCCTGGTACAACGGACCGTGGGGTCTGGTATCGCCGATGGTGGTGCCCGTGTACGTACTGCGGGTCCCGGTCCGCTACTACCGCGAGCCGCCTGTCTACTTTCGCGGTTGGCGACAAGACGGTCCCCCGCGCTGGGACGAACATTGGGGCGATGACTGGCGTCGCCAGCGAAGCGGCTGGGATCAGTGGAATCGCAGTTCCGTCCCGGCGCCGGCGCCATTGCCCGTCTATCAACAGCAATATTCGGGAGGCCGTTACCCGTCCTTGGAACAGCAGCGCATGATCACCCGCCAGAATTATCACTACCAGCCGCACGAGTCAGTCGTGCAGCAGCATTACCAAAGGTATTTGGCGCCCACTGCCCCCGCGATTGCTCAGCACAACGGGTCGGGGGATCAACATCCGCAGCAGTCCGCGCAAGACCGCAGTTCTACGCCACAAGACGAGAACTCGCCCAAGCCTCACCAACACCCCGCGACACCCCCGTCGCAACACAGACCGCCGCCGGCAGCTGGAGACCACAATGGGAACGTTGGTGACAGTTCCCTCAACGCCCCACCGACGAACCAGTCGCAGCAACAACAGTCTTTCGGCCAACACGAGGGCACCCCCGGCCAGCCGGAGAGTGCAGGCAGAGAGCGACAAGAGCAACATCACCAGCAACCGTCAGCCGGTGAGGATCACGGCCCCCCAGGCCAGGGCGCGAATGCCCCTAAGCCGCCGAAACAGGATCAGGCCAGGGAGGATAGCGGGGAGGGCGCTCGGGAGAAGGAATCGCCGCACGACAACAGGTGAGCCTCTCTCAATGCCACTACGTCTGTCGGCGTTAGGGAGTCCTGCAAAGCGTCGCATCTCCCTCTAACCATGACCTCTAACTTTTTTGGGCTGAACTGCCGCGGAGCTGTTGAGCTCGATCCGGGGTTCCCGCCCCCGCACAATCTGACTGGCGGTTCAGATCTCCGACGCGAAACCGAACTGCCGAAAACCCCGCGCTGATCGACACATTCTGGCTCGCTCAGAAGCTTGGGCAAGTGGACCCATATCCTGTAGGCGCATACTATGGCTTCTACAATCGAGTGCTCATTGATGGGTGCTCGCAGAAAGAGTATCGGGCGCTGGGGGGGGAATGGAAGAGGCTCTTTCACAAGAGAAGGCGACCGCGCCGGTCTTGCCTGCACTGCCGATCCGATTTACAGGAAGCGGTGGCGAGTATTTCCGCATTTGGATCATTAACCTGCTGCTCACCATCGTAACTGTGGGTGTTTATTCAGCCTGGGCCAAAGTGCGGAGGATGAAATATTTCTATCGCCACACGCAGCTCGCCGATTCCAGCTTCGACTTTCACGGAAGTCCAGCCAAGATCCTGCTGGGACGCCTGATCGCGCTGGCAATGCTCCTTGTGTACAACTATTGCATGCGCGTTCGGTCGCCATGGATACTGGTGGTGGTGGCTGTATTTGCGTTGATTTTCCCTTGGCTGCTGCGCAATTCCTTTCGGTTTCGGCTCTATAACACCAGCTGGCGCGGCACGCGCTTTCATTTTCGCGGATCCGTCGGTGCGGCTTATCGGGTGGTCTTGCTGAACGGCTTTCTGACCGTTCTCACGCTCTATTTGTTTGCGCCCTTTGCCCATCAACGGTTTAAGGCATATCAACACAACAACAGTTACTTTGGCCGCGGCCGCTTTTCATTCCATGCGAGTGTCGGTCGCTTTTACCTGATTTACCTGTTGTTGCTCGCCTCGATTGTGGCGTTCATTTTTTTACTCGGACTGGCCGGATTTGGAAGCATGCTTTTGACCGTGGGAAAGGCGTCGAGCCAGGGCGGACATGTGGACCCGCGGTTCCTCGTCAGATTTCTACTCCTGTTTTATGGTGCACTGATCCTCCTGGGCGTTCTGATAAGTCCTGTATTTCATGCATTGTTGACCAATCTGATTTGGTCCAATACACGACTCGAGCAGCATCGCATCGAATGTCGCCTATCGCCCTGGACTCTGATGTGGATTGGCGTGAGCAATCTCGTGTTAGTGGTACTTACATTGGGCCTGTTCATACCCTGGGCATCCGTGCGTTTTGCAAAATACCAGGCCGAGTCCGTGAGGGTACTTCCCGCGACCGACTTGCAGGAATTTGTTGCCGCGGAGGCCGAAAAGGTGGGCGCGGTCGGCGAAGAGGCGATGTCGGTGTTCGACTTCGATATCGCACTGTAGGACCGGATTATCGAGCCGGCCATGGTCTCAGCGACCTATTTCGACGGCAGAACCACGCGCGTGCAGGCCGTGGAGGTTTCGGTGACTGGTGGAGATCTCCTGATCACGGGATCGCACCTCGAACTGCGGGTGCCATTCGCTAGTGTCATCATCGATGAGCGTCTGGGAAACGCACCGCGCCGACTGCATCTTCCAGGAGGCGCCTGTTGCGAGGTGCGAGACCTGGCCGCTCTGGACGGGCTGCTGTCGGCAACCACACACCGAGAAAGTTGGCTTGGCGACCTGCAACGCCGCACAGGATGGATTCTGGGTGCGCTTCTCGCCTTGGGCGTAATTTTATCGGTGGCGTACGAGTGGGGATTGCCATGGGCGGCGGCCACTGGAGCAAGGCGCCTGCCACCGGGAATCGCCTCTACTCTTTCCATCCAGACCCTGAAAACGCTGGATGGCGGATTGTTGCGGAGGAGTGAAATTTCTGAGGGTCGTCAGAGATCCTTGAAGCTGCAATTTGATGCCCTTAGGAGCTCCGGGGGCAGCGCGATTCCGTCCATTCTCATATTCCGCGCTTCACCAAGCCTTGGGGCGAATGCGTTTACTTTGCCCGACGGCACCATCGTATTGCTCGATGATTTGACGAACACCCTTAGTGATGACCAGGTCGTGGCAGTACTTGCCCATGAACTCGGACATGCCCACGAAAGGCACGGAATGCAGCTCATGCTGCGCGGTGCCGCTGTGGGCGCGTTCCTCACTTTCTACGTGGGCGATATCAGTCAACTCCTGGCGGCGGCCCCTTTGGCAATCGTGCAGGCCCGATATTCACAGGACTTTGAACGCGAGGCGGATGATTTTGGGGCAGCCCTGCTGGCGAGCAACGGACTATCGCCCGGGCTGCTGGCGGAGGTCTTGACCCGTTTGTCGAAGCTCAGGCCGGAGACCGCGGATGTGGCATTTCTGAGGAGCCATCCCGCGACGGATGAGCGAATCCGCCACTTGCGAGAACTTGCCCAGCAGAATCTGCGCAAGGGACGAAACGATGTTGGCTAATTTCGCCAGGAATCACCCGGCCAGGTGCGGCGGAGGAATTCGTCGAACCTCGGTACCGCAAAGGCGGTCTCTCCATGCCCAGGACTCCAGATCAAGCCCTTGGCCGCCAGGTGGCTCCGCGTAGGACCTACGGAAGTGACCGGACGATTCAGGACTGCAGCGATCTCGCCGGAGCGATGGGGTCCAGGCCCCAGTTCAGCCATTGCACGAATGTATTTCCTCTCCGCCCGGCTTAAGCGGTCGAATCGGAGCCGAAAGAATTTTTCATCCAGGGCCGCGAGCGCCAAATGTGCGCCATTGCGTGTGTCTTGAAGCGTGATCGGTGATTGCAATGCGGCATCCCACGCTTGCTTCGCCAATTCCTGCAGGAAGTACGGATAGCATTGGGTCGTAGACAATATGTTGGCGATAGCGTCTTCTTCAAATTCAACATTGAGTTCGGCGGCAGGTTTGCGCACCGCCTGAGTGGCAGCCGCAGCGGACAGCGGCCCGAGTTCTAGAAACTCGAACAGCCGTTCCGCGTGCGCTCCAATCTCTGCTACTTGACTCCGAAGCTGCGGAAGTCCGGTACCCAGCAGCGCGATGGGCAAGTTTCTTTCGTTGCAGCGCTGCAGCGTTGTCGTGAGCGCCATCAGCTCGGCTACGGACAGGAAATGCAGATCATCGATGAATAGCACTGCAGCGGTCTGAGATCGGAGTGCGGCCGTTCCAACTGATTCAAACACGGCCAGCAGGTCTTGCTGCAATGTGCCGCTATCGGCCAAGCCACTTTCTGGCTCATAGTCCAAGCCTACTTCAAGGTCCGGGTAGTCCTTTTTCATAGCGCCGGCAAAGCCGGCCAATGCCCGGAGCGCGCGAATCGAAGTCTCTCTGGACTGCTCATCGCGCGTCCAACGCAGCAGCATGAGGCGCAACTCGGGTGCCAGCAGGGAAGGGAGTGAGCGCTGCCCGGACGCCTCCAGGCGCAACGATTGGATGCCGGAGGCTTGCGCGTCGTTCCGGATGCGGTCCAGCAGGACCGTCTTGCCCACCCCGCGGACGCCCAGCATCAATAGGTTCTTGGCAGGCAGGCCGCGTCGCAATCTTTCAATAGCGATGTGTGCAATTTGGCGAAAGTGGTCTCGCCCCGCCAACTCGGAGGGGGCCATTCCAGCGCCCGGCGTGTAGGGATTGCCGATAGGATCCATATTCGGAGTACATTATTATAAAAATTATCTAAAATATGTATAATATATAAATATTGATAAGTTTTTAGGGGATGCCATGGGGGCTCCCAGAAGAGGGGTCGCGCGAGACGCCCACGCAATCGTCGAGGTGTCAGGAGGAGTTCTTTCGTATGAGTGAGAGATTGCGAGCTTGAGCAGGAGAGCTCGCTGGATTGCCCTAGGTGCAATCGGCCTGGTGATTCTGGTTACAGTGTTGTGGACTTATTGGCCAGGGGCCGCTGTGACGGTGCGTCAGGAAGTGCCCGCGACGGCTCCGGGAGCTGTCCCACAAAATTCGGCAAAGCTCGCTGTGTCGGGCGCCGAGACATCGCCCATGTTAAAAATGGCTCAGGCGGCTTTCCTGGCCTGTGGCGCTCCCGCAGCGCCCACCGACATTCCGGATGGCGCGACCGCAACGCGCGATCAAATGGTCGCTGCGCATGCCACGGTGAAAGCCTTTGATCAGGCCACAACGATCTACACCCAGTGCCTGGACACGACGGCCTATCAGGCGGGAGTGCAATTCAAAACCGTGGCCACCGGCGAAGACACCGCAGCGCTGAGTGCATTACAGACCCAATTGCACAATGACGCCATCGATCGGGACCAAGCGGTGGCGAGCCGATTCAATGTGCAGCTGCGGCGCTTCAAGGCTCAGGCCCCGAAGTAATTGTGCCCTCGACCCCACCGAGGCCGGAGGGAGCGGTCTTGAAATGGGTGAGCCTGACGGGCCCACCCTCCATTCAAGCTTTGGGTTTTCGGAACTTGAGCATGAACTGATCCGTCTTGCCTTGAATAGCGGGATCGAACACCTTCAAGTCATGGTTATCGCCGGCGTTGTGCAGGACCTCGCTTTTCCCCTCAAGCGTAAAACCCGCGGCCAACACCTCCTGGATGACCGTGTCTGGGCGAATCCGATGGAGCGTTGAAGTTACATCGTTCGCCGCGTCCGCCGCGGCCGCGTGATCAATCACGAGGTACACGCCACCGGGCTTGAGTGCCGTCCAGACGGCCTTGTTGAACGCCAGTATGTCGATGCCTTCCACGTTGTGCATGTCGTGATAATTGTCCGAGGTCCAGACCAGATCGGCATTCGACGGCAGCTGCAGTGCGCGGATCGGTTGCACCTGCACTTCGATGTTCTTGTAACCCGCATCCGCGGCGAGCGCCTTGATGGGCAGGGACCGATCGGGGGAACCGGCCGGGGCATCAGCGCGCGGGGCGGGAACGATCGCATAGAGGTGACCCTGCGGTCCGACGGCTTTGCTCAAGAGCCGCGTGTAATAACCGCCCCCCGGTATGAGTTCGATGACCGAACTCTTTGGCTGCACGCCCGCAAAGGCCATGGACTCGGCGGGCTTGCGCTCTGCATCGCGCTCGGTGTCGGCGGCAGGGCGTCCGGAGTCGGCCACGGCGGCGGACAGGAACTGTGGAACAGCACCACTCGCTAATACGAAGGACGAGGCAGGTAATGCCAATAACAGCGCAAGAGCATATGCCGATTTCATAGCGACCCCTTTTTTAGAATGATTCGAATCTATCGCACGCGCGATATTGCCTCTTTGGACAAATCGACCGGCAGTTGGTTCGCGCGAGCCGGACGACCTCAACTCATGGCCTATCTGGAGCGGTTGCGCGGTGATGCTGCCCGGAGGCGGACGCGCTCAATGTATACGCAGGACCACCTTGCCCAGGACGTGGCCCGCCGCGAGGCGCTCATGCGCTTTGGCGGCTTCGGCAAGCGGATACTCTGCCGCGATGGGCACTTGCAGCTTCGCAGCGAGGATGGCGGCATTGAGCCGCGCAAACTCTTGAGGTCCGGGCACGGCATCGTATTGAATGACCTTGATCCCCTCCCTCGGTTTCGGGACCGGCTCGACGCCGCTCGGATACGCCACCACCCCACCGGCACGAAGCGCCGCGGTGCATCGATCAAGCGCATCACCTCCCGCCAGCGCCAGCACGGCGTCGACCCCGCGAGGAGCAAACGCCTTGGCGGCGGCGATGATGTCGCCTTGCCGTCCGTCGACCACCGCCTCTGCACCCAGGCTTCGTGCCAGGCTGGCGCTGTCTTCGCCTGACACGGTGGCGAGCACCCGGGCTCCGCGAAGCCTGGCAAATTGGACCGCAAGGGTCCCCACTCCGCCCGTGGCGCCATGGATGATCACTGTGTCGCCCGATTTCAGATGCAGGGCGTCATCAACTCCCTGAATCGCAGTCAGCGCCGTCGTGCCAATCGCGCCGGCCTCCCTGAGAGTCAGGCTCTCGGGAACATGCCCCACCTTCTTCGCGGGGACGGCAACGTACTCGGCGTAAAAACCCCCCTTCGGATTGTCGAAGCTGTAGGCGTAGACCCGATCGCCCACTTTAAATCCCACCACGGCGGATCCCACGGCGGCCACCCGGCCCGCGCCGTCAGTTCCGAGAACCAGCGGCAAATGTCGATGCGTCCCGTAGATGTCCGGGTTTTGCCGAATGCTGGCATCCCAGCTCGCGACGCCTACGGTGTCGAGAGCGATCAGCACTTCATCCGGGCCCAGTTGTGGCACGGGAAGCACACGCACGGACAGCACGTCCGGATTGCCGCCATGATCGAGTGCCGCCGCCTGCATGGTGCCGGGTACGGGGGTTTGATCTGCGGCACGTACCTCGAGATCGAGCAGCGGTAGGCCGATCGTCAGTAAGCCCATCAGGGCGGTCAATGATGTTTTCATTTGCACCTCGGGGTTCCGGAGCGGCACGGGCTTGCGGGGTTTATCCAGACCGGGCCGAAGCCCGGCAAGTATATCCTTCTGTTCGATCTCACCGGATCGTCCGGGCGCTGCCATGCGCAGCGTTTGGCGTCTCCGCCCGCAAGCGTCTCACGGCCCGAATGCGGTAAGATCCAAGCAAGCTTATGCCGTTCCACGCCTGTCCACGCCCAGCGATGGGGTCACTTCTGAGGAGTCTTAGCATGCAACGAAAACTAATCGGACTTTTGGTTTCCGCGGCGATCGCCGTGCCGGCTTGGGCCGCGTTGAAGAGCGGGGACATGGCGCCGGATTTTTCTACCCAGGCCTCCCTGGCCGGCAAGGCGTTCAGTTATTCACTTTCCGATGCGCTCAAGAAGGGGCCGGTGGTAGTGTATTTCTATCCTTCGGCGTTTACGGAAGGGTGCAACGTGGAAGCACACACTTTCTCTGAGCGCCGGGGCGAATTTGACGCCGCGGGCGCGACGATCATAGGCGTCTCGCTCGATAACATCGACAGGCTCAATGATTTTTCGGCCGATCCGAAGTATTGCGCGGGCAAGATCGCGGTGGCCTCGGACGCGGACGGCAAGATCGCCGCCTCCTATAAGCTGAAAATCGCCAACGCGCCCGCGCCCGTGCCCGATTCGCGCGGCGTGTTGATCAATCACGGCTTTGCCGAGCGAACGACCTTTGTCGTGACTCCCGATGGAAAAATAGTCTCCGCCATTGGGGGTGCCACGCCCACGGCCAACGTGGAGGCGGCCCTCAAGAGTGTGCAGCAGATCGCCAAAGACAAGAAGTAGTAGCGCTCAACTTCGCGCTTGCGAAGCATGGAGCTAAGCTCCCGGTCGGTATGGGCGGCGTGCGTGTGGAGGCAACTGTGCATCGTAGCGTGGTGAGCGTTCTTTGATGGGCAGGGTAGTGCGATTCCACCAGCACGGTGGTCCTGAGCAACTGCGCATCGAGGAATTCGAAGTCGGCAATCCGGGGGAGGGCGAAGTCCGACTTCGCTTCGAGGCCGCGGGTCTGAACCGTGCGGAAGCGATGTTCCGCGCAGGCACCTACATGAAGGCGCCTCAGCTTCCATCGCTCATAGGCTATGAGGGCGTGGGGGTCATCGAAGCCCTCGGACCCGGGGTGCAGGGTTTCGCCGTGGGAGATCGGGTGTGTGTCATGCCCACTTACCGCATCGGCGAGTACGGGCTCTGGGCGGATCACCCCATCGTGCCCGCGCGCAGCCTGGTGGCGCCGCCACCGGGACTTACGGTGGTCGAAGCGGCGTCAATCTGGATGCAGTATTTCACTGCGCTCGCCATCTACGAAGCCGCGCACGCGACCGTGGGCGATACCGTACTTATCCGGGCCGCATCGAGCAGCGTGGGCCTTGCGGCCATTCAGCTCGCCAACTGGGCAGGCGCCTCCTCCGTGGCTCTCACCCGCACCGGCGCCAAAACAGCTGAACTCAAGAAATTGGGCGCTAAGCATGTAATTGTCACCGAGGAGTCCGACCTGGTTAAGGAAGTCCACCGGATCACGGACGGCAAGGGGGCTCGCATCGTGTTCGATCCGGTCGGGGGTCCGGACGTTGATCGGCTGGCCCAGGCGGCCGCGGAGGAGGGGATCATCATCATTTACGGTGGCCTGAGCGGCCAGCCCACACCCTACCCGCACTGGGCTTCGGCCCTAAAGAGCTTGTCTTTGCGCGGCTGGGTGGCGTCTGCGATTTGGAACAAGCCCCATCGATTTGCGCGATACCGTGATCTGATCCTGAAGGGATTGGCCGGGGGGCACCTGCGCCCGGTCGTGTCCAAGACATTCCCGCTCGATCAGATCGTGGAGGCCAACCGCTACCTCGAATCCAATCAGCAGATCGGCAAAGTTGTCGTTACGGTGTAGGCCAGGTCGTGACGATGACCGCCAGCGCGGGCCGTGGTGCTTGGCCTACGTACACCGCCGCGCCGCAGAGGTTGGTGTTAGCACCAAGATCGTGCCATGGCCGATCCCGCACATCGCCGCCAATCTCCATCAGGTGCTGAGCACCGAGCCGAAGGGGCGTACAGACGCGTGAAAGGGATGCTCGACCCGTCCGATCTGGCGCTCCGAGACCTGAGCAAGTTACGCTACCTCTTGCTCGAGGTCTCGAAACGTCTGCACGGGATCTAGAAAGTAACATTGGCCTCAAGCCCATAGGTCGGTTCGGCCAAATCAGGATCGAGCACGTACGCGCCTAGGTTCATGGTCTTGTATATGAAGCGAACGAGCACGCCTCGCTGGATGTCCAAATCCGCGTGGTAGGCTCTGGTTCTTTCGATGGCCAGACCGAACTGGAACCAATCTTTGGGCGTCAGGGTAAGCTCAGACCAAGTGTATAAAAAACTCTCGGACGAGTCGTCCGTGTCGAACACATACTCCGCCTCGCTGTAGAGCTGGAGCTTGCGCCAGCCGAGTGTGAATTCGTAGCCCGGTGCATACCCGTGAGTCTTCCCGAATACAGCGCCTGCCATCGCGGTCAAATCCAGATGGAGCGTCTCACCGGCGCTGAAGTTGTAGCCCATCCATGCCGAGCCCGAGCCAATACCCTCGTAGTTGTATCGCGCTTCCAGGTGCAGGCGGTCCCTGTCCGCGATCAAGGTGGGCTGAAGGAAATTTTTAGAGCCCGCAGGAAAAGTAGCGGTCACGGTGGCGGAGAACGACCAGGGCGATGGCTCGGGGCGTGCAGCAACGATCGACGCTGAGCTGGGCGCGACCACAGCAGGATTTGCCGGACCCTGCGCCCGGCTCGCGCTGGCCGCAATAAGGAAAAGTACTGGGGAACAGCAGGTCCTCCATCCGGCGCTTCCCGAGCGACAAAGAGGTGGACGCCTCCGCGAAACGGGCGTCGTTCCCATACGGCTTTCAGTCCGCGCGCCGAGCCGGAGTTTCAAGCACGTAGCGATTCACGTCCTGCTCAAAGGTATGTGCGCTGGGATTGGTTCGGTATCTCTTGATGAACCGGAATCCCGATTTGAGAAGAACATGGTTTGGGCCCTCGTTTTCCGCATACGGTTCACAATACAGGCGCTGCAGTCGAAACCTGCGCATAAACTCTGCAGCTGAGGCCTGAAAGTACCTCGTGCCCAGCCCTGCCTTGCGGAGATTGCTGACCCAAAGATGCAGATGGATATAGGCTTCTTCGCCGACTTTGATCTTGTTGATGCTCGAATGACCTACCGGGGCGCCTTCGTATTCCCAGGCCAGATAAGAGCGGTCCTTCATCGAATCACTGCGCTCGTGATCCTCCAGCACGGCCTGCAACCAGATCTCGCGGCTCGGGAACCTCCTACGGTCAACACCCATCGCGAGAAGCAGCACGTCGTCCGCCCCGAGAAAATAGTCGATCATGCACTCGTAGTCGCGCCGCTCCGAGAAGGGCCGTATTCGAATTTGCGGAGGGGCCGGATCGTCCACTGGACAGCCTAAGGTCAGACGGGCAATGAGGGGAATTGGATGGAATGGCCAGTTAACGGATTTTGCCTCAAATAAACCCGGGCAATCGCGCAGTTATGCTACTACCTAACGCTGAGCTCGACGCACCGGCGGCATCGCGGAGGATCGGAGCAGACCACGTGGAGTTTTCCCGGGTCGACGGCACGCGATATGTAGTTCATGATCTGCCAGCATTCAGAGCGCGGGCAGCGCGCGGGAAGTTCGATGGAATCGAGCGATAAATCAAGGCACCAGGCGCAAGCTGTGCTCATCCCGTTCCAGCAACTCTCGCCCGAGGCGCTTCGGGGATTGATTGAGTATTTCGTCCTGCGGGAGGGTACAGAGTACGGGGCAAAAGAAGTGCCGCTTCACGTCAAGCACGACCAAGTAATGCGCCTCCTGCAAGACGGCGCGGCGCGGATCGTGTTCAATCCGGATCTGGAAAGCACGGATATTGAAATGGTCCCGGTGCCGCGCCGACCTGGCCCCTAGTCTGAGACTCCGGACAAGAATAACCAGTGCGGATATCGCGACCCGGGAAATTAGCGGCTAATCGCCCCGGGTCGCGCGTAGGGACCGGGCAAGTGGGGCGCCTATCGCGGGTTCGGGCTCGTTGCTTTGCTTCCTAACCTCTTTCTTGGACGCATTCGATCCGTGACGCGAGGGAAATTACATTGCCTGGCTTACGAAAGAAGCCAGCTCGGATTTGCCCAGACTTCCCACTTTCTGGGCCACGATCGAGCCGCCCTTATAGAGCAGAAGCGTCGGTATCCCGCGGACCCCAAGTTTTTGCGCCGTCACCGGATGATCGTCAATGTTGACCTTGACCACGCGCAACGAACCATTCTTCTCGCGGGCAAGCTCATCGACCAACGGACCAATCGCCCGACACGGCCCGCACCATTCGGCCCAGAAATCGACCAATACCGGTTGCTCAGATTTAAGCACATCGCGCTCAAAAGTCGCATCGCTCGTGTGGATCACATTGGCCGTGCTCATGGGCTCACTCCTGTCCGGTTAAACCGTTGATGGAACGACTATGGGGCCGGGGCCGGCGCCTTTCAATTGTCGTTCCGGTCCGAAGACATATCGATCGGTAATAAGCGGATCAGCGACGGTCCGTCCGCGAAATCCCATCGAGCGTATGCTTCACACTGATGTCAAACAGCGAGGTCACAGGGCGAGGATGAGGCGTTCTGGCAAGGTTTGGGCACTCGCCATCACGATGTTGGGCGCGATGACAGGCCAGTCGGTCAGCGCATGGGGTCCCCAGGGCCATGAGACCATCGGGGCGATCGCCGACACCCTGTTGATGGGCACCCACGCGGAACGGGAAGTTAGGGCCATACTCGGCGAGGAGAAGCTTGCAACGGCCGCGCTCTGGGCCGATTGCGTCAAGGGTGTAGGCAACAGCCCGCCCTACCGGTACCACCTGAACTCGCGTTACCCCGAGTGCGATCCGTTCCAGCAGACCGCCTCGGGTCGTGAAGCCATGGAAGATTACGTCCGCCGCAATTCCATCGGGTGCCATCCTCGCACGACTGAGGAGGCCTGCCACAAGGCGTATCACTACACCGATGTGGCGATCGAGCACGACACGTACGACCGGGCGGATGCCGGAACGAGCGATTACGACGTGGTCAGTGCGATCGGGGCGGCGGTTGCCAGGCTCAAGGGACAGACGGTTCCCCCTCCCTTCAGCTTCGCGACCAAGGAAGAGGCGCTGCGAGTCGTCGCTCACCTGGTGGGCGATGTGCACCAGCCCCTGCATGTGGGCGCGATCTATCTGGATGCGGGCGGACAAGAGGTGAATCCGGACGCCGGCCGGTTTGATCCCGATTCCAGAACCCGCGG
Source organism: uncultured Gammaproteobacteria bacterium (assembly GCA_963717335.1). Taxonomy (GTDB): domain Bacteria; phylum Pseudomonadota; class Gammaproteobacteria; order Steroidobacterales; family Steroidobacteraceae; genus FEN-1191. The sequence goes on along the minus strand of CAVQVZ010000005.1, from coordinate 60,643 downwards.
GGGCAATCTCCTGATCCACGGACGGAAAAAGCTCCACGGCGAGTGGGACGCCATTCCGCGAAGCCTCGATGCATCGCGATTTCTCGACCAGGGTGTGGTGCAGGCGAAACTTGTAGCTCTGGCCTCGGGCCCCGTATCCGAATGGCCTCGCACTTGGGCGAGTGAGACGGTTGGCGTCAGCCGGGCCGCTTTTGCCGACTTGCACTTCGGCGCAGAGCTTAATGCCGGCACGCACAGGTCGACGTGGCCGGTGACCGAGCCGGCGAACTACTCGGCGCACCGGGCCGCGCTGCAGAAGGAGCAGTTGGTACGAGCGGGAGCGCGCCTTGCGCAACTGTTGGAGGCCGTGTTCCCCTGATTGGGCATGACTCGGGGCCGGAAAATATGAAACACATTCTCTATTGTGCGGACGGAACCTGGAACGGACCGGGGCCCTTAGGGCCAGTGGACGATATTGACGGCTCTGCCAGCAGGACAGGTGAGGGGGCAGTGCGTTCGACTAACGTGTGGAAGCTATTTGTCGATTTGGCCGGCACGGTCACCGCGGACACCGCCGCGCTGCCGAGCGAGCAGGAGAAAGTGTTCTCGGGCGCCGAAGGGTTGGCGGTGCAGGTGGCCAAATACATGCACGGTGTGGGCGATTCCTCCAACCTGGCCATCAAGGCGCTCGGGGGACTATTGGGCGCGGGCGTGATCGTGCGGATCGTGCGAGGCTACACGTATATCTCGCGCAATTACGTGCCGGGCGACGCCATTCATATCGTCGGGTTTTCGCGCGGGGCGTACACGGCACGGGCCCTGGCCGGAATGATCTGCTCGGTGGGGCTGTTAAATCCCGGGAAATACGATCCCGGGGACAAATTTAACGCCTACCTGTTGGGCCTGGGCGCCTGGCTCAAGGCACGGGGCGTGGTGTTTGGGGGCGGAGGCCCGGTGTCACGGTGGGTGACCGGTCTTGTACACCAGGCAGAATTGCTGGCCTCGCGCCTGCTCTTCCCGCGCGGGGACTTCATCACCGGCGTTCCGATTCAGAGTGTGGCCGTCTGGGATACGGTGGGGTCCATGGGCCTTCCCCTGTACATTCAGGACAAGCGCAGGGACACCTTTTCGTTTGTCGATACGAAGCTCAATCCCAGCGTAATGCGCGGATTTCATGCAATGGCCCTCGATGAGCGGCGGCGGGACTTTCCGGTGACACGGTGGGTCGCGCGAAAGGATGTGGAAGAGCTGTGGTTTTCCGGCTGCCACTCGGATATCGGCGGCGGCTATCCACCCGGGGAGACGGGATTGTCCGATCTGGCGCTCGCGTGGATGATGGCACGGCTCCAGGCGCAGGGCGTCACCTTCGCTCCTAACCTGCCCGTCAAGCCGGACCTCACGCACTACGCGCAGAATTATCACACGCCCTGGGATTCGCCCCCCTTTGACATCGACCCGCAACCGCGTGCCCCGCTCGCCACCGACACCTTCGATCCGACCGTGCGCAGACGCTGGGAGGAGTGTGCGCCATATCGAGCGGCCTGGGCTGCCGACAGCATCGTGGCGAAGGTCATGCAGAGTACCAATCCCGTCAGCGCATTGAACGTTTAGGCCGCGCGCCCGGGGAACCTCGAGAGCTCTGAAGTTGGGCTCGTCTGCAGGCTTGATTCCCGCACCGGAGCACCGAGGTCCGCCTTGCACGCTCGGTGCGGATCACTGGGGTGACGTGAAATTTGCGGCCGATGCGGACTACCAAATCTAGGCGTCCGCCTACGTTGGTGTACCCGCAGGCGGGTTCTCATACCGGCGCGGAAAGATGACGCGGAATGTAGTGCCCGCCCCCGGGGAAGTCTCCAGCTCCAGGCTGGCATCGAGCAACTCACACAACCGCTTGACGATGGACAATCCGATCCCCTCTCCCCTTACATCACGCGAGGAATCGTTCGGTGACTTTGACACCATGGTCGGGGCCGGCGCGAGATTCTGAGACTCGCGCTGACCCAGAGAATCGGCCCGCTCCTCGACTTGCTGCGCCTCCTCGGTGGCATGCTTCAGCGCTCGTTGCAGGGGTGCAGTGGTCGCTGCATCCAAGCCAGGTCCGGTATCCTGCACGCACAAGGTCCATTGCTCGCGCTTTCCGACGGTGTGTTCCGCCCAGGTCACCCGCACGCCACCGCTGGAAGTTGCATTCAGCGCATTCATGACAAGGTTCTGCACGATACGCTGTACCTTGACCGGGTCGCCTTCGACCGGGAGCGGCGCGATGCCGTCCGTGTGCAGGAAAAGGTTGCGCTCGGCCGCTACTGCGCGCAGCGGCTCGCAAAAGTTCTTCAGCATCTGGGCCGCATCAAAGTCCGCCAACCTGCGTCGCTCTTGGCCTGCTTCCAGCCGCGCCAGGTCCATAAGATCTGTGAGCAGCTCCTGCAGGGACGAGGTGCCGCGGTGCAGCGCCTGCGACATCCGCACGCGCGCGGGTTCTGGCACGGCCTGAAGATTAAGCACCGCGGCTGCGCTGGTCACCACATGGACGGTGCCACGCAAATCATGGGCGGCTTCGCGCCACCGTTCCGCGCGCTCCCGTTCGACAGCCTGCAGTTGCTGCACCGCCTGCTCCAGATCTCGAAGGCGACTGGCGGCTTCTGCTTGCTGGAGTTGCGCATATCGGGCCGCACTCTCGCAAACACCCTCCCCGCACAACCGGACCAATGCGCGCCTTGCCGCATGCATGATGGCCGAGGCGCTCGAAGGCTGCGCCACCGCGTAGTGCTCCAGTTCATCGAGCAGACAAATATGCAAATGCGCCCACTCGCGCATGGTCTGTGACTGGTCATACCCCTGTTGCCAGCGAATCAAGCCATGTTCACCGGCGTTTTTCTTCTGTTCGACATTTGCCTGCTTCTTCTCGGCGATATCTTCAGCGCAAAGCAGGTCGGCGAAGGCGTCGAGCAGCTGGGGAATATGATCGTAGAATTGGGTGCGGGAAATCGATGAAGCTGTCGTCAATTCCGGGTCCGCATCGACCAACTGACGCCACGCCCGCAATATCAGCGGACGCCTGCTGGTGAGGTGATCGGCCAGGTGACGTAACTGTTGTTGGTTCGAAGAAGTCATTGCTTAGTCGACGAATGGCGAAAAATCAGGACTCTTGACACCGCGACCGGCTTGGCGTGGCCCGCTTGTCCTCCGGCGCGAAGCAAAAGTAGTATACCTTGAACAATAATGTGGTGACGATACAACGTGGAGGGGCTCATGGATCAAGAACTCAAGTGGTTGACCTGGTCGATCGCGCTGGGACTGGTGTATGTGCTGGTCGCAGCCACCCTAGGGACGAAACAACGGGGGCTGAAATGGAACGCCAGTAACCGGGACGGGGAGCCCGCCCCTTTGACGGGCGCCGCGGCGCGCGCTGCCCGGGCCAGCCGTAATTTCCTCGAAACCTTTCCATTCTTCGCAGCGGCCGTGCTGGCCGTAGTGTTGTCAAAGACCAACACCCCGCACACCGCCTTGGGTGCCGAGCTCTACTTCTGGGCACGGCTCGTTTACCTGCCAATCTATATCGTCGGCATCCCATACCTGCGCACGCTGGTTTGGGCCGTGTCGTTCTGGGGACTGCTCCAGGTGCTCGAAGCGCTCTGGTAGCCAAGTTCTCACCGTTTTCCGCGATTGAGACGGCCGAGCAACGCGCCAGGGCGCTCAGTGCGTGTCCCCGGCCGCGTCGGGCAGGGCCGGTCCACTGAATTCGGCCTCGATGGACACCTCGATCAAATCGCCGACGCCCATCGTGGTTCCGGGGGCGGGCAGGTCGGCGACCAACCCGAAATCCGATCGCTTGAAGGAGCCTTGGGCCGAGAAGCCGACCCGGGCATGCGGATCGAACTTAGGCATTCCCGGATACCCGCCGTTGTAGGACGCGGTGAGCACCACCGGGCGCGTGACTCCGTGCAATTCCAGGGCGCCTGTGATTTCAAATGACTTCGGGCCGGTCATTCGCACGGTGTTGGAGCGGAAAACGATGGTGGGGAATTTGGCCACGTCGAGGAAGTCATGTCCCTTCATGATGTCCAGGCAGAATTGCGGGGCCGCGTCCATTTCAAACGAAGCGGCGTCGATCGTGGTGACGAGTTTCGAGGCCGGAATGTTGTTCGGATCAAAAGTCAAAGTCGCATCGTACCGGCTGAATCTCGTGGTGTAAGTGGAAAATCCCATATGATTCGCGCGCATCAGCAGGCTTGCATGGGCTTTGTCGAGATGGTATTCGCCGGGGGGAGGGGGTCCCTTGGCCGGCACCGGCATCGGCGGGGACGCGGCATTTTCGGCCGCGCGCGAAACCCCCGACGCCATGCCGAGAATTATCAGGAGGGAGCCCACTGCCAGTCGCGCCGGGTTTCTTAGCAGTGACCTGTTCATAGGCAATCCCCTTCAACGTCCTGGGCGGTGGAGCGTGCGCAGAGCGCGCGCCAATCGATTTATGCCGAACCGTGGGCCCTTTGGCAAGAGCAAACTGGCGATCATCCGGGAACGGCCCATTCCCGCTGTCCGCGAAAGGGTTCGGTCGTCGTTGACACGTTTTGCGTCGCAGCGTAGAACGATCCTGCGACGCATGTCGAAGGTCCGGACCGACCGGGCGCCTGCGAACAAAGGTTTGATTGCAGGCACCTCTGGTGCGCATTCGGGGCTGGACCCCGGGGAACGCCGCCGAACCGGCAATAAGTCCTAGCACCACATTTTTCCAGGTTTTTCTAGGGCCAAATGCCCTTTTTCGTCACCTAATCAGTGGCTGATGCTCTTGGGCCGGAGGTGCTGAGATGATCCTAAGGAAACGCGTTAGGAATGTGCCGGCGCTTGCGGTAGCGGTGTTGAGCTGCACAATCGCGGAGTCGACCTGGGCCGATTCGCCGGCCAAAAAAGCCGCCACCGAAGTCGTTCAGGAGCTGATGCGAAAAGAGCTCACCAATGCGCCAGGCAAGAATCTGCAGATGCTCACTGTGGAATACCCGCCCGGCGGCTCCTCGCCTCCTCATCGGCATCACGCCCAGGTATTTGTCTATGTACTGTCCGGATCGCTCCGGATGCAGGTCAAGGGCTCGCCTGTGGTGACGTTACGGACCGGAGAAACCTTCTACGAAGGTACTGACGATGAGCACACGGTTTCTGAGAACGCGAGCCGATCGGAGCCTGCAAAGATTCTCGTGTTCATGGTGAAAGAGGGAGGCGCCGCGGGCGCCCGCAAAACCCCGACCGGTACGGCGCCATGAACCGCAATCTGTCGGAGTACCCGATCACCGCAAAGTGGCCGCCTCGGCATCCTGACCGGCTGCAGCTCTATTCCTTGCCGACGCCCAACGGCGTCAAGGTTTCGATCATGCTGGAGGAGACGGGACTTCCGTACGAGCCGCACCTGGTGGACTTCGATAAGAACGAGCAGGCCACGGCGCACTTCCGCTCGGTAAACCCGTACGGCAAGATTCCCGCGATCCTCGATCCCGACGGGCCCGAGGGAAAGCCCTTGGCGCTCTTTGAATCGGGCGCCATCCTTATTTATCTTGCCGACAAGAGCGGACAATTCCTCCCGAAGGCCTCCGCAGCGCGCTATGAAACGCTGCAGTGGCTCATGTTCCAGATGGGCGGGATTGGTCCCATGTTTGGCCAGCTGGGTTTCTTCCACAAGTTTGCGGGACGCGAATTCGAAGACAAGCGGCCCCGAGACCGCTACGTTACCGAAGCCAAGCGCCTGCTCGCGGTGCTTGACGAACGACTGGCAGGGCGCCGCTGGCTGCTGGGCGATACCTACACCATCGCAGACATCTCGGTCTTCCCCTGGGTGCGCAATCTCCTCGGCTTTTATGAAGCCGGCCACCTGGTGGGCTTCGCGGATTTTGCCAATGTGGCCCGGGTGCTCGCGGCCTTTACCGCGCGTCCTGCCGTCGTGCGGGGCCTGAGCATCCCGAAGCGATCCTGAATTTGCACTTGTCCATCGCTGCAACCCATCCTGCCGATGGCGCGCCTACTTTCCGGCAAGTTCCTTGATAAGGACTTTCCAATGGACCACGTCGTCATCGAGCGCCTTGACCGGCAGGCGCTCGTCCTTGCCGTGGGCGCGATAATCGACCGGCACCATCAACCACGCGCCGCTGGTGCCATAGATGGGAATCCCTGCGACCCGGAAGGGACGCGCATCGCTTGCGCCCGTGGACATTTCTGGTGAAATCGGTGCTCCCGGATGGAGCGTATGCACCGCCTTGGTAAAGGCGGCCATCACATCGGGGCGGAGTGGTGAGGAGAGCGAGGCAACGAAATTGTCGTTCCGTGAGACGATGACCTCAGGATCGGCCACGATGCTGGTCAGTTCCTTCTGCACGTCATTCGGATCGACACCCGGGAAAATGCGGCAGTTGATCATGGCCGTGGCCAGTTGCGGTAAGGCATTGTCCGCGTGACCGGCGAACAGCCGGGTCGGTACGCAGCGTGTCCGGGTCAGGCCCACTTCGCTCTCGCTGGCCTCGATCACATCGGCGGCGGCGCCGTCCTCCGGGTTCGCCAGCCAGGCGCGCATCGCATCCCCGAGCGGGCCCTGTTCCTGTTTCTGCCGCTCGGTGAAATAGGCCCGCGTGGTCTCGCTGAGGGTCGGCTTGAACCGGTAGGCCTCGATCTTGTCGATCGCATGGGCCAGGCTGTAGATCGCGTTGTCCTTGCGTGGTTTTGACGAATGCCCGCCGCGGTTATGGACGGTCAGGGTATAGCCGGCAAAGGTCTTTTCCGCCGTTTGAATCTGGAACGGGGCAGCCCGCCCGTCCGGAAAGAACCCGCCGCCGCCGCCATCGGCATTCAAGCCATATTCGGCATCCAGGTCCGACTTCCAGTCCGTCGCCCCCTTGTTAGCTCCGGTGCCGTTGGTCTCCTCGTCGCCGGAAAAGAAGACCAGGATATCGCGCGTCGGCTTGAAGCCTGCCGCCTTGAGATCGAATATCGCCTGGGTAATGGCGACCAGGCCATCCTTCATGTCGATGGTGCCGCGCCCGTAGTAGTAGTTGTCGCGTTCCGTCAGGACGAATGGATCGGTTGTCCAATCCTCACGTTTTGCTTCCACGACATCCATGTGGCCCATCAGCATGATGGGTTTGCCCTTCGGTTTGCCGGGCGCCCGCCAGCGCACGATCAACGCGGCGGTCTTGTCCGTGACCTTGGCCACCGGGTCAGTGCTCTCGTAGGGCATGAATTGAACATTGTCGGCTGGAAAGCCGGCCGCCTTGTATTGGTCGGCGAGATAACTCGCCAGTTTGGGCACCTGGCCCCGACCAAATACCGTCGGGATATCGACCAAATGTTCGAACATGTCGTGCGCAGCCTGATGCCGGTCGCGCTGTAATGCCTTCGGTGGGGGCTGGTGCCGTCATCGCGGGGGTCGCGCCCAATAGCGCGGCCATCATTAATAAGCTTGTAACGCGCTTCATTCACCCCGCCTTTGCCCGATGGATGGGCTTTGTTCTAGTACGTTTGGACTTCGGTCGCCAGAAACCATGACAAGCGCGGCGCCGACTCCCGAACTTCGCCCCGTGATCTATAAACTACTTCGTGTGGCACGAAGAAAGAACGGCAGTGGCGGCTCCGGCGGCACTTCATCTTGTTGATGAGACGACGGAGAAGCAGGGGTCGAAGAGTGCAACTAAACAAAGCGCAACGCAGTGCGCGGGCGTAAACCGGCCGAGTTACGCCGGAAGCCATGGGGGAGGGGAGGTGTTCCGGAGCGACTTGGCTATTGATGCAGGTAGCTGACCGTATCGGCCTGTGTCGTGAGCGGATCGGCGCCCATGACGGCGACGGCCGCGGAGCTGATGACATAGAACACGATGTTGTTGCTCCCGAACACGGGCTGACTGACGGTGCCGGTGGCGCGTCCCGTGGCACTGACACTGTAGGAGCCTGTCATTGCTCCGGCCGGCGTGGTGGCCGAAATGTTGCCATCGGTGAAGCTGTACTGCCCGGTCACATCGGGCGAGGAGGGCACCGGGTTGAACCAGCCGCCTCCCGCAAACGTGCCGTTAACCAGGGCGTTGTTGAACGGGACGATATCCTGGGCCTCGAAGGACCCGAATTGAACGCTGCCGACGGTATCGGTCTGGAGCAGGAACCCCGCGTTCGAATCGTAGAGGTAAAGAACGTAGTTGTTCACGGTGGAGTTGAGCGTGTAGGAGAGCGTGCCGCGTCCGCTGCTCGCGACGCCGTACGCTGCCGGGACGCTCTGGTCAGCGAAGGTAACGCCTCCGATTAGCGCATCCATCTGCAGGTTGAGCGTCCCGCCGGCCGCATTGAAGGCCGACGACACCCCGATGCGCGTGTCCGAAAGGGCCGGTGTACCGGCGATGGCGCCCCAGGTGCTGAACACAAAGGGCGAGCTCAGGTTCGCATTGCTGTATCGGCCGGCATTGAGCTGGGCGTTTACAAAGCCACTCAATATGGCGCCCGAGCCCACCGGATCGATGTCGATCGCAAATCCTGCTTCCGGGCGCAGCGCATAGAAGGCCATCTTGAAGCTCTGCCCGCCGATGACCAAAGTGGCGGTCGAACGCGAATAGGCATCGGGCGCCGAGACACTGCCCGAGAGCGCGGCATTGGCGCGGACCGTGCCATTGTCATTGATGTCGGCCACGCCATTACTCAGCGTTCCGGCATCGGTAAAGCGGCCCACGATCCCCATGCGCTGCCCATTCAGATCGGCGCCTGCCACCGCCATCACGTAATCGCCGGTCAAGGCGCCGGGGTGAATGAACACAAACCGCCCGGTGCCCGACACGCCATTCGCATCGCCGGACTCCGCCAGGCGTCCGCGGTCCGAGGGCGAGATGCCCTGGCTGGCGAAGGTGTAGGTGGACGTGCCCGAGGCGGTCGTGATGGTGAGCTTTCCGGTGTTGGGAATGACACCATTTGTGCAGGTGCCGCCCGTGACCGGTTCGGCGGTGCGTGTTTCGGCCCCATTCTTATAATCCACTTCCCCGCTCACCCTGCCGCTGACATCGACGCCAAAGGCGCCGGCGGTGGTCATGGGACCGGTGCTGTCGAAACCGGTAAAGAAGAAGTCGTAGGTGCCAAAGAGCACGCAGCCCGATTGCACGAGCGGGCCCACATCAAAGCTAATAAAGTCCGAGGGCTTCGATCCGCTGGCGGCATTGGTCAGCACGATATTGACCTGGCCCTGTTTCGCCACCAGGCTCGCAGGAATCGGCATCGTGACTTGGGTGGAGGACACGAAGGTGTACGTGCCAATGTCCGTGCCGGCCCAGCTCACGGTCCCTCCAGGCGCAAATCCCGAGCCATTCAGGATCAGCGTAAAGGCAGGGCTCCCGACGGGCACGCTCGAGGGCGAGAGCGAAGTGAGGGTCGGGCGGTCGGCCTCCGGATGAGTGGGGTTGATGACATCGCCCCCGCCTCCTCCACCGCAACCGGTAAGCAGCGCGAGCACCAGCGAGGTGGCGGTCAGTCTTCTTAACAAGGCGAGCATGGCCCGCTCCCTACCCCGGTGTGTCATTCGCACCTCAAGACACATGGACTGTCGATGCGCCATTTCGTTCGAGAGCGCATTCATCGCTGCAGTTGGTGTGGGGGCAGAATTTTGGAAACGGCGGTCCGCGTAAATTACGCGGCCAATCACGAAGTTGGGCCTGAAATGATCAGTGGGTGAGCGCCCCAATGCCCTTTTGCTCGCTCTCCTTCTTGGTAACTGTGAAGGGAAATTAATGCACAGGCGAGAGAGACCGGAGAAATGCTTCTATGGCCGCCGATCGCTTTAGAGCGTTGAAGATCCGCGCGGAGGATTGTGATCGAGGCGAATCTTCACACCCGGGACTGCCGAAACCGGGCGAGCAGTGCCGCGCGAGTTGTGGGATCGACCGGACCCACGCCCATCCACTCTAGAGCGAGCGCGTCCCAGTCCAGTTTGGCGCTCTCCTGGCGTTGTCCCATCACCTGCACCAAGCGCTGCAGCTGGTAGGTGCGGCGCAGTGCCTGATCCTCTGCCGGCGTCGCGCGTTCGGTGCCGATCTCAGCGCGAATGCACAACATTCTCAGCGCCGTTTCATTCACCGCCGCCTCTTGCGTTCCGGCCGCCGCTGCTTTTTCCCAAGCCGCCTTAAGCGTGGCCGGGCCCGCCTTCGGCCAGTCTGAGACTTGGGCAATAAATGACTCGGCCGCAGATTTCAGCGCATCGCATTCCATTGCCGCCGCGTTGTTCGCGAGCGCCCATCCGTAGTCCTGGATGCGTTGCGTTGCCTCGATCAGATTCTCGAACACCTGCGCGGCATCCTGCGCGCGTTGAGCCCGGACTTTGACCTCGCATTGGCCCACGGCCTTTTTGAAGCGCTCCTGCAGCGCCCGTGCTTCGGTCCTGGGCAGTTCGCCCAGATTTTCGAAGGCTGCGCGCCGCTGGGGCAGGCTCTTCGCGCCCTCCAGTAGCGCGGGCCCCGACTGGGCACTGAGCTGCTCGACCTCTTCGCACATCGCGAGCGCCTGCACCTTATTGCCTTCCAGGCCGGCGGCGTGCTCGGCGTAGGCCAGTTCGCGCTTCTTGAACACGCCATCGCACTGCTCGCGAAACTCGTTCCACAGCGAGCCTTCCAATTCGCGTGAGGCGGGGCCGATATCGCGCCACCGATGCTGGAGCGATTTGATTCCCTCAAGGCCTTCACCACTCGCCGACCTTTCGAGCAGCGCTTTGGCCTGCTCGATCAGGGACTTCTTGGCTTCGGCGTTTTGAGCATGCCACGCGTCAAGCCGACCGCGAAGTCTTGCCAGACACGCGTCGAACTCCACTTCCATCTCGCGAACGGCCCGGCGGTCCACCGGTCCGGTGCGTCTCCAGATCTGCGGGGCTTCGTAGAGCGCGGTGGCGATCGCGCGCCAGTCCGGATGCTCATCGCCCTGCGTGGCCTCAAAGGCCTGGAGGCGTTCGAGCAGCTGGCGGCGTTTTTCGACGTTTTCGGCCCGCAACCGGGATTGCGCCTCGAAATACAGGCGGCACGGCTCGTAGGCGCTTGCGGCGGCCTGGTTGAATCGCTGCCAGTCCGATTCGGAATCCACCATCACGCCCTGGCTGATCGTTTTCCATTGCGCGCGCAGGTCCTTGATGCGCTCGGCGAGCTTGGGAGGCGATTCTTCCGATCCGATCAGCGCCTCCATCTCGGCGATCAATTCGGCGCGCTTGGGCGAGACGGCATAATCCTTCCATTCCTTGAGCGCATGGAGTTTGGCATCGAGCTCCTGTACGCCACGCGCGAGGGAGGGCGGCAGGGCCGGAACCGCGGCCAGTTTTTCCTCGATCGCACGGCGCAGGCCCGCGGCCGGGCCGGTTTGTCCGGCCCGCAGCGCCCCGTGCGCGCGCCCGATCAGCGCTGAGATCTGCCGCAAGGCGTGGGCTTCAGCCGCTTCGCGTTCAACGCGCGACTTTTCCTCGGCCCGTCGCAATTCTTCGGCCTCGGCGGCTGCACGCGATTCGGTTTCTTCCTGTTCCTGAGAGCGCTCCACGGCCTGGGCCAGCGCCTCCTCCCGGGCGGCCTGGCGTGCAGCCTCGCGGGCGGATTGTTCGGCCAGTCGATCGGCGCGCTGTTGCAGTTCCAGCAGGTGTGCGGCCTGAATCTCCTGGCAGCGCTTGATGGCCACGAGGACCCGTTCCCGCGCCCAGGGCTGGGCCTGGCCTTCAAACGTCCGCCAACGCGCCTCGAAATGCTCCAGGGCCGGTGCAAACAGCGCGTCGTAGGGGCGCGACAGCAGCGCTTCGAGTGAAGAATAGATGGTGCGGATTTCTTGCTCGATGTGCGCGGCCTGCTGCGCTTCGGTGCGCAGCGCATCGCGCTTGTCCTTGAGGATCCGGTAGACGCTCTTGTCCTTGCCTTGCAACTGCTTGAGGAGGCGATTGAGATCATCACGCTCCTCGACGCGCTGCGCGGCCAGTTGCCTTAAGCGAAGCGAGGATCCTTCCACGACGAGCCTGAGTATTTCGTGCGGATCTTGTATTGAGGACATCCACTCTTCCAGTGGCAGGGAACTGGTGCACAGTTCCGCGATCGGAAGCAGTGCGGGCGGGCTCTGCGAGGCCGCACGGAGATTGGGCCAGGTGTCCGGCTGCTGATCGACGAGCATGGCCAGGCGCTGTTGTGCGAGAGGGCCAATATCTGGAGTGGGAGTCGTCCCGGCCCGCAGGCCCGCCAGCTCCCGTAAACACTCCCCATCGGGGAGTCGCTCAATCGCCGCAGCACGAAGCGCCGGTTCTCCATCCCCCCTGGCGATGGAGGCCAGTTGTTCAGGTGATGCCGCATCCAGCGCGGCGGCGTGATCCGTCAGCGGAGACGACAGCGCGGGTGTCGGACGGAATAGCCGCGACAAAGGTCGATTGAGGGGTCCGGAAGGCATGGGGGAAGGAGCTCTTGCTCGGGGGCCGACTGCGAAATTATATCGACGTCGCCAGCGGTTGGGACAAGGGTTTTACCCATTCATCGGGGTTTTTGATGAAATGAGCCCGGATCTTTTCCGGGGAGCTTGGTGGAGTTCCAGGCCCTTTGGGACACCTGATTACCGATAGCCCATAGGAGTGAGTCTTCCCACGCCTCAGTGCTTGGCAAACAACCCGTTCATGATGCCGTAGGCGACATTGGGCGAGCCCGAAACCGGCTCGGCGTTACCGGCCAGGAACTGCGTCGCGAGGCGCGATACGTGGCCCATCGCCGCTTGCGCCAGCCCCGAGCCGGCGCTCAGGCGGCGCACGCCGTGTTGGTAGAGCACCTTGGGCGCCGGCAATCCGGGCACGAGCATGACATTCAGGGGCATCGGAGCGATGGACTTCGCGATCGCGGACATCGCCTGAAGATCCGCCAGACCGGGCACAAAAATGCCATCGCACCCGGCCGCCTGATAGAGCCTCGCGCGCCGGCAGACCTCCTCGATTGCGGCATCGCCCTTGGCGATGGAGCGCAGAAACACGTCCGTTCGGGCGTTGATGAACAAACCGGTGCCCGTCCGTTCCCGGATGGCTTCGATCTTCTGGCACAGGAGATCAGGGACCTGCGCGCCATCCTCGATATTGATCCCGACCGCACCGACCTCGAGCAATCGTGCGGCGAGTTTCGCCACGGCCGAGGGCTCGTCCGAATAACCTGCTTCGATGTCCACGCTCAGGGGCACGCGCACCACGCGCGCTATGGCCCGGGCGGTATCCATGAGCTCATCGATCGGCAAAGCGGCGCCGTCCGCGTAGCCCCGCGCCCAGCACACACCCGCCGAGGTCGTGGCGATCGCCTCGGCCCCGAGGCTCTCGATCAGCGCAGCGCTGCCGGCATCCCAGGCGTTGGCCAGCAGGAGCGGGGCGCTGCGCTGATGCAGCTGGCCAAAAATCTCTCGCGCCTTCGAAGAGGAATTCACTCGATCTCCTTCAGCCGACATCAAACACCGGTCCCGCTCGCTCGCCGGGCTCCGCCCACGGCAATATCAAGGATGAGGATTGTACCGCCGGCAACCCATGCTTAGCGCAGTGCGGATCCTAAAACACGTACTGATCAGTGGGTACTCTGGAAGAGCGGGCGCGTTTCTGGCCGCCGATCCGATTGAGCGGGCAACGTCGGCGGCCAGGAGTGAGGACGGCCGTCGGCCGTCTGGGGCATTTGGTCGCCGCGCGGCGCGCTCTGCGGGGAAAGCGCGGTGGTCTTGGCGATCCGCAGGTGCCGGTAGAGCGTCGTTCGGCTGCCGAAGCCCACGCTGTGAGCAATGGCGGTGTGCGACAAAGAAGTGGTCGCAAGGAGCCGTGCGGCGACGCCGGTTCGATAGCGACTCAGATACACGGACGGGGTGATCCGGAAGACCTCCTTGAACGTCCGCAGGAAATGGAACCGTGACAAGAAGGACGCCGAAGCGATCGCATCAAGATCGAGCGACTGGCGATAGTTGCTGTGCATGAACGTCACGCCAAGGCCGAGTCGCCGGAATATCTCCTTGCGGGTGGCAGGGCGCGCCGCCGAAATTTGCTCTTCGCGTGCGCGATCGCGACGGTGAAGTCTTACCATCCGTTGGAGAAGAAAATGCAGCTGCTCCTCATACCACAGCTCGTTCGTCAAGCCGCCGGCCACGTTGTTGTAGATATGCCGAAGGACCGGGGAGACGGTACGGTCGTGCGCATGGAGGCGTTCGGCGAATTCAAATCCAGGCGTGCGGCTTTCGGAAGGACTCTCGAGGCGCGATGCAGTGGGTTGATTTTCCGCACTCAGCACATCCTCGAGCAGCCCGGGTCGAAAGAAAATGGAGAAGGACAGGACCGGGCTGTACGCCTGAACGCGGCTGGCGTACGTGCGGTTCGCGTTTAGGATCAGGAAAGTATCGTCACAGACCGCGATTCGCCGTCCGTCGATAAAATACTCCTCGTCCCCTCCGGCGGCCGCCTTGACGGAGAGCAGTTGCCTGTAGTCCGGATACTCCACGGCGCTTGTGCTCGCCGCGATGATCGCGCTTTCCCGGCCCCAGGTCCTGTAGAAGCGGGTGCGGAACTGGGGATCCCAAGTCGCGGGCATCTGTCGGTAAATCACGGGGATGACTCTACCACTGAGGCGCTCGGATCGACGGGCGATGACGCAGCACTGTGGCCAGCGCGCCACGTATTTGAGCACAAAGTGAAACATCGCGGCGTTGCCCGACGCCTGGACAATCGCAAGAATGAAATCAACTGCCTGCTTTAGGACACCTTCGCATGCACAAGCCCCGCCTGTACGCGCTGTCTTTGACGCTGGGCGCCGCCTTGATGGTCGGGGCGGTGCAACCTGGCCTCGGATCGGCGGCTCCGCGCGCCGAGTCAGCGCCGCTCATCGCGGCCCTGGAGCGCCTCCAGTCCGGCGACACCGCCGGCGCGGTGCGGATGCTGGAGGACCTCACTCGCGATGGACCACGATCGGCGGAAGCGTGGCGCGCTCTGAGCGCGGGTTACCGTCAGCTCAAACAGACCGATAAGGCCCTCGCGGCCTCCGAGCAAGCGCTGCGCATCGAGCCGGGCGCACCCCAGAGCCTCTACATGCTGGGCGTTCTCCATGCGGCGAAGGGCGATGCCGGGCAGGCCTTTGCATGGTTCGCGCGCGCGCGCGACACGCATCGCTTCGACATGACGCAACTTTCCCAAGATGCCGAGGTGAAGGATCTGCGCAAGGACCCGCGCTATGCGGACCTGCTTCCGAAACCGCGCGATTTCGAGCACCCCTTTGTCGAGCCGGTCAAGATCCTGCGCGAGTGGCGCGGGGAGGCGCCGAACGATCAATTCGGGTGGATCGCGCGCAACATCGGCGACGTCGATGGCGATGGAATCAATGACATCGTCACTTCCGCGCCGACCCATGGTGAGGCCGGTTCCCACAGCGGCCGGATCTACGTGTACTCGGTCGGTGCCAATCGATTGCTGTGGACCGCCGATGGCAGCGCGGGCGATGAGCTAGGCACCGGGGTCGAGGCGGCGGGCGATACCAACGGCGATGGCGTGCCCGATGTGGTCGCCAGCGGTCCTTCTGCGCGCGGGGTTGCGCGGGTCTACTCAGGGCGTGATGGTCGTGTGCTGCATGAGTTTCACGCGGTCATTGCCGGGGAGATGTTTGGCAACCACATCTCGGGAGTCGGCGATGTGGACGGCGATGGCCTGGCCGATATCCTGGTGGGAAGCCCGGGCAAGGACGGCGAGGCGAAGAGCCCGGGGCACGCGTATCTGTATTCAGGCCGAACCGGTGCCCTGCTCAGGACACTCACCGGTGAGCGCCTTGGAGATCAGTTCGGCAGCACGGTCGCCGGCTACTCGGACGCGCGTCATCAGTACCTGGTGGTGGGTGCCGGGCAGGCCGGTCCGCAGCATCACGGTCGCGTGTACGTTTACGTGAATGGCTCCCATTCGCCTAAGATCACGATGGACTCGGATCGGACCGGGCGCGCGCTGGGAGCCATGTTTGTGTCCGTCCCCGGAGATATGGACGGGGATGGCGTCCCCGATATCTATGGGTCGGATTGGTCCAACAATGCGCGGGGCCTCTCTTCGGGTCGCATCTACGTGCATTCAGGACGAACGGGCGCGCCGCTGCTCATCCTTACCGGTGAGAGCGCGCACGATGGCTTTGGAACGAGTCCCTCCGAGGCGGGCGATGTGGACGGTGATGGCCGCGCCGACCTGATCGTCGGTGCGTGGCAATACGGCAAGGCGGCCCTTTCGGGCGGCCGGGCCTATCTTTACTCAGGCCGGAGCGGGCGCCTGTTGCGAACCTACACCGATCGCACCCCCGGCGACACGCTCGGGTTCGATGCGGTGGGCCTGGGCGACACCGACCGCGACGGCACGGTGGATCTGCTGATCACCGCGGCGTGGAGTGGGGTCAGTGGATATCACTCCGGGCGCGTGTTTGTGATTTCCAGCGGTGTCTCGGCGGCCCCGGCCCAATGAGCACTCGTACGGTATAACAGGCCAGACGGCCTGGCCGGCTCAAAGAACTCCGCTCCCAGCGCATCAGGGCGGGGAGGCCCTCGGACGCAATCTCACTTGCCCGGTTTCTCATCGTCCATCAGGCGCGCGGCGCGGGTATTTCCGACTTCCCCGCTCTGGTAGTAATCCATGACCGTCTGGACACTTCGGTGTCCAGTCAGCGCCATCGTATCGCCGAGGCCGATGCCCTGTTTGCCCGCTTCGGTCACGAATCCGGAACGCAGCGAATGGGCCGAGAGCCGGCCGAGCGGCTGATCGGCAAGCTTTGCGCGGCGGCGGACGATGTCGCGCACCGCATCGGCCCGCAGGCCCTCCACGATGCGCTCGTGCCGGATCCCCCGAAAGATCTTACCGCTCGTGATCCCCTGGCCGAGCAGCAGCGCGTACCACTCGCGCAGCGCCTTCGCGGCGGCCCCCTGGATCGGCTTGAAACGCTTCGGATCATTGGTGCCGCTCTGGTTGGTCTTGGAGACCTGAAGCTCATAGACAAACCCCTCCCCATCGCGCCGGACGTTTTCGAACGTGGCGGCGGTGATTTCGCTGCGCCGCCGTCCGCCACTCGCCCATCCGAACAGCAAAAGCGCGCGATCGCGCACGCCCTGAAGATCCGCCCCGCAGGTGGCCAGCAAGGACTCCATGACCAGGCGCGTGGCGGCCACCGGCCGCGACGGGGATCGCCCGCGACGGGCGTAGGCGCGCCGGGCCGCACTGAGCAGGGATCGAACCGTCGGATCGCGCATCGGATTGGCCTCGGGCCCCAGCTGCAGGTGCGGATGATCCATCCGGTAGATTTCATGGGCCTTGGACAGGGCCGCGAGCCGCGTTTCCACCGTCGAAAGGCTCCACGGCCCGACCTTCGCCTTGTACTGGCGTTCGACCAGCAGCTGATCGATCGCGGGCGGAAGCAGGTGTTGCGTGGTGTCGCTGGTTTTGGAGTAGGGGGTGAGCGCAGGGGCGGCGCGGTTCGGATCATGCTCGAGATGATCGACGATAAATTGCACCACGACGTTGACCGGCACGGGGGCGGAAAGCGTCCGGCCGTAACGCAGCGCGTGCCAGGCCCCCCAGTATTGGAGCGCCGTCTTATAGGTGCGGGCGGTATTGGCCGATTGGCCCTCGTGGAAAAACGCGCGCACCGCCTCGGCGGCCTGGTCATTGAGAAGGGTGGGGTCAAGCAGTGCGCTCGGGGGTTCGCGCAGGAGAATCAGCTCAGGGATCGCGGGGACGGTCATGGGGTTAGATTAAGGCGCGGCCGGGACGATGTAACTTATTGTTTCTAATATGCATGGTGGGATTATACCACGATAATCATTGCTTATCGTGGTTCAATGAATCACATACTTATATATAGCGCCTAGAAGGCCAAGACTGCCGGCGACGGAAACAAGCTCAATTCTTGGAGGGAAGGATTCTTCCGCCGGGAGGGCGTTGACCGCTTCGCCTCGCGCACCGAGGCTCACCTTTGTTACGAGTCCGCAAGGGGCAGAGTAAAGCGAAAAATCGCACCCCCGCCGGGTCGGTTTTCCGCCGAGATGCGCCCGCCCTGGCTCAGTAGGATGCTGCGGGCGATGGCCAGACCCATGCCCATTCCTGCATCCTTTGTTGTAAAGAAGGGTTCGAAGATCTGCTCCAGTTGGTCGGCGCGCACACCTGGACCGGTGTCCTCAATGGCGACTTCCGCGGTCAGTCCATTGGAGAAAGTACGGCCCGTAATCCGACGCTCGCTCCCGGAGGTACTCCCGATGGCATCGATGCCGTTCATAACCAGATTGAGAATGACCTGCTGGAGCTGGACGCGATCGCTGCTCACCAGAATCGGACGCATGTAGAGTTGGATATTCAGGTTGACGCGTTGCGCGAAGGCGTGCGCCGAGAGGAGCTCGAACACTTCCTGCACCACGTGACCGAGATCCAGGAGCTGGACGTTGCCGGTGCTCTTGGTGAACAGGCCCCGCAGCCGCTTGATGACCTCGACCGCGCGCCGATGGTCTCGCTCGATGTCGAGGTTGATTTCCCGCAGTTCGGCCAGATCGGGCGTCGCCTCCCGCAGCAGCACTGCGACCACGCTGGCGTTGTTTCCGATGGCGGAAAGCGGCTGGGCGAGCTCGTGGGTGATCGATGCCGACAGCTCCCCGACCGTGGTGCGCCGATGCATATGGGAGAGCTCCACCATGCGCTGCTTGGCGTTTTGCTCCGCCCCGCGCCACTGCCGATGCTCGTACAGGAGCCCAATGATCAGCCCGCCCATGACGATCAGGATCGCGGTCACCGAGGCAATCTGCAACTTGTATCGCTCCCAAGCGGAAGGCACACGAAATAGCACCGTGCTCTGCGCTGGCAAGTCCGACTCGCCAATTCCCCAACGCTGGAGCTCTCGCCAGTCATACACCGGAGCGCCCAGCGCGATCGGCGCGATCCGGACGGCCGAGGCGCGCTCGCCGGAAAGCAAGCGCGCGGCCGCGCGGGCGGTCGCACGCCCCTGTTGCTCGCCGGAGATCAGCGGCCCGCCGACAATGCCCTTGCCCAGATACGCATCGGTGTAGCTGAAAATCGGCGAGTTCGAGGCACTGCGCAACTGGGCGAGCGCCGTGTCTTCGTCCAGAGGAACGCCGTTGATCTGCGGCGACAGAAGGACGTAGAGAATCGCCGACTGGGCGGGAAGCGTTGCCACGCGCCTGAGCACCTCCTGGAAGGGCAGATCTGTGAGGAAAGTCAGCGAGGCGCGACCCTGCAGCACCGGCGCGAGCGTGGTTCTTACCTGCTCCACCCAGAACTTCTCGATCGGGGAATTCCCGATCACCACGGCGATCGTGTGCGTCAGGGGTCGGACGCGCAGGATGTTGCGCACGACTTCCGGAAAGCTCACGGTGATTGCCACCGCGGTCTCATCCGGGGCGAGATTTGCTGAGGAAGCTCGGCGCTCCTCGATGTCGGCAAGAAGCTTTGGAGTATTCTGGAATACCGAATCGCGGTGGGTCTGCACAAAATTCGCAGCCGGCGCACCCATCGTGATCACCAAGTCCAGCGGATGCGCCTCGAACAGGCTCTTCAGGTACCGAGCGAATGCCTCATCACCCTGGGGCTCCGCAAAACGCGCGGACACCAGCCACTGTTCGTAGAGTTCGCAAGGACCCGACAGTTCACGCCCGAGGTGGGCACGCATGTCCTTCGCATAAAGATCGCCGAACTCCGGTCCCCAGGAGTGCAGGATCAACACCCGTTTGGGGGCTTGCGCATGCGCCGCCATGGCGGCAGCGAACACAAAGATGAGTCCGCCGATTACCGTTCGCGCAAGAACTCGCATTGACCGGTTCACCGTAGCGTGTCGCCCACACAACAAATGCATTCTACCAACCATTCGTGCTATAGAAGAGTTAAGAACCGCAGGCAACGGCAGGGACTTACGGTCGGGCGTGACGCTCCGCGTTGATCGACACGTGAGATGCGACCTCAATGGATGAGCCAGGGCTAATCTATATTGTCGACGACGACGGTTCGTGTCGCGCCGCACTGGAACGCCTGTTGGTGATGGCAGGTCTTAAAGTGCACTGTTTCGCCTCAGGCCTGGAGTTGCTGGAGCATCTCAGGACCGAACCGGCCGGCGAAAAATCTAGCTGCGTTCTCGCGGATCTTTGCATGCCTGGCCTCGATGGCCTCCAGTTGCAGGAGGCTTGCATCAATGAGGGACTTGGCTTGCCTTTTGTGTTCCTGACCGCGGCCGGAAACGTGCCCGCCGCGGTGTCGGCGATGCGCCACGGCGCCGTGGATTTCCTCGACAAGTGCGACCCTCCGCAAGTCCTGCTGAGTTCGCTCCGGGGCGCGCTCGCGAATGACGCGCGAACGCGCGCCGCGAAGGCACTACGCAAAGCGATCGAGGGTCGGTTCGAGGCGCTGACCGCTCGCGAGCGAGAGGTCCTGAGGCATGTCGTGCAAGGCAAGATGAATAAGCAGATCGCCGCCGCGCTTGGCATCCACGAGCGCACTGTTAAATTACATCGCAACTCGATCACCACCAAAGTGGGCGTGCGTTCCGTCGCCGAACTCACTGCGCTTGCAGGACGGGGCGGGTTCATGGACGAAGCGCAGCAATCTCACCTCTAGCCCTAGTCGGGCCTACCCCTAGGGGCAGTGGGCCGCAGCGCCACCGCGCTGCTAATGTGCTCGACTATTGTGAGTACGAAACAAGTGGCCATTGTGGAGGACGATGCCAGTGCCAATCGGGCGTTGGCGCGCCTCGTGCGCAGCGCGGGTTACGCCCCGAGCAGTTACTACTCCGCGGAGAGCTTCCTCGCCGATTCAGCGCGCTCCTCCTTCGCCTGTTTGCTGTTGGACATCCAGCTCAGTGGAATGTCGGGCCTGGAGCTGCAGCGGCAGTTGCTGACAGAGGGAGATCCTCTGCCAATTATCTTCATAACCGCTCATGATGATCCCAGCTACCGGGCGGAAGCGCTGCAGCGGGGCTGCGCCGGGTTCCTGCGCAAGACCGATCCAAGCGCCATGGTGTTGGAGGAGTTGGCGCGCACTGTCGCCGGTACCGATCCGTGAATGGGCCGGTAACGGGGCCCTCTTTGCGGGTCTTGGCCCAAGAACGCCACTCTGCTTGCTCCGGCCGAATCGCTTCGAGTTGATAACAGCGTCATCTGGGCCCTTTCCATCCGTAGCAAAGCGCCGGGGATTGACATGACGGTCGAGAAACCGTGCTTCCCCTAAGGGCAGTTACGGGTGTTCGCCCCACACTGTTAGATTCGGCGTTCGAGAAGCAGGCTGGGCGATGAGGCTTTTGCTTGTAACAAACAATGTCCGTTGCAGCGCCCTAGCGATTACTAAGGAGACCTTCCGTGTCCAAAAAAGACATCCACGAAGTGATTTTGAACGTGCCGGTTCTGCGAAAGGAAGTGGTCGAACGGGTGGCACCGGCGGGCTGGGACCGACGCGCCTTCCTGATGCGAAGCGCGCTCGCCTCGGCCATTGCGATGGTGACGGGTAATCCCATCCCGGCCAGCGCCAATACGCCTCCCGTCCCACCGCCCAACCAACCCAACGGCACCAAGCTGTCCCCGGATCTGGCGCTGAATAAGACCTCCAAGGGACCGGTCATGACGACGGTCGAGGAGATGTACAAGGTAGGACCGGGCCCGTCCTCATCGCACACGATCGGCCCGATGCGAATCACCTACGATTTTTACCAGCGCTGCACCAAATTGCCCGCAGCGCAACTGGATCAGGCGACGGCCCTGAAGGTGCATTTGTTCGGAAGCCTGTCGGCCACCGGCAAGGGCCATGGCACCGAGCGGGCGGCGCTCGCCGGGATCGTCGGCAAGGAACCGGCCACGGTCGATCCCGCCTTTCTGGATGAGATGGCGGCCAAGCCCGACCAGGTCTTCCCCGTCAAGCTGGGCAAGGGCTTCAACGTGTCGCTCAAGGACATTGTCTACGACGCACCGAAAGGCGACTTCCCGCACCCCAACACCATGACCTGCGCGCTGATGGCAGGGGATAAGAAGCTGCTGGAGCTTGAGTATTACTCCGTCGGCGGCGGATTTATCGAGTGGAAAGGCTACACGCCGCCCAAGAAAGGCGCACCGAAGTACCCCTACGCCACGATGAAGGAATTTGTCGAGCACGCCAACAAGAACAATCTCACCTTCGCGCAGGTGGCGATGGCCAACGAGGTCGCGGTGTCGGGCAAGAGTGAGGCGGAGATCAGCGCCTTCCTCGACAAAATTGCCTTGGCGATGACCAATATCGTCAAGTCCGGCCTCGCCGCTCCGACCAGTACGCTTCCGGGACCGATCAAGCTTAAGACCAAAGCCGGGGAAGTTCTCAAACGCTCGGAGGACGATCCAAGCGAAGCGCAGCGGGCCATCGGCAAGGTGGCGGCCTACGCGCTGGCGGGCTCCGAGGAGAACGCGCGAGGGCATCTGGTGGTGACCGCACCGACCGGCGGCTCGGCCGGGGTGATGCCGGCCGTGCTTTACTCGCTCACCGTCGGCGGTAAGAAATTGCCGCAGCAGAAGATTCGGGACGGCCTGCTGGCGGGCGCCGTCGTGGGGTATCTGGGCAAGCACAATGCGACACTGTCCGGTGCTGAAGGCGGATGCCAGGCCGAAATCGGCATCGCCTCGGGCATGGGCGCGGCCTTTATTGGCGCGTCCTTGGATGCGAAGCCCCAGGTGATTTCCAATGCGGCCGAGAGCTCGATCGAGCATCATCTGGGCATGACCTGCGATCCGGTCGCAGGCTTCGTCCAGGTGCCGTGCATCGAGCGTTGCGCGTTCGGCGCGGTCAAGTCCTGGGTCGGCTACGAGATTGCCAGCAACGAGAATCCGGTCAATCGGCGCCTGGATTTCGACACGACGATCACGGCCCTGGCACTGACGGCCAAGGAAATGAACTCCAAGTACAAAGAGACCTCCGAAGGTGGCCTCGCTGTTTCCGTGGTTCTCTGCTAAGGGTTCCGGAACGCGCGTATGCTTAAGGAAGCAGCCCAATCTGCCCCAGTGGCAGATTGGGCGCATTTCTGTCGTCGCTCTGTGAGTTCAGCGTGCTTGAACGCGCTCATCGAATGCCGACCCGGGCCTGAGGTATTCTGATTGAAGGGACTTTCATGCTGACCTGGCGCCGTTGCGTCAGCCTCTCGCTCGCATCGGGCTGCGCGTGCGTGACGTTGCTCACGGGCACCGCCTACAGCCAAGCCTCCGACCAGCAGGCCCGCTCCGCTGATCAAACCGGTGCGGCCCAGGGCACGCAGGCGCCCAGAGATCTGGCCAAGCAAGTCTCGGATATCAGCGCCGAGAACGCGGCCATCCGCGAACAGCTTCGTCAAATGCAGGAACAGCAGAAGAACCTGACAGACACCATCGAGCGACTGCAACGTCGGTTGGAGGCGCCGGCCACGGCGGGCGCGCCGTCCGCAGAAAAAGCGGCGGGGCCGGCCTCAAGCGTCCCGCCTCCGGCGGCTCAGCCGGGCGCGGCGCCGGATGTCTACGCGGAGCTGGCCCCCGGTGCGGCAAAGCCAGGAAAGGATGAGCGTTACCAGGACGGCATCGTCATCTGGCAAACGCCCAAGGACGATCAGGTGCCGTTCCTGCTGAAGTTCAACTTGAATACCCAGATTCGGTATCTGAATACCGAATCCTCCAACGATACCTACACCGACCACCTGGGTGTGGTCCGCGATGTGCACAAGCGCAACGACATCACGGTCAATCGCTCGATGTTCATTCTGGGCGGGTACATCTTCGACCCGAGGCTGCGATACAGCTCCACATTGTGGACCTCGGCCGGCGCCGCCTCGATCGTAGTCGCCGGCAATATCGGCTGGCAGTTCAACAAAGCCCTGACGCTTACCGGAGGGTACACCGGCGTTCCGGGGAGCCGATCGCTCGTCAACACCTTCCCCTTCTTCACATCGACCGATCGGACCATGGCGGACAACTTTTTCCGGCCGGGCTTTACACAGGGGCTGTGGGCGAATGGAGAGCTCTCCAAGGGCCTGTACTATCTGGCATTCCTCGGCAACGGACTCAACACCCTGAACGTCTCCGCGGCCAAGATCGATGCGCATCTGCTGGTGTCGGGGAGCGTGTGGTGGGAGCCCCTCGGGGACTTTGGGCCGCCCGGCAAGTCGCGCAACATGTACGACGATTATTTCGCCACCGACTCGGTCCGTGTTCGGCTCGGCACGGCCTTTACTCGGTCCAGGGAAGACCGTTTTTCAAATCTGGATCAATCCAGTCCCGAGAACACCTCGCTGTACAACTCCGATGGCGTGCTCAGCTTTTCCACCGGGGCGTTTGCGCCCGGGGTGACCGTCCAGACGGCCACGTACCGCATGTGGGCGATCGACGCCGGCCTTAAATGGAAAGGGTTAGCGATCAACGGGCAATACTTTTTTAGGTGGCTGGACGACTTCGTCGCCGACGGGCCCCTCCCCCTCTCCTCAACCTTTGATCAGGGCTTTGAGTTGGTGGGGGGTGCGTTCGTCATTCCCAGGAAGCTGATGGTCTACGGGCGCGGCTCCATGGTATTTGGACAGTTTCGCGACTCGTGGGAAGCGGCCGGCGGCGTCAAATGGTATTTCCTGCCGACCGAGCGCGTATGGCTCACGGCTGAGTTGATGCGGACCACCCATACGCCCTACAGCGGCACCTTTACGCCCTACACCGCGGGCATGACGGCTTGGGTGCCGATGATTCAAACGGTTCTCGCCTTCTGAGGAGGACAACGTTCGGAAGCAGTGGACCCTAGCTTGGCGGGTTCTCTCGGAGCATCGCCTGAACCCCTAGCGATTTGCCGCCGCCATAATCGGGGCATTCCACCAAGTTCTCTGAGCTGGCCGACCGTGGCGAGCCACGGCGATCCGCGCCGCCGCCGGCTACTTTCTTGCCGTTACGGTAATCTCAATGTGCCCCTCGCCCACCAGCTTGGCGACCACCACGGTCGTGCGGGTGGGGCGGGGTTCCTTGAAATGCTGCTTGTACACGGCGTTCATGCGCTCGAACAAGCTGCCATCGGTGAGGTAGACCTGCACGCTCACGACATCGGAGGAGGACATGCCCGCTTGCTTCAAAACGGCATCGATATTGGCCAGTGACTGATTCACTTCGGCCTCGAAGCTTGAGGATATTTTGCCGGCAGCATCCTCCCCGCCCATGCCCGAGACATACAGGGTGCCGTCCACCAGAATGCCGTGACTCCAGGCGCCGCCCGGCTCGGCTCCCGGCGGCCGAACCACGGTTTTCTCCGCGCCCAGGGCGAGGCCAGTGAACAAAACCGTCAGCGCGGCCGTTGCTAGTATTTTCCTCAACACAACTACCTCCTGGGACGCGGCGCCCGACCTGTTTCCGGGCTTGACCATGTCAAATGTGTCTGGTTCGTTCTATTGTCCGAACAAACACCGATCGCCGTCGGTTTAAATAGGTGGGCGGTGATGTTGCCACAATTTGCGCATCGCGTTAAGCGGCAAGGCTTGAGAATTCTTATCGTATCGAATGGAAGGATCGGGCCACAAACGGCACTCTGAGTTCGCATACTGCCGGCTTTGCGGAGACAAGGCTTAGACGACCCTCGCAGCAGTTCTGTTCTTCGCGGCACTGTGGCGGATTACCGACACGATCAGATGGACACCGTGCTTCCCCTAAGGGCAGTTACGAGTATTGGCCGCCCGCTGTTAGATTTCGGGTACGATGAGCAGACCCTTTGCGAGGAAATAAAACATGTTTTTTCTAAACACTCGGTGTGGCCGGACGCTCGTGCCTTCGATCACGGTCGCTTTGCTCGCAGCCGGCATTGCCCAGCCGGTGTGGGCTGCCGACACCGATCATAGTTTTGAGATCTACGGCTTCGCCCAGGCCGACTACATCGAAGACTTCTCCGGCCGGATGGACCCGAGCTGGGAAGATGCTTTTCGCCCCTCGAAGATCGACACCGCCGACAATTTCGGGACGAGCGGCCAGACGGCTATCAGCGTCAAACAGAGCCGCTTCGGTGTGAAAGGCTCGATGCCGACCGGCGACAGCACACCCATCACCTTCAAATTTGAATTTGACCTCTTTGGCACGGGCGCCGACGCCGGCCAAACCACGATGCGCCTGCGACACATGTACGGCGAATGGGGCCCGCTGCTCGCCGGTCAGACCCATACCCTGTTCATGGACATTGATACATTCCCGAACGTCATCGATTACTGGGGCCCTCCGGGCATGGCGTTCGTGCGCCTGCCGCAGATCCGCTACACCCCTCTCCGGTCCGACCACGACAGTTTCGCGATTGCCCTGGAACGGCCTGGCAATGATATCGATCCGGGCAATGTGCGCCTCGCCGAGGGCTGGGAAAGCTCCCAGATCCAGAATGATGAAAAGTATCCGGACTTCACGGCCCAATGGCATCACACAGGCGACTGGGGCCACTTCCAGCTGGCCGGGATCCTGCGCCGCGTGGGCTACGAATATCGGGCGACCAGCGCGGATCCCTGGCAGAAAGGCAATGACACAGGCTGGGGCGTCAACGTGAGCGGGACCATCAATACCATCGGCAAGGACAAGTTCCTGCTAAGCGCCCTTCATGGCGATGGCATCGCCAACTACATGAACGACGGCGGCATGGATCTGGCCCCTCAAGTCGTGTCGCCCGCGCCCAACCTGAAGGTGACGGGCCAGGCCGTGCCGCTGACCGGCATCATGGCCTATTACGATCATTACTGGAGCGATGGCTGGTCAAGCTCGATCGGATACAGCTACACCAGCGTGGACAACACCAACTTTCAGGCCCCGAACGCTTTCCACAAAGGCGATTACGCCTCGGTCAACCTTCTCGCCTACCCGGCCAAGAATGTGATGATCGGGGGCGAGTTCCTGTGGGGCAAGCGCATCGACAATGACGGGACGTCGGGCGATGACACGCGCCTGCAATTCACGGTCAAGTACAATTTCAGTTCCAAGCCGTAATGCCGGGGATATCAGGAGTACGCACGATGAAGACTATCAATAAGATCTCGATTGCAGCACTGCTGGCGGCCGTGAGTTGGGTCATTTCAGTCCCCGCGAGCGCGGCGACGGCGTCGGCTGTGGTCGGCAAGACAAGTCCGGTCTCCCCTCGCAAGGAGCAGGTCCAGGCCATCGTTAAGGAGGCCTACGAGAAATTCAAGGGCGACACGCGTGGAAAGAACGCCGACTACATCCCGGAACTGGGCAAGGTCGATTCCAACCTGTTCGGCATCGCGATCGTAACCACGGACAATCAAACCGTGAGCGTCGGTGACACCAGCACGGCCTTCTCGATTCAATCGATCGCCAAGGTGTTCTCCCTCGCGCTTGCCATGGAAGAGCAGGGACCGGACAAGGTGTTCGAGAAAGTGGGCGCTGAGCCGACGGGCCGAGCGTTCAACTCCCCCGTCGCCGTGGTCGACATGCCCACGCACACCGGTAATCCCCTGGTCAACGCCGGGGCCATTGCCACGGTGAGTCTGATCTCCGGGGCCACGCCGGAAGAAAAGTGGAATAAGATCCTGGATTTCTACAGCCGCACGGCCGGGGAGAAGCTGGTGCTGATCGATTCGGTCTACAAGTCGGAAGCCGCGACCAACACCGGCAATAAGGCGCTCTCCTATCTGCTGGCCAAGTACGAGCGCATTTACTCCGACCCGTTCGAGTCGGTCGATGTCTACACCAAGGAATGCTCGGTCGGTGTCAATGCGCTACAACTCGCGCGCATGGGGGCCACGCTGGCCAACAACGGCGCAAATCCTGCGACCCACGAACAGGTCATCAAGCGCGAAAACGTTCCTGAAATCCTCAGTGTTATGATGATGGCCGGTCTCTATGACGGCTCGGGTGGCTGGGCCTGGCATGTGGGACTACCTGCCAAGAGCGGCGTAGGCGGCGGCATTGTCGCCATCGTGCCCGGCAAGGGCGCCATCGCCGTGTTCGCACCTCCCCTGGATGCCGCCGGGAACAGCGTCAAGGCACAGGAAGTCATCGAATATGTGGCCAACAAGCTCGACTACAACCTCTATTCACCGGCCTCGGTCGGGCTCAAGTAAAACCATGGGGGACCCCAGCCTCCTGGGGCCCCGCGCCCGCGGCGTGTGCCTGAGCGTGGCGGGGCTGACTCTCTCGTTCGCGGCGGTCGCCCAGAGTTCCCCCGACGCCACCGCGGCGTCCACGGAACAGCGCTTGGAGCGGCTGGAACAGCACCAGCAGGAACTCGAGCGGAAGTTGCAGCAAAAGGACGCGGAAATCGAGGCGCTCAAGAAGCAGGCCGGCACGCAACCGCCGGCCACGCTCAGTGCCGGCACGGCACCGGCGGTGAGCGCCCCGCCCGGGCAGGACGCCGCGATCGCGGTGGCGACCAGCGAGGTCACCGGGATGGGCATGGACAGCTCCGGAGCCCTGGCCAGTGAAAAGCCGCCGGTCAAGTGGGGCAATTACACAGACTTCCTCGGCTTCAAGATCGCCAATACGGACCAGGGCGACATGAATGCGGCCATTTACACCTATGTCCGTTACCTCAATCAGAAAGGGCTGGATCCGACGTACACGGACGCCTTCGGCAACGTCAAGAACGTCCAGCAGCGCCAGGAAGCTCAGATCCTCAAGGTACAGATTAAATTCCTGGGCTGGCTGTTCGATCCGAAGTTTCGCTACTTCCTCTACGCTTGGAGTTCAAATGCCACCCAGGGCCAGGGCGCCCAGGTCGTGCTCGCGGGCAACCTCTCGTACGCCTTCAGCGACAAGTTCGTACTGGCAGGCGGTGTCACCTCGCTTCCAGGGGTGCGCACGACGGAAGGCAACTTCCCGTTCTGGCTGAGCGTCGACAATCGGTTGCTGGCCGATGAGTTCTTCCGTCCTTCCTATACGAGCGGCTTCTGGATAAAAGGCGATTTAACGCCGACGCTGCGCTATCAGGCCATGATCGGCAACAACCTGAGCACCCTCGGAGTGAGCTCCGCCCAACTGGACAATCACTTCAACACGATCTCCTCGGAACTGGTGTGGGAACCGACTACCGGCGAATATGGCAAGGGATACGGCGATTTCGAGGAACACCAGCAAACTGCGACCCGCCTGGCCCTGCACTACACAACCAGCACCGAAGACCGGCAGAGCCAACCGAATTCGGATGGCTTCGAGAACACCCAGATCAGGCTTTCCGACGGGACGGTGATCTTCACCCCGAACATCTTCGGTACCGGAATCACAGTCGATCAAGTGCGCTACCAAATGAGCTCGCTGGACGGAGGCATCAAGTACAAGGGCTGGGCGCTTGAGGGCGAGTACTACGTGCGCAAGCTCAGTAATTACGCCTTCGTAGGAACAGCCACCGCCAACGTGCCCAACCAGTGGGACCGCGGATTCCAGCTCCAGGCCTCGAAGATGATCGTGCCGAGGACTTTCCAGGTTTACCTCGGCGGATCGCGTGTCAACGGCAACTATGGCAATCCATACGACGTGCGTGCGGGAGTGAACTGGCACCCATGGCAGAACCGAGTGTTCCGCTGGAACACGCAAGTCATGTACCTCTACCATTCGCCGGTGGGCTACACCTCGCTCACCTACAACGTCGGGAGCACCGGGGTCGTGTTCAATACGGACTTCGAGCTGGCCCTTTGACCGCTCCCCCGGGGCGCGCGCCGTGCGAATTACCTGGCGACCATGATGGGGAGTGAGGCATGAAATCTCTGACCGTACTGTGCATCCGCTGGCGTACGGTGGCGATCTCGGCGCACCTCATCGCGGGCCTCTGCGGCACGAGCCTCGCTCTGTCGGCGCCGAGCGAGCCGGCGCGCGGCGCCGATGCGGCCTATCTGTTCAACGATTCGCATTTCCACCTGACCAACTACGTGCAGAACGGCACGGACATCCACCGCTACATGGAAATCATGGGGGACAAGGTGGGGCGCTCGACGCTCTTTGGAATTCCACTG
The DNA here is from genome assembly GCA_963717335.1 of uncultured Gammaproteobacteria bacterium. Taxonomy (GTDB): domain Bacteria; phylum Pseudomonadota; class Gammaproteobacteria; order Steroidobacterales; family Steroidobacteraceae; genus FEN-1191. The sequence goes on along the minus strand of CAVQVZ010000005.1, from coordinate 30,761 downwards.
CAACAGCAGTGGTCCTATGGGAACTCGGCCGACTATGCCCCGACCTACTACCTGCAGACGGATGCCCCGCTCTACTACTATTCATTTACTGACGCCTACATCGCGCGCGCCTACCAGTCGCTGAATGCGACCGATCAGGCGCGGCTCGATCCCATGATTACAGGGTTTAATCCAGCCGACATGTACGCCGTGGATCACATCCGCCGCGTATTGACGCTCTTTCCCGGAGTGTTTAGCGGGATCGGGGAGTTCTCGATCCACAAGGAGTTTGTCTCAGCGAAGATCCCGGGAGAAACCGCGAGCCTGACCAATCCGGCGCTCGACCGGATCCTCGACTTTGCCGGCACGGTGGGCCTGGCGGTCATTCTGCACAATGACATCGACATGCCCTTTGCCAAGGCCGGGGCCGAGCCGGTGTACCTGCAGCAGACCAAGGACCTATTTCGTCGGCATCCCAACACGACCATCATCTGGGCCCATATTGGCCTCGGCCGCGTCGTTCATCCCGCGCAAGCTCAGGCGACCGGCGACACTGAAGAACGCAGTCCCGCGTACCAGGCCATCGTCGAACAGATGCTGGAGGACCCGACCCTCAAGCACGTGTACTTCGACATCTCGTGGGACGAGGTGGCGAAGTGGGCCATCGCCAGCCCCGAAATCGAGAAGCGCGTCGCGGATGTGTTCAATCACCATCCGGACCGGTTCCTGTTCGGAACCGACAACGTTGCACCGCAGGATCAGGCCACCCAATTGCGGGTGTTCCACCTGTGGGATCCGATCTGGGCGCAGTTGACACCCGAGGCCAGCCTGAAGATCCGCAAGGGAAACTACGAGCGCGTCTTCGACGCGGCGCGAGTGAAGGTGCGCGCCTGGGAAAAGGCCAACGTAAAGCCAATGTAAGCGGCTTCGATGCAGCGGGATCGCTTATGGGCCCGCGCGATGCCAGATCATCTTCAAGACGCGCAGGGTTTCCCCCTGCCCTTTTGCTCCATGAGGCCCACCGCAGCCTGCCAATGACCGAACTCGACTCGCTGTTGATGCCGATATCAGTCGCCAAAAGGCGAGTCAGGCACCGCTTGGCTTCTCACCTCCGGCTGAATACGCGCCGGTGGCTGATGGGCTTGCAGCGCAGCTCCAGGCCGGTACGGGCGATCGCTGGCCGTCATCGTGACCGCACTGGTTTGCGCGCCGGCCTCCGCGTACGACCGTGACAAGAGCGATGTCGTCGAACTGCGCAACGGTAACCACCTGACGGGTGACATCGTTTCGATGGAGTACGGCACCTTGACCCTCAAGACCGACCAGATGGGCACGCTCCGTATCGAGTGGCCGGCGGTGCGTTCGGTCTCGAGCAAGTTTGCGTTCGGCATTGCGCAAACCGGGGGAACGAAATTCTACGGCGTCCTTTCCACCAGCCCCGATGGCACCGCCTTGACGGTGACCGACGGCGGGAACGTCCACCAGATTCCGATGGAGAAGGTAGAGCGTCTGTGGCGCTATTCCCAGACGTTCTGGAATCGCATCAACGGCAACCTGGCGGTCGGATACAGCTTCACCAAGGCGAGTGACACCTCCGTCGGCAGTGTCAATCTTAACTCCTACTACAAATCCACAACGGTCGATGCCTCCCTGAGCGTCAGTTCAAACACTACCAAGACAGCCGGCGGTGATGACACGTTTCGGGCCATCGTGTCCTCGACCGTCATCTTCGTGCAGCAAAGCCGCAATTTCTGGGGCTTGGTCGGTTCTGCGGAAAGCGACCAGACCCTCGGTATCGATTCGCGGTTGCTGGGAGGTGCCGTGGTCGGGCGGCGTCTTTTGCAAATGCCCTACATGGAAGTGACCGGTATCACGGGTGTCGTAGTGGCCCAGGAATCGATCACTTCGAACCCCGACCAGCAAACCAGCGCCGAGGGTCTCTTGGGCCTGGAGTGGCGCGTCTATAAGTTCTCGGATCCGGAAACGTCCCTGACGCTCGGCGTAGCGCTGTATCCGAGCCTCACCGAAAGCGATCGGTACCGCGGCAACGGGCACTTCAGCCTGACCCACAAGATCGCCGGTGATTTTACGCTCGGAGTCACCGGCTACTGGACCGCGGACAGCCATCCGCCCGATCCGACCGCCCACAAGAGTGACTACGGCGTGACGCTGGATCTCGGCTACACGTTCGGAGATTGAGATTGGAAGAGACGATCCTCAAGTCCGAAACAAGCGCACGAGCCGGTTCGCGGGGCCGCGCAACAGCACATAAGGCAGCACGGCCAGGACCACGGCCGTCAGCAAGGCCATCAGTGGCTTTACCGTGTGCCACTCGATCAGCTGATAGACGACATCCAGTGCCACGGCGACAAGAAACACTTTGGAGATTCCCTTCCATCCGCTTTCGAGCAGGTAGCGATGCTGGGCGGGATCGGTGAAGAAGGCCCAAAGATACGCGCCGCGTCCCTCGCGGGCGTCCCTTCTGCCGTCCCGTACGGCGAACAGGATCGCCATCAGCGGCTGCATGAACAGCCGAAAGTGCATCGGACCGTCAAAGCGCGCCATAAATCCGTTACTGATACTATTGAGTAATTCCATCGCAGATCTCCATGGGCGTGGGCGGCAAACCTTTTGCAGCGGCCGCTGTCCAACGGGGCACGCCGCGTGTCGCCCCACCTTCAATCGTCAAGCCTACTCGTCTTTGGACCTGATCAGGACCCCTTCGTATTTTGACTCAGTGTACACGCATGGCACGAACGGCCCGCGTCGCCTCCTCAGGAGCCGGGGCGCCGCCCTGGGATTCATGAAGGGATTTCGCATTTGCCCACTTTCCGCATATTCCCCACTAAAGCGTCGTTAGGCGCGAGGTAAATTTATGTCCGACACATCAGATCAAGAAGAGCTGGATGAAACCTGCGGCGATGGCGATCCCGAAGGGAGGCTTCTTCCCCGACAAGGTCGAGCAGGGCCGATACGGCCCGATCTTTCCCGAAGACACCGGCGTGCTACGGCTTTTCGATCCTCGCGAAGATCATTCCCGGTCGCGAGGAGGTCTTCTACGAGTTCGCGCGGAACATCGAGAAGACCATCGCCGGCCAGCCCGATGCGCTCGCCGTACTGAAGCTCCACTACCTGCGCTGGGTGCTCTTTCCGATCAAGGGCGATACCTATTTCATGTACCAGGGCATCTTCGACACCGACTTCGACAAGTACACCGAGGACGCCGTGACGCTCTTCGGGGCGACGGGCATCACCACCGTCTTTGAGAATCTCGAGGGGTTCCCGAAGGACTGGAAGACGAACGCGCCGGCCTTCATCAAGTTCGTGCGCGAGCACCACTGTCCCGAGTTTCCTGGAATACGGCGAATACCCGTTCGTGAGCGCCGATGAGATCAAGAAGGCGCTGCGCGTCAAGGCCTCGCTCTCCGACGATGCTCGATCAGATGCAATGAGCCAGAGCGAGACCGCCGTGCTTGAAGCTGACGACATCCAGCACATCCTGCTGACTCGCGCCCCGGCGCTGACCGGCCGCTACGAGTTCCTCTCGTTCGCCGATCCGGCCAGTGGGCGGGCGTGGCTCGCCGCCATCCTGGACAAGGTCCACTCCGCGAAGACCATGCGCGAATCCGTGGAGCAGGACAAGCGCTGGATCACCGTGGCATTCACCTGGAACGGCCTGCGTGCGCTCGGGGTGGACGAGGCAGCGCTCGCACGCTCTCCGGAGGAATTCCGCCAGGGCATGGTGGCGCGAGCGGAGATGCTCGGCGATACCGGAAGCAATGATCCCGCGCACTGGGTCGACAAGACGGCAAGCCCCGACCTGCATGCCATCGTGATCCTGTTTGCACGCGATGCGGCGGAACTGAAGCGTTGTACGCTCGAGCATGCCAAGCTCCTGGCCGAATGCCAAGGCGTCGAAGCGCTCTCGACGCTCGACCTTCGAGGCCACCCCGCCCTTCGACTACGCCCACGATCATTTCGGCTATCGCGACCGCCTTTCGCAGCCGGTGATCGAGGGGTCGGGCGACGAGCCGACGCCCGGCTCCGGTGCGCCGCTCAAGGCCGGCGAGTTCATCCTCGGCTACCCGGACGAGAACGGCGCGGTGTCCGCTGCCGCAGCCGGAGATCCTCTCGCGCAACGGCAGCTTCATGGCCTATCGGCGGATGGAGGAGCACGTCGGCCGGTTCCGGGACTTCCTGCGCGCGAACGGGCGAGACGCCGGAGGAGCAGGAGCTGCATCGCCGCGAAGCTCATGGGGCGCTGGCGCAGCGGCGCGCCGCTGGTACTGGCCCCCGACAAGGACGATCCGGCGCTCGGCGCCGATCTGCAGCGCAACAACAATTTCAACTACAAGCACGAGGACCCGCACGGCTACGCCGTGCCCCTCGGCTCGCACATGCGCCGCATGAACCCGCGCGACACGGCGGCCAACATGAACCGCCGCCGCATGATCCGCCGCGGCGCGACCTACGGGCCGCATCTGCCCGAGGGCACGCCAGATGACGGCCAGGAGCGCGGCATCGCGGCGTTCGTGATCTGCGCCAGCCTCATCCGGCAGTTCGAGTTCGCGCAGAACGTCTGGGTGAACGACAAGACTTCCACGAGCTCGGCAACGAGCGTGACCCGATCATCGGCGACCCACGATGGCACGCTCGAATTCAAGATCCCGAAACGCCCGATTCGCAAGAAGATCACGGGCCTGCCCGCCTTCACGACCGTGCGCGGCGGCGCTTACTTCTTTCTGCCCGGGCTCAAGGCGCTGCGCTGGCTCGCCGAGCGCGGCACGCGCGAGCTGATCTACGCACCGGAAATCACCATGAGCACTTCCCCTCTCGCCCGCCCGCACCTACAACCAGAACCACGTGGCCCGCACCTACACGCCCGGGCAAGCGTCGGCTGAGCATCTACTGGACCTGGAGCTATCCGTTCGAGGCGCAGCGCGATCCGGCCGCCATGGACAACCGCTTCTCGACCATGACCGAGGTGCGCAACGTGCTCTGGCCCCTCTACGAGAAGCCGGAGTGGGGCGCCGCGACAGTTCCTGCAGGGGATCGCCGGCACGCTGGAGCTGTTCCATCGCTCGACGCTCAACTTCCAGCGGCTCGCCGGCGAACTCACCGGTCATCCGGTCGCGGTCTTCCAGCGCGTCGACCAGGCGGGCTTCAGGCTGCCGATCGACGAGCGGATCCTGGCCGACACCGACACCCTGATGGTCTTCGGCCTCGACCACCTCCACTCCGGCGAGGAGTGCGACAGCGGAGGAGGTCGCGGCGATCCGCAAGTGGCTCGAGCGCGAAGGCACCTGCCTGCTGCTCGCCCCGCACCACGATGTCGGCTTCACCGATGACGTGGAGCAGCGCCAGATGGAATACCTGCACCACGGTGATCGGCTGGTGCCGCGCCAGCAGCGCTTCACGCAGTACGGCCGCTCGCTGATGAAGGCGCTCGGCGTACCGGTGCACAACACCTGGGGCCTGTGCCCGGCGCGGGTCCGGGGCACGAAGGAGATCGCGCCCGCTGACGAGCTTTCCGCGATCTCGACAAGCCCGGGCTGCTCAAGGATGTCACGGCGCTGAGCTTTCATCGGCATCTGCCGCACTACGAAATCACGGACAAGGCCAACAAGGCGATGCATCTGCTGGCGCGCCAGCCGATCGAGCTCGACCGTCCGCACCCGTTCACCGCGGCCGGCAACACGGAGTTCAACTGCCTGCTGTGGATGGCGCCCGAAGAAGAGCGCGCCGGAGACATCGTTCTGGTGGACTCGACCCATTTCACCACCCTGTTCGGCGTCACCGAGAGTCTGCAGAACTTCTGGCGCAACATCGCCACGATGAAGATGAAGGCGGCCTTGCGCAACGGCATGACGGACACCTACGATCTTGTTGCCATCGGAGCCGGCCCGGCGGGTGAGAGCGCCACCGAGCTCGCGGCCTTCTTTGGTCACCGCTCGGCCGTGATTGAAAAGGCCCAGCCCGGGCGGCACGGTGACCACGACCGGCGGTGCGCCGACCAAGACGCTTCGCGAGGCCGCGCTGTACCTGACCGGTTTTCGAGAGGGCGACGTGTACGGGCTGCAACATGGCCGCGCCCCCTGAGATCGCCACGGACATCGTCCGCAAGCGCACCCTGGCGGTATGCGAGCTGCTGCAAAAGGTCACGGCCGACAACATCGCGAGCCGCGATGTCGACTATATCCGCGGCACCGCACGGCTCGACCCGGAGGGCGGACGTGATCGTGTCCGGTGCGAGAGGGCGCATCGCGCCGGATCCGCGCCAAGGTCATCCTGATTGCCTCCGGTTCGCGGCCCTCCCGGCCGAAGAACATCTCATTCGAGATCCCTGGGGTCTGCGACACCGACACCATCTTGCACGCTGGGCCGAGTCCCGAAGGCCGTCCTGATCGCCGGCGGCGGACCGGTGGGCGTCGAGTTTGCGACGATCTGCCACGCCCTGGGCGCCGAGGTGACGCTCGTCGACCGCGGCGCGCGTCTCATGTCGACGATGGACGGCAGAAGTCTCGCAGTACATGGAGGAGCTGTTCCGCAAGTGGGGCGTCCAGCTCCAGTTTGGCGCGAGCGTGGATCGTGTTGCGAAAAAGGGGGCCGGACTGGAAGTTCACCTGTCGACAGGCCAGGCGGTTCTCTCCCGACACGCTGCTGTTTGCCGCCGGCCGCATCGCCAACACCGAAGGTCTCGGACTCGAGGCCTTAGGGATCGAAGTGCGACTCGCGAGGGCGGATCGTCGTGGACGCAAACTTTCGCACTTCGGTGCCTGGGATCTACGCGGCAGGCGATGTGCTTCGGCCGACGCTGGCCTCGATCGCGATGGAGCAGGGGCGAGTCGCAATCTGTCATGCCTTTGGTATTCCCTTCGAGGGTACCGTCGATCCGTGTCCGGTCTCGGCCATCTACGGGATGCCCGAAGTGTCCGGTGCGGGCCTGACCGAGGAGCAATGCCGCGAGCAAGGGACTCGATTACGAAGTGGGCCGCGCCGATCTGGGACTGACTCCGCGCGGGGCCATTGCCGGGCGCGGCGGTTTCCTCAAGCTGATCTTTCTGAAAGCCGATCGAAAGCTCATCGGCGTGCACTGCGTGGGCGACATTGCCTCGGAGATCGTCGGCATCGGCCAGATGGTGATTCGCTGCGGCGGAACCGTGAACACCATCGCGAACATGTCGCTCAACACCCCGACCTACAGCTACGCCTACAAGTACGCCGCCTTCGATGGTCTACGACGGCTCGCGAGTTCACAAAGGACGATCCGCGCCTAGGTATGCAAGAGGCGCCGGGACCTAAGTGATGCGCCATGCCCCTGCCGGCCTGCGGAGCTGGGTGCTATGGGCCGCTGTGGCAGGTGTGCTCGCGGTCCCCGCCCAGGCGCAGAATCGCGGCGTCTACCCGCTGGGCCTGAGCGTCTTCAATTCCGGGGTCGGCGCGGCGCCCGGCTACACCTACAACAACAGCTTTCTTTTCTACTCGCGCGACGAACAGAAGGGAGGGAACGGTGAGGTTCTGGCCACGGGGCAACAATCGGTGCTGCTGGACATGAACACGCTTCTGTGGGCAAGCGCTGAAAAGGTCGCGATGCTGGGCAACGCCGGGTTTGCCTCCGCGATCGACCGTGCCGATTGCCAACAACTCGCTCAGTTCCGAGCGCGAACGGCGCCCTCAGCGGGGGCGGTGGCATCGGCGATCTTTACGTTCAGCCCGTGATTCTTGCGTGGCAACACGAACGTGCCAGCCTTCGGGGCATCGTCGGTTTCCTGGCACCCACCGGAAAATTTACCGCCGGTGCGAACGACCAACGTGGGCAACGGGTACTGGACCCCTGTAATTGCATCGGGCCAGACCTTCTACCTGTCAGCGGACAGGGCCACCACACTGTCGCTTTTTGAGATGTACGAGTTTCACGGTCCCCAGTCGGGCACGCACATCCGGCCGGGCGAGACCTTTGATCTCGACTATTCCCTCATGAGGGCCGTGACTTTTCCGGACTCGCGACTGCAGTTGGGGGTGGTCGGCTATTCGGCCTGGCAGACCACGGCCAAGACCGGACCGAACATCACGCCCGCGCAGGAGGCTCAGCGCTACCGGGTCAACGCGCTAGGCGTCGGATGTACCTACGCATTGCCCGCCCGGCGCGTCAGCCTGGGCCTTAAGTACTTTGACGAATTCTCAAACCGGTGGACGTATCAGGGGTACTCCATCCAGATCTCGGCCGGCATCGGCTTCTAGGCGCACCCTGGCCGATGCCCGGACCCTGGCTCCTGGCGCTTCGTCACTTACAAAACTTGATGGGTCGCTCCAAACCGGGGGTTGGGGCCGCCGCTCGGATTCAAATCCGCGTTGCCTCGCGCTTTCCGGCGCACGTTGAAGCGGCATTTTCTTCAGCGTAAATTACCCAACAGAACAAAAGCCGCCCGTACGGAGTACACACGTGAAGGCGCACGCCATAGCGATCATGCTCGGGACGCTGCTGATTAGTGGCTGTTCGAAGCACGAACAGCCGGGCGCTTCTGGATCGGCGGTGCCACCTGAAGTCTCGAGGAGCGGGCTTCCCGGCAGTGCCCCCTGGTCGGGCCACGTTTTGCGGGGCGATGATGCCAACGCGCTGAGAAATTATCTTCGGACCGTCCAAGAGGTGAAAGCGACGGTATTCCAGGTGCAATGGAATCCTGCGACGGTGCCGATCGATCGCGAAGCGGCGATCCGGTCATTGCGTCAGGTCAGCCGCGATGGCGGGACGTTTGTGTTTGCTGCCGATGAGCCCGCGGTCCAGAAGTTGAAGCCGGGCAGCATTCTCTGGGTACGCGATCTTGCGCTTCGTAAGGTAGATGCCGTCAATACCCAGGGCGGACTGACCACGGTGCAAACCAGTGTGGTGAGCCTGAACGAGGCGATGCCGAATGCGCGCATTGAATTTGAAGCCCCGGTGCCGGTGCAGAACTTCGTGCTATCGCACCGGGAATTCCCAAAAACCGCGGCCAACCCGCCCACATCATCGCTCTCGCACCACCCCTACGGTTTCGTGCCGGCGCTGTACACCGTGCCGGCAGGGGGTAGCGCCCCACCTGTCAATTCCACCGGTGCTCCCCCTCCTGGTAGTGCACCCAGCGCTGGCGGAACTCACCCAGGCAGTACACCCATCGGAGAGGCAGGCAACGTAGGCGGTTCAACCGGCGGTGGTGGCAATCCCATTGGAGATGCGGGCAACGTGGGCAGTTCAACCGGCGGTGGCGGCAGCAATCCCATCGGAGACGCAGGCAGCGTAGGCAGTTCAACTGGTGCAGGTGGTGGCAGCTCACCCATTGGAGACGCCGGCAGTGTGGGCAGTTCTGTCGGTGGTGGCGCCGCTAACCCAGGCACCGCGACGGGCGACGGCGCTCCCAGTGGGGGCAGCGCACCGGGCGGTGAGGCACCCAATGCCGGCAGCACACCGGGTGGCGGCGCGCCCAATGCCGGCAGCGCACCGGGGGGTGGCGCGCCCAACACCGGCGGCGCACCTGATGGGGGAGCCCCCAACTCAGGCAGCGCACCCGGTGGTGCACCGAGCGGTGGTGCACCCAATGCCGGGAGCGCACCGGGTGGCGGCGCGCCCACTGCCGGCAGCGCACCGGATGGCGGAGCACCCAGCGCCGGCGATGTTCCTGGTTCGGGAGGCGACCCCGCAGACCAGAAGGATGAACAAAGCTTCGGTGACAACGCTTACAACGGATCTTTGAATGGCATGCAGTACTCGATCGGATATCTGCCGAAAGCCAGCGGTGCACTCAGCGTAACGCTAGAGTCCCGTGACGCGGAGGACGGCGGCGATAGCGGTGGCGGCAAGGGATTTAAACACCTCTTCGAGACGGCCTCGGATAATGTCGATGTACGCTTCAAGGTTCAGGCCGACCTGAGCGGCTTCTCGGCCGCCGGGGCCTATCAAATCGTGAGCGGTAACACCACGGCTGCGAAATTGCAGTTCAAGAACCTGAAGGGCCACGTGACGGCGGCGTTCGTCGGCCGACTCGGGCAGCCCGGCAACAAGGGCCTGAAGATTCCCATGATGCATTTGCCCATCTCATTCAACGTTCCGCTGCCCATCGAAGGAATCCCATTTGTGGTGCAGTTGGGAGGGGACTTTCTGCTTTCGGTGTTTCTCGCCGGCAACCACGCCACGCTGTCTGTCAATGGCGCGTACGACTTCAGCGGCCAGAGCGGCCTGACCTACACCAATGGTGGCCTGACCGACAACACCAGCCTCTCTGGCGCGCCGCCCGCGGTAACGAATTACCAGGGAGCGAGTCTTGGCGTGTCGGCCGTCATGCTGGCGGCCCAGTTGCCGCGCATCGGTTTTGGTCTGAGTGTGACCGGCGCCGCGAGCACGATTGCCTTTATTGACGTGGTCCACGTTCTTACGATGACGCAGGCCGCCGATGCGGGTGCCATGATGCTCACCCCGCGCTGCAAGCGCATCACCTATAACGCCGTCGGCCACGTCGGTGTCGAGACGCAAATCCTGGTCCTGCCCGTTCCGGCCGTGCAGCAGTGGGCATCGGACAAGCTCAGCGGCAAGAAAGAGGTGTTCAACCAGTCCAAGGAAGTGCTCGACCCTCCCGTCAAGGGGTGCGAGGTAAACTAAAATCTGCAAGGCGCGAGCATCACCCCCAGGCCTCCTTGGACCACCACCGCGCTGTACGCGATTTACATGCCTAGATAAAAAGACTCAATCCTCTCCTAGGGTGAAGCGCGGACGGCCTGGAGCTGCGACCGGTTGCCTGAGACCTGCCCGTTGGGATTGAAATTAGGGTCGTCACTCATGACGTATTCATGGGACCCAATTAGCCAGGCATGATCGTACGGGTGCTCAGCTCATAGGTTCGACCGGTGGAGGGATCTCTAAAAGTCTGCGATCCGCGAATGCTCTGATCGGCAGCGAAGGCGCTGTTGTTGGAGATTTTCAATCCCCCATAGCCCATCGCCCCAAATCGGCAACGAGCCGGCGATTCGATGAAACGGATCGAAATTTGGGGTTTACAAGCGCGGCAAGCAGGCACCTTCCTTATAGCGTCCCAAAGGCGCGGGATGCCGTTAACGAGCTTTAACAATCAATCATTTACGCCCCCGGCGGTCCCAGCGAGCAGACCCCAATTTGGAGTAGAGTGGCCGGCGGGTGCGCACCACCGGTACACCCGCCGAAACTATGGAACACTGATGATCGATGTGATCCGACGGAACAACGTGCGCGTTCGCGGCAGCGGCGCAAGGGCGATGATGTTCGCTCATGGGTTTGGGTGCGACCAGAACATGTGGCGCTTGGTGGCGCCCGCATTTGAGCCCGACTTCCGTACTGTCCTGTTCGATCACGTCGGAGCTGGAGGCTCGGATCTGAGTGCCTACGATAAGACCAAATATTCGAGCCTGGCCGGGTATGCCGATGACGTAGTAGAAATCGGCCGCGCCCTTACACTTCAGGATGCCGTTTTCGTAGGGCACTCCGTAAGCAGCATGATCGGCGTTCTGGCCGCTGAGCAGGCGCCGGGTATGTTCGGCAAGTTGGTGCTGATCGGTCCCTCGGCCCGCTACATTGACGATCTGGGCTACGTGGGAGGCTTCAGCGCCGCTCAGATCGAGGAGCTGCTTCAGTTTCTGGAATCCAATCACATGGGTTGGTCGGCGCAGATGGCGCCGGTGATCATGGGCAACCCGGACCGTCCCGAACTCGGCGAGGAGCTGACCAACAGCTTCTGCCGCACGGACCCGGAGATCGCCAAGGCCTTCGCCCGCGTGACCTTCACCTCGGATAACCGGGATGATCTCGCCCAAGGTCACTGTCCCTACCCTGGTATTACAGTGCAGCGAGGACATCATCGCTTCCCAGGAGGTCGGGGATTTCGTCCATCGCGCCATCCCCGGAAGCCGCATGCTGGTCCTGGAGGCGACCGGCCACTGCCCGAACTTGAGCGCCCCGGAAGAAGTCATCTCTGCGATGCGAACCTTCGTGTAAACGCGGCCGTGGAGAGTCCATCCAACCCTGATTTCCAGGACCTGATCGACAACGCCCCGTGCGGGTACATCACGCTGCTGCCCAGCGGGCGAATCGCCCACGTAAATGGAACCTTCCTGAACTGGAGCGGTTACGCAGCGCACGAGATGGTCGGGAAACGCCTCAGCGACTTCCTCTCCATTGCCGGGCGCATCTACTACGAAACCCATATCGCACCGCTCCTTAGGATGCAGGGAACGTTCGAGGAATTTGCCATCGACGTGCGCAAAAGTAACGGCGAACCGCTCCAGATGATCGCCAATGCGAACGAAAAACGGAGCACCGACGGTAAACCACTGTCCATTCGCCTGGCACTCATCAGGGCGACCGATCGGCGCCGCTATGAGCATGAATTGCTCGTGGCGCGCGAATTGGCCCGGGATGCCGAGAAAGTCACGGACGAGCGCCTTCAGCGCGAGCGTGAGACGGCCGAGCTGCGTGAGCAGTTCATCGCCGTGTTGGGGCACGATCTGCGCAATCCGCTCGGTTCCATCGTTAACGGAGCGCACGTCCTCGATCGGACCGTGCAGACCGTGAAGGAGCATCAGGTCATCGCCATGATGCAAACCGCGGCGATGCGCATGGCAGGGTTGATCGACGATGTGCTCGATCTTGCGCGGGGCCGGCTGGGTGGCGGCATCTCTCTGAACCGGGACAGCCACAAACCGCTGGAGCCGGTACTGACCCAGGTGGTCGACGAGTTAAGACACGTATCGCCCGGCCATGTGATCGATGCTGTTTTCACAATCGATCAGCCGGTCAACTGCGATCGAGCCCGCCTGGGGCAGCTGCTCTCCAACCTCCTAGGCAATGCCCTGACCCACGGGGCGGGCGATAAGCCGGTGGTTGTTCGCGCTTCCACTGGGGATGGATCATTCGAACTCTGGGTCGCCAATTCAGGCGAGATGATCCCGGAAGCGTCGATGGCCCAGCTATTCCAGCCGTTCTTCCGAGGCAAGGCGCGCGCGAGTAAGCAGGGTCTCGGCCTGGGGCTCTATATTGCCTCTGAAATTGCCCGCGCCCATGGAGGCGAGCTAACCGCTAGTTCCACTCCAGAGGAAACACGGTTCACTTTCACGATGCGTCTGGACTGATCGAGGTGGTCCGAGAGCGCCATAGGCCCTAAGAGGTCGCGCCTGTTTTGGACAGGTATCCGCTTGCAAAGAATACGCCAGATTGATCGGCTATGGGCATACCTGTACTCGACGCAGGCGTTGTCAGGCGACACGTTTTTTCCCTACAGATGGGGCTCCCGCCCTTAGGCGCGAATTGCTCGGGGAAGTATTCTTTGGTTTTACCGTCGACCTTACCGTTGGCTGCCGCATTGTGGACGTCGCCGCAGAACCCAGTGGATCGGGCCCGGCCAGGTCCAAGCTAAGATTTCGCCAGCGTATGAAATCATTTGAACACCCCCTCGCGCGCTTTGGTCACAAAGGCTCTTCGAACGATGACATGACTTGCTACGTTATTGGGGTGAAACTTGCAGATTGCGTGGCTCAACACCGTGTGTCATTCAAGGTCCAGGACTGCAAAGGCGGTCGCGTCACGGTACTCAATGGCGCTTCGGATTTCTCCGATCGTGTAGCCAGCTGCCCGATGCGCTTTGTTCTACACGACGATCTCACCACACTTTGTGCTGACCTGGCGTTTTCGAAAGGGGCTCGGGTCTTCGAATGTGCGGATTTAATTCACGTACCGGGCGAGAGAGTGTGGCTCGAATGGTGCGACGCTCCCTGGCAAAGTGCGTTAGAGCGTTACAGATTTCCGCTGGTGAATGGCACGTACCGCGTAGGGGGCCGGCGCGGGGCGCTAATTGACTCTTCGCGCGACGGCCGCCGCGGCTTGATTCGCACGTTCTGGAACAGCCCAACTGACCAGGACGTTGCCGCAAGTAGTGTGGAGGCGTACTTCGATCTTGACACCTTTCCTGGGGAAGAACCGCAATTTCCCGACCGACGTGTGCATGAGGCCGTAAGGGTCACTGATCAGGAGGTGCACGGCGATGACGTGCTCGGTCGCTGTTTTCGCTTCCGTTACGAACAATCTTGGTCCGACTACTATCGCCGCGCCGCACTTTCGGCTGCGGCGAACTCGGCCCTGTGGCGAAAGTCGTTGGGCACAATCGCTTTGGACGTGCCCATCGTTTTAGCGTTCCTCTTACTCCTGGCCACCCGGACAGGACTGCCGCATCGGCAAGCTGAGCTGGAACGTTTGAATCGAGCGCGTCGGAGGCGGAACCGGGCGCCATTGCTGGATCATATTGAGGTGCGCGCGCCGATACTTCCGGAGTACGCTTATCGTTACCCCTCGGAGAACCAGCGTGCGCGGCGGGGGCCCCGCCTACATCACGTTCGAGGGCATCTGGTAAGGCGAGGCACCAACCTGTATTGGCGGGTGCCGCATCTCAGGGGAAGTGCGCGGGCGGGAGTTATTCGAACCCGAACCGTCGTCTGGACGTTCGATCCTCACCGCAGGCACCAATCGAATGCTGCTGCTGCACATTGCTGAGGGCGTGTCGTGGCAGTCATGCCGCCATCCGTACAAGGCACACTACATTTACTCGCACTGACCGCACGCCCGTACGCCCGCCTACCCTAAGAACAATCCCTCGCTGCCGCTCCATAACTGCGCCAGTGACTTCAGATTTGCCCGGTAAGTGCGCGTCACATTGAATTCCTTACCACCTTTGGTTCTCAGGAGATACTCACTGCCCACACCTGGCTGAATGCTCTCGACATGAGCCCCGTTGACCAACACCGACCTATGTATGCGTATAAATCCCTCAGGGCCGAGCTGATCGGCGATCTCGGCCATCGTCTGGCGTAACAGGTAGGATCCCGTCTGCTGCTGCAATAGAACGTAGTTGCCGTTGGCCTCCACACTGATGATTTCCGCCACATCCACAAACACCACGCGACCTTTGTCCTTAATGGCCATGCGGGCGGTGCGTTGGGGCCGAACTCTTAACTCCTTCAGCGCTCCCAAAAGGAGTTCGGCGCGCTCTTGATGCGAGCGACGCACTGCGATATCGAGTGCTTCATGGACCCTGCTGGGAATGAGCGGCTTTAGGATGTAGTCAACGGCCCGTTTCTCGAACGCCTCGACGGCGTGTTCGTGGTACGCCGTCACAAAGATTACCGATGGCATTGGACCTGACTGCCGGCTTAGTTCCTCAATCAGCTGCAAGCCCGACATTTCGGGCATGTGGATATCAAGTAGCAGTACGTCGACCGGCTTGGTGCGAAGGTACGCGAGCGCCTGATGCGCATCCACGGCAAAATCACACTCATCAATATCCGTCCGACTCGACAATATTTGCTCCAGGGCCGACCTTGTAAGGGGCTCATCATCGACCACGAGCGCGCGCATCACGAGGCTTCCATTTCTAAGATTGATCCGCGTACCGTAGATGCCGTGGCCGGCACCACCAATCGCGCGATTGCTTGGGTATTCTCCACACGGAAATCAAACGACGCCAGCTGATCATCCGCGTACAAATGCTGCAACCTCGCCTTCACATTCGCCAAGCCAACGCCTAGGCCCGGCTCTGAGGTGCCTCCGATGCTGTTGCGGATCTCCGCCTTTAGGCAATTGTTCTGTAATCCGACGGATATCTCGATCCATCCCCCATCCCTCGCATTGGCGATACCATGAACCACGGCGTTCTCAACCAACGGGTGCAGGAGAAGTTGCGGAATCAATGCTTGTTCCGCCTGCGGTTCAATATTCCAGCGCACAGTCAATCTCGGCCCCAGGCGCATATGCTCGAGTTCGAGATACGCCCGCAGAAATTGAAGCTCTTCCTTGACGCTTATCAGATCAACGCTTCCGTGCTTGAGCACCACGCGCAGTAACGTCGCCAGAGTGAACAGCATTCGCTGCGCCGTTGCCGGGGCGGCATCGATCAGCGTGGACACGCCCTGGAGGGTGTTGAACAGAAAATGGGGATGAAGCTGGGCTCGCAGCGCATGCAATTCGCTTTGCGCCAGGCTTTGTCTCAGGCGCAGACGATCCATTTCCTTTTGTTGGTCACGAACGAAGTAGGTATAGGCGTGAGCGGCGATGAGCACACCAAGATAAAGCAGAAACACGTCAGCGAACGTACCGTAGACCAGCGCGAATAACGACCACAGCGAGCGGGGTCCCCAGCTCATGGTCTCTTCAAACCAAGGGGGCAGTACGAGCCAGCGAATCAATGCGAATGCGCAAGTGAAAGGGATATAAGCGAGCGCGTACACAGCCACCCGGCGGAGCTGGGCTCTCGATACGGGCCAGCGGTTTACCCAGTAGAAAATCGGCGGCGAGAGCACGGCGACGGTGAAGTATCGGGCGGCGTACACCAACAATTCATTTGAGAGCTGCGCTGGAAGATGTTCCAGGCGTTCGGTGAGGTAGGTCTGCCATCCGACCAGGAGCGACAGCGGCAACCAAAATAATAGGGAAAACGCAAAAGCGCGAGCTGCGAGACGTGCGCTTCTGGAATTCAGCTCCATAACAGCCGCTGATGTTGCGGGGTTCCCCGGGCCTTGTCTATCTGAATTACCCAACAGCCCGTAACGTGCGTCGCGCGCGAATGCAGCTGCCTAAGCCATGCTTGCTGTCATCGGTGGTCGGGGTGCGCACCACAGGGCGGGCCGTACTCTTATCCGCAGCGGGATCCAGCGGGCGTCAACACGGTATTCGCGCGCCGTGACTATATTTACCCCTGCTTTGTGCCCAATGGTCCCGCCCTACCGCTATTCCGTCACATAACGCTTTCCAAAGCGTTACCGGCCCTTATCGTCCCGATCGAGGCACCTCTCGTCGCACTTCAGTGCAACGGGTCGCGATCACGCAACACGCAGTGTGACGAGCCGTGCCGTTCTCGGTTCCGGTAACCCCGGGCCGGTGGCCCTCGGTACGAATTGGGGAGACGAATACCATGGACAGACAACGCGTTCAGAGTCCGTTAGAGGAATCGAGGGCCTTCACGGTAACGGTAACGCGCCGGCCCCGAGCATTTGCCGCCCTGGCCATGACCCTGGCGGGAGTCTGGGCAGCAGTGGCCATCGCACAGAGTGGCGCGCCCAGCGCTGCTGCGGCGGCCGCCCCGCTGGAGGAAGTTGTCGTCACCGGCTCGCGCATCGCGGCACCCAATGCGGTAAGCACCAGCCCCATCCAGGTCATTTCGTCCGAATCGATTGCCACGACCGGCAAGACCGATATCAGCGACATAATCACGCAGCTTCCGCAGAACTTCAATAACGGCCTTGGCCAGGATTTGGGCAACGGCACGAGCGGACTGACCACCGCCGGGGGCGTCGCGACGGCCGACCTGCGCGGGCTCGGGCCGAATCGGACCCTGGTGCTGGTCGACGGGCGGCGGCTGGGACAAGGCTCGCCCTATACCGCCATTCAATCACCGGCACCTGACCTGGATCAAATCCCCTCCGGGCTCGTCGATCGTGTCGAAGTGGTGACGGGCGGTGCATCCGCGGCCTACGGGTCCGATGCGATCGCCGGCGTGATCAATTTCATCATGAAGAAAAATTTCGAAGGCTTTCAGGTCGACGGCCAACTGAATACGAACTGGCACAGCAATCAGAACACCTACATGCAGAACCTGACCGCCGGCTTCGGGGCGACCCCGGCCACGGGCACCGATTGGGACGGTCACCAGCGCTCTTTCGATGTCCTCATGGGCACCAATTTTGCGGATGGAAAAGGCAACGTAACCGCCTATTTCAGTTATCGGCATGCCGATCCGGTGGTGAGCAGCCAGCGTGACTTCGGCGGCTGCCAGCTCAATCCGGTCACCGACGCCAATAACAACGTGACGAGCCTCGCTTGCGGTGGTTCGTCGAATTCGAATTGGTTTCAACCCCTGACGGGTCCGAACGCGAACACCGTCTATAGCGTCTATGGCTCCGGTTTTATACCGCAGGGGAGCGGATTAGCCACGACGCCGCCGTCGGCCTTTAATTCGCAGCCCTACATCTACATGACACGCGAGGACGATCGATACAACGCCGCGTTTCTCGCTCACGAAGAGCTCACGGATGAGTTGCAACCGTATGCCGAATTCTATTTCATGGATGACAGGACCCATCAGCAAGTCGCCCCGTCGGCCCTGTTCAAGGACAGCAATCCGTTGGATCCGTTTGGAACCGGCAACTACCCGGTCAATTGCGATAACCCACTGCTGAGCGGATCGCAGGCCTCGATCCTGTGCTCTCCCGCGCAGCTCGCCTATGTGGCCTCAAACCCCGGCCAGGCGTGCATTTTCCAGACAGATCCGATCACAGGTCTGGCGAGTTCGCCGAACTGCGCGGACGTAAGGATCGGGCGCCGAAACATCGAGGGAGGCGGCCGCTCTTCCGACTATGAGCACGAGAATTATCGCGCGGTCTTAGGGATTCGGGGCGATTTGGGAGAGTCGTGGAGCTACGACGCCTATGCCCAGTACTTCTACACCACTTTCTTCAACTCCCAACAAAACTACTTGAGCTTCCAGGCCATCGACAATGCACTGCAGGTGACCGGCACGCCCGCGCAACCTGTTTGTATCAGTGGCGGTACCTGCGTTCCCTACAACATCTTCTCCGACGGGGGCGTGACCGCTGCGCAGACCCAGTACCTCAACCTTCTGGGCACGGGCCAGGGGACCTCGACGTTGCGCACGTTGCACGCCGAGGTCACCGGGCAACTGGGCAAGTACGGCCTCAAGTCGCCCTGGGCCACCGACGGACTGGCGGTGAATCTGGGCTACGAGCACAGGAATGATCATGAGTTCTTCCGGCCGGACTCCGCCGAGCAGAGTGGCCTGTTGTCCGGGCTTTGGCTCGGCCGCGGTACCCATCGACAATAGCGTGTCCGTGTCCGAAGAGTTCGTGGAGCTGCGGGCGCCCCTCCTCCAGGATGCGCCGGGCGCACACGATTTGCTGTTTGACACCGGCTTCCGACGTTCCGACTACTCGACCAGCGGAGTCACCAATACCTACAAGTTCGAAGTGCAATACGCACCGATCGCGGATTATCGCCTGCGCCTTTCCTATGACAAGGCGATCCGGGCGCCGAGTGCGGTGGAGCTTTTCAACCCGCAAGCGGTCGTTACACTCGCTCTGGGCAACGATCCTTGTGCCCCGACCTTCACCGCCAGCGGCGCCATACAGGCACCGGCAGCCTATAGCCTTGCGCAATGCCAGCGAATGGGCGTCACGGCTGCCCAATACGGCAATGGAGGCACCACCAACACGATTCCGCAGGGAACCGGCAGTCAGCTGTCGGGCTTGCAGGGAGGAAATCCCAACCTCGTTCCCGAGCAGGCGGATACCTATACCATCGGTCTTAATTTCGCCCCCAGCCAGCTTCGGAATTTTACCGGGAGCCTCGATTACTACCACATAGCCCTGAAGGGTGTAGTGGGGATTGTTCCTGCCAACGTGATCTTCAGTCAATGCGCCAACACCGGCGACCCGTTCTATTGCAGCCAGGTGTTCCGCAATCCGGTGACGGGCGGGCTCAACACCGTCGGCAGTCCCGCCGGTGGCGGGTACGTTTTTCAGACGAGCGTGAACACCGGTGCCGCACTGGTGAGCGGTCTTGATCTGCAGCTGTACTATAAGCAGGACCTTCCGGAAGGTTGGGGCCATCTTGGCTTTGAGTTAAATGGCGCCTACCTGCAGCACAATGAAACCAGGCCCGTTCCGGGTGGAGCGACCTATGATTGCGTCGGATTGTTCGGCGCGACCTGCCAAACAGTCAATCCGCGCTGGCGCCACATTCTGCGCACCACGTGGCTCACGCCCATCAATTTGAGTTTGGCCGCGACCTGGCGCTACATGGGACCGGTGTCCCAGGACAATAATTCCTCGGACCCGACATTGTATCTGGCGACCTTCGGTGGACTTGACCTGGTCAACGGCCGGATCCCCTCGTATGGGTATCTGGATCTGGCGGCCTCTTGGCGTTGGCATGACAACCTGACGGTCCGCGCTGGTATTAATAACGCACTGGACAAGGATCCACCGCTCCTCAGCACCACCATCGTGCCAGGAGGTCAGGCCAATACCAATGACGTCTACGATATGTTCGGGCGGCAGCTCTTCGTGTCGTTTACGGCAAAATTCTGAACGCTAGGCGTCCTAAGGCCACCCGCGCGAACTTACCGGCGCGCCACTTTTAGAAGGCACGACCGTGCAGTCTGCGTTTACCACCACTCTCCGGCACGGCATCTTCCGGGTGGTGGTCAACGCGGCCTGTGCGATCGGCGCTTGTCATGGCTGCACCAACGTCACGCCGAGTTCGCCCCCCGTAGCGCACCGGGTGGTGAGCTCTGACCCTCCCGGCGATCTACAGTGCACGTCCGAGAAGGTCACCGGTTCGCTCGTGGCCACGCGGGTGTGCACATTGAAGAGTCAGCGGGATGAGATCCGCGAGCATACACAGGACGCTCGGGACGCCCTGAACAATCAGGTCATTGCCGCTTGTCCCGGGACACCCGGTTGCAAGTGACTCAGTAAATAAGTCCGCAACTGCCCGGAGCGATCTCAACCAGCGTACCGGTCCGGCTGTTCCTAAAGGTTACAGAACCAATCGGCGTACGGCGTATTGATGACCATACGTCGGTTGTAATCCGGAGCCCCGTCTTCCCACCACACGGGTCCGCGCTCCCCCAGCGCGATCTTCGACTGATCCACCAGTTTCCGCGCGCGAGCAACCCGAACGGGATCGCCGGCGGCCTGTCGCACTTCGCGTCGAGCGCTCATGAGCTTGGCGATCCAGTGAGTGCGGAGCTCATCAGTGAGCGCCGGATTTGAGAGCCGCCACAGGCGGCCGCGCACCACCATATACCGCCCGTCGGGCGTTTTAAGGGGCGCGTGTTGCGACTTCCGATCCCCGTGTTGGCTCAGAGCCTTAACCTCATGTCCTTTTGACTACGGAATTTCGCAGGACGAACCCTGAGGGCAGCTAACCCTCGGCTCATTCCTGGGAAGGCAAAGTTCGGTTTCAAGAGGCTTCGCGACTGAGAGGGCGAGCCAGAATCTCCAAGGCCGGCAAAGCCCGGACAAGCGATGGTGCCTGGGTGAGGATAGGCCGCTCATGACCGACGGCTGCTTTCCAATACGACCGACGTCTCGTTCTGCCGATCCGATATTCTCCAGTAGGTTCTGAGCAAATCCGTTTTACGTTCCGGAGAGATCAGCACGAACCCGTGTCGTTGGTAGAATCGAATCGCCCAGGTGGCAGTGGCCCAGGTACCCACCAGCATACGGCGGTTGCTGCGTAATCGAAGTTCGGAAATCAACGCAGAGCCGACGCCGCCCCTCTGGTTACCGGGCAGGACGTAAGCGTGACGAATCAGATCGACATCGCCCACCGGCTGGATCCCCATGACTCCGATCAGCGTTTGGTCGCGCCAATATCCCCAGAACGCCACCCCGGCCTCGAGCTCGCGATCGAGTTCGCCGACCGACATGTAGGGCTCGTGCCAGCAATCCTCCGGTATTACGCCCCTGTAGGCGTGCGCGGCCTCATTCACGATGGCGAGAATCGCCGGTCGGTCCTCATCGAGGCAGATCCGGATGTTGTCCATTGCAGAAGATTACCTCTCGCGCGAAAACTATTCCCCATCGTGCAGACAGCAACGCGAATATCGTAATGCCGCCGGCTATTGCCGCTCTGAACCCTCCGTGCTTTGCCTAATGATTCCCGGTTACAGGCCCAACAAGACGCTTGCGGAATTGCTCGGCTCAAGGCTCGGCGCCAGGCAGGATTGCGCGGCATAATAGGGCCGGTCATTGCACCGTCATATAGACAAATCCTGGAGCTTCCCAATGAACGAGGAATCCTTCAATCTGAGCGTACGCAAGTTCCTCAAGTCCTTCGGCGTGCAGGGCCAGCACGAGATCGAGCAGGCGGTCGCCAAGGCCCTGGCGAGCGGGGCCGTTTCCGGAACCGAGACATTTCCCGGCACGATCACGCTGCAGATTCCGGGCCTGAAGCTCGACGTGCAGGTCAAAGGGGAGATCGCCCTGCGCTAGGGCGATGTACCCTCCTCCGAGGTCGCCGTTGAGGGGACTGGCAAATACCGGCGGGTGACAGCAAACGATCGTCGCAGTCGCGCTACTTTAGGAATCCGAGTGGCAGCCAAGCTGGAACTCAGTGTTTTCATTTCCTCCCCCGGCGACGTGGCCGAGGAGCGGGCACTGGCGGGTCGCGTGTTTCGACGACTGGCCAGCGAGTTCGCCGACGTCCTGGTCCTCAAGACGTTCCTCTGGGAGCACGAGCCGATGTTTGCCCATACGGGCTTTCAGGAGCAGATTCCCCGGCCATCGCAATGTGACCTGGTTGTCAGCATCCTCTGGTCGCGCCTGGGGGCGCGGCTGCCGGCGGACTTCGCGCCCAACCGGGGCTGCCTCCACCGACGGGGACCGAGTTCGAGGTAAGGGACGCTCTTGCGGCGTACGAGAAGACCGGTCGGCCAAGTCTTCTGATCTACCTTAAGCGCGCGCCACCGCATATGGACATGGCGAGCGCTGAGGCTGATGAGCTGTTTCGACAGTACAAACTGCTCACGGAGTTCTGCCGAACGACATTTTACGACGCGGCGGGTGCAGCGATCGTCGCGCACCACGGCTTCGCCGATGGCGCCGACTTTGAGCGGCAGCTCACGGAACATACGCACAAGTGGATTCTGACTGAACTGGATAAGGCGGGTGAGCACGAGTTGCGGCCCGCGATGGACCCGAGGCTCGCCGTTTCGGGGCCTTCAGTCATTCGACGCGGAGCACCAGGACGTTTTCTTTGGTCGTTCGCAAGCGATCGGGGAGGTGATTCGGCGTCTGCGCGATGCGGAACTGCAGGAGCGCGGCGGCGAGGCTCGGGCCCGCCTGCTGCTGATCATCGGGATGAGCGGCAATGGGAAGACTTCGCTGGTGCGGGCCGGGTTGCTGCCGTTTCTGGAGGACAGGCCTGTAGAAGGCATTGCCCGCTGGTACACGCTCAGCATCCGACCTTCGGATGTCGCCAACAGCGCCCCGGACGGGGGAGTTCTGGGCGTCTTGGCCGCGCGCATCTTGGCCACTCTGCCCGAGGCTGCGCGGTTTGGGCTGACCGCGCCGCACTTGGCCGAAGTGCTAGGTGCGGAGCCGGCCGCGGCGGCGGCGCGAATTGAGACCTACCTGGCAGCCGAAGCGGCGAATCGCAGTATTCCCGCCGGCGCAGGTCCGTCTGTTGATCTACGTTGATCAACTGGAGGAAATCTTTACGGTGACCTCCGTCGCCGCGCAGGCCGATGCGCTGCTGGACGCTCTCGCGGCGCTCGCCGTGCTCGCCGGCGTGTGGGTCGTTTCGACGTTGCGGAGCGACTTCATGCATCGCCTTGAAGTTACCCCGCCATCATGGAACTGCTGCGCCGCAGGCCGCCCTACACGCTGCTTTCACCGCGCGGCGATGAACTCTCGGACATGATCCGCGCGCCCGCGGTGGCTGCGGGCCTGGACTTCGAGGAGCGTGACGGCGTATCCCTGGAGCGAGAAATCTTGCGGGATGCCGCTGCGAATCCCGAGTCTCTACCCCTGCTTCAGTATGCACTACAACAACTGTACGACCGCCGCGAAGGCAAGACGCTGCTCTGGGAAGTCTACAAACCGGCCGGCCGGGAAGGAGGGCTGCGCAGCTCCCTGATCGAGGTCGCCGAAGGCTTGGTCAGTGCCACCGGAGAGGACGCCGAGGCGGTGTTTCGGCGGGTGATGCGCGAGCTGACCAGTGTGAGCGAGGACGGATCCGCTACGCGACGCTACGCGCGACTGGATGGGTTTTCTATCGGCTCGGCTGAGCGAGCGTTAGTGGATCGGCTGGTGGCCGCGCGTCTTGCCGTCACCGATCGGCATGACACCGAGGCGGTGGTTTTCCTTGCGCACGAGGCGCTTCTGCAGTCCTGGCCACGTGTTGTGGCATGGTTGCAGAAGGAATCAACACTGCTGCGGCTCCGCGACGAGCTGCAGCGCGACGCGCAAGCGTGGGAAGCCCATGGCCGTTCGGACGGGTGGCTCGGGATCGCCCCCGATAAGCTGGCCGCGTTAGGGCAGCTCGAGGGTGAGGGGCTCGTGCCCCCGGGCATCGCGGCTGAATATGCGCAGCGCGCGCGCAGGCGCGCTCGGCGCAATCGGCGGGTCAAGAGCGCGGCCGTTGCGGCCATTGCGGCGCTCGGTATCATGTCCATCATTGCCGGTCTGATTGCCTTGCGCCAGCGGGACCGTGCGTTGGCCGAGGCCACGACCGCCGCCCGCACTTCGCAGTTTATGGTGTCGCTCTTCAAGCTCGCCGATCCGGGAGAAAATCGCGGAAAATCCGTGACGGTGGACGAAGTTCTCGACCGCGGGGCGCGCGATATCGGACGCGGCCTTGAACACGAACCACGGGTCCGGGCCGACCTTCTGACCGCGATGGGCGAGGCGTACACGGGCCTCGGGCTCTATGAGCCGGCCAACCGACTGCTCTCGCAGGCGCGGCGTGACCAAGAGGCGACCAGCGTCCCCACGGAATCCCGGATTCGAACCCTGATCGCCTCGGCCGCTGTGCTTGAGGGCATGGATGATCTCCCCGAGGCGAGAGCGCTTCTGCAACGCGCGCTCGATATGGCATTGGCGCAGCTCCCCGAGGACAGCCCGCTCCTCTCCAACGCGCGCGATGGCCTGGCCGAGGTGCTGACCCAGCTCCATAGGTACGAGGACGCGGAGCGCCTGGCCGAAGCGGCACTGGTGGTGGATCGAAAACGCGGCCCGGAAGGGTACGACACGCTCTCGCAGACCCTGGATGTTCTGGCGCAGGCTCGCTACGGCGCCGGCCGCCTCGACGCGGCGGAAGCGCCGATGCGCGAAGCGCTGGCATTGCGCATCCAATACTTCGGGACCCGCCACGCGCTCACCGCCTTATCCATGAACAACCTTGCCGTTCTGTACTACCAGACCGGGCGCTACGCCGAGGCCGAAAGCGAGTGGCAGCAGGCACTGCCGGTCTATCGTGAAGTGTACGGAGCGGAGCACCCGGAGGTGGCTACGCTCCTCAACAACCTGGGTCGTTCGGCGTTGATGGCCGGACGCGTTGCCGAGTCCATCCCGCTCCTTGAACAGGCGGTGCAGATGAGCGAGAAGTTGCAGGGCCCGACGCACGATGAATTGGTGCCACCGCTCAACAGCCTGGCAATGGCCTATCTGTACGAGGGCGATAACGCCCACGCTCGGGCGAACATCGATCGGGCACTGCAAATTGCCCGCTTGCGCAATCATGTCTTTCTTGATCAGGTGCTGTTGAATGCGGCGGACCTCGAGTTGGGCTTGCGCCGGACTGATCGCGCTGTGCCACTATTGGACGAGGCTCGGCGGCTGCTGCAGACAAATTATCCGCTTACAACGGATCCGACGGTGCAATGGCGTTATGCGGTATGGGATTCGGTCAACGCGCAGCGGCTGGCTTTGGAGGGCAGGCCCGATGAGGCGCGGGCCGCGCTAGTGCGCGCCCGTACCGTGCTGACCCAGCGGTTTGGCGTGCAAGGATTCTATGTGCAGCGACTCGAGCAACGGGCCAAATCGATGAACTTCATGCCCGCGGGCAGCACCAGTAAGCCGTTATGAACGGGCTTGCCAGAACTCGCCCCGCGGCCTTTCCTTAATATCTAATATCTACTTGACGGTCCACCCAGCCGGAAGCCCGGGGCTCAGCACGAACGGGGACCCGTCGGGCGCAGAATTGTGGCCAAGCAACACGCCGGTGGGACTAAACAGGAAATCGTTCCCCGCCGAACTGTCGCAGGGACTGCTCACTCCACCACCGCCTGTAAATGTGTATGTCTTGTTGTGCCATTTGAAGGTCGGCGGAACCGCAGTGTAGACGTTCTCGCAGGCGACCTCGGGGAAGTCCTCGTAATTGAAGACAATTTCATAATCATTCAAATAATTGCCTTTGAGCTTGAGCACCTCGACCTGCGTGATGATTGCTACGTTCAAGCCCTGAAAACTCGACAGCGGCGGTGTGTTGGGGTCGCTCGCAGGACCCGTGAGACTGGAGGCGGAGATGCCAGCCAACGACAGGTCGACATAGGTGTAAATCCGGCTGTTTTTCGGCTGATACGGCAAGGACGTGACATTCGAGTCCCCCGCCACCGAATCCGTGCAGATCAAGACCGGGAAATTGAAGCCCGACCTGACAGAGTTTGAGGCAAGCCCCGTGCCGATCAGGGTGACGTAGGGATTTCCTGATGAAGTCGCCACGCTCCCACAGGTGAGTGTCTCGTCGATACGTATACCGTGCGATGCGTATGCGCCCCCGGCAAAGCTGCCGAGAGCGAACGCGAGCGTCCAGGCAACCGCAGTACGGTGTTTCATTGTGGTCTCCTTCATATAGTACGGGTGCCCGAAGTGGTCAGGCCGCCGCCGAGCCAGTTTTAGGGTTACGGCCTCCATAATCCCGACGTAATACCATCGCGGGGTGAAGGCGAAACGCCGAATGTACGCCTAAACCACGCCCCGGGACATCCCGGCCGATACGGCAAGGATGGTGCAATGCATCGCCGAGAAGAACGCGCTCACGGGGTCTGTGCCCCACGCGCACCTCTCGGGCAATATCGGCGCTCTGCGCGTATTAGAACGACCTTAGAAATCGTAGAGCGCCTTGAGCAGAAATCAGATCGGCTACAGCAGTTTTTCAGGGCGAATGGGCAGCGAGCGGATGCGTTTCCCGGTGGCATTGAAGACTGCATTCGCCACCGCCGCGTTCATGCCGACGATGCCGATTTCACCGATCCCCTTGATACCGAGCGCGTTGACGCGCTCGTCGGCCTCCGGGACCATGATGATCTCGACTTCGGGGATATCGGCGTTGACCGGGATCAGGTAGTCGGCCAGATTGTCATTCACGTAGCGCGCGGACTTCGCCTCGATTTCCGTCTCTTCGTGGAGCGCCGAGGACAGTCCCCAGATTGCCCCGCCCATGAATTGGCTGTGGGCCGTCAGGGCGTTGACGATCGTTCCGGCCGCAAACGCCGACACGATCCGCTGCACGCGCACTTCACGGGTCCGACTGTGGATCCGCAGCTCGACGAAGTGCGCACCAAAGGCGTAGGCGGTCACGTCCTTGCGGGATGCGCCGCCGAGCAGTTTGGGCTGACCTTTGGTCATCTCTGACAGCGCGGAGGCCGGCAATCCCTCAGGAACATGTTCCGCATAGGCTTCCAGCCGGTTCCCGGCCCGCTCAATGGCGGCATTGAGGTGTTCTTCACGGCCGGCGCCCGACAACTTCAGATCGCGAAACTGGAGTGAGGCCGGGTCCAGGCCATGCAAGGGGCTTTGGGCATCTTGGACGGCGGCCTGCGCGACCTTGTCTCGCAGCTGTTCGCACGCCTTGGCGATCACCAGGCTTGCCGAGGCCGCATTGTTGGAACCTCCCGCGATCGAGATCGGCGGCAGGTTACTGTCGCCCATCTGTACCGTCACGTGATCAGTCGGGAGCCCCAGCGCCCGGGCCGCAACGATTGCCACCGTCGTATAGGCCCCGGTGCCGATCTCATGGCCCGCGAGGCTGACGGTGGCTTTCGCTCCGGCGGTCAGCGCGATTCGGCAAGCCGCCGGTCCCACATTGCTCGGGTAACAGGCCGTGGCGCACCCGTAACCCACCAGCCACTCGCCCTCGCGCATGGATCCGGGCACCGGGTTGCGCTTGTGCCACCCGAATTGGGCCGCGGCGCGATCGAAACATTGCATCAACGATCGCGACGAGAAAGGAATGCCTTCGACTGGATCCGTGAGCGTGTCATTAAGGCGCCTGAGTTCAATCGGATCCATATTCAGCTGCTGCGCCAGCTCGTCCATGGCGCTTTCCAGCGCAAACATATACGGCGTCTCGGGCGGCGCGCGCATAAAGCCCGGCGTGTTTCGATCCGCGTGAACGATGTTCACGGCCGTGTGGATGTTGGGGCAGGCGTACATGCGCGCCGTGGACTCCACCCCGCCGACGTTGTAGTGCGAGGGGCGTGAGCTCACTTCCCAGCCCTCGTGCGACAGGGACAGCAATCGGCCCTCGGCCGTGGCGCCGAGCTTGATGTGGTGGCGCGTCTCGGCACGGTACGTTGCGATCGTAAAACCCTGATCGCGCGTGGGGACGAGTTTGACGGGTCGGCCGACCCGCTGGGCGACGCGCGCGATCCAGTGCGTGCGGGGATTGGGGCCCTTGGAGCCAAAAGCACCGCCGATGTAGCGGGAAATGCACGGACCTGATCGGGATCGAGCTTGAGCTGCTTGGCGGCCGAGGCCTTGGTGCCCCACATGAACTGCGAGGGTTCGTAGATCGTGAGCTTGCCGTCCTTCCACTCGCAGGTGATCGTGAAAAGCTCGATCGGATTGTGGTGTTGGGTCGGGGTCGAATAATCGGCCTCGAATTTGACCGGCGCTTGGGCGTAAGCCTGCTCGGCGTCCCCTTTCGAAGGATCCGGGCCTCGTTCGGTCTTGTGAGGCTCCGTTGTCACCCCGGGGGAATCAAAGCTCGCGCTCGGTGTCTCCTCCTCGTAGCTCACCTTCGATTTGTGCGCCGCCTCGCGCGCGGCTTCGTAGGTCTCGGCAACGACGATGCCGATGATCTGCCCGTCGTGCCAGATCTGATTGCTCTCGAGGGTCGTCGTTGTCGGTCCCCCGTCCGGTCCCTTGGCCGGATCGAAACCACCGCCGACATTCTCGTAGGTCACGATGTCGATCACCCCCGGGACCGCGCGCGCCTCGGTCAGGTCGAAGGCACGGATTCTGCCGCGTGCAATGCGGCTGGTGACCAGATAGGCAAAGGCGGGATGAGGCACCGGTTCATCGGAGGCATAGCGCGCAGCGCCCGTGACCTTGGCGATGCCGTCCACGCGGGCGATGGGCTTTCCGAGTTGATCGCTGAGGACGCTCATGTGTCCTGATCTAGATGGGCGGAACGCTTAGGACTGGGTCTCGAGCAGGGCGCGCACCAGCGTGCGCCTCGCCAATTCCGGCTTGTAGTCATTGTATCCGTGGGTCTGCGCCCCCTGCAGTGCGAGGCTGGGCCGCCGCTTGCGCAGTGGCTTCGGTGAGCGGCCTTCCGGTCAGGGCGTTCTCGGCCTCGATCGAGCGCCAGGGCCGATAGGCCATGCCGCCCAATCCGATACGCGCGGCGCGCACGGTGTCGCCGTCCAGGTGCAGGCCCACGGCGGCCGAGGCAATGGCAAACTCGTACGAGGCGCGATCGCGGATCTTGAGGTAGCTGCGAGCGGGCCGTCCAAGGGCCGGCGGGAACGCGAAAGGCGGTGATGATCTCCCCCTCCCGGAGCGTGGTCTCGATGTGGGGTGAGCCGGAAGGCGGTCTGTGGAGCGCGGCGAACGCGATGCGACGCGGACCCTCGGGCCCCGTCAGATCAAGCTGCGCCTCCAGCGCGATCAGCGCGATGGCAAAATCGCCCGGGTATTGAGCGATACAGCTCTCGTCCACGCCGAGCACGGCGTGGTTTCGATTGTAACCGGTGATCGCGGCGCACCCGGAACCCGGGGCACGCTTGTTGCAGGCCGCCCAGGACGGATCGCGGTAGTAAGGACAGCGGGTGCGCTGCAGGACATTCCCGCCGAGGGTGCGCCATGTTGCGAAGTTGCGCGCTCGCGGCCAGCTGAAGGCTCTGGGCGATGACGGGGTACTGCGCCAGCACTTGGCTGTGCCGGGCGACGGCCGCCATCTTGGCGAAGGCGCCGAGCTTCAGCCCCGAACTGCTCGCCTCAATGGCCGTATCTCCTTTGATCGAATTGAGGTCGATCAGTCGATGGGGCCTTAAGACATCGAGCTTCATGAGATCGACGAGCGTGGTTCCGCCGGCCAAATATTGGGCCGGCGCGTCCGTCTGACCCTGCCCGGTGCCGCGGGCCAGGCTGGCGGCCTGCGTCAGGGTACGGGGGCGTTCGAACTCGAATGGGCGCACTTAAGTCCTTTCCATGTGCGATCGTGCCTGCCTGATCGCCGCCACGATCTTCGGATACGCCCCGCATCGGCAGAGGTTGCCGCTCATGTACTCGCGGATCTCAGCGTCAGTCCCGGCGTGCCCCTCTTTGACGCATGCGATCGCCGACATGATCTGGCCGGGTGTGCAATAACCGCACTGAAAACCGTCCTGGTCGATAAAGGCCTGTTGCATCGGATGCAGTGGGCCGCCCGGTGGACTTACACCCTCGATGGTATCGACGCGCGCACCTTGAACGGCCACCGCGAGTGTCAGGCACGAAAGAACGCGTGCGCCGTCGATGTGGACCGTGCAGGCACCGCACTGTCCCTGATCGCACCCCTTCTTGGTTCCCGTCAGTTGCAGATGCTCTCGCAGGGCATCGAGGACGGTGGTGCGCGGATCCAGTTTGAGTTCCCGCGAGTGACCATTGACCGTCAAACGCACAAGCGCTTGGCCTCTGGGGGACGCCGAACTGCCGGTGGCGGAGGATGCCAACGGTGGAGCGATCACTGCCCCGGCCAGCGCCGCGCTGCTGGTAAGCATGGTCCGTCGAGTGATCGTGGTCATCGATCGCCTCAGAATCGGGTCGTTACATTTTAGGAGTCGCCTGCCAAAAGGTTGGCCCCCTATTGTCAGCTTGCGGTGATTATTGTCGTCAGAGCATGCCGACAGATTCTCGCTCGGGTCACTCTTATTCTCTGTGAGCGAAATTGGGCAGGCCGGAATCAATTGAGCACGCCCGGCAGCCCGGCCTTGCATTGCTGCTGACCTTCA